>NVXM01000018.1 GCA_002733865.1 Sphingopyxis sp.
CGACGATTACTTTCAGCCCGCCGGCAGTGAACCAGATTTGGCCACCATGGTGCGCCATTTTGGTGCAACCAAGCATGCGCAGATCATGGTCGAGCAGGTGCCGATGGACAAGGTCTCGCAATACGGTGTCGTTTCCCTGGATGGCAAGCCGCCCTCTGCCGGTGAGAGCTGCACCATGACCGGGGTGGTGGAAAAACCGGCCCAGGCCGACGCCCCCTCGGATCTGGCCGTAGTCGGCCGCTATGTGCTGCCCGCGCGGATTTTCGATCTGCTGGAGACCACCCAGCCCGGTGCCGGTAACGAAATTCAACTGACCGACGCCATTGCCGCCCTGATGCGTGAGCAGAGCGTGGACGCCTACCGCATGCAGGGCAAGACCTACGACTGTGGGAGCAAGATCGGCTACCTGCAGGCCACCCTGGCGTATGCCCTGCGTCATCCCCAGGTGGGTGAAGAGTTCGCCCAACTGATCCGCGCCCACAACTGACCGAGGCCAGGCTGCCATGCATCTGGATGTATACGGAGATACCCTGTGCGCGCTGGTGACAGCCGCCGGACTGGCATCAGTCGGTCACGATGTGACGTTGCGCCTGCCCTATGGCCGAGTGCGCGAACGCGTGCTAGCCAACCATGCGGCCTACAGCGAGCCTGGTCTGCGTAAGTTGATCAGCAGCCAGAACACCGCTGGCCGTTTGAACTTTTCCGAGTTCAGCACCCTGCCGGGTGAAGACAGTCGCGCAGTATTCCTGGCCCTGAATACCGGTGACGAAACGGCAGCCGAGAATATTGTCCAGCGCCTGACCCAGAAGCCGGATCGCCGCTGGCTGATCATCAACCAGTCGCCTTTCCCGGTCGGCTTCACCGAGCTGCTGCAATCGCGCATCAAGCTGGAGACGCCAGAAAACAAGAGCGCAGTGGTCTGCCTGCCGGACTTCCTGCAGGAAGGCTCCGCTATCGACGGCCTGCGCAAACCGTCACAGATCATCCTGGGCTGCAGCGATGGCCATGCGGAACTCAAGGTCAAGGAAATCTTCCGGCCCTTCAGTCGCGAGGTAGACCGCTTTCTGGTCATGACCGAGCGCGAGGCCGAATTCACCAAGCTCACGATTACCGGCATGCTGGTGACCCGCATCAGCTTCATGAACGATATGGCCAACCTGGCTGATTCCCTGGGCGTGGACATCGAACACGTGCGCCAGGGCGTGGCAGCGGACCCGCGCATCGGGCCGGCCTATTTGTATCCGGGTGTCGGCTTTGGTGGGCCGGGCTTTGCCAATAACGTGGTCAACCTGGTGGATACCCTCAAGGCCAGCGGTGTGGGGTCGGAGCTGCTGACCGAGGTACTGCAGATCAACGAACGGCAAAAGGATCTGCTGTTCCGCAAGCTCTGGAAGCACTACCGCACCGATCTCAAGGGGCGCACCATCGGCATCTGGGGCGCTGCCTTCAAACCGGGCACTGGCCGCATCGATAATGCACCGGTGCTGCGCGTACTCGAAGCCTTGTGGGCACAGGGTGCACGGGTGCAGATCCACGACCCGGAAGCCATTCCGGCGCTACTCGAGCACTACGGCAGTCGCGCCGATCTGGTCAGTGCCAGCAACCCCTACACCGCCGCCGAAGGCACCGACGGACTCATGGTGCTCACGCACTGGCCGCAGTACGGCAGCCCCGATTTCGAGCGCCTCAGGCAACTGATGCGGAGCCCGGTTCTGCTGGATGGTCGCAATATCTATGACCCTGCCACCGTGCGGGAATATGGCTTTACCTATTACGGAGTCGGTCGATGAACGCGTTCAAGGCAATACCGGACACCGGCAGTACGGCTATTCAGCAGGCCTGGTCAGAGCTGGGCACCGAAGCCAGGCGGCTGGAGAACACCCACCTGGCCGAGATGTTCGCAGCCGATCCCGAGCGTTTCAAAACCCTGAATGTGAAACACGGCCCCATGCTGCTGGATTACAGCAAGCAGCGCCTGGACGCCGCCGCGTTGGACAAGCTCGGCGCCCTGGCCGACGCCTGCGACCTCAAGACCTGGATCGGCCGACTGTTCAGTGCCGAACCAATCAACTGCACCGAGAACCGGGCAGCGATGCATTGGGCGCTGCGCGTGCCGGCGGACACCGCCCTGCATGATCCTTCACCAGGCGTATTTGCCAGCGTGCAATCGCAATTGGAAAAGATGGGCGGCATGGTCCGCAAGATCCACAACGGTCAGTGGCGGGGCATGACCGGTGAGGTGATCACCGATGTGGTGAATATCGGGGTAGGGGGGTCGGACCTGGGCCCGCTGATGGTCAGCCGGGCGCTGAACGACTCCACGCTGATTCGTGACAAGCCCCTGGGTATCCATTTTGCGTCCTCCATGGACGGCAGTCAGCTGGCCCAGTTGCTCAAGCTGCTCAAGCCGCAGAACACCCTGTTCATCGTCTCGTCCAAGTCCTTCACCACGGTGGATACGCTGTATAACGCCAACACCGCCAAGGCCTGGCTGGRGCGCAGCCTGGGYGCCGGTGACGAGCTGATGCAYTGCCACTTYATCGGCGTGTCCTCGGCCGAGSAGAARATGAAYGACTGGGGCATCCACCACGAGAACCAGCTRCAGATCTGGGAYTGGGTCGGTGGGCGCTATTCSCTGTGGTCCTGYATCGGYCTGCCGGTGGCCCTGCGYATCGGCATGATCGGCTTCCAGCAACTGCTGGCCGGCGCGCACCTGATGGACAACCACTTTCGCAGTGCGCCCTGGGAGAGCAACATCCCGGTGCTKATGGCRCTGATCGGYATCTGGAACACCAACTGCCTGARYATCAATGCCCACGCGATCCTGCCCTACGAYGGTCGTCTGGAGAARCTGCCGTCCTATCTCGAGCAGCTYGAGATGGAATCCAACGGCAAATCAGTGACCCGYGATGGCCAGATGGTGCAGACGCATACCTGCCCSGTGCTTTGGGGYGAGGTRGGCCCGAAYGCSCAGCACGCGTTCTATCAGYTGCTGCACCAGGGCACSGAGGTGGTGACCTGCGACTTTATCGCYCCCGCGCTGCGGTATCACGARGCCATGCACAAYAGTGATTCGGAAGAGCTGGTACGTCAGCACGAACTGGCCCTGGCCAACTGCCTGGCCCAGTCACGTCTGCTGGCCCTGGGTGAGGATGCCCTGAAGGGCGAGGGTGAACTGCCGGACTACAAACGCTACCGCGGCAACCAGCCCAGCTCGACGATTCTCTTGAAGGAGCTCAGCCCCTTCAGCCTGGGGGCGATGATTGCGGCCTACGAGCACAAGGTGTTTGCCCAGTCGGTGATCTGGGGGATCAACCCGTTTGACCAGTGGGGTGTAGAGATGGGCAAGAAGATCGCCACCGAAACCCTGGGCGTGATTCGCAATGAAGCCGAGCCCGAGTTTCCGCTGGACAGCTCAACCAACGGGTTGATCGACTTTATCAAGAATCAGTAATAACCCGGCCAAGATGGATCCCCGCCTTCGCGGGGATGACGAGGCCTACCGGGAGCGCACCCCTGGGACCGTCGAGTTCCATCTCGACAAAAGTAGCGCAGCTACTCAAACGGCCGAGATGGAACTCGGCCCTCCCCAGATGCCCCCCCCTGGGATCGTCGAGTTCCATCTCGATGAGCTTGCTCTCCTGCTACCCCTTTGGCCGAGATGGAACTCGGCCCTCCCGGGAGCGCACCCCTGGGATCGTCGAGTTCCATCTCGATGAGCTTGCTCTCCTGCTACCCCTTTAGCCGAGATGGAACTCGGCCCTCCCGGGAGCGCACCCCTGGGATCGTCGAGTTCCACCTCGACAAAAGGTGGCGCAGCCACCCCGCACACAAAAGGCTGAATCCCGCTTTTTTCAAACCCAAAATGGATCCCCGCCTTCGCGAGGATGACGATGTCCGCACAAATGTCCGTTAGGAGCGGCCGCCGCTCCCACCAAGGGCTTTCTCAATACGCGTTCTTGTTGATAAACCCTTTGAACACGGTCAGGAACACGATCTTGAGATCCAGCCACAAAGACCAGTGCCGTATATAGTCCAAATCACACTCAACCCGCTTGCGCATCTTGTCCAGGGTATCGGTTTCACCGCGCCAGCCGTTCACCTGGGCCCAGCCGGTGATGCCTGGCTTCACCTTGTGGCGCAGCATGTAGCCGCTTATGCGCTTGCGGTACTCCTCATTGTGGACCACCGCGTGTGGGCGGGGGCCGACGATGGACATTTCGCCGCGTAGCACATTCAGAAACTGCGGTAATTCATCCAGCGAGGTCCGCCGCAGAAAGGCACCGAATGGTGTGATCCGATCATCGCCTGGGGTGGCCTGTCTAACCTTACCGCCGTTCTCCATTACCCTCATGCTGCGAAATTTCCACACTTCGATCGGCTTGCCGTCAATACCATACCGTTGCTGTTTAAAGAGAGCAGGACCGCTAGAGGTGAGGCGGACACATAATCCAATCAGGAGCATGGGTACGGCAATTATCGCCAAGATGACCAAGGACAAAATTACGTCTTCAATTCGTTTTACGAAACCGTTAGCCCCGTCCATCGGAGTGTCGAAGATACTGATGCTGGGCAGGCCGTTGATGCTTTCGCTGCGGGCGTGCAGCAGATCAAACACGAACACGTCGGGAATCAGGTACACAGAGGCCGTCGTATCGCTGAGTTCATCCAGCAGGCAGCGGATCTTCTCTTCGGCACGCATGGGCAGGGTGATGTATATCTTGTCGATCATGCCTGCCCTTGTGTCCTGGACAAGCGTCTGCATGGTGCCTCTGGTGGAGATGACCTGCCCATCTTCCTCGAGAGTCACAGGATCACCTGACTTGTCGTCGTAGAACCCGACCACATTGAGCCCCATCCACGGGCTGGCAATAATATTTTCCGCCAGTCGACGGCCAAGCTCGCCGCTACCTGCAATGGCCACTGTACGGGTGTTATAACCACTAGCTCGTAGCTTCCGCATCCCGACACGAAAGAAAATACGATAACTCAGCAGTCCGGCCAAACCGAGGGTAAACCATACAATCTTATCAGCATCGGGAAGACGGTTACTTTGAAAGATAAAGTAGTCAACTACAAACATTATGGAAAATGCAAAAAACAAGTTTCCAGTCACTTTACGAAGTTCTACGAGTCGGTGCTCGCCACGCCAGGAACCGTAAAGACGACTAAAGTCGTTGATCACATAAAAAAGAATTAGCGTCGCAAGTAGGCTTACCCAATACTCTGCGCGATGGTTGCTGTTCTGCCATATCAGGACTATGAAGAAGGCGACCGCAATAACAAAGAGATCGAACCATCGGTGCATAATGGCAAGGAAAGGCTCGTTCGACCGTATGATCCCATTGTCTCGGTTTATCATTGTTGAACATTCCTCCTTCAAACGAAACTTATCCCGTAAGCTGGTCGATAATGGGGTCACCAGAAACTGAGACTTCAGTCACAGCCTACGGTTCAATGAAGATTGAATGTATCAATTCGCTAATGGGGCTCCGCTCTTCCGTATTTGTCTTCCAGTCTGACGATATCGTCTTCTCCGAGGTAGGATCCGGACTGCACTTCGATCAACTCCAGATCGATGACGCCGGGGTTCTCCAGTGAATGGACCTGCCCGACCGGTATGTAGGTCGACTGGTTCTCGGTTACCAGATAGGTATTGTCGCCGTTGGTTACCTGGGCCGTGCCGCTCACCACGATCCAGTGCTCTGCCCTGTGATGGTGCATTTGCACGGATAGTTTGGCGCCCGGCTTCACGGTGATGCACTTCACCTGATAGCGCTGGCCATCGGCGATGGAGTCGTACAGCCCCCATGGGCGGTAGACTTCGCGGTGGTTGGCATATTCGTGGCGTCCGTCGGCCTTGATGGCTTCGACTATTTTTTTCACGTCCTGCACCCGATCCTTGCGTGCCACCAGTAACGCGTCCTTGGTTTCGATAATCACCAGATCATCGACACCCACCGTAGCGACCAGCCGATTCTCGGATCGTACCAGGGTGTTGTGGGTGTTCTGGGTGATGACATCACCCTGCAGGCTATTGCCCAGTTCATCCTTGTCGCTGACCTCCCAGAGGGCGGACCAGCTGCCGATATCGCTCCAGCCGGCGTCCAGCGTCACCATGGTGGCGTCCGCCGTCTGTTCCATCACCGCATAGTCGATGGAATCCTCCGGGCAGGCTGCAAAGGCGTCAGCATCGATCCGGGTAAAATGCAGATCCTGCACCGGGTTCTGCATGGCCTGCTGACAGGCCTGCAGAATGTCGGGACGGTGGAGCTTGAGCTCGTCCAGATAACGCTGCGCGCGAAACAGGAACATGCCGCTGTTCCAGTAGTACTGGCCGCTATCCAGATATTCCCGGGCCAGCTCAAGGCCTGGCTTTTCCACAAAACGCCCTACGGTAAAGGCGATATCGCTGAGCGCGTCCCCTTGCTGGATGTAGCCATAGCCGGTCTCGGGATGGGTGGGCACGATGCCGAAGGTCACCAGCTTGCCCTGTTCTGCGAGGGGAATCGCCTCTTTGATGCTCTGGTGAAAGGCAGCGGTATTCTCGATCAGATGGTCGGCTGCCAGTACCAGCATCAGGGGGTCTTCGCCGGTGGCCACCAGTTTGAGGGCGGCCAGGGCGATGGCCGGGGCAGTGTTGCGGCCCACCGGCTCCAGAATCATGGCGGCGTTCTCGTAGCCCAGCTGGCGTAACTGCTCCGCGGCGAGGAAGCGGTGTTCTTCATTGCAGATCAGCAATGGCTCGCCTTTCTCGATTCCTTCAAGCCGGCTTATGGTCTGCTGCAACAGCGAATGGGTGTTATCCGTCAGGCGCAGAAACTGTTTCGGGTTGAGCTGCCGCGACAGAGGCCAGAGGCGAGAGCCGGAGCCACCGGCCATGATAACGGGTTGCAACATGTCAGAGTCCTTTGCTTGGAAGGTGTGCCAGAGCGGGAAGATAGTCCCTTGTATAGGGATGGACACCGGAATGCCCGAGAAGGTTCTCGGGTAATTTCCACAGGAACGCATCGTGCTGTGTCACTGGCAGCTGCAGGCTTTCCTGGCTGTCGATATCCACCACATAGGCCATCACCACGTAGTGGGTGTCCGGGCTCTGCCCGAAAATGCTGTCGGCGTAGAAGTGCTGATACACACCCAGCAATCGCGCATCACTCCGGGGCAGCGGGACCCCCAGTTCGGTCTCTGTCAGACGGCGGAAGGCGCTGTCCAGAGGCTCGTTTTTCTGCACCCGACCGCCCGGCACGAACCAGTAGCCCTGCGCCGGCGGGTTTGCCCGCTTGCCCAGGAGCAGGGAGCCGTCCGGCAGGCGCACCAGCAGATCAATGGCTACCAGGGGCGTGCTGGCAACCACCGTCCGGAAGGTTTCATCGGCCAGCCACATCTGGCGTTACCTCAGCGATAAAGCGTTGCAGAATGCGGTCCTTGGCCAGGTATTCCTCGGCATAGCGGCGCGCAGGCTGATTGAACTCGGGCAGGGCGAAGGCCTCCTCGATGCCGGCTATCAGCGCATCTACCGACTCCGGCTCCACACACACCGCGATACCCGGGTGATCCTGGCACAGCGCGCCCAGTGTGGTATCAGGATCTGCAGTGATGACCGCGTTGCCCCCGGCTGCAAGGATATTGGTCAGTTTCGAGGGCAGCACGGCATCGGCTGCGCCGCGCTTCTGGATGACCAGATGAACGTCGGCAGAGGCGAGCAGGCTGGGTAGCTGCTCGTAGGACTGCAATGGTGCAAAGGTCACATTGCGCAACTGGTGCTCCCGGGCCAGATCTACCAGCCGCTCTTTGCCGGCGCCGTCGCCCACCAGCAGAAAATGCACCTGTGTACGATCGCGCATGGCTGACGCGGCCTCGATGACCTGCTCCAACCCCTGTTTGTCGCCCATGTTGCCGGCGTAGAGCACCACCTGTTTGCCTGCAGGCACACTCAGCCCAGCCAATAAGGCGGCCGACCGGGGCACGTTGCTGAAGCGCTCGGTCTCGGACCAGTTGGGAAAGAACACCAGACGGTCGCGGTCGACGCCTTTTTCCTCGGCGCGGCGAATCATGCCGCTGGAAATGGTGGACACCCGGTCGAAGCCTCGCAACAGGAACCGCTCGCACGCATAGGCAAACCGTCTCAGTTTGCCGGGCCGGGCGATGCCCAGCCCGAACAGGGCGTCTACTTCGTAGTCCTGAATATGCAGAACAGACCGGGCACTCGCCAGCCTGGCGGCAAGAATCGCACCCGGTGAGCAGAACAGGGTCGGCGCCACCTGGATGACCAGGTCGGGTTTACTCCGCGCTTGCAGCAAAAGAGGCAGCAGGGAGCTCAGGGCAAAGCTGGAAAGGTGAACGATGCGCTTGAGGGCCGAAACGCGGGAAGGCACATACAGAGGGCAGCGAATGACCTTGATCCCGTCCTCAAGTCGCTTGTCCCAGCGGTGCCCGTGATAGCCCTCTCGCACACGCCATTCCGGATAATAGGGCGGGGCGGTCACTACCGTCACCTCATGGCCGTTGGCCTTGAGCCATTGCGCCATTTCGCCTGTGTATTTACCAATCCCGGTCAGCTCTGGACGGTAGTTGATGCCGTACAGGAGGATTTTCATCAGTGGGTCCTTGCCGTGTCGTGGTGGGCAAGAAACCACTCATAGGCATCGCGCAGCCCGTCCTCCAGGCCGATCTCATGGGTCCAGCCCAGGGCATGCAGACGCGACGCATCCATGAGCTTGCGCGGCGTGCCGTCGGGTTTGCTGCTGTCGAATTCAAGCGAGCCCCTGAACCCTGTTACGCGGGCTATGGTTTCTGCCAACTCACGGATGGTGCAATCGGACCCGGTGCCGACATTGATATGGCTCAGCATCGGGTCCGTATTCGCCTGATAGGTATCGCTGTCCAGATTCATGACATGCACGCTCGCAGCGGCCATGTCATCCACGTGCAGGAACTCGCGCCGGGGGGAGCCACTGCCCCAGATGGTCACGCTGGCGGCGTTCTGCTGCACAGCCTCGTGAAAGCGCACCAGCAAGCCGGGTATCACATGACTGTTCTGCGGGTGGTAGTTGTCATTCGGGCCATACAGATTGGTCGGCATCACGCTTCGATAGTCCCGCCCATATTGGCGGTTGAAGCTCTCGCACAGCTTGATGCCGGCAATCTTGGCGATGGCATAGGGCTCGTTGGTGGGCTCGAGCGGGCCGGTGAGCAGGGCCTCTTCCTGCATGGGTTGTGGCGCCAGCTTCGGGTAAATGCACGACGACCCCAGAAAGAGCAGCTTCTGCACGCCGCTCAGATGGGCGGAATGAATGACATTGGCCTCGACCATCAGGTTTTCATAGATGAATTCCGCCGGTGCGCTATTGTTCGCGTGGATGCCTCCGACCTTTGCGGCCGCCATATACACCTGGTCCGGCCGGTTGGCCGCGAACCACTGCTGCACGGCGTGCTGGTCCAGCAGGTTCAGTTGCGATCGGTCGGCGGTCAGAATGTTGCGGTAACCTGCCGCCTGAAGCTGCCTGACAATCGCCGACCCCACCATTCCGTTATGTCCGGCTACATAGATCCGGGCGCTAGCATCCAGGCTCATTTCAACCCTCCACGGCCACAGGGACCTCGTGGCCGTGGCGCTTGAGCAGCGCAAGCCGTCGGGCCGCCCTGAGGTCCTCCCGGACCATCTCGGCGCACATCTCTTCCACCGTGGTTTCCGGTAACCAACCGAGTCGGGTTCTGGCATTGGTGGGGTCACCCAGCAGCGTCTCCACCTCGGCCGGTCTGAAGTAGCGCGGGTCGACCCTGACGATCACATCGCCCACGGCCAGTTCAGGGGCCTTGTCGCCCTGTATCGCAGCAACGACACCTACCTCGTCGAGCCCGTTGCCCTCGAACCTGAGCGTCACGCCCAGCTCCTGCGCAGACCAGCTGACAAACTGGCGTACCGAGTACTGCAAACCGGTGGCGATCACAAAGTCTTCGGGCTGCTCCTGTTGCAGCATCATCCATTGCATTCTGACGTAATCGCGGGCGTGCCCCCAATCTCGCAGCGCGTCCATGTTGCCCAGGTACAGGGTCTGTTCGTGGCCCTGAGCAATGTTGGCCAGGCCCCGGGTAATCTTGCGGGTCACGAAGGTTTCCCCCCGCCGTGGTGATTCGTGATTGAACAGGATGCCGTTGCAGGCATACATGCCATAGGCTTCCCGGTAGTTCACGGTAATCCAGTAGGCATAGAGCTTGGCGACGGCATAGGGGGAGCGGGGATAAAAGGGCGTCGTCTCCCTTTGTGGGGTTTCCTGAACCAGGCCGTAGAGTTCGGATGTTGAGGCCTGATAAAAGCGGACCTTTTTTTCCATACCCAGAAGACGAATGGCTTCAAGGATTCTGAGCGTGCCCAGGGCATCCACATCGGCTGTGTATTCGGGGGACTCGAAGCTGACGGCCACATGGGACTGGGCCGCCAGATTATATATCTCGTCCGGCTGGACCTCCTGAATGATTCGCGTCAAGTTCGATGAGTCGGTCAGATCGCCGTAATGCAGGACCAGGTTGCGGTGGTCAACATGGGCGTCCTGGTAGATATGGTCTATGCGTTGGGTATTGAAGGATGAGGCTCTGCGTTTGATACCGTGGACCTGGTAGCCCTTTTCCAAAAGAAACTCGGCCAGGTAGGAGCCGTCCTGCCCTGTGATTCCGGTTATGAGCGCTTTTTTCATAGTTATCTCTCCCGTCCTATTTGCCACTGGCTGCAGCGGTTCTGAAAATGTGGGCAGTACGGTGCACAAACTCTGCTCTGAGTGCCTGGTATTGCTCCTGTCCGGCGGCAGCATCCAGTGTGGCAAGTTCCTGATTGGCCGCAGCGAGCAGAAGAGCGGCCAGTTGGCTTGCGTCATGGGGGTCGAAGAACACGGCATCCTCTCCCACTTGTTCTCGATGGATGGGAATGTCAGACAGCAGCATGCTCTTCCCGAAGGATCTGGCTTCCTCGACGGTCGTGCTCCACCCCTCGAAAAAGGACGGGTTGATCATGTAGTCCGCGCCCTGCATCAGGATGGATACGTGCTCGTACGGCACCAGGCCCAGAAAGCGAAAATGGTCCTGTAGTTCATGTGTTTTTATATAGTCGAAGAGCTTGTCCGGGTGGCCCGGATGCCTCGGGTCTTCAGCCCCGCCGGTAGCCACTATCAGAACCCTGGTGGAAGGATCCGTCTCAAGGGTCTTGCGGATAGCCCGCAATACGACTTCATGGTTCTTGTGTTGCCACAATTGATTGGGAAGATAGACATAGGGTCTATCAATTCCGTGTTCAGCTAGGACCGCCTGGCGTTTTGATGGTTCCACCCGATTGCCGGGTTTGACCCGGAAGGGCAATACCTGAAGCTTGTTGCGTGAGGTGGGATAAAAATGGGCGCAATCAGCCCTGGATGTCTGGCTTGAAACCAGAATGCAGGACGACTCCAGGGACATCAGCCGATAACCCAGTTCGCGCTTGAGCAGCCCGAATCGGGTAAAGAAATGCGGCAGGTGTTTATGCTGGAAATCCGGCAGCCAGCAGAGGGTGGGAATCACAAAACGCTTGCCGCACCAGAAGCTGGTCTGGAACACCAGGTCGATATCCTGCTCCCGGAAAATCGATTCCAGCTGCCGGTTTTTGAGTGCAAGGGCGTTGCCCGCTGCCCTGAGCCACCGCGCAGATCTGCCGGTAGCCTGGGCAGGCATGCAGATCGGCTCGGAGCCAAGGTGCTTTTTGAGACGCTGCACGTAAGCGGGATTGGTTTCAGCGGTATGGAACAGAACCGGCGTGATACCCAGTTGCGGGTTTTCCGAAAACACCGACAACAGGTTGTCCAGGTAGTTGATGCCGCCGGTCCAGGAGTCACCTGGCGGTAGAACGAAGGCCACGCGCATCAGGCAATCCCCTTTATGCCCCTGTACCACTCGACGTACTTGCGTATGCCAAGCTCCAGGGAGGTAAAGTCGGGCAAATTCAATGCTGACTGGGCCTCGGTACAGGCAACCAGGCTCTTCGGATCGCCAGGTCTGACCCGGCTGGTAAAGGCCACCTCGGGCTGGTAGCCCCAGGTCCTGATAATGAGGTCCACAAACTGGGCAACCGTGACCGGGACGCCTCGGCCGGCATTGAGAATGGGGGCATCGCTGGACGCGATGGCCGAGGCCCTGTGCAGAATCTCGCAGGCATCCGGCGCATATAGCCAGTCGCGAACTTCCAGGCCGGTGCCGTCCAGGTCGATACGGCCACTTTGGTTCTTCAGCACCTTGTTGCACACGTCCCATATCAGCTGCTTGCGAAGACCTTCGCCGTAGATCGAAAAAAGCCGCACCGACAGGGTCCTGAGGCCGAAACTTTTCGAGTAGTTCTCAAGGGTGAGCTCACATATCCGTTTATTGAAGCCATAGGGGGAAAAGGGGGTGGTGCTGTCGGACTCCCTGAATACCTGCCGGGGCGCCGAGCCATAGACTGCCGCGCTGGAGGACAGCACGATCGGAGCCTGTTCTGCATTGCATCTGACCCACTCGCACACCTCGGAGGTGGATACGGCGGAGCGATTGAAGTCCTGCCCGGGATCAGCCATGGAGGCGCCTACAGAGCTGCCACCGGCCAGGTGGTAGACCACGTCCGGCGCGCCGCACCGTGCGGCCGCGCGATCCAGAACGGTCGTGCCAATCTCGCCCGGCTCGAAGTGTGTGAGCACAGTAGACGACTCCCCTGCGGCATGGCCCAGCCCCACGATCAGCGCCTCCGGGTGCCGGCTTTTCAGGTGATGGGAGAGATGGTTGCCGATAAAACCATGGGCTCCGGTTATGTAGATAATCAAGGCTTCACCCTTCATAAGGTAATCAATAGCTACTGTTGAAGATGTCGTTGCCGAGAACGGAAGGCAGCAGAACGTTCCCCTTGCCCAGCATGGTCTGGTACTCGTCCTCGTCCGGGTGGTCCAGTTCATGCTCCTGAGTATCGGAGCTGCACCTTATCCATTGCCGCAGCCGGAAGCTGTACCGCTTGATGATCGACGCCGGATCCCCAACCACCAGGGAGAACGGGGGCACATCCGTTCTGACCACCGCATTGGCGCCCACCACGCTGCCCCGTCCTATCGAGACATTACCGATCACCTGGGCGCCATAGCCAAAGAAGCAGTTGGTGCCCACGCTGATGGTGTCCCGGTCGCTGGTCTCGCTCCAGCCGTATGGCACACAGGGGTCTGAATAGACATGGGTGCTGCCCAGGAACGCGCAGTCCTTGGCGGTGATCACATAGTCGCCAATCTCGATCAGCCGGCCGGAAGACAGAAAGTTGTTCTCGCCGATGATGCAGTTGTTGCCGATGACAATGGATTTGCGGCCCCGGGCAGGGTGGTTCACATTGAGCCAGGTTCTGCTGGACACCAGGGTGTTGCGACCGATGGCAATGGATCGCATGCCGATCAGCCGGGCAGACAAAGCCACCCGGGCAAAGGGGAACAGGAACGGCTTGATCAGGGTGCCTGCCAGGCCGGACGCAGCCGCCCACCCCCATGCCAATACAAAGGTACGGCGGCTGCGTTTGAGTGCCATTGAAATGATTCGCTCTTTAATCAATGAAAGCCTCTGAAGTTGCGCCATAGGGTGTCATTTACATACCGCAAAGGACCCCGCTCCCGAATCATTGCGTGCTTTACCGTTTTCAGAACCTTGGGGTCGAACTTCACGGTCGACGGATAAACGAAGGATTCGTTCCTGAACTTGAACCTGATGTTGGATGCGTTGCGACAATTGGTGCCCGTACCGTCAAAGCCCTCGTTATTGACCAGGCTGCGCGGTGGGTAGACCGTCACCAGGTTGTGCGTGAAGACATTGAAGTAGAACCAGATGGCCCAGGAGGTGTTCTTCACATACAACTGGTCGTGGAGAATCTTTGAAAAGGGATAGGCGCTGGCAAAGTCGAACTGCTTGCGTGCCTGGCGCTTTTTCAGCAATCGGGCAGCTTTCTCTGTATCGGCTTTCGCCGGATGGTTCTCGAACCAGGCGTCCTTCCAGGTGGCCCATCCCCAGGAGTTGATCGTCGGCAGGAACACGCAGGCGTCGTCTTCCCTGGCCAAAAAGGAATAGCCGGAAACCTGGGCTACCTTCGGTTGATCTGCGTATTCATCCAGGGCCCTGTTCATGAAGCCGAGAAATTGCGGTGAAAAGGTCAGATCATCCTCAAGCACTATGGCCGTGGAATGAGTCTGGAAGACGTAGTCAAGGCCATCGATGATCGACCTTTTCAGGCCCTTGTTGGTGCCGCTGACAATCACCCTGGCGGGATCGGCAATAAACTCCCTGGCTACCGCTATCGTTTTCTCGACATTGGCCACATCCCTTTCGCCCCGCGCCCCATCGCAGAATATGTAAGTGTCGGAGTCGGCAAATTCCGGATTGGCAGCCAGGCTCGCGAGCATGTTGCGCGTATGGGCAGGTCGGTTGAAACAGAAGATAACGATGGGCGCCACTGGTTCCTCCATGGTCAATTGTAGTTCGCGTTTTCGTGTTTGAACTGGAGCCTGCAGATACTCGAGATGCCGACAAGGATGAGTATCTGTATGTACACATTGTTGATGGCGCCGAGCAGCGGACCCCGCGAGATAATAACCAGGAAGGAAACAACAGTAGCCATCGCCAGTATGCGCGACGCCGAGACGCTGCCCGAGGTGGTCAATGTGTGAGAGGTGTTGTCGATAGTGGCAATCAGCATGCCTAGCAGAAGACTGAACAGCGTCACACCGAGATAACCAAAATCGATATAGAGCTCCGCTGGCAAGGGAGCGGAAATGTTGGTGTAGTCGTAGCCGGCATTGGCCGAAGTGATTTCGCCGGTCGAGCGCGCCTTGCCTTGCCAGATGGCTCGCGGGATCAGGGCCAGGGCGGAGCTGACCAACTGATGGCCGTATTCCAGGCCGTTCTCGCGCACGTACAGCACGGTGTTGATGGTGGACTGAAAGCCGTCAAAGTCGCCGCTGCGCGAGTAATAATCGGTAAAGCGAAACTGAAAGGCGCCTTCACCCCGGCTCAGGTGCGAGGCAAGGGGGAAGATGGTGGTAATACCGAGGATCGACACCAGCACAATGGTCCATTTGTTCTTCCGCGTCATCGGGTAATAGAAATAGGCAACAAAAATGATGTAGGAAAACAGCACAAAGCGCGGCAATGCCAGGGGGTAGTTGATGATGAAGAACAGGATGGTCGACAGGCCGATGAGCAGCACCCTGAGCAATACGTTGTTCAACGACTTGCGGAAGTAGACAGCCAGAAACAGGCAGGCGAAGGAGGCGGAACGGGCTACCAGCAGCATCAGCTCACGAGCCGCGAAGGCCTGCCCGAAGGCTTCCCGATCCAGTTCGGAGCGTCGAGTCATGAAGGTATCGACGCCCAGCAGGGCGACCAGGGCGATCTGAAACAGGCACAGGGCAATCAGGCTGAGCACGAAAAGCAGCCGGCGCTCAGCCTCGGCCGTCAGGGTCTGGCGCAGGGAGGGTGCCTGCCGGTGTTTCTTGGTGAGCAGATAGCCCAGCCAGAAAAAGCAGGTATAGAGCGCGACCACGATCGCGGCAGTCAGCTCCGCAGAGGCCTGGTAGGTCAGATTATAGAAAGGATAAAAGCCTTGTTGCTGGTGAATAAGTCCCGGCAACAGGTAGAAGAAGATGTGATAGATCGAGAACAGCAGCACGGCCATGCCACTTTTTTTATTGGAGGTCACGTAGATCAATGCAAAGCTGAAAATGATCAACGCCACGGATATAAAAAAAGCTGTCATTGCATTCCCTGTTCTGAAATGTACGTCCTTCCCAAATCGTCCGACAACAACGGTGGAGGATAGTTTCAGTACATTTCAGGGCAGGTAACGGTAGGCCGCGAAGGAGGGTAGTTGCTTCAGATAGTGCAGGATGGTCCCTATGGCGTCTCCGTTTCCGGAGATTGCCAAGGGCAACGAGCGATACAGGTAGCGCTTGCCGTTCAACATAAATCTTGCCGGCTTTTTGTTCTGCATAAGCAGCAGGTTATAGCCTGTAAGGGCCTTCAGCCGGGATACCGCCTTTAGAGGAGTTATGCTGCTGGTCAGGCTGGTGCCGTTCTCCGTAGCACAGTAGACGGGGCTGCTGGCAACGGTGGGGTTGCTGGAGAAAATCGCTACCTTGGCCGAGAAGTTGATGTCGTTCGAGGCGACTATTTCGTCAAAGCGGATACCGTGGTTTCTGATCAGGCTCAGCCTGACAGCCTTGCTCCAGGGCACATAAAACGTCAGAAAGAGATCCGGGTCCTTTTCCTCCGCGAATGTCTGGCAGAGGCCCGCATAGTACGCATGCCTTTGTCCGGTCTGCCCTGTCCGTTCGTTCAGCGAGGTGGGAGGAAAGTAGATAACGTCGTTATCGTCGTTGTTCCCTAGCTGGCCGAGCAGGCTGGAAATCCCGTTGGCAACGAAGTAATCGTCTGCATCTGCAAAAAACACCCATTCGGTCTCAGCCCGGGCCAGGGCTATGTTTCTTGCGCAGCCCGCGTTATGCAAGTGGGTGTCGTTCTTCAAAAAGGTCACGCCTGGAAACTGGCTTGCCAGCAGCGCGGCGCTCTGGTCGGCGTCGCTGTTGTCATCGACCACATATACCCGCACTCGCGCATTAGCGCAGGATTCAAGCAGGCGCTTGAGGTCATCCAGACCATTGCGGTAGGGCACGATAATGGAGAGTATCGGTCTATCTGGCTGCATAAGCGGTGGTTTGCCCTGCGTTCGGTTCAAGAGTGTCCAACAGCCGGCACAGCTCGTAGAGGCGCGCCACTGTGGTGTGATGATCCTCCGACGGTGCGGTCAGGCTGATGCGCCCGTCGGCTATCTGGTACAAGGCGTTCTGCTTTTCCAGCAGCCCGGGGTCCAGATCACGCTGGATGGCAGCCAGAAAGTAGTTGTACTCGTAACCAACCGGGTTGTAGGCAAAAGAGAATTTGTTGTCGATCTCTCCCTGAAAGCTGCTCTGCTGGTGGGCGTCAGTCATCCGCTGAAAAGGCCTGGATTGCCAGAAGCCGTCCTGCGGGAAGGCCCGCATCAAGGGCGGCAGAGCTGCCAGATTGAATGCATGGTAGCCAAGTGATCGCTGCCTTTTTTCCTTCATCCTGAAGCGCCGGCGTATGCGCTTGAGGGTTTGCGTGCCGCCCTGGGCGGGGCTTTCCCGCAGCCCGATCTGCCGTGTGGCGTAACTGTCATGGTAGATCACGCCATCCTGATAGGTTACAGCGCCGGGCAGCACGCGGGTCAGGTACTGTTCGGCCCGGCGCAAGGACTCGGGCTCGTTAATCTGCGCCGCGATCGCCGCCATCCACAGTTGCTGATTGAAGGTTGCGTTCAAGGGGCCGTAGGAGCCGTCAACGTTGAGGCTTCGCCAACCGCAATGGTGGTCATCCCAGGCATGGAGATAAAACACTTCCCGGGCGCAGCTAAATAGAGCTTCACGGCCTAGCGCCTGTGAGGCATACAGGAGACTCTCCAACACCCACACCTGACCCACCAGGCCGTTGCACAGATCCTTGGTGGGATCGGTCCGGCAATGGAAGGCGGCGCTCATCGGCCTGGCCGGCTGGCTGCACAGGTAATCCGCCGCCCGGTGTGCAGGGACGGCAAACTCGGTACAGCCGCGGCTGGTAAGAAAGCTCAGCGTATACAGCCAGTAGGCCGTATTTCTAACAGGGGTTTCAGGGTCGTGATGGGGGCCATTGTGCCCCGGGGGGAATGAGCCGTCCGCGCGTTGCTCCAGCGCCATGATGCTGGCGGCGTCCCGTACCATCCGGACCATACTAGCTGTGTCTGGACTGTTCATACCGTTTTGCTCTGTTCTGGACCATAAAATAAAACTGCAGGTTCATCGCCATGCTCAAAAAGGACAGCAGCACCACCGTAAGCATGGCGTTCTGAAAAAACACGGTCGGAATAATAATGGCAGCCGTTCTGACGATCAGCTTGTAGATGGAAAAGTACAGATCAAACTTCTGCTCGAATATGACCGGCAGAACCTTGGCTGAGGGGGTGGTGGCGAAGATGGTGTAGAACCAGAACGCCAGGTAACGGGCATACTCACCGGAGGTCTCCCACTCGCTGCCAAAAATGATAGCAAAGAGCGTGGGGCCAAACGCAATGACCAACCCGAAGGGCAGGGCGCCAATGAGCAACAGCCCGAGAGTCGCCTTTCTGTTCAGGGCAGAAATGCTTTCGCCGTTATGGGCCGATTCGGCGATTCTGGGATAGAACACATCCCCCACCGCCTTGCCCACCAGGGCAGAAGGGACGCCGATGATGGATTTGCTCAGCGTGTACAGGCCAGCCACGGCCGGACCGTAGAAGATCCCCAGAATGATCACGGGCAAGCTCTGCGATGCCGCATTGATCGCGACCTGCGGAGCACGAAACTTGGGAAAGTCTGCATACTTGACGCAGCAGGCCCGGAGACTGGTCTTTACACTGTCATCGGCTTTTTCCAGCAAAGCACGGCCGTTCCGAGGAATGGCAAGAAAAAGGGCATGAAAAAACAAGCCGAGCACGTGGGCCAGCAGCAGGGCGAGGCTGACAGGGTGATAGAAGCCCGCCGTGATCTTTGCCGCATTGGTCAACAGGGAGTGGCCGGACGTGGCCTTGGCAATACTCGAGAACTGCTTCTTGCGGATCATCCATTGTTCGAAGATCTGCTGCGCCGTGATCAGCAGCATGCCTGCGGGCAGCAGCAGGCAGAACGCCAGAGTGAGCAGATCCCGGGCATTGGCGATATCGAAATGTCGGAGGGAAAGCAGAACAAGCAGTGTGACCAGGGAGGTCACACAGGCAAGCGAAATGCTGATAACGCCCAGTTGCCTTGCCTCGTTATCAGACCGTGGCAACACAATGGCAGTGGTATAGGTCAACGTAGCGATAGGCGCCAGAAAGGCGAGGGTGGCGGTGAATATGCCTAGGATCCCGAACTCAGCGGGGGAGTACAGCCGGGTAATGACTGGGGTGGCAAGCATGGTAAGCGCTTGCGCACCGGCAGAGCCCGAAGCCACGATGGCTACGTTCCTGATGAAACTGCTTCTCTGAAGACTGGTCAGCCAGGCTAGCAAATCCAAGCTCTCAAATTTAAGTACCGCTGTGTGCAATGAGTTTAATCTTGCCCGAACAGGTCCCGTGTATAGACACGATCCATCACATCCTCCAGATCTCTTTCGATCCTGTTTGCAATAATGACGCAGCTTGATTGTTTGAACTCGTCCAGATTGTTCACGACCCGTGAATTGAAAAATGAGTCTTCCTTGATGGTAGGCTCGTACACGACAATCTCGATGCCTTTAGCCTTTATACGCTTCATGACGCCCTGAATGGCCGATGCGCGGAAGTTGTCGGACCCTGACTTCATGACAAGCCGATAAATGCCAACCGTTTTGGGTTTTCTTTTTATTATCGAGTCGGCAATAAAGTCCTTGCGAGTCGTGTTGGCGTCAACAATGGCTTTGATTATGTTGCTTGGTACATTCTGATAGTTCGCCAGGAGCTGCTTGGTATCCTTGGGAAGGCAATAACCACCGTAACCGAAGCTGGGGTTGTTGTAGTGATCACCTATGCGCGGATCGTAGCAGACACCTTCAATAATCTGTCTGCTGTCCAGTCCATGGGTCTCGGCATAGGTATCAAGCTCGTTGAAATAAGCCACACGCATGGCCAGATAGGTGTTGGCAAACAGCTTGATGGCTTCCGCCTCTGTGCTGTTTGTCAGGAGTATCTTTATGTCTTTCTTCAGTGCCCCCTCCCTTAACAGGTGGGCAAAGGTCCTGGCACGCTCACTCTGTTCGCCGACCACGATCCTGGACGGGTACAGGTTGTCGTAGAGCGCTTTGCCTTCACGGAGGAATTCCGGTGAAAAAATGATGTTCTGATTATTGGTTTGCTGCCGCAACCTTTCGGTAAATCCGACCGGAACGGTGGACTTTATAATCAGGATGGCATCCGGATTTGCAGCACTGGCCTCATGAACAACTTTCTCGACACTGGCCGTATTGAAGTAATTAGTTTCGGGGTCGTAGTCAGTGGGGGTGGCAACAATAATATAGTGTGCACCTTCGTACGCAGCAGCCTTGTCCGTCGTAGCCTTGAGATTGAGAGCATGATTTTTGAAATACTCTACTATCTCTCGGTCGGCTATGGGGGATATCCGATCATTGATCAGATCTACCTTGGTTTGCACAATATCGAGCGCAACGACTTCGTTATGCTGCGCGAGCAGAACGGCGTTCGAGAGGCCCACGTAGCCCGTACCAGCAATCGCGATTTTCATGGCGGTTCTCCTGTGACCCTGAGCTTCCTTCGAACACCGATCCAGCGCTGCGGTAACCGTTCCGCTTGTCCGATGTTGACCTCTCACATTGAAATAGTTCAGTGACAGCAGTTGGTTTGATACAAATTTGGAGCAAAAAAAGCCGAGCAAATGCTCGGCCTTGTGCTGACAGCGATTATCGACAGGCGTTACTGCCTGAATCAGTAAGCTCCGTCCCGGTTCAGCACCACATCGACCGTGCGGAGCATAATTACGATATCGGTCCAAAGATTCCAGTTCTTCACGTACCAGGCGTCGAGATAAATACGACTGTCATAATCAACATCGTTTCTCCCGCTGACCTGCCAGAGCCCGGTCATGCCTGGCTTGGCTTGGTAGTAATAAACGGCCTTTTCTCCGTAGCGTTCGACTTCTGCTGCGATGACAGGGCGAGGCCCTACCAGACTCATATCCCCTTTGAATACGTTCCAGAGCTGAGGTAGTTCGTCCAGACTGGTCTTACGCAGAAATTGACCGATCTTGGTGATACGCGGGTCATTCTTGAGCTTGAAGTCTTTATCCCACTCCGCTTTGGCCGTTGGATCGGTCCTCAATAAGTGGTCAAGTATCTCCTGGGCATCTGGCACCATAGACCGGAATTTGTAGCAGGGGAATGGCTTGCCGCTACGGCCGATGCGCGTGTGAGCGAAAAACACGGTGCCGCCGCTGTCACGGATTTTTAATGCGACATAGAGGAATAGGGGAGACAGCATCAAAAGAAGCAATGCCGAAACCACTATGTCAAAAGAGCGCTTTATAAATCGGTTGGACAGGGGGGCAAGGTTGTTGCGCAAATTGAGTAGGATTACTTCGTGGCTGAAAAAAGAGTGCATGTCTGCACCGAACAACGGTAGGCCGCGAAGAGCGGGAACCACTGAAAGGCGGGGGTAGAATAGGCTAAAGCGATCGACGTAATGCTGAATCCTGTCAAGCCCGCCACGTTCAAGAGCGACGATAATATGAGGGTTACCGAGAGCACGGAAATGGCGCTCGAAATCCTCATCCAATTGTGAAACCGGTACGTCTCTATCTTTGACTGAAATGAATGGTTTTTGGGGTTCATCTATAGACAAGAAATGATTAATCTCATAGCCCATCATGCGCTCATCGGCCAGAGCTTTGGCGGTATCCTCAGCGTTTTCGCCATCACCTATGATGACTGATGGATAGGACCATAGCCCTACCTTGAGAAGCAAGGTTTTAGTCAAAACCCGTAAACATGGGAGCAGAACCAAAGCGAACAGCCAGGCGAAAGCAAGTGCTCTGGGCATCGTCGTCAAATTCATTCCGACAACGATGGCAGTATGCAGCAGCCCTACCAGGAAAACGCCTTTTAGCATCTGGCGTAGCTCATCCCAAAAAGGGATGCGTTTACTGTAGTGGCCCTTGGTAACAAACAGTGCCAAACATACAAGGATAAGTGCAAAAAAGATGGCGCTATCTCTGTGCAACACGAAGAGCTGACCCTTGAATCCAGCCAGCTGCAAGCTCAAGACATAAGATAAAAAAAGCGAAAAGACATCCGATAAGAGCACGGCCAGGCGGCAAACCCAGTATTTCTTGTCATGCCCGATTGTATTCTTTTTTGCCAGGGCCGGATTGTAGGCATTCATGAGTGTAGTACCTTCGGTAGAGGCGCTTTGACCTGACTAGGTCGCGATTGAATATTCGATAATGATCGGCCACAGAGTTTAACTGAAACCATAGCCAACGTCCTGAAGTTCTGTCTTTCCCTTGGCGCTAGGCCACCTTGAGATTGACCTCAGCAAGAAATTAGGAGGGTCCGTCGTAGCAGCATAAACGGGTTTATGAACGAGAAAAATACCTGAGCCTAGAAGTTGGTCTAGGGCAATCCGTAGCTTGAAGCTCACCAGAGATCTCACGGACGACTATGGGAATCGGAGAAAATTGGGCGGTATAACTCGGTCGCCTGAACTGCTATTTTGGCAACAGGGTTGAAAACTGCCGGGACAATGTATTTCTTTGCCTTCTATGGGGGAAGGTCGATACTTAAGTCCTTTGGCAGCGCTTATGTCGTCCTGCGTTGACAATGTGCAATCAACCATCTTGCCCTGACACCGGGTCAACAGGTGTGGCACTATCGATCAATAAAGAGATACGCTGGAAAATGCCGAATAGATTTATTACGCGCCTGATCTAATAAGGCTATCCATCTCCTCAATATAGCGCTGGACACTAAAGCGGGTTTTCGCTTCATTGAACGCTTTTTCTGCCTTGATAAAGGCTTCTTGCGGAGAGTTGAAAGCGGCGTTTATTAGCTCGGCAGCTTCTTCCGGCGAGTCAAACAACCAGCCGGTTTCATTATTGGTTACGACGTCTACGTTTCCCGCGCACCGGGACGCGATAACAGGTAACCTAGCATAGCTGGCCTCAATAAGTGACACGGGCATCCCTTCCCAGCGCGCCGTTGACAGATAAAGATCAGACTCCAGCAAATGGTCCCAGACGTCTTCTCTGTTAACCCAGCCTGTGACGTTAACCCCTGCTTGCTCCAATAATCTCCTAATGGCAGGGTCCCCGTCCCCCACCCATGTAAATGATGAGTCAGGATTATCTTTGATAACCTGTTTCGCGATCGTTGCGAACTGCCAAGGGGCCTTTTGGGGTCGTATCTGCCCTACCGTAACGACCTTTTTGGTAGGGGTGCGGCGGTCAGGGGTGAGATGAGTAAATTTAACAGCGTTCTCGACTAAATGGCATCGCCGAAATGGCACGCGAGATTGGATCTCTCTCTGCTCACTCTTGGAACATGCTATATATTCTGACTGCTTTATAGCGCCAAGCCATTCGAATGTAGTAAAAATGAATTTTTTGAATTTATCCACATCTTTGCGCATAAACGATATGCAGTGAGGTATATAAAAAAAACGCATTTTAGGAGAAAATCCTAGTGCAGCCAGCCGGCCAAGAAAGCCAGCGAATGATGAGTGAAGGATCACCACTTCTGGTTTGGTGGCTTTCAAAAGACGCCTCAGCTTGAATAAGCTTGTTATTTTTTCGTAAGGCTTATGCATCTGCACTCGAGTGAGCGTTATACGGCTATCAAATTGGTCTTTAAGCGTATCAGGAGACTCCGGACGAACAGAGTAAATAACCTCCACTCTGTCATAATTCTCTACTTGCGCATTTGAAAGTAGGGCCGCCATGGATAAAGTGCCAGTAGCGGTCGCTTCAATAATATGAGTTATTTTCATAGACGGGAGTTGGAGCCTTTATGTTTCATTTCTTAAATATCCCAACCACGGTATTCTGTTTGAAGACAAGTAATGAAGTAATCTTGCGTTGGTCCATAAGCATCAGCGCATCTTCAACACGTGTACCTAAAGGCACCATTGCAGGGTCCCGGCTCATGAGTTCGCTAGCTGTCTTTTGGAAAACATTATCACCATATTGCTCTACAGCACGACGAATGTCACCATCTGTGACAACGCCAAAGCCATTGTCAGCCTTCACTATGGCTAACCCTAAGCTACCTTTGCTCATTGACTGGATCATGTCCAGCACCCGCGCACCCGCGCTCACTATAGGTAAATCGGTTGTCACCATTTCATCTTCGACGCGACTTAATAGTCGGCGGCCCAAAGATCCGCCTGGGTGGAAGCGGGCGAAATTCTCGGGTTTGAAGTTGCGAGCTTTCATTAAAGTGACTGCTAGAGCGTCACCCATTGCTAGGGTTGCTGTAGTGGAGGCAGTGGGAGCCAGTTGTAGGGGGCAAGCTTCCTCTTTAACTCCTATATCCAAATGACTGTCTGCGGCTTTCGCTAGTGTGGAGGCTGAATTGCCGGTGAGCGCCACCAAGTAATTACCATTATCCTTTAGAAAAGGAATTAGTTTAACAACCTCATTTGTTTCACCTGAATTGGAGATGGCAATAAAAACATCATCGGGTGTAACCATGCCCAAATCCCCGTGATATGCTTCTCCTGGATGCATAAAAAAACTCGGTGTGCCAGTACTAGCTAGTGTCGCAGCGATCTTTTTACCGATGATTCCCGATTTGCCCATACCACAGACAATAGCTCGACCTTTAGATTCGAGAATGGACTGAACGCTGTTGGCAAAGGCCTCATCTAGGTGCTTCACTAAGTTTGCCACAGCTTGTGCCTCGATAACAAAAACCTCACGAGCGGCCGCAATATAATCGAGTTTGTTCATACAGAGAACTCCTTTCTAAGTAGTCGAGTTACGCGCTCTACATCATCTGGTGTATCTACGCCTGGTGGAGGTGGGTTATCCCAAGACATCATTGCTATGGGGATACCAACCCATAGAGCGCGAAGCTGCTCCAGCTTTTCTCTTCTCTCAAGCAGGCAAGGGGATTCACTTGTCAAGATCCGCAGGCTTTTAGTCATATACGCATATATACCAATATGGCGTTGGAATCCTTCTAATGGCCATTTGTTAACCGCGCTATCTCTACAAAAAGGTAGCGGTGAACGAGAGAAAGCGAGTGCATTCCCATTGCGAGCGGTGATGACTTTAACGATGTTTTCGTCAATAATCTGCGATCGCTCTGAGATCGGCGTCATTACGCTAGCCATTGAAAAATCAGGACGATAAAGGCAAAAGTCCGCAAAAGCCTTAAGAAGAGTTTCGGGTATAAGGGGCTCGTCCCCCTGAACATTTATAATAAGGTCACTATCACTCCAGCCTTGGTTGTTAGCAACCTCGGCGATACGGTCGGTCCCGCTTTCATGAGCCTTACTGGTAAGCGCTGCCTTAATATCCATTGCCAATAGTGGTTCGAGAATGCGCTCATCATCAGTGGCGACCCAGATTTCTGCCTGAGGGAGAGCATTGGCAACCCGTTGCCAGACCCATGAGATCATAGGCTTTCCTGCAAGGTTAACGAGAGGTTTGCCTGGTAACCGGGTAGAGCCAAAGCGAGCAGGTATTACGACCTTTAACGAACTATTGTCGGACATTTGAGGCCTCCCAGTTTTCTAGCAGCGGTTGATACATTTCTTCAATATCCAGCCCAGCACTTTGCAGGATGTATTCGGCAGCTTCCCTAGCAACACCTTGGCCTCCACGGGTTAAGGTTATAAATTGTGCGTTTTTTATTACCAATTGATGAGCATCTGCTGGGGCGATAGCTAGCCCAACCTGCTGCATAACTGAAAGATCTATAATGTCATCACCAACAAATGCCACTTGGTGATCGCTCAGCTTTAGTTTCTCACGCAGATTAAAGTAAGTCGAAAGCTTGTTACTACAACCTGTCAAAGCCATATCAAACCCAAGCTGCTTGACCCTATAATCCAATGCGGCACTGGCTTTGCCGGACATTATTCCGCATAATATTCCATGAGATTGGAGCAAAGCGACAGCAACACCATCCTTGACATTGAAGGTTTTTGTTTCTTCTCCATCTTTGCTGATATGTAATTTCCCATTTGTTAACACTCCGTCCACGTCGAACAAAACTAAACGAACAGGACCGTCGTAGACTGATTGCATCAAGATATATCCATTTCTGGTAGTGACTTCACAGCATCATCCACAGCCTTAACTTGCTCCAAAAACTTTTCTAACAAATGCAGGGGCAAAGCACTCGGGCCGTCACATCGGGCGTTGTCTGGGTCCGGGTGTGCTTCAAGAAATAGGCCGGCTAAACCAACAGCCATGCCGGCACGCGCCAAATCCAGCAACTGGCGCCGGCGGCCGCCGGAAGCGTCTCCGAGGGGATCGCGGCACTGTAGGCTATGGGTTACGTCGAAAATGACAGGGCAAGAACCACTGACTTCCTTCATCAGCCTGAAGCCGAGCATATCGACGACTAGGTTGTCATAACCAAAGCTACTTCCTCGCTCGCAGAGGATTACCTGGTCATTGCCTGCCTCACGACATTTGGCGACAACATGCTTAATTTGTGTAGGACTCATGAACTGGGGCTTTTTGATATTAATGGGCTTCCCAGCTTTAGCAATTTCGACTACTAGGTCTGTCTGCCGAGCTAAAAATGCAGGTATCTGTAGAATATCAGCCACCTCAGCTACAGAGGCAATCTGCCCGATTTCATGTACATCTGTGATTATAGGCACACCAAACTCTCGTTTGACGGACTCGAAAATACGTAACCCCGCTTCTAAGCCGGCACCTCGATAAGAATGCATTGAAGAACGATTGGCTTTGTCGAATGAAGCTTTGAATACAAATGGTATGCCTAATTTTGTTGTGGATTTTATAAATTCTTGGCATGCAAATAAAGTTGATGACTGATCCTCAAGCACATTCAAACCGCCAAAAAGAACGAAATTTGAGCTATTTGAAATGTTTATCTTGTTACCAATGTTGATCGACATAGTTTCATCCTTAGTTCAAAGCTATTTTAGTATTTGATTTCGGTTTTTAGGGTAAGCACAGCGTTTAATTTAAATATATCTACTTAAATTTAACGACCGATACTAATTCAAGAAAAGTTATCGTTTGTTGCTATAGCATATTTCGGCTGTTTGATAATTGATACTGCTCTTCGCTGTTCACTTTATTCCTGAATTAGCAGCACTGGTTCAATGGAATTACTTGCGTTACGCTACCATTCGGGGGTAATTAATCGGTGAAAAGTAATTCAATGGGCTGTACGGCGGAACATGATTGTAATGTTTCCTTTAGAAGTTTATCACCATACGCTCCTCATTCCTCATTCCTCATTCCTCATTCCTCATTCCTCATTCCTCATTCCTCGTTAGGAAGTTGGACCAACTCATTCATTCTTAAACTTTCAATTCAAACACACCACGAACCCCTTTTTTGGGGGCGGCTGGATGAGGCTCAGAGTCATGGCGATTTCTTTAGGCTAAATTCATCGGAATTGCACTAAGGTTTCATTGAATCTACGTAACACGCGGGGGCAGGTAACAGGATAATGATTTTTTACGGCGCACTTAATTGGTAAATTCCGTATTGCTAATTTTTGGTGTGGATCGTTTGGAGCTAATGTACGCTAAACAGAGGAATAGCCATAATGCAGCATGTAATACTGAAAACTTGAATAATAAAATACATGCTGTGAACATGAGTAGTAGTAAGTTTTTTCTTAAAGTATATGCTAAAGCTATTGTAATGCCGGCTAATCCAATTAATCCTGCTGAAAAGAATACATAAACATAAAAAGAAGAGTCGCGAGTGTGATATCCCTTTAATCCGGTGACGCCTATTGGAGTGGACTCATCCCAGAAAAAGCCACTTCCAAATATATTTTGATAATTGGATCTTAGTGCAAATTCATCAAATACAAGGGTTCTAGAACCTACTGCGTCATAATCAATATTTTGGAAAGCTCGGGCATCAATAAATTTGTAGACAGCTGGGCTGAAAAATACGACACATAAGATCATTACTACTTTTGTAAACGAATTCCTTTTCGTGAAAAGCAAAAATATTATTCCAGCAAGACTGCTTACTAATATAGAGGCTAAAGAAAGACTCAGTAATGATGTTATTATGCCAACACTGGTTGCTAGGCATGGCTTTTTATTAATAGCAATGAGTAACAAGCAGAAAGGTAAGATACTCATGCTGTAGAACGAGGGTTCTGAAAAAAGCCCGGTTGCTCTAATGGGGAGGCCAATAATCTCGAGTGCTGATGAGTAGACTATGATTGCTGATTCACTTTCTCTAATATAAGAGTCAAAGTTAATGGCTTCCCCAAATATTGGATACAATGTAAGTTGTGCTATAAAAAAAGCCGAATGGATGTAGATGTAATATTTTAGCGCTTTAATGATATTATTTAATTTGATGTGTTCGCTTAGGTACATGTTCGCAAAAATTGATGCATATAGTAGCATGCCCATCATTTTAACAAGATAAGGAATATGTAAATAGTTAAAATATGATATGACGACTGTGTAGCCCGTAACAATCATTGAGGCTATCATGATGCTTAATCTGATCTTTACTCTTTTTTTGCTATTTATCAAAAAGATGGTAGTAAGTGAGATGTAGGCTACGAATGCGGCCCGGTAGCTGAATGTAGAAAGCGAAAATGCGAATATTGATATCAATAATAAAAAGGTGTTAAATCTATCTCTCATTGATCTTTCAATCCTTTGTTATAAATGTTGATTGTTGAAAAGGCTTTTATTTGATCATGAGTTTTTCTCGTGTACCAAATGTTCCTGTGTTTAGTTGGCTGTGCTGGAAACCAGTTATTCTGTAGTGGAACTTTAATTGGAATTCTGCCCTTTGATTTTAGGGTAGAAGGTTCAAAGAGGAATCTATCGTTGCTTGAGAGTCAGTGTCTGGGTTGGGCCATAAATTGCACCTGCTTGCTAGAATGATCGTGTTTATGATAATAAAAGGAGATTATGGTTGTGTGTATGAAAAGATAATATAGGCTGAATTATAATCCGTAAAGCCGCTATTTGCTGTCAAAAAATCATACTAATCGGATGAGGTTTTCGATTAGTTAAAGTTGCTGTATATTTTTTGCCAGATTTTTACATGTTCATAGAGTTGGCTATTTTTGCATTTTTTGCTATTGATGTCGCTAAGTTAGCTTGAGAGCCTTTTCTCTATTTTGTGAAGAGTCTCCGTAGTGATTTCAGTTGACTCACTAGAAAAAAAATCTGCGTCTATTAAATACTCGCTAAAGTAATTACAAATTCTAGTTTTGTCAAAGCTTGCATAGAATGATTTGCCTAGAAATATAGTTTCTTTATTCAATAGAAGCGCTTCAAATCCTACGGTTGAGTTTATTGTTACCACTGTGTTGCTATTTCGTATTAGTTCTATAGTGTCCATGTTGGATATGTATAATCTTTCTGTTTTTTCTCTCTCTTTTAATTCTAGTACTTTATCAAGAGCATCTTGGTCGGCTGGATGTGGCTTTACTATAATAGGAGCGCTGTAATTCGCTAAAATATATTCGATTGCCTGGATGTTTGTGAAATCACTGTTTAACATTAACTGAGTGTCATTTGAGACTTGCATGGGAAAAAATAGATATTCATTTGGTAGTATTTCGCTGGGTTCATTCTTTTGCTTTTTTGAAGTGCGTAAACTCAATGACTTAAGCTTCTTTGTTACGCTTGTTGTGCTGTGAGTTTTATAGGAATATAAAGAGCAAAATATAAAATTAATTAAATGATGCGAGCTTAGTTTTTTTGATAGGCTTGATTGCGGGGCGTATCGATGTCTGTCTTTTAGATCAGTTAACGTTTTTGATTTGCTTTCTATTTCTAGTTCGGAAAGCTGTGGGTTATCAAGTATCGTGGGGTCTTCGAAAAGAAGTGATTGGGCGTTAGTTCCTTTTTTGTCTATAAAAACTTTCCCTGGTATGTTTGCAATCTCAAAAAATAGTGTTTTGATATTTTCCTCGGTTGCATAGTTTCTCGCAGCTTCCCCCATTACTGAATTACCGTTCCAACAATATATTCTGTTAGGTTTGCCTTTAATTAATTCTTCGAAGCATGATTTATAAAACAATTCGCATTCTTTTTGATTTAAAATGCGTAAAACATGTTCTCGGACAAGCTTAAGTCTTAGCGGGCTTTTGGTTTCAGTGGTCCGCCAGCTTCTATTTTTTTTGATCAAAGTGCTATCTATTTTTTTCTTTCTTGCTATTAGAAATATTGACGGCAAATTTGTTATTATTTGGTATTTATTTTTTTTGTCTGAAGCTGCTAGCCTAATAAAAAATAAACCCGCGTCATGATAGTCAACAAGGCAAGTTATCTTTTCAGTTTTCTCGTTAACGGATTTCATTCAAGTTTCCGTCCTTGTATATATATATTCCTGGCCGTTCTATGTTTTTAGTGACAATTGCTCCCGCACCTACTAACACATTATTGCATATGTTGACGCCTTTAAGGATGATGCAGTTGGAACCTATCCAGCAATTATCTCCAATTCGTATTGGGTCTGTTACGAAATCTGAGTGTGAAACGCCAGTCCTTACGTCGAAAGTATGGTTGTGATCGTAGACTTTGACTCCCTCTCCGAATAGAGTGTTTTTGCCGATCGTTATTTTTGATTGGCAGTTAATAGAGCAGTAGTTGTTAAAGAAGCAGCCGTCTGATATTTCAATTTTCCCATTTTCACAAAATATACTGAGACCAGATCGAGCAGATATTCTGCCTAAAAAAACTTTGCCTTCTTTGATTTTGATTTTAGGCGGGCTATCGCATATTATGGGAAAGGAATAGTGAAAGTTATTGTAATTGGTGGCTTTTTTTAGCAAGAGTATGAGGTTTGAGTATATGCAGCTTAGTATCTTTTCTAATTTATACATTAGCCGAGATCTTTATGTTGTGTTTGTCTGAATGGTCTGAATTCGAATTTGTATCTAGCATTTTTTGTCCAGAGTGATCGGTTTTGATTGAATTGGCGGGGGCGGAGTTGCTGTATTCGTTTCCAGTTTTGCAGTTTTTTCGGTGTTGTTGTTTGCGTGTGCCTGCTTATTGTTAATGCTGTTTTTTACTAATTCTTTAACTTTGTGTTTTTAAAAAATGAGTTTTGTTGAGTGTGAGCCAGGATGGATGTTTAAAGTTTGTGGATTCCTTTTACTTTCTTCATCTTCTAAATAGCAGGTATTCTTTTGGGGTTAAAAGGTAGTAAGCCGCTGTTTTCCACGCCAGTATAAAACTAAAGCTACAAAATACGGATATAGGTATAGCGTTGGTTGCGTCAATTTTCGAGATTGTGAACGCTGTCACTGCAAATGCCACCAGCCCTAAAGTTTGACCGACGATTATTGGTCTGTCTTTACCTTGTGCGTATAGAGCGAAATGCGGAATCATTGAGATTGATATAACTATACTTGATGCTAGTAGCCAATAATATATTTCCACTTGAGATGTGTAAATCTCGCGATCTATCCATTTTAGTATTGGATTTATCAGTAAGATACTTGTTATTGAGAATAAGCAGCTTAATACTCCAAGGTTTGTCAGCATGTTTTTTAGTGTTGACTTGTATTCTTCGTGGGTTTTATTTTGCCATTGCAGTATAAGTTTTGGATAAGAAAATGAGAAAATTCCTGAATCAGCAAAAGATACCAAAGCGTTACTCATTCCCATGAAAAGTACGTATGCCGCAAGAATTTCAACATTGGTCAATTTTTCAATCCAAAATCTATCAATTGTATATATTCCTCTTATCGCAAGAGTAGCTATTAAAAATGGAGCTGCAACCTTACACCCTTCGATTATCCATTTCCATTGGATAGATTTATTCCAGCCACCTATTTTTTTCCCTTTGAGATTGACTGCAGTCAACATAATTGCTAAAAATGCGCCAACAGCCCAAGCTGAAAATACATAATATGTACTCCTTAACCGAGGATCCACAAACATCAGGGTTATGATAGCGATCACCCATAGCCCTGATCTTATGAATAGTACAGTGCTCGCCATTAAAGGCTGCGAGGTAGCTATCAGTATTCTGTGTGCTTCTTGGCTTATGTGCTCTAGTATCAAAATTAAGAAAAACCAGGCGATGTATTGTTTCGGTAATGTTCCACTTTCAAATAACATTACCAACATGGGGGTTATGATTATATAGGCTAGAATTGCCACCATTCCCTGGTTTTTTATTATTTGTCCCCATGTTTCCTTTTTGCTGCTTATCATTTCTCTATTGCTAAAGGTGTAAAAATCTAAACCTAATATATATATGCAGTATCCAATTGTAGCTGCTAGTAAGCCATATATCCCTACGTCAGCTGGATCCAGATATTTTGCCAGCACAAAAATCAATGTGAATTTGCATGCCAAGGTCAACCCTCTAAGAAACAGGTTTACAATCTTTCTTAGTGGTTCATTCATTTGTTTGGTTTTCGATGTTTAGCGTTATACTTCCGACCATGACTATTTCTTCTATTTTTTATCCGACTTATATTCATAGTTATAGTAACCGTAGTTTCCGTAACCATAGGCGCTCGCTTTCTTTTCAACGGCGTTGAAGATGGCACCTTTGAGCTGGATATCATTCTGCTCGAAACGGCGTTTGGTTACTTCGATTTCCTTTGCGGAGTTGAGGCCAAAGCGCGTTACGATCAGAGACATGCCTACATGGCGCCCTACAATCGCGGCATCAGTCACCGCCAGGATGGGCGGGGTGTCAATGATGATCATGTCGTACTCGTCCTTGACGTTATCCAGGAAGCTGCTGAAGTTAGCGTGCATCAACAGTTCCGACGGATTGGGCGGAATCTGGCCGCGTGGGACTACGAACAGGTTTTCCACCTCGGTGCTGTGGATTGCGTCGTTGCTGGTAATGCGGGCGGAAAGCAGTTCAGACAGGCCGTTCTCCGGGGCCATGCGAAACATCTTGTTAAGATAGCCTTTGCGCATGTCACCGTCGATCAGTAGTACCTTCTGGCCAGCCTGGGCGATGATGGCGGCCAGGTTGACCGATACGAAGGATTTGCCTACCGATGGACTCGGGCCTGAGATCATCAAAATGTTATTCTTGGCCTCCAGGCGGGCGAAGTGCAGGCTGGTACGCAGGCTGCGGAGTGACTCGACGGACAGGTCAGCCGGGTTGCTTACAGCGAGCAGCAGCGAACCGCTATAAGCGTCACGGTGGCGGCCTTTGGTGTGCTTTTCCAGAACTTCCTGGTCCTTGCTGAAGGGCACGGCTGCATATACCGGTAGGCCCAGGTTTTCGATGACGTCGGGGTCTTCCACTCCGCGGTTCATCGCATGCCGCAATAGCACCAGAGCGACGCCGACAAAGCCCCCAAGCAGTGTCGCGATCATAGCGATCAATGACTTCTTTGGCTTGACTGTCTCTTCCACATTGGCTGCTGCTTCATCGATGATGCGCACGTTGCCGACTGTGCCAGCCCGCAATACGTCCAACTCCTGTGAGCTGTTGAGCAGGGCGGTGTAGATTTCCGTAGTGACGGCTACGTCACGCTTGAGGCGCAGCAGTTCCTGCTGGGTGGAGGGTAGGTCGCCCACTCGGGCTTCCAACGCTGCTTTCTGACGCTCCAGTTGCTGCATCTGCTGCAGCATGGCCTGGTAGTTGGGGTGCTCACGAGTGAAACGGCGTTCCATCTCGGCGCGGCGGAGGTTGAGTTCCGAGATCATGGTGTCCAGTTCGACGATCTGGTCGAGTATCGCCTGGGTCTCGATGGTGATGTCTACGGACTGGGTGCTGATCTGGTATTCGTTCAAGGCTTGTTCGTAACGCTCCAGCTCCTGGCGTACGACGGGGAGCTGTTCACGAATGAATTCCAGGCTCTGGGCGGCTTCTGCCGAGTTGCGGGCTACGTTCTGCAGGACGTACAGGCGGCTGACCTCGTCGAGGATGCGCGTGGCCTGTGCCGGGCTTTCATGCTGCATGCTCAGGCTGATGATGCCGGAGTCCTTGCCTTTTTCGCTCGCGCCCAGTTCTTCCTGGTAGGCCAGAATGCTGTTGAGCATGCGGTGTTTGGTAACCAGAAACTCGGTGCCCGGGCGGGCTACCAGTGCCTGCACCTGGATCTTGAAGCCGTCCCGGTCGATCTGCTCTAGGGTATTGCCTTCTATCAGCAGCATGCCGTCCTGGTCGTGAAGAGTGAAGGTGCCAGCGTCCTGCGCGGTGAGAATCAGGGTTTTACCGAGGTAGCCGGGTGGTACTTCCAACTGAAAGATCGCCAACTCTTCACCGCCCCAGGCAAAGGAGTCCAGGCCAAGCCAGGGCTCGGCGACTTCGCCTGCTTCATAGGGGTCATAACGGCGGGCTGCCCAGCTACCTATGCCAGGGAAGTATT
>NVXM01000057.1 GCA_002733865.1 Sphingopyxis sp.
GCTTTTTGCAGACACAGGTAAACACATGGCTATCGACAACAACCGCTTGTTGCTGGAACTGGAAAAGCAGCGCAAGGAGATAAACCGCAGCATCATCAATCCGGCCATACCCGAGCTCAGCCTTGAGTCGCTCAACCCGATGCTGACCATGGTGGCCCAGGCGCGCAAGAACTACCTGTGCTGCCTGACCGAGATGGCCGATGTCTGCCAGGGGAAAGCGCCCGACAGCGAACAGGTCGCTACACTGCGCGGTTACCGGGAGATCTATGACGAGCTGGTCAGTGCAGTCAACGCGCTGGAAACCGCAATCCAGCGTGATTATCTGGATGTGCGAACCTCACGCCGCTAAGAAAATGCCGTCTCATACTCTCTGGCTCGAGGCTTCTTGAGGCAGAGAGCCGATCAGGTGTCCCGTTGCCTTCCTGCCGTAAGGACCTCGCTGATCTCTTTAAGATTGCTTGGTTTGGCCAGATGGTAGTCGATGCCCATGCTCCTGGATTTGTCTCTGCTTTCCTTGTGACTGTAACCTGAAAGGGCAACGATCAAACCTTCGTAGCCCTCATTTCTGAGGGTTTGAGCGACTTGATGGCCATTCATGCCAGGTAAACCGATGTCCAGAATGATGGTATCGGGCTTGAGATGCCTGGCTTTTTCGATACCGTCTTCACCCGTCCGGGCGGTTTCCACCGAGCAATCAAGTGATTCCAGCAACATGGGCATGATGGCCAACATGCTTTCGTTGTCGTCAATAAACAGCACTTTGCGCCCTGGCAAGGGAGTTGGTGCGGTAGGGGTCTCTGGCTCTTTGATATCTCGTTCACGGCGGTGGGAGGGCAGGGTGACAGTAAATGTCGACCCCAGGTCCGGGCCTGCGCTTTCGGCGGTGATGGTGCCCCCGTGCAATTCCACCAGGTTCCTGGATAACGCCAGGCCTATTCCCAGTCCTTGCTCAGCCTCCATATCCGGTTTGATTTGATAAAAAGGTTCGAATACCTTCTCCAGGTTTGACTCTTCCAGCCCCAGCCCGGTGTCGCTAACGACTACACACACTGCGCCTTTCTCGTAGCTGGCTTTTAGCGAGATGTCTCCGCCAGGCGGGGTATATTTACAGGAATTGAACAGCAGGTTGATGAATACCTGCTCCAGACGCGTGGGATCTCCCCGTACCCAAAGGTCGCGTTCCGCATTGAAGCGAAAGTTCTGTTGCTTCTTCTGACACTGATTTTGGGTCTGTTCTATAACGTATTCGAGTACGTGGGCGACGTTTACGCTGACTTTGTCCAGCTCTATTCTGTTATCAGACACTCTGTTCAGATCGAGCAGGTCGTCCAGTAGCTTCTTCATGGTGTCAACGCTGTGATTCATTATATCGAGTATTCGCTCACCACCCGATAAGTGGCGTTCGACCACGGCCACCCCGTTGGCCAGGGCTGCCAGGGGGTTGCGTAGCTCGTGACCCAAAATAGACAGGAACTGGTTTTTTCTTTCATCGCTCTCGCGCAGATGGTCGATTGCCTGTTGCAGCGAGCGATCCATCTCAACCCTGGCCGTGACGTCCTGTACTGTACCCACGATCCTGACTGCCTCGCCCTGAGCGTGAACGACGCGACCTTTGCCTACGATATTTCTTACCGACCGGTCCTGGTGATCGATAACACGGAAGCGCCACTCGTATGTGCCAGGCTTGCGCAGGGCAGACATCACCTCTGAAATGACGCGTTGTCTATCATCCGGATGCAAGCCGCCTTCAAAAACCTCAAAGGTTATGGGCTCCAGATCCATCGGTACGCCCCACATCTTCCGATGGTTCTCGTCCCAATAAATCGTGTTGCTACGCACATCGAAGTCGTGTATCCCGATGTTGGCAGCCTCCCGAGCCATATTCAGGCGCTCTTCGCTACGGGAAATCTTCTCTTGCGCAGCCTTGGAACGAATCGCGGTGGACAACATATTGGCCACGGACTGCAAGAAGTTGGCGTCATCCTCGGTGTATTGGCGGGGTTTCTTGCTGTGCACCCCCAACACACCGTAGGGAGGAGTTGAGTGGTTGATCAGGCAGCTGATACCGCTCATCACGCCATGGCTGGTCAGAAGAGTCGGGCCAAAAAATCGCTTTTCCTTGGACAGATCTTCGACGACGACAGGTTCTTTAGCGCGTAAGGTATAGCCCGCTTGCGAGCCCGCTTCATCTGGAACAGTTGCCTCGCCTACCCGAACGTGATTGTTCCAACCGACCCCTGCAACCATCAGCAGATTGCCCTGCTCGGGTTGATATTTGAGTACCTTGCAGTAGTCAGCGTCCAGCACGTGAGCGACCTGGGTCGTTGCCTGTTGCATTACTTCCAGGGGGTCGGAACCGCTTAATGCCAACAAGCCCAGCTTGGCGACCACAGCCTGCTGCGCTTCACGGCTGGCGGCACGTTGGGAAAGAGCCTTGATGGTGCTGATGTCCTGGAACACAAGCACAACCCCGCCCACCCGGCGATCCTCAGTCCGGTAGAGAGTAACCTGCCGGGTGAACCAGCGGCCGCGATAATTGCGTATTTCCTTGCTAGAGGGCTGAAAAGTACGCAGGACCTCTTCGCAATCCTTAACCAGCTCCTGGTCTATCAGATCGCCACCTACGTTCGTCACGTGCCGTTCGTAATCCCGAGGCTCCATTCCCAGCAGCTGAGCGGCAGCGGGGGTGTATTTTTGTACCCGCAAATCCACATCCAGAAAGATTGTTGGAATATCGGTACTGGAGAAAAAGTTTTGCACATCATCGCGGGCTCGCTGCAACTGATCGATCTTCTCCTTGAGCTGAGAGTTGACGGTGCTCAGCTCTTCGTTAAGAGACCTCAGCTCTTCGGATGATGCTTCCAGCTCTTCATTCGACGACTGCAGTTCTTCGTTGGTCGACAGGGCTTCTTCATGTGATGCCTTGAGCTCCTCCGTGCTTGTCTCCAACTCCTCGATAGTGTTTTGCAGTTCTTCGCGAGTCTCTACCAGTTCTTTTTCGAGCTCCCCGTTTGCCCGATTCTCATCGGCCAGTGTCAGACCGGCATCAGCGTTGTGCGGGTCCAGCGGTTCCTCTACGAAGCTGATCGTATAGGCCATTCCGTCGGTAAAGTCCTGATCCTGTACCGGTACTATTCGCGCGCAAACGGCCATTCTGTCCCTCCCGGCCGGGCTTTTCGCCTCGCAGTAGAACGTTACTGGCTCTTTACTTTTCTTTACCTTGTAGAACGCACTGCGGGTACGGGACCTCAGGTACGGGCGCAGGAGTTGGATTAGATCATTACGGGGCTCACCACCAGGAATCGTGCAGAAAGCTTCCAGGTCGCCGTGATTGTAGAGCACCTCTCCGTCCTGGTTAACAATAATGGTCGCCGGGGCTTGTGTCGTCAGAATCGCGCGACGAAAACTCTCGCTTCGACTGGACGCAGATGGCCGTGAACCAGACTGGGAGCCTGTCATTACCAGGCCGCGGGTACTGTTCTGTCTCTCTGCTGAAGGCCTGGAGGTTGAAACGTGGTGGGGCATCCCGCCGGGTAACTTCTGATAGAAGCGCCACTTCTTGTTCAATGTCTTGAACAGATGAGACCGCTGACCAAGGCTCTCGGAACTTCCCAGGAAAAGATAGTGGTGGTCCGTAAGCGCAAAATAGAACAGCCCGAGCACCTTCTCCTGTACTTCCTTGTTCAGGTAAATCAACAGATTTCTGCATGAGATAAGGTGCATATGGTTGAAAGGCGGATCCGACACGACGTTTTGCGTGGCAAAGGAAATGAGCTCACGCACGTGGCTCTTGATCCGATAATGGTGATCCTTTTCGATTCTGATGAAATATTTGTTTAGATAAGGCTCGGGTATTTCGGCAGTGATGCTGTCCGGATACACGCCGCGACGCGCTATCTTGATGGCATGCTCATCAATGTCGGTGGCAAATATTTTCAGCTCGTTGGTCATCTGCCGCTTGGACAAGCCTTCCAGAAAAAGTATGGCAATCGAGTAGACTTCCTCACCACTGGCGCAGCCGGCCACCCAGATACGGATGTCTTCACCCTTTTTCAGATTATTGAGGATGCCAGGGATAATCTTGTTCTCCAGCGTTTCGTACGCCTCCGGATCTCGAAAAAAGTCGGTTACATTGATAAGAAGCTCGCTGGTCAATCTCTTGCGTTCTTCCTCGCTATCTCTCAGTAGCTGTAAATAGGATGGAAAGTCCCTGTTGTCCGTCAGGCTCATACGACGTGCAATACGACGCTGAACGGTCGAGGGTTTGTACTGGGTCAGATCGAATTTCTCGTGGGTTCTAAGTAAGACCGCTATTGCTTCCAGGCTTTCATCGGGACTGTCCTGCTCCTGCGACTGGCCCCTGGCCGGATGTAGTTCAGGATGCTGGGCATAATGCTTCAACAGCGCATACATCCCACTGACAGCAAGGCTCTTGTCCGCCACGTTAGCGTCGAGCGCGCTTTCAGGCATCGAGTCATGTTCCGCCTCTTCAGGACTCTGCACTACGGCCAGCCCGCCCGCCGCCCTGACGGCTCTCAACCCGGCAGTGCCGTCGCTCCCTGAGCCTGACAGTACGATCGCTGCGCAACGATTACCGCAGTCATATGCCAGAGACCTGAAAAAGTGATCAATGGCTTTGCGGAAGCCGCGTTTGGCTTCCGGCTTTTGCAATTCGAGAACCCCGTTCTCGATAGCCAGATACGCGTCAGGGGGAATGACATAGACTGTATTGGCTTCAACTGTCTGGTTGGTCTGCGCATTTTTGACGGGAATTTTACATTCACGGGCAAGTATTTCCGGCAGCATGCTCTCGTGGGTGGGGTCGAGATGCTGGATAATGATAAAAGCCATTCCGGGTTTTTCAGGCAGCGTTTGGACAAACGCCTTGAGCGGCGCCAGCCCGCCGGCGGAAGCTCCCAGACCTACAGTGAAAACCGGCTTTTTGCTGTCCTGGGTCATTCAGTTACCTTGTACGCTAAACGTGGCAGGCCGGGCTTGAACAAATGAGACTAAGCGTAGCCCGGATAACCTACTGCTCGACTACTTTTACAATATATATCCGTTAACTCAACACTCCGACCGTTTCTTTCCGCCCAGGTTCTGTCGGAACCAGGGTATGCATGGTGCGCAAGACCCGATGTGCTTCCTGGTATAGGGTCCAATCAGGCCTTTAGCCACTCGATTCTGTTGCGGCCCTGAGCCTTGGCGATATAGAGCTGGCGATCTGCCTCGCGCAACAGTGCCTCCTGGCCGTTCAGATCGTCCGGCACCCATGCGGCAAGACCAATGCTGGCCGAAATTGTCAACTGGCGCGAGCCGTCTGACATCAAGGTGCGGCTCAGAGCGTCCATGATCGCTTGCGCCAGGTTCACGGCCTCCGGAGTGTCGGTATCGGGGAGCAGAACAATGAACTCCTCACCGCCGTAACGGGCAGCAATATCGCCTGAATGCCGCAGACAGTTGCGA
>NVXM01000058.1 GCA_002733865.1 Sphingopyxis sp.
GAAGGTGGAGCCATTTCTGCTGGCCTCGACCCTGCGGGCCGTGGTTGCGCAGCGTCTGGTCCGCAAGCTGTGCGAACATTGCCGCACCCCGATTCAGGCGGATGGCTCTCTGGCCTCGCTGCTCGGCTTTGACAATGGCACGGTGGTGTACCGCGAGACCGGCTGCGAACATTGCAACCAGACGGGCTTTCAGGGCCGGATCGGCGTGTTCGAGGCCATCCGCATCGATGACAGCCTGCGCAAGCTTATCAATGATGGCGGCGAAGAGGCGGCGATCACCGCTCACGCGTTCCGCAATCAGCCTCACCTGGGTGCCGCTGCGCGCGCGCTGGTTCGCGAGGGCCTGACCACGGCTGAGGAGGCTATCCGCATATCCAGGCGCGAAAGCGAAGCGGTCGATGCCTGAATTTGCCTATAAAGCGATCGATCCGAAGGGCCGGGAAAAGAGCGGGCGACTTGCTGCTGCCAGCGATGAGGCCGCGCGTGCGAAGTTGACCGAGCGCAATTTCTATGTGGTCAGCATGGAAACGGCGCAGCGCAAGCAAGGCAAAAGGGATAAAGGCTCGTCCAGCCTGTTTGGCCCGAAAAAGCTGACATCCAAGGAACTGACGCTGTTTACCCGGCAATTATCGTCGCTGGCACAGGTCAGTCCACTGGAAGAAGCGTTGCGGCTGATCGGCAACCAGAATGAAAAGCCGCATGTCCAGCAGCGGATCGCGTCGGTGCACGGCGGCGTAATCGAGGGGCAGCGCCTGTCCGAGGCGATGCGCCGCGAATCAAAAAGCTTTCCGCCGCTTTATCGGGCGATGATTGCTGCCGGAGAAACTTCCGGCACATTGCCAGATATCACCGAACGGCTTGCTGATCTGCTTGAGCGGCAGGCGGAGTTGCGCGGGAAACTGATCGGCACGCTGGCCTATCCGGCGGTGCTGGCGCTGGTCTCCATCATCGTGGTCGCGCTGCTGATGATTGCGGTTGTCCCGAAGGTGGTGGAGCAGTTCGACGATGTGAACCAGCAACTGCCGATGATCACCCGGATCGTGATCGGCATCTCCGGCTTTCTGGCGGACTGGTGGTGGATGATTGCGATTGTGCTCGGCCTTGCGGCGCTGCTCGGCTGGCGCGCGCTGAAGGAGCCGCAGATAAAATATCGCTTCGACGGCTTTCTGCTGCGCCTGCCGTTTTTTGGCCGTCTGTTGCGCGATCTGCACGCGGCGCGTCTGGCCAGGACCCTGTCTACCATGGTTGCCAGCCGCCTGCCGATTATCGAGGGATTGCGGCTGACCACCAACACGATCCACAACAGCGTTTTGCGCAAGGCTTCGGAAGATATGGTCGAGGCGATCCGCGGTGGCGGCAGTCTGTCCACGGCGCTCAAAAATTCAGGCGTGTTTCCGCCGATGCTCGTCTATATGACCTCCAGCGGCGAGGCATCGGGACAACTGGATGATATGCTGGCGCGGGCAGCGGGCTATCTGGAGCGGGAATTTGACAATTTCAGTTCCACGGCCTTGTCCTTGCTGGAACCGATCATCATTGTGGCTCTTGGCGGGCTGGTCGCGCTGGTGATCCTGGCGATCTTGTTACCCATCTTGCAATTACAGAATCTTGCCGGACTATAGCGCCGGAAAAAAGGAATGATCATGACGACAGATACAGACAAGCCGGCTGAGGCTCCCGTCCGCGAGGAGCAAGAGCGAAAAAAACGCAACGGGTTTACCCTGGTCGAACTGATGGTGGTGATTTTCATCCTCGGCCTGCTGACGACTATTGTGGTGATCAATGTGCTGCCCAGCCAGGACCGGGCCATGGTAGAGAAGGCGCGCGCCGATATCGCGACGCTGGGCCAGGCTCTGGAAATGTACCGGCTCGACAATCTCAGCTATCCGACATCCTCCGACGGGTTGCAGGCCCTGATCGCACCGCCCGCTTCCTTGTCGACCACCGCGCGCTACCGCCAGGGCGGCTATATCAAGAAACTGCCCGAAGATCCGTGGGGACGGCCCTATCAATATGACAATCCCGGTCGTCAGGGCCCCGGCTTCGATCTTTATTCGCTGGGGGCCGATGGCGCTCCGGGCGGTGAAGATGACAATGCCGATATTTACGCGGAATAAGACCAGCGCGTGACCGAAAACTGTCTTCTCACCGCCTTTCCGGCCACGGATGACGAGGCGCTCTATTGGTGGCACGTCGCTGATGGCGCGGTTCAGGCGTGGGGATGTGATCCGGACCCGATTGCGGCTTCGCAAGCCTATGGTCCGAATGACGCGCGGCCCGACATTTCCCTGATCGCGCTAGTGCCGTCTCATCTCACCCGCATCATGGAGCATGACGCGATTGAAGGGGCAAACGAGCAGCAAGCGCTGGCCGCTGCAAAGATAGCGGCGAAAGCAGAAAGCCTGGAAAACGAAAATGTCCATATCGTTGCGGCAATGGATGACACTGGCAGCACAATAACAGCTGCCATGGGAAGGGATGCTTTGTCGGTCGGCCTGGTCCAGTTGCAGGCGCGCGGCATCGATCCGGATATGATCCTTCCTGCCGGCTCATTGCTGCCAGTTGCCGAAGAAGGGGCGTTTTCGGCAGATTTTGGATTTGACCGGGTGCTGCGCGCTGGCCCGGTGATCGCGACTGACGACCCGGCTCTCCGTGCGTTCCTATTTGCCGACCTGACGGTCAAGCCGATTACCGGCGACGATTTTGACGCCATGATCGTTGGCGCGCCCGAGAAGGATAGCCTGAACTTTCGCAGCGGTCCGTTTGCCAAAAAGACTCAGCGCACGATGGCTGCGAAAGAGAAGCGGCTGCTCGGCTGGATGGTAGCGGCTCTGGTCGCTATCACGCTCGCGATTCCCCTGGTGCTGCTGGCCAAATATCATTGGGCAGCGAGCGCAGCGGACGAGGGAGCTATGGCCAACGCCGCCACAATTGTCGGTGAGCAGGCCGACCCACAAAGCGCCGAGCGCGCATTGGACCAGCGGTTGATAGCCGAAAATCGCGGGAATATCATGTTCCCGGTCCCTGCTTCGGCCCTGTTTTCGGCTCTCCAGCAAGTGCCAAACGTGTCGATCACGCGAATGGCTTATGGGGAAAACGGCATTATATCGGCGACTTTGTCAGCGGTCCGCAATGAGGATATCAATCCGGCCCTGATCGCGTTGCAGGAGGCAGGCTTTGTTATCACGGCAACACCGCGCACCGATGCCACCGGTTCAGCGCAGGCAGATATAACGGTGAGGGCACCATGATCGATACTGCCAAGAACTGGTTTGTCGGGCTCAGCCAGAGAGAAAAAATTCTGGTCGGAATAGCGGCAGCGTTGCTGGCGGGACTGGTCGGCTACTATGGCGTGGCGCGCCCGATGTCCGATGCGATGATGGCCGCTGAGCAACGCTATATGGATGCAGTCGAGCAGCGGGCGCGGATTGACGCCAAGGTGGTGGCGCTGCGGCAAGCGGCTGACGGGTCCCTGGAAAAGTTCAGCGGTGCGATCGACGCCTTCATCGGTCAAAGCGCTGGCGAAACCGGTATCGCGGTCGCTTCTGTCACGCCGCAGTCGGATAGCCGTGCCAATATGGTGGTTGAATCGGCAAGACCGACGGCTTTGTTCGGGTGGCTGGCCCGGATCGAACAGCAGGGCGTTGCCGTCGAATCGCTCACTATCGAGCCTGCTGCCAACGGCACGGTCTCCGCGACGATGACCCTGCGTTCAAACTGAACAAAATATCTGTTTTTATTCCGCCGGTTCGACTTGACGCTGCTTGTCCGCCGGGAACATCACGCCGCCATCGTCGGCTGACATAACCTCCGGTTCGGCATATTCGGAACGGGCAAGTTTTACTTCCTTCTGAACCCACTCGCCTTTTTCGTTGCGAATATCGGCCGGCGCGCGCTTCACGTTCCAGACCAGTCCGATTTTTTCCCACAGATAGATGATCTGGCCGTTCAGATCGAATTCCCACCAGGCGATTTGTGACGATGCAGCCCGCGGGTGCTGGTGATGGTTGTTGTGCCAGCCGTCGCCGAAGGTCATCCAGGCCATGAACCAGTTGTTGCGCGAGCCGTCCTTGGTATCGAAGCGCTGCGAACCGAAGACATGGCCGATGCTGTTCACACCCATGACGAAATTCAGGAAGAAGAAATTTCTGAAAAAGCCGCCGATCAGGATGGTGCCAATGATATGTTCCGGACCGCCAAATGCCAGCGCCCATGCGGCGGGCAAAATGATGCTGGAAAAAATGGCGATGGACCAGCGATGCTTATGGCACCACAAAACCTGGGGATCGTCGATCAGGCCCTTGCCATAGACCGTCATGTCGGATGTGGTATTGTCGAACAGCCAGCCGAAATGGGCGATGCCCAAGCCTTTCCATTTCGACATTTTTCCGCCGTGCCCGTCGATATAGGGGCTGTGCACGTCGCCCACGGCGTCGGCAAAGGCGTGATGGCGGCGATGATCGGCCGCCCATTTGAGCACTGACGCCTGGCAGGCCATTTGCGCCATGATTCCGATGGCGAGGCGCATCTTTGGTCCCGCTTCGAAAGCGCGGTGCGTGAAATAGCGATGATAGCCAATGCCCACGCCCATATTGATCAGGGCGAAGCCGAACAAAAAGGCCGACCATTCGACCCAGCCGGTGGCATGTGTGAGGGTCCAGTACAAGGCACCGAGAGAGCCGAGAACCATCGAAGAGAGCAGAATCCCATATTCGATCCGCTTTGCCCGCGCGGCCGGGCCGCCAATGATGACGCCGTGCTGCGGATGTTGTTCCGACGGGATATATTCGTCGGGTTGAATGTCGCTAAATGCGGTTGCCATCGACGTAATTCCTCAAACTGAGACGAAAACCCAGGATATAGGCTATTTACGATGATTACAATTGTGTTAACTAATAAGTTAGTTGCCGATGACAAAACCGTCGGTTTCGGCGAAGTCTGATGTTACGGACAGTCCATTTAAGCCGGGCGGGCTTGATTGGAAATTGCGCTCGCAGCCGCCCATATGGATCGATTCTCGCCGAGCAGCGCATAGAAAACCCGCCCGAACGCAGGGATTGCGCCGGGCGGGTGATATTCTCAAAACTGCGTTGAAGGGTTATTCGTCCTGGACTTGCTGGCGATCGACCCGGTTCATTCTGGGAGAGGTGCGCCTGCCTTCCGGACGCGCCTGTCTGATCGGAGCGGGCCGGGCGACCGGTTGCGGTCTGGCTTGCGGCGGCTGGACCGCACGCGTCGGGCGGCGGTCAGGACGGTTGGCAC
>NVXM01000059.1 GCA_002733865.1 Sphingopyxis sp.
CACGGTCTTGGTCTCATGGCCCAGGAACTTGTGGCGCATCAGGTCGTGGGCGTCGTCCTTGGTGAGCCGGTGGCCGCGCTCGGTGAAGTGGCCGGCCATGACGGTGAGCCACTGCCAGTACAGCGCGTTCTGCGAAAGCGTGCGGCTGGCCTTGGTGATCTTCACCCGCACCGGGAAATCCCGGCGCAGGAGCTCGGTCATCAGGTCGCCAAGCTGTTCCTTGGCAAACAGGGTGATCGTGTCAGCCATGCACCACCTCCAGAATCTCCATGCCATGCGCCCGGTGTTTCGCCAGGACGGTCATGCCCTGCTCGCCGTTGACGATGGCCTGGGGCCAGCCGGTCATTTCGGCCTGGAACTGGGCTTCTTCCAGGGCGGCGAGGGGATCGGTGAATAGGGTCACGCTGCAGCCCTCCCACCAGCACCCGGGAGGGCGACCATGTGGACGTTCCGCCCCGTCACCGGGCACGGCGTCAGATCCTCGGATTCCACCAGCCGCCGGGCGGCGACCAGGGCGTTGGTGCGCGCCGCCACGGTGGACGTTTCCAGGCCGGTGAGCTGCGCGATCTGCCGGCGGCTGACCCGCCCGTCGGTGTGCTGGCCGGTGCGGATCAGCAAGGCGACTCCGGCGAGCACCTGGCGTTGCTGCCGGCCCAGGTCGGCGGTTTTGAGGGCGTCGTAGGCCATGAGGCTGGATTCGCGGACGGAGGTTTTCATTGCACGTCCTCCACTTGGCAACTGATGGTCATGTTGCCGATACGCGAAGCCCCCATGAGGCGGCAGTCTTTCTGCGTTGTGGCAATCGTCAGCAGGTAGCCAAAAAACATACCAACCACAAACCCTAGGGCCACGATCAGAACCCATCCGTTTTCGCTCTTCATCACGCCACCTCGCTCTTGCTGGTCAGTTTCATGCGACCTCCCGGGACAGGTTGGCCACGGCCATGATTTCCGGCTGCCAGTACACGCGGACGGCGCCGGTCGGCCCGTGGCGGTTCTTCTCCACGCGCACTTCCATGATTCCCTTGTCCTGGGTGTGCTCGTTGTAGACCTCGTCGCGGTACAGGGTCAGGATTTGATCGGCCTCTTTCTCGACTTCGGAGCTGTCGCTGATGTCGCCCATGTGCGGCCGCTTGTCGGCCCGGTCTTCGACCTTCCGGCTCACCTGGGCCAGCGCCACCACCGGGATATTCAGTTCGCGGGCGCAGTCCTTGAGGGCGCGCGTGATTTCGCCTACCTGCTGGTGCTTCGGCTGGGTCGGGTCGGCGGGCTTGATGCGCTGGATGTAATCGACGAACAACGCCTTGATGCCGTAGGCGTGCTTCCACTTCCGGGCTTGGCGCACCACGTCCGCCACGGTCGGCCCGCAGTTGTCGTTGATCCAGATGTTGTTACGGTCCTGGAGCTTCTTGACCGTCGCCGTGATCACTGCCCAGTGGGCGTCGCTGATGTCGCTGGGGTTGCGCATCCGGGCGGCGGCAAAGCGCCCCTCGCGGGAAATGAGACGCTGGCCAATCTGGGTCACCGGCTGCTCGGTGGAAATCAGGCCACCGGCGGCGCTGCTGTTCAGCATCAGGTTCAGCAGGAACGCGGTTTTGCCGACCGAGGGCCGGGCCGCGATCACCACCAGATCGGAGTCATGCAGCCCGCCCAGCAGGTGATCCACGTCGACCAAACCGGTGGGGATGGATGCGATGTCGCCGGCCTGCCTCGCCTCCAGGTCGTTCACCACGGCGCGGAGCATTTCGGTGGTGCTGTACTCGTGGCTCTGACCGACCATGCCCAGCTGCATGAGCGCGCTGGCCAGATTGTCGATAGCGGGCAAGCCCTCGGTGGCGATCCGCCCCTTGTACTCCTGGAGCAGGTTCTGGGCTTTCACCAGACGGGCCTTGTCTCGCAGGATTTTGGCGTACTCCGGCACCATGGTGGCGGAGGGTGTGTTGCGGGCCATGTCACTCAGGGTCACCAGCCAGTTGCGGCCGGTGATGGATTCCAGGTGCTGGCCCACGGTCACCAGGTCCACCGGCTGGTGCTTCGCCACGGACAGGATGGCGTCGAACATTTCCCGGTGGTTCGGGTTCAAGAAGTCGTCAGTGGTCAGGTCCAGGTGCGCCAGGGCTTCCGGGTTCACCAGCAGCCCGCCGATGATGCCCTGCTCCGCTTCCTGGATATGGTTTCTCAGCATGTCGGTCATCAGAAATCTCCGTAGGGATTGGGCGGGGCCGGCTTGAAGCCGCCCCTGGGTTTCTTTTCAGCCCTGTCGCGGAACGCTTCGAGCTTGTCGCCGTTGCGGAAGATCAATTCGAGGCTGTTGTGCATTGCCCCCTCAGGGTTGTCGCCCATGTGGAACGACGACGATGCACAGCCGTCAATCGCGGTAATCAGGTCTTCCATGGGATAGTCATTCAGGCGGGCGATAATTTTCTTCCGGCGTTCGTCGGTCAGTTTGGTTCGGTTGGGCTGCTTTCCCATCACGGTTACCCAGTGGTCGAAGACCTGACGAACCATTTCTTTCTGACGGTTCTCTGATGGTTCTACTGATGGGTCTATGGTGGGTTGGGTGACATGGGTGACACCCGTCTTTGCCCTGGGTGTCACCCCTCCCATGTCACCGGTGTCACCCGTCTCTACCTCTGGTGTCACCCGTGTCAATTTGTCACCCGTGTCATGGGCGTCACCCGTAGGGGTGTCACTGGCGTCACCGGTACGGGTGTCGTCAGCGTCACCCGTGGAAAGCTTTTCGACGGAAATCTTGTAGTGCCGAGTTGTTCCGGGTTTGCCTCCGTTGGGATTGGCCACCACGGACAGGTATCCATCATCCTGCAGTTGCTTTAAAACGCGCTTGCACTGTCGGTCGCTCAGGCTTGCCTTGACGGCCACCTGGGCCACGGACGGGTGACAGGACAAGCCGTCATCATTGGCGTAGTCGCACATGACGATCAGCACCAGCTTTTGGCTGGCAGGCAGCGGCGTCATAAATGCTTTCGACATCAGCCTTACGCTCACTCCAGACCCTCCCTGATGTGCTTGAACAGCGTCCGGCGGGTCCGCTCGCAGGGCTTGGATGCCATGCGCTTTGCCGCCTCTCTGGCGAGCCGCTGGGCTCTCTGGTGCTTCGTTTCGGTGTGTGGCATAGTTACCTCACGTTCGTGATCAAAGCCCCGGTTCCGCCTACCAAGCGCCGGGGCTTTCGTTTAAGCTGATTGCGCCTCAAGCTGGGCCAGTCGTGCCCGAAGCTCCGCCATTTCCTGCTCAGGGCTCACCTGCCCACGCTGGCAATACAGCTGCCGCTGCTTGCGCATGACTTGGTATTGGCTGATCGCGTTGTTGCCGGCCAAGTCTTCGATCTCCGCCACCAGATCCATATCCAGATGCCGAACCCGGGCGCCGCGCTTGGCGTGGTGGTCTGCGTTCATAAGCGTGTTCAGGCTGCCCACCGCCATACCCAGCAGATCGGCCCAGGAACGCTGATCGCGCTTCACCCTGGATTGTTGAAGACACAGGCGGAGGGCCTGGGACCAGTGGGAACAACCCGCCACCGCCACGGGGTCAACGTCCCGCGTCTCGGTATCGACGGCGCCCAGGAAGGGCATTGTTCGCTGCGTTTCGCTCATGTTCGCTCTCTCGAAAATCGACAATAAAAAGCGCCCCGGTTATGCGGCGCGTGATCCGGGGCGCAATTTCTCGCGCAATTCGTCGGCAGTGAATTTGCCGTCCGAGGCTTCGGCCAGCAGATCGGCGTAATTCGTCTCGCCGGTGTAGTCGGTCCTGGGGAGGGAGTCGCTATCCAGCCACTTGTACATGGCGCGAGGGCTGATCCCGCAGATTTTGGAGGCCGCTTTGACGCCACCCACCGAGTCGATAACTGATTTGAAGAAGGACATAGTTCCGGTTCCGATATGTACTTTCGGTACATCTTATAACGGAACTGAAAGTACATTCAAGAAGAAAGATAATGTACCTATGGTTCATGCTGACGAAGTACGAAAACGGTTCTCTGCGCGCCTGCGCCGCGCCACCGCTAACGAGGGGTGGCCGGAGCGTGGCGCGGGCGCTCGCCTTGCCAAGCTGGCCGGCGCCACCCCGAAGGCCGCGAGCAAATGGCTCAACGGCGAGGCAATGCCGCGCCAGGAAAAGCTTGGCGTGATAGCGAAGTCGCTACGGGTCAGCCAGCAATGGCTTCAGTACGGAGAGGGGCCTATGACGGCGGGAGTGGCCGAGGAGCTGGAGCCATATGGCGACGACGTGCGCCCCGGCCCTGCCGTGTCCGGCCAGATTCCCATCATCAGCTACGTTCAGGCCGGCGAGTTCTGCGAGGCGGAAGACCCGTTCGAGCCGGGCATGGCCGACGAATGGTTGCCGTTCCGCCCGCCTGGCGCCGGGCCGCGCACCTATGCCCTGCGCGTCGACGGCGAAAGCAACTCCCCGCGCATCCGTAACGGCGAGATCGTCATCGTGGACCCGGACCGGGCGCCGGACAGCGGCAAATTCGTGGTGGCCAAGCGCCACAGCGACGCCAAGGTCACCCTGAAGCAGATCCAGTACAACGAAGGCGAGCCGTTCCTGAAGCCGGGCAACCCGGAGTGGCCGGAGCCAATCATCAAGATCGACGGGGACTGGAGCGTCTGCGGAGTGGTGATCGGCAAGTACGACCCGATGTAATAACAACAACCCAGGAGGGGATGCTTTGCCTGTTCCGTTCCATCCGCGCCAAGGGTGCGTGCTCATTTGTGACTTTGAGGGCCTAAGAGTCCCCGAAATGACCAAGCGCCGCCCCGTAGTGGTGGTATCGCCAAAGCTCCGGAGCCGGCGCCGCCTTTGTTGTGTAGCGCCTCTGAGCACCACGGACCCCGACCCAATCAGCAAATTTCACTGCTACATAGAGTTTGACCCTCTGCTCCCGGCACCGTACGACTCCCGGCACATGTGGGTGAAGGCAGACATGATTTACACCATGTCCCTGGATCGCATGAACATGCCTTTCTACAAAGACGAGTCTGGCCGGCGGCAGTATGTGGAGCACTACCTGACTGAAGATCAGTTCAAGATCGTCACGGGGTGTGTCCTCGAAGGTTTGGGACTTGGGCACTTGAAAAACTGATCGACAGGCGCAATACTGCGCAACGTCCCCGCTCTGCTTATGCATCGGGCTTTAAGTCCACCCTCGCGGTGGCCGCCGTAGCCAGGAGTCGCCATCCGCT
>NVXM01000060.1 GCA_002733865.1 Sphingopyxis sp.
TCCAATACAATTATTAAAAACAAAAGCCCCTTAAAAAGGAGTTTTTGAGTTGTGTTTTATAATTTTTTAGTGCCTTGCGCAACGATTACCATTGTTGTAGGTAGCCTTTTTTATGGTTGATTATTAGAATTCTAAATCTACGATTAAATCAAACTCATCATAAATTGCTTTGTCTTTTAGATTATCAAAAAAGCTGGTTGATCCATATCTTACATTGTATTTTGCTCTATCAACTTTTAATGTTGCTGTAGCTTTTTTTCCATAAATGGAGACTTCAAAATCAATAGGATTGGTTATTCCTTTAATAGTTAAATTTCCAGTAACTTTATATGAGTTCTTTCCTATTGCCCTAACCTTTTTAAATATTAGTGATGATGTAGGATAGGTTTTAACGCCAAAGAAATCATCCGATTTTAAGTGTCCTTCTAATTTCTCTTTATACTCTCCCTCTTGATCTGTGTTAATGATGGTTGTCATATCAATTGTGAATTTTCCACCAATTAATTTGTCCTTTTCAAAAGTTAAAGAGCCTTCTTTTAAAGCTATCGTTCCTACGTGTGACCCTGTTACTTTGTAAGCTTTCCATACAACTTTACTTTTTTCTATTTTTACTTCTTTTTTAGTCCCTTCTTTTACAGTAAAAGAAAAACCTATAAATGCAACTACTGCTACAATCGCTAAATTTAATATTCTATTTTTCATTTTGTTATTTTTATGATTTGATACTTATTATTTCATTTTGTTAAACATATATCGAGCTATTTTCCACTCGTTATTTTCTCTTTCAAAAACAAACAACTCTCTGTTTTCTTCGGGCACAGTATCTCCTGTTGCGTGAATTAGAGTTGAGCCTTTTGACGTTGTTATAGCAAAAGCTATGTCATTATCAATAACTATTTCTTCTATAAAGAATTCAATGTTTAATTGAATTTGAGAAAATACAAATTCATAAGCTCCTTTAATAGCTTCTGAGCCATTGGCTGTTGGTGCTCCAGATGGCATAAAAACACCATTTGTTGTATAAGAATTTACTGCTTTACTTGCATCTGAAGTGTTTAGTGATTCTTTATAAACCATTAATAATTTTTCAATTTGTTCTTTGTCTTTTTTTTCCATTTTTTTATTCTCTATTTGGTTCATAGATATGTCTTGTTGTTTTTCTGTACATCCAATACTCACAAGACTTAATACCATTGCGGATATGATTATTTTTTTCATACCGCAAAGATGAAGTGAAAATATAAGTGTTACTTATAAGGTAGGTTAAGAAAAAATCTTAATCTATGTTAAGCGTGAACTTATTTGGTTGCTATACTTTTTCTTATTTTGCTCAAAAACTCTGGAGTTACACCAATGTATGATGCGATTTGAACATTGGATATTCGGTTAAATAGATTGGGATAATTTTTTAAAAAATCCAAATATCTTTCTTCTGCTGTGGAACTAATATTTTGTAAAACACGTTTTTGAAGAGTTATAAAAGCATTTTCTATCAGTACTCTAAAAATTCTGTCAAATTTAGGATAGTGCTTGTAAAGGAATATTAAATCAGGTTTTGTAATCTGTAATATTGTAGATTGTTCAAGTGCTTCGATGTAGAGTTTGCTTGGGTATTCCGAATGAAAACTGCCGATATCAGCTATCCAACCATCTTCAATTGAGAATTGTAAATTATGTTCCTGACCTTTATTATCTACTTTGTACATCTTAAAACACCCACTTACCACAAAGGTGGAATGCTTGCACACATCTCCTTCTTGGAGAATAAACTGCCTCCTCTTTACTTTCTTTTCTGTCAGTTTAGATTTAAGCTCCTTAATTTCCATCTCATTTAAAGGAACATAGTTTGAAAAATGTTCTATAATTGGCTTAATATTCATTTTTGTGGGTTACCTACGGTTAATATCTAAAAAATAGAGAATTTCAAGGTGCTTATCTTTCAAAGATATAACTAAAGTTTATACAAATGTACAAACTTTGAATTCAGCACTAAAACCGCTATTATTTTTATACTTCTTAAGTTTGCACACGTTTTTAATTTTTAAAATAAATATTGTTTTTTAATTGGAATGTTCGTTCTAATATTTATATATTTGCATTCGGAACTATCGTTCCAATATTATTAATCATTAAATAAAAATAAAAAATGAGTAAATTAAGTGGAAAAGTTGCTGTAGTTACAGGAGGTAATAGCGGTATTGGTTATGCATCTGCCAAAGAGTTGAAGAGTCAAGGAGCAAGTGTTATAATAACAGGAAGAGATTCGGATAAAGTCCAATTAGCGGCAAAAGAACTTGGTGTTAAAGGCATTGTCGCAGATGTAAAAAACATATCTGCAATAGAAGATTTAGTCGAACAAGTCAAAAATGATTTTGGTAAAGTCGATATACTATTTGTAAATGCGGGTATTTTTCAACCAGCACCAGTAGGTCAAATAAGTGAAGAAATGTTTGACCATCAAATGGGAATTAATTTTAAAGGTGCTGTTTTTACTACTGAAAGATTTCTGCCTATTCTAAATGATGGAGCATCCATTATAAATTTGTCATCTGTAAATGCTTATACAGGAATGCCCAATACAGCAGTTTATGCTGCATCAAAAGCTGCTCTAAATTCATATACTCGTACTGCTGCAACAGAATTAGCTCCAAGGCAAATTCGAATTAACTCTGTAAATCCTGGGCCTGTTTCAACTCCGATTTTTAGTAAAACAGGAATGGAGGAAGAACAGTTGAATGCTTTTGCAGAAGCAATGAAAAGTCGAGTGCCATTAAAAAGATTTGGACAGCCAGTTGATATAGCCAAACTAGTTGCTTTTTTAGCTTCAGATGATGCTTCATTTATAACAGGAAGTGAATACAACATAGATGGTGGAATAAATATAAACCCACTATTAAGTTAATTTTTTTAGCTTTATTTGGAATGAAAATTCCAATATATTATATTTGTGGAGGCGTTTATCGCTTCCACATTTTTTTATTATGCCAAGAGTAAAGTTATTTGATGAAAAAGAAGTTTTGAATAAAGCAATGAATTTGTTTTGGAAAAAAGGGTATTCAGCGACTTCTGTTCAAGATTTAGTTAGTCATTTGGGCATTAACAGAGCCAGTTTATATGATACTTTTGGCGATAAAGAAAAACTTTTTAAAAAAGCATTTGAGCATTATAGAAAGATAAATATTGAAGGATTAACGCAATTTTTTCAAGGTCATCCAGATGTAAAAGATGGTTTTTCAAAACTATTTGAAATCGCTATTGACGAAGCTGTTAAAGATAAAGACAAAAAAGGTTGTTTTGTTGTAAATACTACAACCGAACTTATCCCTGGTGACGATAGTATTTCAAAATTAGTAGAAGAAAATAAAAGAAATTTTGAAAGCCTTTTTTACGATTATCTTAAAAAAGGAAAAGATATCGGTCAATTGAAATCTAAACAAGACTTGAAATCATTCGCATCTCTACTATACACACTCTACAGTGGTATTCGAGTAGTCTCAAAGGTTAATCCGAACAAAAAGAAATTAACAGATTCCATAAACATAGCTTTGTCTTTGTTGGGTTGACCAAATGTGTGCTAACGGTTAGTATATGAAAATTCGCTATTTTTTATATACATTGTTAGGCTTTCGTACTTTTTAGTTCAAATCAAATGTTTCCATTATTGATTTAGAGGATAGCAATTTTTTTATTGATTTCAAACTGTCTGGACTTTGCACAAAAGGGTGATTTTGAAATAGTTGTTGGTAGTCTTTAATCACTTTGTTTTCATAAGCACTTACCTTTATATTTGCCATCTTTCCGATAGTTGTGATTTTCTCCTTTTGAAAATGAAGATTTATTGGGTCAACAAATCCCTTTTTAATGAAACCGGCAGTTTTTCTGGCACACCTACAAGGATTATTTTTGTTTATAAGCCCACATTTATTGTCCATAAAGTCATATAATTGCTTTTTTGCTCTATGTAATTTTACTCTGAAATTTTCTTTTGAAATTTCCATTATTTCACTACCAATAGCGTCTGTGAATTCAAATAACTCTCCAATAATAAAAATTATTCGTTGTTCACGGTCGAGACACAATAGCATTCCTTTCATACAACTTATTTTAGCTTCCTCAACAAGTATTTTATTATCTATTTCATAAGCATAATTTGATAAAGATTCATTGGGCAGGGTATCAAGTTCTTCTCCGAATTCGTCAAATGATATTGGTTTAGTTTCATACTTTCCTCTTTTCATATTTAGGAAATGATTTTTGACAATTCGATACAACCAAGTTCTGAAGTTACTTTCATTTTTAAAAGTTCCTAATTTGGTAATAAACTTAATTAAAACCTCTTGTGTAATGTCAGCAGCATCATTATTGTCGCTTACCATAGCAAGAGCTATGTTGTAAATCCAATTCTGATGTTTTTTAATTAGATTTTCGAGAGCTGATTTATTGCCTTTCAAAGCTTGGTTGATAAGGATATTATCTTCTACTTTTATATTGTTGTCTTCGAACAAACTTTTCATTCCTTATTTTTTATTGACCAAGTACAGATTTATGTCTGCACTTGATCATTTTTTTTTAAACTTTGATTCAAGCAATTTTTTCAAATCTACTAATTCATCTGCTAATAATAATTTCTGGGCTGATAATGCTCCTTCTAATTGTTCTAAAGGCACAGGAGGTGCCAATAAAATAAATGAATAAACAGCTGCATTACCATTCTCTGTAATTCTTGAAAATGCCTTTCCGATACTTCCATCTGGCATTGTCATAATCCAATCAACAGTTCCTAAATCTTTAGATACTATTGTTTCCATTTTAATACTCAGCTCACCATTGGGTGTAACCATTGTTGCGGATTTATTATCTGCTTTTGTGAATGCTTTTGTCCAAAATGGCAAGTTTTCTGGTTTGGCAACAAATTCAAATATTTTTCTGTGATTTACATTGATTCCGATACTTTGTACGTCAAAGTTTTTTTTTAACATTTTTTTCTCCATTTTTAATTTATTTTATGTGTTTGTATAATTTAGACACATTAAAATGGTGATTGTTACAGTAAGAATATATTCTTATGAAAATGGTCGTTTTTGTATGAAGCCTAACGGTTAAGTGCATGAGAAAGTTGCGGGTTTTTAAGCAAAATTTTCATAGCTTATTTTTCAACATTAAATGTATTACTTTTTTTTCATTTTAGAAC
>NVXM01000061.1 GCA_002733865.1 Sphingopyxis sp.
CTGAGCGCGGATAAGTCAACCAGGGAGAGAAATCATGAACTGTAAACAGTCAAGCGTGGAACGCAATCAAATGCCTCTAACCAGTAAAATTACGCTCGCAGCCGTTATGGCATTGCTGAGCCCGCTGGCCCTGGCGGCCAACCTCCAGAACCTCGACGTCGCGTCACTGCCAGGCGAGCGCGTTGAGCTCAAGTTGACTTTTGATGAGCCGGTCCTGACAACACCGAAAGGGTATACCATCGAGCAGCCTGCTCGGATCGCTATCGATCTGCCCGGCGTGAGTAGTCAACTGGACGCTCGCAATCGCGAACTCGGCATGGGCAATGCGCGCAGCCTGACCGTGGTTGAGGCAAATGATCGTACCCGTCTGATTATCAATCTCGACAGTCTGGTGCCTTATACCACTCGCACGGATGGCAATGATCTTTACGTGCTGGTGGGAGCCAGCAGCGCACCTGGCTACGCAGCCGCTCCGGCGGCCGTGGTTGCGCCTGTCTCGGTTGCAGCAGTACCCGCCGACTGGCGTGCATCCTCCGAGCCGGTGGTCAGTAGCCCGGCAATGAGCGGCTCGGCCATTCAGGGTCTTGATTTCCAGCGCGGTGATCAGGGAGAGGGCAATGTGGTTGTCGACTTGTCTGATCCCACGGTCCGCGTGGATGTGCAGGAACAGGGCGGCAAGATTCGCCTCAACTTCCCCAATACCGAGCTGCCGGATGCGCTGCGGGTGCGTCTGGACGTAACCGACTTTGCCACGCCAGTGAACTTTGTCAGCGCCAATAGCAACAACGGGAGCGCATCGATCACGATCGAGCCCAGCGGTTTCTATGAGCATCTGGTGTATCAGACGGATAACCGCCTGATCGTGAGCTTCAAGCCGCTTAGCCGGACCGAGGCCGAGCAGCGTCGTGCCGAGGACTTCGCCTATACCGGCGAGAAGTTGTCCTTGAATTTTCAGGATATCGAAGTGCGTTCGGTCCTTCAGCTGATCGCTGACTTTACCGATCTGAATCTGGTGGCCAGTGATACTGTTCAGGGCAGCATCACGCTGCGGTTGCAGAATGTTCCCTGGGATCAGGCGCTTGATCTTGTGCTCAAGACCAAGGGGCTCGACAAGCGCAAGGTTGGCAATGTTCTGCTGGTAGCGCCAGCAGACGAAATTGCAGCACGTGAGCGTCAGGAGCTGGAAGCCAAAAAGCAGGTGGCTGAACTGGCACCGCTGCGCAAGGAAATCATCCAGCTCAATTATGCGAAGGCCTCCGATGTAGCCAGTTTGTACGAAGACACTGCCAATGCCGGAACGTTAAAGGATGATATGCGCGGCTCGGTGATCTACGATGACCGTACCAACAGTCTGCTGGTTACCCTGACGCAGGAGCGTATTGATGAATTGCGCCGCATCATTACCCAGATCGATATACCGGTCCGTCAGGTGATGATTGAGGCGCGGATCGTAGAGGCCAACGTTGGTTTTGATAAGGCGCTTGGGGTCCGTTGGGGTGGTAGTATCGATCTGGGTGATCGTTATGAAGTGTTTGGTCGTAGTCCTGGCGGCGGGGCAGCGATGCCTACCCCGGCAGTTAATGCACCGTTTGTTGATATGGGTGTTATCGGAGCATCCTCAGGGATCGGTATCGGGTTCATAACCAATAACGCCATCCTTGATCTGCAACTGTCGGCAATGGAAAGTACCGGCAACGGCGAGATCATTTCCCAGCCGAAGGTAGTCACCTCCGACAAGGAAACCGCGAAGATCCTCAAGGGTTCGGAAATCCCCTATCAGGAAGCCAGTTCCAGCGGGGCGACCACCACAGCTTTTGCCGAAGCTGTACTGTCCCTGGAGGTTACCCCCCAGATCACGCCTGACAATCAGGTGATCATGGAGGTGATCGTGACCAAGGACGAGCCGGACTTCACCAATGAAGTGAATGGTGTACCGACTATCCGCAAGAACGAGGTGAATGCCAAGATTCTGGTGGGCGATGGTGAAACCATCGTGATCGGTGGCGTGTTCTCCAGTGAGACGCAGAACAGTCAGATGAAAGTGCCCTTCCTGGGTGACCTGCCTGTGCTTGGCAAAGTCTTCCGTCGCGATGTTACGTCGGAAACCAAGTCCGAACTGCTGATCTTCCTGACCCCCCGTATCATCAAGAACGGCGCGATTACCGTGGCAAGGTAATCGCATTGCGTAACGTCTTTCTAGTTGGCCCGATGGGAGCAGGTAAGAGCACCATCGGGCGGTTGCTTGCCAAGGAACTCAAGTACCCTTTCAAGGATTCCGACCGTGAAATAGAAGCGCGAACCGGCGCGGATATTCCATGGATATTTGATGTGGAAGGGGAGGAAGGGTTCCGGCAGCGTGAAGAGGCCATGATTGCCGAGCTGGTGACCGAGAAGGGTATCGTACTCGCCACCGGCGGCGGCGTTGTCATGCGTGAGGCCAATCGCCGCGCTCTGGCTGGTAATGGCCTGGTGGTCTATCTACGCACCAGCGTTGATCAGCAGCTGCAGCGCACTGCCAAGGATCGACAGCGTCCTCTCCTGCTCAACGCCGATCCGGAGCGGGTACTGCGTGACCTGATGGCCAGGCGTGATCCCTTGTATCGGGAAATCGCGGATATCATCATCGACACGGATCAGCGCGGCCCCAAGGTAGTGGTCAATACCATCGTGGCGCGCCTGCTTGAAGCCGACTCCTGAGGTTATTCCCTCCCTCTGCACAGCTCCGATATAGATGCTGATTGCCCAGACCCGGGTGCTGTGTTGTATTCTTGCCGGATTCGCTTGGGAGAAATTGATATGCAGCAACTGACGGTCGAGCTGGGTGATCGCAGCTACCCGATTTTCATAGGTTCGGGACTGTTGGAGCAGCGGGAGCTGTTCACCCCCCATATCGCCGGGAAACAGGTGTGCGTCGTTACCGATGACACGGTGGCGCCGCTCTATCTGGAGACGCTCCGCAATACCCTTGAAGGCTATCAGCTCATTTCTGTCACATTGCCTACCGGTGAAGCCTACAAGAACTGGGCTACCCTCCAGCAGATATTCGATGCCCTGCTCGCGGCCAGGCATGATCGAAGAACCACGCTGATTGCGCTGGGAGGCGGGGTGATCGGCGACATGACCGGATTCGCCGCCGCCTGCTACCAGCGCGGTGTCGACTTCATCCAGGTACCCACCACGCTGCTGTCGCAGGTGGATTCATCCGTTGGCGGCAAGACCGGCATCAATCACCCGGCAGGCAAGAATATGCTTGGCGCTTTCTATCAGCCCCAGGCCGTCATCATCGATACTGCGACCCTGGCTTCGTTGCCGGCCCGGGAGGTCAGCGCGGGCCTGGCCGAGGTCATCAAGTACGGCCTGATCAGAGACGCCGCATTCCTCGACTGGCTGGAAGAGCATATGCAAGGTCTGCGCAAGCCGGACCAGGACCTGGTCACCGAGGCCATTGCACGTTCCTGCGCGATCAAGGCCGAGGTGGTAGCGGCCGACGAACGCGAGGGCGGGGTGCGGGCGATCCTCAATCTGGGGCATACATTTGGCCACGCCATAGAAGCGCATCAGGGGTACGGGCAATGGCTGCATGGCGAGGCGGTGGGTGCAGGCATGGCCATGGCTCTGGACATGTCCAGGCGTCTTGGCTGGATCGATGCCGCTGCAGCGGAGCGTGGCACAGCGATTATCGCCTCGGCCGGACTTCCGATCATTCCGCCATCCTCGATGAGTCCGCAGGACTTCATGGATTTGATGGCCGTGGACAAGAAGGTGCTGGATGGCCAGTTGCGGCTGGTACTGCTCCAGGCCATTGGCGAGGCGGTAGTGACCGCTGATTTCGAAACAACGACCTTGCAACAGACTCTTGCGCAGAATCAATCATGATAGACAGACAGGAAGACAGCATGAACGCGTTGAGCGGCGCTGAAAGTCTCGAAGAGTATTACCAGCTTGCCCATGACCCCTTCGCCGCGCGTACACCGGGTTTCAAGTTCTTTACTCCGCAACGCAAGACGGTGCTTGCCCAACTGCATCACCTGGCCCGTTTCGGCGATCAGGTGCTGTTGGTTACCGGCCCTGAGGGCAGCGGCAAGACCTTGCTCCGTCAGGTATTGGTGGCGAGCAGCAACAAGGATACCACCCAGTGCGTGGTCACTACCGCGCGCGAGTCCGCCGGCGCTGCCGCCCTGACTTCCTTCTTCAGTCAGGCAGTCAACGCCAGTGGCCGGGACGCACGGTCGCTCCTGGTGCGGGCAGCCCAATTGCAGGAAACCGGCGTCAATCTGTACCTGATCATTGACGATGCCCATCTGCTGGAGCAGGAAGCCCTTCAGGAACTGGTGGACCTCAGCCGCGTAACCGAGAGCGATGCCCCCCTGCGTATCTTTCTGTTTGCCGATGACAGCATCCAGCCGATGCTCGACCGCATCAGCGCGGACGAGGAGGGTGCAGAGTGGCTGCATCTGATACCCCTGCAGCCCTACACCGCCGAAGAGACTCGTGACTATCTGGCCCAGCGCCTTGAAGCTGCTGGGCAGGGCATCGAGTTGCTGGATGAAGAGCAGGTGCAGTGGATCCATCGTCATAGTGGGGGCTGGCCCGGGCGTATCAACCAGGCTGCCAGGCAATCCATGGCCGAGGCCATGGACGATCAGGAGTCGCCGGTCACGACCCGTCGAGCAGCGCTTCCGTTCAAATCGCTGGTCGCCATCCTTCTGGTTGCCGTCGGGATTGGCTTTGCCTGGTTCATGGGTGAGCGCCAGGAAGAGCCGTTGACGACTGTGCTGGAGCTGCCGGAGCCGGTGGTGGCGGTTGATGTGACCGAAGACCCGCAGCTCGCCGAGTTGACCGAGCTCAATGCCAGTCCCGGCGTGGCCCCTTCGACAGCAGTATCCGAGCCATCCGTCGCTGATCCGCTGCCCGCCGAGGAAGCAAACCCTGCTTCAGGCACCCCGCCTCCGGCTGCGGTCAGTCCTTCACCGGATACTGGCGCTGAAGATCAGGCGGCATCTGCCAACCCGGCCGCGACAGCGCAGACTGCTGCGCCGGCCGAGCCCGAGCCACCGAGGGTGGAAGCTCCAGCCCCGTCTGTTGCGCCCCGGCCCGAGCCATCCCGGGCCACGGCGGCCGCAGCTCCAGCACCGCCGGCTCGGCCGGCTAGC
>NVXM01000062.1 GCA_002733865.1 Sphingopyxis sp.
GAATACGTAGACGGCTACGCGGGAGGCAGTTTGGACAGGCAAGCGCTATATTGTTACGTCGGGTTGCGCTATTTCGAGCCAGGCGGTGTGAAGGAGCTGGGTGGTTTATTAACAGCAGGTGCTGATCATGGATCTTGATGTATACGGAGACACCCTTTGCGCTCTGGTGAGCGCTGCGGCGCTGGCGTCGAATGGCAACCGCGTATGCCTGCATGTGCCGCAGCCGGAGTTGGCCGAGCGCCTGCGGGTGGGCAAGTGTCCGTATCGGGAGCCGGGGCTGGCTGATCTGATTGTCGAACAGGTGGAGGCCCAGCGTCTGTGCTTTGCCGGCTTTGCCGAACCGCCCAGTGATCAGAGTGCGGTGGTGTGGCTGGCCCTGAGCCCGGATTGCCTGAACAGCGCCCATGGGATCGTCGGCGGTTTGCCCATGACGCCGCGCCGTGACTGGCTGGTGGTCAATCAGTCAACCTTTCCGGTGGGCAGTACCGAAGCGTTGCAGGCGAGCCTGTTGCGGCGTTGCGGTGGCGCGGAAGTGGACTGTGCGGCGGTCAGCCTGCCCGATCTGTTGACCGAGGGTGCGGCGCTGGACGGATTCACGCGGGCTGACCACTGGTTGCTGGGCACCAGCGTTGAGTGGGCGCGGCGGCTGGTCTATGAGCTGCTAAGGCCGTTCAATCGCCGCCGTGACGCGATCATGCTGATGCTGCCCCGTGAGGCGGAGTTCACCAAGCTGGCGATCAACGGGATGCTGGCCACGCGCCTGAGCTATATGAACGACATGGCCAATCTGGCGGATAACCTGGCGGTGGATATCGACCGGGTGCGCCAGGGTATGGGCGCAGACAAGCGCATTGGTGATGCCTATCTATATCCCGGTTGTGGTTTTGGCGGGCAGAGTTTCTCCCGCGATGTGATGAGCCTGGCCAGCACCCTGCAGCACAGTGGCATGCAGCCGCAGTTGCTGGATGAGGTGTTGCAGATCAATGAGCGGCAAAAAGAGGTGCTGTTTCGCAAGCTGTGGGATCGCTATGGCACCCATCTACGTGGGCGCAAGGTGGCGATGTGGGGCGTGGCCTTCAAGCCGGCCTCGACCCGAATCGATAACGCCCCCGCACTGAAGCTGCTCGAGGCGCTGTGGGCCCAGGGCGTGGAGGTGCATGTGCACGACCCGCGTGCGCTGCCGGCCCTGGCCGAGTGGGCCGGTGCACGGGATGACCTGATATTGCATGACGACCCCTATGCCGCAGCTCGCGATACCGACGCCCTGATGCTGGTGACCGAGTGGAAGGCGTATTGGAGCCCGGATCTGGCGAGGCTCAAGGCGGTGATGAAAACACCGCTGCTGCTGGATGGGCGCAACGTCTGGGATCCTTCGTTCATGAAGGAGAACGGGTTCGAGTATTACGGCATAGGGCGGCGGTGATGGATACCGGAATCAGTAAGGAAGTGCCGGCCTCCGCGAGCTGGCAGGCTTTGTTGGCGCATGGCGAGAGTATGCGCGAAACCCATCTGGCCGAGTTGTTTGCCGACGATCCGCAGCGCTTCGAGCGGCTGACCCGTGAAAGCGGGCCGCTGGTGCTGGATCTGTCCAAGCAGCGTATAGAGGAAGAGACCCTGCGACGTCTGATGGATGTGGCGCGGGAGCAGGACCTGGATGGCTGGATCGCGCGGCTGTTTGGGGGCGAGCGGGTGAATTGCAGCGAGGGGCGCGCCGCGATGCACTGGGCGCTGCGCTTGCCGGCTGATGCCCGTTGCCAGGTGGATGAGGTGGATGTGGTGGCGCAGGTGCATGCCGAGCTCGATCGCATGGAAGCCATCGTGAACCAGATAAGGGCAGGGCAGTGGCGCGGTGCCACGGGGGAAGTCATTACCGATGTGATCAATATCGGCGTGGGCGGCTCGGACCTGGGACCGCTGATGATGACCGAGGCGCTGGCCGATTCCCGCAAGGCCACTGCTTCGCCCCTGCGCGTGCATTTTGCCTCGACCATGGATGGCAGCCAGATTTCCCAGCTGCTGGGGCGGGTGAGTCCGCATTCGACGCTGTTTGTGATTTCGTCCAAGTCCTTCTCGACCATCGATACCCTGAGCAATGCCGAGACGGCGCGCCACTGGCTGCAGCGGCAACTGGGCAATCGCGAGGGATTGCTGGATTGTCATTTTGTGGGGGTATCCTCAGCCGTCGAGAAGATGACCGAATGGGGCGTGGCCGAGCAGAACCAGATGCGTCTCTGGGATTGGGTCGGTGGCCGCTACTCGCTCTGGTCGGCCATTGGCCTGCCGATTGCATTGAGTATTGGCATGGATGGCTTTCGGGAATTGCTCGCCGGCGCCCATGAAATGGACGAGCATTTCCGCACGGCGCCGTGGCTGGAGAACCTGCCGGTGCTGATGGCGATGGTGGGGGTGTGGAATACCAATGTGCTGGAGATCAACGCCCACGCGATCCTGCCCTATGACGGGCGGATGAAGGAGCTGCCAAATTATCTGGAGCAGTTGGAGATGGAGTCCAACGGCAAGAGCGTGACGCGCAGTGGCGAGACGGTGCGCTGGGCGACCTGCCCGATTGTCTGGGGCAACGTGGGGCCGAATGCGCAGCATGCGTTCTACCAGTTGCTGCACCAGGGGACCGAGGCGGTGACCTGCGACTTCATCATGCCGGCACGCCGCTACCAGGAAAAGCGCCACGACGCCGCAGCGCCGGAATTGGTGGCACAGCACGAGCTGGCCCTGGCCAATTGTCTGGCCCAGTCGCGGTTGCTGGCTTTGGGGGATGCTGCCCTGACCGATGCCGAGAGCATGCCGGCGGAAAAGCGCTATAGAGGCAACCAGCCGAGCTCGACGCTGCTGCTGGACGAATTGACGCCGCACAGCATGGGGGCATTGATTGCGCTGTATGAGCACAAGGTCTTCGTGCAGTCGGTGATCTGGCAGATCAACCCCTTTGATCAGTGGGGGGTGGAGATGGGGAAGAAGATTGCGGTGGATACGCTGGCGCGATTACGCGGGGCCGAGTGCGGCGAGACGGATGGGTCTACGGCGGGGTTGGTTAGGCGGATTTTGCGGGGGTAGTGGCTGCGAGGCGTTCTGGTGGGAGCGTCCGCCTGGGCGCGAAGGGTTTTGGTTGGGCCTTTCGCGGCGGGGCTGCCGCTTCTACGTGGGCTTTTTCGGATGAGCGGATCGTTTGGGTGGATAAAGGACTTACCATAATGGTAAACATGACTAATCTTAGTCTGTATACTGGCCAGCCGCCGGATGCGGCAAAGGGGCGGACTAGAATCGAGGGCGGCCCGCTGTATTCAAAGGAAGATGTATTGTCGCGGCTGCAACCTGGTACCTCTGGAGTACGAGTGGTAACCCGCAAAGCCATCTCGGATGCAGCCAGTTTAGGTTTCGATGACTCTGATCTGACTGAACTGCTGTACGAGGCCATGGTTAGCGGCCAATACCGGGGTTCAGAGAGTTGCATGGTCAATGAGAGAGCATGGGCCGGTTGCGACGCTTATCGCATAGAGCGGCCCGAGTGGAATGAGTATCTCGGTAAATATATGAGTGCCGGTTACTACGTCAAATTCGCGCTAGGCCGAACAGGTCTTGTGGTGTTATTGATCTCATGTCATTTGAGTGGGTGAATTATGAAAAGTCATGAATTGGAATGTCCGGTTTGTGGTGAGGGCCACCTGAGTACGCAGGCAGTAAACGAAACGATCGAGTACAAAGGCCAGACTGGAGACGTGCAGATGCTCTTGGCTGTATGCGATTTGTGCGGAGTTGAACACGCCGGTCCTGAGCACTTGCGTGCGAACAAGCGGTCGGTCGTTGCGCTACATAAACGCATGGATGGCTTGCTTACCGGGCGCGAGGTACGTGAAGTCCGGGAGGCCCTGGACCTGACGCAGGTCGTAGCTGCCAGAGTTTTTGGTGGCGGACCGGTTGCGTTCAGCAAGTATGAGAACGATGAGGTTTCTCAATCTGAGTCTATGGACAGGTTGTTGCGTGTTGCCAAGGCCGTGCCCCAGGCATTTGCCTGGCTGGCTGAATACACGGGGTTGAAATTGTCAGTCACCCGTATGACGCCAGGCGAAGTTGAATTGCGCAAACCCGTGTCTGATCGCTCGTGGGTGTGGTTGACAAGCACTGCGCGCGGCTCGGTGTTAACGGTTTCGAAGGGTGAGTACCGCACTGTCCCTAATCGCACGCAACGCGCTGTTGAGCGGGATCACCTCGCCATACTGGTAAATTGCGCATGAGCCTGGAACTGTCGCCGCTGCAGCTTAAACATCTGATGTTCAGCCGTATCCGGGTAGAACCGGCGTTGCCGATGGAGCAAGCCGAGGAATATTGGGCCCCTACGTTTGATTTCCAGGACGTGACGATCAAGGTAGATATTTCTTCCGGTACCTCGCAACCGGAAGCCGAGATTGCTACCGAGTTCATGATCACCGTAAGGCTGGCCATACTGAATGAGGAGGGTGAGGGTAAACCCGCTCCTTACCTGGTTGACATGGAGGCCTCTGCCTGGTTTGAGCTGGCGCCGACATTTACCACCGATGAGCGTGAGCTGCTCGTGCGTATCAATGGTTCTTCACTGATCATTGGGTCGATGCGGGATATGATTCAGCAACTCACGGCGCGTTTCGCGTTTGGTCCGATGTTGTTGCCGACGTTGAGAATTCTTCCGGAGAAGACTGACAGCAAGTCGTAGTTGAGGTTGAGAACGTCCGCCTCGGCGCGAAGGGTTTTGGTTGGGCCCTTCGCGGCGGGGCCGCCGCTCCCAAGGGGAGGGTTTAGATACGGTGGTGTCCATTTTCGTGTAATCAGTGCTAGTATGGATACCACTGTATCCATATCGAGGTGCTGAAAGTGAAGCTTTCTTTGCTATCCGCTGCGGATGTACAGCGGAGCTTGAGTGACTGGTTACGGGAGCAGCGTAAGGCGCGGAAATTATCGCGTCAGGCGCTGGCGGAACGTAGCACTGTACCTGCGCCCACTATCAAGAAGTTCGAAACGACAGGCCAGATCTCGTTGCGACAATTTCTGCTGCTGTGGCAAACGCTGGATGACC
>NVXM01000010.1:0-127500 GCA_002733865.1 Sphingopyxis sp.
CCTCCGTCAGCCGTCCCGGCTGCCACCTCCCCATCGCTCCGCGACAGGGAGGATAATTTGATCCACCGTCTGACCAATCTCTTCGCCCTGTGGACAGTATTGGGGACAGCCTGGGCATGGTTTATCCCGGACCATTTTATCTGGGTCGTGGACGGTCGCTATCAGCCGCTCGGACAGCCGCTGGTCAGTGTGATGCTCGGGCTGATCATGCTGGGCATGGGACTAACGCTCTCGTTCGCAGATTTCCAGCGGATTGCTAAAATCCCGAAATGTGTCGGGGCAGGGGTTGCGCTGCAATTCATCATCATGCCGCTGGCCGGGATCGGCCTGGCGCTGGCCTTCGGGCTGGAGACAGGGCTGGCCGTTGGTCTGATTCTGGTCGCCTGCTGCCCCGGCGGCACGGCCTCCAATGTCGTCGCCTATCTCGCCAATGCCAATCTGGCGCTGTCGGTCACGATGACCATGTGTTCGACGCTGGTCGCGGTCGTCGCGACACCGGTTTTGACGGGATGGCTGGCCGGGAAATATGTCGAGATCGACCAGTGGAACCTGTTCATCAACATGGTCTCGATCGTCTTGCTGCCGGTGATCGCCGGCGTCCTGCTCAACCGCTATCTGCCCAAACTCACGGAGAAGATTGCGCTTATCTCACCGCTGGCCTCGGTCATTGTCGTCATCCTCATCGTCGGCGGGTTTATCGCCAAGAGCAAGGCGCTGATCGAGGAGCATTTCGGCGTGCTGATGCTGGCGATATTCCTGCTCCATGTCTTCGGTTTCGGGCTTGGCTATCTAATCACCAGGGCACTCGGCATCGGCGAGCAGGAGAGCCGCACGATCAGCATTGAGGTCGGTATGCAGAACAGCGGCCTCGGCTCCAGTCTTGCCTCTACACCGACCTTCGCCGCACAGTTCGCCACCCCTATGCAGGCGGCGCTCGCGCCGGTGCCGAGCGCGATATCGGCCGTGTATCACGTTGTCATCGGCAGTTTCCTGGCGGCCATCTGGCGGCGTCAGCAGACCGGCGATGTGGACTAGATCCAGCGGCGAACCTTGGCTTTATAGGTGAGATATTCGTCACCAAATTTCGCGGCCAGATAGCTTTCTTCCCGCGCGATCACCTGCGTACGGATGACCAGGAGCGCTACCGGTAGCAGAATCACGGCCCAACTGCTCCGTAGCAGCAATGCGAGGCCAAGCGCAGTCAGCGCCATGCCTAGGTACATCGGATTGCGGGTGAAACGGTAGATGCCCGAGTTGACGATCTGGTTTGCATGTTTCCACGGTTCAAGATTGTTGCCCAGCTTTCTGAAGCGGCTGGTGCCGGCGATCATGATACAAAAGCCCGCCAAAATCGCGACTCCGCCAGCCACCATTATCCAGGGCGATACTGGAATGAATTCAGGAACCCGGCCGCTCAGTTGGTCCAGCAGCAATCCGCTCAGCAGGAAACCGAGATATACCAGCGGCGGCGGAAATTTCACTTGCGCGCTGTCTTTTTCGAGGCGAAACAGTTTCGGCATGGCCCATATCACTATCCCAATATCGACCAACACGCAACTTGAGAGCCATGGCAATGACTGATCCTAAACCCTGGACCATCGGCGACAGCACACCGGGCGAGCAGCGCCACGCCCCGGCCACCATGCGCAACCGCGACGCCATTGTCGATATCTTGCGGGACATATTGCCGGATCAGGGGACCGTATTGGAAATCGCCAGTGGGACCGGAGAGCATATCGTCTATTTCGGTCTGAAATTTCCGGACCTGACCTTCCAGCCCAGCGATCCCGATCCCGCCTGCTGCCAGTCAATCGCAGCCTGGACCAAGCGCGAAGCCGTGACCAATGTCCTGCCGCCGCTGCCGCTGGATGCCCAGGCCAAACGATGGAACCTGCCGAAGCCAGCCGCGATTCTGTGCATCAATATGGTCCATATCAGCCCGTGGGAATCCAGCATCGGCCTGTTCGAGAAAGCCGCTGACCTGCTCGACTCCGGCGCTCCGCTCTATCTCTACGGGCCTTATCTGCGGGCCGACGTTGAAACCGCACCCGGCAATTTGGCGTTCGAGCGCAGCCTGAAGAGCCGCGACCTCAGATGGGGGCTGCGCGATGTCGCCGATATGGACGCGCTGGCTGAGCGGACCGGTTTTGCGCGCGAAAGTCTGACCGAAATGCCGGCCAACAATATTTCGCTGGTTTATAGGAAGCAGCCTTAAGCCCCTCCTCTTTAGAGGAGGGGTTGGGGTGGTGGCGATGCGCCAGCATCGCTCGCGTCAGCGAATAGAGCGGGCATATGGATAGAAACCGGCTGGTTAGAAAACCGGAGCGCCATTTTTGCCGAGAGAAACCACCCCAACCCCTCCTTTAAAAAGGAGGGGCTAATATCCGTCCCTCTTGCCATGTCTTAATCGCCCGCTTAACTAGAACAAAAGAGACAGGAGCGGATGAATGACCGAAACAAGGCGCTGCATGGGATCGGCCATTGCCAATTGGGCTGCAAAAACCCCGGACAATATCGCAATTGATGATGCCGATGGCAAAGTCAGCTATGCTGAACTGGACAGGCGTGTCACGGAATATGCGCGGGCACTGACCGGTTCCGGTCTGAGCAAAGGCGACCGGATTTGCTGGCTCGGCAAGAATAGCGGTCTCTATTTTACCCTGTTCGCAGCCGCCAGCCGCGCCGGCATGGTGATCGCGCCGATTGGATGGCGACTGGCCGCACCGGAAGTCGCCTATGTCCTGAAGGACACGCGTGCGCCGCTGCTGATCTGCGAGCCGGAATTCGCCGAAACGGCGCAAAAAGCCGCGCAGGAAGCGCCCGATACCAAAACCATCATCTGCACAGCATCCGGCGCCGGTCTGCCGCCTCTGGCCGACTTCGTCGCGGATACAACGCCTGGCGAGTTGCCAGAAACCGACCCGGCGGAAGGGGTCCTGCAACTCTACACCTCTGGCACCACAGGCAATCCCAAGGGCGCGGTGCTGACCAATGATAATCTGTTCAAGCTCCGCCCTCTGGTCGAGGACAAGCCGGAACATGCCTGGATCGACCTCAAGCCTGGCGACAGTACGCTGGCGGTGATGCCTTGTGCCCATATTGCCGGCTCCGGTATCGGCCCGATTGCCTTCTACAACGGCGCGACGATGATGGTGATCCCGGAATTCCACCCCGACAGTGTACTCGATTGCATCGACAAGGGGCTCAACCAGTTTTTCCTCGTGCCGACCGCTCTGCAGATGCTGGTCAACTGGCCGCGCGCGAAGGACACGGATTTTTCCAGCGTCCGCAGCGTCACCTATGGCGCCGCGCCGATCCCTCTGGAACTGCTGCGCCAGTGCCTGCAGACTATGCCCAAAGCTTTGTTCTGCCAGCAATATGGCATGACGGAGACCACCGGTACGATCTGCATTCTGCCGCCCGAGGATCATGATCCGGCGGGGAACGAGCGGATGCGCGGCATCGGCATCCCGCTGCCCAGCGTCGAGCTGAAAATCGTCGACGAAAACCGGCAGGAAGTTCCGCCCGGCACCATTGGAGAAATTGCGACACGTTCCGGCCTCAACATGCTGCATTATTACGATAATCCGGAGAAGACGGCAGAGACGGTCGACGCTGATGGCTGGCTCTACACCGGGGACGCGGCGGTGATGGACGAGGATGGCTATTTCTACATCAAGGACCGGGTCAAGGACATGATCATCTCCGGCGGCGAGAATGTCTATCCGGCGGAAGTCGAAAATGCGATCTTCGGCCACCCACAGGTCAACGAGGTTGCAGTGATCGGTATCCCTGATGAAAAATGGGGAGAAGCGGTCAAGGCCGTGGTCTCACCGAAGGCGGATGCAGGTGACGTCGACACCGACAGCGTCATTGCCTGGGCGAAAGAGCGGATCGCCGGGTTCAAGGTGCCGAAGACGGTAGATGTCATCCCGGAGCTGCCGCGAAACGCCAGTGGCAAGATCTTGCGGCGTGAGCTGCGGGAGCCCTATTGGGAAGGCAAGGACCGTGGAGTGAACTGAAGCAGGCCGCGAACCATATACGTGCGATACGGAGCAATCCGCGCGAGCCTTGAATATTTTGACACTGCGTCCCGTTATCGGCCCAAACCAGACTGGTCGGTCATCTGTTCCAGACCTTTGCGATCCTTTATCACGACCTTTCGATTGTCGGGCAGCTCTATCAATCCCGATTTCTTAAGTTCGGTCAGCTGTCTGCTAACGGTTTCGATGGTCAGACCCAGAATATCCGCGATTTGCTGTCGTCCGAAAGGGAGCCCGAATTGGTCTGTCGGCATAGCTCTGCTCTGGCATCCGCTATCCGCCAGACGCTCTGACATCTCGAGCAGAAAGCTCGCCAGCTTTTCCCGGGCAGATTTCCGGCCAAGCAGCAGCATCCACTGACGCGCTCTGTCCAGTTCGGTCAAAGTGCGTTGCAATATCTTATGCTCAAGATCAGGATGGTTAGCGGAAAAGCGTTCAAAATCCGCGCGGCGGAAAGTACATAGTCGCACATCGGTAATCGCAGTGATCGTCTGACGGTTTTGCGAGCCATAGGGCCGCCCGATAAAATCGGACGGATAGGCGACACCAACAATCTGCTCGCGCCCGTCACTGAGCGACGCCGACAGTTTCAAAACACCCTCGATCACATTGGCAACCTGAAAGGACTCGTCGCCTTCCCAAGCCAATGTTTGCCCGGCTTTCAGGTCGCGGTGATGGCTGATCTGGTTGAGCGCGGCAAGTTCGGCTGCATCGAGTGTCGAGCAGATTGCGCGATTTCGAACAACGCAATGATCGCAGCCAGTCATGGCGACGCTGCTAGACACTATGCCGGCCGGTGTACAGACACCTTCTATACGACTAGCAATTCCTACAGTCGCCTATGGGGCAACGATCATTGCCTATCGGGCGAGATGTTCCTTCAACAATTTGTGGAAATGGCGGATTTTCGTTTCCCCATAGTCGGCAAAAATAATTTCCTTCGACTTGATGGACTTCATGCCTTTCTGAACGTGCGGAAGGTTCACGACATCCTGGTTAAACACCTTGGCGAGCATGCCCAGTTCTGGCGCTTCGACATAGTCATCGTCAAAGTCCAGCCAGTGAATCTTGGCAGCTTCTGGCCGTTTTTCACCTTCGCGCACGGGCAGCATCAGCATGATCTCGTGAATGCATTCCTCCGGATTGTCGCCATGGGGACGGAACCGGTAGAAGATCGGATCGAAGCAACCCCAGGGACTGATGTTGGGGAACAGATTATAGTAGATCGTGTCGACGAATTCTGCGTCGCTTATCTGGTCCACTTCATCGCCAAGTTTTTCGCGCCACATTTCGCGCTGGGCATCGGCTTCGGCCTTGCGCCGTTCGGCTATCGGTCCTGACGTCGTTGGGTCCAGTTCGTCTTCCATCCCTTCGGCAAGGGCTCCACCAACCCAGTTGCAAAGCTGGACATCGGCATGATGCAATTCGCCTTCGAGATGGCGGGCCGCTTCGTCAAAAATGCCGGTTTTGCCGTCGCGCGTGGTAACCTTGACCCGCTCTTCTTCCAGTCGTTCGTAGATATTGCCGGACAGCGCATGCCGAACCTTAGCATAGGTTTTTGCGCCTTCCAGCGGTTCCGCTACCAGTGCCGGATTGACATGCGGGCTAAGCAGGCCGTTGGGAGAAATGGCGCGGGACAGCTTGCCGAACACGTCATATTTGCTGTTTGCGTCGCCCATCACGTCCAGCAAGGTCGGATGAGTTGCCACGACGTGGTAGGCCTCCATGAACGCCTCCTGCGCCACCTTCCAGTTACAGCGCAGCTTCTTGGCGACATGGACGGCTTTATAGCGGCGGTCGAAAGGGATCGGTTCAAAATGGCGGTCGATATCGCCGAGAAATTCTTCCAAGGTCTCGGCATTGTCGTCCGGGTTGATGAACACCCATCCTTGCCAGCGGCCGATCCGGACCGGCGGCAGACTGTGGGTTTTCTCGCTAACCGTGGGAAAGTCCCACTGGCAGGGCACTTCCTTCAAAGTGCCGTCAATTTTCCAGCCCCAGCCGTGAAACGGGCAGCGAAATTCATGCAGTCCTTTGGCATCTTCCGTTAGCAGCGCACGGCCCCGATGAAGACAGGCATTGGGGAACGCCTTGATCTCATCTTCGCCGGTGCGAACGATGATGAAGGAAAGGCTGGCAATATCATAGACCAGGCTATCGCCGACATTGGGAATATCATCCTCGTGGCAAGCCATTTGCCAGACCCGCTTCCACAGCCGTTCCACTTCCAGATCAAAAAAATCGCGGGAATAATAGATGCTGGGATCGACAATTGTCGGCCCCGGTTCCATCGGGCTATCTTCACGAAATTTGGATGGCACCTTGTGCGTGTCCATGTCGAGCAGTTCGTCGTAACCGATCCCTTTGGACCGGTTTGTTCCGGTAAGCGTCTCTACCATCTTTTGTTCCTCAAAAAATCAATTGGCTTCTAAAATGCGATCGTCCGCGCGCTGTTCCGCACTCTCTTCGGGATCGAAGGCGAGTTCGAGCGATTGCACGCCGCGTAAAATATGACTGGTGGCGAAGGAAAAAGGATCCTCGGGGTTGGCAAAACGCAGATTTTTAAGCCGCTTCAGGACGATCGGCAGCGCGGTCACCATCTCCAGCCGCGCCAGCGTCATGCCAAGGCAGGTGTGGACGCCTGCGCCAAATGCGATATGATTTTTGGCATTTTCTCGTGACACGTCGAATTTGCCCGCATTGTCAAATTTGGATTCATCGCGATTGGCCGAACCATAGCGGATAAGCATCGGCTCGCCCGCTTTCAGTTCGACGCCGCCGAGTACCGTGTCCTGCTTCACGATCCGCCACATATTGTGGGACGGGGAGAGATGCCGCACCGCTTCTTCGACCATATTGGCAACCAGAGTGTCATCGGACATCAGGGCTTCGAGCTGCTCGGGATTGGCCAACAGCTGCGCCAGAGCATAGGTCAGCGCATGCGCGGTGGCTTCCTGTCCGGCGGTGAAAATTTGCTGAACGATCGAATAGATTTCCGCTTCGTCGAGAGGCCGTTCGCCTTCCTCCGTCGGCATGGACGCCTGAATGAGGTCGGATACAACATCGTCACCCGGATTCGTCCGCCGCTCGGCCATGGCCTCGCGAAAATATTTCTGCATGGCAATCTCGCTGCGCGCCAGCGCGGGCCGTTCTTCTGGCTTGGCATTGCCGTTCAGACGCAAAATAGCCGCACGAACCCAGGACTGAAACATCGGGATATCCTCGCGCGGGATGCCAAGCGCATCGGCGATGACAATGCCCGGCAGCATTTCCGCAAATTGCGATTTGAACTCGACCTTTCCGTCCGCCGAAAATTTGTCGATCAGGCCATTTGTGACTTCAGCGATATAGGGTGCCATTGCCATGATCCGGCTGTGCGGCAGGGCCTGCATGGCAATCCGTTTATAGCGGGAATGGTCGGGTGGATCAGCGGTGAGCATCGTATTGCACCGCCGCAATCCCTCCGCCAGAATGGTTTCTTCTTCCTCGTCAAAACGGCCCTTTCCGCCTGAATTCAAAAGGGATGCAAAATTGCTGGAGAAAATCTTCGGGCGTTTATTGACTTCCAGAACGAGATCATAGGTCGATACCGATACAATCCCGGTTTTCGGATCCCGGAATACCGGTGCCTCGTCCCGCAATCTGGCATAATAGGGATAGGGATCCCGCAGGTTTTCTGGGCTTGTGGCATCAATATCCTCAAGATTTTTCATGAATTTTCCTTTGACCCTCTCACGATTCTGACTGCGATCATGCGACAGATTTTTGACTGCACGTTCACGCCAGCAGCTACATGACATTGTCGATTTTCTCCGTTCGACAGCATTGATCCAGATCAAACGGCGCGCGCTTAAAAATGATAGGGCGCGGTCAGTTTTTGAGTGGTTGAGTAGCGTGTCGACGACATCGTTTTTGGCGCTCGAATAATCTTCGATTTGTGTTCCTGATCGCGCTCGTTGCCGCTACGCAGGATGCAACGGTGTCGCTTGGGCGATTATCAGGAAGCACAAGCTGTGGTTATATCGGTTGACCGGGGTCGCCTCCGCTGCTTTTACGTTCGCGGCCGGGACCAGAGTTTTCAGCGAAAGCGCGCAGATAGCGACCCTGGACGGAATTGAACGGAAAATGAGCGATATGGCAATATTAATGGAAGCAAAACATCGATCTACCGCATCGGCTGGTGTGTTGGTCCCGCCCGGCTTCCCGTCATTAACGGGACGGTCATCTCTGCACGATTAGAGCGGTTCGATGACCCCCCACAATATAATCCGCTTCATTTTCTGGATATTGCTCGCGATTATCCTTGTTATCTCGCTAATGCCGGCAGGCGAAGCGCCGACGATTTTTGCGGACGACAAGCTCAATCATATGCTGGCGTTTTTTACGCTGTCCTTGATGGCCCGCGTGATCTGGCCCCGCGCGCAGGCGCAAACGCTCTTCATTATGTTGATGGCGTTCGGCGGCGGTATAGAACTTTTGCAGCTATCGCTGGGTTTCGGCCGTGTTGCAGACTGGATAGACTTTGGGGCGGATATTCTGGCGACCGGGCTGGGTATTGCGGCAGGAGCGGTGTTCAACAGCATCTTCCGCAAGCGATCCGTTGCCGAATAAAAGCCTCAAAACCACAAACGCACTCCGACGACATAATTGGTAACGCTGGGGTCTTCTCCCTCAAGCCGGGCATAATCCCGACTGCCGCCCAGGCTCCATTCTTGTTCAATGCCGATATAGGGCGCAAATTCGCGCACGATTTCGTAACGCAAGCGCAGACCTAGCTCGACATTGTCGATGCCTGATCCAATCCCCAATTCCGGTATGTCCTGCGCCGAAAGATTGACTTCCGCGCGCGGCTGCAGGACCAGCTTCTGGGTGATCCTCTGGTCATATTCTGCCTCGATCCGCGCTGTCAGATCGCCTTTGTTGGACAGGAAAGCGGCGGCATCAAGCTCGAACATATAGGGCATCAGACCCTGTACACCGATCACGGCATGGGTCCGGTCCGGCCCGGTCAGGTCTTGCCGGACGCCAAGTTGCAGATCGAAAAACGGGCCAATCGCCCGGCTGTAAAGAGCCTGTATTTCTGCTTGCTCTATCGGCTCCCCGAAACTGCCTTCGCCTTCGCTCTTGAACCAGAATTTGTTCAGATCGTCGCCATAATAGCCCTGCAGATCCCAGAGATAGCCGTCGCTCCCGTCCCGTGCGCGATATTCCAGGCGGTCGCCCTGCAACCAGAATATCTGCATATCGCCATGCTCGCGATAAACGGCGTCCCGCGATTCGCGCATGGCTTCGGCACCCCAGATTCGGTCCGCTGCATTTGGCGGGCCGGTGGGGTTTTGTTCCGAAATGGCCTGCGGGGCGGCGGATGGACCATGGCCCATAGCATCATGGTCCATTTCGGGCTTGGCTTCCCCTGCCGTCGGCATCCGGTGCGCGCTGTGATCCATCTGGCTGTGATCCTGCGCCATCAGCGGCGCGGCAGTTGAGGCCGCGATGAGCATTGCCCATATCCGGACCATCATGCGTCTCCCGGAAAGGCGACACTGACCGTCTGCATCATCCCGGCGTGCATATGGTAGAGCAGATGGCAGTGAAAGGCCCAGTCGCCCGGCTCATCGGTGGTCACCTCAAAGGTCGCGCTGCTGCCCGGCTGGACGATCACCGTATGCTTTTTCGGCTGAAAATGGCCCTGGCCGTTGACCAGTTCGAAGAACATGCCGTGCAGATGGATCGGATGCGCCATCATCGTGTCGTTGACCAGCTTGACCCGCACACGCTCGTCATGGGCAAAGCGGATTGGATCATCGCCGACAGCGCTGAACTTCCGGCCGTCGAACGACCACATATAGCGTTCCATATTGCCGGTAAGATGAAGCTCCATCTCGCGGTCCGGAGCACGCTTGTGATGGTCCATATTGAGGGACTTCAGCATCCGGTAGTTGAGCACCCGGTGCGGCACTTCATCCAGGCCCAGTCCCGGATAGCCGGTCCGGTCCTGCGGGTTCATCGCCACCATGTCAATGCCGGGTCCGACCTTGACACTGGCGGGCAACAGGCTGGTATCGCGCATATTCATTCCGCCGGCCATATCCATCGCTGCCATATCCGCTTCAGGAGCCGCAGCATCCGGCATCGCGTGGCCCATCGCAGCATGGTCCATGTCTCCGTGATCCATCGGCGCATCGGCCTGAGCCGCGTGGCCGCCATGATCCATCCCGCCATGGCCCATGTCGACCATCGACAGCAGCGGCGGATCGCGCAGGGCAGGGAAGGCGGCCTTGCGCCCGGGTTGCGAGGTCAGCGAAGCCTGCGCCATACCGCTGCGATCCATGCTCTCCGCCGCCAGGGCAAAGGCACCGTCGTCGGTCGGCGTCACGATCACATCATAGGTCTCGGCCACCCCAATCTGCAGTTCATCGACTGCGACCGGCTGCACATTCTGGCCATCCGCCTGTACCACCGTCATCGGCAGGCCGGGCAGGCGTATATTGAAGAATGTCATCGCGCTGCCGTTGATGATCCGCAGCCGGACCCGCTCGCCAGGCACGAACGGCAGTTCAAGCCCGTCCTCCGGCCCATGGCCATTGACCAGATAGCTATAGGTCGGCGCCGAGACATCGGCGATGTCTGTCGGCATCATCCGCATCCGCCCCCACATCAGCCGTTCTTCGGCGCTCAGCGGATAATCGTCCGTGGCGCTGGTCTTCTGCAGGCTGAAATAGCCCTCCGAGACTTTCAGCTTCTTCATGATGGTGTGCGGGTGGATTGGCGTGAATTCGCTCAGCAATATGATATGTTCGCGGTCATATTCGACCGGATCGGGACCGGCCGGATCGATGATGATCGGGCCATAATGGCCTATCTGTTCCTGCAGTCCGCTGTGGCTGTGCCACCAGTAAGTCCCCGACTGGCGCGGGGTGAGCGGCACGTCGAAGCGCCCGCCCGGCCTGATGCCCGGAAAGCTGATGCCGGGCACGCCGTCGAACTGGAACGGCAGCAACAGCCCGTGCCAGTGCACTGAACTGTCGACATCCAGCATATTGTGCACGGAAAGGATCGTCTGCTCCCCCTCCTTAAGGCGGATCAACGGGCCCGGCACCGTGCCGTTGACGGCGATCGCATGTCCGGCCCGGCCACCGGTAGCAAACTTGCCGTCAGCAATATGAAGGTCGATCTTCGCGCCCGAAAGCTCGTCCATCCCCTTGCGCACCAATCCGCTTCTATGGGTGCCCATCCGGCCCATCGCCCAGCCCGGCATTGGCAGGGCGGCGGCTCCGCCAAGTGCGGCGAGCGAGCCGATCATCGAGCGGCGGGAATATTCCATCTTGGCGTTTTGCATGCCTTCCTCTATACCCCCATAGGGTATCTTAACAAGCGAGAAAATATGACCAAAGGTGCAGCAGATCAGAAAATCAACCGGCTCCGCCGGATCGAGGGCCAGGTACGCGGCATCGCCCAGATGATCGCCGACGACCGCTACTGCATAGATATATTGCACCAGGTCCAGGCGGTGAAATCGGCACTCGCCAAGGTCGAGAGCCAGGTCCTGAAGGACCATGCGGCCTGCTGCGTCAGTGAGGCGATCGCGACCGGCAGTCAGGCAGAGCAGAAGGAAAAATTCGACGAACTGATCGATCTGATTGAAAAGGTGAAACGGTAATGGCCCAGCAGAAAACTGCCAAATTATACCGCATGGTGATGGAACAACATATCTGTCCCTATGGTCTCAAATCCAAGTTCCTGCTCGAGCGCGAGGGCTTTACGGTCGAGGACCATCATCTGACTACGCGCGAGGAGACCGATGCGTTCAAGGACAAGCATGATGTCAAAACCACGCCGCAGACCTTTATCGATGGGGAGCGGATCGGGGGCTATGACGCGCTGCGCGTCTGGTTCGGCAAGGACAAGCCGGAGGAGGAACGCAGCGATACCAGCTATCAGCCGGTCATCGCCCTGTTCGCCATGACCTTCCTGATGGCGCTGGGTGCCGCCTTCGTCGCTAGCGGTGCCTGGTTCTCGGTCAAAACCGTGGAATGGTTTGTTGCCTTCTCGATGTGCGGTCTCGCCTATCTGAAGCTGCGCGATATCGAGAGTTTCTCGACCATGTTTCTCAACTATGACCTGCTCGCCCGGCGCTGGGTGCGCTACGGCTATCTCTACCCGTTCGGGGAGGCTCTGGCCGGTGTGCTGATGATCGCCGGTGTTGGCCTGTGGCTGGCGATCCCGGTCGCGCTGTTCATCGGGACGGTCGGTGCGGTCTCCGTCTTCTACGCCGTCTATATCCAGAAACGCGAACTCAAATGCGCTTGCGTCGGCGGCGACAGCAATGTTCCGCTCGGCTTTGTCTCGCTGACCGAAAATCTGTTCATGATCGGGATGGGACTGTGGATGCTTGTGAAACTGGTGGGTTAGCCCCTGGATTATATCCGGCACAGGCGAACTGGTGGAGAGAGGCAGCAGCGGAGTTGACGGATTTTCCAGATCGTCTTGAACGCCGCTACCCAGCCTGAATCAGCGGCCTGTGGCAACGAGTCTGCTATCTGAAAAGCTGTTCAGACCTTTTCTCTGGATTGACGCCCGCTTTTCCGCTTCCAGCTGGATCGCGCTCCGCAGGCCGTCAATGCCGATGGGTTTGCTGACGAGAAACCCCTGCAATGCATCAAATCCGAGGGCCTGCGCGATCACTTTTTCCTCTTCGGTTTCGATCCCTTCGCATACCGTGCTGGCACCCAGAGCCTGGGCCATATGGAGGATGGAAACGAGGAAATCGATCAGGTGCGGCTTATCGTTGATCGTGTTGATCAAGGAGCGATCGACTTTCAGGATATTCACTGGAAGGTCCAGCAGCGTCCTGTAGTTGGCATAACCACTGCCAAAGTCGTCGAGGGCAATTTTTATGCCTGCAGCGCTCAATTGTGCCAGATTGTCGCGCGCCGTGTGCGACTTTTCCATCACCGCGGTCTCAATGATCTCAATCACGACCGAAGTGGGGGACATGTTGAAATCCCTGAGCGTATCCAGAAAATTTGTCGCATATCCCAGCGAAGCGACATCGCTGGGGCTCGCATTGACAGAGAAATATTCGATGGCACCGCTATCGATGAACTCTGCCAGTTCGTTACAGGCACGCCGGAGCACGATCTGGTCCAGTTGCAGCAGCAAGCCCAATCGCCGCGCGATAAAAATAAACTCGTCGGGCGCAATAGAGCCAAGCTCCGGATGCGTCCAGCGAGCCAACACTTCTACACCCTTAACCCGTTCGTCATTTGCCTCAAAAATCGGCTGGTATACAGCCGAGATATCGTGCTTCTTTATTGCCCCTGCCAGGCCCACTTCCAGCTTTCGCAATCGCAAGTCTGCCGAATGATCCGAAGTCTCAAACTCACGCACCCGGCCTTTGCCGGCCTTTTTGGCCTTCATGAGGGCAAGATCAGCGAAATGTTTCAGCTCGCTGAGATTCTTTGTGTCGAACGGATATCGTGTAAAGCCTAGCGAGCCCGACGTTTTGACTTCTCGCTTGAACTCGGTAACGGGTTGAAAAACAAAATCGACCATGCTCTGAAGTTGTTCCTCAACATGCTGCGTCGACCGGTCAGTGCATTCCAGCAGCACGGCAAACTCATCACCACCAAGTCGGGATACGGAGACAATCCTGTCAATTGACTTCAGCCTCTTGGCCACCTGACAAAGCAGACGGTCGCCCATTCGGTGTCCGAACGTATCGTTTATATGCTTGAAATTATCGAGATCGATATAGGCCAGCGTGAATGAGCAGGATTCGGCGTCACACCGCTTGGAAAGCGACTGGAGGTCAGCTTGGAAGCCGAGCCGATTCCCCACTTGTGTCAGCGGATCGGTCTGGGCCAGACTTTGAGCGGTTTCACGCTGACGCTCAAGATCTTGCAGACGTTTTTCGTAATGCTTGGCGTGGCCATCTGCCTCGCTCTGCAATTGCGCTATCAGCAGATTGTTCTTTTCCTGGGCGTTTTTAAATTCTGAACGGGTTTTCTTGAGGTCTTCCGGGCTTACTACGGCTTCAATGATCAATCCGATAAGGCCTTGCTTTCCATTGCCCAAGGTTACGGGAAATTTTCGGGTGAGCGCGAATGTGCCTTCGCCGATCTCTTCGAAGTTCGTACTGGTCTGACCGCTGAATACCAGGCTGTCCTCTCTCCAGAATATATCGACCTGTTCTTCGTCAAAAAGGCTCGTGTCGTCCCGACCGATCAAGTCGTCCAGACCGATTAGATCGCAGAAAGCCCGATTGCCGTAAATCCAGCAATGATTGGCATCCTTGACAAAGACAGGCAGCGGAAGTGCGTCCAGCATTTGTCTGAGTTCATCCGAGGTCAACATCCGTTATCTGGCCTCAATCAAGGCCGTGACGCGGCTGGCGAAGACATGGGCGACCCTCCCATATTCATTGATCAACCCTCGGTAATTTCCGACCGAGCGAAGAGCGCCGGTAGCGTAGTACCGGCGTTTCCTGATTTGCTTGCTAGGAAGTTTGCCAATCGATCCTGTCGGCAGACGTGATTTCCATTCGCGCTTTTTGGCTGCCTCGACCAATATCGACCTTACTCCGCTTTCCCTGATTGGAAATAACGTCGTAAACTTTTCGGGTTAAACCTAGGTAAATAGAGCGATTTTTACGAAATACCGGCTTGTCACCCTCGTAACTCGTACTTGCCGTACCGAAAACCACCGCCCCTTAAACAGCACGTCGTTGTTCGCGACCTCCTACGATGCCACTTCCTGCTCAACCGTCGGCGGCGATTGAACAGGAAAATGGCTGCAGGCTGCCGATATTACCGTTTCGGGGCGGTTTCCGGCTGGATGTTCGCAATGCTCTCCTGGCCGATGGAGACGCCGTAAAGCCGCCACTTCCCCTGAACCCACTGGTAATAGAGATCAAAGGAGATCGCCGTCGGACGCAGGCCAAAGGCCCCGCGAACCCGGATCACGTCTTTTTCCACGACCGCAGGTGGTGCGGAATAGGTGGGCGCCAGCAACAAGGTATTGGACAGGTCGATCCGGCTGGCACGCAGGCCGGCAAAAATCTCGGAGAGCCGCGCCGGATTGTTGATAATCTGGAAGCCCGGCGCCGCATTGTCGCGCAGCACCGAATAATTGCCGGATTGGTTGGCATGATCGACCGCTGCCATCGTGCTCCAGATCAACTTGGAAAGTTCAAGCCCGTTTGGCACCGGCTGGCTGGAGACCGGCGGCTCGGCGGCTTGTGCATAGACTGGCTGGATCGAACTCAGCCACATTGCCAAAACCAGCAAAACTACTGGAGCGAATTGCCCCAGTAGTTTTGCTGCAATCGATCTGGTCTTGCTTACCATGCGAACTGGAACCCGGCACGGGCACCAACTTCGCCGCTGTCGAAGCCGATGCCAAGGCCCCCGGTAAAGGCCGCATTGTCACCGATCCGCGCCGCGAAGGACGCAGAGCCGCCAACCCGTTCCTCGAAGTAGCCGAAGCCGCCTGCAACTCCGAACGTATTGCCCGGAAGCAACACAGGCGATTCCATCGCCAGCGCGATAGCCACGCCTTCATTGGCCTTGCGGATATTAACCCGGTTCACCTCGGACAGGTCAAACAACGCCGCGGTTTGTCCCTGAAGTGCAGTGATTGCGCCGGTATTTGCATTGATCAAACCGCGATTGGCCGCCACCTGCGCAGAATTCGCCGCGACGACGGCGCTGCTGGCAAAGCCGGTGCTGGTTCCAAGCACACCATTGCCGTCAGCGGTAACGACGGACAATTGGCCCGTTTGCTGAGCGTTGCCGCTGCTTATACCTGCCAAGCGTACGGTCGAATCGGCAGAACCGATGGCGACCTGATTATCCGCGGTTGCAGTCGCGCCGTTGCCGATCGCGATCGAGTTGACGCCCGATGCCACCGACTGGTTGCCAAGTGCAATCGCACCCGCCGCCGATGCATTGGCCGCTTCACCTATAGCAACTGAGCGGACGCCGCTGGCGACTGCCAGATGCCCCAATGCGGTGGCCCGCTCTGCCGAAGCCGCGGACCTCCAGCCAAAGGCTGATGCACCTGGTCCCTGAGCCAGAGATTCACCGCCAACAGCGGTCGTCGAATTACCATTGGCAACGGTCTGGTCACCGATTGCGATCGCGTCGCTGCCGGTTGCCGAAGCCAGATTGCCTTGCGCTATCGATGTTTCCCCATTGGCCACCGCGCCTTCGCCTTCGCCTACTGCCACGGAGCGCAAACCATTGGCTTGAGCCAGATGACCGAGGGCTGTCGCCCGTTCGGCATTCGCCATCGCGCGCCAGCCGAAAGCGGTCGCGCCCGGTCCGGTTGCGATTGATTCACCGCCCACCGCCGTGGTGCTGTTGCCGTTCGCCTGTGACTGGGTTCCGATCGCAACGGCATCTACACCGTTTGCTACGGACTGATTGCCAAGCGCGACGGATTCAACGCCCGTCGCCATCGCGGCTTCGCCGACTGCAGTGGCGCGCAGGGCAGTCGCCTGTGCGAGATGGCCGAGGGCTGTCGCGCGTTCCGCATTGGCTACCGAGCGCCAGCCCAAAGCCGTGGCACCGGGGCCCATGGCAAGCGCCTCGCCGCCGATGGCGGTGGTCGAGTTGCCAATCGCGCGCGCGGGAGCCGCGCCCGCATTGTCGCTGCCGAGAGCCACTGCGTCGACGCCATCGGCGACTGCGCCGCCGCCAACTGCGACCGAGCCATCGCCACTGCCATTTGCGCCTATCCCGCATTCCAGCGTATTGACGGGGTCATCCGCATTGCCAAGGATCCCGTCCGGTCCCGGATTGCTGTTGCATGGTGCAGTGGCGTCGGCCCATGCCGGACTGGCGAGCGCAATGGCACCTGTTGCCGCTGACATCATGATGGTCCGGCTTAAAAATCTGCTATGTTTTGACATTGAAATCCCCTCTATCTTTCTAACGCGACCGCCGATTTGCCGGACGCGAATGAAGGGACGAAGGTGGACGCAAAAAAGACGCACCAATGGCAAAATAAATTTCCTAACCGTCTCTGGGGAGGAAAATGGCGGCCTCGTCTGTTGAGCGAGAAAGGGCGACCGCCAAACCCTTTCCGGTCCTGCTGCTCGGCACCATCCTGACGGGGAAAGACCCGCAGGGAAGGATGGTTCAGGGCATGACGACGGCGTCGATTTCGTGGATGACTCCGTTGGACTGGATCACATCTGCAATAGTGATATTGGCGGTGCCGCCCTTCGTGTCGGTCAGCATCCAGCCGCCGGAGGGCGATTTGGAGACCGTCAGTTTGGCACCGGCTACGGTGGTCAGTTCGGCCTTGCCGCCCATCATTTTCGCCTTGGCAGCGAGGTCGGCAGCCGTCAGCCGTCCGGGAACGACATGATAGGTCAGAATCTTGGTCAGGGTCGCCTTGTTTTCCGGCTCGAGCAACGTCGCGACGGTGCCGTCGGGCAATGCATCAAACGCTGCATTGGTCGGTGCAAAAACCGTAAAGGGTCCGGGGCCGGCGAGCGTGTCGACCAGTCCGGCGGCCTGCACCGCGGCGACCAATGTGGTGTGATCAGCTGAATTGACGGCATTTTCGACAATATTGCGGGTCGGATACATGGCCGCACCGCCGACCATCGGATTGCTCGTGGCCGCGACGGAAGCGCCAGAGCTGATCTCGCCACCGCCCTGCTCGGACATGGTACAGGCTGAGAGCGACAGGGCGAGAGCCAGGAGGGGGAGGGAAGGCGTGGAGAGAGATCGGAACGTCATGGAAAGTCCTTTCGGTGCAATGGAATGATTACGGCGAACCGGAAATCTGTTCCGGATCACGGGCAGCTACGCAACCGATCGCGGATTGGACGCAAATTTTCTTAAATTTTGGAAATTGTAGCCGTTGCCAGGATCGGAGTCGTGGGGGCTTCGAACGGCGCACCTGCCGGATCTTCCATGGTCAGGGCCAGCAGCGATCCGGCCTGAACAAAGGACCGGATAGTGGGATCGACATTGATCGAGCCAGCTCCGTTGGTCGGCAATATACCGACGGCTCGGGGTGTTCCGTCTGCAGGGACAACCCACAATACCGGGGCGCCTTTTGCCGAATCGAGGCCGGCGGTACTCACGTTCAATTCGCCCGTCTCGGGGTCAAAACGGGTGGCAACCGAAAGTCCCTCCTGTTCCCCCGAAAGCTGGGCGATGATCTGCGGCGATGCAAGCTGCTGCACAGGGTATTCAGGGGTTACAGGAGCGGGCCTGATCACGAGTGCCAGCGCCAGCGATGCCGCGATCGTACCGGCGGCGAGGGCTCCCACGCGCCAGCGGTTCAGACGGTTTCGGAAGGATAGGGTGGAGATATTCTCGCCGGGATTTTCGGAGGTGCGCGTATCGAGCCGTTCATTGATCTTTTGCCAGATATCATCCGGTGCGGCGTGCGGCGGGATCAGGTCGAGCAACGGAGCCAGCCGCTTTTCCCAGGCGTAAACGTTCCGCCGGAACTCCTCGTCGGACAGCCGCAGCCGCAAGGCGGTGGCCAGGTCATCGCCTTCCAGCAGACCAAGCACCAGCTCCGCCGCCAGCTGCTCGGATTTTTCCAGCTCTTCGGGCAAATCAACCATCTTCGAGACACTTTTTCAAACTCATCAGGCCGCGCCTGATCCGGCTTTTCATCGTACTCAGCGGGACCTCGATCTTCTTTGCAAGCGCGGCATAGGTATATCCGCCAAAGAAGGCTGACCGAATCGGTTTTTTCTGCTCTTCCTCGAGTTGCTCGAGGCAATTCATGATCCGCGCCTTCTGTTGCCTTTCTTCGATCACGGTATCGCTCAAGGGCGCGTCGTCGGCTATAATTTCGATTGCCTCCTCGTTAGCATAGTTTTGTCGGCCGTTTTTCCGCAACCAGTCAATCGAGGCGTTCCGGGTGATAACCGCCAGCCATGAAATCGGGCTATATCTGTCCGCCTGATATTGATCGGCCCGGTGCCAGACTTTAATATACACTTCCTGCAACACATCCTCCGCTGCGCTTCTGTCTCCACAGATACGAAGGCATATTCCAAATAGTTTCGATGAGGTCAGCTCATAGAGTTTTTCAAGCGCCGCGCGGTCGCTGTTTGCAACCCGTGCCATGATCTCGAGCAGCGAATCCCGGGCTCTCTGCGTATCTGTTCTCGAAATTTCGCTCGCTCCCATGTCATCTAGATGAGTGCAATTTTCGGTCCTTGCAATAACTTGTTGTCTCAGGCGTCATTTTATTGCGAACAAATGTCAGATGAGCAAACGTTCGGTGCGGGATTCCCGCTACCGCGCCGGAAACCAGCGCCCCTCGAACACCACGCCATCAATTTCGACCTCCTGCAGCTTCGCCGCACCGCCGACATAGGGGTCGCGGTCGAGTACGGTGAAATCGGCTTTCTTGCCGGTCGCGATACTGCCGACCATAGCGTCCAGCCCGATCACTTGCGCCGCCTCAACCGTGATCGCCCGGAGCGCCTTGTCGAGCGACAGCCGTTCTTCCGGTGCCTTGACGTTACCGTCGAGGGTGATGCGGTTGCTCGCCACCCAAGCGAGGTAGAATGGGTCGATCGGCGCCATGTTGAAATCGCTGTGCAGCCCCAGCGGCACGCCCTTGCGCTCCAGCGAACCGAGCCGGCTCATCTGCGCCGCGCGGTCGGGGCCCATGCCGGTTTTGGCATAGGCATCGCCGAGGATGCGGATATAGTTGGGCTGGGCGGAAACATAGAGGCCCATCTCGCCGATCCGCCGGTTCTGCGCCTCGGTTGAGTAACCGAGATGCTCCATCACGATATGCTGGCCGTTTCTCGGGGTCAGCTTTTCGGAGATGCCGAGAACTACATCCAGGCCCTTGTCGCCGTTGACATGAGTGTGCAGATTCCAGCCGGCATCCCAGAAACGCTCGGTCTGTTTTTGGAGTTCCTCCGGTTCGGTCAGCCACTTGCCGTCGTGCCCATCGCTGTAACCGGGCGGGTTCATCTGCATATATTGGGCGAAAAAAGCGCCGTCGGCGAACAGCTTCACCCGGTTGGAGAAGAAGAATTTCGAACTGTCATATTTGTCCTTCATCGCCTTGAGCCAGACGTTCGGATCGCCAGTGACCAAAGGCGCAACCGGAATGGCTAGGATGCGGGATGGCGTGGTCGGCTGGTCGTAGAGGCTCTTGAACAGCGCCGACTCCATCTCCGGTCCGCCAAAGCCGCCAAAGGCCAGATCGGCACTGGTCGTGACGCCATTCTCCAGCATCATCTGGCGCATATCGGCCAGCCCCTGTTGCACTTTGGCAGGCGAGAAGAGATAGGGACGGAGCTTCTCTATGCCACCGAACAGCGCGGTCTCGTGAATGATGCCGGTGGTGAAGTCAGCGTGCGCCGGATCGATGGTCGGCTTGTCGAATTCTGCGGTGAAGGCCTCCTGCGTGCCAATGCCCAGCAGGTTCAGCGCGGCGCTATTGGCGATAATCTCGTGAAAACTGCGTTGCCAGATCACCACTGGCCGATCGGGCGCGATCCGGTCCAGCTCGGCGCGGTCCATATCGCCGTGGAACAGCTTGTGATGGCCCCAGGTGATGAACAGCTTGTCCTTGCTCTTGCCCAATTCCTCGCGCAGCCGCTGTTCATATTGCGCTTTGCCGCGAGCCGCGGGATAGGTCGTGCCAGGCAGTTGCCACTTCTCCGGGCTGATGAAGGGGATCGGCAACATCATGATCGTCTGCATCGGATGGACATGCGGCTCGACAAAGCCGGGCATCAGGATTTGCCTGGCAAACTGCCGATCGACGGTAACCTTGCGATCCCTCGTCCATGCTTCCATTTCTTCCAAAGTCTGGCCGAGGCCGAGGATGATACCGTCAGCAGTCGCCACGTAGCGGGCCTCGGGAAAGCCCGGCTCCATCGTGATGATCTTGGCGGCCTCGAATATTGTGACTTCGGGATAAGGGAGGCTGGCGGGCGTCTCCTCTGCGCTGGCACCGGTAGCGAACAGCAGCGTGAGCGCTGCCCCGATGGACGAAATAAATTTCAGCATGTCTCTCTCCCCTTGTGGCGAGAGATTATGCGACCGGCTTCACCTTGGCAACCGTCAGCTTGCCCGCTCGGACATGCTCGCGCCAGGCAATGAAAAGGCCGGATCCGATGATGATCGGCGCTCCGATCCATATCGACAGGCCGGGATATTGGCCGAAAATCAGGATGCCGAACAGGGTCGCCCAGATCAGAGCGCTATAGTCCATCGGCACGATCGTCGAAATCGGTGCATAGCGCAGTGACTGGGTAATGCACAGCTGGCCGATCGCTCCGAAAAAACCGATGCCGAGCAGAAATCCCCAGGTCTGGGCATCGTGGCCGCCGCCATAGATGAAAACGCAAATGAGGAGGGCGGGCAGGGTGTAGACCGAGAACCAGAAGATGGTGACGATGCTTGTCTCGGTACGACCGAGCATGCGGATGACCAGCGTCACGCCAGCGGTAACCAGTGCCCCTGCCAAGGCGACAGCAGCGCCAAACGCCGGGATCAACGTCCCGCCGGGCCGGACTACGATCAGCACGCCGACAAAGCCGATCAGGATCGCCGACCAGCGCCGGATGCCAACCTGTTCGCGCAGGATCAGCGCTGCAAACAGGGTTGCGAATATCGGCACGGTAAAGCTGATCGTCGTGGCGTCGGCCAGCGGCAGCAGAGTCATCGCCCAGAAATTGAGGCCCATGGCGCAAATGCCGAGCAGCGACCGCAGGATGTGCAGCCGGTGTTTGTTCGAAACGATAGAGGGCCAGCCCGCCTGGCTGCGCCAGATCAGGAAACAGATCAGCGGCATTGCGGTCAATTGGCGGTAAAACAGGCTTTCGGTGACGTGGACGCCATGCTGTCCAGCGAGTTTGACGAAGGTAAACATCACGCCGAGGGACAGCATGGCGCCCAGCCGGGTGACGATTCCCGCCATCGGCCGGTTCTGCCCGGCGGCGCCGTCATCGCTCATATGTTATTGCCATAAAAGATAGGGTGAGGGGTGTTGTGCATTGCTGCGGTAAATAGCATATAGCCCGCAAATGCAATCAGGAGTCTTTTCAATGCGCACCGTTACCCATGTCTTGGCCTCGGGAGGAACCGCAGCAGCGTCCCGCCAGAGCGATATTTTCGACCCCAACAATGGCGGGATCCAGGGCAAAGTAGATCTGGGCGACGCCGATGTTCTCGAGACCGCCGTTCAGGCGGCGCTTGCAGCCCAGCCAGCCTGGGCCGCAACCAACCCGCAGCGCCGCGCCCGGGTGATGTTCAAGTTCAAGGAACTGGTCGAAGCCCATATGGACGAGCTGGCCGAATTGCTGAGCCGGGAACATGGCAAGGTCATCGCCGATTCCAGGGGCGACGTGCAGCGCGGTCTGGAAGTGATCGAATTCTGCTGCGGCATCCCGCATGTCCTGAAGGGCGAATATACCCAGGGCGCCGGTCCTGGCATCGACGTCTATTCAATGCGCCAGCCGCTCGGCATCGGTGCCGGCATCACCCCGTTCAACTTCCCCGCCATGATCCCGATGTGGATGTTCGGCCCGGCGATTGCGACTGGCAACGCGTTCATCCTGAAACCGTCCGAGCGCGATCCCTCGGTTCCGGTCCGATTGGTCGAACTGATGCACGAAGCAGGGTTGCCGGAAGGCATTTTGCAATGCCTGCATGGTGACAAGGAAATGGTTGATGCCATTCTCGATCATCCGGAAATCGGCGGCATCAGCTTCGTCGGCTCGTCCGATATCGCGCATTATGTCTACCAGCGCGGCGTTGCGGCCGGCAAGCGGGTGCAGGCAATGGGCGGCGCGAAGAACCACGGTATCGTGATGCCCGACGCGGATATGGACCAAGTGGTCAATGATCTGTCCGGCGCAGCTTTTGGCTCGGCCGGTGAACGTTGCATGGCTTTGCCTGTTGTGGTTCCGGTTGGCGAAGATACCGCAGACCGGCTGCGCGAGAAAATGATCCCGGCGATGGAAGCGCTGCGCGTCGGTGTCTCGACCGACGAAGAAGCGCATTACGGACCGATGGTCAATCCGGCGCAAAAGGCCCGGGTAGAAAACTGGATCCAGACCGGCGTCGACGAAGGTGCAGAGCTGGTCGTCGATGGCCGCGGCTTCTCGCTGCAGGGCCACGAAGACGGCTGCTTTATCGGGCCCTCGCTGTTCGACCATGTCACCACCGACATGGAAAGCTACAAGGAAGAGATTTTCGGCCCCGTGCTGCAGATTGTCCGAGCGAAGAATTTCGAGGAAGCACTCGCGCTGCCCAGCCAGCATCAATATGGTAATGGCGTCGCGATCTTCACCCGCAACGGCCACGCGGCCCGCGAATTCGCCAACCGGGTGCAGGTCGGGATGGTCGGCATCAACGTGCCGATCCCGGTCCCGGTCGCCTATCACAGTTTTGGCGGCTGGAAGCGCTCGGCTTTCGGCGATACCAACCAGCACGGCATGGAAGGCGTGAAGTTCTGGACGAAGGTCAAGACCATCACGCAGCGCTGGCCCGACGGCACGGCCGATGGCGGCAACAAGGATGCCTTCGTCATTCCAACCATGGGGTAGGAGTCTGATAAGACTTTATACCCATAGAGTTCCATATCAGGACAAATCGACCGGAACGCTGGATTTTCTGGCGTTCCGGGCGAAAACAGGCACGATGGATGTCTGTTCAAATATGTTCCCGGTGCGATGCTCCTAGCGCTGTCGCCACGGCTATTGATGCCATCCATTTTGCTCGCAATCGTGTTGTTCGCATTCTGGCGTTCAGAGACCCCTGCGGTGGAACTTGTCGCAGAACCGGTTGCGGTTGCCGAAACCGACAAACGGATTGCCTTCAGCTTCGACGACGCCCCGCGCGGCAAGGGCGCCTTTCTGGAGCCGGACGAACGGCCGAGGCTGCTGATAGAAGCCTTGCAGACTGGCGGCATCGAGCAAGCGGTTTTCTTTATCAATCCGGGGAGGATTACGGCCACGGATCATGATGCCGATGATGTTGCGGCCTACGCCAAAGCGGGCCATTTGCTGGCCAACCATACCGCCAATCACAGCAAATTGTCCGCCGTTTCTGCGAAGGCGTTCCTCGCCGATATCGATGCGGCGGAAGAATGGCTGAAAGACAAGCCGAATTATCGACCCTGGTTCCGCTTTCCCTTTCTCGACGAAGGACAGAAGAACAGGAGCAAGCGCGATGCCGTCCGGGCCGGTTTGAAAAAGCGCGGGTTGATGAATGCTTATGTCACGGTCGACGCTTCGGACTGGTATATGGAGGAACAGGCGCTAAATGCGGCAAAGTCCGGCAAGACGATGGACTGGAATGCGCTGCGAGACCTCTACGTCGAATCCTACGTTCAGTCCGCAGACTTTTCCGACGAACTGGCGCGGCGGACGCTGGGCAGGGCGCCGGTGCAGATGATGCTGCTGCATGAAACCGATCTCGCCGCGATGTTTGTCGACGATCTGGCGGCTGCGCTCAAGGCCGATGGATGGACGATCGTGACTGCCGACGAGGCGTATCGCGATCCCATCGCCTATATGGAGCCGGACGTCGATTTTGCTGACGGCACCCGGACCCAGATGCTGGCTGCCGAACGGAATATCGGCAAGCGCTGGTACCAGCGTAATGATCAGAAAGTAGCAAAAAAGCTATTTGCCGAGCGGGTCCTGCACGACTAGACCGTCACGCATGAAGACAATCAACATCGTTCGCAGCCTGGCGCTGGCCTTCACGGCCATTGGTGGATCATCGGCGTCAGCGCAGACAGCGGAACAAGTTGCGCAAGACGTGCTCGCCGAAAACCCGGTCATTGACGGCCACAATGACGTACCGGAGCAGATTGCCGAGCGGTTCGACGGTGATTTCTCCCAGTTTGATTTTCGCAATACGGTCCCGACCTTGGGGACCGGCGAAAAACCGATGCACACCGATATTGCCAGGCTCCGCAAGGGCCGAGTCGGCGGGCAATTCTGGTCCGTCTGGATCGACCCCGAGCTGCCGAAATTTGAAGCGGTCCAGCGCGTCATCGAACAGATCGATATTGTCCACCGCCTCGTCGAACAATATCCCGGCGATCTGCAATTGGCCCTGACCGCAGCCGACGTGGAAGCCGCCCAGAAAGAGGGCAAGATCGCGTCGCTGATCGGCATGGAAGGCGGCCATTCGATCGGCAATTCCTTGCCAGTATTGCGCCAAACCTATGCGCTCGGTGCCCGCTACATGACATTAACTCACTGGAAAACGCTCGACTGGGCGGACAGTGCGACCGATGCGCCAAAGAGTGACGGGCTGTCGGAATTTGGCGTTTCCGTGGTCGAGGAAATGAACCGGCTGGGCATGATCGTCGATCTCAGCCATGTTTCCGAAGCCACCATGAGCGATGCCCTCGACGCGACCAAAGCGCCGGTCATCTTCAGCCACAGTTCGGCTAATGCGATTACCAAACATCCTCGCAATGTACCCGATTCCATTCTGAAGCGGCTGCCTTCCAATGGCGGTGTGGTAATGGTCACGTTCGTGCCCTCCTATGTCAGTGCCGAGAACCGGGACTGGGATGCCGCGAAAAAGGCCGAAGCAGCGCGCGCGGCGGCTTTATACCCCGGCGATAAAGCTGCACGGGAGGGCTACATCGCGCGTTGGCAGGAGGCGCATCCAATGCCGTCAGTAACTGCGAAAGATATTGCCGACCACATCGATCACATCCGTTCGGTAGCCGGAATCGAATATATCGGCCTCGGCGGCGATTATGATGGCATTACCTTCACCCCTGATGATCTCGCCGATGTCTCTACCTATCCAGTGCTATTTGCTGAACTGGCGAACCGCGGTTATAGCGCCGCCGATCTCGCAAAGATTGCGCGCGGCAATATCTTGCGGGTAATGCGGGGCGTCGAATCAACCGCCGCGCAAATAGCGAAGAACAAGAAATAGATATGACCCAATTTTCCCTGACCGAAGACCAGCTTGCCATTCAGGAAATGGCCCAGAAATTCACAGCCGACGCGATTACGCCGCATGCTGCGGAGTGGGATGAAAATCATGTCTTCCCGCGCGATACCATAAAGCAGGCTGCGGAGCTTGGCTTCGGTGGCATCTATGTCTCCGAAGAGTCCGGCGGCATCGGTCTCGGACGGCTGGAAAGCGCAATTATCATGGAGGCGATGGCTTATGGCTGCCCCTCGACCAGCGCCTTTATCTCGATCCACAATATGGCGTCCTGGATGATTGACACATTCGGATCGCAGGCGGTGAAGGACAAATATCTGCCTGACCTGGTGCCGATGGAGAAGATATCGAGCTATTGCCTGACCGAAGCCGGTGCGGGATCGGACGCGGCCTCGCTGAAGACCAAGGCGGTGCGCGATGGCGATGATTATATCGTCAACGGTTCCAAGCAGTTCATCTCCGGCGGCGGCGCCAACGAGATATATGTCACGATGACCCGCACCTCCGACGACGGGGCCAAGGGAGTCACCTGCCTTGTCATCGAGAAAGACATGGAAGGTGTCTCATTCGGCGCGCAGGAGAAAAAGCTCGGCTGGCATTCGCAGCCGACCGCGCAGGTCAATTTTGACAATGTCCGCGTTCCTGCTGAAAATCGCGTGGGTGACGAAGGCGAGGGCTTTCGCATCGCCATGGCCGGTCTCGACGGCGGTCGGCTGAACATCGGTGCCTGTTCGCTCGGCGGCGCGCAGCGCTGCCTTGATGAAGCGATCAGTTATACCAAGGACCGCAAGCAATTCGGCAAGGCGATCAGCGATTTCCAGAACACCCAGTTCATGCTCGCAGACATGGCCACCGATCTTGAAGCCTCTCGCGCGCTGCTTTATCTTGCGGCGGCAAAGGTCACCGAAGGTGCGCCTGATAAAACCAAATTTGCCGCGATGGCCAAGCGACTAGCAACCGATAATGGCAGCAAGATCGTCAACGATGCGCTGCAACTTTTTGGCGGCTACGGCTATCTGCGGGATTATCCGATCGAACGCTTCTGGCGCGATCTCAGGGTCCACAGTATTTTGGAGGGAACCAATCAGGTCATGCGCATGATCGTTTCGCGTGAACTGCTCCGACAATAAGGTATATTATGACAGAAGATCTTATCATCAGAAAAACCGGGCGGGTTGGCCATATCAGCCTGAACCGGCCGAAAGTTATCCATTCGCTCAATCTCGACATGTGTCTGGGGATAACCGAAGCCCTGCAAGCATGGCGTGACGATGACGAAGTTGAAGCCGTGATCATTGATCATAGCGAAGGCAGGGGATTTTGTGCAGGCGGCGATATTGCCATGCTGCGCGAATCCGGCATGGCCGATGGCAAAGAAGGACGCGAGTTTTTCTACAAGGAATATCAGCTCAACCACCTGCTGTTCGAATATCCCAAGCCAGTGGTCGCCTTCATGAATGGTATCACCATGGGCGGCGGCGTTGGCATTTCGCAACCGGCCAAATATCGCGTCGCAACCGAGTATACCCGCTTCGCCATGCCCGAAACCGGCATCGGACTCTTCCCGGATGTCGGCGGTGGCTGGTATCTGTCGCGGCTGGAAGGCCGGCTCGGACAGTTTCTGGCGCTGACCGGCGCGCGGCTGGACGGTGCCGAGTGCAAGGAAGTGGGTCTTGCCACCCATTATCTCGAATCGGCGGTTCTGGAAGAAGCCAAGCAGCGGATTTCGGAAAAGCCCGACCGGATCGAAGGCATATTGGGACAGCTGTCGGGCAATATCCCGGAAGCACGGATCACCAAGAATCTCGACAAGATCGACAAGTTTTTCGCTTCCGACCGGTTCGAGGACATCTTGGCCGCTCTGGAAGCTGACGATGGCGAATGGGCAGCCAAGGAGCGTGATACTTTGGGCACCAAAAGCCCGCAGACGTGCAAGGTCGCACTGCGCCAGCTTCAGGAAGGCGCGGCGATGGAGAGCTTCGCCGACGAAATGCGCAACGAATACCGCATCGGTTATCATGTGCTGGTGATGCACGATTTTCTCGAGGGCGTACGCGCGCTGATCGTCGACAAGGACAACGATCCGAAATGGAACCCCCCGACCCCGGAGGAGGTCACTACCGACTGGATCGACAATATTTTCGCGCCGTTACCGGCAGATGAAGAATGGAAACCACTATGACGTATGAAACCATCCTGACCGAAACAAAGGGTCCTGTTACCCTGATCACCCTCAACCGGCCGAAAGCGCTCAACGCGCTGAACAGCCAGGTGCTTGATGAACTGATCGAGGCTTTCGCTGCATTTCAGGCAGACGATACGCAAAATTGCGCCGTGCTGACCGGCTCGGGCGACAAGGCCTTTGCTGCCGGTGCTGACATCAAGGAAATGTACGACAAGTCGGCTGCCGATTTCTATCTCGAGGATTTCTTCGCCAAATGGACCAGCCATATCGTCAAGGCGACCCGCAAGCCTTGGATCGCGGCGGTCAACGGCTTCTCGCTGGGTGGTGGCTGCGAACTGGCGATGATGGCTGACTATATCATCGCCAGCGACAAGGCGAAATTCGGACAGCCGGAAATCAAGCTGGGCGTCGCCCCCGGCATGGGCGGTTCGCAGCGGCTCACCCGCGCGATCGGCAAGGCCAAGTCGATGGAAATGTGCCTGACCGGCCGGATGATGGATGCCGAGGAAGCCGAGCGCTCTGGTCTGGTCGCCCGCGTGGTGCCGCATGATGATCTGCTCGACGAAGCGATGAAATCCGCTGCACTGGTGGCTTCAATGCCGCCAATGGCCGCGCAGGTGAACAAGGAAATGGTCAATGCGGCCTTCGAAAACAATCTCGAGCAGGGCCTGGTCCACGAACGCCGCCTGTTCCAGATCCTGACCGCGACCGAAGACAAGAATGAGGGCATGGCCGCCTTTATCGAAAAGCGCGAAGGCCAATGGAAGGGACGCTAGGAGCGTAGCTTTCTGTTTTGCAAAGACGCGTGGCATTGCGCCGCTGACAATCACTGGAGACTGGAATGAAAATCGGATTTATCGGACTTGGCAATATGGGCGGCGGCATGGCTGCCAATCTCGCGAAAGCAGGACATGAGGTCCATGCCTTTGATCTGTCCGGCGAAGCGCTGGCGCGCGCAGGCGAGGCCGGATGCCATCCGGTCAGCGACGCTGCTGCAGCGGTGCAGAATATGGAAGCCGTGGTCACCATGCTGCCCGCCGGCACCCATGTCCGCAAAGTCTATGAATATGAGATCGTTATCAATGCCAATCCCGGTACTTTGGTAATCGATTGCTCGACCATCGATGTCGACAGTGCCCGGGATGTGGCGACGATGGCGGAAGCCAAGGGCCTGGTCCCGGTCGACGCGCCGGTATCCGGCGGTATCGCAGCGGCCAATGGCGGTACCTTGACCTTCATGGTCGGCGGCAGCGACGAAGGCTTCAAGCGTGCCGAACCGATCCTGTCGGACATGGGCAAAGCGGTTATCCATGCCGGTGGTAATGGTGCTGGGCAGGCGGCAAAGATCTGCAACAATATGCTGCTCGGCGCTTCGATGATTGCGACCTGTGAAACGTTCAAGATGGCGGAGAAGCTTGGACTCGATCTGCAAAATTTCTACGACATTTCATCAAAGGCGTCTGGCCAGAACTGGTCGATGACCAGCTATTGCCCGGTCCCCGGTGTCGGCCCGCAAAGCCCGGCAGACAATGGCTATGAAGGCGGTTTCGCCGCAGCGCTGATGCTCAAGGATCTGCGCCTGGCGATGGAAGCGGCACACAGCGCCGGTGCGGAGGTGCCAATGGGCGCCGAAGCCGCGAAACTCTACGAACAATATGCCGAAGCGCAAGGGCAGGGCGGCAAGGATTTTTCCGGTATCATCGCCATGCTGGACAAGGGCTGATCTCTCATGCCGCCGCTGTGGGTAATGATTTGCGGTCTGTCCGGAACAATCGTCGTTGCATTGATGGAATTGCATAAGGGGCACGGTCCGGCGAGCTTTAAAATCTATCAGATGATTGCAGGAATTTCCCTGTTTCTGGCCATCGTCGGCGGGTTGACCGTAGGTCTGCTGGCGCGGCCCTATCGGCGCAAAACCATGGTGTCTTTGCTGCTGGGAACGGCGCTCTTCCTGCTGCTGGGATTTGGGCTATGATGTCGGGTGAGTTTTTACTCCCATAACAGAGAGCTGCGACGATGGTGGGCAAAGCAGGCAAACATGATCTGACACTCTAGCGACATGAAATGGGAAAGCTGTACAAACTGGAGATCCGCAAGCGCTACTGGTTATAATCGTATCATCGATCCGATTTAACCTAACAGAAAATCATTTACTATCTATTATGGTGCGCCCGACTGGATTTGAACCTGCGACCTCCAGATTAAAAGTTAGTAACTGGACTCGTTTACGCATACATATTGCGCTCATTGAGCAACTTCGAAATCTCATCGGAAGTTCGAGTGACCGCCAATTTCAACGCTTCGTCGATATGGACATATCCTTGAGTAACCCCGCGCGCCGCGTGTCCGAGCAATGCGCGTATGGTCAGTTCGGAAAAGCCATGATCGCCCGCGACGCTGCCGAACGTATGACGAAGCGTATGGGGAGTCACGCCTTCGATTCTCGCAACATGACACAGCCGGGCAAGACAAGCTTTTCCCGCTGTAAAATGCCCGTTCGTAATGCCTGATGGGAAAACATATGGACTGGAATTGAACACGGGTTGCTCTTCGACGAGTCTTATCGCTGCAGGGCCAATCGCCCGAATTTGACCGTCGGTTTTGGTGTCTGGAAATTGTACATACCCACCTTCGCTATGCAGCCAGTCGCGTTGCAACCCTTGAACTTCAGATATGCGATAGCCTGTCAGCAGCATGAGCTCGACAATTGCCAGCGCGGTAGAATGTTCACCGTGCTGCTTTCCATATTGAATGGCTTCGCCGAGTTTTTCTATTTCTGCCACACTTAGCCGTCGCTCCTTTTTCTTCCCCGCAATTTTTCGCGCACCCGCGCCTTGATTGCTGGAAATTATGTCCAGCCGCACCGCGTGGTTCAAAATACTTTGCAATGTAGCAACCGATCGCGATGCCACGCCGGCGCCACCCTTTGTCACCCCGCCGCGTCCAGGGGTGCGAGGCTTGGCGGTCTTTCCGATGGCAATATCGCTTTGCATGGCTTCAATGTCCGCTATCTTGAGGGTTTCAGCGACACGTTTGCCGAGCAAAGGCTTGATATGCTGTTCGATACGGCTGCTGTCCATTGCAAGAGTGGAAGACTTAATCGGGCGATTCCGGCGTCCCAATATTCGGCCAGCAGTTGCTTCGGACATATACCAGTCGCAAACTTCTTCGACCTTCATTGCTTGCTTGCGACCATTTTTCTCAGATGCTGGATCTTTACCGTCCGCGATAGAGCCTAGCTGGATTTTTGCCTTTTCGCGTGCCTGTTCAACCGTCAAAATGCCATAGCGGCCAATCACAATCCGTCTGCTGCGGCCTTCGGAATTGCGATATTGGAGAATAAAGCTTTTGAGGCCGGATGCCGTGACCCGCACGCCAAACCCGCGCAGTTCGCCATCCCATTTGAATGCTTGGCCTTTCCCGGGAGCTGCGAGAGCGTCAACGCTACGCTTGGTCAGCTTGGACATTGTGTGTCAATCCTGTCGCAAATTTTGCTTACATTAGCACGTCAACATCGAAATGTAAGCAATATGTAAGCACTTGGGATCAAAAAAGAGGTTGCTTTCAGATATGGTAGCGTAGAAAACTTCTTCAACTACGAAGATATATCTATATATTATAGTATGATAGAAAAGAATAGCGGATCGTAGCGAAATTGGATCTGGATATTGCCAAGGTTGGGGTCGAGAGTTCGAATCTCTTCGCCCGCTCCATTTTCTAGTTAAAATTACAAATTTCGTTGCTTTCGCCGACTCGAGCCCGGCAACAGACACCGCCAAGGCGCGAAATATACAGACCATGGGCCCTCGACCTATGCAGGCGGATTCAGAGGTCGGGTAAAGTCTGATCCTTCTTGCCCCAGCTCCGCAAATTGGGGCCATTGGCTCGATCAATCAGTCTGGTGGCATCCTTTATCCCGAAATAGCCGGCACTGTCGTAGTCATCGAGTTCTTCCCAGCTAACGGGTGCGGCAACTGGGGCTCCGGTGCGGGCACGGGCAGAATAGGGGACAATTGAGGTGGCACCCCGCTGGTTACGCAGCCAGTCAATGAAAATCTTGCCCTTGCGCTTTTCCTTCGACATGGTCGCCGTGAACCGGTCGGGCGCGGACTGGGCCAATGCGAGCGAAAAACGGCGGGCAAAATCCTTGACGGTGGGCCACTCGGCCTCCGGTTTCAGCGGGACGATAACATGGACTCCCTTGCCGCCGGACAGCATCGCAAAACTGGCCAGACCGAGATCGGCCAGTGTCCGGCGAATCTCCTTCGCCGCCTTTCTGACCGCGGCAAAATCCAGTCCCTCGTCCGGGTCGAGGTCAAATACCATCCGGTCTGGCTGCTCGAGATGATCAATTCTGGATTCCCAGCCATGCAATTCGATCGTGCCCATCTGGACGCAGGCCAGTATCCCGGCAACATCCTCGACGTAGAGATAATCCTCGACGCCGCCATCCTTCTCGGTGATCGGCACGGTCTTGACATGATCGCCAAAACTGCCGGCGTCATGCTTCTGGAAAAAGCATTTCTTGGCCCGCCCCTGCGGGCAACGCACCAGGCTGAGCGGACGATGAGCCGACCATGGCAGCATCAGCGCACCGACATTCATGTAATAATCGGCCAGATCGCCCTTGGTGGCCTCGGTGTCGGGAAATATGACCCGGTCGCGGCTGGAGATGTCGATCATCGCCTCATCCCTTGGTGGCGGGGATTCGACCGCTTCCGGTTTGACCTCGGAGGCTGGCTTGTCGCTGCGCAGTCCCAGGAAACTGCCATGGCGGACGATCCCGTCTCCGGTAAATTCTCCGAATGCAATTTCTGCGACCAGCTTGGGCGTGACCCAGCTGGCGTCGCGACTCTCGGCTTTCGGTACATCAGCCGGCGGCGTCTTGCGCGCCAACCTGTCCATCCGGCTGGACAGGTCCTGCATTGCATCTTCGCTGAAGCCGGTTCCGACCCGCCCCTTGTAGATCAACTTATCTCCCTCGTTCTGGGCGATCAGCAGCGAGGCAAAGGGGCGGCCTTTCTTGTCGGACTTGCGCCAGCCGATAATGACAAATTCCTGGCGCCGGGTGCATTTTATCTTCAGCCAGTTCTTGCTGCGCCGACCACGATAGGCAGCGTCGGCCCGTTTTGATATGATCCCCTCCTGACCGGCGCCGCACATCGCCTGAAAAAGTTTTTCCCCGGCGCCGATGATATGGTCGGCGAAGCAAATGGTTTCGCTTTGCCCCCCGATCAGCGCGCCCAGCCTTTCCTTGCGTTCAAGGGTACCGAGCTGTGTCAAATCTTCGCCATCGCATTCCAACAGGTCAAAAGCGAACAGGGTCAGCCCGCCCGCATCTTCCTTGAGCGCCTTTTGCAGTTTGGAAAAATCCGGATTGCCCTTGTCGTCGAGCTTGACGATTTCACCGTCAATCAATGCTGAGGACAGATTAAGCGCTGCCGCCGCGCGCGCGATACCGCCAAATTTGTCGGTCCAGTCCTTGCCCGAGCGGGTGAAAATACGGACCTTGTCGCCTGCCGCAGCGAGCAGGCAGCGATAGCCATCATATTTTATCTCGTGCAGCCAGTTGTTGCCGGCGGGGACGTGATTGACCAACGTCGCGAGTTGGGGTTTCCGGAACTTGGGCAGGGCGGCTGTTCGGGATCGTGTCTTCCGGTCAGTCTTCTGCTTCTTCTCGCTTTGCGTCGCGGCGGCTTTCATCGCTGCCCCAAATTCCTTGCCGCTCTTGCCTTTCAGTGAAAACTCGCCGCCCTCGTCGGTAGCGATTTCCGCCATCCCGCGTCCCGTCTCGATACTGGTCAATTCCTCGGAAACGAGGTCATCACTACCGCCGGCATATTCGTCGTCGATCTTTCGGAGCAGCCAGTTCTCGCGCTTTTCCTCTTTATTGCCGCGCATCCGGACGAGCAACCATTCCCCTTTCATGCGCTCGCCGTCGAGGATGAAATGCAGATGCCCCTTGTCCAGATCCTTGGCGCTCTTGCCTTTTACCGGTGCCCATCCGCCTTTGTCCCAGAGCATCACGGTGCCGCCACCATATTCGCCCTTCGGAATGCTCCCTTCAAAGCTTGCGTAGGAGAGCGGGTGATCCTCGGTCCGCACCGCCAGCCGCTTGTCGTCGGGATTGAGGCTGGGGCCCTTGGTCACCGCCCAGCTTTTGAGCACACCATCGATTTCGAGGCGAAAATCAAAATGTAGCCGGGTGGCCGCGTGTTTCTGGACGATGAAGCGATTGCCCTGGCTTGACGCAATCTCGCCAGCCGGTTCACGGGTTTTCCTGAAATTTCGCTTGAGATTATACTCGGATAAAGAGTCTTTCGTTTTCGCCATAGGTCATGCCGATTTGCGCGACTTCCCTTTTTTCGGGCTTTTCTTTCCTTCCACAGACTCTTTCAGCGCTGCCATCAGGTCGATTACATTGCCACCCGGCTCTGCGCTGTCATCGACGTCTTCCAATATCTTCTTTCCGCCGGCTTTGCGTTTTTGGGCGATCAGGTCCCTGAGTGCGTCGATATAGCGGTCGCTATATTCCTCGGGATCGAAAGGCGCGGCCTTGTCATCGATCAGCTTTTCGGCGAGTGCCATCAATTCCTTGTCCGGCTTCAAATCGTCGATATCCTCGAAATAGCCGTGTGCCTGTTTTACCTCGTCCGCATAGCGCAGCGTTTCCAGCACCATTCCATTGCCGCAGGGCTTCAGGCTGACGACATGTTCCTGTCCGCGCACCGCCAGCTGGCCGACGCCCACCTTTTTCGTTTTTCTGAGCGCCTCCCGGAGCACGATATAGGCTTCCTCGGCAAGATCATCCGCCGGAACGACGTAATAGGGTTTTTCGTAATAGAGGACATCGATGTCGGTTGCGTCAACGAACTGGGTCAAGAGCAGCGTCTTCTTGCTCTCCAGCTTTACCGCGTCAATTTCATCCTGGTCGATGAGAACGTAACTGTCCTTCTCATATTCAAACCCCTTGATGATATCATCACGGTCGACCGGCCCGATGCCTGGCACGACCTTTTCATATTTGATGCGCTTTCCCGAAGGCTCGTGAATCTGGCGAAAGGATATCTGCGCGCCGCGGGTGGTGGCCGGATATATTTCGACGGGGATGGATACTAGCGCAATCCGGATCTGCCCCTTCCAGTAAGCTCGCGCTGCCATTACATGCGATCCCCGATGAAGAGCTTCATTGCTCGGGAGCGGCAATCGCTGGCCGACGGCTCGATAACCGGACAGAAAAACGGGTTTGAAATATTGCGGCCGCTCTCACGGACCAAGCCGACCAAAATGATGGCGGAAAAAAATGCTGCGTAGCCGGTCAAGAGCCTGTTCCATTCGTAACTTTATCCTTCAACGCGATCGCTACGAATTGGTTGCAAGGCGGATCTCCCCGGATAGGGCGGACGTCCTAGATTCGACCGCGGCCGGTGGCTTGCGTCTTCTCGTCCAAAATCTCCAGCGCGCGGGCGACCATGCTCTCGAGATCGGCAAGACTGGCTTCCTTGCCGGCGCTGATCGGATCCGAATTGCTCATGCCCTCGGCTTCGGCATAGAGCCTGCTGTCAAGATCCATTTTCCAGTCCTTTAGAAGCTTTCGCTTTTCGCCATCGTCGAGCTGATCATCTCTTACGATGTCGACCGGGCGGTCATAGTCGAGATATCTCGATCCATGTTCTTCGTTTGGTGAATCTGGTGATTTGTCCATTATCGCATTTTCCTTCTGATCGGAATCTCTTAACCCCCGAGAGGATGGCGAGTTCCTTCGGTGACAAGATTCATCATGCTCGGAGCAACCCAATGGCGCAGCTCGCGTTTGAATCCGCGAAGGACATCAATCATGCGCGCCGAGAAAATAGACGGGAAAATGGAAGGGGCAGTGGCCCAGGCAAGCCGAAGGGCGATAGAAATGCTGAGCCGTTTCGGCGAGACCGCAGCCCTGACCGCGGAGTTTCGGCTGTGGTGGCCAAACAACCAGATCGGAGTGATGACCGGGTGGCTCAATGAAAAGGGCATCTTGCTTGACGAACCAGTTGAACGAACCGACATCTATTGTCGGACCGAAAACCCGGAGCTCAATATAAAGCGGCGCGGCGGCGAGCGGCTGGAGATAAAGTCCTATGCCGGGGAACTTCCGCTTGCCGATTGCATTGCTGGCGAGGATCATGCGGAATTTTGGATAAAACATGCGCCGGAGGGTCGCGACTTCTCGACGAACGGGCGGATCGCGATCAGGAAAAAGCGCTGGCTCAGCCGCCTGCACGCCGCTGGTGATTGCGGCGACCGGGCAAGGTCTTCTGGGTGTCAGGTTGAGCTGAGCGAAGTGCAGCCGCAAGGCAGTGCGCAAGTCTGGACCAGTTTCTGTCTGGAGACGTCCAGCGAGCCCGAGGCGGTGCCGGACTCTTTGCATGCGGCACTGCAAAAGCTCGGCCAGCCTCCGTGCGCGAACGAAAGGCCGCTCATTGCCAGCTATGCGCAATGGCTATTGCAGGAAGACTATTTTGACATTGAGTAGGACACAGGGCGAATGGCTTGCACGACTGGAGAAGCGACGCCGAAAGGGGCAGCATCAACCTTCTGATGCACCCTTTCGCGTCGACCTCAACCCTCCCGTTGCTCCAATATGCCCGTCACCAGTTCCAGATCGCTTTGTTTGTCCACGTCGATCGCGGCTTCCGCGAAAGGCAATATAATCGGCTCCGCGCGCAGCAACAGCCGCTGACCTGCGGTTCCCATGGCATTTTTGAAGCTGATCGTCCGGGTGATCGCTCTCAGCAGCAACCAGGGGCCGAAAGGGAAAAGGAGCTTCCAGCCCTTTTTGCGATCCTGTTCGACCGTCGCCCATAGAACCAGAGCCGGTTTCGCTGCGGCATTGTGCAAGGCGAACAGATTGGCGCCGCTATACGCGCCGCCTCTGAATTTCAGCCAGGTGCGCTTGGCGTCCGGGTAGGCTGCCAGCATCGTTTTGCGTTCAACCACCCCCACGGCCACATCCTGTCCTGTGTAGCCCAGAAAGAAACCGTCGAGAATGGCAGTGGTCAGCAGAGCATTGTCTGCCGTCGTAACCAATACCGGCCATGGTGCGACAGCGGTGCCAGCAACTGCGTTAATGCTGGCGGCAATGCCATCATTGGACATAATGAAGCTGATTTTGTCGCTCTCCAGCAGATCGGCCGCAAAACCTGTTTTCAGCGTTTCAGGAGACTGGGTCATGATCACGATCTTGCCGATATCCGCAGATGCCATGAGCGCGCGCGTGACTCGCTCCAGCATCGACTGGCCGGCGATCTGGATCAGCGCCTTGTGGGCGACGTCGCAATGCACAGCCATCGGATCGCCTTCAGGGCGCTGGCCCGCCAGAATGATCGCCGTCCACAGCGGCTTGGCATCCGTCATCGCGCCGCCGACCGGCAGAGCAGGATCATTTGCTGGGAGCACAGACATCCGTATTATTTCCAATGGCGACCTGCGCACAAAATATGTGCGCAGGTCGCCTTAGCCGCAGCGGGCGCTTTTGCAAAGCAGACCGCGACAATATGCGACGACATGGCGTCGGAACCGGGTCTCGGCAGCGGTCCACGGATCGCGAGCGCATGGACTTCCGTGCGGAATATAGGCAGGAGCAGCGAGAGCGGACTGGTTCCGCCTATGGCCAAAACAGACAGGGGCAAACGCCGATGAAACATACATGATGCCCGATCCATCGGCCCGGCCACAGCGCATCGGCTTTTTGTTCAATCATGATGAACTGCATCAGGTGGCCCATATCGCACCGATCATTTCCGCGCTGCAACGGCTGGCACCAACCGCGTCGGTAGAAGTCATATCGTCCAGTGACCGGCAACAGGAGGCGGTTCAGCAGTTTCTGGATGCAGCCTGTCCACCGCCGGTTTTCCGGTCGATCCGGTCGCGCGCCAGTGCCCGGCTGGTCGAAAGGCTGCTGGGCAATATTGTGCCGCTCGGCCGCCTGAGCAGCCTGAAGCGCAATACCGCGTTGTTCCGGAAATTTGATGCGCTGGTGGTACCGGAAACGACAACGACCTTTCTCAAGAAAAATGGCCAAAACAGCAGGCCAAAGCTGATCTTCTTCCCCCACGGCGCCGGCGACCGCTCGATCGGATTTTCAAAAGAAATAAGCCTGTTCGACTATGTTTTGCTACCCGGCGCAAAAACCCGCGACCGGATGCTGGCGGCTGGTGTCATTCGCCCCGACAACCACCGGATTGTCGGATATCCAAAATTTGAAGCTTTTGCCGGTCGCCCGCCCATAAAGCTGTTCAACAATGACAAGCCGACCGTGCTGTACAATCCGCATTTCGATCCGTTGCTCTCGTCCTGGTTCCGTTTTGGTGAACAGATTCTCGACTATTTCGCTAACCAGCGGGACTATAATCTGATCTTCGCGCCGCATGTGATGCTGTTTCAGCGCAGGCTGCTGGCCTCGGTCGAGCATCGGTTGCTCCGGTTTCGGGAGCGGATCGATCCGCGCTACGCCGATTTTGATCATATCCATATCGACACCGGCAGCGCGCGTAGCGTCGACATGACCTACACCCGGGGCGCCGATATCTATCTGGGTGATGTCAGCAGCCAGATTTACGAGTTTATTCAGACCCCCCGGCCTGCGATTTTCATCAATTCCCATGAGGCAAAATGGCGGGACAATCCCAATTACGAGCATTGGACTTTTGGGCCGGTGATCGAGGATATCGGCCGTCTCGGGCCAACGCTCGCTGAAGTCACGCCGTTACCCGATCGATATCGACAGGTGCAGGCCCGTGCCCTGGCTTATTCGTTCGATATGGAAAGCCCCGACCTGCCATCGGAGCGAGCGGCCCGAGCGATTGCTGAATTTCTCCATCTTCCGCAGCGGGACGATGTGCCTCTCAAATAGCAGACGGCTCGATTGTCAGAAAGTCCCTGATCTCGACGGAATTTGGCCCGAGAGTGATCGGATTTTCCACCCCCGGCAGCACGCAAATATCGAACAATTCGGTAATCGCGCCCTCGAACCGCAGCCAATGTACGACCGCACCGTCGCCCTGTGAGACAATCTGAACGCCGCACCTGGCGTCGCTATCGCTATCTTTCAGTCGATCATCGAGGGCCAGACCCTCGAAATGGCCATGGCGAGGCTTGGACAAGGTGACGAAGGCATGGCCGTTGTGAAAGGCCAGGCCGCGCAAAAATCCCGGGAAAAAGGCCAGCGGCACAAAGCTTTTATGATCGGGATCCAGCCAACCGAGTTCGCCGGTTCCCGAGTTCAGCAGCCACAGCCGATCGTCATGGAAACGCGGGCTGTGCGGCATCGACAGGCCCTCGGCCAAGACCGCATTGCTCTCGACATCAATGATCAGTCCGCCAGCATCGCGGTCATCCCGCCAGCCCTTGTCGACATTGGACCGGGAGACGGCGCTGACATATTTCGGCTTGCCGCCAACCATTGCCAGCCCGTTCAGATGGCAGCGATCTTCGGCCACGATCTCGCTGATAAATTCCGGCTTCCAGATAGGCTTGAAACTGTGGGTCAGACTGGGTTCGCAAAGACAATTATAGCGGGTGTTGACGAACACGATCTTGCCGTTGTCCTGAATGCCGATTTCGTGAATGTCGACATTGCCCGTGGTCTGCAGGTTGCGCGGGACATAGACCTTGTCGTGCACCTGATTGGCCGTCTGACCGGGGCCGAGTACGTTTTCCATCCGCACGATCTGGGTTAGCGTGCCAAGATAGATGCGGTTGGCATCGCCGGTCAGCCCCATCGCTTGCGGATAGACCGCTTCGTGCAGCGCGAGCTTTTTGTCCGGTCCGCGTCCGATCAGATACAGGCGGCCGGTCTGATAGGAGGTAAATCCGATTGCGATATCATTGGCCGCCAGAAACTCCGCCAGGCCCGGCGAAAAACTGATGTCTATGCTGCCGGGTTCCAGAGTCTCTTTAGGCTCCGCAGCGGTCGGGACATTTCTGTTTTCAGGAGCGACCGTTTTTGGGCCATCGGTCCTGGCACTGTCTTTGCTCACAATATCGCTCCCGCACGGCAATCGGCCTGATCGCCGATCTTTCCATAAAAGCGGGTGGGAGCAAAGGCTTAAATGCCGGCGTCGTCGGGCGTGCGACGCGCAGCCCCTCAGAAATCGATTGCGATGCCCTTATGCACCCAATCGCCATAGCGCGTGGGCCCCTTTTCCTCGACAATCTCGTCTGCCTTGTCCAGCGGATCGGGCTCCGGCACCGGCTTGCTTTTGGAAAGATGCGCGGGTGGCTTCACATGCGCTGGGCGCTCACCGGGTTTTCTATCGCTTTCGGTCATATTTTCGCCTGTCCGCCAAATTGAATCGCTCCGCCTCAGACCCTATATTGAACCTGTAACAGACATATTCAAGCGAGTAGAGACGATGAACTTCATGAAGACAACCATGCTGCTGGCGGCGCTGACCGCGCTGTTCATGGTGCTGGGCTATTCGCTGGGCGGCAGCGGCGGGGCGATCCTCGCCTTGGTCGTCGCGGCGGGCATGAACCTGTTCACTTACTGGAACGCCGACAAGATTGTGCTGAAAATGCACAATGCGGTCGAGGTCGATGCTGCCAGCCATCCCGAATATTACAATATGGTCCAGAATCTGGCTAAGCGCGCACAGTTGCCGATGCCGAAAGTCTATATTGTCGACCAGGCCCAGCCCAATGCCTTTGCGACCGGTCGTGACCCCGAACATTCGGCGGTGGCCGCAACCACGGGCCTGCTGAAGATGCTCAGCCATGACGAGATTGAAGGCGTGATGGCGCATGAGCTCGGCCACGTCAAAAACCGCGACACGCTGATCATGACGATGGTCGCGACGATAGCCGGTGCGGTGTCGATGCTGGCGAATTTCGGCCTGTTCTTCCGCGACCGCAGTGCCGGCATAGCAGGCTTGATGGCGGTGCTGATCGCGCCCTTTGCGGCGATGATCGTGCAGATGGCGATCAGCCGCACCCGCGAATTTGGCGCCGACGCCGCAGCCGCCCAGATCAGCGGAAAGCCTCTGTCGCTGGCGTCTGCACTGGCGAAAATATCCGGCGTTGCTGCCCGGACACCGAACCCCGTCGCCCAGCGCAACCCCGCTGCATCCCAGCTCTATATCGTGCCCGGCGGCGTAAGGCAGATGTTCTCGACCCATCCGGCGACGGAAGACCGGATTGCGGCGCTGCAGGCGATGGCGCAAAGCGGTGGCTCTGGTGGCTCTGGTGGCTCGTCGCCGCCACCCGACGACCTTGCTGGCATGGCCCGGCCGCGCAAGCCGAGCGCGCTTAATCCGACGCGGTAGCAGGGAGAACGGTTGGAGTTTGGCTATTTCGGTTTTACAATCGCTCGGCCCGAAAGGGCTGACGCGCGCTGAAATCGTCTTCAGACGCGACGCTCGTTTTTTACGGACAGGCGGCCTCTACCGCTTTCTTCGCAATCCGCACCTGCGCCGGCGTGCTGGCGAGCACTTCGCCGTCGATTGAAATCTTGAGCTTTGGTTTCGTTGCCAGGTGAAAGGATGTGCCGGTAAATTCCCGCGTATTTGCATCTCTGTCCCGCAGCTTGAACGCCTTGGCATACCAGTCCCAGCCGAGCTTTAATTTGCTCTTCCCGACCACTGCCTGGATAACGATTTCCCCGCTGTCTATCTCCGCATTGTCAGACAATTCCAGACCGCCATGATAGGGCCCGTTCAATATCCTCACCTCGGTCGACCACAAGCTGTGCTCGGTTGCGCCATCGTTGAGGATCAGTCGGAAGGGCTGGAAATGGAAGAGGCATTTCATCGCCCAGAGCAGATAGCCGAAACGACCCAGATAGCGTTTCAACTTGTCGGGGACCGTTTCGCCAATGATCGGCGAAACGCCCAGCGAGGCTGCGTTTACAAAATAATCCTCATCGATCATTCCCAGATCAATTGGCTTGCGACGCCCATTTGCGATGACGTCGATTGCACCTTCGAGATCCAGCGGCACGCCGAGCGTTCGTGCTGAACTGTTGGCGGTACCAAGCGGCAGAATGGCGAAGACACAATCTTTGCCGACAAATTCGTCAACCACGCCGGAAAGCGAACCATCACCACCGCCAACGATGACCATCGGGGCACCGGTCTGGATAGCTTGGCGAACGGTCGCGCGGATCTCTTCGGGATTCTCGACATCGATAGCGTCCAGGAGATTGATACCCGCCTCAACGAGTTTCGCTTTCGCTTCCTTGAACTGTTCTTCTCCCTTGCGGGATGCAGCGTTGACGACAAGAATAGCATCGCGGGGGAGAATATCGTTTTTCATGGTTACACAACGCCGCCGGGGATAATTGGATGCACAATGAAACTTCTTTAGCATTCGACCGTTGACCCTTCATGGCCCGGATCGCGCATCTATCTGATATTCATTTTGGCGCCAATGATCCTGACATCGTCGCAGCAACTATTGCGTGGCTGAAGGAAAAGCAGCCGGATCTGGTCATCATCAGCGGCGACCTGACCCAGCGTGCGCGCGAGCAGCAATTTCGGGATGCCGCCGCATATCTGCAGGCGCTTCGACAAAATGGTCACCGACTGCTGGTCGTTCCCGGCAATCATGATGTTCCCCTTTATGATATATTGCGGCGATTCATTTCGCCGCTTGGCCGTTACAAACGTCATATTTCAGACGAACTTTGCCCCTGGGCGGAGACGGACGAAGCCGCCATTTTGGGCATCAATACCGCCCGCTCGCTGACAATCAAGGATGGCCGGATCAATGAGGAGCAGATGCAGCTCATCCGTCAGCGGTTCAGAGGCGTTGCGGCCAACAAAAGCCGAATTCTGGTGACTCATCATCCGCTATTTGAATTGCCGATCGGCCACGGGAACGAGCTCAGCGAGGCTGTGGGCCGGCATGAAGATGCTCTGAAGGCGATAGCCGACGCCGGCATTCATTTAACGCTGGCGGGTCATTTCCACCGCACTTATGCGGAGGCAGCCAGCAAAATGGTGAAGGATGCGGGCCCGATTCTGGTCATTCAGGCGGGCACGGCCACATCTACCCGCCTGCGCAATCAGGAGCCGCAAAGCTTCAACTGGCTGCATGTCGAGCAAGGCGACCGGATGGAATTGCAGGTGATCGTCTGGAATGGCAAAGACTTTCAGCGGGCGAGCCACGTCGGCTTTGCTCTCGAGCAGGGGCAATGGCAATCGGAAGATCTGGCAACGCAGCCCGTGGCGAAAGACAATATGCGCTCGGCCCAAATACAAAGCTGATGGTCGCCCCTCGTTGGCCGAGCACTGTTCGGATCGGCTCTGAAATTCGCCTAGAGGGCGAGAGCAGGGGCGCTGCTCCGAAGCGGTGGCAAGGCTTCCTCCGTGTCGGATCCATCGGTCCGGATATCGCGCCCCGCTAGGCGCTCCAACGGATTGGGCTGCAGAAATATCAGAGTCAGGAAATAGCCGATAATCGCGCTGGCTCCGTAGCCCACGATCGGCGTCGGATAGGCACCCATGGCGGCAGCCACGATCAGCGTCAGCCAGCTGGAAGCAAATACATAATTAGCAACGATGCGTTCTTCCTTCGGAACCATCAGTATCGGGCAGACCAGCAACAGACATCCGGCCCAGAGCGCCAGCCCGACCCACAGGCCGATATCAAAGGCCGACCATAATATAAGATCGACAAAGGGCACTGCTGGCAGCCGGTCGGGCAGCACCAATGTGGCCGCGAATGTCATTGTGCAGAATATCGACGCTCCAATAGTCAGCCGGTTCGTTCGCTTCAGGGCGACGATGGCGATCGCCGCAAACAGCATCGCCGCCATCGCCCTGTCGGGCTCAGCCGCCATGGCAAAGGCTGCGACACCCACCGCCAATGTCGTGCGCAAATTTTGAACTCTGGCGAAACATATCGCAATCAGCGGCAAAAAAATGAGGCTGGTCTGAATGAAAAATGGTCCGATCAACAGCCAGCGCTTCGCTTCCTCGATGGCGTAGCCGAAAATCGCCGTGCCGAGCAGAATCACAGCACTGATCAACGCAGTCGCAGATACCACCGGATCGGTGGCCCGGGCGGACAGCCTCAGCGAGGGAGCCAGCAGGATACCGACGATCAGCGCTCCGCCATTGACAATCACCATCGTCAGCGGAGCTCCGGAGACAAGAAGATAGGCGAGACCGATCAACCCTGCCGCCAGACCCGATGCGAATGCCAATACCGTGAACCTGTCTCTCACCATGCGGCTCCCTCTGTTTCCGGTTGATATAACTGTCTCGAAGCGAAAGCGGCAGCAGGCCATCAGGCAGCTGAGCGCGAAGGCAACGGCTTCCCTGTCTCGTTCGATCGCTGCCAATTCCGCAACCATCGCTTGCGCCCAATTTTCCCGATGATCGGGCACAATCCTGAGGATCGCCCATTGCAACGCACTCCGCATCATATCGGCTTGGCCCGCAAACCGGAGTGGGTGGTCCGACAACTGTCGCTGAGCAGACTCTTTGCCACGGCACGCCCGGCCTCCGTCAGGCCATAAAGATGGCGGGGAGGGCGCCCTCCGACCGTCGTCTCTTGCCAGTGCGAAACCAGCATCCCCTGATCTTCCAGCCGCGCGAGCATGGGATAGAGGGTGCCAGGCTTTATTCCGGTAAGTTGCATGATCTCATAGCCATGGAGCCTGTCAGGCGCATTGAACAAGGCTATCAGCGCCTGTTTCGTTGCCTTGGATGGTGCTCTTGTTTTTCGCATGACCATTTATATCGATATATATCGATATATATCGACTTATTGTCAATCACATTGTTTGGTGTGCTGCCGGACGATCAAACCGGTTGCGCCTATTCTTGCAGATTGAGCCATTGCCAATCCAAAAGCTTGATCGAAGCGCGGGAAGGTCTATGCGATGCGGCAGCGCAATCCATCTGGTTTGCGCATGTCCCGGCGATCCGGGGCAAGCCAGTGCGGAATTGAACCATGAACCAGCCCAATAAAGCCATCCCAGGCCTCGCGACGCGCCAGTCCGCCCTTCGTCTGCTCGACGCTGTCTGTCGGCGCGGCGAGACGCTGGATCAGGCGATGCCTGCCGCGACCGGTAAATTGTCCAATCCGTCCGACAAGGCGCTGGCCCACAATATCGCCGCCAATGTGCTGCGCTGGATGACCGCGCTCGACGCGATGATCGACAGCGCCACCCGCAACCGGCTGGCCGACGATGCCAAGCCGCGGATGGCCCTGCGGATCGCGCTGGCGCAGGTGTTGATTCTGGATACGCCGCAACATGCCGCGATTTCGACCGCTTTGCCACTGGTCCACGGCGGCCCACGCCGATTGGTGCACGGCGTCTTTTCCACCGTCATGCGCGGCATCGAATCGGGCGAACTGAAACTGCCCGAATATCCCGAAATTCCGGGAGAAACGCTCGATCGCTGGACCCACAATTGGGGCGAGGATGTCGTCAATGCCGCGAACCATGCATGGGCCAAGCCGGCACCGCTGGATCTCAGCTTTCAGACCGACGATATTGGGGCGCTGGAGGGCGAGAAGCTCGCTCCGAAACAGCTTCGCATGCCTCCAAATCTTCCCGTTACCGGGCTTCCCGGCTTCGACGAAGGCCAGTTCTGGGTCCAGGACCTCGCCGCCTCGATTGCTGCTCGGCTGCTCGGCGAAGGCAAGGGCCGGACGATGTTGGATTTGTGCGCCGCTCCTGGTGGCAAGACGATGCAACTGGCCAGCGCGGGGTGGAACGTGATTTCGGTCGACAGCAGTGCGAAGCGGATGGAGCGGTTTCAGGACAATCTCGGTCGGACAAAGTTGCAAGCTGAAGAAGTGATCGCCGACCTCATGCAGTGGCAGCCCGCTGAACTTGCCGACGCGGTCCTGCTCGATGCCCCGTGCAGCGCCACCGGTATTTTCCGCCGTCACCCCGATGTACTGCATTGTATCGGCGCGCGGCAGATCGCCGACCGGGCGGAAGGGCAGCTTGCCTTGCTAGACCGCATCGCTCCCTGGGTGAAAGTCGGCGGTACGCTCGTGTATGCGGTCTGCTCGCTGGAACCCGAAGAAGGCGAGGAGCAGATCAACGCTTTTCTCGAACGCCATGATCAGTTTGCCATTGATCCGGTGACCGTCGCAGAGCTGCCAGAGCATATATCGCCAACCGAAAATGGTTGTGTTCGCACGCTGCCAACAACACTGGCAGAGCAGGGCCATGTCGACGGTTTCTTCATCGCCCGTCTGGTCCGGAAAGACTGATCCTCTACATATTGTGAACCTGTCCCCAAATTGTCCACAAGGGACTGTAGCAGCACCGGATTAGCGCCTTGCTTGCTCCGCCCAAAAATTCTAGGGCCGGGAACAGTTTAAGGAAGCGCCATGTCCGACAGCATTCGTATCGCCCCGTCCATTCTATCTGCCGATTTCGCCCGGCTGGGAGAAGAGGTGCAGGCCATTGACCGCGCTGGCTGTGACTGGATCCACGTTGATGTGATGGATGGCCATTTTGTCCCCAATATCACCATCGGTCCTGCGGTCGTAAAAGCGTTGCGTCCGCACAGCGCCAAGCCGTTTGATGTCCATCTGATGATATCGCCCGTCGATCAATATCTCGAGGCATTTGCCGACGCCGGTGCAGACATTATTTCCTTCCACCCGGAAGCCGGCCCGCATCCGCATCGCATGGTACAGACGATCCAGGGACTGGGCAAGCAGGCCGGTCTGGTGCTCAACCCGGCGACTCCGCTCGACATTCTCGACTATCTGATCGAGGACCTCGACCTGATTTTGGTGATGAGCGTCAACCCCGGCTTTGGCGGACAGAGTTTCATCGACAGCCAGCTGCGCAAGATCGAAGCAATCCGCAGCCGGATCACCGCTACCGGCAAGGATATCCGTCTGGAAGTGGACGGCGGTATCGATCTCAACACCGCGCCCAAGGCGATCGCTGCCGGTGCCGATACGCTGGTTGCCGGAACCGCAACCTTTCGGGGTGGTCCGGATCATTATGCTGCCAATATCAGCGGCTTGAGGGGTGAATGACGACCGACGGCTCTGACCGGCTGGATCTCGGTGACGGCGATCCGGATGAACAATCCACCCACGACGAACATGACAGCGCGGGTGAAGGACGGAGCCTGACCCTCCGCCACGATCGCGACCGAGGCCAGTCGCTCGCCGAGCAGGTGGCGATGCTCTATTATCGGATGACCTGGCGGATGCCGATGCACCGGCTCCGCCTGTCGGGGAAATTGCCCCTGCGGCTGCTGGCGGTCCCGGTTGATCCGGTGGAAGGGGACCGCATTCAGGGCATGGCCGTGCGCGCCGGTCATTTCCTGTTTCGCGGCCTCAAGAAAAAGCACAAGAATATCGATTTCGCCAATCTCAAGCTGCCACCGCAGTTTGAGGATTATGTGCATCGCTTCCAGTGGCTGCGCGATCTCGATACCGCAGCGTCCCGCGATCAGGCCGTGCCGGTAGCGGAACAGCTGATGAACCAGTGGCTTGATGCCAATGGCGGCGTGATCCGCCAGCCGGCCTGGCGGCCTGACAATTGCGGCTGGCGATTGCTGATCTGGGCCAGCCACGCGCCGCTCATCCTGTCGTCCAGAGATCTGATCTACCGCTCCAAGCTGCTCAACAATATCGCCCGCACCGCGCGCCATCTCGACCGGACAGCCGACAAGGCCGAATCCAGTCTGGGCCGTCTGGTCGCGTGGAGCGGCGTGGTGGCGGCATCCTTGCTGTTGCCCGAGGGCCGGGTGCGCCAGATTGTCGGCGAAGCCGGTCTCGAAAAGGCGATGGGCGAATTTTTCTTTGCCGACGGCGGTGCCGTGTCCCGGTCGCCGATTACGCAGATGGACGCGGTCGTGCTGCTGTCGATGCTGAAACAGGTCTATCTGGCACGCAAATTTGATGCCCCGGCGTTTCTGGAAGAGGCACTCAACCAGGCCGTGCCACCGCTGACGGCGCTCACCCATTTTGACGGCACGATGGGCAATTGGCAGGGCAGCGGCGCGACGTCGGCAGAACAGGTGGCGCAAGTCGTCGAGGCCAGCGGCGTCCGTGCCAGGCCACTGCGCCAAGCCCGTGAATGGGGCTATCAGCGAGTGACATCCGGTCGTTCGGTGCTGGTTCTGGACGCAGCGCCGCCGCCGATCGCGCGGATGGCGGTCGCCGGTTGCGCCTCGACCCTGGCCTTTGAGCTTTCCCATGGCGATTGCCGGATCATCAGCAATTGCGGCGGGGCAGGGCTGGTTGGTGCTACGATACCGGCCGCGCTCGCGCGGGGCCTGCGGACCACCGCAGCCCACAGCACCCTGTGCATAGAGGACAGCAACAGCACATCGATTTTGCCCGATGGCAAGCTCGGGCGCGGTGTCAGCGAAGTCGAACTGTTCCGGCGTGACGTCGAAAATGCAACCCGGCTGGAGGCCAGCCACGATGGCTATGCCAAGCGCTTCGGTCTGGTGCACAAGCGGTTGCTGCTGCTGCGCTCCGACGGGCTGGAGCTGCGCGGCGAAGATATGCTGATCCCCGATGGCAAGAAACGCCGACGTCGCAAGGCCGATATTCAATATGCGCTGCGCTTCCATCTCGGACCGGATATCGAAAGTGACTTGATTTCAGAGGGCAAGGGCGTGCTATTGCGCCTGAAAGACGGTAATTTATGGCAATTCCGCTCGACCAGCGGTGAAATTCAACTGGAAGAAAGCGTCTGGGTTGACGGCATGGGCATCGGCCATGACGTGATGCAGATGGTGATTTCCGGAGCAGTGGGCAGGGGCGGTGGTGCCACCGGCTGGCTGCTCAAACATATGGGATAGCAATGACCGAAAATATTAAGATCAAACGCGCGCTTCTGTCGGTTTCGGACAAGAGCGGACTGGCCGAACTCGGCAAAAAACTGGCGGCGCTGGATGTTGCGCTGATTTCGACGGGTGGGACTGCCAAGGCGCTGCGCGATGCGGGACTGGAAGTGGCCGATATCAGTGATGTGACCAATTTCCCCGAAATGATGGATGGCCGGGTCAAGACGCTGCATCCGAAGGTCCACGGCGGTCTGCTCGCCCGGCGCGATGACGCCGGCCATGTTGCCTCAATGGAAGAGCATGATATCGTCGGCATCGATCTGGTGATCGTAAATCTCTATCCCTTCGCCCAGACCGTCGCCAAGGGTGCCGAGCGTGACGAGATTATCGAGAATATCGATATCGGCGGCCCTTCGATGGTCCGCAGCGCCGCCAAGAACCACGACTTCGTCACCATCGTTACCGATCCCTCGGACTATGACACACTGCTCACCGAGTTGCAGCAGAATGACGGCGCCACCTCGCTCGCCTTCCGCAAGAATATGGCCGCCAAGGCCTTTGCCGCGACCGCTCGCTATGACAGTATGATCGCCCAGTGGTTCGGCTTTGCCGATCAGGGCAAGATGTTCCCCGATACGCTGCCGCTCACCATGAGCCGTCCGGTCGAGCTGCGCTACGGCGAAAATCCGCACCAGAGCGCAGCACTCTATCTGCCCGATGGTCCGTCTGCGAGTGGCATCGCACAAGCCGAGCAATTGCAGGGCAAGGCGCTCAGCTACAATAATTATAACGACGCCGATGCCGCGCTCGAGCTGGTCAGCGAATTCCGCGATGGCCCGCCGACCGTGGTCATTGTCAAGCATGCCAATCCCTGCGGTGTCGCCAGCGCCGACACTATCGTCGATGCCTATAAAGCGGCACTCGCCTGTGACAGCGTCTCTGCCTTCGGCGGCATCATTGCCGTTAACCGCCCGCTCGACGCCGCCGCAGCGGAAGCAATGACTGGTATCTTCACCGAAGTCGTCTGCGCGCCCGATGCTGATGACGACGCCAAGGCGATCTTTGCCAAGAAGAAAAATCTCCGCCTGCTGCTGACCGGCGAATTGCCCGATCCGGCCCGCACCGGCATGAATGTCAAGAATATCGCAGGCGGCTATCTGCTGCAGACCCGCGACAATGGCCAGATCTCGCGCGATGACCTGAAATGCGTGACCGAGCGCGAGCCGAGCGAACAGGAACTGGCCGACTGCCTGTTCGCCTGGACGGTTGCCAAACATGTCAAATCCAATGCAATTGTTTACGCCAAGGACGGAGCAACGGCAGGCGTCGGCGCCGGCCAGATGAACCGCCTGGAATCCGCGCGGATCGCTGCGTGGAAAGCCAAGGATGCAGCGGAAAAAGCCGGTTGGGACGAGTCCCGCACCATCGGGTCGTCCGTCGCCTCGGACGCTTTCTTCCCCTTTGCCGACGGCCTGATGACTGCGGTCGAGGCCGGTGCGACGGCCGTGATCCAGCCCGGCGGCTCGATCCGCGACGACGAAGTCATCGCCGCCGCCGATGAAGCGGGTCTGGCGATGCTGTTTACCGGCATGCGGCACTTTAGGCATTAGGGTCTCTTCCCCTCTCCCGTATGGGTGAGGGTGCACTGCGCTTCAGATTGAGGAACACCCTCATCCAAGTCCGCCTAATCCGCTTCGCGAATAAGGCTCCCTATCCTTCTCCCTCACGGGAGAAGGGATTGATAAAAGGAAATGGCAAAAAAATCCCTCATCCCCCCTCGTGATCAATTACTGGCGTTGGTCAAAAACGGCGAGCTGACCGTGAAAGTCACGCCCAACGCAGGAGAAAATAGCATCAGCCTTCCGCCAGAAAACGGATCGGACGGCCTGTTGCTGGTCCGCGTAACCGCTACGCCCGAGAACGGTAAGGCCAATGCGGCGGTGATAAAGCTGCTCTCGAAAGCCCTCGGCCTCCCTAAAACATCGCTGGCAGTCATCCGCGGCGGGACCAGCCGAACCAAGGTTATCGCTATTTCGGGCTGAGGATAGCACCCCTGCCTGCGCAGGGGCACAATGAGTCGCAAGCCCCCGTGCTCCGCACTCGATGCGGAGCCCTGCGCCGTAAAATGGGAAATATCGCTAAAGCTCCACCTCAACGGCGGAGCACGAACATCACTCCGGCGTAGCAGCCTGAGCGTTCTGGCCGTCGCCTTCGGGAGCGGCGATGATGTCGCGGGTTACGCTGCCCTTGTCGACGGTGAATGTTTCCGGATCACCAACCGAGGAACGAATCCCGGCGTCCGAGCTGCCAGCCTGATCGACGATTGCCGATTCGGTGATGCTGCGCGATTGGGGGCCGCCGAACATGGCCTCCAGGGTCTGCTGTTGCAGGCCACCGGTTTGCGGCCGAGGCTGACCGGGCTGTGGCGGGGTCAGTGTGAAATCGGGCGGGATGACCAGCGGAGGCTGGCGCGAAACCGCAAATTCGTCGGGCCGATCCCGGTCAAATAGACCGGTCGAACCACAAGCCGTCAGGCTGGCCAGCGAAAGAAGGCTGATGGCGACGGTGGATTTACGCATGATGATATCCCTCAAAAATCTCTTACGGAGCCTGATAGCGCGCTCCTGACACAGGTCAACTTTCGTCAAGCTGAACATCGTCTTTTGTCTGATCCGTCTTTTCGCGAATAAGCAGCGCCCGCGCAAGCAGGATTACGACACCGATGCTGATACAGGCGTCGGCCAGATTGAAAATCAGGAACGGTCGAAAATCGCCGAAATGCAGATCGGCAAAGTCCGCGACATAGCCGAGGCGCGCCCGATCCACGATATTGCCCATCGCGCCACCCAGAATCATGCTCAGCGCGACAATGTCCCATTTGGCCTTTTCCCGGCGCATCCAGATGAAGACGGCGACACCGATCAGGCCGGTCAGCGCGACCAGCGCCCAGCGCTGAAAGTCGGTCGAAGCCGTGAGAAAGCCCATCGAAACCCCGTAATTTTCCGCCCAGGTCAGGTTGAAAAAGGGCATCAGCTCAATCTGCTGTCTGGTGGGCAGCTGCAGCGGCTCCATCACCAGAAATTTGCTCAGCTGATCAAGCGCAAAAATCAGAAAGGCAATGACCAGCCCGGCGCGGCGGTATTTCTTGATCTGGTCGGCGTTGGTCATATCAAAATCCGTTCCAAACAGCACCATCGTGAAAGAGAGAATCGTCATCGTGAAACAGAGGATCGTCATCCTGAACTCGTTTCAGGATCCCTCTCGCCAGAGCGCCATGCCTGAAGGGATCCTGAAACGAGTTCAGGATGACGAGTGAGTGCGCATCACTCATTCCGCCAAAACCTCCGCACAACGATCGCACAGCGCGCCATCCTCTTCCACGTCCGGCAGCAACCGCCAGCAGCGACCGCATTTGTGGTTGTCGGTTTTGCTCACGCTGATTTCCGCACCATCACTGACATCCGCTACAATCGCCAGTTCGGCAAATTCATCGGTGCTGATCGGCAGATCGTCCATCGGATAGACAACTTCCGCTTCGAGGCTGGAGCGGATCGTCTTTTCCCGCCGCAACGGTTCGATCGCTTCGGTGACCTTTTCCCGCGCATCGCGAATCTTCTGCCATTTCCCGGCAAGATCGGCATCGGTCCAACCAGCATCAACGTCCGGCCATTCCTTCAAATGGATCGAGTCATCCTCATCCGGGAACCGGCTCTGCCAGATCTCTTCGGCAGTAAACACCAGCACCGGCGCAATGTAACGGGTCAACGCGTGGAACAAGATATCCATCACCGTGCGATAGGCCATGCGTTTCGGATCATCCGGCGCATCGCAATAGAGGCAATCCTTGCGGATATCGAAGAAGAAGGCGCTCAGATCTTCCTGCGCAAAGGCATTGAGCACCCGCATGTAGGGACCAAAGGCAAAATCGTTGACATGCCGCTTCAGCTCGGCGTCGACTTCGGCCAGCCGGTGGAGGATATAGCGTTCCAGCTCCGGCATATCGGCCACCGCCATCCGCTCGGCATCGGTGAAGTCACCCAGTCCGCCCAGCATGTAGCGGAAGGTATTGCGCAGCTTCCGGTAGCTGTCCGAAACCCCCTTCAGGATTTCATCACCAATCCGGTGATCCTCGGTAAAATCGACACTCGCCGCCCACAGCCGCAAGATATCCGCGCCCTGCACGTCGATGATCTTTTTCGGATCGAGCGTATTGCCGAGCGACTTCGACATTTTCTTGCCACTCTTGTCGAGCGTCATGCCATGGGTCAGCACCGCCTTGTAGGGCGCCCGCCCGCGCGTGCCGCAGCTTTCGAGCAGGCTCGACTGGAACCAGCCGCGATGCTGGTCGCTGCCTTCCAGATAGAGGTCCGCCGGCGACTGCTGCTCCGGCCATTTGCCGCTCTCCAGCACAAAGGCATGGGTGCAGCCGCTGTCGAACCAGACGTCGAGAATATCGGTGATCACCTCATAATCGTCGAGCGCATGGTCGTTGCCGAGGAAATCCTGATGATTGGCATTGAACCAGGCATCGGCCCCGCCGGTCTTGAACGCTTCGATGATCCGCGCATTGACCGCCGGGTCATTGAGATATTCGCCGCTCTTGCGATCAACATAAAGCGCAATCGGCACGCCCCACGCCCGCTGGCGCGACAAGACCCAGTCGGGCCGGCCCTCGACCATCGATTCCAGCCGCCGCCGCCCGCGCTCCGGCACAAAGCGCACCTTGTTGCGAATTTCGTCCAGCGCGACATCGCGGAGCGTCGGATTGTCCGTTAGCCCTGAGCTTGTCGAAGGGCCTGCGTCTGCCGCCTGTGTCTCGACTTCGCTCGACACGAACGGTACTGTTTTGCCCCCATCCCCGTTCGCATCGAGCGAAGTCGAGATGCCATGGGGCAGAGGTCTATCCATCGGCACAAACCACTGCGGCGTGCAGCGATAGATGATCTTCGCTTTCGACCGCCAGCTGTGCGGATAGCTATGGGTAAAATCAGCGCTGGCCGAGAGCAGACCACCCGCCTCGCGCAAATCCGAACAGATCGGACCGTCCGGGCCGTTGAAATTCTTGTTGATCACCCCGCCGGAACGCTCGTCGCCGCGCGGCAGCCATTCCCAGTCCTCGCGATAGACGCCATCCGCCTCGACCGCGAACACCGGATTGATGCCATTGGCCTTGCACAGAAGGAAATCATCCTCGCCATGGTCAGGCGACATATGCACCAGCCCGGTACCGGCATCGGTGGTGACGAAGTCCGAGCCATCGAGGAACGGGCGCGGCTTGGTGTAGAATTCGCTGTCCGGAAATTTGTCGGCCATTGGGTGCTTTGCGGTGGTTCCGGCAAGTTCGGAGCCTTTCAATGCATAAACTTTTTTGATTTGAGTAGCCAAGCTGACTTCTCGACCCAATTCCTTGGAAACGGCTAGATCTAAGCGATCAAAAAACTGACCACGAAGCTTAGAAGCAATTAGCAATGTTTTGTTTTTGAGCACTTCCCAAGTTGGAGAAGCTTTGTCCTCGGGCATATTCATTGACGGAACTATGTCACGAGCAAAATGACCACCTTGTAGCTCGACAACATCGTAGGAAATGTCCGCCCCATAAGCGAGCGCCTGATTGACCGGGATCGTCCAAGGCGTGGTCGTCCAGATCACCGCCCGCGCGCCTTCCAACTCAGGAGCCAACGGACATTTATCAATCTCGAACGCCACATCAATCTGCGTCGAGACAATATCCTCATATTCCACCTCGGCCTCGGCCAGCGCGGTCTTCTCGACCGGCGACCACATCACCGGCTTGGCACCGCGATAGAGCTGCCCCGCTTCGGCGAATTTCAGCAGCTCGGCAACAATCGCCGCCTCGGCGTCATAATCCATCGTCAGATAGGGCTTGTCCCACTGGCCCATCACGCCCAGCCGCTTGAATTCCTCGCGCTGGACGTCGACCCATTTGTCCGCATAGGTCCGGCATTCGGCGCGGAATTCGCTGGCCGGGACCTCGTCCTTGTTGCGCTTCTTCTTGCGATATTCTTCCTCGATCTTCCACTCGATCGGCAGGCCGTGGCAATCCCAGCCCGGAACATAGGGCGCGTCCTTGCCGAGCAAGGACTGCGAGCGGACCACCAGATCCTTCAGCGTCTTGTTGAGGCTGTGGCCGATATGAATATTGCCATTGGCATAAGGCGGGCCGTCATGCAGAATGAATTTCTCGCGCCCAGCCCGCGCTTCGCGCAGCTTTTCATAGAGACCAATCTTCTGCCAGTGCGCCAGAATCGCCGGTTCCTTCTGGGCAAGGCCGGCTTTCATCGGGAAATCGGTTTTCGGCAGGAAAACCGTGTCTTTATAATCTGCTTTGGGATCGGTCATGACCGCGGGGATTAGGGGAGGCGAGGCGCCGGTGCAAGCGGGATTTGTGCGCTGCGAGAGCCTTCCATCGGCTTCGTCATTGCGAGGGCTGAAAGCCCGCGGCAATCCAGTGCGGCAAGCGACGCCCTGGATTGCTTCGCTGCGCTCGCAATGACGAACAGTGCTGACTAAACCAGCAACACTCGCTGCAATCCTGTTGCCTTTCTACCATTGGTGTTCTGAAAACGGTTCGTGGTGAGCCTGTCGAACCACGCCTCTCGTCGCAAGGTGCCCTTCGACAAGCTCAGGGCTAACGGCAGCGCAGCTCACCACCAACGGATATTGCTAGTCCAACAGTTGCCGCGCCCGCTCGCAATCCCGCTCCATTTGTACCTTCAGCGCCTCCAGATCATCAAACTTCTGCTCTCCGCGCAGAAAATGGTGCAGCTCGACCTCGATCGTCTGCCCATAAAGATCTTCGGAAAAATCAAAGAAATAGGGCTCGAGCAATTCCTTCGGCGGATCAAAGCTCGGCCGGATCCCCAGATTGGCCGCACCATTCAGCACCCTCCCGTCGGGCAGGCGGCCCTTCACGGCATAGATGCCATATTGCGGGCGCAGATATTGGCCGATATCGACATTGGCTGTCGGATACCCCAGCAAGCGGCCATTTTTGTCGCCATGAATGACTTCGCCCCGGATCGCGAAAGGCCGGGTCAGCAACCGGTTCGCTTCCTCGCAATGCCCCTCTTTCAGCGCTGCCCGAATCCGGCTCGACGAGATTACATCATCGCTGTCGCTGATCGCGCTAACCGCCTCGCTGTTCAGCCCATGGGTCGCCCCGACTTCACGCAGCAGATCGATATTGCCCTTGGCCCCTTTGCCAAAGGTGAAATCCGCTCCGGTGACCACGCCCGCTGCGCCAAAGCGGTCAATCAGCAGATCAGTGATGAAGTTCTCCGCCGTCGTGCCCGCCAGCGCCGCATTAAATTCAAATACCAGCATTGCGCTGGCTCCCGCATCGGCGAACAGCCGCTGCCGCTGGTCCAGCGACGTCAGCCGAAACGGTGGCAGGTCGGGCTTGAAGAAGCGCACCGGATGCGGATCGAAGGTTGCGATAATCGCCGGGCGACCTTCTTCCCGCGCCCAGTTCAGCGCCTTGCCCGCCACCGCCTGATGACCGAAATGAAAGCCATCAAAATTGCCGAGCGCAATGATCGCCCCGCGCAGGTCGCCTTCGATCCGGTCTTTTCCGTTCAGTCTGATCATCGGATCGCTATTGCGGGCTTTTGCATTTCATTCAACCAGTTCGTAGCGCCAGCGCAGGCAGGCGCCTACTCGGTAACCAGTTCGCGGGCATCGGTGCCGGGCTTGACCACGAGCGGTGTCTCCGGTGTGACGGCACCCTGCGGCACAACGCCGGGTTTCGGCAGCGGCTCAATTCCTGCCTTGATCACCCGCAACGCATTGAGTCCCATCACCGCGCGGATTTCCGCTTTGGTGAATCCGGCATCCATCAGCGCCTGTGTAATCTGGACCGCGCCGCTGGTGTCGAATCGCGTCGTCACAGCGCCATCAAAATCGCTGCCCAGCGCAACATGCTCAATGCCGACCAGATCGCGGACATGCTTGACTGCCTTGGCCACGGTCTTGGGATCGGTATCGCACATCGCACCATCCCAGTAACCGAGCCCGATGACGCCGCCAGTCGCTGCCACGCCCTTGATTTCTGCATCGGTGAGGTTGCGATTGACCCCGCACACCGCCTGCACGCCGCCATGGCTGGAGACCACCGGACGTTTGACCATTTTCAGGATATCCGCCACCGTCGCATGGCTGCTATGGGCAATATCGACAATCATCCCCTTCTGCTCCATGTCGCGGATGATGGTCTGGCCAAATTTGGTGAGCCCGCCCTTCTCCTCGCCGTGCATCGATCCGGCCAGTTCATTGTCGAAAAAATGCACGAGCCCCGCCATCCGCATGCCCGAGTCATAAAGTTTCTGCAGATTTTCCCGCTTGCCTTCCAGTGTCTGCAGCCCTTCGGCCGAGAACATCACGCCAATCGGTTTCCCGGTCCGGGCGCGGAATTCGACGAGACCCTCGACATCGGCGGCATTGCTGATTTTTGCCAAGGCCCCGGCGCTGTCCTTTACCGCCCGGTCCAGCTTCTGCGCGTGATAGAGCTGCCGTTCGAGCAGCGAGAACCAGGTCCGGACCGGCTGCAACTGGCTGATCGCGAGCAATGTGATATTATCGGTATCGGCGCTGTTGCTGTCGTAATTCTGGCCTTTCGGGGTCTTCGTCACACTGGAAAAAACCTGCAGCCCGACATTGCCCTCTTCCAGGCGCTTGAGATCGATATGCCCATAGTCGGCGCTATCGGTAATCTTGCGCTTCCACAGCAATGTATCGCCGTGCAGATCGACGATCATCAGGCTGTCATGCAGCCTCTGCGCTTCGGCGCTAATCTCAGGGAGCGGCTTGCCGTCGACCATGTTGGTCTGCTTTTCGAACCAGGTCGGTCCGAAGATCAGAAAGGCAACGATCGCAATCGCAACGAGAGCCAGCAATGTCAGGATGATTTTCTTCAAGGCAGCCTCCGTTTCAGCGTTACGAAGCTGTAGCCGGGCTTGCCGTTTTTCGGGTCATGATCTTCGCGCGCAACTTCCTGCCAGACCGCTTTGTCAAAGGCTGGCATCGTGGTATCGCCGACCGGCTCGCTATGCACTTCGGTCAGCTCGATCTTGTCGGCCTTGTTCAGAAACGCCTTGTATATCTCCGCGCCCCCGATCACCGCGATATGCGGTGCATTGGCCATTTTTAGTGCGTCTTCCACGCTGCTTGCAACGTCAGCGCCATCGCCTTCCCAGCTATCGTCGCGACTGAGCACGATGTGGCGCCGCCCGGGCAGCAGACCGGGCAGGCTGTCAAAGGTCTTGCGCCCCATGATCATAGGCTTGCCCATGGTCAGGCGCTTGAAACGCCGCTGGTCTTCGGGGAGGTGCCAGGGGATGGTGTCGCCGTCACCGATCACCCCATTGTCGGCGCGAGCGAGAAAGAAGATGATTTCAGGATGGTTCATGCGCGACGACTAGCGCAGTTCCGGCAGACTGCAAATTAGAAATATAATTTGGTGACATGACCCATTTTCCGGCCCGGTCGGCTGACGCCCTTGCCGTAGATATGCAGGTGATTGGCGTCGTCTGCCAGCAGCGCTTGCCAGTCATCCGCTTGCGCGCCGATCAGGTTGTGCATTTCCACCCGCTTCGCTGCGAGACTTGTGTCGCCCAGAGGCAGGCCACATATCGCCCTGATATGATTCTCGAACTGGCTGGTGACCGCGCCTTCGATCGTCCAGTGGCCGCTGTTGTGCACCCGGGGCGCCATCTCATTGAATATCGGTCCGTCATCGGTCGCAAAAAATTCGCATGTGAGCACGCCGACATAGTTCATTGTTTCCGCCATCTGCGCGGCGAGGTCACGAGCAGCATCCTGCTGTTGCAAGATCGGGTCGGGGGCAGGGGCGACCGATGCCGCCAATATGCCGTCTTCGTGACGATTGTGCGGCGTATCCCAAAAGCGGATTTCGCCATCCTGCGCGCGAACCAATATCACCGAAAATTCATGGCTGAACGAGACGAACCCTTCTGCGACACAGGGCTGATGCCCGACGGCATCCCAATGCTGGTCGAGATCGTCGCCGGGCTGGATCCGCGACTGCCCCTTGCCGTCATAGCCCATGCGAATAGTCTTGAGGATCGCCGGTGCGCCAATTTCGGCAATCGCCCGCTCCAGTGACGGTCGGTCGCTGACTTCGGCAAAGGGCGCGGTGGTGCCACGATGATCGCGAGCGAAATTTTTCTCGGCGACCCGGTTCTGTGCGATGTCCAGCGCGGCGATCGGCGGATGCAGCGGCGCGCAGTTCTCGATCTCGTGCAGCGGGCCGACCGGCACATTTTCAAATTCGAAGGTGATGACATCGCAGCTCTCGGCGAAGCGTGTCAGGGATCCGATATCTTCGTCCAGCGCGCAGGTAAATTCTGCCGCAACTTCTGCGGCGACGCTATTGGCATCGGCGGCGTAAATATGGCACCGGTAGCCGAGCTGTGCTGCCGCCACGCTGAGCATCCGGCCCAGCTGGCCGCCGCCCAATATGCCAATGGTCGATCCTGGGGGAAGTGGTTTCATGCGACTGTTTATACAGGCTCGTCGGCGACGGCTTCGCTCTGCGCGGCGCGCCATGCCTCCAGGCGCTCGGCCAGTGACGGGTCCGAATTGGCGAGGATAGCTGCTGCCAGCAAGGCCGCATTTTTAGCACCGGCATCGCCAATTGCCAGCGTGCCGACCGGAATGCCGGCAGGCATTTGTGCGATAGACAACAGGCTGTCCACGCCGCTCAGGGCCTTGGACTGAATCGGCACGCCAAGCACAGGAATCCGGGTCATCGATGCCGCCATGCCGGGCAGATGAGCCGCTCCGCCGGCGCCGGCAATAATCACTTTAAGGCCGCGTTCCGCTGCCGAAGTCGCATAGTCATACAGACGGCCTGGTGTCCGGTGAGCCGACACGATCTTCTGTTCATGGGGTACGCCGAGTTCATTCAGGATATCGCTCGCAAGCTTCATCGTTGGCCAGTCGGACTGGCTGCCCATGATTATTCCAACGGGAGGAGGTGCTTCGACCATTTTTGCCCCTGACAAATGCTACGGAAGCGATGCGGTTTAGTCGGGAATCGGTGCCGACGCAATGACACATATTGCTTGTTAAGATTAGCGCCGGACAAGTTGTCGCTGGCTGGATTGTTAGAAACCTGCCTCAACTGATGCAGCACTTCGCAAGTAAGGCGCAAATAATCCGATAATCCTGTTGTGCTTTGAAATATATGTAAATATATGTCCGGAGACGACCGGGAATCGCAAATAAAATGCAAAAGCATCCGCCAAGCAATAATCAAAAATGTGCAAACTGCCTCATCTTGGAGCAGGAAATAGTTGCACTGAAAGAGGATCTCGCCGAAATGAAGCAGCATGCTTATCATGACGTGCTTACCGGACTTTCAAACCGCCGCTTTTTTGTCGAGAGCCTCGAGAACCGGGTCGAGCGGTGTCGGCGCTATGGCGACAATTCTGCCCTGGTATTTCTTGACGTCGACAAGTTAAAAGCGGTCAACGACACACACGGCCATGCTGCCGGTGACGCACTGCTGATCCGCTTGGCCAAGATATTGAAAAACCATACGCGGGCGACGGATGTGGTGGCGCGGATCGGCGGCGACGAATTTGGTTTGCTGCTCGACCATCTGGATGGCGATGAGGTTGTGGCCAAAATCGATGTTCTGAACGCAAAGCTCGGATCGGCCAATCTGGTCCATGCCGGCATCACTCTGCCCCTGAGCGCTTCGTTCGGTTATTGTTTCATTGGTCCGCAGGACACGACAGATGGGCTGATGTCTCGCGCCGATGCCGCCATGTATGATGCAAAAGACGAGTTCAGATAAAGGATCGCCGCTGCGCCACCATGGTTCATCGGGAGCAGCAAATGGCTGGTGCCCGATTTGCGTTTCGCAAAGTCGTCGGAATGTTCTCTGAAATATAATTGGTTTCAAGATAACTATTCTGAAAATACTTTATTATTTAATCATAAAAATAAATCATATATTTAATGAGTTAATTCAGAGAGACATATTCTCGGAATTTAATATTTTTATTATCAATATTAGATTCCAACAAAAGGAATGTGGAAGATGGAGCCGCACAGTTATCAAGATACGCTCACTGGCATTTCAAACCGCCGTTTTTTCGTAGAAAATCTGGACTACCGGCGTCAGCGATGTGTGAGCCACGGCGATAATTGTGCGATATTGTTTCTCGACCTTGAAAATTTGAAAGTGGTTAACGCGACATATGGGCGGACGGTCGGGGACGCGCTGTTAATGCGTGTGGCAAAAATCCTGACCCGGCACGTTCGGGAAAGTGATGTGGCAGCGCGCATCGCAGGAAACAAATTCGGCCTGCTGTTCGAACATTTGAACGGCGATCAGGTCGAGAACAAGATCGCGTTCCTTTTCAGCCATCTCAAAGGCGAGCAAATCTTCCATGCCTGCGAGAGGATTCCCCTCGGTGCTTCCATAGACTATTGCTGCATGGGACCGCAGGATACGACCGACGGAATGATGGCCCGGTCCGAATTCACGACCTATGGTGCCAACGGCAGAGCTGCCTAGCCGCTCTGGCTATCGCTCGGAGAGATAATAGCGCTCGATCTCGTTCAGATCGTCATCAAGCTCATAAACAATCGGCTGGCCGGTCGGAATTTCCAGACCGGTAATCTCGTCATCCGGAATTTTGGACAGATGTTTGACCAGCGCGCGCAGGCTGTTGCCATGGGCCGAAATCAAGACCGTTTTGCCATTCTGCAATTCGGGGGCGATCCGGCTCTTCCAATAGGGCAGCACGCGGGCGATCGTATCTTTCAAACTTTCTGTCGTGGGAACTTCTATGCCTTTATAGCGCGGATCATTGGACATCTGATACGGGCTGTCTGACGCCATTGGTGGCGGTGGCGTATCAAAGCTCCGCCGCCAGATATGAACCTGCTCGTCGCCATGTTCGTCCCGGGTTTCCTGCTTGTTGAGGCCGGTCAGCCCCCCGTAATGCCGCTCGTTCAGCCGATAGTTTTTTTCCACCGGAAGCCACAGCCGCCCCATTTCCTCGAGCGCGAGATTGAGCGTCTTTATCGCCCGGGTCTGCATGCTAGTGAAGCAGACATTGGGATCAATGCCGCGATCTTTCATCAGTTGACCTGCCGCCTTTGCTTCTTCGACACCCTTGTCCGTCACATCGACATCCCACCAGCCGGTAAAGCGGTTTTCGAGATTCCATTGCGACTGGCCATGGCGAAGCAGTATGAGTTGCGGCATTGATTGTCCTTAAACTTGTGTTCGCATCTCTCTAGCGGTGATCATATCGACCGCCAAGAGTGATTTCAGACGAATATCCGGGTCATCGTATAATAGGCACCGAGCGAGCCGACCAGATAGAGAGCAGGGCGGACCAGCCAATTTTGCCGGTCGACGGACAGCCGGCTGAACAGCCAGTAACCGGCCAGAACCGCAGCGACAAACAGGATCTGGCCGGCTTCCACACCCAGATTGAACAACAGCAGTGCCCAGATTTCCTGGCCTTTGGGCAGGCCGATCTCGGACAGCGCGCCGGCAAAGCCAAGCCCGTGCAAAAGACCAAAGGCCATCGCAACGACCCAGGGCTGGCGGATGGTGAAACTGGTTTTACCGGCCTGCTTGCGGACAACCTCAACCGCCAGAAAGAAAATGCTGAGCGCGATCAACAACTCGACCGGCCCGCTGGGCAGACGAAACAGACCCAGCGCCGTGATGGCCAGCGTCAGACTATGGCCAGCGGTAAAGGCAGTGATTACCCACAATATCCGGCGCACCGGAGTCAGCAACAGCAGGCCGAGAACGAACAGCAGGTGATCCCAGCCGAACAGCATATGTTCCGCGCCGATCCGCAGATAGGCACTGGCTGGCGAATTTCCGCTTTCGCTTGCCAGCGAAAACCCGGTGCTCGCCGGCCGCAACAAACCAGCTGGCGTCTGGCTCGGTCGTGCTGCGGATCCGTGGTGTCGGTACGACATCCAACAATATCGGTTTTGAATCGGCTGTCGGTATCTTCATCGACGGCGCCTATCAGTCCCGTCCGGGCGTTGCCCTTTCCGAATTTGTCGACGTCGAACGCGTCGAGGTCTTGCGTGGCCCACAGGGTACTCTGTTCGGTCGCAACACTTCTGCCGGTGCCTTGAACATCACCAATGTTCGTCCCGACCTCAACGAATTTGGCGGTTTCGCAAATGCGACATACGGCAATCGCGATCTGTACAGCGTGCAGGGCGCCGTCAACGTACCGCTGGTTCAGGACAATCTGGCTCTGCGCGTCACCGGTGCCTATCGGCAGCGTGACGGCTATGTGACCGTGGTCGACCAGACCGGCACAAAAGTCGGCGACTCGAACGGTAGCGATCAATATCTGGTTCGTGCCCAGCTCGGCTTTGAAACCGACAGCGGCATCAGCGGCCGTCTGATCGGCGATTATGCCAAGAGCTCCGCCGGCTGCTGTGCAGCGATTGAAGTGTTGCAATCGCCTGTTGAAACATTGGGCGCATTCGCCGCCGTCGGGCTCGGCCCTCGCGGCGGAATGGCCGCACCGGATGTTGCCGTAAATCCATTCGACACGACAACAGCAGAACGCGCCGTGGACAATCGGATCGCAACCGCCAATTTTGCTCCCGTCACGAATTTTGACCAATGGGGCGTGACCGGTGAAATCGAAGTGCCTCTCGGGGATTTTGCGGATCTGATCTATATCGGATCCTACCGCGAATATGACGCGTTCGAAGCTTATGACTCCGATTTCTCGGGTCTCGACGTCTTCAACGTGACCGCTAACCGCACATCAATTGAAACCATGACCCATGAGTTGCGGCTCCAGGGTGACGCATTCGGCGGTGCTCTGAACTGGCTCGTTGGTGGTTATTATTCCGATGAAGACATCAATCAGTCGGTCAGCTTCGAGCTCGGCGAAGATTATGGTGAACTGGTCGGAGCCTTGTTCTTCGGCCCAACCGGTGGCGCTTTTGGTGCCAATCCGCTGACGATATTGTCCGGCGGTATTGATCCGGCTGGCACGACCAACACCAATCTCTATTCGCAGAGCAGCAAGAGCTGGTCGATCTTCACGCATAATACGCTGGAAGTTACGGATGGCCTCGAATTGACTTTGGGTCTGCGTTATTCGGATGAAAGCAAGGATGGCTCGTTCACTCAGGGCAACAACAACAATCCTCTCTGTCCTGCGATCCTCGCGTCGATTGGTGCGGGCAACGTTCCGGCCCCGCTGATCTCCAACGTGTTCGGTACCGGCTGCTTTGCCTTTACCGCACCGGCCGACTTGTCAGCGGCAGCCGTATTCCCGCTGCCACGGACCTTCGCCAGCAAGTTTAGCGACAATGAGCTGATCTACACCGGTAAAATAGCCTATGCTTTCGCCGATCCGATCAACATCTATGCGAGCTTTACCCACGGTTATAAATCGGGTGGCTTCAACCTTGATTCCACCGCTGCGGCTGGCGGCGCTGATCCGCGCTTCCTGTCCGAAGAAGTGGACTCGTACGAAATTGGTCTGAAAGCCAAATTCCTCGACAATGCGGTCACCTTGAACGTTGCTGCGTTCCGTGAGGAGTTCAAGAACTTCCAGGTTCTGGAATTCACCGGCGCCCAGTTCCAGACGTTCAACGTGCCGAAGGCGGAAACACAGGGTGTGGAAATCGAATCGACGATCCGTCCGAGCGAACATTTCACGGTCAACGCGGCTTTGACGATCACCGATGCCAATTATCCAAGCGATTGCGCCGGTACGCAAACGGCTGCGAATGTTGTCGCCTTGTGCGGCAATTCGCTGACCAACGCACCGGACGTCGTGGGTATTACAGGGGCTACCTATACCAATGAAATTGGTAACAACCTGAAATACTTCCTCAACGCACAGATGCGTTTTGAAGGTGATCGCCGGACGTCCACCCAGGCGATTGATCCGGCAAACCTGGCTTTGAACAATCCTGTTCCGTTCGATACCCAGGATGGCAATATCAAGATCAACCTGCGCGCCGGTATCGGTAGCCAGGAAGACACTTGGGGCATCGAAGCCTTCGTGACCAACCTGACCAACGAAGTGACCCGCGGTGTGACCTTCAACACGGTGCTGCGTTCCGGTTCGCGTTCGGCCTTCGTTCAGGAGCCACGCAGCTACGGCCTGACCCTTCGCGGCAAGTTCTAGGCGCACCGGAAATTTGGTGACAAATTGTCATCAGACAATCAGGGGCCGGGTTTTCCGGCCCCTTTTTATTGCGCGGCAGACCCATTGGTGCAAAGACTGATCTCATGAAAAACTATATATTCCAGACCGTCCCCGTGCTCCATTTTGGCGAGGGCTGTCTTGCCCGGCTGCCCGAGCAGATCGCTGCCTTGCGGGCCTCCCGGCCGATGATCGTGACTGACAAGGGTATCGTTGATGCCGGCCTGATTGGCCCGGTAGAAGAGACCCTGGGGTCCGCCGGTTTCGATAGCGTGCGGTTCGACGCCGTAGTCCCCGATCCGCCAGAGAGGATCGTCTTGCAGGCGATCGACGCGGCGAAAGCGGCGAATGTTGATATCGTCATCGGTCTCGGCGGTGGCAGTTCGCTCGATACTGCCAAGGTCGTGGCCGCGCTTGCCGTCGACGACGCCCAGCCGCTGGCCGAAATTTATGGTGTCGGCGCGCTCCACCGCAAGGGCCTGCCGACGGTCCTGATCCCGACCACTTCGGGCACCGGATCGGAAGTGACCGCCATCTCGATCCTGACCACTGGCGAGACCACCAAGGCCGGTATTGTCTCGCCCCATCTGTTCGCCGATGTCGCGCTGCTCGATCCGGCGCTGACGCTCGGGCTGCCCGCGAACGTAACCGCTGCCACCGGCATCGACGCGATGGTGCACGCGATTGAAGCCTTCACTGGCCAGCACGCGAAAAACCCGGTTTCCGACATGCTGGCTATCGAGGCTCTGAAACTGCTCACCGGCAATATCGAAACCGCCTGTTCCGACGGGCAGAATATGCAGGCGCGAGAGGCGATGCTCCGCGGCTCAATGCTTGCCGGCCAGGCCTTTGCCAACAGTCCGGTCGGCGCGATCCATGCGCTCGCCTATCCGCTTGGCGGCATCTATCATGTCCCGCACGGGCTCTCCAACGCGCTGGTCATGCCCTATGTCATGCAGTTCAATCTCGAGGCTGCGGCGCCACTCTATGCGCAGCTTGCCGATGCGCTGGATGTGCCCCGCGGCAGCGAGAACAGCGAGGAAGCCCGCGCCCAGCAGTTTATCGACTATCTGGAATCGCTCGCGGTGAAGGTGAAGGCACCCCGCAAGTTGCGCGAGATCGGCATCAAGCAGGAGGCGACCACCGAACTGGCGGAAGCGGCGATGCTGCAGACCCGCCTGCTCGTCAACAATCCCAAAGAATTGACGCTTGCCGATGCGCAAAGGATTTACGATGCCGCCTGGTAAAAGTCCGAGAGCGGAGCCACCGGTCCGGGCCGATTATCGCGCCGGCTCTGCGATCACCACCCGCTGGAACGACAATGATCCCTATGGCCATGTCAACAATGCCATCTATTATTTCTGGTTCGACACGGCTGTAAACCGCTATCTGGTCGAGCAGGGCGCGCTCGATATCACTGGCGGTGCCACCATCGGGCTGGTCGTCAAAACCAGCTGCGACTATTTCGCCCCGATTGCCTTTCCCGACGAGGTGATGGCCCGCATCCGCGTCGACCGGCTCGGCAACAGCAGCGTAACCTACGGCGTCGGTCTGTTCCGCGGTGACGAGGATATCGCCTCGGCAGCGGGCAGCTTCACCCATGTCTATGTAGACCGCGAAACGCGTCGTCCGGTTTCTCTCCCATCCTCCTTGCGTTCGGCGCTGGAGGCGATAAAGGTTTAATCAGTCGATTAAATTCTTGGGAGAGAGACATGCTACGCCCCTTTGAGACGGAAGAACGCCGCCAGTTTCGCGAAACCTGCCGCCGCTTTGTCGAAACCGAATTGCAGCCGCACGCCAACGAATGGGACGAGGCCGGCGAAATCCCATGGGAGATGCACCAGAAGGTCGGCGCGCTCGGCGTCTGGGGCTTTGGCGTGGACGAGAAATATGGCGGGCTCGGCATGGACGATATCTTCATGCGCGCTGCCTGGGCCGAGGAAGCCGCCCGCGCCCACAATGGCGGCACGCTCGCCGCGCTCGGCGGCCGCTCGATCTCGATCGGCCCGATCCACAAGCTGGCATCCGAAGACATCAAGGACCGCATCCTCAAGGATATCGTGCTCGGCCACAAGGGCTCCAGCCTCGGCATCACCGAGCCGGGCGGCGGCTCCGATGTCGCCAATATGCAGACCACCGCACGGCAGGATGGCAACCACTGGGTGATCAACGGCGCCAAGGCCTTTATCACCGGCGGCATGACCGCCGACTATTATGTCATCGGTGCCCGCACCGGCGGCGAGGGGTTGAACGGCATCTCGCTGTTCCTGGTCGAGAAGGACGCGGAGGGCTTCTCCCGCACCGCGCTCGACAAGAAAATGGGCTGGTGGGCGTCGGACCAGGCCTCGCTCTATTTCGACGAGGTGCGCGTCCCGGCCGAGAACATGCTTGGCGAAGAGGGACGCGGCTTCATCCAGATCATGCACAATTTCAACCACGAACGGCTCGGCATGGTCGCGCAAAGTCTTGGCATGATGCGGGTGCTGCTCGAATATGCGATTGATTATGCCCAGCAGCGCCAGACGTTCGGCAAGCCGCTGATCAAGCATCAGGTGATCCGCCACAAAATCGCCGAGATGTCGGCCCGGATCGACCGGCTCGACGGCTGGCTCAACCAGATTTGCTGGCTCGCCGAACAGGGCGAGATGCCGGTCGCACAGATCTGCAAGGCCAAGTTCAGCGCCACCAAGGATCTCGAATATTGCGCCAGCGAGGCGATGCAGATTCTCGGCGGAGCTGGCTATCTGCGCGGCAACCCGGTCGAGCGCTTCTATCGCGAGGTCAAGGTGATGGCGATCGGCGGTGGCTCGGAAGAAATCATGCGCGATCTCGCGGTCCGGCAAATGGGCCTCTGATCCCGCTTGCCATTTCCGCGTTCGGGCGGATAAGCAGAGCGTCTGAACCCCGTTCGTGCTGAGCCTGTCGAAGCACGCAGCGGCAACCGGCAGGCAACCGGTTTCGACACTATGGGCTGATGGAACAACATATGTCCGATTTGATCTCTGCCGACCGCCAAACCGAGGACGCGCCGCCTCTGCTGCCCGCAGGATCGGTGCTGATCGGCCTGCTGTCGTTCGCGATGATGGATGTGGCGATGAAGCGCCTGTCGATCGATCTCGGCGCCTATAATGCGCTGCTCTGGCGCGTACTGACGGCGCTGGTGCTGGTCTCGATCCTCTACCTGCCGCGTCGCCCGAAAATGCCGGGCCCGACCGCGCGCAAGGTGCACCTCCAGCGCGGTATCATCGTCGTCTTCATGTCCTATCTCTTCTTCTGGGGCCTCGCCCGGGTGCCGCTGGCCGAGGCAATCGCGCTGTCCTTCATCGCGCCGATCATCGCTCTCTATCTGGCGGCGGTGTTCCTCGGCGAGACCATCCACCGCAACGCCATCTATGCCTCTCTTCTCGGCTTCGGCGGCGTGCTGGTGATCGCCTGGGGCAGGGCGTCGGGCGATTATGATGAAGCGGCGCTGCTCGGGATCGGCGCGATCCTGGCATCTGCCGTGCTCTATGCCGGCAATCTGGTGATCCAGCGACAGCAGGCCCTGCTCGCTGGCCCGATGGAGATCAGCTTCTCGCAAAATCTGATCATCGGCGCTGCCTTCCTGCTGCTTGCGCCCTTCTTCGCCGTCCTGCCCGACCGCGCCTCGCTCCCCTATATCGGCGCCGGTGCTGTCCTGTCGGTAATCTCGGCCCTGTTCATCGCATGGGGCTATAGGCGGGCCGAGGCGAAATATCTGATCAATCTGGAATATAGCGCCTTCATCTGGGCGGCGATCTTCGGCTGGCTGTTCTTCCGGGAACCGATCACATGGACCACGGTGGCGGGCGCGCTGCTGATCGTTGCGGGCTGCTATCTGGCGACCCGTCGCGATCGCAAGCTCGCCCATATCGAAACCACTGCGGTCTGAGCGGTGGCGCTGCCCATCCCCAACCGGCAGGCGCGCTGGCTCTGGCTGAACGCGCAGGCGCTGTCCGACACACCGACCGGTCCCCTGAACCTGCCGGAGACGATCCGCCGCCTCGGCTTCGTCCAGCTCGACACCATCCAGAATGTCACCCGCGCCCACCACCATATCCTTTGGAGCCGAAACCAGAATTACCGCGAACCGATGATCGACAAGCTGTTGGGGCAGGACCGCGCAGTGTTCGAACATTTCACTCATGATGCCTCGCTCCTCCCGATGGAATTTTATCCGATGTGGCAACGCCAGTTCCGGTGTCTCGGCGAAAAGGTCGCGAACTATGCGTCGTTTCGCAAGGCGGCGCGCGCAATCGATGGCCAGCAGATCAAGTCGCGGATCGCGGCGGAAGGGCCGCTGTCGACCCATGATTTCGACACCAGGGTCGAGGGCAAAAAGCAGATGTGGGATCGCCCGCCGCACAAGCGCGTACTCGACCAGCTCTGGTATGCGGGCGAACTGGCGACCTCGCACCGCAAAAATTTTGCCAAATATTATGATCTCGCGGAGCGGGTGATCCCGTCCCGCTATCGCGAGACCTTCCACGACGACGCGACCCAGATCGAATGGCTGTGCCGCAACGCCATCGACCGGCTGGCTTTCGGCACGCTTGGCGAAATTCAGCGTTTCTGGGGCGCAGTCGATGCAAAGGAAATAAGAAGCTGGGCGCAGGGCGCGCGCGATCTGGTTCCGGTGAAACTGCAAGCGCATGACGGCCAATGGCGCGATGCACTGGCACTGCCGGATATCGAAGAACGCCTCACAGCTCTTGCAGCGCCAACAGCGCGGTTGCGGATCATCAATCCGTTCGACCCGGTGGTGCGGGATCGCAACCGTTTGCTGACCCTGTTCGGTTTCTTCTACCGCAATGAGATGTTCGTCCCGGCAGCGCAGCGCCAGTGGGGCTATTATGTCTATCCGATCCTGGAGCGCGACCGTTTCGTGGGACGGCGGCACGGCAGGGCAAGCTGGCAGCGGAGCTGGCGCGACTGGCCCGCCTGATCGGGGTCGGTGAAGTGCTGTGGGAATGCGACTGTCAGTGACTATTGGAGTGGCGGCAGATGAACGCTCCGGCAGCCCGCAATATCGCAGAAAAAGACTGGCCAGCCGCGCCAGCGCTCTTAATCGTTGGCATCGCGAATCATCCCCCGCTAAGAGGGTCGGCGATGGGTCGAACCACATATCGTTGCTGCCTTGGCATGCTGGTTATTTTGCTGATGGGATCGCCCCTTCGGCCGGTACAGGCGCAGGCCACGGAGCCGCCCGCCGCGAACGGAGAGGAGCAGTGGGACCAGGATACGCCGCTCGATCCGGACCAGCCGCTGACCGAATTCCCCGACTTTGGCGTCGAATGGCCCGATCTCGATGACGCATCGACCCCGGCCTTCGACACGAGCGCTGATGAGCAGGACGCGCCTGCCTTTACCGCTGAAGAAGAACAGGAAAATGAGCAGCTTCAAGCCGCCGCTGACCAGATCGCGGAGGATATTTCTCTCAACGAATATCGCCCAACCGATGCGATGGCCGAAACGGCGTACCGGATCAGCTTTGCCGGTTTGCCCGACACACTGAAAGAATCCTTTGGCGATCGTTTCGAGATCCTTTCCGTGCTTGAGGAATATCGCGGCGACGATGCCAATTTCGCCCAGATCCAGCGGCGGGCGCAAAGCGATACCGAATTGGTGGAACGACTGCTGCGGATCGAGGGCTATTATGACGCGGTCGTGCAGACCAGGTTTCAGGCCGACGGAGCGGAGCGGGTGGATGTGGTGTTCAACGTTCAGGCCGGCCCGCAATACAAGCTGGATGATATCGCCTTGCCCGGTCTGGAGGCCGCCGTGTCGCCCGATCCCGTAAAATTTCGGGAGACCTTCGGATTGCAGTCCGGCGCAGTCTTCAACAGCGACGCAATCATGAGTGCGATCAGCCGGCTTGATGTGGCAATGGCGGAGAGCGGTTATCCCTTCGCCGAAACCGCCGAGCCGGAGCTCGAAATCGATCATGCGGGCCGGCTCGGTGACCTGACGGTGCCGGTGACGCCGGGTGGGCGTTTCAATTTCGGTTCCATCGTCATGGACCAAACCGATCTGTTTGGTCCAGACCATGTGCAGATGATCGCCCGTTTCAAGCCGGGTGACCTCTATCAGGCTTCGGATCTGGAAGATTTGCGCAGGGCGTTGATCGCCACCGGTCTGGTGTCGACGATCTCGGTCGAGCCGGTTGCTGGTGACGATCCGGATGCGGTGGACATCGCGGTCAACGTGTCACCGGCGCCGCTGCGCACCATAGCGGGCGAACTGGGCTATGGCACCGGCGAAGGCGCCCGGGCAGAGGTCAGCTGGGAGCATCGGAATTTCTTCCCGCCCGAGGGTCTGGTCCGGGCCACTGCGGTCCTCGCGACGCAGGAACAATCCGGCAGCATTGCCTATCGCCGCAACAATTACCGTCGCCGCGACAATATATTGAATGGCCGGGTGGCGTTGAGCGTCGTCGACCGTCCCGCATTCAAGGCACAGACATTCTCTGTCGCCGCCAATATCGAACGGCAGAGCAATCTCATTTACCAGAAACGGTGGAGCTGGTCGGCTGGTGTCGAGCTGCTCGCATCGCGAGAAACGGATGTTACCGGCCCTGCTGGGGCGACGGGCCGCGACACGTTTTTCATCGGCTCACTGCCGGGGCTGGTGACATTTGATGCCAGCGATGACTTGCTCGACCCCACGCAAGGCTTCCGCCTGACCGCTCGCGTTGCGCCCGAGGCCTCTTTGCAAAATGGCAGTTTTTTCTATGTTCGCAGCCAGTTCGACGGCAGCGCCTATTTCCCGGTTTCGGACAAGATTGTGCTGGCCGGCCGCGCGCGGGTGGGGACAATCGTCGGGGCCGGGAACAACCGGATCGCGCCGTCCCGCCGACTCTATTCCGGCGGAGGCGGATCGGTGCGCGGCTATGGCTATCAGAGCATCGGCCCGCGCGATTCCAACAATGACCCGGTAGGCGGGCGGTCGCTGGTCGAATTCTCGCTGGAAGCGCGCGTAAAGACCGGCTTCTTTGGTGGCAATTTTGGTGTGGTGCCGTTTATCGATGCTGGCAATGTCTATACCAGCAGCGCACCGGATATGTCGGGCTTGCGCTACGGTGCCGGCCTCGGCGTGCGCTATTATAGCGATTTCGGGCCCATCCGGATCGATGTCGGAACGCCGATCAATCCGCAGCCGGGCGATTCTCGCATCGCCGTCTATGTGTCTCTCGGGCAGGCTTTCTAGATGGCCGAGAATGCCGCCAAACCCCGATTCAAGCTGATGACATGGCGTTGGCCGATGCGCAGCCTGATAGCGTTGGCCGCGCTTGTCATTGCTCTGCTGGCTGGCGCTGCAATATGGTTGGACAGCGCTCCCGGCCATCGTTTCATCATCAGGCAGGTGGAATCGCTGGCCCCGGAGGACGGATTGCGGATCGGCATCGCGGCCATCGACGGATCAATCTACGGCCATACAGAAGTGCAGGGGCTGACGCTCAGCGACCCGAAGGGCCGCTTCTTTAGCGCAGAGACCGTCGTCGTCGACTGGAATCCGCTGGCCTGGATATTCAACGAACTGAATATTTCCGACGCAGAGATAAAAAAGGGGCGGCTCGACCGGCTGCCGGCCCTGATCGACAGCGGCGAGGATCAGCCGCTGCTGCCGGGCTTTGATATTTATGTCGGTGCCTTCCGCGCCGACAATCTGGCTCTCGGAAAGGCGCTTGCCGGCACCGAACAATTCGCCAATCTTTCAGGTTCTGCTGACATCCGGGCCGGACGCGCAATGGTCCATCTCGATGCGGCCACGACCGCTAGCGGCGACAAGCTGTTTCTGGCTCTGAATGCGGAACCGGAGCGCCAAAAGCTTGATATCGATGCCGAGATAATCGCGCCTGCGGGCGGCGTCCTCGCCAATGCGTTCGGGCGCAAGCAAGACCTCACGGTCACGCTCAAGGGCGATGGCACCTGGCAGCAATGGGACGGCGAACTTCAGGCGCTCAGCGACGGCACGCCATTAGCGGAGATCGTGCTCGAGGCTAAGGAAGGACTATTCGCTTATGAGGGTAGGCTCGACGGATCGCTAATGCCGCGCGGCGTGGCTGCGAAGCTCGCATCGCCCAATCTGACAATCAAGGGAAAAGCCAGTCTGGAGAACCGTCTGGTGAGTCTGGACTTGGAAGCGCGTTCGGCTGCCGTGTCCCTGATCGCAAACGGCGGCATTGACCTTGCCCGAAACAGCATGGACGCCATGCGGATCGAATCCAGACTGATCAATCCCTCGGCGCTGGCTGCCAATATGAAAGCGCAGGATTTTGAGTTGAAAGCGCTGCTGAACGGAAAATTTTCCGCCCTGCGTTTCCAATATCTGCTGACCGCGCCCCAGTTGGCATTTGGCAAGACCCTGCTGACCAATGTTCGCGGGGCAGGCGAGGGACAGCGCGACGCGAAAGGCTGGGACATCCCGGTCGACCTTTCAGTCGGCACCCTGATCGGAAATGGCGAGTTGCTGAAGCAATTGCTTTCCGGCTTTACCGGATCCGCTGTGCTGCGGCTGGAAAACGACCGGCTGTTTACCCAGAATGCCCGGGTGGCAACGAACTCGGCGAAGGGAACACTGGATCTCGAAATGCAGCCGTCGACCGGGGATTTTGCCATCGATATTGCGGCTGTCGCGCCGGGCTTCGCCGTGCGCGGCGTCGGCGTGGCCGATATCGTGGCTGACATCAATCTCGGACCCGGCCCCGGCAGAATTGCGCTCGACGGGCAGGTCAATGCCCGGCTCCGCCGCTTTGATATCGGCTTTTTGCGGGAACTGGCCGGCGGTCTGCCGCAACTGAAGACCGGACTTTCGCTCGGCCCGGACGGCCGTTTGCGCTTTTCCAATCTCACTGTGGCCGCTCCAAAAATTGCATTTCGCGGATCTGGACGCCAAACCGCAGCCGCGACCTTCACTATTCAGGGTTCCGGCACACAGGAGAGCTACGGTGACTTTGATCTCCAGCTCGACGGACCGCTGGCGCGGCCGGATATCGCGCTCCTGCTGGACAGTCCGCTGCCTGCCGCGGGCCTGTCGGCAGTCAGTCTGAAGCTTGTGCCGGTACCCGACGGATTCGCCTATACTGCGTCCGGCGGCTCGACGCTGGGACCATTCAGCAGCGACGGGACCGTGCTAATCACCGCTGGTCAGGATACGGCGGTTCAGGTTGACCGGATATTGGTGTCCGACACGCTGGCGACCGGCAGGATCAAACCCACTGCGGAGGGGCTCGACGGCACGCTGACGGTCAGCGGCGGCGGAGTGGACGGCGATATATTGTTCCGGCCGGGCAACGGGCAGCAGTTGATCCGCGCCGATCTCAAGGCCGAAAATGCGCGTTTTGACGGTAATCCACCGGTCTTCATCCGTAGCGCTGTGCTCGATGCGGATATCGTCCTGATCGATGGCCGCTCCAACGTCGATGCGACCCTTCGCGCGCAGGGCATCAGCCGTGGCGAACTGATTGTCGGCCGGATTGCCGCCAATGCCAAACTGACCGACGGCAGCGGCTCTGCAACCTTCACCATCGCCGGAACCCGCGGCAGCACCTTTGAGTTTCTGGCAAAAGCGGACATCACGCCCGATCGCTACCGGATCACGGGCGCAGGCCAGTTTGAAGGCCGCAATCTGCGGCTGGCGCGCCCGCTCGAAATCCGCCGCGTCGATGACGGATGGACGGCCTCTCCCGCCACGATCAGTTACGGTGCCGGTTCCGCCCGACTGTCCGGTCGCTGGGGAAGCGGGGAATCCCGGCTGGACCTGACCATGGCGAAGATGCCGCTGTCGCTGCTCGATATCGGCTATCCTGACCTCGGGCTCGGCGGAACCGTAGAGGGCAAAGTCAAGCTAACCCAGTCAGGCGCGCGGGTGCCGGTCGGAGATGCCAGGCTCACCATCAGGGGGCTGACCCGGTCCGGTCTGATCCTGACCTCAGCCCCGGTCGATCTCGGTCTCAACATTTCCATATCGCAGCGCAATGCAGCGGCCCGGGGCATAATAAGGTCCCCGGACGGCGAGACCCTCGGTCGTTTTCAGGGGCGGGTCACCGGACTGGGTAACGGCCGCTGGCAGGATGAACTGTTGCGCAAGCCGCTATTCGCTCAGGCGCGGTTCAACGGCGGTGCCGAAAGCCTCTGGCGGCTTACCGGTGTCGAAACCTTTGACCTGACCGGGCCGGTCGCGGCCAGCGCCGATGTCGGCGGCAGTCTCGCCGATCCGAAGATCAGGGGACAAGTCCGCACCAGCAACGCCCGACTGGAAAGCCCCCTGACAGGCACCGTCGTTTCCAATATCAAGGCCGTTGGCCGGTTTGACGGCTCGCGTCTTGTGTTGCCCAATCTGACCGGGGTCACCGCTGGCGGCGGCACGGTGAGCGGCGCCGGCAGTTTCAACTTTGCCGTTGCTAGAGGCGAGGGCATCGGTATCACGATGGATGTAAATGCCGAGCGGGCCGCGCTGATTGCGCGCGATGATTTTTCCGCCACCGTGACCGGGCCGATCAAGATTCGCAGTGGGCCGGACGGCGGCCTGATTTCCGGCGACGTGACCCTGAACCGCAGTTTCTTTCGCTTTGGCCGCGCCAGTGCGTCTGCCAATCTGCCCGATATCCGGACTCGCGAGATCAATCGTCGTGCCGACGAACGGCCAGTGCGGATCCGCGACCGGCCCTGGCGCTTTGACTTGTCCGCGAGAGTCCCGAACCGGTTGCGGGTCGAGGGGCTGGGACTGGACAGCGAATGGAGCGCCGATCTCAAAATCTATGGGCCCGTCGACAATTTTGCGATGGTTGGCGCGGCCAATCTGATCCAGGGCAATTACACTTTCGCCGGACGACGCTTCCGGCTGGAACGCGGCACGATCCGCTTTGTCGGCAACCAGCCAGTCGATCCCAATCTGGATATCGAGGCCGAGGCCAATCTCACTGGTCTCAATGCCACGATCAAGGTCACCGGCTCGGGCAATGAACCGGAAATCGCATTTGCCAGCATCCCGGCGCTGCCGCAGGATGAACTGCTGTCGCGGATATTGTTCGGCGCATCGATCGCCGATCTGTCCGCGCCAGAAGCGGTGCAGCTCGCCGCAGCAGTAGCCTCGCTCAATAGCGGCGGCGGGCTCGATCCGATAAACCAGCTGCGCAAGGCCGTCGGCCTCGACCGCTTGCGCATCCTCCCCTCCGACACCGAAACCGGCTCCGGAACGTCAATAGCGGCAGGCAAATATATCACTCGCCGCGCCTATGTGGAGCTGATCACCGACGGCAAGGGCTATAGCGCGACCCAGCTCGAATATCAGATCACCCGCTGGCTTTCGATCCTCTCGAGCATCTCAACCCTCGGTCGCCAAAGCGCCAACGTACGGGTCAGCAAGGATTATTAGCGCTAGCGGCAATGGGGCAAAGTGGCATGGCAAGTACAAGCGTGTCCGGCAGCCTGCCGACCTTGTTCCGTCTCAGTCGCTTCAGTGGATTTCCGAAACGATAACAGCATCAAAAGCGCGTCAGGCAGCAAGCTTTTGGCTGTTTGCAAGCTCCTGCGCCTTATCCTTGGTTATCGGAGGAGAGAGATAGTAGCCCTGAAGCCGATCGCAACCCAATCCCCCCAGTACCGCAACCTGATCTTTGCACTCTACCTTCTCGGCGGTTGAGGGCGCGCCAATTGCCGAGCATAATTGTATGATGCCCTGGACCAGGCGCCGTGCATCCCGTGAATGGATAATATCGGCGATCAACTCGCCGTCGATCTTCACCCTGTCGAATTTTATCTGTTGCAGATATGTGATGCACGCGAACCCCGAGCCAAAATCATCGAGAGCAACCCGGATCCCTGTCTTCCGGAGAAGGTCGAGCTGTTCGCGAGCCGTATCAAAGTCTGACAGCAGCGAGGTTTCGGTCACTTCTACTTCAAGCCGCCTTGGATCGAAACCGTGACGGTTGCATAGCGACAAAATCATCAACGGCGTGCTCGCTCGGCTGAGATCCACCCCGCTCAGGTTGATGGAAAGTCCTATTGCCGGGTCCCAGCCCGTTGCTTCTCGGATGGCAGCGTCGAAAATTTGCTCAGACAGCGCAGCAATGCTGTCTGTTTGTTCTGCGATTTCGATAAATTCGAGCGGCGGAATTGGTCCAAGTTGCGGCTGGTTCCAACGTGCTAGCGCTTCGAAACAGGCAATTTTCTTGGTCTGCACGTCGAAGATCGGTTGAAATACAACCTCGATAGTCGGGGCGGGATTGGTTTCCCGGAGCGATTGCTCGATAATTATGCGCCGCTTCAAACGCACAGCCATAGTTGGCAAGAACCACGACATTGCCTTGCCACCGTGGTTTTTTACCTCGTAAAGGGCGACGTCGGCTCGCGACATGACCGCCAGTGCGGATGAATCGTGTAGGGAGTGACTAGCAAGCCCAACAGATGCCGATAGCCGTAGGTTCGAATCTGACAACGAAAATGGTCGGCTCATTTCCTGAACGATTCTATTGCCGGTATCATCGAATTTCTCACTGGCTTCGTCTGCCACCATCAATACGGCGAATTCGTCACCGCCCAGTCTGGCGACCATTTGACAGTCCTGACATATCTTTTGCAAACGTACGCCAGCCTGGATCAGGACGTCATCGCCAGAGGCATGTCCAAACGTGTCGTTGATCGCCTTGAAGCCATCAAGATCGATCAGTGCGACGGCTACGGTCTTGGCATTTTTCGATGCGGAGTCGACGGTTTGCTCAAGACACTCGGTGAAAGCGCGGCGGTTGGGCAGTCCAGTCAGCGAATCTGAATATGCGAGGGCCTTGACCTGTGAGCGAGATGTGACGCTCTCGACAAGGTGATTATACTGATGCACCACCAGGCGGAGGACCAGAAGAAAAATAAGCAGCAGGTTTACGCCTGCGGCTATTTTCATATGGACGCCGGACGTCAGCAAAACAAAGATGACCGGAGTGACCGAGAAAATTACAGTTGCGAAGGCGGCTTTGGGCAGGCTGCTCAGGCAGTATGTGCATGCAATTGCGCCAAAAGCTATAAACAGCGTTACGAAAGGTGTGTCGCCGACTTCCCACTGCAGCAACGCCACGCTCCACACGCCAAGCCCCATACTGACAACGCCTGCGATAACCGTAGTCGACTGTAAATATTGGGTGATACGTTCTTCGCTGGGCGAGACATCTTTCCGCGCCAACCAGATTGTGGCGCGAACCACCACGAGTGACAGAAAGATGCCCGGCACCACGACCGACAATAGCACCGGTACCGCACCATAGACCGAATAGCATAAGACGATCGTATTGATTAACAGCACGCCGTAAAGTGTAGGTACTTGCTTACAAAGGTTCCGAAATTGTTCAGCCTGCAGATCTGGTATTAACTGCGACGGCAGCTTAGCTGTTAATCTCAAAAGTGCTCTCCACTGGTGAGCTTACGCTATGGGCACTGAAGGTTAACATATTGGTTAATTCAAATGTCGTTCAAATAGACAACAGATGACTCCATGTCGGTAGATCCCGTTTGAAGCTATTCTGATATAGCTTTGTGTCGATTTGCAGAGGCTTGTGCAGGTTCGACCGGTCCTCGTGGGTCCATCACCTTGTTCACCAGTGAATCAGCACCGGCATTGCCGAGCAGACGGCCCATTTCGATAGCAACTTCGGGGGTCATGCTGATCACGTCCCCGTTATAGCCTTCAACAAATACATGGCCGTCTTCGACCCACACTTTTCTTGGTTTACCATAAGCCTCGGTCTCAGCCAAGCGCTCGGAAATCTTGGCTCGTTCTGCGTTAGACGGTAGATTGAACTGTGCCATTACTGTCCTCCTGAAAATCCATCTCACAATTGCTTCCGATCAGCGAGATTTTCTGTGTAGTGACGGCAAAGCATACACAAAGTGGCTGGTCATTAAAAGGCGCTGACTATATTCACCAAAAAACCCGGACAATCGTTTGCACTAGGCTATTTATTTGCAATCGAATCGAAACAATCAGCTTGAATAGTATAGTCGAACTCGACGGGCTTCGGCGTCACTCCCCAGCGGCTGACTTCTTCCGACTTCAGTTTTGCATAGGCATCGATCTGGTCTTTCGAGAACTTATCGCCCAGCAGCAGAAACACGTAAGCGAAAGCGTCAGGCGTCAGAGCGCCAACATGCGGGTCAGCAAGGACTACTGACGCCTCCGATGAGCCGCGGCTTGGCAACGCCGGTCGGAGAGGCGCGCCGGAGGGGGACAGTCGCCATGCATGTCCCACGGTATCGCTAGCCGGCAGCGTGACAAAAGTGCCACCATGTCTACGCTATCATTTTTCTTTGTATGAGAATGAATTGCAATAGCATTAATTGCTGGCTAATCGCCGCGTTCAAACGAATCAGGAATTAGGGCTAGCACACAGATGAAAAACTTGTTTTGGACATTGACGCCTCTGGCGATCCTCCCGTTGGCCATCGTCGGCACGCCAGCAGTCGCGCAGCAGCAATCGTCGGATCGCGCTCGTGCCAATGACGACGACCAGCCGATCATCGTCACCGCCACCCGCAGCCAGCTGCCAGTCAGCGCTCTGCCGATCACGGTCGATGTCATCGACAGCGCGCAGCTGGCCGATCAGATTGCAATCAGCGGTTCGACGGTTGATGCGATATCGGCTCTGTCGCCTTCCTTTTCTCCGACCCGGCAAAAGCTGAGTGGCGCGGGCGAAAGCCTGCGCGGCCGTGCACCTTTGTTTGCTATCAACGGCGTACCGCAGTCGACTCCGATCCGCGACGGGTCGCGTGATGGCTATACGATTGACCCGTTTTTTGTCGACCGGGTGGAGCTGATCTACGGTTCGAACGCGTTGCAGGGCATTGGCGCCACCGGCGGGGTTATCAATCAGGTGCTGGTCGGTGCGCCTTCCGAGGATGGCCTGAGTGGCCGGGTGCTGCTACAGGGCTCGGGCGGCGACAATTTTCAGGGCGAGGGCCTCGGCGGCAAGGCAGGCGGTCTGTTCAGCTATCGCGCGGGAGCCTTTGACGCGAGCCTTGGCGCGACCGTTGAACGGCGCGGGATCTTTTTTGACGGCAACGGCAACCGCGTCGGTGTCGATGGCACGCAGGGCGATATCCAGGACAGCGACAGCTGGTCGATCTTCGGCCGCTTCGGTTACCAGCTGTCGGACAGCGCCCGGCTCGAATTGGTCGCCAACCGTTTCAGCCTCGAGGGCAATGCCAATTATGTCAGCGTCAGCGGTGATCGCGCCGCCGGCATTCCGGCCACCTCGGTGCGCGGTTCCACACCGGGCGATCCGCCATCCAACCGCAACGAGCTGGTGTCGCTGTCGCTCACCGACGACGATCTCGCTGGCGGGACCTTCACTCTGCAAGCCTTTTTCAACCGCTCGCGCGACGTGTTTGGCGGCGGCGTTTTCGGCACGTTCCAGGATCCCGCCATCGATCCGACCGGCAATCTGTTCGAACAGTCTGCCAACCGCTCGCGCAAGCTCGGCGGCAAGGTCACTTATGAGCGCGAAATCCTCCGCGACCTGACGGTGACGGCCGGCTTCGACACCCTGTTCGACAGCACCGAGCAGGTTCTGGTCCAGACCGACCGTGCATGGGTGCCGGAAACCCAATTCCGCAGCCTTGCGCCCTTCGGTCAGGTCAATCTTGGCCTGTTCGACCGGCTGGTGACACTGGCCGGCGGCGTCCGCTGGGAAAATGTCCAGCTGAAGGTGGACGATTTCACCACGATCGCGAGCGCCGGCAGCACCGCCGTGTCCGGTGGCAGTCCCGAATTTGACAAATGGCTGCCCAACGCTGGCATTATCATTGAGCCGGTCAGGGGCATTCGCGCCTATGGCAGCTATTCGAAAGGCTATACCGTCCCCGATGTCGGCCGGATCTTGCGCGGGATCACGACTCCCGGCGTCAACATCGACAATTTTCTCGACGTCACTCCGATCATTTCCGACAACCGCGAACTGGGGCTGGAGGTCAAGCGCGGGCCGCTGGATGCCAGTGTCACCTATTTCTGGTCGTCGAGCGATTTCGGCCAGCGGCTGGTGCTCAATGCCGACGGCATTTTCGACGTGCGCCGCGAGGCGGTGGAGATCCAGGGGCTGGAAATCAACCTTGGTGTCGAAACGCCGTTGCCAGGCTTGAAGCTCGGCGTCGGTTACAGCAATCTTAGCGGGCGAGTGGATACCGACGGCGATGGCGCGGTCGACGATGATCTCGACGGCAGCAATATTTCGCCGGACCGGCTCAACCTCTCGGCCGATTATAGCAGCGGCCCTCTGTCCGCGCGCGTGCAGGGCCAATATTATCTCTCCCGCGGCTTCAAAGGCCAGCCGGCCAGCGCCGATTTTGAAGGCTATACCATCGTCAATGCGTTGGTGCGCTACGACACCGGCTGGGGTGCCGTCAGCCTCGCTGCCCAGAATCTGTTCGACGAATATTATGTCAGCTACGACAGCGACACCGTGCGCACCACCGACAATGATCGTTTCTTTGCCGGCCGCGGACGCACGATCACGCTGGGGTGGGACTGGCGCTTTTAATGCGGCTGCTGGCCTGGCTGCACCGCTGGACCGGCGGCCTGATCGGGTTGCTCCTCGCCTTGCTGGGGGCAACCGGAACCCTGCTGCTCTGGAAAGAGCAATATCTGGGACTGACGCTGGGTGGAGGCAATGCGGCACCGATATCCGGCGCTGCCCATTATGCTGCCATTACCGGCACCATGCTGGAATCGGCTTCGGGCACGCCCCGCAATATCATCTTCGCGCACGACGGCTTGGCGCTGAACAGCCTGTCCGATACCGATGGTGGCGGCTTTTATGCGGACCAGTCGGGTCAGTTTCTGGCCGGATGGAACTCGTCCTGGGACAGGCCCGAGACATTTCTGTTTGATCTGCACCACCATCTGCTGATCGGCGACACAGGAGAGCTGTTTACCGGTATCGCCGGGCTGATTGGCCTCGCTTTCGTGGTCACCGGCCTGATCCTGTGGTGGCGCACCCGGAGGACCTTCAAGCCGCGCCTCTGGCCAGCGCGCATGACCCGCAGCGCGATCATTCGCCAGCATCGCGATATCGGCACGCTAATGGCACCGCTGCTTGTCCTGACCATGCTGACCGGAGTCATGCTGACCCTGCGCCCAGTCGCCTATTTCCTGCTCTCGCCTCTGTCATCGATCGAGGACATACAGGCCGCCACCGCGCCGCCACAGGTGAAGGGCGGATTGGCGGACAAGATCGACTGGACGAGCATCTATAGCACCGCCGAACAGCGCTTCCCGCAGGCGGAACTGCGCATCGCCAGCTTCCCCAGAGAGCCGGGTGACCTGGTCTCGCTGAGAATGAAGCAGCCGTCGGAATGGTTGCCCAATGGTCGCACTTTGCTGTGGTTCGATCCGGCCACCGCTCGGCTGATCGACTCCCGCGATGCGAACCGGCATCCGGTGGGGTTAAAGACCTTCAATCTCGCTTATCCGCTGCACGCCGCAAAGGTCGGCGGATGGGCCTATAAACTGCTGCAGACGCTCACCGGCCTGACCCTTACGTTGCTCGGCAGTCTCGCCGTATGGAGCTTCTGGTTCCGGCGGAACTCCCGTTAATCCCGTCTGCTATCGGGCTATCGCAAGCGGGTTAGCCGCTGCGAACCGGGGAGCAAGAAAAAGCCCGGAGCAATCGCTTGCCCCGGGCTTGTTGTCTGCAATCTGATCGAAAGAATCAGCTCGAATAATACATATCGAACTCGACCGGGCTCGGCTGGGTTTCCCAGCGGCTGACTTCTTCCCATTTCAGTTCGGCATAGGCGTCGATCTGGTCCTTGGAGAACACATCGCCCTTGAGCAGGAACTCATGATCGGCTTCCAGTGCTAGCAGCGCTTCGCGCAGCGAACCGCAAACCGTCGGGACTTCGGCCAGCTCGGCCGGTGGCAGGTCATAGAGATTCTTGTCCATCGCGTCGCCGGGGTGGATCTTGTTCTCGATGCCGTCGAGACCCGCCATCAGCAAGGCCGCTGCTGACAGATAAGGGTTCGCCAATGGATCGGGGAAGCGGAACTCGACGCGCTTCGCCTTGTCGCCCGCGCCATAAGGAATACGGCAGGATGCGGAGCGGTTACGGCTCGAATAAGCGAGCAACACCGGTGCTTCAAAGCCCGGCACCAGCCGCTTGTAGCTGTTGGTGGTCGGGTTGGAGAAGGCATTGACCGCCTTGGCATGTTTGATCACGCCGCCGATATAGTGGAGGCACATTTCCGACAGACCGGCATATTCATTGCCAGCGAACAGCGGGCTGCCGTCTTTCCAGATCGACATGTGCGTGTGCATGCCGCTGCCATTGTCGTCCTTGATCGGCTTCGGCATGAAGGTTGCGGTCTTGCCATAGGCATGGGCGACCTGCTGCACGACATATTTGTAGACCTGGGTCCGGTCGCAGGTCTGGGTCAGCGTGCCAAAGGTAATGCCAAGCTCGTGCTGGGCCGAGGCGACTTCATGATGATGCTTGTCCATCGGCAGGCCCATTTCCAGCATGGTCGCAACCATTTCGGCGCGGATATCCATGCAGCTGTCGACCGGAGCAACCGGGAAATAGCCGCCTTTGGCGCGTGGGCGGTGGCCCATGTTGCCGACGTCATAGCTTTTGCCGCTGTTGGTCGGCAATTCGATATCATCGATCTGGAAGCTGGAGCGATCATAGCCGTTTTCAAATTTGACGTCGTCAAACATGAAAAACTCGGGTTCCGGTCCGACATAGATGGTGTCGCCAATGCCGGTCGACTTCAGATAGGCTTCTGCCCGGACCGCGGTCGAGCGCGGGTCGCGGCTGTACAGCGAGCCGTCACCCGGTTCGACGATGTTGCACACCAGGATCATCATCGGGGTTGCGGAGAACGGATCCATATAGACTGCGTCCAGATCGGGCCGCAGGATCATGTCGGACTCGTTGATCGCCTTCCAGCCCTCGATCGAGCTGCCGTCAAACATGAACCCTTCTTCCAGGACATCTTCGTCGATGACCTCTGCGCACATTGACAGATGCTGCCATTTGCCGCGCGGATCGGTGAACCGGACATCGACCCACTCGATATCATTTTCCTTGATCATTTTGATAATGTCGGATGCTGAATTGCCCATATTTTGGTCCCTTGGTTCTGGTTGGATTGGATTGTTGGCGAAAAGAAAAAGTCTAGATGGCGTCGTTGTCGCGCTCTCCGGTCCGGATGCGCAGCGCCGATTCCACCGGAATGACAAAAATCTTGCCGTCACCGATGCGCCCGGTCTGGGCCGCGGCGGAAATCGCTTCGACCGTGCGGTCGGCGAGACCGTCCTCGACGACCACTTCCAGCTTCACTTTCGGCAGGAAATCGACGACATATTCCGCGCCACGATACAGCTCGGTATGGCCTTTCTGGCGACCAAAGCCCTTGGCTTCGGTGACGGTGATTCCCGAAACGCCCACTTCGTGCAGCGCTTCCTTGACTTCATCCAGCTTGAACGGCTTGATAATCGCTTCTATTTTTTTCATTTTTAAACGTCCCCGTGTACCTCTGCTCTGGCCATTATTCTTGCATGACAAGAACCGCCGTCAGCCGGGCACAATTGCCCGATTCCATTCAATTACCATGCCAGAATTGATTCGTGAACAGAATCACCGGAATGCTTGGATCTAGTGCTAATGGCTAATCCGGCTGCTGACAATGCCGCCCAAAAAACAGGCATTTGCAAGGGCAAATGACCATAATTTGGGCAGCATTTGGCCGCCGGAACGCCTCCCCGTAGTCAGCGCGCCGTCGGCGCCGTCATCTCTGGCAGGTTCTCCTTGGTCCAGTTCGACCGGTTAACCACATAATGGCGGATATTCTCGACCTGCTGGGGACTGAGCTGCGAGGCAAAGCCGACCATGCCGTGCTGTTTCAGCGCGCCGCCCGTGACCACCGATGCCCAGGCGTCCTTGTCGCCCAGAACGCCGCTGATTCTCAGGTCCGGCGTGAAGCCGTTGCCGACTGCACTGTCGCCGTGGCAGACGATGCAGTTTCGGCCATAGAGACCCTTGCCAGCGGCAATCTGTTCCGGCGTGCCGGTTTCTGCCGGCGGGTCCCAGATGGTTTCGCCCTTGTCAGGCAGCGGCGGCAGCTTCGCCTTGCCGCCCAGCTTCAGCACCACCAGCCGCGGAATATTGGGCACTTGCCGCGTCACTCCGCCAGCGACCCCTGCGACGAGCGGAAAGGCGCCGCCCTTGCTGGTGAGGAAAGCAATATATTGCTCGCCGTCAATCATGTAGGTCGACGGGGCGCTGACGATCCCCGACTGCATCGGCATGCGCAGCAGTTCGTCGCCCGTGTCTGCCGCATAGGCCTTGAAGAAGCCGGTGCTGGTGCCCTGGAATACCAGATTTCCGGCGGTCGTCATCGTGCCGCCGTTCCAGGCCGCCGGATAATCAAAGCTCCACTGGACCTTGCCGGTTTTCGGGTTGAACGCGACCAGCTTTCCGGTGGTCGCTGCGATTGCCGCCTTGTAGATATCCTTGTCGTCGGGCAGTTGGGAAATCGCCCAGCCAACCCCGACATTGAAGCCGAGCCGCTCGCGTTTCTTGTCGATCTCGCTGACCGGCACTTCATAGCCCTGCGGGATCTGCTGTGCCGGAATATAGACCAGCCCGGTGTTCGGATTATAGCTCATCGGATGCCAGTTATGCGCGCCCAGCGCTCCGGGAATGGCGACAAACGGCTTGCCGGTCTTGTAGAAGCGCGCATCGGGGTTTTCGATCGGCCGACCCGTTTCCATATCATAGCCGGTCGCCCAGTTGATGCCCTCGACATAAGGTTCGGCGCTGATCAGCGTGCCGTCGATCCGGTCGATGACGAAGAAAAAGCCGTTTTTCGGCGCGTGGTAGAGCACCTTGCGCATCTTGCCGTCGATCGGCATCTCGGCCTGGATGATATGCTGGGTCGCGGTATAGTCCCAGCTTTCCGCTGGCGTTTCCTGATAATGCCAGAGATATTTTCCGGTATCGGGATTGACTGCAACGATCGAGGACAGGAACAGATTGTCGCCTTCGCCGCCCGAACGCAGCCCGTGGTTCCACGGATTGCCGTTGCCGACGCCGAAATAGAGCTGATCGAGTTCCTCGTCATAGACGATGCTGTCCCAGACGGTGCCGCCGCCACCGGATTCCTTCCACTCGCCATCGCCCCAGGTTTGCGCCGCCGCTTTCGCGAAAATCTCGTCGCTCGCTGCGCCATCCGGTTTTCCTTCCGGATTGGGCACGGTGTAAAAACGCCATTTCAGCTGCCCGTCCCTTGTGTCGTAGGCAGAGACATAACCGCGCACGCCGAATTCCGCACCGCCATTTCCGATGACTACCATATTCTTGACCACGCGCGGCGCGCCGGTGATCGTATAGGGCTTGCTATTGTCGGTGGTCTGGGTTTCCCACAGGCGCGCGCCGGTATTCGCGTCGAGCGCGATCAGCCGACCATCGATGGTGCCGAAAAACAGCTTGCCGCGACTGATCGCGACGCCGCGATTGACGACGTCACAGCAGGCATCAACCGCCTTGGCGCCATCGACCGCAGGGTCATAGGACCAAAGTTCCTCACCACTTTTCGCATCATAAGCAAAAACCTTTGACCATGCGGTGGAGATATAGAGCTTGCCAGCCACTTCAATCGGCGTTGCTTCCTGGCCGCGCGCATCGGGCAGGTCCTTGAACCAGGCGATGCCGAGCTTGTCGACATTGCTTTCGTTGATCTGGTCGAGCGGGCTGTAGCGCTGTTCCTTGGCATCAAAGCCGATGCTGTTCCACCCGGCTTCCACCGTCTCATCGGGGGCTTCCGGTGCGCCGGTCTGACTCTCGCAAGCCACCAGCATCAATGGCATCAACAACAAACCCAGCCTGCGCATAACCCGTCTCCCAAAACTACCGGACGGTAACCCGACCGTATGGTTTAACTGACTAGCTAAATTGGGAGCGGCTGGTCAAGGATTATAGAGCGGTCCCGTTCAGCCAGCGCCGCCGCGGTCCTCGCTTGCAGGCTTGCGCCGCCGCGCTCCCTCGCTATTATGCGTCATGCCAGATAATTCAGACACGCCGGACAAACCTGAAACCACCGCCAGTTCGGGACCGCCCGCGTCGCGGCTGACCGGCGGCAGTGCAGGCGAGATCGCCAAGGCCGTTCTGATCATCGTTGCGATCGGCGGTCTTGCTTGGCTTGCGGTCGAGCTGGCCCGCTTCTTCCTGCTGGTGTTCGCGGCGGTGGTGATCGCCGCAGTGTTCGATGCGATTGCCAGCTGGCTGTGCCGCGTCACCGGCATGCCCCGCTGGCTTGGCCTGACTCTCGCCGTCACTGGCCTGTTCGCCTTGTTCGGAAGCGCCTTCCTGCTGTTCGGCTCGCAAATCACCAGCGAATTCGAAACCATCCGCGCCACCGTTCCGCAAGCGATGCAGAGCATCGAGCAATTTCTCAACCAATATGGCCTGGGCGACAAGGCGCGCGAACTGGTCGAGGCCGGCAGCCAGGACATCTCCCGGATTCTGTCCAGCGCCGGTGGCTTCGCGCTCGCTGCCGGAAGCGGCATTGCCGATTTCGTGCTGGTCGTTGTCGGCGCGATTTTTCTCGCCAGCGATCCGGCGACCTATCGCCGCGGTCTGCTGCTGCTGATCCCGGCCCGCGCAGAACCCACCGCTGCCAGAGCCCTCGAAGACAGCGGCAAGGGCCTGCGCGGCTGGATGATGGGGCAGGCGGTCTCCTCGCTGCTGGTGGGCGCGCTGACCTGGCTCGGCCTCGAACTACTCGGCGTGCCTGCCGCCGGTGGCCTGGCGGTGGTGGCCGGCCTGCTCGACGTGATCCCGATGGTCGGTCCGGTGATCGCCGGGGTGCCGGCGGCGCTGCTAGCCTTCACGGTCTCGCCGATGACCGCGCTGTGGACCGTGCTGCTGTTCCTCGGGATCCAGCAGCTGCAGGGCAATTTTCTGCAGCCGATGATCCAGAAACAGGCGGTCAATGTGCCGCCGGCGGTGCTGCTGTTCGCAGTGCTGGCGTCCGGCCTGCTGTTCGGCTTCATCGGCGTTCTGCTCGCCGCGCCGCTGACCATCGTGCTGTTCGTGACGGTGCAGCGCGTCTATGTCGAGGCGATACTGGGCAAATCGGTCGAAGTCGGCGGCGGCAGCTAGGCCAGACCCGCCCGGGCCAGAAGCCGTTTAGCCAGCTTTACCGGCTGCCGCCATCCCACATGCGGGCCGCATTTGTTTGCATCTGAATGGTTGGAGGCATCTTAGCCAGCAGCGCGCATGCCAGTCCGGAACCGGTCGTGACCCCGCAGCCATTAACGTTTCTGATGCAATTGATGGTTAAAACGTTGCTATGAAATTAGCGACTATTACCAACTGGGCTTATGGTACGACAGTTGTCCTGACCGTCATTTCGGGAACGACGATGCTCATGGCATCGAACGCGCTGGATCGGGAACGTGCTGCCGAAGCGCAGCGCTATCGGCTGGACAAGGCAACATATAATCTGGAGCATGACGCTTTTGCGCTGACCGGTCAGGCGCGCCAATATGTCATCACCGAGGATCCCACGCATCTTGCGGTCTACCGGCGCACTGCTGCGGACCTGAAGGACGTGGAGGACCGCTTGCGCGAGGTGGATGACGCAGGGGCCGGGCCGGATGAACTGAATTCGCTGAAAGAGGCCCTGCGATGGGTCGACAGCCTGCACGTGCAACAACTTGCCGCGCTGACCGCCCAACAAAGCGGCGATACGGCAAGGGCCCGCCAGATCATGTTCGGGGCCGAATATGAGCGTGAGCTCAACCGGGTCGAATCGATGATCGAGCGCTTTCAGTATCGGCTGGATGAGCGGACCGGCGCTGAAGTGGAAGAAGCTGCGGCAATCGCTCGTGCATGGAAGACGATATCGGAAATCGTCCTTGGCATAACCGGCCTGCTCTTTTTATGCGTGCTATATTTCATATTCAAACGCCGCGTGCTGCGACCGGTGGTGCGACTGAGCGATGTCGTGAAGCGATTGGCCAAGCAGGACTATACGGTTGAAGCGCCGACCACTGATCAGATTGACGAGATCGGGGATATGGCCGAAGCAATCGAGCTTTACCGCGAGAACGCAATCGAGCGCCAGCGGCTGGAAGTTGAGCGCGACGCCGAGCGTTTGACGCGGGATTTGCTGTCTCGGATGACCCAGCGGATGCAGGGATGCGACAGCTTGTCTGATCTGGAGGGAGTGATCCAGCGATTTGTCCCCGAAATCATACCCGGTCTCGCCGGACGGCTCTACCTGCTCGACGGCTCGCGCAACGCCATGGTTGAGGCCTGCTCCTGGCTCTCGCCTGAATATTCGCGATCCGAATTTTCGTCGCTTTCCTGCTGGGGCTTGCGCCGCGGCCTGCCGCACCGCCCGGGTGGCAAAAAGTTCGATGTCCCCTGCGAACATCTGGACCTTGGCGATGCTCCCATGGTCGATACAATCTGCCTTCCGTTGACCGTGCAGCAGGAGACGCTGGGATTGCTTTATTTTGAGCCGGTCAGCTTGGGAGAAACCATCGCCGATGTTCCTGACATCCGGCTTCGCATGCTCTCGGAGAATATCGGTCTTGCGCTTGCAAATATGCGCTTGCGCGATGCGCTGCGCGAAATGGCGATGGCTGACCCGCTCACTGGTCTGGCCAACCGCAGACGACTGGATGCGGTGCTGAAACATGAACTCGCCGAGGCCGAACGACTGAACGAGCCGATCAGTTGCCTGATGATCGATGTTGATCATTTCAAGCAGTTCAACGACCGCTTCGGCCATGATGCCGGTGACTCGGTGCTGCGCGAGGTTGGTAGCACGCTGCGGGATCTCACGCGCGACGACAAGGCCGCTTTCCGCTATGGCGGAGAGGAATTCGTGCTGCTGTTGCCGGGCATAGGGCCCGACGCGGCACTGGCGCGCGCCGATAAAATTCGGGAGCGGATCAGCGATCTGAGGATCCAATATGGCAACGAGGCGCTGGGACCAATCACCGTGTCGATCGGCGTAGCCAGCCTGCCCGAACATTGTGGCGCAGAAGATCTTGTAAAAATGGCAGACAGCGCGCTCCGGCATGCCAAATCGAGCGGCCGCAATCGCGTCGAACCCGCAGCACCCCGCATGAACGCGGCCTGACCGCTTGGCCTTCCAGGCCTCAATGACGCAGCTGGTTCGAGCGGTTGGCGGCCAGTTTATCTCCGTGCCACCGGCCTATTCGCGGATAACCCGCGACGGTTTGGTTCCGCCCCGATTGCATTCCCGTTGGCGCCGCTCCTGATAGGCGGCATAGCGTCCGTGCGCGGCGTTCATCTGTCCGGTTATTTTTGATTTCTCCTTGAAGGACATACCGGTTTCGTCGATCGCAAAGAGGCGTTTGAGCTCTGCCTGCATCTCCTGAAACATCCGCGAATCCTCAGCATCGCGACCGCAGAACTCCAGACGCATCGACGACGGATTCTGGGGCTGGGAGCGGCTGCCGCCGGAGGAACCCGATGATGCTGAAGGGGGCGGGGCGCTGTTTCGGGATGTGGTCCCGCTGCCGGACCTGCTTCCGGCAGAAGAGGACCCCGCTGCCCGCTGGCGCGAACTCGCTGCGCTCTGTACCCGGCTGCCGTTGCGCCTGGCTTCGCGGGCCTCGCGCTCGCGATTCCAGCTTGCCTGACGTTCGATACGGGCGAGATTCTCGCGGGTCCGGGCGCGTTCGCGCGCCATATTCTGTGCCCTCACCTGGTTGTTATATTCATTAAGCCCGGACGCCACACCGCTGAGCACCATCGACGCCATCCCCAGCCAGTCGACGCGGTTGCGGCGCTTCTCCGCCAGACGCCTGCGTTCGGCCCGCGCAGCCCGCTCACGCCGCTCGCGTTCCTCGCGCGCCTTGCGTTCTGCGATCTGCCGCTGCCGCTCGAGAAAGCGCTCGCGGCCCAGAGTGTACCGCATTTCGGCGGTTTGCCCACTGGCGTCGGTGCGGGTAGGATCCGCCCCGCCGGCAACCAGCACGCGCACCAGGTTGCGCTGGGCGATGGACATCGTACGGCTCGGATCGGGATAGGCCCGGTCCAACGGCGTGCGACCGCTGTCGTCGGGGAGGTTGCCGTCGGCCCCTGCCGCCAGTAGCGCCGCGACGACACCGGCATGCTCCTCCTCCAGTGCGAGGTCGAGCAGGCGCGGCTGGCCAGCTATTTTCGTCTCAGCCTCCATTCCGGTCGCCAGCAACCGCTTCGTCGCTTCCACCGACCCTCCGGCAACAGCCAGATATATTGGCGCCGCCTTAATCTGCGGAGCTGCCGCCGCCGGATCCCATCCGCGGGTCATGAATCCCTCGAGCAGCGCGTCGAGATCCAGTCCGCGTCCGGTCTCGTTGCGGGCCTGCATCGCCACCAGCAACGGCGTCACGCCATTGGGGTCTGTGCCGTCTATTTTAGCACCGGCATCCAGCAGCAGGTCTATCAGCGCAAAATCGCCCCGCGGGACGCTCGAAATTGCGGCGAAGTGGATCGGCAGATGGCCTTGCTTGTTCGCCGCGTTCACATCCGCACCGCCATTCACGAACAGTTCCGCTAACGCCAAATCGCCATTGGTCAGCGCAATGTGCAGGGGGGTATTGCCGCGCGGATCGGTAAAGGCGGCAAAATCGTCGCGCCTTGCCGCGATCCGCTGGATCAGGTCAACCGGCGCGCCGATCGTCACCGCCCGCATCATGATATAGGGCCAAAGGCGATAGCGGGACGGCGTGTCGTCGATCAGCCGTTCGAGCATCGCCCGGTGCCGCTCCATATTGGCGCTGTCCGACAGGATCACCGCCATCAGGTCCGCGGTCTTGAAAATCTTCGTGGGCGCGCCGCTCGCAGTACCCGCAAAATAGCCGGCGAGCAGTTCGCGCACGCCCTTTCTGGCGTTGCGCGCCATCTGCCCGTTCGGATCGGCGCGGTAGCTGATGGCAAGCACCGGATCGGTCGGCGGCACCCCGACATAGCCTGCCGGTTCTCCTGATGCGGTCCGAAGCGACGTAGACTCGAGAAACGAAGCCCAGTCATAGACCAGACCGCTGGCCGCTCGCACCCGCCATGTCGGCTGCAGGTCTCTGGCCAGCAGGTCGAACGACTTGCGTACCGCCTTGCCGAGATTTTTGTCGCAGGTCTCGGTGCCCTTGTGAGTGATGAATTCCGAGGTCAGGGTCACGCAGACGTGATCCTTGTTCTGAAATATATAGCGACCGGTCGGCACATATTGGCCGCGCAGCATCTGGGCGCGGATGAAGCTGCTTGCCGGCAGGTCGGGAGAGAATTCCGCCACGTTGCTGAACCGGCGCTCAACTTCTGCCATGACCGCCGCACGGAACGCCGCATCGGAATTCTCTCCTGCCGGCACGCCTTTCAGTTCGGGATGCGCGACCACCGTCGGGGCGATCTGCACCACCATACTCATGTCGATCGGCTCGGCGCTGGCCAGAGACGGCAGCAGCGCCGCCGCGGACGCGCTGGCCATCGCCAGCAGTTTGCGTGTTATCGGGCGCTTCACTGGCCGCCTGCGGCCTCGATACTTGCCAGCGAAGCCTTCAGGCGGTCAATTTCCTTGCGCATCAGTTCGACACTGTTGCCCAGCGTCGCCCCGGCCCTTTTCATCTCGGCCATATAGTCCGGTCCCAGCTTCACAGCGTCCATCATGATCGGTTGCCCGAGCGGGTTGATATTGCCGCTGCGCGCGCCCTGGTCGATCAGCCAGCGCAGGCGCTCCAGCCGTTCGGGCAGGCTTGTCTGGCGCGGCAGGCAATAGCCTGCCAGCGTTTCTGGTGTCTGATATTGATCCAGCTCCGCATTCCCGAAAATAAAGCCGTCACCGTAGACCAGCTGGTCAATCGGACGCACGCCGGCCGGACCTTCCTTATTGACGTCGGCACCGAGCCCGATCAGTTGTTCCAGCACATCGATCCCGCACGGTCCCTGGCCTGCGGTCAGGCAGGATAGGAACACTGACCCGATCGGCGTAGTCCCGTGGGTTTCCTTGGTCACCACCTCCTTCAGCTTAGGCTTGCGCTTGATCAGGTCGGCAAGACCGGCCGCCGTCAGTCGCCCGGCCATGGACAGGTTGAGCAGCTCCATCGAACCATCGTCATAGCGATATTGGTCCTTGGTCGCGTGCGCGTCCTGAATATCGGCCATCTCGTTGACACAGGGTCCCTGCTGGGCATGAACCGGCGCAGCCAAGGCGATCGCGGCGATGCCCGTCAGGGCGACCAGGCGGCGGCGCAAACGGAGCCGGCTCATTGGTGTGCCTCCAGCAGCGCAAGCCGCCTCTCGTAAAGCTCCAGGGTCTTGCGGAAAATCGTGGCGGTGGAGACGCCGTTGTCGTTCACCGGGTTCGCATCGGCCCCCGCCGCGACCAGCAGTTTGACATAGGCCGGACCGGCAACCATCGCGTTGGACATTGCCATCTTGCTCGTCGGGTCCGCGCCATTGTCGATCAGATACTGGACTATGCGCAGCCGCTCCTCCGGCGTCGCGCGCACATCGGGAATGGACCCCAGCTTCACCTGATCGCGGAACATCTTCTCGCCTTCCGGCCGGTCATAGACCGTGCCGGCGAGCGCATAGAGCAGCGGGGTCAGCCCCGGCTGGCCGTTCGACAGCACCGGGCGGGCGTCGGGATCAGCCCCGGCTTCGACCAGCAACTCGATCATCGCGAGACTTGCATTCGGGGCGATCGCCGCCATGCCGAGAAGTTCGGTAATGGCCCGCACATCGGTCGTCAGAGACGATTGCATTACATAGTCGGGATTTTCGGCGAGCAGGGTACGCATCGCTTCGACCTCACCCTTTTGCGCATGGCGCATGGCATGGACCCGCACCATCGGGTCCTGTGCCTGTACCGGCGCCGCCAGGCTCAGGCTGAGCGCCGCAGCCACAAGAATTTGCAATAATTTCACCCCGAATCCCCCCGTTACTTCAATGACTTGAATACGGCAGAAGGGGGGTGACTTGTCAACTTGACAGAAACGGACAGGGGCTGTGGCGCCGCTCGACGATCCAGCGGGGCTTTTGCCGCAAGGGTACATCGGCGGTTTGACAGGGACAAACCTCCGGTGTAGCCTTGCCAACAGCTCGGCCTTCCGGGGCCCAATGACGCAGCTGGTTTGACCGGTGACCGACGGACACATGCCGTGGTCGGATCACCACCATAGTCCGATGAGGCTCGGTTCAGACGGCGGGTATGGCCCGCCAGCAATAATTTCGCTTGAGGAGAGATTTTTTCAACGGTCAATTGACCGGCGGATATGGCTGTGCCGATCCGCTGTTCAGCAGATGAGGATATGCTTTCGTCTCAATGCTAGAAATCGATAATATTTTCTCGTTTCTCAACGGATTGCCTCCATCCGTTTGCATTGCCCTGCTGCTCGCCACCGCTTTTGCCATTCTCTGGTCGCTCCGATATCTGATCCTGGTTTCCGCATCGCAAGTGATGAAAGGCGGCCGGCCGGGCAAAAACACCATCATGGTCGAAGCGCTGCGACTGCCACTGACGATGGTGGTGGTCGCGCTGCTGCTGGTATTGCTGCAGCATGCGTGGGATCATTTTGGTATGGGCGGGGAGCGGCTGGAGTCGATCAGCGCGATCACCGCGCAATTGCTGCTGACTCTGGCGCTGGTCGTCTTTCTCGACCGGCTTTCGATCGGATCGCTGGATCGCTATTCCGACAAATCCATTCTTCTGAAAAACAGCAACAGCCTGATCAAGGGCTCGATCCGCATCGCCATTCTGGGCATCGGTGTACTGGTCATGCTCGGGACGCTTGGCATCTCGGTCACGCCGATCATCGCCTCGCTGGGGATCGCCTCGCTTGCGGTCGCGCTGGCTCTGCAACCGACGCTGGAGAATTTCTTCTCCGGCGTGCAGCTGATCGCCGACAAGCCAATCCGGGTCGGCGATTTCATCGAGCTGGAATCCGGCGAGCAGGGCTTTGTCGAGAAAATCGGCTGGCGCTCGACTTGGATCAAGATGCTGCCGAACAATATCATCATCATGCCGAATAGCGTCCTCGCCCAGTCGAAGCTGATCAACTATTATTACCCGGCGAAAGAGCTGTCTGTCCCGGTCGAGGTCGGCGTCCATTATGACTCGGATCTGGAATTTGTCGAGCAGATCACTCTCGAGGTTGCCCGTCACATTCTGAAGACCCACAAATGGGGCGTGCCCGATTACGAGACGTTTGTCGTCTATCACACGTTCGACCAGTCCAGCATCAACTTCACAGTGATGCTGCGCGCCCAGGAATATTTCAACCGCTTCTTCATTAAGTCGGAATTCATCAAGGCGCTGCACGCCCGCTACCGGCAGGAAGGCATCGTCATCCCCTATCCAATCCGCGCCCTCAACACGCAGCAGGAATCGCCCAACTTCCTGGTCCGCCAGGACGACTAGCCGCGCAGGAAGCGAACGGCCCCCACACGCCGCACGAATTCCAGAGTTTCCGGGTCCCCCATCGCAACGACCGTCGCCATGGGCCGCCCGGCACGAACAGCACATCAATGTCATCGGGTATGTCCGCAAAGCTTTGCGTCGCCGCGATCGGCACACCGACATCGGTGTCGACCGGCTGCTTGTTCTTGCCCACCAGCATGATGTTGGTCCGTGCAATCTTGAACATTGTCATCGGGTTTATCAGGTCCAGCGCCACCATCCGCGGGAAGACCAGCATGGCGATCTTGGGCGCATCTTCCAGGATTAGCGGCTTCGCAAGAAAGAGATGCTCTCCAATCAGGGCGCGCATAGGCCAGTGATGGATCGGTCAGCAGCAAAATTGCAGCAGCGGAACGCCGGCCGCGCACCGGCAAAGCAATGCAGCGACGGATCGCTCATCGCGGCTTCTTTGCAATGGTGGCGTTGAAATCGGGGTCCTTCTTCGCCACCCAGTCGACAAATTTGCGCACCGCCGGATCGGCGAGCAGCCCCTCGACATCCATCCCGTGGCGCTGCAGCTCACTGTTGCTGAACTGCGTGATCAACATCTGCTGGCAGATCGGATGCATCGGCACCACGTCGCGCCCTCCGCGGCTTTTCGGGATCGGGTGATGCCAGACGATTGTGGTGCCGGTCGGCCGCCCGCACAGCCAGCACGCCGGAATCTCCGCCGGAGCCTCGTCTTCTTCTGGCTGCAAATCCTGGTAGCCACCATGTTTCGAATGTTTGCGGGCCATAGGTTTAGTGCCTGTTTTGGTGAAGGTGAGGGGAGTGCGTAGAAGCATGGATGCGGGATTGCCAGTCAAAGCTGGCTGGAGCGACATCCTGATGCGCTGCTTCCGCTCCCGCTGCTCCTGTCGGCCGAAAAGATGACCGGAATCCGCAGTTGACGAAAAGCCGTTAAAGACCAGCAGCACGACGGCCAGCAGCTGGTCCATACCGAGGCAGGCGGCGGCAAATGGAACTATTTGATCGGTCACAAGTTGACTTATTGATGACGCCAAATATCCTACTCGACGATCCGGAAAACGGACCGCCTTGGAACCAGATATGCGGTGGCGGTCAAATTCTGGTCACCTCGATTCATGCCGGTCATAACATCCGAATGGAATTGCAGCCGTGGCTCGCGATCGGGGAAAAAGATTGTCTTCGCGAAGAAGATCCGATGACCGATTATTTTCTGACCGTTGCCGACAATCTGATCCGCGCAAACCGCTCTCGGTTTGAATGCGATTTGAACCGGCCACGGGAGCGCTGCATTTCCGCCAATCCGGATGACACTTGGGGCCTGAAGATATGGGCCGATGATCTGCCAGAGGAGCAGATGGAAAACTCGCGGCTAATTCATGATGCGTTTTACGACATGGCGCGGAAGCAATGTGATCAGCTGATCGGCAAACATGGCCGCATTCTGATCCTCGATTTGCACAGCTATAACCATCGCCGAAACGGGCCTGACGGGGAGGGCGAACCACGGCCTGAGAATCCCGATATTGATATCGGTGCCACAACCCTCGACAAATCGGTCTATGGCGAGCTTGTGGAGCGGATGACGAAAAAGCTGCGCAGCGTTCCCTTGCTGGGAGAAACGCCCGATGTCCGAGAAAACAAGCGTTTTCCGGATGGCGGCAATTTCCCCGAATGGCTCGCTGATATCTATGGTGAAAAAGCCGGCGTCATGACACTGGAATATAAGAAAATATTCATGGATGAGTGGGGCGACACGGCGAATATTCTGGCTTTGCAGCATCTACGTGCCGGGTTGACGGCCGCAGTTCAGGAAGCCGACACATGGCTGAAGGAGACACGATGACCGCGCAGGTTCAACATAAAGATAATTCGTCTGGCTTTGCAATGTCCGGCCCTGCCGAAGCGATTGATCAGACGCTGGCCGAGCTGGACGCGGAACTGGACTGGCTCACGCGGCTGACGCCGAGCAACATGGGCACTCTCTGGGATGCCTTTTGCGAGAGCAATTACAAAGCCATGCCCGCACTGGAATATCAGGACGTGGATATCGACCTGGAAGCATTGCGCCGGAAATTACTGGGATTGCCGGTGCACGATATCGATGATCCGTTGATCGAAACATTGCTGATCGAGAAGCAGCGCGAAATTGACCGTCAGATAGAATTGGTCCGCATGCGCGCGCGCGACGGCATCATCATCGCCAGCATCGACCTGTTTGGCGCGGTTGACAGCACGCTGCTGGATGATGCGCTCCGGATACTCGAACAGGTTCCGCAAATCGAAACCGCACCCAGAGACAGCAGCGCAGAGGATTTTGTCAAAGCTGCCGCGCTCGAAATGGAATATTATAACGGGCAGGACCCCGATTTCGGGTTTGAAGTAAAGGTTAACCCGAACAGCGGTGGTACGCTGTTTACCTCCAGCGGCGATCTATATGTCGCGCATGATTACCGCACGGCGAAAGCGCGGATTGATCCGCTCATCCAGCATGAAATTGGTACGCACTCCGTCACATGGCACAATGGCAAGCGCCAGCCGCTGCATGTTTTGCGGTGCGGTCTGCCCGACTATGATGCCCTGCAGGAGGGGCTGGCGGTGATGGGCGAATATCTGTCCGGCTATCTGCCGCCCGAACGATTGAGAATGTTGGCTGCGCGGGTTGTCGCAGCCGACATGGCGGTCAATGAAGTGCCGGTCGTGCAGATTTTTGCGCGCCTTCATGACGAATTTGGCTTCGACAAATTTCGCTCCTTCGACACCGCCATCCGCGCGGTTCGCGGCGGCGGGCTGACCAAGGATGCCTTATATCTGAAAGGTCTGGTCGAGCTGCTGGCCTATCTCCACCATGGCGGCGACTTCGAAACGCTGTTTATCGGCAAATTTGCCCTCAAGCAGCTGCCGATATTGGAAAAACTGCTGGAGCGCGGCATGCTCGTCCCGCCCGCACTGCTGCCTCGCTATATCAGCAAGCCGCGCGCTGTCCAGCGGCTGGAGAACGTGCGCAATATGGATATCACTGCCCTCTACCAGGAGCACCCCGCGCCATGAAAATCCTTTTCATCATCAACAATATCGCAACCGAAAAAGACCACTACACGACGATCAGGCTGGCGCGAAAAGCCGTGGTCCGCGGCCATGAGGTCGCGTTGATCAGCCTCGGCGATTTCATCTATGATTCCGATGGCAGCATCTGCGCAATGGCCACTGTCTCGGAGCAGAAGAAATTCAAATCAGACACCACCTTTCTCGCGCACCTCCAGGATGGCCGGGAAAAGCAGAGAATTTCGGTCGGCGAATATGACATCATGATGCTGCGCTCCGATCCTGCCGAAGAGTTGACCGACCGCAGCTGGGCCCCGTCTTCCGCCTTGTTGTTCGCGCAACTGGCCGCAGCCCAGGGGGTGATCATCCTCAACGACCCCAGTCATTTGACCGATGCCGTCAACAAGACCTATTTCCAGCATTTTCCGGAGGCCTTGCGCCCGACAACCTGCATCACCCGCGAAGAAGACGAAGTGCGGAAATTTGTCGAAGACCAGGGCGGCAAGGCGGTGATCAAGCCGCTTCAGGGCTCCGGCGGGCAAGGCGTGTTCATCATCGATGACAATAACAAACAGAATCTCAACCAGATCGTCGAAGCCGTGACCCGGGATGGCTATGCGATTGTGCAGGAATATCTGCCCGCCGCAGCGGATGGCGATGTCCGCATGATAACGATCAACGGAAAGCCGCTGCAGGTCGACGGCATCTATGCCTGTCTCCACCGGTTCAGCCAGACCGACGATCATCGCTCCAACATATCGGCCGGCGGCGGTTCCAAGATGATTGCGCCGACCGAAGAGATGCTGAAAGTCGCCAGTCTCGCAGCGCCAAAGCTGATTGCCGACGGCATGTATTTTTGCGGTCTCGATATTGTCGGCAACAAGATGATGGAGATCAATGTCGATACGCCCGGCGGGCTGAATTTTATGGAAGACGAATGCGGCGTCGATTTCTCCGGCGCGATACTCGACGACATGGAACATAAGGTTCTCCTGCAGAAACAATATGGCGGGAAACTGACCAACCGGCGCATCGCGATGAGCTACGGCTGAAGATCGCCGCCGGGGACGACGGGCGGCATTAGCGACCAGTCGCCGGGTTCAATCTGAAAGCCCGCCGAAGACAGGTCCGCTCACAGCTGAACTGCGCCTCAGCAGATGATGGTATATGGATAAAAGTGCATAGAATTAGCGAACTATAGTCTTGGTGTAACTGCTAAATTGTCACCGCAATTCCAGCCGGGTGCGCCGCCCGGATTCTCCCGTTCATGTTCGTTGAGCGTCGTTCGTGTGCGTGTCCGCCGCTAAGTTACAGGGCGCTATCGGTCAAAATGGGGGATCTCAGGGCGATTGCGAACAACAGCAGGCGCTAGCGGGAACTATCCGTGGCCTGCATCCGTTCTGCCAGCTTTTCCAGAACAAGCGTGGGCTTGGTCGGCTTTTCGATCACGAGCGCAAATTTCTGCATATTGGCCTTGCGGGCTGCCTTACTGTCACCGGTATAACAAACGCAGGGAATGTCGTTTTCACAGCAATATTCAGCCAGTTTTACCGAGTTGCGCAGACCCAGATTAAAATCGATTATGGCACAGTCGATGTCGCCGAAACTGGCAATCTTCGTCGCACTGTCGCGGTCGGTTACCGGCCCGTAGACAATCCCGCCCACTCGCTCGACCGCATCCGCGATGTCCATGCCGATGAAAATGTCATCTTCGACAACGAGAACGCGCTTGCCTTTATAAACGTCTGTCCGGTCCATCCCCAATATACCCCCGGCATCGACTTCTGTTCCATCAATGATCGGACCCATTTTGCGTGGAGCTTTTGGCGGTGCATTGCAGGTCCAATCGGCCCGTCCCCCGCGGACCAGTCGACGGAGGCCGCTTCGGTTTGCCAGGGACTTGAATTCGCTGGAGATTTATGCATATTATGCTTAGCTAATACATTCATTTACATGAAGTAAACCGAGATTGTGGGTTTCAATAGTTGCATGGCTGACGGGGTGAAAACCGTCTCAAAATAGGGGCCTGTTCTGAACATGACGATACGCGATCTCATGGCAGAAGGCGACGCGGAGGCGTTCACTCGCGATCTGCTGGCAAAGATCGGGGAGGCCGCGCCGGACCTGATCTATGCCAAGGACACCCGGAGCCGCATGATTTTCGCCAACCGCGCGGTTCTGGCCGTTCTCGGCAAGAGCTGGGAAGAAATTCGCGGCAGATCCGATGATGAATGGCATTCCGACCCGGAAGAGGGGCGGAAATTTGTCGAAGCCGATGCGCGCGTCATGGAAAGCGGTGAACCGGAAAGCCTGGAAGAAACTCTGACAGGCACCGACGGACCCCAAATCTACCTGTCGACCAAGGCCCCGCTAACTGCGCAGGACGGGACGGTGATCGGCCTGTTCGGCATCAGCATGAACATTACCGAACGCAAGAATGCCGAGAAAATGCGCCAGATATTGATCAACGAACTGGATCACAGGCTGAACAACACCCTCGCGCTCGTGCAGTCGATGGCGCGGCAGACGTTCAGGAATACGGCGATAGACGAAATGGTTTGGGACGCGTTCGAGGGCCGCCTGAAGTCGATGGCAAAGGCGCACAGCTTGCTGGCCAGGCAAAGCTGGGTCGGAGCCGATATCTCCGACGTGGTCGCCGACGGCCTGATGGCCCATGGCGGTGACAAGGCGGATTGCTTTGCGATCAGCGGTCCGTCCGCCTGGATCGATGCCCAGACGGCGCTCTCGCTGGCGATGGTATTTCATGAGCTGGGCACCAATGCGGTGAAATACGGCGCTCTGTCGGTCCCGCAGGGCAAGGTCTCCATCTCGTGGACGGTCGGCGAGAATGGCGAGGCAAACAAGCTCGGCCTGATCTGGAAAGAAACCGGCGGCCCAAGGGTTTCAGCGCCCACCCATGTCGGCTTCGGATCGAAACTGGTGCAGCTCGCCTTTGGTAACGGCGGCACCGATCGAGCGAAAGTCGACTATCAGCCCGAGGGCATCGAGTTCCGCACCCAGCTGGACCTGACCGACCGGTTCGCCAAATAGATCAGGCTGAACGTCCGGCGCTATCTGCAGGAACGGCCCGCCCGCTCCCGCTCAGGGGCGGAGGTTCTCGCGATGCTCCTTGGGATAGTCCTCCGGCTTGACGGTCGAGACATTGGGCCGGTCGCTGACCTTCTCCTGCGGCTGGCCGCCGGGGGTTTCCGCATCGTCATCCCGATCCTCGACCCGGTCCTTGTCCATCTTCGCCGCATCCTCGGCATCGCCATAGGTGCCGCCGGCCTTGCCCTTGTCCATGCCGTAGGAACTGTCCGGCCGGTGCGGCGTCCCGGGCGCGCCGCCCGGATTGAGCCGTTCATATTCGTGCCGGTGCTTGTTCTTCTCTTCAATATTGCTGGCCATATCGGTTTCTCCGTTTTCGGGGCATGTGGGAAATTTACGCTGCGGGCGAGCGAAGGTTCCCGGGGACGACCGGGCTCAGGACAGCAGCGCCCAGGAAGCCGCCTCTAGCTGCGGAGATATATCCAGGCAGTCCACAGCCATCCCGCGATCAGCATGGTCCCCCCAATCGGCGTTACAGCACCCAGCCATCGCGGCGCGCCGAACGCCATCGCGTATAAGGTCAGGGCGAAAAAGGCGGAGCCACCCAGAAGCAACAGTGCCGGACCTCTGGCCACGCCCATGATGGCCAGCGCCGCAATGGCATGCGTCAACTGATAAAGGCCGCCCGTCCGCAACCATTCCGCTTCCTGTTGCCCCGCCGCGGCATGCGCTCCGAAAGCGCCTGCGGCAACCGCCACCGCTGCTGAAATAGCGGCAATAAATCCGATCATCATATCTGGTCCTTTCGATTCCCGAACACAGGAACCACAAGTTGGTCCAGACGTCACGGGTTAGTTTTGGATTTTCGTGAGGGTCGGAGCGATCCCGCCCATGCCTCTTTACGATCCCGATCTGCACCAATAATATGATGACCAACCGCAAGGAGCTTCCCCCATGGCCACTGTCCGCAAAACCATTACCCTGAGCGAGAGCCAGGCCGCCTGGATAAAATCGCAGATTGCGCGCGGTGAATTTACCAATGACAGCGAATATATCCGCGATCTGGTCAAGCGCGACCAGTCGCAGCAGGACCGGCTGGCAACGTTGCGGGAGGCGATAGCCGAAGGGCTGGACAGCGGCCCCAGTGACCAGTCACTGGACGACATCTGGACCGCCGCCGAAGACCGCGCCGCTTATGGTTGAACTGCGCGTGAGCCGGCGCGCCGCATAATCTGGCCGAAATAGTCGATTGCACCATCGCCGAATTAGGAATCGATCAGGCCCGGCGCTACCGCGACCAGCTTCAGGCCTGTTTCCAGTCCCTGCTCGCCAACCCTCCGCTTGGCCGCAGCGCGGAGGAGATCGCCTCGGGCTTGCGCCGCATCCGTCAGCAGCCGCATGTTGTTTTTTACAAGGCTGAGCGGGATGGTCTGCTTATTGTGAAGGTGTTGCATCACACCATGGATTTCGAGCGGTATTTGTGATGGCATCAGGATAGAGAATGCGGTGAGGTTATGAACTATGGGTCGGTGTGTTTGATAAGCTGTCACTATGATTCACTGTGATCCCGTAATCCCGAATCCTGTAAGTCCATCGATCGTACAACCCTTCTAAATCATCGCTTCCCATTGCGTGGGCCCTAGGCTAGCAATTCCATTGAGGAGTTCAATCATGGAAAAAGAGAGCAATTCAATAGAAAGCCCAGCCAGCAGCCGAGCTTCTTTCCCCTCAATAATCCAGAGCTTTGAGATAATTGGTCTTCATGGATATAGGGATATTGCCATTAATCCAGCCAATGCAGCGTCGATTCTTATCGCCAACAACGGCACTGGCAAAACAACCCTTCTTGGAGCGCTCGATGCATTCCTGAAGCTCCAATTTGATCGTTTGAGGAACTTAGAGTTTTCCGAAATTCGTTGTAAGCTAAGATCTTACCCGGTCCCGTTGGTCCTTTTTCAGACGGAGTTAACAGATTACCTGACACAAGAGCCAACCGAAAGGCTCTTGAGAGTCGCAGCCAAGTCCAGTCTGGAGCCGAGCGAGTTGCAGAGCTTTGTTATCGGCGAGCATCGAATTAATGAGATCGTTAATGACGATGCATTTTATAACCACTCGGTGATGTCTAAGCTCAATCAAGCTTTTGGATACAGCAGTCGTACAGTCTCCAAAGAGCTCGATATCCTCAAGCAAGAACTGCTCGACGTCAGTGAGGGTATTGCCAACATCGCGCTGGCGATCCGACAAGTGTTGTCAGAATACGAGATCGTGTACTTGCCGACTTACCGACGAATTGAGCTGCCGTTGGCTGACGAAACGAGAGGTTTGCAACACAGGCGAAGAAATATGCCACGGTTTAGAGTTGCAGCTGGTAGCCTCTTCACGAGTGAAATTCAGTTTGGCTTGTCTGATATCAAGGATCGGCTGAGTTCAATAAACCAAGAAGTCGTGTTTGAGTCGAACAACGGATATCGAGATATAAGCGCAAATATCATCAATGACCTTATCGATGGGTCGTACGCTCACGCAGATCAAGACGACACCCAAGTTCCTGATCGCGAGGAACTGAGCCTGTTCTTTTCACGTCTCCGAGAAGGCAGAAAAAGGATGGGGCCATATTTGGAGGTTGATGAGCCCGATCTTGGAAAAATATATACCGATGAATCCGCGATTCCACATCAGTCAAAGGTGTTCTTGAGGTATTTCCTCGGCAAGCTGAAACTCATTATCGATAGAACTAGAGATATCGAAAGGCCGATCGAAGATTTCATTCAGCGCTGCAATCGATATCTTTCGTCTAGTGATGAGTTTTATTATCGAGATATGACTACAGCGGCAGCGCAAAGCCCAATTGATGGAAAGCAACTCAAGCTTGATAGGATGACATTGCAGGTGAGGGTCGAGAGTTTACCAGAGGAACGCAAAATTCCGTTGGACTCGCTATCTTCAGGCGAGAAGCAGATGATATCAATCTTCTCCAAGCTCTTCCTCTATCCGAAAAAGAAAATATTTCTCATTGATGAACCTGAATTATCACTTTCAATTGATTGGCAGAGGTCAGTTCTAGTCGACATTATGAGCGCATCTCAATGTAGTCAGCTAATCGCAATTACTCACTCACCGTTCGTATTCGATAATGAACTTGATCCTTTCGCAGGTTCGCTCAGAACTCGCCAAACGGACAATCTTGCTCAGTTTAGTTTTGACGAGGATCTTGATGAGTTCGATGGTGATTTGGATTTTGAAGAGTGATTTGAAGCCTAATGCATCAGAACATAGACGTCGCGCGGCTTCGAGAAGCGAGAAAATCGCCTTCAGTTTTGAAGACCAAACTTGCTTTAACTCGATCAAAGTTTCCAACCATTCGCATTGTCGTATTTGAAGGGCAAGACGACAAGATTGTCTACAGTCAGTGGATAAGGGACATCGAACCAGGGTTCGAGTATGAACCAATGGTCTGTGGGGGGAAGCGCGGCGTTCGCGGGTTAAAGAATCTTTGTGTTCGAGATAGAACGGAGTTGGGGCGCGATGTATTATTCATTGTTGATCACGACTTTGATGGTCTTGACGGATTTACGAATACCGAAGAGGTATATTGCACCTCTACTTATTCATTCGAAAATCATCTTGTCTGCACGGACGTCTTAAACCTGATCTTGAGGGATGAGTTTCCCTGCGATGGACATCCCGAAATCCGCGCATCTATCTGCGAGACTTTCCGGAAGGACTATGTCAAGTTTATTGAGGTTTCCAGATCATTTAACTATAGACTTTATCTGGCAAGACGACTTGGGATCGAACTTGATGCACCAATTCCATCATCTTTGACAGCATTAGCTAGGGTGCGCTATGATGACGTCACAAAAGGAAACAAAGCACCTTCTGAGGTCATCCAACTTTCTCGACGCCCATCAGGAGCAGAAGTCGGCAATATTGTTCGGCAGTTTCTTCAGCTGGACGGCCATCGCAGTTATCGCGGAAAGTTTGCACTGAAGTTTTTCAAAGCTTGGTTGAGAGAACTTAGGACTGAATACCAGCAAGATAATCGAGGAATCTTCGATGGAGTGGAAGGTACACAGAAAATCCAAGAGGCAGAGTGGACACTGTCAAGTTTCGCTGCCAAGTCTCGCGCACCAGACTGCTTTCGCGCCTTTGTAATAGCGCACAACTAGCCAGTCATAGTGTTTGCTACCGGCCTGAATAGTCGTCCTCAAAACTCACTTGAAAGTGCTTTGGGATGGGACTGCGTTCGTCTTAGCCTAGATAAGCAAACTGTTCGCAAAAGACTCATTATCAGAAGTTAGAATCGCGTGTGAACGTCCCCAAACCAACCAAATGTTGCCGATCGACCTACTTGTCTTAAGTTTCCTCAATAAGGCGGACAATCCAGCCCCTTCGCACTCTTCGTAAAGATCTCGCAGCCATCCTCGGTAATCCCGATACTATGCTCGAACTGCGCCGTCAGCGACCGGTCGCGGGTCACCGCGGTCCAGCCGTCGTCGAGCATCTTGCAGGCATATTTGCCGATATTGATCATCGGCTCGATGGTGAAGAACATGCCGGGGCGCAGCTCCGGGCCGGTGCCGGGCTTGCCGGCGTGGACCACTTCCGGCGCGTCGTGGAACATCTGGCCGAGGCCGTGGCCGCAGAAGTCGCGGACCACCGAATAGCGGTGGCCCTCGGCGTGGCTCTGGATCGCGTGCGCGACATCGCCCATCCGGTTGCCCGGCTTCGCCTGCTCGATGCCCAGCATCAGGCATTCATAGGTCACCTGGACCAGCCGGCTCGCCTTGATCGGGGTCTTGCCGACCAGGTACATGCGGCTGGTGTCGCCGTGCCAACCGTCGACGATCGGGGTCACGTCGATATTGATGATATCGCCCTCGTTCAATTTCTTGTCGCCCGGGATGCCGTGGCACACGACATGGTTGATCGAGGTGCAGCAGCTGTGAGTAAAGCCGCGATAGCCCAGCGTCGCCGGGACCGCGCCAGCGGCAAAGGTCTGCTGGCGCACGAAATCGTCGAGCTCGCCGGTGGTCACGCCGGGGACGACCAGCGGCACCAGCGCGTCGAGGATATCGGCGGCCAGCCGGCCGGCCCGGCGCATGCCCTCGAACCCGTCGGGGCCGTGCAGCTTGATCGCGCCGGTGCGCGCATGGGGGGTGGTGTCTTCCACGCTCAGATAGTCTGTCATGCCGCCTATATAACGACGGAATCGCCAAGATGCGAGGCCTGCCGTGCAGATGTGTGCAGTTATTTAATATTTTCCGGCTAGGACATCAGCTTTCGTCACCAGATCAAAGCCATGCTTCCAAAATTGAAAATAGTGCTGATACTGACCGCGCTGCTGATCGGCTGGCCGCAGATAATATTGCGCTTTGAATCGCTGATCGCGCCGGAATTTCAGCCTGTGAGCATGATCGCCTATGCGGTGCTGCTCGGCATCTGTCTGGTCGGCATTTTCAGCGCCGCCTTCATTCCGTTGACTCTGATTCGCTGGGCCTTTGCCCTGTTCATTGCGCTCGCCGGGATCATGGTCGAAACCTATCAAAGCTCGGTTGAGGATAATATGCCCTATGATGCGTTCATCAATATGATCAACGCGTCGGGCTCGCTGCATGAGGCCTGGGGACAATATGCCAGCGCCATCATCATCGGTGGGGCGCAGGCGCTTTTGCTGTTTCTCGGCATCGGACTGAGCACCCATCGGGAGATGAACCGGCACAGCAAAAAGCTGGTTGCCGCGCCGCTGCTGATCCTGTTCGCACTGGCCGGGATCCTGTTTGTCCGCGGCGGCGATGGCGCGCGCGGTCTGCCGCCCAGCTATACCGGTGCCGCCTATGCCTTGCTCTATGGCTATGAGCGGTCCACCGAAGTAATCGCGCCGCGCGAACCGGTCAGGCTGCCGCTCGTCAATCCGGCAAACGGCGATGGCGATATCGTGCTGCTGGTCGATGAAAGCATCTCCGGCCACTATCTCGACATCAACAATCCCGGCGGCGTTTACAGCGGTCTGAAGGCGCCCAAAAACGGGGTTAGGGCGCATAATTTCGGACTTGCCGTTTCGATCGCTCATTGCAGCGCTGCCGTGAACATGACGCTGCGCCACGGCGGCACCCGGGGCGACTATGTCCGGATCAACGGCAGCATGCCCTCAATCTGGTCTTATGCGAAAAAGGCCGGTCTGGAGACGGTCTATATCGACGTCCCGCGGACCAACCGGACCCTGAACAATCTGATGGACGAGAATGAGCTGAAGGATATCGATCGCTGGATCGAGTTTGACGACGTGCCGATCCAACGCCGCGACCATGCCGCCGCCGATGCGCTCGCCGGGCTGCTCAATGATGGCAAGCGGCAGTTTATCTATGTCCAGAAGATCGGCGCGCATTTCCCGATCCACGACAAATATCCCGATGCCTATATGCGTTACAAGCCGGCCTTGCCGCGCGGACAGTTCCTGCATATCGCGGATACCGGCGACCGGGACGGATTTTCCGGCTCCCGCGAAAGCTGGATCACCTATCGCAACGCCTATCGCAACACCCTGCTGTGGAATGTCGGTGCCTTTTTCGACCGGCTGCTGAGCGAGGCGGAGCTGGGCGATGCGACGATCCTCTATACCGCCGATCACGGCCAGAATCTGCACGAGCGGGGCGGCACCGGGGTTGTCACCCATTGCTCGCCCGATCCGATGCCGGAAGAGGGGCTGGTGCCGCTGGTCGTCCTGCAATCCGCCGATCCGGATCAGCGCCCCGGCACGATTGACTGGGACGCCGCCGTCGCCCAGGGCAAGAACAGAACCAGCCATTTCCAGATCTTCCCGACAGTGCTCGAGCTGATCGGCTATGACCCGAAAGCGGTGCAGGCGCTGTACGGCACCGACCTGCGCAAGGTCGATGCCGCCGCGCCGTTCGCCTTCAACTACCAGTTCAACGCCCGCCTCGGCCGCAAACCCAGCTGGAAAGAGATCAGGCTCGACGAGATCGCCTGGCCGCCGGACAGCGACTATCGGCGGGTAGTGGATGGCAAGCGGGGCCATGCGATTGCCGCACCATCGGCATCGCGCGCCAGCGGTACCAAATAACATATTCCCAAATCGCGCGGCTTCGCTCTATAGACGCGGCATGAATGATCAAAAAATCTGGACCGCCGCGCTGATCGTGATCGGCGATGAAATCCTCTCCGGCCGCACCCAGGACAAGAATATCGCCCAGGTCGCCAGCTGGCTCAATGTGCAGGGCATCCGCCTCGCCGAGGTGCGGGTGGTCGCCGACGACATGGACCATATCGCCGAAGCGGTGAATATCCTGCGCGCCCGCAACGACTATCTGTTCACCACCGGCGGCATCGGCCCGACCCACGACGATATCACCGTCGATGCCGTGGCCAGAGCGCTTGGCGTCGATGTGGTGATCCACCCGACTGCCCGCGCGATTCTGGAGAAATATTACACCACCCGCGGCGGTCTCAACGAGGGCCGCCTGCGCATGGCCCGCGTACCTGCCGGTGCCGAGCTGATCGAGAACCGCATGTCCGGCGCCCCCGGCATCCGCATCGGCAACTGCTATCTGATGGCCGGCGTCCCCCATATCACCGCCGGCATGCTCGATGCGCTGACCGGCACACTGCAAGGCGGCGCGCCGCTGCTGTCCGCCACGCTCGGTGCCTGGGCGCCGGAAAGCGAGATCGCCGGCATTCTCGGCGACACCGAAAAGGCGCACGAAAGCTGCGTCATCGGCAGCTATCCCTTCTTCCGGAGCGGCACAGTCGGCGCCAATTTCGTCGTCCGCTCGACCGACGCCCACGACCTGGAAAACTGCCGCGCCGAACTGAAAGCCGCTCTGGAAGCCGCCGGCTACGAAGTCACCGACGGCGGGATCTGACCTCATTCGTCATCCTGAGCCGAAGACCAGCGCAGCTAACTCGTTTCAGGACCCCCCAAGATCACGCGCTGTCATTAAAGGTTGTGAAAGAAACCACCCGGCGGCAAGCAACCCCGTGCTCCGCACTAGATGCGGAGCCCTGCGCGACTAATCCCCAACGCCGCTGGCCGCCCCGCCTCCGCGTCAAGCGCGTAGTACATCCCAACAACCGCTCGACAAGCCCGCGCTTCTCCCCCACAGGCTGTCGATGAGCAATTCCCCCGACCAACCCGTCACCGCTCCGCCCGCCAGCCCGGAAATGCCCGCGCTCGCCCCGGAGCCAGAGCGCACCCAGCCGCCCGAGATAAAGACCTGGCGCTCGATCGCCAAGGCGGTCTCCTGGCGCGCCGTCGGTTCGCTCGACACGCTGCTGCTCTCCTATCTGATGATCACCTATATCGGCCCGTTCTTCGGCCTGGAGCAGTCGCAGGGCGAGGCGGTCAAGGCGGCCAGCTATATCGCGATCACCGAGATCGTCACCAAGATCCTGTTCTACTATTTCCACGAGCGCTTCTGGGCCTGGGTGCAGTGGGGCACGTCGGTCGTCGACGGCAAGCGCCAGGAAAGCCTGCGCCGCACCACCACCAAGACCTTCACCTTCCGCACCATCGCCACGCTCGACACGATCCTGCTCGCCTGGTTCTTCACCGGCAGCGTCCAGACCGCCCTCTCGATCGGCGGCCTCGAGATTTTCACCAAGCTGGCGCTCTATTTCTGCCACGAGCGCATCTGGGCAAAAGTGCCCTTCGGTGTGGTGCATTAAAGAGCGTGCTCCGCGCTTGACGCGGAGCCCTGCGCTGCAAGAAACCATCGGCGAGCGACGTCAGAGCTCCGCGTCAAGCGCGGAGCACAGGAGGGGCAACCCCTCACTCGTCATCCTGAACTTGGTTCAGGACCCCTTGAGATCATGCACCGCCGCCCGAGATCCTGAACCACGTTCAGGATGACGAAATCACCCACGACCACCCCCGTTCGTGTCGAGCGAAGTCGAGACACGCAGCCAAACGCCCAACCGATCACCGCTCCCCGTCACCCCCGCCATATTTCGCCTCCAGCGCCGCCGCCCGCGCTTCCCGCGCCCTCAGCTGCGCCTGCTCCTGCCGCCGCTCAGCCACCAGCTTGTCGTGCATCGCGCTCAGCTTCGCCTCCAGCGTCCGCCGCACCGCCTCCTGCTGCTCGCGCTCGCTGACCTTGCTGCCCTCGTCGTCAAAGCGCACGCCGTCCTGCCATTCCTCCCAGCTAATCACCTTGTCCGCCGTGCGCGACCCGATCCGCCCGCCGAGATCGCCGCGCTTGATCAGCAGCGCCATGATCGAATCCGACGGCACCAGCCGCCGCTCGACCTCTTCGCCATTGCGGTAGATGATCGTCTCCTTGCCGACCACCGCATGCTGATGCGCCACCGCGACCAGCCCGCGCTGCCCGTTTTCCAGCGCCTCGTCCCACAGCGCCGCCATCTCCGGATCGCGCTGCCGCAGCCGGTAAGCCGACGTCCCCGACACCCCGGCTACCCGGCAGGCATCGATCACACAGCCACTCTCGCGCAGCACCGCCAGAAATATCTTCCGCCGCTCCCCGGTCCAGCCGTCATGCCGCGGCTTGCGCGGTTTCTTCGCGGGTGTTTTCGTCATCTTCTTCACGAGCGACCGCACGCATCGCGCCCGTTCGTTTTCTTGCCAACCATAGCGAATCCATATCAGAACCGCATATCTGTAGGAAAGCCTGTTGGATCGCACCCGTGCTCCGCACCTGATGCGGAGCCCTGCGCGTCAAAGAACCATCGGCGAGCGACGCCAGAGCTCCGCGTCAAGCGCGGAGCACACCCACCGTTCGTGTCGAGCGAAGTCGAGACACCCCGTCCACCCGCCCGGTCACCGCAATTTCTCCCGCTGGACGCCCCGTCGCCCCGGTGCCATAACCCCCCGATGTGCAATCACTATCGCAATATCCCCGGCGCGCTCCACACAATCGAGAGCTGGGCGGATTATGTCAGCCATTTCCGGCTCGATGACGCGGCAGAGGATGTCTGGCCCGGGCGACAGGGCGCGATCGTGCGCGTGGTGGATGGCGCAAAAGTCGCCGAGACCATGCACTGGGGCTTTCCGTGGGTGGGCAAGGGCAAGCGCCCCGGCACCACCAGAAAGATGAACACCACCAATGTCCGCAACCTGCAAAGCCCGCTCTACCGCAATATCATTAACCAGGCCGAGCATCGCTGCCTGGTCCCCTTTCACCAGTTCGCCGAGCCCAAGCCGGGCGCCGGCCGGGAGGAAGTCTGGTTTACCGTCAACGACCAGCCCGTGTCCTGTTTCGCCGGTATCTGGCGCCAGCAGGAGGAGGGCCCTTGCTACGCCTTTCTGACCTGCGAACCCAATCCGGTGGTGAAGCCGATCCACCCAAAGGCAATGCCGGTGATCCTGCAGCCGGAGGATTACGACCGCTGGCTATCCGGCGACGATGCCGAAGCGCTGCAAACGCCGTTTCCGTCGCAGCTGATGGCGGTGGTGGATTAGGCGGGGAGGTTTGATGGTTCACCTGCAAAATTGTTCCCTGCCGAAGGGCAGGGCCCAGACGATCGTGCAGGACAATTCTGGACCCCGCCCTGCGGCGGGGAACAGAGCAGGAAGGACAGGCCCTTGTGCTCCGCACTCGCCTGTCCCCGCGAAGGCGGGGAATGCGGAGCCCTGCGCGGCAATAACCATTGGTGAGTGAGGCCAGAGCTCCGCGTCAAGCGCGGAGCACAGGGGTGCAGAACACTTCGTCATCCTGAGCCGAAGACCAGCGCAGCTAACTCGTTTAAGGACCCCCTGAGATGGTGCACCGAGGCCCGAGATCCTGAGCCGAAGGCCACCGCAAGGTAACCAAGTTCAGGATGACGAATCCACAACCGTTCGTGTCGAGCGAAGTCGAGACACCCGGCCACAGCGCATCATCCTGTAGCACAAGTCGTCATCCTGAGCCGAAGGCCAGCGCAGCTAACTTGTTTCAGGACCCCCATCGGCACCGCCCAATCTTGCGGGATGCTGAACCAAGGCCCCCTAGTCGCTGACCACTTCGCTCTCGGCTTCGACCGCCATAACCGGCGCAGCGGACACCACCATCGGCGCCTGCTTGACATTGGCAATTGCCAGCTCGATATCCTCGTCGATAAAGCCGCTGACCACGCCGCCCTTGGGCAGCATGGCGCTGGTCCCGGTCATGAAGAAGCCCGCAATCGGCACCAGCGCAATCGCCCCGACCACGCCGGCGGTGCCGGTGACGCCCTTGTCGTCAAACGATCCGGTCAGCCGGATCTGGCGGCCATTGACCCGCAGGAACAGCAGTTTCGCATCGAGCTTGCCCGACTTGCCCCACATGCCCTTGTTGCGCACGCCAACCAGCTCGCCCCAGGCGGGGGTACCCGCCGGAATCACGGTCACGCCATTGACCTCGACCGGCGCAGAGACTTCCAGCATGAACCGCTGCCCGACCTTGGCCGCTTTCTTCTTGGTCGTGATTTCTTCCATCATGCTGAGCGACACCGGGGTTCCCGCCCGCAGTACCGCATTGCTGGTCGCAATCGCCGCAACAGGTGCAGTCGCTGGTGATGTTGCGCTGATGTTCTGCGCTTGCACACCACCTGTCGCCATGGCTGCCAAAGCAGCCGTCAAGATCAGTTTTTTCAATTTCGCTCCCCTTTAATGCAAGAAGCCAGCTCTGTTCTGGCCTCGCCATTAAATACCCCTGTATTTAACGATAATTACATAGGAACGAAAAAATAAAAGAGTCAAACGGCATTTGAAAGCGCCGGAATTACGGTGAGAGATGAATGGCCAGCAACGCTGTTCGCCGCCGAAGGGCGCAGGCGACTGGTCATGCGGGGCATGGCCATCAAGCCGAGCGCCCAGAACTGTCCTGTCCGATCGTCTGGTCCCCGCCCTGCGGCGGGGAACAGAAAAGCTAGGCACTAGTGCTCCGCACTCGCCTGTCCCCGCGAAGGCGGGGAATGCGGAGCCCTGCACGGCAATAGCCAACGGTGAGCGACGCCAGAGCTCCGCGTCAAGCGCGGAGCACCCCGTTCGTGTCGAGCGAAGTCGAGACACAAGCCAAACCGAAATCCCCGCCATCCCATCCGCAGGCCCTCGCCATCCCCGCGAAGAGCGAAGCGAGGCAGGTGACTCGCCGAGCGATCCAGCGAACAAAAAACGCCAGCACCGCTGCCGTCATTTGTGGGGGTCGGGCAATCGGTGCGCTGTTACCGTAATCCTAAGCTTGACCTTCAACGCCTCGTGATGGCTATAAGAGGAATTGTTAAAAGGGGTGGCGATGAAATATTTGAAGCGGCTTGCATGGGTATTGGCCGGATTATGGGCTGCGTTCGGTTTTATTGCTAGCAACACGCCCGCAGACGTTGCAGCGACAATAGGAAGCTGGACAGCTTTGCCTTGGCTTCAAAGCTTTCTTTCTGGCATTGCCGCGTTGGCGCTTAATCCGCTTTTCTATGTCACAACAATGTTCACTTTTGGCACGGTTGCCGGTTGGCAACTAAATGAGTGGAAGCGTAAACGAAAAGCTGGCGAATGGTGGGAAAGCTTGGGGGTCAAAATGTCCCTCTTAAATTATGATATAAAAGACACTTCATTCTATGACCTAGACGCTCACGCGTTAAATGGTAAAATTGATGTAGTTAGGATTGAAGCTAAAAAACGCGGCCTTGCTTTCCCGCTCTATAAGGATGGCTTTACCAACGCAGACCAGTTAACCCCATATTTAGCGAGGGTTTCGGTTTTGTTAGAGGCTGGCAATGTGAGGGAAGCTAAACAACTGGCTTCGTCAATGTCCAAAGCACCGTCGAGTTGAGGGATTGTTGCACCTGTCACGGTAATTGAAGCAGGAGAGTGGCTACATCAATTACGCAACGTCACCGTAATTCTTGATTCAAAACCCCCGCCCCAATCCAGTACGAATTTCGGAATAAAACGTATCGAGGCCGGACTTTTGAGATGCTGTAACCGACTCTCCTAGAATCGTTCTTGTCCTAATCTGTCTGCTTGCAGCCTTGGACGCTCGGGCATAAATATCAACGTCTCTATCCGTTTTTAACACTGGCCATTTTGCTAAAAATTCAGGAGGGGGAGCTAGATGACTATAAGTGGCTAGAGGGAACTCTTTTTCAGATGCCACCCCAATTTCCCATGGGACCCATTGAGAAGCTTTGGTATTACGAGAAACTACAGCCATAAGCTGAGTGCAGGACCTCATTTTCTTTCGGATATAGTCCGCCAGATCTTCACCATTTTTGCCTAGTTGACCATCAATTACGTCAAGATAACTTTCGATACTATGCTTATCCTGAAGTATCGCAGCTATCTCTTTAGCAATTGTACTGTCGTCTTGTTGATGCGATATGAAAACCCTCATCTAAATTCGTCCTAGCTCAGCTAATTTTCTGTAATGAGAACCCAGTCCAGTTAGTTTGCAGGAGGTGGATTGGATAGCAGCATCATACATATGTTCGACATCGACTGGTACAACTAGACCATGCCGATTCATTTTTTGCAGATCTTTGAACACCGCAGTTTTGTGTGGATCTACTGGCAAATCGCGAAATTCTACTGGTATATTTTGGCGATCAGGTTCGTAGCTCGGATCTAAGGGAAATCGATGTGTGGGCGTTGGAAACCACTCTGGAAGGCGGCGCAATAATTCCGGTGCTATCTTGGGGGGGACTTGTCGCAACGTCACGAACTTTTGGACGTTAGCTTTGTAAATGGGGCGCTGCCCCCAACCACCCAGTGTTTGATCAACCAGAGAATACAAGGATGCCGGCGTCACCCGCCCAAGAATATCCGACGCGGAACCGCCTAGGCCATCGACCATAAGATCGGTGAAAACCCCGCTCCCATTTTCTTCAACCGCATATTCATCCGACCTACTAGCAGTTAATATCGTTAAGCCTTTTCCGAGAACCGATAGATTTTCGTTATGGAAAGCCGCATTCTCTCCTGCAAAGCCCGATTGGCAACAATCCAATATAATTACGGTTGTTTGTATTTGTGGATTTGCACCGTTCGCTTTGTTAATCAGATCACTGATATTATAACCCCAGTGAGGCTTCCTGCCGTCTTGAGAGACCAGAAACCCAGAGTTGGTCTGATCGCTGATTAGACCGTGACCAGCAAAGTAAAATACTGCAGTTTCTGCTTCACCATGAAACAACTGGTCGATGGAATCTGCTAGCAGTTCGCTAGTAATAACTTGTGTGTCTGACGTTAGGGTTTTTACGTCAAAATTCGGCGAACCGTCTCCGTTCTTCTCCAACATATTTGACATTTGAAGTGCATCGTTGATGCAGCCAGAAAGTTCGTGTGGAGCAGGATAATCGTCCACACCGATAACAAGTGCTTTTCGCATCTTACAGACCCTCAATGAACTTTTCTATATTCGTCCAATTCCATAAATTTATTCGTCTACCGCTTATTGGAGCTGGGTATGTTACCGTTTTTGCTGCCTCATTGCCATAAATCAGCATCGTAGGAACGAGCTCTTCGTAGGCGCACTTGAGTTCCCATAACTGGCCGTCAGCGGCCCGAGAATTGGGTGTAACAATACCAACTACACCACGACAAGATTTTATTCTGGTTCGGCATTGAGTCTTCCAGGAATTCTCCCAAGGTTTCTTCACCGCGTAATCAGTGAGTTCAAAATTTGTTCTTGAGTTACGAGATTGACCTATAAACAAGTCCCGCAACGAGATGTCTTCAATCGCAAAACTCGTAAAAATTCTTGGACCTGCCAATTTTCTTCTCCCATTTTCAAGATATTATTTGAGATAATGGGTTAAGAATTTTAGAAAATCAAGTATTGGATAAATTCAACTTAAAGTAATGTAGGAAAAGATGTGGATAACACAGAATTGAACCTGCCCCCTTCCCCAAATCCCTCACTTCAGCTAAAGCGCTTCCAAACCTGATTCCTCAACCGCTTAGCGCCACCAACAGCGCTCTCCCCACTCGGTTGAACCAACGATGTAACACGGAGCAACCACCACCATGACCACCACCGGCAAAGACACCCTCGGCACCCGCTCGACGCTCACCGTCAACGGCACCGATTATGCTTATTATTCGCTCGCCAAGGCGGCGGAGAAGCTCGGCAATATCGACAAGCTGCCCTACACGCTGAAGGTGCTGCTGGAAAATATGCTGCGCTTCGAGGATGACGGCTTTACCGTGGACGCGAAGGATGCGCAGGCGGTGGTTGACTGGCAGAAGGAAGCGAAGAGCCCGGCGGAGATTCAATATCGCCCGGCCCGCGTGCTGATGCAGGATTTTACCGGCGTGCCGGCGGTGGTCGATCTCGCCGCGATGCGCGACGGCATCAAGGCGCTCGGCGGCAATGCCGAGCAGATCAACCCGCAGGTGCCGGTGCATCTGGTCATCGACCATTCGGTGATGGTCGACGAATTCGGCACGCCCAAGGCGTTCGAGCATAATGTCGAGCTGGAATATCAGCGCAATATGGAGCGCTACGAATTTCTGAAATGGGGATCGAAGGCGTTTGACAATTTCCAGGTCGTGCCTCCCGGAACCGGCATCTGCCACCAGGTCAATCTGGAAAATATCGCGAAAGCGGTCTGGTCCTCGGCCGACGAAAATGGCCAGATGGTCGCCTATCCCGACACCTGTGTCGGCACCGACAGCCACACGACGATGATCAACGGTCTCGGCGTGCTCGGCTGGGGCGTTGGCGGGATCGAGGCAGAAGCCGCGATGCTCGGCCAGCCGGTCTCGATGCTGATCCCGCAGGTGGTTGGCTTCAAGCTGACCGGCGGCCTCGCCGAGGGCATTACCGCGACCGATCTGGTGCTGACCTGCGTGCAGATGCTGCGCGAAGTCGGCGTGGTCGGCACCTTTGTCGAATTTTATGGCCCCGGCCTCAAGGAACTGTCGCTCGCCGATCGCGCGACGATTGCCAATATGGCGCCGGAATATGGCGCGACCTGCGGCTATTTCCCGATCGATGAAAAGACGCTGGAATATCTCGAGCTTACCGGCCGCAGCGCCCAGGATATCGCGCTGACCGAAGCCTATGCGCGCGAGCAGGGCTTCTGGCGCTATGACGAGACGACCAAGGACGCGATCTACAGCAAGACGCTGGAACTCGACATCAGCACCGTGGTGCCGTCGCTGTCGGGTCCAAAGCTGCCGCAGCAGCGCGTATCGATGGCCGAGCTCGACGAAGAGTTTAACCGCGACCTCAAGAAGGTGTTTGGCGTCGATGATGACGGCAAGCGCGTTGATGTCGACGGCAGCGACCAGGGCTTTGCCCATGGCGATGTCGCGATCGCCGCGATCACTTCGTGCACCAACACCTCCAACCCGACGGTGCTGATCGCCGCCGGTCTGGTCGCGCGCAAGGCGCGGGAACGCGGCCTGCAGCGCAAGCCCTGGGTGAAGAGCTCGCTGGCACCGGGATCGCAGGTGGTCACCGACTATCTCGACAAGGCGGGTTTGAGCGAGGATCTCAACTATCTCGGCTTCAATCTGGTCGGCTATGGTTGCACCACCTGTATCGGCAACTCCGGGCCGCTGCCGGCGCCGATTTCCAAGGCGATCAACGAGCATGATCTGGTCGCTGCCTCGGTGCTGTCGGGCAACCGCAATTTCGAGGGCCGCGTGTCGCAGGACGTGCGCGCCAACTATCTCGCCTCGCCGCCGCTGGTCGTCGCTTATGCGATCAAGGGCACGGTGCGTCAGGACATGTACGAGACGCCGATCGGGCAGGGCAAGGACGGCGAGGATGTGTTCCTCAAGGATATCTGGCCAACCAACGCCGAGGTGACCGATATGGTCAACAGCTTCGTCAACCGCGAGATGTTCGAGAGCCGCTACGCCAATGTTTATGACGGCGACGAGCAGTGGCGGGCGATCGATGTCGCTGGCGGGGCAACCTACCAGTGGCGCGCCGGCTCGACCTATGTTGCCAACCCGCCTTATTTTGAAGGCATGACGATGACGCCGGAGCCGATCAGCGACATCATCGAAGCGAAGACGCTGGCGCTCTTGGGTGACAGCATAACCACCGACCACATCTCCCCCGCCGGCGCCATCAAGGAAGACAGTCCGGCCGGAGAATATCTGCAAAATCATCAGGTTAGCAAGGAAGACTTCAACAGCTACGGCTCCCGCCGCGGCAACCACGAAGTCATGATGCGAGGCACCTTCGCCAACATCAGAATCAAAAACGAAATGGCCGACGGAAAAGAAGGTGGTTACACCAAATATAACGGCCAGATCATGCCGATCTACGACGCCGCGATGAAGCACAAGGCCGACGGCACGCCGCTGGTCGTCATTGGCGGCGAGCAATATGGCACCGGCTCCTCCCGCGACTGGGCGGCGAAGGGCACCAATCTGCTCGGCGTCCGCGCGGTCATCGTCGAAAGCTACGAGCGGATCCACCGGTCGAACCTGGTCGGAATGGGCGTGCTGCCGCTGCAGTTCGCCGAAGGCACCGATCGCGAGATCCTCAGTCTCGACGGTACCGAGAGCTTTACGATCAAGGGCGTGGCAACGCTGAAGCCGTTGCAGGACGTCGAAGTCGAAATGACCCGCACCGATGGCACGACATCGACGTTCAATACGATCTGCCGGATCGATACCGCCAATGAAATGGAATATTTCCTCAACGGCGGCATTCTGCAATATGTGTTGCGGAATCTGGCCCAGAACTAGGTCGGCCAAACTTTGCAAAATTGCAGCCAGCCGGTATCTTCCTGATCCCTCGCAGCCAGCGGGGCAGGGCGATACGGGCTGGCGGCGACGCAGCCACCCTCAACAACACTCCGATTTTGTAAGGCTCTTTTTAACTATCTGGCTGTAGTGGTAAGCCATGCAAAAAAGTGCCGGATGCAAAAATTGCCGCAACGCAGACCGTCTCAGCTTCGACCTGTCGATGGCCTTTCAACCGATATTTGATCTCCGCACCGGACAAGCTTGGGCCTATGAAGCCTTGGTCCGTGGCACCGACAATCGGCCAGCGGACGAGATTCTGTCGGCTGTGACGCCCGAAAATCGCTATTCTTTCGATCAGGCGTGCCGCGTTACAGCCATCGAGAAATCGGTTGCCGCGGGCATTCTGGAAACTGATGCCAAGCTTTCGATCAATTTTCTGCCCAACGCGATCTATTCGCCGGAGGCCTGCATACGCCTCACGCTACAAAGCGCCGCGGAGCAAGGTCTTGCGTCATCCCGGTTGATGTTTGAATTTACCGAAAACGAAAAAATGACCAACACCAGCCACATCAAGGATATCCTCAAGTTCTATAAAAAAATGGGTTTTGCAACCGCGCTGGATGATTTTGGCGCAGGCTATGCCGGGCTCCAGCTGTTGGCAGATTTCCAGACCGATTTTATCAAGCTCGACATGGCGCTTATCCGCAATATCGATACCGATATGCCGCGCCGGATGATCGTTGAATCGATCGTGAAACTATGTCGGAGGATGGACATCGCGGTCATCGCGGAAGGGATCGAGACGCCCGGCGAACTGGCGGCTATTCGAGATATGGGGATCGACTTGGTTCAGGGCTATTTGCTGGCACGGCCCAGTTTTGAAAAACTTCCAGTTCTCCGTTACGATCTGGCTGTCGCTGCGGATAAAGCCGTCGCCTGAGGCGGGCTCGCAGACAATCTGATGAGCGTAAACTAACCCCGAAAGACAATATTTTCCTCGCACAGCATGACTGGTGCGCAGACGACGTCTGCTAGCCTAGCTAGCGACATACAACTCCGGCTTGATGAAGGACTTGTCGTCATCCGCCCGCAGCCCGTTGAGGATTGTGTTGATCACGATCCGGAGCCGCTCTTCGGTCGCCAGATGCATCATCTGCATCATCAGCTTGGGATTGCAAAACGGCTGGATCATGGTGTTGACCAGAGACAGGACGGTATCAAGCTCCAGCCCCTTGAAATAACCTTTCTCCATCGCTTCGGCGAGGATCGACGCCATATAATGATCGGCCAGGTCGACATAGCCCTTGATGACCTCAAAATGCTCGTCACCCAATTCCATATAGGATTCAAAAAGTTCGGGATCGTCTTCATAACGCGCCCGTTTGACAACCACTCGCTTGGCAAAAAACTGATACAGCTTCTCTTCAACCGGCATGTCAGCGGAAACCAGATCCTCCATGATGACCAGCAATTCAGCAAACCATTCCCCTGCCATTGCTTCGGCGAGCGCGTCCTTGCTCTCAAAAAAGCGGTAAAGATTGGAGGGCGACATGCCGACTGCGGTCGCGAGGTCGGTCATTGTAAAACTGATTCCGCCTTTTTCCTGAATTATCTGATCGGCGGCGGCAATGATTTTGGATCGCATAGCTGCGATGTCTGTTTCGGGGCGGGCCATGGATTTGCTCCTGTAAACGCTCCTCGGTGCGGCGGAATAGCCGACGTGCTCTATATAGATCATACGGTTTCATGATAAAAGATGAAACTGTTCATTTTTCAATTACGTCGGAAGTAATCTTTGTCTATTCGTCTTCGTCCGGCACCGCTAAAGCACTGCTATGAAAAACGCTCAGGCTGAGGCGGCCAGCTCGAAACAATCAAAATCGAAGCCGCCATCTGGTCCATTTGCGCCGGTTACCGGCAGTATTCGTCTATTCCGCCGTTGGTGGCGGGTGGCCGTGCGGGCGGATGTAGACCAGCAGGCAGTTATCGAGAAAGTGCGGGAAGATAGCGGTTTTACACCGCATTTCGCTTTCATGACTTCGATGTCCGCCGGCATTGCGATCCTCGGGTTACTGCTTTCTTCGCCTGCTGTTGTCATCGGTGCCATGCTGCTTTCTCCCTTGATGGGACCGATCATGGGCGCCGGCTTTGCACTGGCCGTGGGCGATTCCGCGTGGCTCAGGGAAAGTGGCAAGGCCATATTGCTGGGAACGATCATCTCGATATTATTCGCGGGCCTCGTGGTGACGATGTCGCCGTTACAGATGGTGACGGCTGAAATTGCTGCCCGGACCAGGCCGAATCTCTTCGATCTGGCGGTGGCGCTTTTTTCCGCATTGGCGGGTGCCTATGCGATGATCCGGGGACGGATGGGGACGATCGTCGGGGTCGCGATCGCTACGGCTTTGATGCCGCCGCTGGCCGTTGTCGGATTCGGCTTGGCCACGCTTAACTGGGCGGTTTTCGGTGGCTCGTTGCTGCTCTTCTTCACCAACCTGATGACGATCGCGCTCACTGCAACCGGCATGGCCCGGCTCTATGGCTTTCGGTCTTATCTGTCGGAACGGCAATCGCAGGTTCAGGTGGCCATGATGGCTGTTATCTTTATCGCGCTCGCCATACCGCTTGGACTGTCGCTCCGGCAGATCGCCTGGGAGGCCAACGTCTCCCGCACCGCCAATGGCTATATCAAGGACCAGTTTGGCGAGAATGCCAGCGTCTCGAAGATTGAGACCGATTTTGATGCGGATCCGATCGTCATCAATGCCACCGTCTTTACCCCGCAGATACTGGCAGGAGCCAGCGAACAGAGCACGCGCGTCATCAGCCGCACCTTGGGGCGAGCAATTGCGGTCAAGATAACGCAGTTCAAGGTCGAGTCCGGTGCAGAGGCGCAAGCAGCCGAACTGGCCGCAGTAAGCGCGCAGGCCCAGGCTCAGAAAGCTGAAATTCAGGTGAATCGGCTGCGGGAAGATCTCGCCCTGATTGCTGGTGTGTCGATTGATGATGTGACTCTCGATACCAGCAGGCAACGGGCGATGGTGATCGCAAAACCGCTAGCCGGAGCAACGCTGGCTTCATATTATGCTCTCGAACAGCGGGTTGCGGCTGGCGCGAAAAACTGGACCATAATGTTGCAGCCCCCCGCTGCCGCGTTGCCAGATTTGTCGGTCAGTGATGGTGCCGTGGCATCATCGTCTCTCGGCAATTTGAAACTGGTCATTTGGGCTGCCCAGCGCCTCGGTTTGCCATTGGGTATCACAGGGACGGCAGCGGACCGGGCGGTGGTAAAGGCAGCGCTCGACGGTAAAAATATAGTGGTGGGCCGACAATCAGACAGCAGCACTACGGGCGGGGCTGTTACAGTGCGCTGGCAGGCGCCGCTTCAGAGCGACGCGGATCAATAGACATTTAGGCAAGGTTCATTTTCAGTTTGTTAGCGTCGGTGTCGATAGGGGAGAAAGAATATGCGGCTTTTTGGTTTTATTGGCATTTTGCTGGCAGGCACCGCAACGCCAGCCATCAGCCAGTCGGCACCGGATGAATCGGCACAGGGCGATGTCTCGGTCACCATATATAATAATAATCAGGCGCTGGTGCAGGATATGCGCCGTCTGAACTTGCCCAAGGGCCGCAGCAAACAGCAATTTCCGGATGTATCTGCACAGATCCGCGCGGAAACCGTGACGTTGTCCGGACCAGATATCGGAATTGTCGAACAGAATTTTGATTTTGACCTGCTTACTCCGGCCAAGTTGATGGAAAAGGCAGTCGGCCAGACCGTGACCCTGATCCGGACCAATCCGGCCACAGGTGCCGAAACCCGTGTCCGCGCGGAGATTCTTGCGGCCAATGGCGGTGTGGTGATGAAGGTCGGCAATACGATAGAAGTCCTGCGCGATGATGGCTTGCCCGTGCGGGTGATTTTTGATCGTGTACCGCCTAATTTGCGAGCGCGACCGACGCTTTCGATTACGCTGGAGTCGGGAGGCGGACGCGTGCCAGCAACATTGAGCTATCTGACGCCGGGCCTTGGCTGGAAAGCGGACTATGTGACGCTGTTCGACGAAGCCAAACAGACGATTGATGTCCAGGGCTGGGTAACGCTGACCAACAACAGCGGCACCGATTATCGGAACGCCGATGTCTTGTTGGTGGCGGGAAGCCCCAATAACGGTCGCAGTCGCAACAGCTCTCCAAGACGGCCGACCGGTACGATCGATAGCGCCGGCACCGAATCCAATGATCGCGAACGGCTGGGCGATTATTATCTCTACCCGCTGGCCGAACGCACCACCGTAGCCAATGCCCAGCAGAAACAGGTCAGCTTTCTGGACGTAACAGCGGCACCAGCGCGCAAGGTCTATGAATATATCAATGGCTGGCTGGGCTCCAGCGATGCGGCCAGCGCCAGCTCCGTGCTCAAATTCTCGACTTCCCGGTCCGGTGGACTGGGTGATCAGCTACCTGGCGGAATCATGCGCGTCTATATGCGCGACAAGCGCGGCGACCCTCAATTCATTGGCGAGAGCGAGATTGAGGCGACCCCGATGGGATCCTCCATGTCGATCCGCACCGGCGACGCATTCGACGTCAAGGTGAAGACGGTAGTTGAGGAGCGCACGCGCCGCTCGTCCAGCCGCTGGCGCACAAAAATGCGCTACGAGGTTACCAATGCCCGTCCGGAAGCGGTCACGGTCGACCTCGCCCAGGCGGGCCTTTGGGGTGACGTGCGCATCGAGCAGGAAAGCCAGGCCAGCGAGAGGGTGTCCGCGGACAAGACGGAATGGAGCCTGAACGTCCCGGCCAATGGCAGCGTGACGGTCACGGCGACGTTCGACAGCCGCTACTGAACGGGCTGGCGCAATGAACTTCTCGCGCTTCTTGACCTTGCTGGCGCTAATGCTGGCTCTGCAAGCCGCCCCGCTTGCGGCTCAGCAACTGGTTGTTTCGGAAAAGCCGGAAAATATTTCGATCACCATCTACCGGGCGCCGGGTCGCGGTGACCGGGCGATCAACGCCAATTGGCCGCAAGGCTATGCCCTGATCACCGAAACCCGCACGATACTATTGCCAGCCGGTGATGCGATGGTGCGTTTCGAAGGGGTGTCGGAAGGCATGTTCCCGGAAAGTGCTATTGTCACCGGACTGCCCGCTGGCGTGCGGGAAAAGAACCGTGACGCCCGGCTATTATCGCCGCAAGGGCTGGTCGATGCCTATTTGAAGCGGGAAGTTTCCATTACCCGCACAAACAAGGCAACCGGGCTGTCCCGCACACAGAATGTGTTCCTCACCGCTGGTCCCGACGGCGGTGTAATTTTTGAGAGTGATGAGGGGTTTGAGGCTCTGCGTTGTACCGGGCTGCCGGAGCGGATGACCTTTGCGAAACTGCCTGCAGATCTGTCAGCCAAGCCGACTCTGTCCATTCTCACCACTTCCCAAACGGCCGTTACCGCAACCTTGACGCTGACATATCTGGCATCGGGTTTTGACTGGCAGGCCAATTATGTCGCGACGGTCAAGGAGCGCGCACCCGGTGAGGAGAGTAAATTGGACCTGTTTGCCTGGCTGACCGTGGCCAATGGTGGTAACCAGAGTTTTGAAAATGCCAATATGATGGCGATTGCCGGCGAACCCAATCGGGAGCGACGGACTGATCAGGTCCGTCCCACCGGCGGCGCTCTGCGAATTCGCTGCTGGCCCATGCAGCGAACCGATCAAGTGCCTTATAATCCCGGCTATCTGTCTGCAAATCCACCTCCTCCGCCCCCTGCACCCATGGCGATGAGAAGCGAGGCAGTCGAAGAGATCATGGTGACTGCCCAGAGGCGAAACGGCGCCATGATGGACATGGCCGCGCCGGTGGCAGCGGTGGTAGCGGAACAGGAAGATCTGGGCGACCTGAAACTCTACCGTGTTCCAGAGCGCGTCACGGTGAATGCCAAGGGTCAGAAACAGGTCGCGATGATCGTGCAGCCCAAAGTCACCTATGATCGCATTTACGTTGCGAATGCTCGTGACTATTCCGGTGCCAGTGCGCCAATTTCCTATATATTGCGCAGCAAGAATGACCGGAAAAACGGGCTGGGCGTACCGCTGCCATCCGGCAAGGTCGCAGTTTTTGAAAATAGCGCATTCGGCCCTTTGCTGGCAGGCGAGGGGGATTTGCCGGATCGCGCAATCGATGACGAGATAGAAATTGTGGTCGGCCAGTCAGCGGATGTTCGATTGTCCGTGAAGCAGGTGCGCCGGAGCGAAAACCGACAATATTGGCGGGCAAAACTGTCCAATGCTCGCGACCATCCGGTCACTGCAGAGATGGAAATTACCGGGGAACTGTCGGGCCGGGTAAAAGGTGTCAGGAAAATCGATGGTGTTCCGACATGGCAAGTGACTGTGCCGGCCAATGATGAGGCGACGCTCGATTATGAAACCAAGTCAGACTGACAGCAGCCACTGTCCTATTTGAGATAGCGTGCCTTGGCCTCTTCCGGAATCGCTCTTGGATTGTGATTTTCATCCAGCGCCACAAAGGTGAACAAGCCGCTGGTAACGGGTACACGCTGCTCGTCCAGATTGCGCGACGCGATCACGTCTAGCCGAATCGCGACCGAGGTCCGGCCGATCCGCTCGACTCTGGCATAAACCGATATCAGGTCCCGGGTCAGAATCGGGGCGATGAATTCCATGGCTTCGATGGCCACGGTCGCGGTCGACCCGCGCGCCACTCTTGCCGCCATGATGCCGCCGGCAATATCCATCTGCGCGAGCACCCAGCCTCCGAAAATATGGCCATTGTTGTTCAGATCACGCGGCTGGGGCGCGACCCGCAGGACCGGTTGCAGTTTTGCGAGTTCGTTCAGGTCATTGTCACTCATCGGGATTGATCGTCCTTGAAATAGGGTCGTCGATGGACTCGTCGTGGCCGGAACCGCTCGACAGGAACACCAGCCCCATCAGCCCGGCCATCAGCATTAGCGCAAATGCGACACCAGCTGCGGTTGCGATGTACATGTGGATCGAGACAAAACCGTGCAAGTAAAACAGAATGCCCAGTGCGATCCCGACACAGGCCAGCGTAAACACCGCCATGCCCCGCATCAGCCGCCAATAGCGAGCCCAGGCTGCGCTGGCATATAGCGGGTCATCAAGACGAGACGGTTGAGGCAAGGGGGCTCCTTCGGTTTCCGGTGCATTGAACGGGAATCCTGTTACCATCAAGTCCAATCACTTTCAAAATTATGTTATAGGGATGCAATAAACAGAATCAGGTCCAAGGAGAGCAGCGATGACGATTGAATTGATTTTGCAGGGCCGCAGCGACGACATATATAGTTGCACTACAGATATGTTGGTTTCGCAGGCGGTCGAGATCTTGGCTGAAAAGCGCATCGGCGCGCTGCCCGTTCTGGACGGAGATTCGGTCGTCGGCATATTTTCCGAGCGTGATGTGCTCCATTGTATCCGGAAATATGGCAATGCTGCGCTGGATCATCTGGTGCGTGACGTGATGACCGCTGATGTCATTTCTGTCGAGCCAACCAAGAGCGCGATCGGTGCCTTGTCACTAATGAGCAAGAGACGCATTCGCCATTTACCCGTTGTGGATAACGGCAAGCTGGTAGGCTTTGTCTCAATTGGTGATTTGGTCAAGCATCGTATCGACAAGATCGAAAGCGAAGCGGCGGCGATGCGCGACTATATTCAGTCAGCCTAGCGGACCATTGTCGAGCGGACTGCTATCTTGTGCTGCTCCAGATAGGCCAGGCTGGCGGTACGCACTGCAGATGCGCGATCGGCAGGATCGGCGAATCGGTCACGATAGATTTTCGAGCGGATTTCCAGGCTCAGGGGAATGGCTTCCGGTAGCATCCCTATGATTTCGGCTACGGGCAAGCTACCTTCTCCCGGACAGCTGCGCAAATCGATGGCGTCCTCCAGATAGGCCTCGAAACTATTGTCGCAATCCCGATTGCCATCGCAGATTTGGGTGTAGGGCAGCAAAGATGCTTCCACATCTTCCAATTGCGCGGCCCGATGCCCGGCCCGCTGGAAATGGATTGTGTCGATCAGCAGCGCTGCCGCCGGATGATCCGCTTTGCGGATGATATCAAGCGCGCTGTCCATCGACTGCACAGCGGTGATCATCAGAAATTCGAGCGCCACCCGCATCTTGCCTGGCTCAGCCCAGC
>NVXM01000011.1 GCA_002733865.1 Sphingopyxis sp.
ATACCGCAAGATCGCCGCCTAAAATCAACCAACCAGATGAAACCAAATACTCGCCTATTTTAAAACGCCATATGTCTCAAATTATCTGACGACGGACAAGTAAGGCCAGACAGACCACTCCCCATACAGGTATGAGGGCGGCGTACTGCCATTGGGGCAAGAGGATGGCACAGAGCGCTGCCGCTGCCAGACCGACAGGCTGGCCCCAGACAACAGCCGCCCATACGCGCTCCCAGCCAGGCGCAGGGCGTCCTTTGTCGCGGCGGCGTACGAGCCAGATTTTCACCCCGCCCACCGCGAGATAGGTCAGGCCCAGCCCTAGCAGGCCGTAGGCTATTTTAACGATGCGCCCACCGAACCAGCCAAAATGCAACGGTGCAAGCGCTCCGAAAACCCGCTCGCCGAGCGACGCAGTGGCAATGTCCTTCTCGTAATAAACCTCACCCGCGCGGGTGATCCCGATGCTCGACATGCCGGCGAGTGCCTGCTCGTCATAGGTATCGAAAATGGCTGCGGCGCCTGTTTCTGTCGGATGCTCCACGGTGATACGCTCCAGCGAACCTTCGCCGGGCAGGCGCGCCAGCATCGGCCGAAGGTCGAGTACGGGGGCGTGCATGGTGTTTTCCGGCGGCTCGGCTGGCGTGAACAGAGCGTAGATCCGCCCGGTATCGCCGTTGAACATGGCCATCCCCAACACGCCGACAATGATTGTCGTGAGACCCAGGAACGCGCCGGTCAGTGATACCACGAGATGGAAGGGCAGAGCCCACACGCCAATACGGTTGTGCAGGTCAGCCTCCTGCAACCGCCGCGAACCACCGACCCGGAGATGGAAGGCGTCACGGAAGATGCGCGGATGGGCGCAAAGCCCGGAAATCAGAGAGGACAGCAAGGCCACACCTGTCATCCCAACGATGAAGATACCCCACGCCGCTGGCAGATGCAGGAATATGTGGAGCCGGGTGAGGAACTGGCTCCACGCATTGCGGAGCGGCACGACTTGTCCCTCGGCGTCGGCGACCCACGATGTTTGGCCGCCCTCGGCATCGACTGCGAGCGTCAGGAAGGGCTGATCCGCTGTCGGCATTGCCAAGCGGACATGGTGAACCTCTCCCTCCGATTGGTCGACCGCGTTTTCCAATGCGCGCTGGACGGCTTCGGGAGAGGCCTCCGAGACCTCCTCAACCCCCGGGTTTTCCCATTGCGTGAATTCATGGACGAATACCGCCAGAGTGCCCGACAGGCAGACCAGATAAATCGCCGCGGCAAAGGCGATGCCGAGCGCGCTGTGGCCCTTCAGCACCGCTTGCACGAAACCGGCCGGAATGCGGGCCATTAGCGGCTTTTTCTTGGCTTTTCCCGATGTCTTCATGTTCATCCGAAACCTTTCAGGATCGACAGACCGAAGCCTAGCACCGCCACACCTGCCAACACCGCGGTAGCCCGCAGGATACGATTGTCGGCCAGCGTCCACGCCATGGCTGCGCCCCAGATGACGGGAACCAGCATCCCGCCGATCACCAGCCGGGTCTGCTCGGTGCCGCCGGTCCAGACCGACCAGAAAATGCCCACTGCCATCGCTGCGATCATGCCGATCGGCCCCGCGAGTAGCCAGCGCAGCGTGCTGCGCCACCAGCTTGGCTTGCGGTCGAGCGGTTCGGGCGCGAGGCTCTTGCTGCGCCCTGCGCGCAGGGGGTCACGCACTACGATACCGCTGGCTACCACCGCGAGCACCACGACCGACGCGATCGTCAGCCCGGTGAACAGGCCGCGCATGGTGCCAAGCTTGGCCGAACCCAGCAGGCAGGCGGCCACCAGAAGGAGCCAGCCGCCCGCTTTCCAGCCGCGGCCTTCCTGACCACGCGCGCGCCACGAACGGCGGAGCGCCAGACCACCGCCGGCAGCAAGGGCGGCCATCGCTGCGGAGACGACAGCTTCGCTCAAAATCCAGCCTCCAAACCGATCCCGACGATGCGCGGTGCGCCGAGCACCGCCTGGTTGTAGAACGAATTCACGTACTGGATGTATTGCTCGTCGAGCAGGTTGTTGGCGAAGACATAGACCATTGCGTCGCCCATATCGTAGCCGATTTTGGCATTCACGACCGTGCGGGCATCAATGCGCGCCTGCTCCTGCCCGACACCGGTGGTGGAGTAAACGGCGCTGCGATAGCTGGCGTTGATGTTCCCGAGAAACTTGCCGCTGCGGAAGTTGGCACCTGCCGCCAGCGTCCATTCCGGTGCATAGGCGAACTCGGTTCCGGCGAGGTCGGTGGCGACATTGCCTTCGTCCACCGTGAATTCGTCGAATTTGGTCTGCACATTGCCGACCGAAGCATACCAGTCGAAAGCGGAGCTGACGGTATGGGCGAATTCGACCTCAAAACCGTAGAGATGCGATTTTCCCGCGTTAACCGTGTGGGCGTCATAGGAATTGAGCCCGAAATTGACGTTCACCTGCTGATCGGTCCAGTCGATGTAGAAGGCGTTCGCGTTCAGACGTACGCCGTCGACCGGCTCGGAGCGCAGCGAGAACTCGTAGTTCCAAGTGAACTCCGGATCGTAGGGCACTTCGAGCGAGCGCGCCGTATTGCTGCTCGTCCCGCCGGAGCGATAGCCGCGCTGAACGGTGACAGCAGTGCTCAGACGCGGTGACCACTCGTAGTCGAGGCCGAACTTGGGCAGGAAGGCATCGAAATCGCGCGAAGTCTCGGGCGTCGAATTTCCTGCCTGGTCGACCAGTCCCTGAACACCCGCATTGAGTCCCGCGATAGCCGGGGCGAGCGGGCCGTAATCCGCCGGGTTCGGATAGGTCCCGGCAAAGGCCGTAGTCTGCCGCACCTCGATCCTGTGTTCCTCGTGATCGTAGCGGAAGCCGGCGATCAGCTTGAGCCGTTCGGTCAGGTCGATTGTCGCATCGCCGAACAGGGCCATGGTCTTCACATTGTTCGGCGAGAAGCTGGAATAATCGACGATGATGTTCGGGACCGCCTGCGCGTAGAGATCGACAGCATATTGTGCGGTGGCCTGATCCAGCCCGCCCTGCATCAGGAGGCCCACCGCCGTCTGAGTCGGCAGGGGCACTAGCGTACGGCTGTCGGTCCGGATTTCCTGGTCGCGGTTATAATAGAAAACGCCCAGTAGGCCGTCGAACCAATCACCGTCATAGGCGAGGCGAAGCTCTTGCGTGAAGGTTTCGTAGTCCCGGTCCTGCAGGCCGAAAGACCGGTCCTGGGCAGTGCCGTCACCATCATATTGACCGTCCTCGGCAACCTTGTTCCACGAGGTCACGCTCGTCAGCGTCAGGGCAGGGTCGATCTCGTAGCTGAGTTCTGCGCTGGCAATGTCGACATTCGCCTCGATGGAATTCTCGACATTGGAGCGGTTTACGCGGTTGTCATAAAAATCGGGTTCGGCCAGGTCGGCGTAAATATAGTAGTATCCGCCCTCGCGCTCGTAATGTGTGAAGCCCAGCTTCGCCTCGAAGCCCGGCAGCGCCTCGGGCTGCCAGCGCAGCTTGCCGCGCAGATTGAGGGCAGTCAGATCGTCTTCATAGGCTTCGCGCGTGGGGTTATAGATCAGGCCCCGTTCGTCGCGGTAATCGGCGCTGACGCGAAAGGCGAGCTGGTCGTCCACGATCGGCCCGCCGCCTGCTGCCGAAATCTGATAGTCTTCTTCCAGCGTGGCACGCACCCGCGCACGACCGTCCCAGTAGAACTGCGGGTCGCGCGTGCGGACGTGAACCGCGCCAGCGAGTGCGTTGAGACCCTGCAGCGTCGATTGCGGGCCGCGAAAGATTTCCACCTGCTGCACGTCCCATGTGTCAGTCGGCGCGGCATGAAGTACGGTGGTGGGCATCGGCGCGCCGTCGATATAGACGGTAGCGAGCGAACCGTTGCCGCCAGCGCTGACGCCGCGATTGCTCATTCCGCGGATGGTGAAGCCGTAGGAGCCGTAGGTCTCCGATACGTTGGCCGTACGGTTGTAGATCTCCTGCAGCGTCTGGATGTTTTGCTCTTCGATCTGCTCTGACGTGGTGACCGATACGCTAGCGACCGTCTCCTGCAGCGTGCGGTCGATTTTCTCGCCCGTGACGATGATCGTGTTCGTCGATGGCGGCGGGCTCTTGCCGTCAGGCTGAACGGCTTCACCAGCCTCCTGAGCTTGAGTTACGGACGGCACGAGTGCCAGCAAACTCGCCGAAGCGAGCAAAATTGCGTGTTTCATCTATATACCCCTCTTTTGCCGGGGCGCTAATGCAAGTGATGTTGCGAGTCAATAGCAATAAGCTCGGTATCGTTTAACCGTCAAGGCGGCAGCAGTCCGGAAAACCCGAGCCTCTTCGCCAGCAAAAAGGATTACACCCTGAGCATATAGTGGTGGCAGTATTGGTGCCTGTTGCACGCCTGAATGTCCGCTTCCCAATTCCCATGACTGAAACCGGACCGGCCGGAGACGGCCCAATTTCGGTCTTAGATGAATGTCACATTTGGCGAAATGCATATGCAAGCGCCAATGTCATGGATGTCTCGAGCTATGGTGTCGAAGCTTGTCTGGCTGTGATACGGGAAAATTGAAAAAGCTTCTGGTTTCCTAGCACCCCAAAGCTTTTGCGTTAGCAATCTAACACAAAAATGACCTGTTCAGCCTAAATTACCCAAGTTCCTGACACACCTTCTAGCACACTATCCAACATAATGAATAAAAAACCTTAAATATCAATATAATAACTCTACAGATATCCGTCTCATAACCTGAAGGTCGTAGATTCAGATCCTACTCCCGCAACCAACAATTTTTCTTGGCGAGCATAGCGAGCCTAGCAAAATGTTGTCCCCGCGGAGGCGGGGACCCAACTCCCGCATGTCATCTCAGGATCTGAAGGCTTGCCTTTTGAGCGATGGCCTGAGTCGACCGCCTGCGCCACGTTGAAATCCTACTCCCAAAACCAACACAAATCACCCCGCCACAAGCGGGGTTTTTTGTGGCTGGGGTGGGCGGGGAAACTGATAGGAACCCCGCGGAATACGGAAGCAAGGTCGATACAATGAAGTGCGCCCGAACATTGGATTCAGTACAAAAGAAAGCCTCTCCGGTATAAGTGAGGCCTTGTGTACTGGCTCAGTAGGTCGACCGCGTCGCGGCCGTGCGCAAGCAATGGTTCTTGGCTCGATACCGTCCCCGGGGCGGACGCCTAGCGCGGCAGCAGGCTTCGCCCCATCAGCTCGAGATCCACGGCGCGGGCGCATTGCCGGCCTTCGCGGATCGCCCATACGACCAGGCTCTGGCCGCGGCGCATATCGCCGCAGGCAAAGACTCCGGGCTTGCTGGTGCTGTAGTCGATGACATTGGCAGCGACATTGCCGCGCGCGTCGAGCTCGACTTCCGATTGATCGACCAGGCCCATCTTGCGGGGTCCCACGAAACCCATGGCGAGAAGAATGAGGTCGGCCTTGAGCGTGAATTCGCTGCCCGGGATTTCCTGCATCTGACCGTCCACCCATTCCAGGCGTACGCATTCCAGCCCCTCGACATTGCCGTTGGTGCCGACCACGCGCTTGGTCAGTATCGCCCAGTCGCGCTCGCAGCCTTCGAGATGGCTGGAGGAGGTGCGGAGCTTCAACGGCCAGTCCGGCCATGTGAATGTCTTGTCTTCTTTCTCAGGCGGCTTGGGCATGATTTCAATCTGGGTTACCGAAGCGGCGCCCTGACGATTGGAAGTGCCGACACAGTCCGATCCGGTGTCGCCGCCGCCAATGACGATCACATGTTTGCCCGTCGCGCTGATCGTACCGCGCGGGGCGGCGCGCATTTCGTCGTCGCCGGCATTGCGCTTGTTCTGCTGGGTGAGGAATTCCATCGCCAGACGTACGCCGGACATTTCATATCCGGGAATATCAAGCGTCCGCGGCTTTTCTGCGCCGCCAGACATCACTACGGCATCGAAATTTTCCTGCAGCGATTCCATCGACACGGTTACGCCAACTTCGGTACTGGTGCGGAATTCGACGCCTTCGGCCTCCATCTGGACCAACCGCCGGTTGATCAGATGTTTTTCCATCTTGAAGTCGGGAATACCGTAGCGGAGCAGCCCGCCCATCCGATCATTTTTTTCGAACAGGGTGACATTATGTCCGGCGCGCGCCAGTTGCTGCGCGCAGGCCAGGCCCGCTGGACCGGAGCCGACGACGGCCACAGATTTGCCGGTTTTCTTTTCTGAAATCTGGGGCGTGATCCAGCCTTCTTCCCAGCCGCGATCGACGATTGCGCATTCGATGGCTTTGATCGTCACCGGCGCGTCATCGATGTTCAACGTGCAGCTCGCTTCGCATGGGGCAGGGCAGATCCTACCTGTGAACTCGGGAAAATTGTTGGTAGAGTGCAATGTCTCCAAGGCACTTTTCCAGTCGCCCTCGTAGACCAGATTGTTCCAGTCCGGGATGATATTGTTCACCGGGCAGCCAGTGTGGCAATAGGGGATCCCGCAATCCATGCAGCGCGCCGCCTGATCCTTGAGCTCGGACTCCGGCAGTGGAACGGTGAATTCTTTATAGTGCGTCAGCCGTTCTTCCGGATCGGCATAAGTCGCTTCTTTGCGATCAATCTCGAGAAAGCCTGTTACTTTACCCACGGTCTACTCCAATATCTTCAATTATTCTGCGGCTTCGATCGTCTCAAGACGTTCGGCTTCCAGCTGTTTCAGCGCGGCGGCATAGTCACGGGGCATGACCTTGACGAACCGGCCCAGCGCCTCATCCCAATTTTCGAGAATCTCGCTCGCCCGTTTGCTGCCGGTGTACAGCTTGTGGCGTTCCAGCAATATCCGCAGCCGCGCTGCGTCATGATAGAGCATGTCGCCCATGCCATAGTCGTGGACATCGACCGGCAATTGCTGCGGCATCACGCTGCCTTCACTGTCGGCCTCTTCCGTGCTGATAGTCTCGACATCGACCATTGCCATGTTGCAGCGCTGACGGAACAGGCCATCCTCATCATATACATAGGCGACGCCGCCCGACATGCCAGCAGCGAAGTTGCGCCCGGTTTTGCCCAGGACCATCACCACGCCGCCGGTCATATATTCACAGCCATGATCACCCGTGCCCTCCACCACAGCAACCGCGCCGCTGTTGCGCACCGCAAAGCGTTCACCGGCCACGCCGTTGAAATAGGCCTCACCGGCAACCGCTCCATATAAGACGGTATTGCCGACGATGATATTTTCGGTGGGATTGCGGTCAACATGAGCGGGCTGTCTGACGACCACCCGGCCTCCTGACAGTCCTTTGCCGACATAGTCGTTGGCGTCGCCGGTCAATTCGGCGGTGACGCCATGGGCCAGAAACGCGCCAAAGCTCTGACCGGCAACGCCTTCAAAAACCAGTTGGATCGTGTTGGCAGGCAGGCCGGCATGGCCATAGGCTTTGGCAACTTCACCGGACAGCATGGCGCCTACCGTGCGGTTCACGTTTTTGACTTTCCGCTCAATCTTGACGGTTTCGCCCTTTTCGAGGGCCGGCGCTGCCGCGACGATCAACTCGCGGTCCAGCGCAGCATCAAGACCATGGTCCTGCACCTTTGTCTGGAACAGCGTTTCGCCTTCGGGCAGAACGACATTGTGCAGCAAGCGGGAGAGATCGACGCCTGCCGCTTTCCAGTGACGCAGCGCTTTGTTCATGTTGATGCGGTCAACCCGGCCAACCATTTCTTCGACGGTCCGGAAACCCATTTCCGCCATAATCTGGCGCAGCTCTTCGGCAACGAAGAAGAAATAGTTGATCACATATTCCGGTTGCCCGGTGAATTTCTTGCGCAGTTCCGGATTCTGGGTCGCAACGCCAACAGGGCAGGTGTTGAGATGGCATTTGCGCATCATGATACAACCGGCCGCGATCAGCGGTGCCGTTGCAAAACCGAATTCATCGGCACCCAGGAGCGCACCGATAGCCACATCGCGCCCGGTCCGCAGACCGCCATCAACCTGCACTGATATCCGCGAGCGTAGGCCGTTAAGCAGCAGGGTCTGCTGCGTCTCCGCCAGACCGATCTCCCAGGGCGAACCGGCATGGGTGAGCGAGGTGAGGGGGGACGCTCCGGTCCCGCCGTCGTAACCGGAAATGGTCAGATGATCGGCGCGTGCTTTTGATACGCCAGCAGCAACCGTGCCGACACCCACTTCGGAAACCAGCTTCACGGAAACGCGCGCGCCTGTATTCACATTTTTCAGATCGTGGATCAGCTGTGCGAGATCCTCAATCGAATAAATATCATGATGCGGCGGCGGGGAAATTAGACCAACACCAGGCGTTGAGTGACGCACCTTGCCGATATTCTTGTCGACTTTGCTGCCGGGCAACTGGCCACCTTCACCAGGCTTGGCACCTTGCGCCATCTTGATCTGTATATCGTCAGCGTTGACCAGATATTCGGCGGTTACGCCGAAGCGGCCACTGGCAACCTGCTTGATCGCCGACCGCATAGAGTCGCCATTGGGCATCGTGACAAATCTATCCGGCTCTTCTCCGCCTTCGCCGGTATTGGACTTTCCGCCAATCCTGTTCATCGCGATCGCCAGCGTAGTATGCGCTTCCCTGCTGATCGAGCCAAAGCTCATCGCGCCGGTCGCAAAACGCTTCACGATCTCTGATGCTGGCTCCACCTCGTCGATGTCGAGCGGTTCGTTCGCCTTGGTCAGCTCCATCAGCCCGCGAATGGTCAGCAGGCGTTCGCTCTGCTCGTTGATCGACTGGGCAAATTCCGCATAATTTTTCGGGTTATTGCCGCGCACCGCATGCTGCAAATTCGCAACATTGGTCGGAGTCCAGGCATGTTCTTCACCGCGCAACCGGTAGCCATAGATACCGCCGGCATCCAGCATGTTCCGATAGATCGGATTATTGCCATAGGCTTCGCTGTGACGGTCGACGGTCTCCTTGGCGATCTCGTCGAGGCCAGCGCCCTCGATCATCGTCGCCGTTCCGGTAAAATATTGCTCGATAAAATCGGTCGACAGGCCGACGGCGTCAAAAATCTGCGCGCCGCAATAGCTTTGATAGGTCGATATGCCCATCTTCGACATGACCTTCAAAATACCCTTGCCGATAGCCTTGATATAATTTTGCTCCACCTGTTGCCTGGTTAGCGGCAGTTCGCGGCGGACGCGGATTTCCTCAAGCGTTTCAAACGCCAGATATGGGTTTACCGCCTCCGCACCATAGCCTGCCAGCACGCAGAAATGGTGGACTTCGCGCGCTTCCCCTGTTTCGACCACCAGCCCGGTCTGCATACGCAGACCCTGGCGCACCAGATGATGGTGAACGGCGGCTGTTGCCAGCAGCGACGGCATCGCAATGCGATCTGCCCCTTTCGCGCGGTCCGATAGGATAAGAATGTTGCGGTCGGCGAGCACGGCTTCTGTCGCTGCCCAGCACATTTCCTTGATCGCCATTTTCAGACCATCTGCGCCGCTTTCGGCAGCCCAGGTAATGTCGATGGTTTCGGTGCGGAACGCTCCGTCGAGGGCGTCCTCGACCGAACGAATCTTCAAAAGATCGGTGTTGGACAAAACGGGCTGATCAACCTCGAGCCTTTTGTGCGTTCCGGCATCCTGGCCGAGCAAATTGGGCCGCGGCCCAATCATCGAGACCAGAGACATAACCAGTTCTTCCCGGATCGGATCAATCGGCGGATTGGTAACCTGCGCGAAATTCTGCTTGAAATAATCATAGAGCAGGCGTGGCCGTCCGGACAGCACCGCGATCGGCGTATCGGTGCCCATGGAGCCAATTGGATCTTGGCCGTCAATGGCCATGGGCTCAAGGAACTTGGCGACATCTTCTTGTGTGAAGCCGAAGGCTTGCTGACGATCCAGCAGGGATGCCAGATTGTCTTCCTTGTTCATATCGGGTGCGGCGACATCGTCCAGATCTTCAAGATCCAAATCCTTCAGATTATACTGCGTCGATTCCAGCCATTTCGCATAAGGTTTTGCCTTGGCGAGATCGGTTTTGATTTCTTCGTCTTCGATGATCCGGCCCTGCTCCATATCGATGAGCAGCATTTTGCCGGGCTGCAAACGCCACTTGCGGACGATATTGTCTTCCTTGACCGGCAGCACGCCTGATTCCGACGCCATGATGACATGGCCATCGTCGGTTACGCAGAAGCGGGCAGGGCGCAGGCCATTGCGGTCCAGCGTAGCACCGACTTGCCGGCCGTCCGTGAAAGCAACCGCAGCCGGGCCATCCCATGGCTCCATCAATGCTGCGTGATATTCGTAAAACGCTCGTCTGTCGGCATCCATCAACGGATCGCCAGCCCACGCTTCGGGAATCAGCATCATCACGGCGTGCGGCAGCGAATAGCCCCCGGCAACCAGCAGTTCCAATGCGTTGTCGAGACAGGCGGTGTCGGACTGGCCATGCGGGATCAGGGGCCACATCTTGTCGAGGTCAGCACCGAGAAGGTCGGATTCCATGGTCCGGCGGCGGGCATTCATCCAGTTGACGTTGCCGCGCACCGTGTTGATCTCGCCGTTATGAGCGATGTAGCGATAGGGGTGGGCCAATTTCCAGGATGGGAAGGTATTGGTCGAGAAGCGCTGATGGACCATTGCTACCGCCGATGTAGTCAGCGGATTGTCGAGGTCCTTGTAGAAGGATCCCACCTGGTCGGCGAGCAACAGACCTTTATAAACGATCGTGCGGGTTGAAAAGGATGGCATGTAGAATTCTAACAGGCCGGGCATGTCCTTTTTCTCGGCGATTCCTTCGAGCGGGTTATGCACTTGTTTGCGGATCGCCAGAATTTTGCGTTCAAAGGCATCCTGATCGGCAAGATTCTCACCCTTTCCGATGATTGCCTGCCGAATCAGTGGCATCTGCGCGAGTACGGCCTTGCCGATACCGGTGGTATCAATCGGCACATCGCGCCAGCCGATCATGTCTTGCCCTTCTTTGGCGATGACTCGCTCAAAATGGGCCGTCGCATATTCCGCTTCTGCGGAATCCGATGGGAGGAAGCACATCGCGACCGCATAGTCGCCCACCGGGGGCAGTGTCAGTGCTTCGGAATCAGCCCAATCCCGCAATAATCCGTCGGGAATCTGCAATAATATCCCGGCACCATCGCCCAAAAGCGGGTCGGCGCCAACCGCACCGCGGTGATCGATATTGACCAGAATTTCGAGGCCGCGTTTGACGGTGAGATGTGATTTCTCGCCTTTGATATTCGCGACAAAGCCGACACCGCACGCGTCATGTTCGTTGTTTGAATCATACAGGCCTTGCCGTGGCGGGAAACTCATATTCCGTCCTCATATTTCGATAAGATGTTTGTAATTTAAGTGCTCCTAGATGGGTTTTGGCGTATTTTGAAGACAAGATTTGTTCAGGTTGGAAAAGAAAGATTATGCGCATAGCTTTGCGCGACAGCAGGCACGGCCTGATTGTTCGTAAATTGACAATCTTTTCAATGTTATATCTATCTTCAGACGATGCCCCAAGTGGCCCCATCACAGGTCGCTACCATGGTCATTGCCCCATTTAGCGCTTTGCGGCATGGACTTTTCTGTCAAAATCATTCCGCTACGCGACAAGGCCATCACATTTGAATAATATTTTGCCAATCTTCCAGTTTCTCTGCGCCAAGGCCGAAGCGGGTCAGAAAATCGCCTTGGTGACGTTGACCGCTGTCACTGGCGCCTCGACCCGCAATCCGGGCGCCCATATGGCTGTGGCAGAGGATGGTTCCTCGATCGGCTCTTTTTCCGGCGGATGTGTAGAGACTGCCGTGATTGCGGAAGCGCTGGATGTGATCAAAGATGGTCGGCCACGGGAAACAAGATTTGGTGCTGGTTCGCCCTATCTCGATATTCGCTTGCCATGCGGCGGAGGCATTGATCTGCTGTTCACGCCGATCGTCGATGGTGACAGGGTTACCGATATCAACGATCGGATCCAAAAGAGGGAGCCATTGACGATCTTTCTCGACAGCGAGGATCGCGCTATCGGCTGCGAGACCCAACAGAGGCCCGCAAGCGCCGTGGAGCGTATCGGGTCCCGGATACTGGTCCACCATATTCCATCGGCCAAGCTCAATATATTGGGGCACGGGCCATCGGTGGAAAGCCTGGTCCTGCTGTCCGACAGCTACGGCATCGATTGTGTCGTATTCTCTCCCGACCCGCAGGTGATATCAGCCGTCCAGGATCGGGCAAGCTCGGCCGAACTGCTGAAAACGCCGCAGGCAACCGCGCTGCTCGACCCTGATCCATGGACCGCCTGCATTTTCTATTTTCATGACCATGACTGGGAGGCGGCATTGATGAAGCAGGCCTTGTCGTCTCCCGCTTTCTATGTCGGTGCCATGGGCAGCCGCAAAACCCACGCGCTTCGGGAAGCCTACCTGGCCGCCATCGGTGTCCCTGAAGAGCAGCGTCGCCGGATGGTAGCGCCGATTGGTTTGATTCCGTCGACTCGGGACCCGGCCACTCTGGCCTTGTCGACACTCGCACAGGTGGTCGAACGCTATCACCAGCATTTCGGGTCAAGGGTCTAAATAATGGAAACTGTGTGCTGTTCTTTCGTTTCGAAAACTGGAATAGAAGACGGCAATCAACGAAGCTTAATATCGGGGAGCATCATGAAATATAGTCTGGGATCGGTCATCGCAGCATTGCTTTTTTCAGGAGCAGCACTGGCACAGGATACATCTGAAAAGGACAAATGGGACGTCAACGCGCCTGCTGGTGCCACGATCAAACAGGTTCCGATCAATGTCGACGAAGGCAGCTGGATCGATGTCGATGTCAGTCCCGATGGCGGCAGTATCGCCTTTGCCTTGCTGGGTGACATCTACACCATGCCGATGTCGGGCGGCACCCCGACCCGGATCGCAGAAGGCCTTGCCTGGGAAGTACAGCCCCGCTTTTCTCCCGACGGACAGCGCATTGCGTTCACGTCTGATCGCGGCGGCGGCGACAATATCTGGATCATGAACCGGGATGGCAGCGACAAAAAGCAGGTGACCAAAGAAGAATTCCGCTTGCTCAATCAGCCAAGCTGGAGCCCCGACGGCCGCTATGTCGTCGCCAAGAAACATTTTACCACGACCCGTTCGCTCGGCACTGGCGAAATATGGGTTTATCATGTCTCCGGCGGCGGTGGGGTGCAACTGGTCAAGAAACCCAGTGAGAAGCACCAGAAGGAACTCGGCGAACCTATCTACGCACCCGACGGCAAGTCGATTTATTATACAAAGAATATCACGCCCGGCGGCACGTTCATTTATGCGCAGGACAGCTACAGCGACCTGTTCAACATCGAGAAATATGATCTGGAAACCGGCGAGATCAGCACTGCGGTTTCCGGTCTGGGCGGATCGGTTCGCCCGAACCCGTCACCCGACGGCAAGAAGATCGCCTTTGTCCGCCGCGAGATGGGTCAGTCCAAACTCTATGTGAAGGATCTGGAATCGGGCATCGAACGCAAAGTCTATGATGATCTGGATCAGGATGTGCAGGAGACCTGGGCCGTCACCGGCGTCTATCCGAACATGGACTGGACTCCTGACAGCAGCGAAATCGTGTTCTGGGCGGGCGGCAAGATCCGCCGCGTGGCCGCCGATGGCAGCGCCTCGTCGGTGATCCCGTTCCGGATCAGCGACACGCGCGGTGTCTCCAACGCCCCGCATCCGAAAATCCCCGTCGCGCTGGACAGCTTCACCACCAAGATGCCGCGCTTTGCCGCAGTCTCGCCCGATGGCCGAACGGTTGTTTTTGAAAGCCTGGGCAAACTCTACACCAAGCCAATGTCTGGCGGCGCGGCCAAGCGTCTTACCAGCGGTTCGGAACTCGAGCTGTTTCCGTCCTGGTCGCGCGATGGCCGCTCGATCGTCTATGTCGGCTGGACCGACGCCGGGCTGGGCGAGATCAAAACCATTGCCGCGCGTGGCGGTTCCCCGCGCACGGTCACTAGCCGCCCCGGTCATTATGCTCGCCCGCATTTTTCTCCCGATGGCCAAACCATTGTCTTCGAGATGACGGACGGCGGCTATATGACGTCTCCCAATTGGTCGGTTGAAGAGGGGGTTTACCGGGTTGCTGCTGCTGGAGGCTCTCCCGTCCGGGTTATGAAGGGGGCCGCCGAACCACAATATGGCGCCTCCAGCGACCGGATCTTCATGCTCGATCAGGAGGATGACCAGCGCGTCCTGATCAGCACCGATATCAACGGCGAAGCCAAGCGCACTCACGCCAAGGGCGATCTGACCAATGATTATATCGTGTCGCCCGATGGCTTGAATGTCGCTTTCCGCCAAAGCTACGAAGCCTATGTCATGCCATTGATGCCGGGCACGCAGGCAGTCGAGGTCAGCCCCAACAGCAAATCGCTGCCGGTGACCCGAGTCAGCGCCAATGGTGCGGATTATATGAACTGGTCCGACGGTGGCCAGAAACTGCACTGGAGCGTCGGGCCAACCGTCTTCACCGCGTCGACCAATGCGCTCTTCCCCAATGCGCCAGCCGCGAAAGACGCGCCGAAATATCAGCCGCCAACCAGCGGTGTCTCGCTGGAGCGGACGATTGCTGCCGAAAAACCTTCCGGCACCGTAGCCCTGACCGGGGCGCGGATATTGACCATGGCCGGTGAGCAGGGCGGGATCATTGATGACGGTGTGATCGTCATCCAGAACAACCGCATTGCAGCCGTTGGCCCGCGCAGCGCGGTGAATATCCCTGCTGGCGCCACAACCGTCGATGCCAGTGGCAAGACCATCATGCCTGGCCTGATCGACGCCCATGCTCATGGGCCGCAGGGCACGGACGAACTGGTACCGCAACAAAACTGGTCGCTGCTGCAAAATCTCGCGCTTGGCACGACCACCATCCACGATCCTTCCAGCCGCGCCAGCGAAATTTTTGTCGCGAGCGAGATGCAGCGCGCCGGCATGATCCTCGGCCCACGGATTTTCTCGACCGGAGAGATCGTCTATGGCGCGAAAGCGGCCAATGTTTATGCGGAGATCAACAATCTCGACGATGCGCTCGCCCACGTCCGGCGTCTCAAGGCACAGGGTGGCCATAGCGTCAAAAACTACAATCAGCCTCGCCGCGAACAGCGACAACAGGTGGTTGCGGCTGCCCGCCAGGAGAATATGCTGGTCGTAGCCGAAGGCGGCTCGCTGTTTGGCATGGACATGGCGCACGTCGCCGATGGTAATTCTACGCTGGAACATAATATCCCGCTGGAAATATTTTACGACGATGTTGTGCAGATGTTCGGGCAGTCGGATACCAATTACACGCCCACGCTGGTGGTGAGTTTTGGAGGACTCGCTGGCGACCCCTATTGGCGCCAGGCGACCAATGTCTGGGAAAACCCGTTGATGGTGCACACGCCGCCAAAGATGCTGGCGGCAGATACTGTCCGCCGGACGAAGGCGCCCGAAAGCAGTTTTATCGATGACGACAATGCCCGCGAAGCAAAGAAACTGGCTGATGCTGGCGTCAAGGTTTCGATCGGCGCCCATGGTCAGCAAGCCGGCATTGGCAGTCATTGGGAACTCTGGTCCTTCGTCCGCGGCGGCATGAGCCCGGTCGAGGCGTTAGCGGCGGGTACGATTGAACCGGCGAGATCACTGGGCATGGACAGCGAAATTGGTTCCCTTGAAGTTGGCAAGCTCGCCGACCTGCTGGTGCTCGACGCTGATCCAAGCGCGGATATTCGCAACAGCGACAAGATCAGCCGCGTGATGATAAACGGCCGGATGTACGATGCGCTGACGATGAACGAGGTGGTGACGGGAGACAGGAAACGCGCCGCCTATTGGTGGGAGTGAAGGGGCATGGCCCCCTGATGCCTGACCGGCAAGTAGTAGTTCCGGTGCAAACGGGCCCACAACTTGCCGGGATCACCGAACGAGAGGCGCAACTCTGCATCCGCACAGATTAAATTTGCCGGACGTTACGATTGTCACTATTCTGGCTAGATGCAAAGAATTACCCAGCTGGATGCGATCGATCTGACACCCGCAATTCCGGACTGGGTGATCCAGCTGCTGGTGGGTGTAGCGGGCACATTGCTTGCCTTGCTGACGCGGTTTCTGGTCGATACGGTCTATCCCGGCGCAGCGCCTTATGCAATCAATGTACCCGCGATACTGATCGCCACTTTGGTGGGGCGTTTCAACGCCGGGCTGTTTGTGCTGGTGCTGACCTCGATTTTCACCTGGTATCAGGTGGTTCCGTTTCAGGGCAGCTTCGTTTTTGCCGCAAGTTCGGATGGCCCGCGCACGATCGTGAATGTCATCACCGGGCTGCTGCTGGTCATTTTGGCCGAACTGGCCCGTCGCAACTTTCGGGATCTGCTGCATGAACGCGAGGAGCGGATCGCCGAACGGGAAATGTTGCTGCGCGAGGTCGATCATCGCGTCAAAAACAACCTCGCGATCCTGACCAGCCTTTTGCGGCTTCAGCAGAATGAGACCGGCAACGAAGATGCCAAACAGGCGCTGGAAAAAGCAGCCGGTCGCGTGCTCAGTCTCTCAAAAGCCTATGAAAATCTGCACTACGGCGTCGACAATATCGCCGTTGTACAATTTGACGAGTTTATTGAGCGTTTGTGCGGCGCAATCAGCGAGGCTCTGGCGCTGGAAAAGGATGTCGAGCTCAGGGTAAGCGTCATGCCATGCAAGCTGGCCCGCGACCGTGCTTCGGGCATTGGACTGCTGATCAACGAAGTTGTGACCAACGCCGTGAAACATGCGTTCAAGGGGCGGGATTCGGGCCTTATAACGATCTCGCTCACCGCGGATAAATCGCAGGCCGTTGTTTCGATAGAGGATAACGGCATAGGTCTTCCGGAAGATGCCAGAGAAGGTGGCCAGGGGAGGATTTTTCTCGACGCATTTGCCACCACTGCCAAGGCGGAATTGCACTGCCAATCGAGCAGCGAAGGCACCCGATATGTGGCGACTTTGCAGGACCTGCCCTGAATTTTCTCAGAAACGCTTGCGAGTGGAATATTTTTCCGCCGACGGAGGCTAATGCGGTCGCGGCCGCCTAGAGCAACGACCTCGATCTCCTTCCTCCCGTATTTCTGACCGAATTCGTGTCGATCGGACCCTGTATACGGCAAATGCCGGTTCCCGAACGCTCACTCCGGTTAACATATTATTATCTCCGGAGGCCTATCCATGGAGAACACGCGGGAATCCGCAACTGGGGGATGTCTAAATGAATGGAATTCGATCGCAAGATCGTTCGATGAAGCCTCCGATCATGGATGAACGCAATCGGCTCGCATCGTTGTATAAAATGGGGATACTCGACACTGATCCGCAAGAGATGTTTGATCGCGTCACCGACCTCTGCGCTGAAATTTTTGATTGTCCGGTTGCACTCATTTCGCTGCTGGACGACGAACGGCAATGGTTTCTTTCGTCAACGGGCGTGGAAATTCGTGAGACGCCTCGCGAATATTCTTTCTGCGATCATACCATTGCGTGCGGCGGAAGTCTGCTGGTTGCAAACGCTTTGGAGGACGAGCGATTTGCGAACAATCCCTTTGTTACCGCCGGCCCGCGAATGCGGTCCTATATGGGACGATCGCTGCAAAATACGGACGGTGCGATTATCGGGAGCCTGTGCGTTATTGATCCTCGGCCCGATCGCTTCTCAGTCGCGGGTCTTGCGAAACTTTCTCGTTTCGCATCGGTCGTAGAGGACCTGTTACGTTGTCACGTCAATGCTGTCCAAACCGCTAGCCTCAACACCTATCTGGAAGAAACAGCGGTAGAGCTGCAGAAGTCCAATCGACTCCTGGCGCAAACCGAAAAAATTGCCAATATTGGCTCCTGGGAAGTCAATCTTGAAACGCGGCAGTTCATGATGTCCGATCAAGCCTATGCAATATTTGGGCTTTCTCCGGAAACACGATTGAGCGTCGACCAGGCGGTCAGTTATTATGCCGATGAAGATCAATCTGTTGTCAGGAACGCAGTTGCCAAGGCTTCGGAGCAAGGCAGATCGTTTACCTATGAGGCGAGCCTGAAATCTGGAGACGGACTTTTCAAGCGAATTCGGGGAATGGGTGAATTTATTAGGGGCGAGCAAAACGCTTCTGATCGAATTGTCGGTGTCCTCAAGGATATTTCGGAAGCCCATCTTGCTCGGATAGCGCTCCAGCGCTCTGCGGATTACGATAGTCTGACCAACCTCTATAATCGCCGGACCTTTGATCGCATTCTGGCCGAACGAATAGATAATCACCGCCAATCCGGTGAAGGTCTTATTGTTCTTCTGATGGATCTCAATGGATTCAAGGACATAAATGATACCTTCGGCCATCAAGCTGGCGATGAGGTTTTAAGACAACTCAGTGCACGAATTTCTGCGTCCATTCCTCCTAATGCAATTGCCGCCCGCTGGGGAGGTGATGAATTCGCTATAATCGCGCCACTGGGAGTGTCGGCGGTGCAAGCAACAGAAATCGGTGAGGCCATACTCGAAAAATTGGCAAGCGAGATCGAAATTTGTGGTCGCAAGATGAATATCAACGCAACATGTGGCATGGCGATGACGGGTGATTTTTCTACCGGCAAAGAATTGATCAGCCGGGCAGATCTTGCGCTATATCACGGCAAAGAAAGAGAGCCCGGATGCGTCCATAGTTATGAGCCCACACTGGACCTGTCCAATCATCTGCGTCACGAAGCGATGACAACCGTGCGGAGCGCTCTCGACGAGAATAGGATATATGCCGGATATCAGCCGATCGTCGAGCTATCCAGCAATCGCCTCGTCGGACTGGAAGCGCTGATGAGGCTCAAGACGCGGACGGGCACCAATCTGACTGCAAATCAGGTGATGCCGGCAATTCAGGACCCGATTCTATCCAGAGAAATTAGCGATCGAATGCTTGCGTTTTTGTGTCAGGATCTTGCTGATCTGCGAGCCGCGCAACCGACATTAAAATATATCAGTATCAACGCCACCGAAGCTGATCTGCTAAGCCGAGACTTTGCATCCAAGATATTGAAGTCATTGGAAACTGCTGATATCTGCCCTCCGAATGTGACGCTGGAAGTCACTGAAACCATGCTCATGGTGAACGATACTACGACCGTTCAGAATGTCCTTAATTGTCTTCAAGCGGCTGGCGTAAGAATAGCTTTGGATGACTTTGGCACCGGCTTCTCTTCCTTGTCCCATCTTCGGGATTTTCCCATCGACATCGTGAAGATCGATGGCAGTTTTATCAAATCGATTTGCGCCGAGCACCAGACCAGATTGATTGTTCAAGCGTTGATAGCGATGGCGAAGAACCTCAAGATCGCAATCGTGGCGGAAGGAATTGAAACGGAAGAACAGCGAGGACTCTTGATGCAGATGGGTTGTGATTACGGCCAGGGCTTTCTTATCGGACGAGTTGCAAATATGTCCGAAACCCAATCATTGCGGTTCGGCAAACATACGGCAATCGGGCAGAGGGTTCAGGCTGCCTGAACGGATGCAACAAGGGTTGGCACCGTCAGTGCTTTTGGCTGAATGTTATTAGGCATTACTCCAATTTACGCTCGGACTATCCTCTTCAAGACGCTTTCCTACAGCCACCCCAAGCCCCTATGTTCCTCACCGCTCACATGCCAAGCGTGCGACAGGCTCTTTGACAATCTGGATAAGCGGCAGACTCTGCCGCGCGCCCGTATCGATCAAGCGCAATGGATTAGACGGCGATTTGAAAGTTTACACTAGGCACTATATTGGTATCCAACAAATGCCGGAAATCCGAGGCTTTCGGGCAAAGGCCACGGAAAATAAAAGCAGGCGCTTCTGTAAAGTTCGCCGCAAGCAACAAAAAGGGTCAGGCTCGCACAAAGCCACGAATACATATAGAAAGCACCCAATCGCTTTGCGGCTTCGTTTCTTCGCGCGAGTCCAATAATGGACCCGATCACAGTGACGGCGAGTTTATTCCCTTAATTGCCCAAACAAGCTGTCCTACACCCGCCACCCTGACCTAAACTCTGGCCATGACTGAGAGTCTTGCCCAACCAGCCTCCTTAGACGCGCCCCTTTTATTTGCGGTAATCCAGCGGCGGATCGCGATCACCCAGCAGCGACTTATACTGATAATCCGGCCCGCGCGCCTTGTCGAAGTCAGCCTTGGCTTCGGCGCGCAATTCAGGATTGGTGTACAGCTCAATCGCCGCGAGTGTCAGCGTCTTGGCAGCAACCTGCACGCCCTTGAAGCCGATCGACATGCCGCTGGCTGCGGAGGATTGCCAACTGTGCGCGGAAGTGCCCGGGACCCAGGTTGCGGTGCGCAGGCCAACTGTCGGCGTGGCATAGGAAACATCACCGACATCGGTCGAGCCATAGCCGAGCGTCACATCATAGGGCTGCACCTCTTCCTGGCTGCCCAGCTTGTGGTCTGGCTTGTCAAAGCTGGCGTAGATTTTTTCGGCAAATTTCTCTTCTTCGGGCGTATAGCTGATCCCGCCGACCTGCCGCAATTTGGCGTCCATCATTTTCGCCAGCGGCTCGTTGACCAGTAACGGGTTGTTGCCGTGGATCACTTCCCAGTCGACCTTGGTGCCCGTGCCCATCGCAGCACCATGCGCCGCTTCTTCCAGCCGCGTCCAGATCGCATCGACCTGCTCCCGATCGGGATCACGGACATAATAGAATACCTCGGCAAAGTCCGGCACCACATTGGGCGCGGTTCCGCCTTCGGTGATGACATAGTGGATACGTGTCTGCTGCGGCACATGCTCCCGCATCATGTTGACCATCATGTCAAACGCCTCGACCCCGTCGAGCGCCGAGCGTGCCTTTTCCGGTGCGCCAGCGGCATGAGCGGAGACGCCTCGGAACCGGAATTTCGCCGAGCGGTTGGCGAGGGTGGTGCGGGCGGCGGCCGAGTTTTCGTCATCGGCGTGCCAGTGCAGGGCGATATCGACATCGTTAAACAGGCCTGCGCGAACCATATAAACCTTGCCGCTGCCACCTTCTTCGGCCGGCGTTCCATAAAGCCGTACGCGACCGGGCGTTCCGGTCTCTTCCAGCCACTTGCTGACGGCAATTGCCGCCTCTACCGATCCGGCACCGAACAGATTGTGGCCGCAGGCATGGGCGGCTGTCTTGCCATCGATAGGCGACCGGGTGGCGACGGCGTCCTGGTTGATCCCGGGCAGGGCGTCATATTCTGCCAGAATAGCGATCACCGGACCACCCCTACCAAATTCGGCAGTAAAGGCGGTTTGAATGCCAGCGACACCGGAGGTGATCTTGAAACCGTTGGATTTCAGTATTTGCTTGAGCAAATCGCTGGATTTCTGCTCCTGATAGCCAACTTCTGCCCATTCCCACAACTGACGGGCAGTTTTGGCCGATTCGTCGGCCCGGGAATCGATCAGAGCCGATATGTCCGCCATAGTATCAGTTTGCTGGGCCTGGGCGGCTGCAGGAACCGTCGCAAGGGCCAAAATCAGGGAGAAAGGGATCATAAGGAGCCTCATCATTTTCTAGTTGGTGCGTAGCATCGGAGATTGCACGAACCGGGGGAGGCGAGCAACCGTCTTCTGACCCCGGCGCCAGTTGTGCTGAGCGACAGCCAGTTGCAAAAATGCTATTCGCAGGTGCAGCATTTCAAATTGCAACTTAATTTTGGTGGGTCATAGTCAGGGCACAGACATTAAACCAAATGGAGTTAAACCATGCGTAAACTATCCTCCCTCATCCTTGCAGCCACTGCACTGTCCTTCACCGCTTCTGCCGCTTCCGCTGCTGAAGTAGAGCGCAACGATCGGCTGTACGACGCAACAGGCTCCAGCGTAGCCAAGGTAAACCGGGTTACCGATACCGGTGATGTTCTGGTCATCTACAAAGGCAAAGTACGGCGGATCGAAGCTTCGACACTGTCGAACGATGATGGCAAGCTGGTCACCACCCTGACCAAGACGGAAATCCGTCGCCTCGACTAAGCGCTTTTTCAAGCCACAGGCAGTGACCAACACTGCAACCGAAAGCCGGTGCTTGTCGTCAAGCGCCGGCTTTTTTTTTGGCACCGGCGGCGGCAAGGTCCTCTGGTCGATTGATGTTGATGAACTGCGTCGGGTCGGTCCAAGTCACTGATTCAGAAGAACATTGCCGGACCAGCCATTGTAGCGACGGCGATCGATCGCCGGGATCATGGGTGGCGCGAACGGAGTTGACGACGTCACACCGCCAGTAGGCGAAGGTGGGATGCATACGCTCAGGGTCCTGTGCCACGGCGCATCGACTATCTGCCGTGAGTCGTTGGGTCAGGTCTTCCGGAGCGAACGGCGCGTCAACCGGCACCGTGACAAAACCGGCCACGTCGGGCCGTAACTCTCGCAGCTTTGCGGACACGGTGAAGATTGCTCCGACCGGACCTCCCGGTGCATCCGGATCGTCCGGCATGATCGGTAGGCCAGTGCCATAGTCCTGCTTTGCCGAGAGAAATATACGATCCGCCTTTGCAGAAAAGCGGCGGATCAGGATATCAATCAGCCGCTCTCCGTTCAATTCGATGACCGCCTTGTCCGTCCCCATCCGGCGCGACTCGCCACCGGCGAGAATGACGAGGCAGGCTCCCGCGTTGCTGGTCATGCGATTGGTCTCGGTTGAAGCATGTCCGCAATTTGGCGTCAGCTGCCCACTCTGTCCAGCAGTTCTCCAATCAGATCCCGTGGTTGCGACGATGCAGGACGCTCTTGATCGGCGACTTGCGACAACTCCGCCTTCAATCTTCGATCAAAAAGCTTGCGATTTGGTGGGCGGCTTTCGCGTGCCGGCTTTGCAGATGCCCAGGTCCGCCCGGCGTTGTTGTTGCCCTGCGCGGGATAAATGAAGCCATTGACGGGATAAGCGGTGGTCCCGAGCTTGCCAATCGGCGCATACCAGATCCGCACCAGACTCCAGTCGTTATGGGGGGACACATCTTTGGCGATAACCTTGCGCTCGATCTTTCCGCGGCGTCCGTCGATCGGCGACCAGTTCGCGTGGCTGATCAGAATAGTGCGGTCGTCAATAATCTTGCGCACAACCGCGACATGGCCAAGCCGCATCGGGCCATAGCCGGGTAGTGACAGAACCGCGCCTTCTGCCGGTCTGCTGCCCCGTTGATAAACGCCCTCAGCCTGATCCCACCAACTATGTGCATCACCATAAATTTGAATCCCGCTCAGCTGACGGGCAAAAGGCACGCACTGGATATAATCTTCAGCTTTAACTGGCGTGGGCATGAAGATCGCCTGCAACGCGAGCAGGATCGGGATGATAGCATTGCGTAGTGAGATGAAAGAATTTTTGAGGGTCGTTCTATTCATTTCGAGAGAATAGTCATTGAGCGGCAAGTCTGCGCTAATGAATATCGTGAATCTGACGTAAACCTTTATTAATTGAGCCTTATCTGAGCCTGACGCGGCCATCCGAAACTTCGAAATGCAAAGCGCCATCCGGAATATCGCTGAACAAACTGGGCTCAGTACCGGTCAGCCAGACTTGGCCGCCCCTTTCGGCGAGCTTGCCAAAGAGGGCTGCCCGGCGCTCCGGATCGAGATGGGCTGCAACTTCATCGAGCAGCAATATCGGCCGATCTGCGCGCCGATCCGCGATTAGGTCAGCATGCGCGAGGATCATCGAGAACAATAGCGCTTTCTGTTCACCGGTCGAGCATTTGCCGGCTGGCTGTTGTTTGGCCGCATGAAAGACGTCGAGATCCGTTCGGTGCGGGCCCCTGATCGTGCGACCGGCAGCTCGGTCAGCAGCTCGATATTGTCGAAGCATCTGTAGAAGCTGGTCTTCGGTCAGTAACTGGCCGTCCGCCAGCTGGATATGTGGCGTCGCGAAAATGCTCTGGTCGGAGTGGTGCAATCTCTCGTTCAACGCCGTCACCATCCGATCCCGGGCCTCTGCTACCAACGAACCATAGCGCGCCAACTGCTTTTCGAGGCTTTCCATCCAGTCATTGTCTGTCGGCCGCGCATCCGCAAGCAGGCGGTTGCGTTCACGCCGCGCGGCATCATAGCGGGCGCAGTTCCCCGCATGAGCTGGTTCCAGTGCGGTCACCAGACGATCGAGGAAGTTTCGGCGGCCGGATGCTCCCTCTGTAAAGAGCCGGTCCATAGCCGGGGTCAGCCACAATATTGACAGCCATTCGGCCAGCTCATTGGTCGGAACCGCGGCTTCGTTGATCCTCGTCTTGCGTCGCTCAGGGTAATCCACTGTGGTGCCGCTGCCGAGATGAGCATCGTTTAATCGAGCTGCCACGGCGAAATCGCCGGGGCCATTTTGGTTCGCGATGTCGCGGAGCGAGGCGCGCCGCAGACCGCGCCCCGGCGCCAACATGGAAACCGCCTCCAGTACATTTGTCTTCCCAGCGCCATTTGCCCCGCTGAAAACCATAAAGCCCGGCGCGGCATTCAGGCGCAATTCGGAATAATTTCGAAAGTTGTGCAGAGTGAGCTGGGAAAGGGACATGTTAGGGCTGTTCACTAGCTTTCGCTATCCGTGAAGAGAAGCAAATTCGGACTGGCGGTTTGTTCCTTCGATCGGGCTGACTAGTGATGCCAATAATTGGAATTACACACCAAAACTTAGTGTTATATATTGTCAAAATAACTCGAGATCCGGTTAAAATGTTGAAATATATAGAAGTTTATCTTTTGGCATAGCATGTGCAATGAGTCTGGCATCTTCGCAATAGTGCGAAACTGTCTAACTCGGAAGGAAATTACAAATGTTCGCCAACGTCTCCAGCCATATCTCTGCCACCGTTGCCGCCCTATTCACTGCAGCCATCTTTGTCGGTGCAAGCGTCGGTCCGGCCGTGAGCAACGCTGCTTCAGTAGTTGCCTAAATCCAGTGTCCAGCAGAAAGATACACATCATGTCACACAGTCTTCAAAACTCCATGCTCTCCGCATTTGCTGCAGCGATCTCAGCAGTCTTGTTCGTGGGCGCCAGCATCGCACCGGCCGTTAACAGCGCATCGTCACTGGTGATCTGATGGCTGACAGTAACAAACGCCCCGACTCTCGCTCCGGCAGCCGGCCGGGCCCCGTATCATCAAACAAAGGAAGCAACAGACCCGTGAAAAACAAACTCAAACTCGACAAGGCAAATGGGAAACTGATGGGCGTCTGCTCAGGACTGGCCAATTGGAGTGGCATGGATGTCAACTTGCTGCGGATTGTCTTCGTTCTTGCGACGATATTCGGTTTTGGCTCCGCAATTATAATATATCTGGCGATCGGTTTGATTGTTGACTGATCCGCACAGCTATTCTTCGCTAAATGATATAACATACGGAAAATATTGAATTAAAATTGTGGACCGCTCTGGCCATTCTGTGTAATCGGGATTTTGAATAATCGTATTGCACATGTTGGAGCGCAGATGTCTGCAGGTCACCATCATAACCACGGGCCGATACCCCACAGCCATCACGACCGGCATGGTGGGCACAGCCACATGCCGACCAATTTCAGCCGAGCCTTCGCTCTCGGTATAGCGCTCAATGTCCTGTATATCATCGTTGAGGTCACCTATGGTCTGCTTGCGGGATCGATGGCCTTGCTCGCCGACGCTGGCCATAATCTGTCTGACGTACTTGGGCTCGCCGTCGCATGGGCCGGCTCAGAGCTTGGCAAGCGGCCGCCAAGCAAACGATTTACTTATGGGCTCGGCGGCTCATCTATTTTGGCCGCGTTGTTCAACGGACTGTTCCTCTTGGTCGCCTGCGGAGCGATTGCGCTGGAAGCTATACAGCGCTTCAGTTCGCCCAGCCCGGTTGCGTCAATCACGGTCGTGATCGTTGCCTCGATCGGAATTATCATAAATTTCGGTACTGCAATGCTTTTTGTGCGCGGTCAGAAAAAAGATATCAACATTCGCGGTGCTTTTCTCCATATGATGGCCGATGCCGGAGTTTCGGCTGGCGTGGTTGTAGGCGCAATCGTGATTTACGTCAGCGGATGGACCTGGATCGATCCGCTCATCAGTTTGCTGATCGTTGTGCTGATTTTCTGGAGTACCTGGGGGCTTTTGTCCGAAGCAGTGCGGATGTCGCTGGCGGGTGTACCTCGCGATATCGACGTCGAAGATGTGCAGCGATATCTTACCTCTTTGCCTGGCGTCGAAACTGTCCATGATCTGCATATCTGGCCGATGAGTACCAGCGAGACAGCGATGACCGCTCATTTGGTTCTGCCCGGCGGCCATCCTGGAAAGGGGTTTTTGGCATCGGTTCAGAAGGAGGTGAAGACGCGGTTCGCGATTCATCATACCACTCTTCAGATTGAGCTCGAAGACGAAGAGGCGGATCTTTGCCAAGTTGACTGCGCCGAACAGCACGAATGAGATGCCCAGGATTTAGGTCCGCGCCTTAGTCAAAATTTTCATGACACCTGCTTATTATGGGCATCCTGATTACATCTTTCAGGCAGTCTGGCACTGGCCTAGGAAAGTGGCGCGCTGACGAATGTTGACCATTGCACCAAGGGACATCTTTCATTGCGTCGTCAGGAAATAGACTTATGGTATCGCAATAAACGCGGCACCAGAACCCGCGAGGGGGAGGATGTGTGCACGACCAGATTAAACCGAGTTGGTTGTCGGAAATTGTCCGCCGGTTTGCCGTCTTCATATATACGGTGAATGGATGGACCGCCGTTCAGGAAAATGTGCCACCCCGAAAAGCGATCATCATCGCCGCCCCACACACCAGCAACTGGGACTTTCTTTACTTTTTTGGGCTCACGAACAAGCTCAAAATCAAGTCATACTGGATTGGCAAGGACACGTTGTTCAAGTGGCCGTGGGGCAATATGATGCGGCGCTTGGGAGGTATACCGGTCAATCGGTCAAAATCCCAAAATATGGTCGACGCGATGGTGAGGGAGTTTAACCGGCGTGACGATTTTCTGTTGACGATCCCGCCGGAAGGGACCCGCGGTAGCGTCAAGCAATGGCGGACCGGATTCTATTATATTGCGCTGAAGGCGAAGGTACCGCTGATCATTGGTTTGATGGATTATTCCAAAAAAACCGGTGGATTGGGCCCGTCTTTCATGCCTTCAGGAAATTATAAAGCGGACATGCAGAAGCTCAGCAATTTTTACCATAGCGTGACCCCAAAATATCCAGGGAAAGCGATGCGCGATATTGTCTCGACAGAGCCCGGACTGGAGTGTGAACCGCCGAGCAAAGGAGAGGCCATTTGAACCTGCTTGGATCCTTGGGACTGAACTTTGGATTGCTGGTCATGATCATGATCGTCCTGTGGCTGATATCCATCCGCATTCGAGGCGTTTCTTTTATCGATGCGTTTTGGGCTTATGGCATGGCGATCATGGCTAGTGCCTCCTTTGTCCAGACCAAGGCCCCCGGGACTCTGGCATATGCGATCTGGGCGCTGACCGCGCTGTGGGGCATCCGGTTGGGAACGCATCTTTTTCTTCGCTGGCGCAAGGAAGGCGAAGATGCCCGTTATGAGAAAATTCTTGGCAAAGCGATGAGCAAGCAGGGGATGAGCTTCGCCAAGGCGGCGCTTATCCGGGCTTGGGCGCTGCAGATCCCGCTGCTTTTTATCGTCTGCCTGCCGGCGCAGCTTGGTATATTGCTGGCCGGCAAGGATGGACTGGGCCCGATCTCGATTGTCGGTGCTGTTATTGCCGTGATTGGCATCGGCTTTGAAACCGTTGGAGACATGCAACTCAAGGCTTTCAAGGCCGACCCGAACAATAAGGGAAAAGTCCTCGATAGTGGTCTGTGGAAATACACCCGGCACCCCAATTACTTTGGAGACTTTTGTGCTTGGTGGGGTATTTGGCTGGTTGCAGCTCCGACCGGCTGGCCAGTCTGGCTCGCTGCAGTCGGTCCCATATTTTTGAGTTTTACCCTTATGAAATGGAGCGGCGCCCCATTGCTGGAAAAAAGCCTGAAAAAGAACCGGCCGGAATATGCCGACTATATCGAGCGCACATCAGGATTTTTCCCGATGCCGCCAAAGAAAAGGACAAAGAGGTGATCAAGGGCGTCCATCATATTGCTATTGGAGTTCCTGATATCGAGGCAGGGCTTGCTTTTTATCGTGATGCTCTCGGTTTCGAGGTGGACTGGCGGAGCGATGTGTCCGCAGACAATAAAAAAGCTGGTGCCGCTGTTGGTATTCCAAGTTTTGAAGCGAAAATGGCGATGCTGAAAGGCCCGAATATTTGCCTGGAATTATGGCAATATCAGAAGCCAAAGCCACGAGATATGCGCAGTGATCCGTCGGATTTGGGATATCCGCATATGGCTCTTTCAGTAGAGGATATTGACGCGGAATATGATCGCCTGGCGGCGGCAGGCATGACATTTGTCGGGCCGCCTGTGGATTTAGGCTCACAGAAAGCGATCTATGGTCGCGACCCTTTTGGCAATATCATCGAATTACTGGAAGAATTTTAATTCTATGCTGCTTTTTTGAGCAGCTTATTCTCGATGATATTCGCAAATACCTCGGGGTCCTGAGCGCCGGGAACCATGAATTTCTTGTTAAAGATGAATGCGGGCACACCGGTGATAAACCGATCCTGCCATTCAGCCTCAACCGCGCGCACCTCCGAAGCGAACATATCCGTTTCCAGCAGGTCACGGGCGCGTTTCTCATCCAGGCCGACCGACCCCGCTATATTTACCAGAGTCTCGCGATCGCTGACATCCTTGCCGTCAGTAAAATGCGCCTTGAACATGGCTAGTTTCAGTGCCGTCTGCTTCCCTGTCTCTCCGGCCCAGTGCAGCAGGCGGTGCGCATCGAACGTGTTCACCATGCGCATGTTCTCATGATAGCTGAAATCAAAATCCAGGTCTTCGCCGGCATTGCGCAGGCGCTCTCGATTGGTGCGGCTCTGCTCCGGCGTCGCGCCATATTTCTGTGCCATATGTTCGTTGATATCCTGTCCCTCGGGCGGCATGGACGGGTTCAGCTCAAAAGCATGCCAAGACAGTTCGAAACGCGCTTGGCCTTCAAAATTAGCCATCGCTTTCTCGAGTTTTTTGTAGCCGATTATGCACCAGGGGCAAACGACATCCGAGACAATATCGATGGTGATGACGGGCGTCTCGGACATGGCAATTTCCTTGTTTGCGATCAGGCCTTCTCAAGCGTGCATTGGAGAGGATGTTCGTTTTTGCGAGCAAAATCCATGACCTGTGTCACTTTGGTTTCTGCAACCTCGTAACTGAATGTGCCACAGACGCCGACGCCTTTTTGATGCACATGCAGCATAACGCGCGTCGCTTCATCAATGTCCATGTTGAAAAATCGTTTTAGTACAAGAACCACGAACTCCATCGGCGTATAGTCGTCGTTGAGAATAAGCACCTTATAGGGGCTGGGTTTTTGCGTCTTTGCCCTGGTCTTGGTAGCAATGCCCAAGTTGGTGTTGTCGCTGTCGTCATCTGACCCCTTGTCCGGGTCATCGGCCATCACTGCAAAGCCACCGTCAAAAGGTAGCCCACGGGATTTTGAGAACGGGAAAAGAATCTGCTGCTTCATCATTAGCCTCAAGATATGGTATTTTTACCCCGAAGGGCAAGGGCCGGATCGATAGTTTTTGAAGCTTTTAAGATCTTGGACGAAACTTATCGCCAAATAAAAAGGGCCGCTCTAACAGAACGGCCCTTTTCGAGAATTTTTTAAGTGGCTTAAGCCGCTTTTTTCAGGTCCTTGCGGATTTCGCTGACGCGGTCGGCAATCGGCTGGTAGGCTTTGCCTGCAAGCTTCACAACGGCATCAGCGTTGTTCGAAGTCTGGTCCATAACCCGGTCCAGTCCGCTGCGCACATAGTCAGCTTGCTTTTCAAACAAGTCCTTTGGCGTCGCGACGCTGAACAGACCTTGTAAGGCGCGGCTGGCTTCGACGAAATTCTCGCGTGTGTACTTAACGTTCGTCTGGCCGATTTCCTGTGCGCCTTTAGCAGCAATCTTGCCGCTCTCGATCAGGGTTTCGACATTTTCGCGGTTAAATTCAACAGCGGTTTTCGACATCTCAACGGCACGGTCAGCGGCAGCTTTTGCACGGACCTGCGCGTCAGACGTCAGCTTTTCAAAACGCGACCCGAGGTTTTCGGCTGCATTCTTGGCGTTGTTAGCAGCCTTGGTGTTGGCCGCTTTGGTGTTCTTTGCAACGCGCTTGGTTGCGGTGGTTTTGGTGGTAGCCATTTTTTTGGTTCCTTTGGTCGTTGTGTTCGATTTGGTTTTGGCAGCTGGCTTTGCAGCGGTTTTGCGTTTCGCCGCAGGCTTCTTAGCTGCCGGTTTCGATGCTGCGGTCTTTTTGACAGCAGGCTTAGCCGCTGTTGCCGGTTTAGCAGCAGAAGCCACCGGCTTTTTGGTTTCGGTTTTTTCCGGAGCCGGGTCAGCTTCGGCTTTTTTCACGGGTTCGGCTGAAGCAGCCGATTTGTCAGAGACATTGACCGCTGATGCAGCTGCAGAATAGGCGGCCTCAGCAGAGAGCGAGCCGGTTTCTTTCGCTGCCGGAGCAGTGGATGTTTCGTTTGTTGTATCAGCCATCGGTTATCTCACTTCTATGTTGCAGTGCACAAATAGGGCATCTAGGCATCAATGTCAAGAAAAATGGTGCAGTGCACAATAAACTGAAGCGCTGAAAATAAAGACTTATAATTCAGCGCTGTGACAACATCTTGTTGCAGCATGTTTTTATGCTGACCAATAGGCCTACGTACTTCTTTCGCCAAACATTATGCGTGTTTGGCATGTTTCCATCCTGCACAATTTCATTATCGCTCAACACTAGCCGTTCACATCTGACAAAGGGAAGATTGGGTACAATTCTAGCCCTACCGCTTGCTTCCCGATACGGAATTAGGTGCAGAGTGATAGATTTCCATGGCTCGATACAGCTTCTGCTGTACAGCACCAGATGCACCACCGAAAGTAATTCATGTCCGATTTAATATCGATCGCCACCGCCGTACCTGAGCATTCCATCACGCAATCCGAAGTGCTGGCAGTGCTAGCGAAGGCCCGGGGTGCAGCCCTGCCGGCCAGGCTGGAGCAGATCCTCGGGAATAGTGGCATCGATCAGCGTTACCTTGCCTGCGAGACTGATTTTTATCTGGAACCACGCAGTTGGGCCGATCGAGCGTCGATTTACAGTCGGGTAGGCTCAGAACTGGCACACAAGGCGGCTCGGGATGCACTTGAAAAGGCGTCGTTAGCGCCGACGGTCATTGACGCGATCGTGATGATCTCGACGACTGGCACGATGACCCCCTCGATCCCCAGCCGGATGATTGAAGCAATGGGTTTCGGTTCATCAACCCAAACAATACCGGTTTTTGGCTATGGCTGCGCTGGCAGCGTGCTGGGGCTTCGGTTGGCCAATGATCTCGCAGCGGCCAATGGCGGTCAGAATGTTCTGATGATAGCACTGGAATTGTGCAGTCTGTCATACGATTATAGTCAGTTTGACAAGAAGAACATGATAGCCACGGCTCTGTTTGCTGACGGCTGTGCTGCGGCGGTGATCAGCGGGAAGGCAGGGCATGGAGATAGCCCGACATTTCGCGCGTTCGATCAAAAGACTTGGCCCAATACGCGTGACATGATGGGATGGGAGATTGGCGCAACCGGCTTTGATCTGGTGCTGGCCCGCGATATTCCGCACTTTGTCGCCAAAGATTTCGCGCCTTTTTGTGACGCGTTTCTCGAAGCTCAGGGTCTGGAAAAATCTGACCTTGCCGAACCGGCCTGCCATCCTGGCGGCGGCCGGGTGGTGGAAGCATTGGAAGCATATTTTGCCCCGGAAATTGATGGCATTCCTGCCACGCGAGACGTCCTGCGTCAGCATGGCAATATGTCCTCGCCCACTGTGCTGTTCGTGCTTGAACAGCTGCTCTTGCAAAAGCTTGACAAGCCGATTCTGCTGACGGCGCTCGGCCCGGGCTTTACCGCAGGTCTCGGTATTCTCGATCCGGCAGGTGCAAAATGACAGATAATCTTGGCGCGATTTTTACAACGGCTCCGACACCGGTCTCATGGGTTCTGATCTATATCGTCGTCCAGCGGCTAGGCGAACTTGTTTACGCCAACCGCAACACCAAGCGCCTGCTCAGCGAAGGCGGCCGCGAACATGGCGCCGACCATTATCAGTATTTCATTTTTCTCCACAGCGCCTGGATCGCGATCATCGCGCTGCTGGTTGATCCCTGGCATATCATCCATCCGGCGATGTTGGCGCTGTTTATTGCCACGCAGGCGCTGCGCGTATGGACGCTTGCGAGCATCGGCCGCTGGTGGACCACGAGGATCATTTCAGCGCCGCATTTTGATCGGGTAAAGCGCGGGCCTTACAAATATTTAAGCCACCCGAACTATCTGGTGGTTGTGCTCGAGATTGCCATTGTGCCGCTGATGCTTGGCCTTCCCTGGGTGGCCCTGGTTTTCTCGATCCTCAACGCACTATTGTTGCGCCACCGGATCGGCGTCGAGAATGCGGCTCTGATTGAACGGCAGTCCTAACTGCGCGCGAGTCGGCCCGGCCGTGCACCAGTGTCTCTGTCATTCTCTCGAATTTTGATGCCGTTACAATAGGTTGCGATATAGCCCGTGACGGGCTGCATCACGCGCGTTCCGCCGGCGGGCAAGTCTTTATATGCAACTGGCGACGCGACACTGAGCTTGTCGAAATCGATCACGTTGATATCGGCCCGTTTACCGACCTCCAATGAACCGCGGTCAGTGAAACCGTAGAGTGCGGCGTTGCGGGATGTTTGCTTATGGACAAGAAATTCCAGTGGCAGCCGCTCGCCCTTTTCCCGGTCGCGCGCCCAATAGGATAGCTGGGTCGTTGGCATCGTCGCGTCGCAGATCAGTGTCACATGCGCGCCCGCGTCGCTCAGGCCCGTTACGGTTTCGCTATGTTCCAGCAGTTCGCGCAGCACTTCCAGGCCTTTAGGCAGGTTGGCAGCGCTAAGGGAACAGAAACGCCTGCCGCCGTCCTCCAGCATCCAGTCATAGAGAAATTCAAGTGGATCTCTTTCTTCGGCTTTCGCGAGGCTTCCAATGGTCTCATCGATGCCTGCTTCGTAATCTACCGGATCGTGGAGCGGGTATAATATCGCCGCACCACGACCGAGCAGGGCAGAGATATTTTCCATGCTGCCGGGCGCTTCGTGCTTGATTTCCTTTTCGGAGAGCAGTGCGGCCTTTACCTCCGGATCGCGCATCACCTCGACACGTTCAGCCAGCGGCAGCTCGGCCAGCCGGTCGAGATAGGTCGGCTTGCGCATGAATGGGTGATAGCTGCTGAGGCCGGTTAAATAGCCGATCAGGCGGGACGGCACCTGGGGATATAGTTGTGCGCCATTTTCATTGGCCTCTTTCGCCATCTGCAATGTCTGCCGCCACAGGTCAGGCTCATAATCCGGAGACTGGATAAGGGTGAAGGTCACCGGGCGGCCACTGCTGACCGAAATATTACGCATCATAGCATGTTCTTGCTGCGGTGTGGTCCGTTCTCCACCCATATGTTCCAGTTTTCCGACGGTGCCGGCTGGGATCAACTCGAACACGCCCTTGCCGAGCTTGCCCATGGCACCGGCGATTGCAATCAGTTCTGCTTCCGGCGCAAATGTACCGGGCACCTCTGTACCCCAGAGCGAGCGGTGGCCAATGGTTCGCGAGGTGCTGAAGCCGACCGCGCCAGCCTCGACCGCTTCGCCAACGATAGCGGCCATTGCCTCGATATCGTCGGCAGTTGCGTCTTCATTCTGCTTGCCCCGTTCGCCCATCACATAATAGCGGACGGCGCCGTGCGGGATTTGCGCTGCAACATCGATCGCATATTCGCGGCTGTCGATATAATCCATATATTCGGGAAAACTCTCCCAGCGACCCCATTCGATGCCTTCATAGAGCGCAGTGCCCGGAATATCTTCTACGCCCTCCATTAGTTCGATAAGGGTCTTCTCGTGCCCGGGTTTGACCGGAGCAAAGCCGACGCCGCAATTGCCCATCACCACGGTTGTCACACCATTGTGCGAAGAGGGAGCCAGCTCTGTATCCCAGCTGACTTGTCCGTCATAATGGGTGTGGACATCCACCCAGCCGGGCGTGACAATAGCGCCATTGGCATCCAGCACTTCCCGAGCCGGTGCATCGATCGACCCGCCAACTTTGGCAGTATGGCCATCCTGAAAGGCAATATCCCCAACAAAATGCGCGCCGCCTAAACCATCGACGATCGTGCCGCCCTTGATGATGGTATCGAACATGGCTCTTCTCCCTATCAATAAGCGAAACTAATCGAATAAAGAGAATTATCGCTACTGATGTAAGTGCTAAGCGGTGCATGGACAGGATCGGACCTGCAGGTTTATTTGCGAGCGCCACATGCTGTTGAGATTGAACAATCGGCTACAATAAGTTGGACAGACTTCGGAAAGGAAAAACGTGTCGATATTTGCCAAGATCATGGTCGTTTTGGTTGCTATTCTGCATCTGTATATTGCGTGGTTCGGCATATTCGCCTGGCAGACACAGGGCCCGGCCACCTTTCCCCAATTGCCAGGTGACCTCTTTCTGCCGACCGCTGCAATGGCCGCCAATCAGGGCGTTTATAATCTTTGTCTGGCAGGCGGACTGATCTGGTCCCTTTGCATTCGCGATGCCGAGTGGCAGCGCAAGGTGGCGAGCGGCTTTCTGCTCTTCGTTGCCGCAGCGGGTGTCTTCGGCGCTTCGCGCGTTTCCCTGGATATCGCGCTGGTGCAAGCCGGACCGGCCATAATCGGCCTGATTTTCTTGTGGCTGCCAATGGCAAACAGGGCGAAGCGTTGATGCGCTGTTTTCACCCTTCCCCCAGTTCAGGAATGGCCTGCGGCAGCGATGCTGTTGCGCTGTTTAGGAAATCGTCAAATCAGGCGATATTGCAGTAGTTGGCCGGTAAGGGGCCGTCGGCTTTTGCCGGTTCGCTTCATGCTACTCTGGGCTCCTGAGTGGAGATTAGAGCAGGCGGAAGTCCGACAAAAGCCAGAGCCCGCCGTCTAGAATTTCGCGCTGGCCTGGATGCCGTAGAAGCGTGGCTCAGCCGGAATGAAGGTCGGATAGCCGAACGCACCGCCGGTATTGCCGGCATCGAGCAGATAATCCTTGTTGGTCAGATTGCGGACAAAAGCCGACAGTTCGAACCGGTTTTCGGCAAAACTGACCCCGCCCTTGGCATTTACCAGCGTGACCGCACCCTGAGAAATGTCCGGCCGGTTGGTGGTTTCGAAGAAGATTCGGCTGCGATGGGTGACGCTCGGCGTAAGGAACAGCCGCATGCCGTTGCCCAGCGGCGCGTCGATCGTGAAGCCGCCAGCCGCCTGCCATTCCGGTTGCAGACGGAAGCGGTTGCCGGCGAAGACGCCGTTTTCCGGCTTGTCGTCGATGCCGCCGTCGATCCAGCCGACATTGCCGAAAACGGTCAGCCAGTCGGTCGGCCGAATTTGCAGCTCTGCCTCGACGCCGAGATTGCTGGCGGAGCCAGCGCTTTCGGTGACTGTCGAGCCGACCGGCTGGCCGGAGGGATCATTGGGATCGGAAATGACGCGGGAGACCTGGAAGTCGCTGTATTTCTGATAATAGACGCCCAGCGAACCAGAGACGATGCCGGACGAGCCCTTGATGCCGCCTTCCAAGTTCCAAACAACTTCCTCCGGAATGACGCTGCTTGATGTCGCGTTCTGGTTGACGGTCGGCGAGCGGCGGCCCTTGGAGACGGTGGCATAGATGTTAACATCGTCGGACAGGCGATAGAGCGCGTTGAAGCGCGGCAGAACGGCAGCGAAGCTGTCTTCCGACCACAAGGTGCCGTTGGTCGTCGCCTGACCCGGGATCAGGGAACCGCCGGTCAGGACGGTCGCCGGAGCGACGGCATTAAAACCCGACTTGCGCTTTTCGATCAGTCCGCGGACGCCTGCCGTCAATTCGAGGCTTGGGGTTACCGTCCAGCGCACGTCGCCGAACACTGAATAGCTGTCGTTGACGCCGAGGTTTGTGAACTCGGAGCTGTAGGGGAGCACCGTAGCGAGGCCGCCGGTCAGGATCGCCGTGGCACTAGCAGCGGCGACACTGCCGTCGGCGGCGATGCAGCCGAGGCTGGGGATCAGGTTGGCGCTGCATTGCAGGAACGTGCCTTCCTCGCTGGAGAAGGGGATGCGCTGGAAATTGTCCTCGTGGAAATAGTTCCAGCCGAACGAGGCGCGGACATTGTCGTCCTGATAGGCGAAGCGCGATTCATGGCTAACCTGCCAGCCCTGCGAATCCTCGGTGAATTCGAGATACCAGGCAGCCGAGCCGTCGGCGTCGAACACTTCCTGGCTGTCGAACTTGCGATAGCCGTTGACCGTGGTGAAGTTCCAGCCATCGGCAAAGTCATAGCTGACGGTGAGATTGCCATCATAGACCTCGCGGCGCAGTCCGAGATCGTCGCTGCCCAGCACTGCTGCCGAAATTCCGGCTGGCGCGCCCGACAGGTTAGCGGGGCCGAACTTGTTCGCCGGGCCGGCAGAGGTCGGGAAATTGCCCGAGATAAAGGGAGTGCCGCTGTTGCGCTGCTGATCATAGGTGCCGATCAGGTCGATGGTCAGCGCATCGCTGGGCGTGAAGCGCAGCGAGCCGCGCAGCCCGAGCTGGTCCTGCGCGTAGAGATCGCCCTGCCGGTCCGACAGATTTTCGATATAGCCGTCACGCTTTTTCCATTCACCGGCGACGCGCGCCGCGATGACGTCGTTGCCGACGTTGATATGGCCGCCGACGATACGCGAGTCATAATTGCCGATTCCTGCGGTCAGTTCGCCGGAGAAGCCGGGTTCCGGCTTGGCCGAGATGATGCTGATTGCGCCGACTGCCGACGCGGTGCCGAACAAGGTCGCCTGCGGCCCCTTGACCACTTCGATGCGATCAACATCATAGATCGCCTGATAGGAACCGCGCGAGCGCGAGATATCGACCCCGTTATAATAGAGCGTGACGCGTGCCGCCTGCTGTGACGAGCCGCTGTCTGAAGTGATGCCGCGAATGACGATGCCGGGATTGTTGGCGCTCTGCTCCTGAATATTCAGGCCCGGAACATAGTTGGACAGTTCGTCGAGATCGGATACACCGAGCCGCTCCATCTGCTGACTGGATACGGCGGAAATGGTGATCGGCACATCGGTCGATTTCTGCTCGAACTTCTGCGCCGTGACGATGATGACATCGCCGTCGCTTTCTTCTGCAACATCATCGGTGCTGGTCTGCGCGAGGGCAGGGGCGGTTGCAGCGATAAACAGAGCCGATCCAAGCGCGATCGAGGAAGCGCGGGACAGGGCGTTAGACGAGAATTTTAACATGGAAAGAATCAACCTTTTTATGTGCGACACTGAATGGATGGTGCAGTGCAGCAAGGCTGTGACAGGCTGACGGGGATTGGATGACAGTTCTGATAATCTTGTGCGACATTCTTGTGACTGAGGGGCGGTGAGTGCGTCACCGTCATCGTCATCCTGAACTCGTTTCAGGATCCCCCTCGGCAGCGTACAATCTCACGAGGTCCTGAAACGAGTTCAGGATGACGAAGAGGGGAGGGGCCCATTCCCGTGCGGTTCCTCCGCTCGCGCGATCCCTCCCGTCGCGGGCAACCTTTCAGGCTACCGCGCGTTTCCTGTCGGAACCAAAACAAAAAAAGGATGTTACAATATGGGCACGCTGAATTTTCCAGAAGATACATTTGTCGTCGTCGCAACCGGCGAAGAGGCAAAGACTTTTTACGTCGAAGGCGGCTCCCTGAAATCAAATGGCGACTGGACACCCGGCAATCTGGCGGACCAGGGCCCGTCCGGCAAATCGCCGCCCGAGCGATCGGCGAAGGAAAGCATGGAAGCGACCTTTTCCAAGATCATGGCTGAGAAGCTCTACGAGCTGTCGCACAAGGGGGCCTATGACCGCCTGATCCTTGTCGCCGATCCGGAAACACTGGGCGAAATGCGGCCGCTGTTGCACAAGGAAGTGACCGACAAGATCGTGCTGGAGCAGGCGAAAACGCTGACCAATAGCCCGGTCAAGGATATCGAGAAGTCGATCTCGCAATAGGCTTTGTAGGTGGGGCGGCAGGCCAGAAATGGTTGCGCCTGCGTCCCGCTTTATTTCCGCCAACTGTCCGCTGCCTCAATTAATTGCTGTCGGAAAATTTTCGAACATGCAAAGGGCGTAGCCGCGCGCTGATCGATCCGCCATGAGGCGCATCTGTGTCAGACCCCAATTCCAACCGCCCCACCGGAGCAACCGTCATGCCCATCAAAAATTCCCTGTTTCTCTTTGCCTCCGTGCTCGCGCTAGGTGCCTGTGGCTCTGCCGATGCAGACCAGTCGGAAAGCTCGGCTGAGCAGGCAGAGGCGACCAGCGCCGATGCCGTGACAGAAGACAGTTCCGCGCCAGCCGCAACGGTCGATGAACCAGTGGCGGACGCTGAGCCTGTGCAAGTTGACAATGGTGAAACCGCTGTCGCAGCGACGGAAAAACCGGCGGTAGCGGCCAAGAGGCCGGGCACGAAAAGTGCAAAGTGCATGATTACCACCGGCGGCGAAGTGCTGAAGGGCCCTTGCCTGTTCGAGTCCGGCCCCAACGGCTCCTTCAGTGTCGAGACCGATGCGATCCCGGGACTGAAAAACCAGATATCGAGCATCAGCGTCTGGATGATCGAAAAAGGCACGGCAGAGGTGAGGGGCCTGACCAAGGACGGCATCAACTCACGCTGGGGCGAGGCGCAACGGTCGGAGACCGACAAGGCTTGCTGGACCGGATCAGATTTTGAGGTTTGCGCTTATTGATCGAGTGCGTGGTGAGGCGGGGCGGAACACTCCTCGTCATCCTGAATGCGTTGGTCTGAGCGTTTCTCTTACCGGATTTGATCCGCCCGGTGCCACGGCAAGGATTGCATGAAATCTGACCCTATATTTGCATTGCATAGTGGAAGATTTGGAAGGTCAATTCCGGTTATTCGGCGAGGGGACGCGATGAATGTCTTTGTCGTGCGTGGTGCCGAAATAGAGGCCGGGTCAAATTGTACCCAATTGCAGCGAAAAACGCGCAAATCGTAACGCATTTGTGCCCGAAACGGCAACTACAGGACGGAAATTGGCAATTTTTGACATTTCGGGCAGAGCGCAATCGATTCCGGCGTCCCTGACGCTGCCGATATCCCGACAGCCCGGAAATCATCGCGACCTATTGGAAGATTACCTTTTCAGAAAATGACGCCGCGCTGATCCGCACCGCGCTGAACGATGTCGCGCGGGTCAAGGGCATGACCGAGGTGGCGGTGGCGAGCAAGATCACGCGGCAAGCGATTTGCGCTATTTGATTGGGGCGCTGGGGACGAATGGCAATATGACGCTGGAGACGTTGCTGGGGGTCCTGCGCGAGATGGGGGTGCGGTTGTCAGTTAGTGGGTGAGGGTGGAGAACAGAGTGCACTGTTGACGTGATCTCAATTAAATGAGCTTTACTATTGAGCAACTTCGTTACTTATGTGATTGAGGCAGCCTATAGATTGTACAGGATAATCCATTCATGCGAATTAGCCGAGTTATCATCAAAAATTTTCGAGCAATCGAACAACTCGACCTCGCATTAGATCAAAATACGGTCCTAATCGGAGAGAATGGAGTAGGTAAATCTTGTGTGATAAAGGCCATAGACAAGTTTTTCGCGAAATCAGTGGCCATAAAATCTAGTGATTTCAACGATGGGAATACGAACGAGCCAATAACAGTATCGCTCACATTCTCGGATTTCTCTCAATCCGAGCAAGAAACTTTTGGTGCTAGAATTCACAATGGCAGTATGTCGGTTACGAGAAAAATACTTCATTCGGCGCCACCGAGAGAAAACGGTAAGTATTTTGGATTGACGCCTCGGCATACTCCATTCCAAGAAATTAGAGATACAGAAGGCGCAGTTCCGCGCAGGCAGGCTTATAACAATCTGAGAGGTCAGGAGGATTACGCCGATCTACCCGACGCGACAAACGACGGTCAAGTTCAAGCAGGATTGCTTGAATGGGAGGCTGCCCATCCAGATCGCTGTGAGTTAGGAGAGGACGACGGCCAGTTTTTCGGTTTTTCAAATGTGGGTAGGGGACTGTTGCAACGTCATATCTCATTTGTTTTCGTACCTGCAGTTCGCGACGCGGCATCGGATGCAGCAGACAAAAGCGGCACCGTCGCTCACCAAATAATTGAATTACTCGTGAAAACTGTAGTCGAACGACGAGAAGATTTTCGAGCATGGAAAGCTCAAGCAGAAATTGCATATCAGCAACTTGTTGATCCTGAAAACTTGGGAGAACTTTCTGAGTTGTCCGGAGAATTATCGGCCACTCTTCAAACATACTACAACGAGTCGTCAATTGATTTGCAATGGCAACCAGCAGGTGAATTTCATGCAAGCTTGCCGGCTGCAGATGTATTGCTAACCGAAAAAGGACATACCGGCCCCGTAGAAGGTAAGGGGCACGGCCTCCAGAGAGCATTTGTCTTCACACTGCTACAGCACCTTGCAAAAGCCTTGCACAATCAACCGGACGGCAACGAAGAGGACGCCGAGCCTGATGAAGATCTTGGAGATCACACTTTAATATTGGCTATCGAAGAGCCGGAATTATATCAACATCCTACAAAACAAAGGCACTTTTCAAGAATTCTCTCCGAGTTAGCAAGCGGTGGATTGGCCGGTGTAATTGGATCAAATCAAGTATTAGTTTGTTCGCATTCACCACTTTTCATCAGTATGGACCGGTTTGCAGATATCCGCTTGGCAAGACGTGCTCTAAATGAAGATGGATCAAGGCCGCTAGAGGTTTCTTTTGTCTCAGAACAGCAAGTGTGTGATCGTCTAAACGATGTGCTACAGCTAGAGGGAAATAATGTATATTTGCCTGACTTATTAGCTGCTAGACTCCATATATTGGATCCATTGGTAGCAGAAGGTTTCTTCGCGAATTTGGCAGTTCTGGTGGAAGGGGCGGGAGACACGGCTGCCGTGATCGCTGCAGCTAATGCTCGCAATGTGGATTTAGAGGCACTCGGAATTGCTATACTTCCTGTCGGAGGAAAATTAAATCTGGCAAGGCCGCTGGCAATATTCGAGCTTTTTGGAATTCCGACATACACCATATTCGATTGTGACATTAATTTGGGAGCGGATGATCGACATCCCGAAGCTAATATTGCGATCCAGAAGTTTGCAGGAGAGGCTGAGCCAGTTGAATGTAGAACATACGTGGGAGACCGTTTCGCTTCGTTTGAACGAGATTTGGAGCGGGTACTGCGGGATGAATTTGGAGAAGTTTTTGAAACAGAGCTGGGCAAAGCTCGACACAAATACTTTCTTAAAAACAAACGAATCCTTAAAAATCCAGTTGTTTTATCTGAGGTGCTAAGAGGTTGCTATCAAGTCGATGCATCATCGGAAACCTTTGAAAGCATAATAGACAAAATAGTTGAACTCCGCGCTCAGCATTAAACATTCTCTTTATTGCATTTTGCCAATATTAATTTTTCAATTGGAACATCGAAAATGCCAAGCTTCCAATCTAAAGCCATAAAGCGGGCTGAATATGACGAGGATACTGGGCTTTTGCAGGTTTGGTTTCCGCGGTCAGGGCCATATGATTTTTGCGGTGTTCCGGCGGACCTTTGGGAAGGACTACTTCAAGCTCGGTCGAAGGGGGTTTTCTATAATTTGCACATTCGAGGCAAGTATGAGTGCTAGCCTATGGCCCGCCATGGTGTAGAAGTCCTTCTAAACCCGCGCCCACACCCTTGACCCAAACCCGAATCCCGTCTAAGGGCCGCGCTTCCGCTTCTTTGGGCTCCGCTCGACGCTGCAGAAAACTTACATAGGCAAAACACTTGCCGTCATATTGGGCGGTGAGAGTAACCCCTGCATGATGCAGGACTAATCTACTATAAGGTGAAGACTTTATGCCAACGATCAACCAGCTCGTCCGTAAAGGGCGGGTGCCCCAGAAGACGAAGTCCAAGGTGCCAGCCATGGAAGCCAACCCGCAGAAACGCGGCGTTTGCACCCGTGTCTATACAACGACTCCAAAGAAACCAAACTCCGCTCTGCGTAAGGTTGCCAAGGTTCGGCTGACCAACCAGCGTGAAGTCATCAGCTATATTCCCGGTGAAGGCCATAACCTTCAGGAGCATAGCGTTGTGCTGATCCGCGGCGGCCGTGTGCGCGACCTTCCCGGTGTGCGTTACCACGTCCTGCGCGGCGTTCTCGATACCCAGGGTGTCAAGGACCGCAAGCAGAGCCGTTCGAAATATGGCGCCAAGCGTCCTAAATAATTCAGTTTCGGAGTTATAAGATATGTCACGTCGTCGTCGTCCCGAAAAGCGGGTCATCCTGCCCGATCCGAAATTCAAGGATCTGGTGCTTTCGAAATTCATGAACAACCTGATGATGGATGGTAAGAAATCCACCGCAGAGCGTATCGTTTACGGTGCCTTTGACAGCGTTGAAGCCAAGGCGAAAAAAGATCCGCTGCAGCTGTTCCATGATGCTCTCAACAATATCAAGCCGGGCATCGAAGTGCGCAGCCGCCGTGTCGGTGGTGCGACCTATCAGGTTCCCGTCGAAGTGCGTCCCGAACGTGCGCAGGCTCTGGCGATCCGCTGGATGATCTCTGCCGCTCGCGGTCGCAGCGAAACCACCATGGCTGCTCGCCTGTCGGGAGAAATTCTCGATGCGTCGAACAACCGCGGCAATGCGGTGAAGAAGCGGGAAGATGCGCACAAGATGGCAGAAGCCAACCGCGCATTTGCTCACTACCGCTGGTAGAAGCGCACCAGGCACACTATATATTTGTCATAACGGCGACCTTGCGGAAATCCGCCGGGTCGCCGTCATGGTAAAAAACCGATAGATTGAACCATCACGGGGCTGGCATTGTTCAGCCCATTTCACTATAGGGCAGCCAGATTTTGGTTCCCCACATATTGGAGTACAGACTATGGCACGCAGCCATCCGCTCGAACGATATCGCAATATCGGCATTATGGCCCATATTGACGCTGGTAAGACAACGACTACAGAACGCATTCTCTATTATACCGGCAAGTCCTACAAGATCGGCGAAGTGCATGATGGCGCGGCGACGATGGACTGGATGGAGCAAGAGCAGGAGCGGGGTATTACCATTACCTCTGCTGCGACGACCTGTTTCTGGAATGCGGAAGACCGCAAGGGTCCAGAGCACCGGATCAACATCATTGATACGCCAGGCCACGTTGACTTCACCATTGAAGTTGAGCGTTCGCTGCGTGTGCTCGATGGCGCGGTTGCCTGTTTCGATGGCGTTGCCGGCGTTGAGCCGCAGTCCGAAACCGTATGGCGTCAGGCTGACAAATATAAAGTCCCGCGGATGTGCTTCATCAACAAGCTCGACCGTACCGGCGCTGACTTCAAATTCTGCGTACAGTCGATCATCGAGCGTCTCGGCGCGACTCCGGCGGTTCTCTATCTGCCGATCGGCATCGAAGCGAGCCTGGTCGGTCTGGTCGATCTGGTGAACCAGCGTTCGATCACCTGGAAGAACGAAGATCTGGGTGCTGAATATACTTATGGTGAGATTCCTGCGGACATGGCCGACGAAGCGGCTGAATATCGCGAGAAGCTGATCGAGCTTGCTGTTGAGCAGGACGATGACATCATGGAGCAATATCTCGAAGGCAATGAACCGGATGCCGCGACTCTGAAGTCGCTGATCCGCAAGGGCACGCTCAACCAGAGCTTCGTCCCTGTGCTTTGTGGCTCTGCGTTCAAGAACAAGGGCGTTCAGCCTTTGCTCGACGCGGTTGTCGACTATATGCCAAGCCCGCTCGACGTTCCTGCGATTAAGGGCGTTCTGCTGGACGGCGAAACCGAAGACAGCCGGCCATCTTCCGATGACGCGCCATTCTCGGCTCTCGCTTTCAAGGTGATGAACGATCCGTTCGTGGGTACGCTGACCTTCTGCCGCATCTATTCCGGCAAGCTGGAGAAGGGCACATTGCTCAACTCGGTCAAGGACAAGAAGGAAAAAGTCGGCCGTATCCTGGAAATGCACTCCAATGACCGCAAGGACATCGAGGAAGCATTTGCAGGCGACATCGTTGCACTGGCGGGTATGAAGACCACCACCACCGGTGACACGCTCTGCGATCCAGCGAAGCCGATCATTCTGGAACGGATGGAATTCCCTGAGCCGGTTATCGAGCTCAGCGTTGAACCAAAGACCAAGGCCGACCAGGAAAAGATGGGCGTTGCTCTGCACCGTCTGGCTGCTGAAGATCCCTCGTTCCAGGTATCGACCGACCATGAATCGGGTCAGACGATCATCAAGGGAATGGGCGAGCTTCACCTCGACATTCTGGTTGACCGGATGAAGCGCGAATTCAAGGTCGAGGCCAATGTCGGTGCGCCGCAGGTGGCTTACCGCGAATCACTCGGCAAGGCTGTGGAAGTTGACTACACGCATAAGAAACAGTCCGGCGGTTCCGGTCAGTTCGCGCGTATCAAGTTCGAAGTCACTCCGGGCGAGCGTGGATCCGGCATCACGTTCGAAGACGAAATCAAGGGCGGTAATATTCCGAAAGAATATATCCCTTCGGTTGAAAAGGGCATGCGCGAAACCGCTGAAACCGGCTCGCTGATCGGCTTCCCGATCATCGACTTCAACATCCGCGTGTTTGACGGTGCCTATCATGACGTCGACTCCTCGGCGCTGGCCTTCGAAATCGCAGCTCGGGCAGCAATGCGCGAAGCGGCACAGAAATCCGGCATCAAGCTGCTTGAACCGATCATGAAAGTTGAAGTGGTTACACCGGAAGATTATCTTGGAGATGTGATCGGCGATTTGAACTCTCGCCGGGGCCAAATCCAGGGTACGGATACACGCGGTAATGCCCAGGCTGTGAATGCCATGGTACCGCTGGCCAACATGTTCGGTTATGTGAACGAACTGCGTTCCTTCAGTCAGGGGCGCGCACAATATTCGATGCAATTCTCGCATTACGAAGAAGTGCCGAGCAATGTGGCCGAAGAGATCAAGGAGAAAATGGCCTAACCGCCACTCCTTTTCGAGGTAACGCGCTTTCCTTTTGCGCGTGTCTGACGGGAAAACCCCCAGACCGGCAAAAGGGTGTTGACAGAATTAGTGAGTCTCGCCAAAGCGCGGCGCAGACTATCAAGATGATAGAAAATCAGAGGTAAAATAAAATGGCTAAAGAGAAGTTTGAGCGGAACAAGCCGCACTGCAACATCGGTACCATCGGTCACGTTGACCACGGTAAAACGACGTTGACTGCGGCGATCACCAAAGTGCTTGCTGAAACCACTGGCGGTAAAGCTGTGGACTTTGCAAACATCGATAAAGCTCCTGAAGAGCGTGAGCGCGGCATCACCATTTCGACGGCACACGTTGAATATGAAACCGAAGCTCGCCACTATGCGCACGTCGATTGCCCGGGCCATGCTGACTATGTGAAAAACATGATCACTGGTGCCGCTCAGATGGATGGTGCTATTCTTGTGGTTAACGCTGCTGACGGTCCAATGCCACAGACCCGCGAGCACATCCTGCTTGCTCGTCAGGTTGGTGTTCCTGCGCTTGTTGTTTTCATGAACAAGGTTGATCAGGTCGACGACGAAGAGTTGCTCGAGCTGGTTGAAATGGAAATCCGCGAACTGCTGTCGTCTTACGACTTTGATGGCGACAACATTCCAATCGTATCCGGTTCTGCCCTGGCTGCTCTTGAAGGTCGCGACGACGAAATCGGCAAGAACAAGATTCTTGAACTGATGAAAGCTGTCGACGAAGCCATTCCACAGCCAGAGCGTCCAGTAGACCAGGCATTCCTGATGCCAATCGAAGACGTGTTCTCGATTTCGGGTCGCGGTACGGTTGTTACCGGTCGTGTTGAAACCGGCATTGTGAATGTTGGTGATGAGTGCGAAATCGTCGGTATCAAGGATACCACGAAGACCACCGTTACCGGCGTTGAAATGTTCCGCAAGCTGCTCGACTCCGGTCAGGCTGGCGATAACATCGGCGCGCTGATCCGCGGCGTTGACCGTGATGCGGTTGAGCGTGGTCAGGTTCTTTGCAAGCCCGGCTCGATCACTCCGCACACCGAGTTCTCGGCTGAAGTTTACGTGTTGTCGAAAGACGAAGGTGGCCGTCATACGCCGTTCTTCGCCAACTATCGTCCACAGTTCTACTTCCGCACGACCGACGTGACCGGCGAAGTGATCCTTCCTGAGGGCACGGAAATGGTTATGCCAGGTGACAACGTGACAATCGGCGTGAAGCTGATTGCTCCAATCGCCATGGATCCAGGTCTCCGCTTCGCTATCCGCGAAGGTGGACGGACCGTTGGATCAGGGGTTGTCAGCAACGTAACAAAGTAATATAGGAACGCCTCGCTGCCCGGATCGGTGATTCGGGCAGCTAGTTTTTTCGCCGCTCCGGCCTTTTCGACAGAAAATCGGGGCGGTTTATTTTTGGCTCTTTGACATTGGTAACAGGTACATGGAAACGCAGAATATTCGCATTCGCTTGAAGGCATTCGACCATCGGGTTCTAGATCAAGCAACTGGCGATATCGCTGATACGGCGCGCCGCACCGGCGCTCTCATTCGTGGACCGATACCTTTGCCAACGCACATTGAAAAATTTACCGTTAACCGCGGACCGCACGTGGACAAAAAGTCCCGCGAGCAGTTTGAAGTACGGACTTACAAAAGGCTGCTCGATATCGTGCAGCCGACGCCGCAGACCGTCGATGCTTTGATGAAGCTTGACCTTGCTGCCGGCGTGAATGTCGAGATCAAGCTGGCCTGAGCCATCTGATCGGTTTCCGCCAAGGCGGAAACAGACACACGACAGGATACCGCCGGTTTTTACCGGGCAGCGTCCTCCGTCTCGTTCCGAACTTTTCGGAACAATACAGCCCGGACGGGGTGATGCATTACATTTTGGGGTTGGCAAGCCGGACGAAATGGTTCGTTCGGCCTCTGTAAAGGAGATTGATCGTGCGTACAGGCGTGATCGCGAAAAAAATGGGGATGACCCGCTTGTTTCAGGAAGACGGACGGCATGTGCCGGTTACCGTTCTTTCGCTGGAAGAATGTCAGGTTGTTGGAGCCCGCAATCAGGAACGTGACGGCTATTTTGCTGTTCAGCTTGGTGCTGGTGCCCGTAAAGCGAAAAATGTAAATAAACCACAGCGTGAAGCTTTTGCGAAAGCGGAAGTAGAGCCAAAGGCGCGTGTTGCCGAATTCCGGGTTGATAGCGAAGACGCTTTGCTCCCCATCGGTGCTACCGTTACTGCAGACCATTTCATTGCCGGCCAGATGGTCGATATCCAGGGCGTGACCCAGGGTAAAGGCTTTGCCGGTGCGATGAAGCGCTGGGGTTTCGGCGGTATGCGCGCCACTCATGGTGTGTCCATCTCTCACCGTGCTCACGGTTCTACTGGTCAAAACCAGGATCCGGGCAAGGTGTTCAAGGGCAAGAAAATGGCCGGTCACATGGGTGCGAAAAACCGTACCCAGCAAAATCTGGAAATCGTCCGCACGGATGCCGCTCGCGGCCTGATCTTTGTGCGGGGCAGCGTTCCTGGTTCGAAAGGTGGCTGGCTCCTCGTAAAAGACGCAGTGAAAGTTGCTCTTCCTGAAGGTGTTCCGTTCCCGGGTGCTCTGCGCCGCAACGCGGATGAAACATCGACCGAAGATGCGCCGGCGGGCATGATCGAAGCGGATGCAGCGATCGAAGCGCCGGTTGGTCCAACCGATGCGGAAATCGCAGCAGCAGCTGAAGCGCCGGCAGAAGAACAGTCCGATGTCGCAGATGATGCAGGGAAGGAGGGCTAAGCCATGAAATTGAAAGTGATAACCCTCGACGCCAAAGCCAAGGGCGACATCGAATTGAACGATGACGTGTTCGGTATCGAAGCGCGTGCAGATATTCTTCACCGTGTCGTCAACTGGCAGCGTGAAAAAGCCCGCGGAACGGCGCGTCCGACCCGCGAGCGTTCCGATATCGCTCGGACCGGCAAGAAATACGGCAACCAGAAGGGTGGTGGTACTGCTCGTCATGGTGACCGTCGTGCTCCGATCTTCATCGGTGGTGGTAAAGCCCACGGTGCCCGCAAGCGTGATTTCAACCCGTCGCTGAACAAGAAGGTTCGTGCGCTGGGTCTGAAGATGGCGCTGAGCGACAAGGTCAAAAACGAAAACCTTATCGTGCTGGAAAATATCGATCTGAAAGAAGCCAAAACACAGGCGCTTTTGGCCCAGATTTCAAAGCTCGGTTTCGGCAAGACGGCGCTGATCATGGACGGTGATGCTGTTAATGAAGCTTTCTCGAAAGCATCAAACAACATTCCACGCGTCAACGTGATGCCAGCTGCTGGTGCCAATGTTTATGACATCCTGAACCATGAAACCCTGGTGCTGACGCGCGCAGCGGTAGAAAAGCTGGAGGCGCGCTTCAATGGCTAAAAAAGAAGCAGTCGATATCCGTCATTATGACGTGATTGTCGGTCCGCACATCACCGAAAAATCAACCTTGCTCAGCGAGCATAATGCTGTGGTATTCAAAGTAGCGAATACCGCGACTAAGCCGCAGATCAAGGCCGCCATCGAGGCGTTGTTTGATGTCAAAGTCAAAAACGTCAACACGCTGGTGCAAAAGGGCAAGACCAAGAAGTGGAAGGGTCGCCCCTATACACGCAATGACATCAAGAAGGCTGTTGTCACGCTGGCTGAAGGCCAGACCATTGACATCACCACGGGAGTTTAAGGGCACATGGCATTAAAATCCTATAAACCGACAAGCCCCGCCCGGCGTGGTCTTATTCTGGTCGACAAGAGCGGCCTGTGGAAAGGCAAGCCGGTCAAGAAGCTTGTCGAAGGCAAGAACAAGACGGGTGGCCGGAACAACAAGGGTCATGTCACTTCGCGCGGCATCGCCGGTGGTCACAAGCAGAAATATCGTCTCGTCGATTTCAAACGGCGCAAGTGGGATATGTCTGCGACGGTAGAGCGGATCGAATATGATCCCAACCGCACGGCTTTCATTGCGCTTCTGAAATATGAAGATGGCGAACTGTCCTATATCATCGCGCCTCAGCGGCTCGATGTGGGGGACACCGTTGTCGCCGGCAAGAAGACCGACGTGAAACCTGGCAACGCGATGCTTTTGTCGCAGATGCCGGTCGGCACGATCGTTCACAATGTCGAAATGAAGCCAGGCAAGGGTGGCCAGATCGCTCGTTCGGCGGGTGCCTATGTGCAGATCGTCGGTCGTGATCGCGGTATGGTTATCGTCCGTTTGAAAAGCGGTGAGCAACGTTACTTGCGCTCCGATTGCATGGCGACCGTTGGTGCGGTTTCCAACCCCGACAATTCGAACCAGAATTTCGGCAAGGCAGGGCGCACTCGCTGGAAGGGACGTCGTCCTCTGACTCGCGGTGTTGCAAAGAACCCGGTCGATCACCCGCATGGTGGTGGTGAAGGCCGGACCTCGGGTGGCCGTCATCCGGTAACGCCTTGGGGCAAGCCGACCAAGGGTGCTCGTACCCGTAGCAACAAATCGACTGACAAGATGATCATCCGGTCGCGTCACGCGAAGAAGAAGAGGTAAGCATGGCTCGTTCCATCAAAAAAGGTCCGTTTGTTGACCTCCATCTGCTGAAAAAAGCGCAGACAGCGCAGGAAAACAGTGTGCGCACGCCGATCAAGACCTGGTCGCGCCGCTCTACCGTATTGCCTGATTTCGTCGGCTTGACCTTCAGCGTTTACAACGGCCAGAAATTCATTCCGGTTTCCGTGAATGAGGACATGGTTGGTCACAAGCTTGGCGAGTTCGCTCCGACGCGTAACTATTACGGCCATGGCGCTGACAAAAAAGGCAAGAAATAATGGGTAAGGCATCATCACCCCGCCGGGTTGGCGACAATGAAGCTTTGGCTGTTGGCAATTCCATTCGTGGTTCTGCCCAGAAGCTGAACCTGGTTGCACAGCTGATCCGTGGCAAGAAAGCGGAAGAAGCTTTGAACATCCTTTCGTTCTCGAAAAAGTCGATGGCCAAGGATGTCAGCAAGGTTCTGGCGTCGGCAATCGCCAATGCCGAGAATAATCACAATCTGGATGTTGACGCATTGATCGTTCACGAAGCGAGCGTCGGCAAGTCCATCACGATGAAGCGCTGGAGAGCGCGGGCTCGTGGTCGTTCAGCCAAGATTGTCAAGCCATTTAGCCGCGTTCGCATCGTTGTGCGCGAACATGAAGAGGAAGAGGCGTAACCATGGGTCAAAAGAGCAATCCTATCGGGCTTCGCCTGCAGATCAACCGGACCTGGGACTCTCGCTGGTATGCGGAAGGTTCCAATTACGGCGACCTCTTGATGGAAGACATCAAGATGCGCAAATTCATCATCAAGACCCTGCCACAGGCAGCGATCTCGAAGGTGGTGATTGAGCGTCCGGCCAAGACCTGCCGCATTTCGATCTATGCTGCACGCCCGGGCGTGATCATCGGCAAGAAGGGCGCAGACATCGAAAAGTTGCGTCGTCAGCTGAGTGACATGTCGTCCGGCGACGTATCGCTGAACATTGTCGAAATCCGCAAGCCGGAAGTCGATGCTCAGTTGGTAGCTCAGGGCATTGGTGATCAGCTGATCCGCCGGGTTGCTTTCCGTCGTGCCATGAAGCGTGCTGTGCAGTCTGCTCTGCGGCTTGGTGCTCAAGGTATTAAAATTGTTTGTGGCGGCCGTTTGGGCGGCGCGGAAATCGCGCGGGTTGAATGGTACCGTGAAGGCCGCGTGCCTTTGCATACGCTGCGCGCCAATATCGACTATGCTGAATATGAAGCGCTGACCGCTTACGGCATCATCGGTATCAAGGTTTGGATTTTCAAAGGCGAGATATTGGGTCACGACCCGATGGCTCAAGACCGGTTGATGGTGGAAGCGCAAACTTCCGGCGTCCGTCCGCAGCATCAACGTTGATTTTTGAGGAATAGGTAGAGCATCATGCTGCAACCCAAGAAACATAAATTCCGCAAGGCTTTCAAAGGCCGGATCAAGGGCAAGGCGCCAGGTGGCTCCAGCTTGAACTTCGGCAGCTATGGCCTGAAAGCCATGGAACCTGACCGGATTACCGCGCGTCAAATCGAAGCGGCTCGCCGTGCGATCACGCGTCACATCAAGCGTCAGGGCCGGTTGTGGATCCGGATCTTCCCGGATGTGCCAGTATCCAAGAAACCTGCCGAAGTTCGTCAGGGTAAAGGTAAGGGTTCGGTAGAATATTGGGCTGCTCGGGTTAAGCCAGGTCGCATCCTGTTCGAACTGGACGGCGTTCCGGGACCGATTGCAGCGGTCGCTTTCGAGCGGGCAGCGATGAAGCTCCCGATCAAAACAAAGGTTGTGGCTCGCCTCGGCGACACGTCACATCTGGAAGGTTAAGGTAGATGAGCATTAAAATAGAAGATATGCGGACCAAGACCGACGATCAGCTCGAGACGGAACTCGGCGAACTGAAGCGCGAGGCATTCAACCTGCGCTTTCAGTCTGCGACCAACCAGCTCGAAAAGCCAAGTCGGATTCGCGAAGTGCGCCGTACGATAGCAAAAATCAAAACCCTGCAGAACGAGCGTGCGAAAGCCGCTGTTGCAGAAAAGGCGTAAGGAACCGATATGCCAAAACGTATTCTCACCGGTACGGTCGTGTCAGACAAGGGCGACAAGACAGTTGTCGTCAATGTCGAACGCAAAGTGAAGCACCCGCTGTACGGAAAAATCATCCGGCGCTCGAAGAAATATCATGCGCATGACGAGAACAACGAAATCAGCCTCGGCGAAACCGTTCGGATCGAAGAGACCCGGCCAATCTCGAAGCTGAAGACCTGGAAGGTTCTGGAACGGGTCGGCGCAGCAGCCGGTCTGGCAACGCCAACGGTCAGCGAGATCACGGCCAGCGATCCGAAGGACGAGAAGGTCAAGGCGCCTGTTGCGGCTGAAGATGAAGCCGAAGCGGAGCCTGCGAGCAAATAATTTAGACGATCCCGGATCTGCCGGGGTGACGAAATAGGAAACGCCCGGTTAGCCGGGGTTATGAAGAAGGAATTGGATCCATGATCCAGATGCAATCGAACCTGGAGGTCGCGGACAACAGCGGCGCCAAACGCGTCCAGTGCATCAAGGTGCTGGGCGGCTCGAAGCGTCGCTTTGCTGGCGTCGGCGACATCATTGTCGTGTCGATCAAGGAAGCAGCGCCGCGCGGCAAGGTCAAGAAGGGCGACGTTCACCGTGCGGTGATTGTGCGGACCAAGAAGGACATCCGCCGCAAGGACGGATCGGTCATCCGGTTCGACAGCAATGCTGCGGTTCTGGTGAACAACAACCAGGAGCCAATCGGCACCCGTATTTTTGGCCCCGTGGTTCGCGAACTGCGTGCGAAAAAGCACATGAAAATCATCAGCCTTGCGCCGGAGGTACTCTAATCATGGCCAATGCAAAGATCAAAAAAGGCGATACCGTCGTGATCCTGTCCGGCAAGGACAAGGGCAAGTCGGGTGAAGTCACCAAAGTGATGCCGAAAGATGGCAAGCTCATCGTTTCCGGTGTGAATATTGCTGTTCGCCATCGCAAGCCAACCCAGGCGAACCCGCAGGGTGGCCTTGAGCGTAGCGAAGCGGCGATGCACATCAGCAAAGTGGCATTGGCGGATCCGAAAGACGGCAAGCCGACGCGTGTCCGGTTTGAAAAGACAGAAGACGGAAAGATGCAGCGTATCGCTGTTAAATCCGGGGAGAAAGTCGATGGCTGATAAAAATTATGTCCCGCGCATGCGCACCAAATATGACGAGGAAATCGTCAAGGCGATGCAGGAAAAGTTCAACTATTCCAACCATATGGAAGTTCCACGGATCACCATGGTAACGATCAACATGGGCGTGGGCGAAGGCAGCCAGGACAAGAAAAAGGTCGCGAATGCTGCTGCCGAAATGGAATTGATTGCCGGTCAGAAGCCAGTAATCACCAAGGCGAAAAACTCGATCGCAACGTTCAAGTTGCGTGAAGGCATGCCGATTGGTTGCAAAGTCAATTTGCGGCGCGAGCGGATGTACGAATTCATCGATCGTCTGGTGACGATCGCTATGCCACGTATCCGGGATTTCAGGGGTCTGAATCCGAAAAGCTTTGATGGTCGTGGCAACTTTGCCATGGGCCTGAAAGAGCAGATCATTTTCCCCGAGATCGCCTATGACAACATCGACGTTGTCCGCGGCATGGACGTGATTGTAACGACAACAGCAAAAACAGACGAAGAAGCGCGCGCGCTTTTGGCACTGTTCGGTTTCCCGTTCCCCAAAGAGGAACAATCGGAAGAAAAAGAAGCCGCGTGAGCGCTTCATTATACGGAAGGACGAGAACTTAAGTCATGGCGAAACTGAGTTCCATTAACAGAAACGAAAAGCGCAAACGGATGGTGAAGAAATACGCCGGCCGTTATGCGAAACTGAAGGCAATGGCATCGGATCAGTCTCTCGACGAGACCGAACGTCTGATGGCGCGCCTGAAGATGGCGGAAATCCCGCGCAATGCGAATCCAACCCGTGTGCGCAACCGCTGTGAAACCACAGGACGGCCACGCGGCTATTACCGCAAGTTCCGCCTGTGCCGCATCGAGCTTCGGGATATGGCCAACAAAGGCCTGATCCCTGGCGTCACGAAATCAAGCTGGTAAGGGAGAGATAATATGGCTTTTACCGATCCCTTGGGTGACATGCTCACCCGTATCCGTAACGGACAACAGGCTCGCAAGGACAGCGTCGTAACACCTGCGTCCAAATTGCGTGGTGCCGTCCTCGAAGTATTGCAGCGCGAAGGTTATATTCGTGGCTACAGTGAAGAAGAGGTCGACAAGCACCCCGGTCTGCGGATTGAACTGAAATATTTTGAAGGGCAGCCGGCGATTCGCCACGTGGCCCGTGTTTCAAAGCCTGGTCGTCGTGTCTACAGCGGTTCGGAAGATCTGCCACGGGTACGTAACGGCTTGGGCATAACCATTGTATCGACGCCACAAGGTGTTCTGTCCGACGCGGAAGCGCGTCAGGCGAAGGTCGGCGGCGAAGTACTGGCTGAGGTATTCTAATCATGTCCCGTATTGGCAAAAAATCAGTAGCTATTCCGGACGGCGTAACCGCCGTAATGGAAGATGGTCTGGTCAAGGTCAAAGGACCAAAGGGCGAGCTTTCGACCCCGATGGTTGATGATCTGACCTATGAACTGGGCGATGGCGGTTTGCTGGTGACGCCAGCAAACAAGTCCAAAACCGCGCGTGCCTTCTGGGGCATGCAGCGTACGCTGGTGCAGAATTTGGTAGACGGTGTCACCGAAGGCTTCACCAAGGTTCTGGAAATCAACGGCGTTGGTTATCGTGCCGCTGTCCAGGGGAAGACGCTCAATCTGCAGCTTGGCTTTAGCCACGATGTAAATTTTGCGATCCCTGACGGTGTCGACATCAAGACCCCGGATCAGACCACCATCGAAATTTCCGGCATGGACAAACAGCAAGTTGGCCAGGTCGCTGCCGAAATCCGGCGCTGGCGCAAGCCTGAGCCTTATAAAGGCAAGGGTATCAAATATCGCGGCGAATATATTTTCCGCAAAGAAGGGAAGAAGAAATAAGCCATGGCGAATATTTCTCAGTTCAAACGGCGCCAGCAACGCGTACGCAGCAAATTGCGGAAGCGCGGGCTCTCAAAGCCTCGTTTGTCCGTGCATCGCACGAGCCGGCATATCTATGCCCAGGTTATCGACGATGCCGAGGGCAAAACGCTGGCTTCCGCTTCGACCATCGATAAAGCGTCTACCGTCAAAACCGGTGCAGACAGCAAAGCAGCAGCCGATGTTGGCAAGCGCGTTGCCGAAGCGGCCAAGAAGGCAGGCGTTAAAGAAGTAATTTTTGACCGTGGCGGGTTCCTGTTTCACGGACGTGTGAAGGCCCTGGCCGACGCAGCACGTGAAGGCGGATTGGAGTTTTAATATGGCTGATGAGAAAACAACACCAGAAGGCGCGGCACAGCCGGGCACCACTGGCGAAGGCAATCAGCCGACAGCAGCTATTGCACCTGAAGCCAAAACCGGTGGCCCCGAGCGTCAGTCGCGCGGCGGAAACCGTGGCGGTGCCGGTGGCCGGGATAACCGTGGTGGCGGCCGTGACAATCGTGGCGGCGGACGCAATAACAATCGCGGCGGACGTGGCAATAATGACGGCGGCGAAGAGCTGATTGAGAAATTGGTCCACATCAACCGCGTTTCAAAGACGGTCAAAGGCGGTAAGCGCTTCGGCTTTGCTGCTCTGGTTGTGGTTGGCGATGGCAAAGGCCGCGCTGGTTTCGGCAAGGGCAAGGCCCGCGAAGTGCCGGAAGCAATCACCAAGGCGACTGCAGCTGCCAAGAAATCGATGGTACGTGTACCATTGCGCGAAGGCCGCACTTTGCACCATGACGGCACCGGCCAATTCGGCGCGGGCAATGTTACGGTTCGTTCGGCACCTGCAGGTACCGGTATCATCGCCGGTGGTCCCATGCGTGCCGTGTTCGAAAGCCTTGGCGTTTCTGACGTTGTGACGAAGTCCAACGGTACCGCCAACCCTTACAACATGATCCGCGCAACTTTTGCTGCTCTGGCAGATCAGTCCAGCCCAAAAGCTGTTGCTCAGCGGCGTGGCAAGAAAGTGACCGACCTGCTTGCACGTGCTGGTGGTTCGGCTGCTGAAGTGGCAGCTGATGCCGCTGCAGTTACGGAGTAATTTTGATGGCTAAACTGAAAATCAAGCAGATCGGTTCGCCGATCCGGCGCCCGGAAGTTCAGCGCAAGACGCTGATCGGTCTCGGTCTCAACAAGATGCACCGTGTTTCCGAACTGGAAGACACCGCGGAAGTCCGCGGCATGATCCGCAAGGTGCATCATCTGGTGGAGGTTGTTGAAGGGTAAAACCGGCAACTTCCGTGCGAATAAAAGCGAAAGCGAGTACACGACATGAAACTGAACGAACTTAAAGACAATGAAGGCGCGCGCAAGTCGCGCATGCGTGTTGGCCGGGGCATTGGCTCGGGCAAGGGCAAGACCGGCGGACGTGGCCAAAAGGGCCAGAAGTCCCGTTCCGGTGTTTCGATCAACGGCTTCGAAGGCGGCCAGATGCCGCTCCACATGCGGCTGCCAAAGCGTGGCTTTAACAACCCGTTCGGCACCGACTATGCGGAAGTGAATCTGGGCATGATCCAGAAGTTCATCGACAGCAAGAGCCTCGACACCAAGGGCACTATCGATCACGCAACCCTTAAAGCAGCAGGTTTGGCCCGCGGCGGCAAGGACGGCGTCCGGTTGCTGGCCAAGGGCGAGCTGACCGCGAAAATCACGATCGCCGTTGCTGGCGCTTCGAAAGCCGCTGTAGCAGCGGTCGAGAAGGCAGGCGGCAAGGTCGAAATCCTAGCTGCAGGCGGCGAACGCCGGGCGAAGGGTGAGAAAAAGGCTGTCGCCTCCAAGCCGGCCCGCGAGAAGAAAGCCGCAAACAAGGCTAAGAAGAAAGATTGATCTTCGAGAGGCGCTAGTTTTAGCGCCTCTTTTTCTGGCCCCTTGTTTTTGATGCGCTAACATCCGATATGGGCCGGGTTGCATACCCGCAAAAGCGGGTATTCATCTCCGAGGATTGCAACAGACCGCAATAGTTGGAGATGGGCCTCTGCCACCGCAGAGGGGCGTTGCAAACTAATAGTGGGCAGGAAAGTCAAACATGGCATCAAGAGCCGATCAGGTCGCAGCGAATCTAAGCCTGTCAAAATTTGGCGAAGCCACCGAATTGCGCAAACGTATCTGGTTTACGCTTGGCGCGCTGATCATTTTCCGTCTGCTCAGCTTCGTGCCGCTGCCGGGCGTCGATCCAGTCGTGCTGGCCGATCTCTATGATCAGACCCGTGGCGGCGTTCTCGATATCTTCAACACATTTTCCGGCGGTTCGCTGGAGCGGATGAGTCTGATCGCGCTGGGCGTCATGCCTTATATTACCGCGTCGATCGTCGTTCAGCTGGCCGCTGCGTTGTCGCCGACTCTGGCCGCCGTAAAAAAAGAAGGCGAGGCGGGGCGCAAGAAACTCAACCAATATACCCGCTATGGAACTGTCGGCCTGACCGCGGTTCAGGGCTATTTCATCGCCGTCGGCCTCGAAAGTTTTGCGTCTCAATCGGGCCTGCAGGCCGTTGTCGAGCCGGGCTATATGTTCCGCATCGGCGCGGTCATCAGTCTGGTCGGGGGTACGTTGTTCCTGATGTGGCTCGGTGAACAGATCACCAGCCGCGGTATCGGCAATGGTATTTCGTTGATCATCATGGCCGGTATTGTCGCGCAGATGCCAACCTTTGTCGGCAACCTTATGGAAGGTAGCCGTACCGGCTCGATCAGCGCCCTGACGATTATTGGCCTGATTGCCATGGTTGCTGGCTTGATCCTGTTCATCAGCTTCATGGAACGCGCGCAGCGTCGGGTGTTGATTCAATATCCGAAGCGAGCGACGCAAAATGGCGTGATGCAGGCTGACCGCAGTCACTTGCCGCTGAAGGTCAATACCGCCGGCGTGATTCCGCCTATTTTTGCATCGTCGCTTTTGCTGATGCCGCTGACGGTGAGCCAGTTCGCTGGCAACGCTACCTCCGGTGAGACGGCATTCGGCGATTTCATCATCACCTTGAACCAGTATCTGGCGCATGGGCAGCCGCTTTATATGGCGCTATATGCCGCCGGTATTATTTTCTTCTGTTTCTTCTACACCGCAGTCGTGTTCAATCCTGAGGAAACCGCAGAAAATCTGAAGAAAAACGGTGGCTTTGTGCCAGGCATCCGCCCTGGCAAAAATACGGCCGATTATCTTGATTATGTGCTGACCCGGATCACCGTCGTCGGTGCTGCCTATCTGGCGTTGGTGTGCGTCCTGCCGGAATATGTTATGGCACAAACCAATCTGCCTATTTTCTTCCTTGGCGGTACCAGCCTGTTGATTGTCGTTAACGTGACGGTCGATACGGTTACGCAAATCCAGAGCCATCTTCTGGCGCTGCAATATGGCGATCTGCTGAAGAAAGCGAAACTCAAGGGTGGTCGGCGCAAACGCTAATTGCCGAATGCGCCAAGTCGGCCATCTATTCATTCCATCATCACGGGGGTAATCGTATGGACATCATCTTGTTGGGACCACCGGGTGCCGGGAAGGGGACCCAGGCGGGCCGTCTGGAAGATGAGCATGGCATGGTACAGCTGTCGACGGGCGATATGCTCCGTGCAGCGGTGCAGGCCGGAACCGAAGTCGGGCTGAAAGCCAAGGCCTTGATGGACGCCGGTGCACTCGTGCCGGATGAGGTAGTCTCGGGCATTATCGGCGACAAGCTGGATGAACTGGGCCCGGAAAAAGGCGTGATTTTTGACGGCTATCCACGGACCGCCGCGCAAGCCGCTGCTCTGGACGAGATTTTGGCTGACCGAAACCGCGTTCTTTCTTATGTGATTGAACTGGCGGTGGACGAAGACGCTCTGGTCGAGCGGATCACCGGGCGCTTCACCTGCGCCAAATGCGGCGCCGGCTATCATGACACGTTCAAACAGCCAGAAGTGGCCGGAGTCTGTGATGTATGCGGCTCGACCGAGTTCAAGCGCCGTCCGGATGATAATGAAGAAACCGTGCGGACCCGGATGCAGGAATATCGTGCAAAAACCGCACCGATTCTGCCGATCTACGAGGCGCGGGGCATTGTGCACCACGTAAACGGCATGGGCAGTATGTCCGAAGTGAATGATGCTATCGAGGCGGTTCTGTCGCTCTGAACAGATTTTACGGGAGATATGGTCATGGCTAAGCTGGCATTCCACGCAATTTTGGCAATGGCAGCGCTGGCTACCGTGACCCCGGCACGGGCGGAAGTCACCAATACGGCAGACAATGGCTTTACCGTCCAGCACCAGACTCTCATTGACGGGAACGCGGAGGCGGTGTGGAAAGCGATGATTGCACCGTCGCGCTATTGGAATGGCGATCATAGCTGGACCGGAGACGCGGACAATTTTTATCTGGTACCGCAAGCGGGTGGATGTTTTTGCGAACTGATCCGGACGACGTCAGCCGACAATATCAGAACATCAGACGGTAGCGTGCAGCACATGCGCGTTATCTATGCACATAATAATAAGATGCTCCGGATGTCAGGGGCGCTAGGCCCGCTGCAGAGTGAGGCGGTTACCGGCACGTTGACAATGCTGCTCGATCCGCAGGGCGAAAAGACAGCGGTTCGCTTTACCTATAAAGTCGGCGGCTACATGGAATTTCCCGTCGATCAGATTGCTCCGGCCGTGGATGGCGTGATTGGCGAACAATTGACCCGCCTGGCGGCCCTTTTTGCCGAAGCGGATGCGGCGGAAACCGATGGGCAGGACAGCTCGGCTGACCCCGCCGACGATGAAAAAATGGACGCTGCCGAAGACGACAATCGAGACTGATTGTCGCTCACCCTCAACGCTTTACCAAAGCCATCGAATGGTTCTATGAAGGTTCCATACCCGTTGCCGACTCGAGGAGGTCGACAGCGATAATCGGGTCGCGCTGATATACAATATTGAGGGGTGTATAATGGCCGTTTCCGATCATGTAGATTTTCCGACATTCATGGAAGGCGTGAAGAAGCGCAATCCCGGGCAGCCTGAATTTGTTCAGGCCGTGCAAGAAGTCGCGATGGACATCTTTGATTTCATCCAGGACAAGGAAGCCTATCACACTGCGCAGATCCTGCGCCGCATTGCCGAACCTGACCGGGTGATATCGTTCCGGGTTTGCTGGGAAGACGATAATCACAATGTCCGTGTTCAGCGCGGTTTTCGTATTCAGAATAACAATGCGATTGGCCCGTACAAGGGCGGCATCCGCTTTCACCCCAGCGTTACGGAAAGCGTGCTGAAATTTCTGGCATTCGAGCAGACGTTCAAAAACTCGCTGACTGGACTGCCAATGGGCGGCGGCAAGGGCGGCGCGAACTTCAACCCCAAGGGCAAGTCTGACGCCGAGGTCATGCGCTTCTGCCAGTCGTTCATGACCGAGCTCTATCGTCACATCGGGCCGGATACGGATGTCCCTGCCGGTGATATCGGCGTCGGCGGGCGTGAGATCGGTTATATGTTCGGCCAGTACAAGCGGATCACCAATCGGTGGGAAGGTGTGCTCACCGGCAAAGGGCTGGAATATGGCGGCTCGCAAATGCGGCCCGAAGCAACCGGATATGGCGCGGTCTATTTTATGCAGAATATGCTCAAGCATAAAAACGACTCGATTGACGGTAAAACCGCTGTGATTTCCGGCTCAGGCAATGTCGCAACCCATGCCGCGGAACAGATCACCAAACAGGGCGGCAAAGTGCTGACGCTCTCGGATAGCGGCGGCTTCATTCATGATCCTGACGGCATTGACCAGGAAAAGATCGACTGGGTGAAGCACCACAAGACGCACACGCGGGGCCGTATCAGCGATTATGCCGCTCATTTTACCGGCTCGTCCTACCATGACGGCAAGCGGCCGTGGAGCGTGGCCTGTGATCTGGCCTTGCCCTGTGCGACCCAGAATGAACTCAATGAAGAGGAAGCAAAAGAGCTGGTTGCCAATGGCGTCATTGCCGTGTCGGAAGGTGCGAATATGCCGACCACGCTGGAAGGTGTGCACGTGTTCCATGACGCGAAGATCATGTACGGTCCGGGCAAGGCGGCCAACGCTGGCGGCGTCGCGGTCTCTGGCCTCGAAATGAGCCAGAACGCGGAGCGGATCAGCTGGAACCACGAGCGCCTCGGCGAGATGTTGACGGAACTGATGGAAGGCATCCACGGCAAATGTGTGGAATATGGAGATCAGGGTGATGGCTATGTCGACTATGTGAAAGGCGCGAATATCGCGGGTTTCAAGAAAGTGGCCGATGCAATGCTGGCCTATGGAGTTCTCTAGCTTATAATTATCTTGCGCAAGAAAGCGCCATCGGCCAGATGTTGGGTCGATGGCGCAAGCGCAAAACCCTAAAGACAAGCGGCTTCAGAAGAAGCTCAAAGAGCCCTGCGAAATAGGCTGGTGCGAGCTTATTGATTTACCCGAATTCGGCGTAATCAATCTTCATGCCAAGGTTGATACCGGCGCCGCGACATCGTCATTGCACGCCACCAGGATCAAATCTTTCGAAAAAGACGGCAGGGATTTTGTGCAGTTCACAATTCCGATGGGATCTGGCGTCGCCGACTATCATTGTGAAGCGCCGGTTTATGGCCAGCGCCGGATAAAAAGTAGCAATGGTGTCATGCAAACCCGATATGTTATAGAGACAGTGATGAAACTAGGGCCGCTTGAATGGGTAGGTCATATGACTCTTGCCAATCGGCAGTCGATGATATTCCCGGTCCTGATAGGGCGCCGGGCGCTCAAGCGGGGATTTCTCGTGAATAGTGCCAAGCGCTGGATGCTAGGCCGGCATGAAGAAAGATGAATTATGAAAATCGCCATGCTTGCCCGGAATCCGAATCTCTATTCACATAAACGTCTGATGGAAGCCGCCGAAGCGCGTGGCCATGAAATCGACATATTGAATACCACCCGCTGTACAGTGAATATTGCGAGCCACCGACCGACGATCACCTACAATGGGAATACGCTGGAAGGTTATGACGCGGTCATCCCGCGCATTGGCGCATCGATCACCAATTACGGTACGGCGGTGCTGCGGCAGTTTGAAATGGCCGGAGTCTGGCCGCTTAACGAAAGCGTTGCCATTGGCCGCAGCCGCGACAAGCTGCGCTCGATGCAGATATTTGCAAAATACGGACTGGGCCTGCCGCTTACCGCTTACGCCAACGATCCGAAGCAGGCGGAAGAGATCATCCGTGCAGTCAATGGGCCCCCGGTGGTCATCAAGCTTCTGGAAGGCACCCAGGGCATCGGTGTCGTGCTCGCCGAGACAATGTCGAGCGCCAAGTCGGTGATCGAGGCATTTCGCGGCGCCAACGTGAATATTCTGGTTCAGGAATTCATCAAGGAGGCCGGCGGTACCGATATCCGCGCGCTTGTCGTGGGTGGCAAGGTAGTTGCCGCAATGAAGCGCACCGGCGCGGCGGACGACTTCCGGTCCAACCTGCATCGCGGCGGCAGCGCCCAGATCGTAAAAATCACCCCGGAAGAGCGTTCCACCGCCTTGCGCGCGGCCAAGCATATGGGGCTGAACGTATGCGGCGTCGACATGCTGCGTTCCAACCATGGCCCGGTAATCATGGAAGTAAACAGCTCGCCGGGTCTCGAGGGCATCGAAAATGCTACCGGCAAGGATGTTGCGGGCCAGATCATCGAATTTATGGAAAAAAATGCCAAGCCCGGAAAGACCAAGACGCGCGGCAAGGGATAAGAGACCGGGCCAAAGGGCTCCCTGTTGCTTTTCGCTGCAGATACTTAAATGACTTCATCCTCGTCGAGCAGCTGATTGCTGGTGATCGCATCCTCGATTTTTCCCAGCCGGTCACCTACCGTATCGAATACCCTCACTTCCGCGATGTGGAGCAGCGCGTCGCCCTGATTGACCACTGGCAGGTTGCTGTGGCCAATCACGATGCCGTCGATGGGAGAGACGATCGCATCTTCTCCGTCGCCAAAAATATCGCTGATGCAGGCAACGGTGTCGCCCTTGTGGACCTTCGTTCCGGAGGGCGATATCAGCCTGCAAATGCCGCCGCGGCTGGAGCGCAACCAGACGGTGCGGGTCGCCTGTGCGGGCGGTGCGCCGCGTTTCCCGAGGCGTTTGGTTTCGATCATCTCTAGTTTTTTCAATACCCGCAAGATACCGTTGACCCCGGTCAACACTGAAAATTCGTCAAACCGAAGCGCTTCGCCCGCTTCCATCAACAACATGTCGACGCCGGCTTCTCTCGCTAGCGCACGCAGCGAACCGGGGCGCAATTCCGCCTCGATCACGACCGGCGGGCCAAATTCCAGGGCCAGTTCCTTGAGTTCCGGATTGCCCGATGCAATGCGGATCTGCGGCAGATTATAGCGGTGCTGAGCGGCGCTGTGGATATCAATGCCCAAGGAGCAATGATCGATGATCTCGGTCGAGAAGATATTGGCCAGTTGCGAGGCCAGCGAGCCTTTTTCGGTTCCCGGAAAGGAGCGGTTAAGATCGCGGCGGTCCGGGAGATAGCGGCTGTGCGTGATAAAGCCGAACATGTTGACCACGGGTACGAAGATCACGGTGCCGGACATCCGGGTCTGCTTCAGTTTCTTCATCACCCGGCGAATGATTTCGGTGCCGATGATTTCATCACCATGGATCGCGGCGCTGATGAAAATCGTTGGTCCGGTGCGCTTGCCGTGGAACACTCGCACTTCCATATTGGCCTGCATGCCAGCGGACAGATCGCTGATCGGAATCGCAATATCGCCGATTTTACCGGGAGCAACCGTATGTCCCGCTATTTCGAACAGATCATGTTTGTTTCTGTTGGTCACTCATGCCCCCCCGGGTTTAGATCAATTCTATGGGGCGGGTTTGACGCACAGCGCAAGCCAAATCGATCAGGAATTAGGCTGCGCTCCTTGCGGGGTACCAATCAAATCTCTCGTTGTCCTGATCGATCTCCGTCAATCACGCATCGAAAAATGGAGTACCGGCAGCGTGTCGACCGGCGAGGAATCCAAAAACCATTCCAGGAGCGATGGTTCCACCGGGACCGCCATAGGTCATCCCCATTACCGAAGCCATGACATTGCCCGCGGCATACAGTCCCTCAATAGCTTTGCCATCGACGTCCAGCACTTGCGCATTGCGGTTGGTTTGAGGGCCGCCCTTGGTGCCCAGTGCGCCGCTCTTGATCTCGACGGCAAAAAATGGCCCGTCGGTAATCGGGCCAAGCGTCGCGGCGCGACTATTGCGGTGCTTGGGGTCACCCCACCATATATCGTGAGCGGCTTCGCCACGCCCGAAATGCTTGTCACAGCCATCTTCGACCATAGAATTCCATTCCCCGACGGTCTGCTCCAGCGCACCGTCCGGCAAGCCAAGATTTTTGGCTAGCCCCGCTAGTGTGTCTGCACGCATCACCCATTGCGGCGGCATTTCCCCTGCCGCGCCGCCCATCATGCCGGAGCCGTAACGGTCGATATATCCCTTGTCGAAAATCATCCAGCATGGCAGATTCGCATAGTCGAACGAGGAGACGTCCTGCTCGTGGAAGGCTGCGCCAAAGGCGTTGTAGTTCGCAGCCTCGTTGACGAAGCGCTTGCCCTTCTTGTTGACCATGATCGAGCGGGGCAGGGAGCGCTGTCCGGCGACCAGAGTGACACCTGTTGATACGATTTCTCGAGGTACTTGCTGAACAGGCATCCACCACGCTTCGCGCATGTTGCCAAGCTTCGCTCCAATACGCATCGCCATTTTAAGCCCGTCACCGGTATTCGTCTGGATCGAGACCGGGTGCGTCATCGGGCCCCGCAGAAATGCACGTTTCAGATCTTCGTCCCACTCGAAGCCGCCGGTCGCCAAAATCACGGCGTCGGCAAATTCTTCCCGCATCACGCCATCTTTCTCAACTTTGACGCCGCTCACTCGCCCATCCTCACGGATCAGGTCAATGGCTCTGGTGCTTGTCTCGGGTTCTATGCCCCGATCCAGACAGGCGCGGAGCAAGCGTCCCATCAGAGCCTGACCGCTGCCGCGCTCATCGCGGCTCGCGCGACGATCCAGTTCTTCTTTGCTCAAAGGTTTCGGTTGAGCCTGGCCGATCGATGAATCGTATATCGAATAGCGTGGATCGGGAGAATAAGGGGAGGGGGTCACTCGTTCGGCCCATTCGCCGAGTTCATCGAAGGGGTAAAGCGGGCAGTCGACCGAGCGGCCTCCACGGACCATACCACCCGGATGTTCGGCATGATAGTCGGGGAAATCCGGTATAGGGCGAAAAATAACCGGACTGTTCTCTTCCAGATGTTTCATCATCGCTGGCCCTGCATCAAGAAAAGCCTCGGCCAGATCTTGCTGGATCATATCATGCGACAGGGACATCAAATATTTCAGGGCGTTTTCGCGGCTGTCTTCTACGTCCAGCTCTTCTTCATGGTGATTGTTGGGTATCCACAGCATACCACCCGACCAGGCAGTAGTGCCGCCGATCTGGTCATGCTTTTCGAAAACCCGAACCTTTGCACCGGCATCGTGAGCTGCGACTGCTGCGGTCAATCCCGAACCACCGGTTCCCAATATTATTACGTCCGACGTCATAGCTGTCCTTGTGCGTTGAATTTATCTCCTGTTGCATTTGATCGGTGATGCCAGGCCGTGCATCTACTACCAATACTGGCACTGGTAATATTGACCGTCGGACGCCCTTGGCGACCATTGAAGAATGTAAGGCGTGGATTTGCACAACTACGGTTTTTCCGATATGGATCGCTCTGGTCAATCGGCACTGTACCGAAAGCCCATTCTTCCGCGCTTGACAGCGCTGTCAACACTATCTAAATAACCCTTATTCGAAACCGAATTGAACCGGCAGTGCCCTTTGCGGCGCGCGCTGGTTTTGTGCGTTTTGGGTGTGTTTTTAACGACTTGGCTATGAGATAGGTCCGGCGAATCGGTCCTGTGGAGCATGGAGAAAAATATTGGCACGTATTGCTGGGGTAAATATCCCAACTAACAAGCGCGTAATCATTGCGCTTACCTACATTCACGGTATCGGACGCACCGCTGCGGCTGAAATTGTTGAAAAATTGAAGATTGATCCAGCCCGTCGGGTTCAGGACCTCACCGATCAGGAAATTTTGCACATTCGTGAAACGATTGATGCCGAACATACGGTTGAAGGTGATTTGCGGCGTGAAGTCGCAATGAACATCAAGCGTCTGATGGATCTGGCCTGCTATCGCGGCCTGCGTCATCGTAAAGGCCTGCCGGTCCGCGGACAGCGTACGCATACCAATGCGCGTACCCGCAAAGGCAAGCCCAAGGCGATCGCTGGCAAAAAGAAATAAGACTTGTCTTCGGACAGGTATCTTCAAGATATTAGGTAGGAATTGATCACATGGCACGCGAACCGCAGCGCATAAAGAAAAGTGCGCGCAAAAATATTTCGGCAGGCGTAGCGCACGTCAACGCCACGTTTAACAATACGATGGTCACCATCACCGATGCTCAGGGCAATGCGATAAGCTGGTCCTCTGCTGGCATGATGGGTTTTAAAGGCTCCCGCAAGTCGACACCTTATGCTGCCCAGGTTGCAGCGGAAGACGCTGGTAAGAAAGCGGCCGATCATGGTGTGCGGACTCTTGAAGTCGAAGTGAAAGGTCCAGGCTCCGGTCGTGAATCTGCTCTTCGTGCGCTTCAGGCTGTTGGCTTCACGATCACCTCGATCCGTGATGTCACACCGATCCCGCATAATGGTGTTCGCCCATCCAAAAGACGCCGCGTCTAATACCGCTCGAGTTTCGGGGACGACCGGTCGGTCAGTTCCACATTTTTAAAATTCAGAGCGGTGATGACGTCCACAGCCGCTCTTTGAACCACTAGGGGAAGTCCATGACTGTCAATATGAAGAACTGGCAAGAACTGAAGAAGCCCAACGTCCTCGACATCAAGCCCGGCGGTGATCCGAAGCGCAAGGCAACTTTTGTCGCCGAACCTCTGGAACGCGGTTTTGGCCTGACCATGGGCAACGCGCTGCGCCGCGTACTTCTGTCCTCGCTTCAGGGCGCGGCAGTTACCTCGATCAAGATCGAAAATGCGCTGCACGAATTCTCGTCGCTGCCGGGCGTCCGTGAAGATGTGACAGACATTGTTCTGAACATCAAGCAGATCGCGTTGAAAATGGAAAGCGAAGACGCCAAGCGCCTGCAACTGTCCGCAACCGGCCCTGGCGAAGTCAAGGCTGGCGATATTGCGGTCTCCGGCGACATCGAGATCATGAACCCGGATCTTGTGATTTGTCATCTCGACGAAGGTGCTTCGCTGAATATGGAGCTGACCGTCAATGTCGGTAAGGGCTATGTTCCGGCTGTCGCAAACCGTCCGGCAGACGCGCCGATTGGATTGATTCCGATCGACTCGCTCTATTCTCCGGTCCGTCAGGTCTCCTACAAGGTCGACAATGCCCGCGTTGGTCAGGAACTCGATTTTGACAAGCTGAACCTGACCATCGAAACCGATGGTACGGTGAGCCCGGAAGATGCGATCGCCTATGCAGCCCGGATTTTGCAGGATCAGTTGCAGCTTTTCGTGCATTTCGAAGAAGCGCTGGAGCAGGTTTCCTCGCCAATTGGCATGGCCGCTCAGCAGAGCCAGGCAGAAAGCGATGCCAACCAGCTCAACCGCTATCTGCTCAAGAAGGTCGACGAACTGGAACTCAGCGTTCGCTCCGCCAACTGCCTCAAGAACGACAATATCATCTATATTGGCGATCTCGTGCAGAAAACCGAAGCCGAAATGCTGCGTACCCCGAACTTTGGCCGCAAGTCCCTGAACGAAATCAAGGAAGTGCTGTCGAGCATGGGTCTGCGTCTCGGCATGGACATCCCCGGATGGCCGCCTGAAAATATTGAAGAAATGGCCAAGAAGCTCGAGCAAGAGCTGCTGGGTTAAATGATCAACCGTTAGCGGAGAGTTTGGCGAACGAGAAACGTCGTTCGGCAGGCTCAATATTGACGGACAAGGCTGATTGGTGATGCCTCTTTAAAATCACCTGCTACGGGGTACCTCATACGGCCCCATAACGAACGAAGGAAATATCATGCGTCATAGAATGAAGGGCCGCCGTATGCAGCGGTCCGGTGCTCACCGTCAGGCTCTGCTGAAGAACCTGGCCGCAGCACTAATCAAGCACGAACAGATTTTGACCACTGTGCCAAAAGCCAAGGAATTGCGTCCGGTTGTCGAAAAGCTGATCACGCTTGGCAAACGCGGTGGCCTGTCCAACCGTCGTATCGCGCATTCGCGGTTGATGGATGAGACCCAGGAAAAGAAGCTCTTCGAAGTGCTGGCCGATCGCTATGCCGATCGCAGCGGTGGCTATACCCGCATCATCCGCGCCGGTTTCCGTGCTTCCGATGCTGCGCCAATGGCGATCATCGAGCTGGTTGACCGTGATGTTGACGCTAAAGGGCAGGACAGCGGTCCTGACCAGAACGCACAGGATGAATACGAAGAGGCCTGAGCCGCTTCCGTCCGTTGACAGTTTCAATTGATAATAGAGGCCGTGAGCGATAAGCTTGCGGCCTCTTTCTTTTGCCGAGGTGTTTATGCGTAATCTGACCTTTCTGACATTGGCCATTGGATTGGCCCTGACATCTCCCGCGCTCGCCAACGATCATGAAAATAAGGACGTTTCCCTGACCTATCCAGAGACCAGAACCGTTGATGAGATGGAAGAGCAATTTGGCGAATATATTTCCGATCCCTATCGCTGGCTGGAAAATGATGTGCGGGAAGATTCTGATGTCGCCGAATGGGTGAAGGCGCAGAATGCCGTTACCGACGCTTATCTGGAAAAGCTGCCGGGACGCGAAGCTCTGGCGAAGTCGATGACGGAATTGTTCGATTATGATGATCTGAGCAATCCGGTAGAAGCTGGTGGTAAATATTTCTACGAGCGCAAAAGCGGCGGCCAAAATCAGGCGGTGCTCTATGTTCGTGACGGTGCAGATGGCGAAGAACGGGCCCTGATTGATCCGGCTACCTGGTCGGACGACGGCGCGACGGCGCTGGCGGGCTGGAAACCGTCCGGGGATGGCGGCCTGCTCGTTTATGCGGTTCAGGATGGCGGTTCCGACTGGCGCACGCTGAAGGTTCTCGATGTCACAACCGGTGAGGTGCAGCCGGACAGCATCGAATGGGCCAAGTTCACTGATCTGGCGTGGATGCCGAACAATGTCGGCTTTCTCTATTCGCGCTTCCCGGAGCCAGAGGGAGGAGAGGCCTTTCAGTCGCTGAACAGCGATCATGCGGTCTATCTGCATCCGATCGGCATGGATCAGGAAAACGATACGCGCATATATGCAACGCCGGATCAGCCGGACCTCAATCATTCAGCGGAACTGACCTCCGACAAGGAATGGGTGGTAATCACATCTTCGTCCGGCACCGACGAGCGCTACGAAATCACGCTGATCAAGGTCGATGCGCCAAAACTTCAAATCCGCAAGCTGGTCAGCGGCTTTGAAAATGACTGGCGGTTGATCGATGGCGAGGGCGATACGCTCTATTTCATCACCAACAAGGATGCGCCGCGGTTGCGGGTAGTCAAAACCGATCTGAGCGCGGAAAAGACGGAATTTACCGAGCTGGTCGCTGAGAGAGATGCTGTCATTGACGGGGCGATGATCGTCGGTGACCGACTGGTAGTCAGCTATCTCGTCGATGCAAAAAGCCAGCTTTCCACCTTCGATCTCGATGGCAAGGCGCTCGGCACGCTCGACCTTCCCGGTCCGGGGCAGGTGGGTGGCCTCAGCGGTTCGATGAAAAGCGAGGAAGGCTTTTTCAGCTTTCAAAGCTTCAACCGGCCAACCACGGTCTTTCGTTACGAGCCATCGTCGGAACCGACCGTCTGGGCAGCGCCGACGCTACCCTTTGATCCGGACATGGTCGAGGTGACCCAGCGCTTTTACGAAAGCAAGGATGGCACGAAGATCCCGATGTTTCTGGTCCACATGAAGGGCCAGGATCTCTCGGAAGGCGCACCGACGCTGCTCTATGGCTATGGCGGGTTCAATATCTCGGTATTACCGCAATATAAGCCGGCCTGGATGGCCTGGATCAAGGCGGGCGGCGTGTTCGCTTCGGCCAATCTGCGCGGCGGCGGCGAATATGGCAAGGACTGGCATGACGCTGGCCGGTTGCAGAATAAACAGAATGTCTTCGACGATTTTATCGCCGCTGGCGAATATCTGATCGGGGAGGGCGTTACGCCGAAGGATGGTCTGGCGGTTGAAGGCCGGTCCAATGGCGGATTGCTGATTGGTGCGGTGATGAACCAGCGGCCCGATCTGTTCACCGCAGGTCATGCTGCCGTCGGCGTCATGGACATGCTCCGCTTCGACCGGTTTACCGCCGGGCGTTACTGGGTCGATGATTATGGCTATCCGAACAAGGAGCAGGACTTCAAAAACCTGCTAGCTTATTCGCCTTATCACAATATCAAATCCGGGGTCGATTATCCTGCGTTGATTGTCTCCACCGCAGACACCGATGACCGGGTGGTTCCGGGCCATAGCTTCAAATATACCGCACGGTTGCAGGCGCTGGATACGGGCGATGCGCCACATCTGATCCGCATCGAGACGCGCGCCGGTCACGGTAGCGGCAAGCCGACCGACAAGCTGATCGAGGAATATTCCGACATCTACGCCTTTCTGGCGGATGCCACCGGACTCAGCCTGACCGAATAGCGACCGGGACCGTGGTTTCTGCTGTTTCCTCAAGAGAGGAGAAGTTTGCCCTGCTGACTTTTGTTCATAAAAGTAGCCACTAACCTTAACAACGCCTGTCGAGCCAGTTCAGTCTCTACTCAACCGGACTCCGCTAAAAGGGTTTTGCAAGCTCGGGAAAAGGTTTCGGGCAGTGTGAAAGGAAAGTGGACATGAACAAGTTGAACAAGGCTCTGGTCGGAACCGCTGCTGCCGCTGCGATGGCCGTTTCTGCAACCCCCGCAATGGCCCGCGACGGGCATAAGGGCGGGCCGAGTGCTGGCGAAGTGATCGCCGGCGTAGCGATCGTCGGTGCAATTGCGGCTATCGCCAGCTCCGGCAACAAGGACCGCAGATATCGCGACAATTATCGCGATGACCGGTATTCGGACAGCCGTTATGGCAACCGCTACCGCCAGATTGGCCAGCGTCAGGCCGTGAACCGTTGTGTACGTGCTGCTGAAGGCGGTGCCGCCCGCTATGGCCGCGCCAATGTCACCGACATCCGGGATATCGACCGGACGCGCTATGGCTATCGGGTCAAGGGCAGGGTTGTGGTCGAACAGAACCGGGGCCGTTATCAGAGAGCCCGTTACGCCGACAAAGGCAATTTCACCTGCTATATCGAAGGCAACCGGGTGAGTGACGTCCGTTACAGCGGCCTTAATTACAGCCGCCGCTAAGCGCGATGCGCGCCATTGACCAAACCAATATGGTTCAGCCTGGTGACAGGCTGGGCCATCTATATTCTGTCCCATTGCAGCATCGGGAATATAAGAGCTGCGCTTGATAGGGGTATCTCATATGACCAAGATGACCAGATTTTCAGCCGTGGCTGCAGCCGCCGCGCTGTGTCTTTCGGGCGTTTCGCCAGCCATGGCTGCGCCTATGCACAGCGGCGCGGCCCTTGCCACGCCAATTGATACGGCGGCGCTGGGCTGGTCTGCCGAAACCGACAAGGCCAATGGATGGCGCGACTATCGCGGCTACCGTGGATATCGTGGATATCGGGGCCATCGCCGCCATCGTGATGGCATCAGCGGCGGCGATCTTCTGGCCGGTATCCTGGTGATAGGCGGGATCGCCGCTATCGCCAGCGCGGCGTCAAAAAACAGTCGTGACCAACGCTATGAAGACCGCGATTATCGCAGCGATAACGCGCGCTATGATAATCGCACCGATAGCCGTTATGATCGAGAAGGCGACGACATGCAATTGGCGATCAACGCCTGTTCGGATGCCGCAGAGCGTCAGGCCGGGCGGGATGCCCGCGTGGCCGCAATTGAATCCGTTGTGCGCGACGGCGCTGGCTGGCGCGTGGAAGGTGAGCTGGCGAATAGTGCCCAGCGCACATTCCTCTGCGGAGCCAGCGATGGCCGCGTTGACTTTGTGCAACTGGAAGATGGCGGTCTCGCTTTCGCGAACTAGACCGCAGTGCGTCCAAATTCCTGCCGGGTGACCGGGTGTGAGCCGCTCAGGCCGCCGTCAACGGCAATCGCTTGTCCATTGACATAGGATGATCGATCGGAGGCGAGAAACAGTGCCACCTCGGCCATTTCCATGGGCGAGGCACCGCGGCGCAGCGGGTTGAGATAGCCGAGCCGGTCTTCCTTGCCCTTCTCACGGGCCTTGTCATAGATAAATTGGGTCATCCCGGTTTCGGTAATACCGGGGCAGATCGCGTTGCAGCGGACATTGGATGTCGCAAATTGCTGGGACGCCACTTTCACCAGATTGATGACGCCGGCCTTGGATGCCGAATAGGCCGGACCGCCGGCACCGGACCTTATGCCGGCGACGCTGGCGGTACAGATGATCGATCCGCCATGTTTGCTCTCGGCAATCACCTTGCCGGCATATTTGCAAGCCAGAAACGGCCCGATCAGATTGACCCGCAGCACTTCCTGCCACTCGGCGACGCTGCTGTCGAAAATTCCCTCAAAACCGCCGCCGATCCCGGCATTGGCGAAGAATATGTGCAGATCGCCAAAGCGCTGCTCGGCGGCATCCACAAGCATCTCGACATCACCCTCCGATCCGGCATCGGCCTTGATCGCGATGATATTGCCTTCGGAGCCCTTGGCTGTTTCCTCGACCGCGTCGGTGATGTCGCTGGCGATGACCTTGGCACCATGTTCCGCAAAGAGCAAAGCCGCCGCTCGACCAATGCCGCTGCCGGCGCCGGTGATGATTGCGACTTTGTCCTTGAGGTCCATCTTACGCTCCTGCGCGTTTTGCGGCTTCCCAACCTGCCTGTGCCAATGGGGTCACCCGATCCGACATTTCGGCTGCCGCAGCGCTGTTTGCAGTGCCGTCGGCCACCCGCTTCTGAATGCCTTGCAGAATAGCAGCAATGCGGAACAAATTATAGGCCAGATACCAGTCCATCGGCGGCAGCTCTGCCATGCCCGATTTTTCGCAATAGCGGGCAATTGCTTCCTCGCGGGAGGGGATTCCCAGAGGCTCGAGATCGATGCCCTTCAGACCGCTGCGGCCCTCCGGTTCCATTTCATAGGCCATCAACCAATAGGCGAAATCGGCAATGGGATCGCCGAGGGTCGACAGCTCCCAGTCCAGTACCGCGATAACTTTTGGCTCGTCATGCGCGAAAATCATGTTGTCGAGCCGGTAGTCGCCATGGACGATACCAAAGCTTTTCTGTTCCGGAATGGTTTTCGTCAGCCACTCGATCAGCTTGTCCATCTCGGGAATTTCCTGCAGCTCGGACAGACGATATTGCTGTGTCCAGCGGGAAATCTGTCGCTCGCAATAATTGCCCGGCTTGCCATGCTTTTCCAGGCCCAGTTCATTGGGATCATAGCTGTGCAGCAGCGCCAGCGTGTCGATCATCTCGAAATAGATCGCGCGGCGTTCCTCAGGATTGCTGTCGGGCAGAGTGCCGTCCCAGAAGGTCCTGCCATCGGCCATGCCCATGACATAGAACATCGTTCCGATCACATCGTCGTCGTCGCACAGGCCATAGGGCTTGGCGACGGGGAATCCGGCCGGATAGAGTCCGGCAATGACGCGAAACTCGCGGTCGACGGCATGGGCCGAAGGCAGCAATTTGCCGAACGGTTTCTTGCGCAGCACATAAGAGGTTTCTGGCGTATCGATTTTATAGGTTGGATTGGACTGGCCGCCTTTGAACTTGCTCAGCGTGAGCGGTCCGGCAAAGCCCTCGACATTGGCTTCCATCCATTTCTGCAGCGCCGCTTCGTCGAGCTTGTCCTTCTCCGGCACTTCCATCGTGCCGGTCATATCGTCCTGTGGATTCATGGAAGTCCCTCTTCCTCTAGTTAAAGACAATCACGGACCGGGCCGCATCGCCTTTTTTCATTTTTTCAAAACCGTCGTTGATCTGCTCTAGCGGAATCGTCTCGGCGACAATGCTATCCAAATCGAGCAATCCGCGCAGATAAAAATCGACCAGACGCGGGATATCGACCGGGAAGCGATTGGAGCCCATCAGCACGCCCTGCAGCTTCTTGCCAGACAGCAGATCCATGGCGCTAAGGCCGACCTTGTGATCGAGCGGCATCATACCAAGCATGGTCGCGGTGCCGCCGCGTTTAAGCGAACCGACGGCAAGATCACCGGACGCGGGGCGCCCCACGGCTTCCACCGCATGATCGACACCGCCTTTGGTCAGTTCGACTATTTGTTCAGCGGCGTCATCGGCCGAAGCATCGACAACATCGGTTGCGCCCAGTTTGATCGCCAGATCGCGTTTTTCCTTGATCGGATCGGCGGCAATGATCCGGCCGGCACCGGCGATCTTTGCAGCATTGATCGTCGCGAGTCCGACGCCGCCGCACCCGATGACAGCGACGGTTTCACCCGGCGTCAGCTTGCAGGAGTTGAAGATCGTTCCGGCTCCCGTAGTCACGGCGCAACCAATCACGGCGGCGCGGTCCAACGGCATATCCGGATCGATCCGGACGCAGGCATGTTCGTGGATCAGCATCTGCTCGGCAAAGGCCGAAAGATTCAGCATCTGTCCGACGGTTGATCCATCCGGGCGGGTAATACGCGGCGCTTCGTCCGGACGTCGCCGGGTGTCTGCGCCCAGACACAATGACATCCTGCCGGTCACGCAAAATTCGCACTGTCCGCAATAGGCGGACAGGCAGGAAATCACGGCATCGCCAACGGCGACGGTGCGGACTTCGCTGCCGATTGCCTCGACAATACCGGCCGCCTCATGCCCCGGAATCGCGGGCAGGGGATGGGGATAGCTGCCGTCGATAAAATGCAGATCCGAATGGCAGAGCCCGCAGGCCGCCGTCCGGATCAACACTTCATGCGGCCCCGGCTTTGAGATCATGACCTCTTCGATAACGAGCGGCTTGCCCGTTTCGACCAGTACGGCTGCCTTCATGATCTGCTCCTAGCGAGTGACCGCAAGGTCACCGGATGAGAAATCTTCCTTCATCTTGCTGCCGTCTGCGGTCTCGGCATATTTGCCATATTCCATTTTCGCGATCGTACGATTGTGGACTTCATCCGGGCCGTCGGCCAGCCGCAGGGTCCGCTGATGGGCGTAGGCGCTGGCCAGGCCGAAATCGTTGGACACACCGCCGCCGCCATGGGCCTGAATCGCATCGTCGATAATCTTGAGGGCCATGTTCGGCGCCTGAACCTTGATCATGGCGATCTCGGCCTTGGCATATTTGTTGCCGACCTTGTCCATCATGTCCGCGGCTTTCAGGCAGAGCAGACGGCTCATGTCGATATCAATCCGGGCACGTGCGACGCGCTCATCCCACACGCTGTGCTCGGAAATGCGCTTGCCGAAGGCGACACGCGATTGCAGGCGCTTGACCATCTTCTCGAGCGCTTCCTCCGCGACGCCGATCGTCCGCATGCAGTGGTGGATCCGACCGGGCCCGAGGCGACCCTGCGCAATTTCAAAGCCGCGGCCTTCGCCGAGGATAATGTTTGATGCGGGTACCCGAACATCGTTCATTTCGACTTCCATGTGACCGTGCGGGGCATCGTCATAGCCAAAGACCGGCAGGTGACGCAGGACCTTCACGCCGGGCGCATCGGTCGGCATCAGAATCTGTGATTGTTGTGTGTAGCGGCTGCCCTCGAAACTGGTCTTGCCCATCACGATGGCGATTTTGCAACGCGGATCACCGAGTCCCGAAGACCACCATTTGCGGCCATTGATGACATATTCATCGCCATCGCGGACAATCGCGGTCTCGATATTCGTCGCGTCAGAGGAGGCAACGGCCGGTTCGGTCATCAGGAAGGCAGAACGGATTTCACCGTTCATCAGCGGGCGCAGATATTGCTCCTTCTGTTCCAGTGTGCCGTAGCGGTGGAACACTTCCATATTGCCGGTATCCGGCGCGGAACAGTTGAACACTTCCGATGCAAAGCTGACGCGACCCATTTCCTCGGCGCACAGCGCATATTCCAGATTGGTCAGGCCAGGGCCTTCAAATTCGAACGTATCATCGATATGCGGCAGGTTCGGATTGGAAGGTGGCATGAACAGGTTCCAGATGCCTGCTTCCTTGGCTTTCTTCTTTTCTTCCTCAACGACTTGCAGGACTTTCCAGCGCTCGCCGGTCGATTCTTCCTCGTGAAAATCGGCGACACGCGGGCGCAGGTGATTCTCGATATGCTCGCGTACCCGGTTGCGCCAATATTCCTGCTTTTCGGTGAGATCGAAATCCATTCCTGCGTCCTTTTCTTAGTTTTTATAATTTAACTATACGATTAACTTATCAGAGGCAGCCGCGCTTTGCCACAGCGAAACTGCGCGTCTGGCAATTTATTGGTCCTTGAGAGACCTTGCGGCAGCCAAAGCTGCAACGCGCGCTTCATGATCGTCACGGTTGATCGGAAAACGATAAAAAATCAAGGCACCGGCTATGGAAAGTACCAAAACTATCAGCGCATAGAATATCATCAGATTCTCGATCACTGGCAGCGCCACTTCACCGGGTTGTGCCTTGTCGGGCACGCCAGAAAGGCTGACGATCAGGCCGGCGCAGAATATGCCTATGCCCGTCCCGCATTTTTGCACGAAAAACCATCCGGCAGAAAAGACGCCTTCGGTGCGCCTGCCGGTTTCCATCTCGGATGCCTCGACAATGTCGGCGACCATTGATTGCGAAGTGATCATGGTCACCACATTGGCAGTGGTGGCCAGAAAGGTGAACCCGAACACCAGTGCGGTAGAGGCTTGTCCGCCGACTTCGGGCCATAGGCCTGACAGGTTAAAGGCGAACGGTATGATCCAGAAGATCATGCCGACCAGCCCTCCGACGATCGCGACCGCTCGCTTGCCAAAGGCTTTTGTCAAAGGCGTGACCAGGAAGAAGGATCCGACCACGCTGCCGAAAAGCACAATGGGATAGAAGAAGAATGCTTGCTGCGAAAATTTCCAGACATACAGAAACAGATAGTTGGATATCGTGAAAGTCATGCCCTGATTGATATAGGCGACCGCACCAGCGCCAAACAGGATCAGCGCCGCCTTGTGGGTTAGCGCCTCCCGGATTTCGTGGAAACTTTCATACAGGCTGGTTTTCTTGGGCCGCTTGTCCGGCCAGTGGGCGACGCGCTTGTGCTGGCCGCCAGCGGATATGAGCATCGCCGTCGCCATCATGGCACCGCCGACCAGACCATAATGCCAATAGCCGGTTTCATTGAGCAGACCGATCGGATGCTCGGCATCGGGAACAAGGAATACAATATAGCCAAGGAACAGCATGACCAGTCCCCCGGCCCAGCCGAACAGATAGCGATAACGCATAATAACGGTGCGCTCGTCATAGTCGCGTGTTAGTTCCGGAATCAGCGAGGCCGATGGCACCTCGCAGCAGGACACAAGTACCCGCACCAGGATGGCGATCAAAAGCAGATATATGAATATCCAGCCCCCAAGGCTGGCCGGAGCGGCCCATAGCAAGATCCATGCGAAGCCAAGAGGAATCGGTGCGATATACAGCCAGGGCAGGCGCTTGCCCCATTTGGTATAGGTTCGGTCGCTGAGGTGGCCAATGATCGGGTCGGCAATGGCGTCAACAAACAAGGCCAGCATCAAGGCCAGAGAAACCAGGCGGGCGTCGAGACCAATAACCTGATTGTAGAACAGCAGCAGGAAGGCCGAAAAGCCGTTATCTTTCACGCCATAGGTTATGGAACCGGTGCCGTGGAACAATTTGATCCGCAGCGGCACATGATCGGTCGCCGCCGTCATTCGCTGGCCAACCGCGCACAGCTATTCGTTCGGGTGACGGCCTTTGCCATGCCGATTTCGGGCGGGTCAGAACGACCCGCTGCGGTGCTTTCAGATTGCATCCATTCCTGCTCCCAAAACGGGTGTTTTTCTTTGCTGCATAGGCCGGGCCACTTTTGGACGTCAAACGATTCCATCGGCGGAATCAGGGGGACGCTACGGAATCCGACCTCTCTAATTTTAGTGCAAATTTTTATAGGGTTTCCGAGGCGGGAATGATTGAACCGGGGGCTTGTCCTATGATAAGTAGAAGTTAACCGATCAATTAAAGGAATTTCGTGATGTCTGACCTGGAAACCTTCCGCGCAGAGACTGCCGCCTGGCTCGAAGCCAATTGTCCGCCGGAGATGCGGCAGCCGATGGTCGACGAAAGCGACGCCGTTTGGGGTGGGCGCAATCCCACCTTCAAGCCGGGCCAGAAGGAATGGCTGGATGTCATGGCGGCCAAGGGCTGGACCGTGCCGGACTGGCCGAAAGAATATGGCGGCGGCGGACTCTCGCGCGCCGAAACCAAAATCCTCGGACAGGAGATGGCGCGGCTTAAGTGCCGGTCGCCACTGTCCAGCTTCGGCATCTGGATGCTCGGCCCCGCGCTGCTGCATTTCGGTACCGAAGCGCAGAAGAAATATTTCCTGCCGCCGATCGCGCGCGGTGAAATCCGCTGGTGCCAGGGCTATTCGGAGCCCGGTTCCGGATCCGATCTCGCCTCGCTGCAAACCAGCGCCGTCGATCAGGGCGACCATTTTGTCATCAACGGCCAGAAGATCTGGACCAGCTATGCCGACAAGGCCGACTGGATTTTCTGTCTGACGCGGACCGACAAGACCGAAAAGCACAAGGGCATTTCCTTCATGCTCTTTGACATGACCAATGAAGGCGTGAGCACCAAACCGATCGTACTGATCTCCGGTCAGTCTGCTTTCTGCGAAACCTTCTTTGACGACGTCAAGGTACCGAAAGAATATGCCGAGGGTGTTTCGTCTGTGGTATACGAAGTAAACAAGGGCTGGGATGTCGCCAAATATCTGCTGGGCCATGAGCGCAGCATGATTTCCGGCGGCGGTTCGGAAGGTGCGACTTCGCTCGGCGCAAAATTCGCCGATCAATATGGCCGCGACGAAATGGGCCGCCTCGACGATCCGATGTTGCGCGCGCAAATGGCCGAGATGGATATTGAAGTGCTGGCCTTTCGCGCCATGGCCGAACGGTTTGGCGACACGTTCAAGGCCGGCCTATGCCACCCGGCTCAGCCCAATATGATGAAATATGCGGGTACTGAGATCAACAAGCGCCGCCACGAGCTGATCATGTCGGCTGGCGGCAGCGAAGTGCTCGAGTGGGAAAGCGAAGCCACCAATGGCGGGCTGACTGCGCGCAGCTGGTTGCGGACCAAGGCAAACAGCATCGAAGGCGGGACCAGCGAAGTGATGCTGAACGTCATTTCCAAGCAGATTCTGCAATTGCCCGGCGCCTGAGCCAGATAAGCCAAAACATTACATTTTGAGAGGATGAAAAGCGATGCCGCTTTATCTAAATGATGACCAACAGATGCTGCAGGACAGCGCCGCCGATTTCATGAAAGGCGAGGGCGACGTGGCCCATTTCCGTAAATTTCGCGACATGAATTGCAAGGACGGCTTTTCTCACGATCTGTGGAAGAAATTTGCCGAGATGGGCTTCACCGGCATCATGATCGCGGAAGACGAAGGCGGGCTTGGTCTCGGCCATATTGAAGCCGGGGTTGTACTGGAGCAGATCGGCAGGAACCTTACGCCGTCTCCTTTTTTGACAACGGCGGTTGCCGGGGTCGAAGCGCTCAATGCGGGTGGCAAGGCGCTGCGCGACAAATATTTTCCGGGTATCCTGGCGGGGGACAGCGTTCTGGCGCTGGCGATTGACGAAGGGGCAAAACATCGGCCGGATCAGATCAGCATGGCAGCGACCCGCGAAGGCAATGGCTTCAAGCTGGATGGCAAGAAGCAATTTGTCGTTCAGGGCGGATCGGCGGATACCTTGATCGTCGCGGCCCGTACCAGCGGCAGTGCTGGCGATGAAAAAGGGCTGACCCTGTTTGCGGTAGATACGGATGCCGCTGGACTGAGCAGAAACAGTGTGCGCCTGGTCGACAGCGCCATGGCTGCGCATATCGAGTTTGACGGCGTCCTGGTCGACGCTGATGCCGTGATCGGCGAAGTCGATGAGGGGGATGCCGTATTGAAGCGCCTTCTCAATGCCGGACGGGCCGGTTCCGCCGCTGAAATATTGGGGGTCGGTGCCGGGTCGATGGATATCACCGTCGATTATATCAAGGGCCGCAAGCAATTCGATAAAATCATTGCGACATTCCAGGCGCTGCAACATCGCATGTCGCATCTCTACAGCGAGATGGAAATTGCCCGCGCTACGGTTCTGAAGGCGCAGCAGATGTTGGACGAAGGCTCTTCCAAAGCTGAGATGATGGTGTCGGTCGCCAAAGCCAAGGCAGGCAAGGCTACTTCACTCTCGGTCAAGGAAGGCGTCCAGATGCACGGCGGCGTCGGCATGACCGACGAATATGATATCGGTCTCTATATGAAGCGCGACCGCGCGCTTCAGGAATTCATGGGCGATGTGAATTATCACACCAATCTCGTCGCCGAAATGCACGGCTATTAAAGGAACAATCTGATGGATTTTAACAGTCTCTTCTCGCTCGAAGGTCGCGTTGCTCTCGTTACCGGCGGCCAGCGCGGTATTGGCGCAATGATCACCGAAGGCTTTTTGGACCAAGGCGCAAAAGTCTATATCTCCGGTCGCAAGGCGGATCAGGGCGAAGCCGCTGCCGCCGAATTCGGCGACAAATGCATCTATATCCAGGGCGATATCTCGACCTATGAAGGGTGCAAGGCGCTGGCCGCAGAAATCGCGTCGCGGGAAGACAGGCTCGATATTCTGGTGAACAACGCCGGCGTCGCCTGGGGCGAGGAATATCTTTCGTTTCCGGAATCCGGCTGGGACAAGGTCATGGACACCAACGTCAAGGGCCTGTTCTTCCTGACTCAGGCTTTGCATCCGCAATTGAAAGCGGCAGCCAGCTTTGAACGGCCTGCCAAGGTCATCAACATCGCATCAATCGACGGTCTCAAGGTCAATCCCTGGGAGACCTACAGCTATCAGGCATCGAAAGCGGCGGTCATTCATCTGACCCGCAAAATGGCGTCCAAGCTGGTTCAGGAAGATATCATCATGACCGGCATCGCCCCGGGAGCTTTTGCGTCGTCGATGAACAAGGCTGCCCGCGATCACGAGAATGCGGTGGAAAAAGGCATTCCTGCCAAACGCATCGGTCGCCCCGAAGATATGGCATCTACTGCCATATTTCTCGCCAGCGCGGCTGGTGATTATGTCGTGGGTACGACCATCCCGGTTGATGGCGGTATCGTCAATGCGGCCAATCCTGGTGCAACGATAGATCCCTGATCCGGCTTTGCCGCTTGACGGTTGCGACTCCAAGCTGTATTAATAAGGCAATACAGCTTGGAGATATTCTGATGACCCCTAAATATCTGATTTTGCTTGCCGCTCTGCCGCTTGCGCTTTCCGCCTGCTCAAAGGCGGATGACGAATCCGGTGACGGCACCGGCGTGTCGATCGACTTTAGCGATGACAGCAAGTCGAGCGCGGAAAAGATCAAAATCGGCGGGGATGACGACAGCAAATTCTCGATCAAGGCCGACGGCTTTTCGATGGATATCGATCTGCCTTCGATCACGCTCGACAGCGACGATTTCGATATGAACAATGTCGATCTATATCCAGGCAGCCAGATCACCAGCTTTGATATTGAAGATGCCAAGGGCCAGGGTGGCAAGGTGCAAATCAGTTTCAAATCCCCGGTCGGCGCAGACAAGCTGGCCGACTGGTATGCCGACCAACTGTCTGACAAGGGCTTTGATGTGGCCCGCGACGGCAGCAAACTGTCTGGCAAAACCGATGAAGGCGATCCCTTTGCTCTGGCTCTGACCGAAATCTCTGCCGAGCAATCCCAAGGCGTGCTGGAGTTCTCCGAAAGCAAATAAGCCGCCATCCAACAACCCGCCCTCGTCATCCTGAACTTGTTTCAGGATCCCGCGAGACTGGGCAGTGCCAACGGAAGTCCTGAAACAAGTTCAGGATGACGAGCCTTGAACAATTCCCTGGCACGCGCCCATTACATCAAACCCGAACTGGCTAATCGACAATCGCTCCGTTAACGTGGAGGCGACAGTCCTTGGGGCTGAAGGAGCGGATGATCGGCCCAAACCCTGCGCTCGGAGGGCCGCCAATTCCCTTTTGGAGCAACCGTGTATTACATTTCTCAGTTGCAAAACGCGCAACTGCAATGGCTCCGTTTTCAATTGAAACCTGAATGACTTGCGACCATCTGCGCTCTGTAAGTTACGCAGGAAAAGAGATGTTTGACAGGCGTTGGAATAAGGAAAAAATCCATGAGAACGCTTTTCAATATTGTCGCAGCCCTCTCCGTTAGCAGCGTAATCCTGCTGTCCACGGTTCAGGTCTAAGGCAAAACGTTACAGTCCCGGCCGCCGTCTCCTCCTCCTCCTCCCTGAAGCGGCGCCGGGATTGGTCCAAAGGTCCGGTCTTCCTCCATCCCCTCCCATTGCAGGACGGCCGGACCAGCGGACACCAGCCGGTCAATTCTGATCAAATAGGCAATCCTTCATTTATCCACCATATCAGCAGCGGTTTTCCACCGCTAAGTGGCGTGCCTGTGGATAACTCACGCTTTTCCCCTAGGAGCGACTCGGTCTCGAGAGTCATATATAAGTCATCGGAAGGCAAACGGACGAACCAGCGACCAGTCAGCAATGACCCGCAGGACAGCCCCGGAACCGGAAGATGATCAGGACGACCAGTTTGTTTTTCGCAAGAAAAGGAAATTGATCTCTGGATCGATGATCGGAGAACGACCGAAAAGGAACGGCGCAAGCCAGACCGGATCAGACGGAGGAAGACCATCAGGTGACTGGACCAAGTGCGGGTCGGGAACCGAAGCGTAGAAGCGGAAGCGGACACGTGGACAACCACCGACCATTAACGCAATTGGCCCGGAAACCGGACGCCGAACAAGCGGAAGCTGCACTCGCAAGAGGACAGCAGCCCCAACAGAGGCGCAGCGGGAGCTTATCTTCGGGTAAGCTCCCGTTTTTCGTTTGTTGAACCGGCAAAGGTCCAGAGAAAAGCGTGTAGCCTCCGTGACTGGCACGCCGAGCATCGCTCCAACAACCCGAATTTCTTGTTGACCAGTGATGGCTGTCACAGCGACGCAAAAAAATGCTGCTAATCAGGACCTGCGGCATCGATCAAACGATGCATTTCAATCGATATAAACTCGGTGCCGCACCAACCCCTTATCGGGTATATGGGAGGAGCTCGACGGTTTTTGCGACCCGGCCGTCGGGCTTCTTTTCGTGTATCCTCCAAGTCCTCACATGGCTCGTTGTTGAGTTTTCCTCTCCCGCGATCTCGAAATCCGAACTCAACCGGATATCTTCTTGGATCATATTGATCGACATGTTCGATCACACTCAGCAAGTTAACTGGTTTCCTGAAATAGTTGGTCGCGTCTATCAATACTGCCATAATATTGATGGAGAGAATGATGTTTAAATCCCAAATTTCGCTTTTGGCTTTGCTCGCAGCGTCGATGACACCTCTGGTCGCGGCTGGTCCGGTACAGGCCCAAAAAACCGTTGCTCAAGACCCGCCAGGCGCAATGTCCAACAAGGACTGGTGGCCGCAGAGCCTCGATCTGGCGGCGCTTCGTCAGCATGAGGCACGGTCCAATCCTTATGGACTCGACTATGATTATGCCGCAGAATTTGCGACGCTCGACCTCGACGCCGTCAAGGAAGATATCCGCAAGGTGCTGACGACGTCGCAGGACTGGTGGCCAGCCGATTATGGTCATTATGGACCGTTCTTCATCCGCATGGCCTGGCACAGCGCCGGTACCTACCGCGTTGGTGACGGACGCGGCGGTTCTGATGGCGGGGAACAGCGTTTCGAGCCGCTCAACAGCTGGCCTGACAATGTCAGCCTCGACAAGGCCCGCCGGCTGGTATGGCCGATCAAGCAGAAATATGGCCGGAAGTTGTCCTGGGGTGACCTGATGGTGCTGACCGGTAATGTTTCGCTGGAAGACATGGGCTTCAAGACCCTAGGATTCGCCGGTGGCCGCGTCGATGCCTTTCAGCCGGATCTGGTGTTCTGGGGCCCGGAGGCAAAGATGCTGGAGGACAAGCGCCGCGATGGCAAGGGCGATCTTAAGGGACCGCTCGCCGCCACCCAGATGGGCCTGATCTACGTCAACCCAGAAGGCCCCAACGGCAATCATGATCCCATTTCCGCTGCCGCCGATATCCGCCGTGCCTTTGGCAATATGGCCATGAACGACGAGGAAACCCTGGCACTGATCGCTGGCGGTCACACGTTCGGCAAGGCGCATGGTGCGCATAAGCCCGAGGAATGCATGGGTGCAGAACCCTCTGCCGCAGGCGTCGAGGCCCAGGGCATGGGTTGGGCAAACAAGTGCGGGAAGGGCAATGCGGAGGATACGATCACTAGCGGTCTCGAAGGCGCGTGGTCGGCCAATCCGATTGCTTTCACCAACCAGTATCTCGACAATCTGTTCGGTTTCGAATGGGTCAAGACCAAGAGTCCGGCCGGTGCTACCCAGTGGATTCCGAGCGATCCCAACGCCGCCAATATGGTGCCGGACGCGCATATCCCGGGCAAGACCCACGCACCGATCATGTTCACCACCGATATTGCGATCAAGGAAGATCCGGGATTCCGCAAGATTGCCGAGCGCTGGCATAAAAATCCCGATGAATTCGCGGCGGCATTCGCCCGTGCCTGGTTCAAGCTGACCCACCGCGATCTCGGCCCGTCGGCCCGCTATCTCGGTGCTGATGTACCAAGCCAGAGCTTCATCTGGCAGGATCCTTTGCCGGCAGCAGACTATGCAATGATTGGCGATGCCGACGTTGCGCAGCTCAAGTCTGACATCTTAGCCTCCGGCCTGACCACACCAGAACTGGTCCGGACGGCCTGGGCTTCGGCTTCGACTTTCCGGGGCAGCGATATGCGTGGCGGTGCCAATGGCGCGCGTCTGCGGCTGGAACCGCAACGAGACTGGGCCGTCAACGATACGGCGGAGCTGACCAAGGTGCTCGGGAAGCTGGAAGCGATCCAGCAGGACTTCAACAAGAGTGCCACCGGCGGCAAGCAGGTCTCGCTTGCCGATCTGATCGTCCTCGGCGGCAATGCCGCGGTTGAACAGGCCGCCAGCAAGGCGGGCCACAAGGTCAGCCTGCCGTTCACGCCGGGACGTGTCGATGCCACGCAGGAGCAGACCGACGCGGCGTCCTTTGCCTATCTGGAACCCAAGGCTGACGGCTTCCGCAACTATTATGCATCTGGTGCCGATCTCGCTCCAGCGGCGGCGCTGGTCGACAAGGCCGATGCGCTCAATCTGACGGTGCCGGAAATGACGGTGCTGGTTGGCGGGCTGCGGACCCTGAACGCGAATGCGGGTAAATCGTCCAACGGCGTGTTCACTGACAGTCCCGGCCAGCTCAGCAATGACTTTTTCGTCAATCTGCTCGATATGAAGACGCAGTGGAAGAAGTCGGACGCCAAGCCGGGATTGTACGAGGGCCACAACCGCGACACCGGCAAGCTGGTGTGGACCGCAACACCGGTCGATCTGATCTTCGGGTCGAATTCCGAATTGCGCGCTGTCTCCGAAGTCTATGCATCTGATGATGCGGACCAGAAGTTTGTCGAAGATTTTGCGGCAGCCTGGACCAAGGTGATGAACGCCGATCGTTTCTAGGTTAGGTTTGAAAAATGAAAAGCCCGGTGGCCGCGTGACCCGCAGCCGCCGGGCTTTTGGATTTGCTGTGCCGATGAAAGGCTTTAAATTGTTGCCTCAGCGGCCATCATGGCGTTGCCGTCACTGCCGAGCACAGCCAGAGTGATGCTTTCCGAGCTACGCTTCCCGACCAGATATAACACGGCATTCGCAAAAGCGGGTGCCTGTCCCCGGAAGGAAAAGCTGGAGAGCCTGTTTGCGCCCAGCTTGCTCGCGGCCAGATTCAGCAATAATGTCGCCATTAGCGGGCCTTGGACGACAAGTCCGGGATAACCTTCTTCCTGTACCGCATAGGGCTTGTCATAATGGATCCGATGGGCATTGAAGGTCAGCGCGGAATAGCGGAACAACAACGCTTCCGACGGAACGACTTTCTGTTGCCAGTCCCAGTCGCTCAGGTCTGGCCGATTGGTACTGACCGGCCGGGCGGACGCGGAGATTGTCGCCGGTTCCCGATAGACGACATGCTGCCGCTCACTGATCGCCACCCGATCGCCGACCCTTGTTTGATGGTCGATGGCGACAAATACCAGATCGCCGGATTGTCCGGATTTTCCCTCGATTGAGGCGATAGTGGAGGTGCGGGCCACTTCATCACCCAGCTGCAGCGGATGATCAAAAGAGACACTGCTCGACGCCCACATCCGGCGGGGCAGGGGGACCGGCGGCAGGAAGCCCCCTTTTTCGGGATGGCCATCTTCCGCCAGTTCTGCTGTCGACGCGTCGGGCAGGCATAAGCACCAGTGCAGTCCTTGTGGAATTTCGTCGGTAACTGGCCTGTCCAACATCGCGCAATATCGTTGCAGCAGTCCCGGCGTGATCACGTCACTCCGCGTCTCGCTCTTGCCGATCCAGTCTGCCCATTCGCTCATCAATAGCTCCTCGGCAGGCCCAGCACATGTTCGGCGACATAGGACAGGATCATATTGGTGCTGATCGGGGCCACCTGATAGAGCCGGGTCTCGCGGAACTTGCGCTCGACATCATATTCCGCGGCAAAGCCGAAGCCACCATGAGTCTGTACACACGCTTCTCCTGCCGCCCAGCTGGCATCGGCAGCAAGCATCTTCGCCATATTGGTTTCCTCGCCGCAATTCTCGCCCGCCTCATATTTGCGCAGCCCTTCGTGGACCAGCAGCTCGGCAGCGCGCATCTGCGCATAGGCGCGAGCGATCGGAAATTGCACGCCCTGGTTCTGGCCGATCGGCCGTCCGAACAGCACCCGCTCCCTGGCATAGGCAGTGGCCTTTTCGATAAACCATTTGGCATCGCCGATACATTCCGCCGCGATCAGCAGCCGTTCGGCGTTCATGCCGGACAGAATATAGCGAAAGCCATTGCCTTCCTCGCCGATCAGATTGGCGGCGGGCACCCGCATATTGTCGAAGAACAATTCGGTGGTGCTGTGGTTCATCATCGTCTCGATCGGCCGGATGGTCAGGCCGTTGCCCTTCGCCGCGTTCATGTCGACGAGGAAGACCGACAGGCCGTCGGTGCGTTTGGCCACCTCATCGCGCGGCGTCGTGCGGGCGAGCAGCAGCATCAGATCGCTGTGCTCGGCGCGGCTGGTCCACAGCTTCTGGCCGTTGACGATATAATCATCGCCGTCGCGCTTGGCGACGGTCTTGAGCGCCAGGGTATCGGTGCCGCTGGTTGGCTCGGTCACGCCGAACGCTTGCAGCCGCAATTCGCCGGTTGCGATTTTGGGAAGATATTGGGATTTCTGCTCGTCCGAGCCGTGGCGCAGCATCGTGCCCATGATATACATTTGCGCATGCACCGCACCGCCATTGCAGCCCTGCGCCTGGATTTCCTCGAGGATCGCTGCGGCAGCGGAAATCGGCAATCCGGCGCCGCCGAATTCTTCCGGAATTAGCGCCGCCAGATAGCCGGCTTCGCCAAGGGCAGCGACAAACTCTGACGGATATTCGCGTGCCTTGTCCTTCTCGCGCCAATATTCGCCCGGGAATTTTTGGCAAAGTTTTGAAACCTCTTCGCGTATCTCGCTGTAATCCTGCATTCGTTCCAGTCCTTGTTTCGGGCCACGTGCGGCCATCGCCGCTGCGGCGGCTGTCCTATTTTCTATGTTCAATCCTTGAAAACTATCGTCTTGTGCCCGATCAGGAAAACCCGGTCGGCCAGATGATAACGGACCGCCTGTGCCAGCACCCGGCGCTCAATGTCGCGTCCTTTGCTGACCAGCGCCTCCGGCGTGTCGGCATGGCTGATCGCTTCGACATCCTGATGGATGATCGGACCCTCGTCCAGATCTGCGGTCACATAATGCGCCGTTGCGCCAATCATTTTGACTCCGCGTGCGTGCGCCTGATGATAAGGTTTGGCTCCCTTGAAGCCGGGCAGAAAGCTGTGATGGATATTAATACAGCGCCCGGACAGAAAGTCGGCGAGGTAATCGGAGAGGATCTGCATATAGCGCGCCAGCACCACCAGATCCGCGCCGCTGTCGCTGACCAATTCTTTTACCTGCGCTTCCTGCTGAAGCTTACTGTCCTTCGTAATCGGCAGATGGTGGAAGGGAATATCCCCGATAAAGGTGGTTTCGAGGGCGGATCGCGGGTGGTTGCAGATGATCCCGACCACCTCCATTGGCAGTTCACCGATCCGTTGACGATATAACAGGTCACTCAGGCAATGGTCGAATTTGGATACCATGATCATGACTTTGGGCCGTGCGTCGTTCCGCCGCAATTTCCATTGCATCTGCTTTTCACCGGCAAACGAGCCCAGCGCGTCGCTAACCGATGCAGCGTTTGCCCCTTCAGCCAGTTCAAACACCACGCGCATGAAAAAATAGTCCGTTTCCGCGTCATTGAACTGCTGTGAATCGACGATATTGCCGCCATTTTCCGCCAATATTTTCGCCACCGTAGCGACCAGCCCCGGCTGGTCCGGGCAGGACAAAGTCAGAATCTGGCGGTTGGTTGGCATTTCTAATCTTTCGATACGCGGATAATCCTGTGTACATGCGATCAACGGACTGATCTGGCCACAGTTTTTTGGCTAAGCCTATCGGATTTGGTACAATTGCAAGACGCTGCTTCACTCAGTTCGATCTCTGCACTTTATATTGGCGATGCCTCTGACTATAGCCGGTCAACAGGATCATCCGGTCAGAAAAGGACATCAGAAATATGAAGACCCGTGCCGCCATAGCATTTGAAGCCAAAAAGCCGCTCGAGATTGTTGAACTCGATCTGGAAGGCCCGAAGGAGGGCGAGGTTCTCGTCGAAATCATGGCTACCGGCATCTGTCATACCGACGCCTACACGCTCGATGGTCTGGACAGTGAAGGCAAATTTCCAAGCGTGCTCGGCCACGAGGGTGCGGGCATCGTCCGCGAAGTCGGCCCGGGCGTCACATCGGTCGCGCCAGACGATCATGTGATCCCGCTTTACACCCCGGAATGCCGCCAGTGCAAAAGCTGCCTGTCCGGCAAGACCAACCTGTGCACCGCGATCCGCTCGACCCAGGGCCAGGGCCTGATGCCCGACGGCACCAGCCGCATGTCCTACAAGGGAGAGCCTATCTATCACTATATGGGTTGCTCGACCTTTTCCAATTTCATCGTCCTGCCGGAAATCGCCGTCGCCAAGATCCGCACCGACGCGCCGTTCAAAACCAGCTGCTATATCGGCTGCGGCGTTACCACTGGCGTCGGCGCGGTCGTCAATACGGCGAAAGTGGAGCCAGGCTCCAATGTCATCGTCTTCGGCCTCGGCGGTATCGGGCTGAACGTGCTGCAAGGCGCGCGGATGGTTGGGGCAGACAAGATCATCGGCGTCGATATCAACGACGACCGCGAGGAATGGGGCAAGAAATTCGGCATGACCCATTTCGTCAATCCCAACAAGATCGACGGTGATATCGTCGAACATCTGGTCAAGCTGACTGACGGCGGTGCGGACTATACATTCGACTGTACCGGCAATACCAATGTCATGCGCCAGGCGCTCGAAGCCTGCCACCGCGGCTGGGGCGAAAGCATCATCATCGGCGTCGCCGAGGCAGGCAAGGAAATATCCACCCGGCCGTTCCAGCTGGTTACCGGCCGGGTCTGGAAGGGCACCGCCTTCGGCGGCGCGCGCGGCCGCACCGATGTTCCGAAAATTGTCGACTGGTATGTCAACGGCAAGATCGAGATCGACCCGATGATCACCCACACGCTGACGCTGGAAGAGATCAACAAGGGCTTCGACCTGATGCACGCCGGCGAAAGCATCCGCAGCGTCGTGGTCTTCTGATGGAGATCGTCTCCAGCAACAAAAGCTACGGCGGAACCCAGGGCGTCTATTCGCATGCGTCGAGCGCAACCGGCACCGAGATGACCTTTGCGGTCTATGTGCCGGACCATGACGACCGCGCGAAACTGCCGGTCCTCTGGTATCTCTCCGGCCTGACCTGCACCCATGCCAATGTCATGGAGAAAGGCGAATATCGCCGGGCCGCCAGCGCACTCGGCCTGATCATTGTCGCGCCCGACACCTCGCCGCGCGGCGAGGGTGTTGCCGATGATGACGCCTATGACATGGGGCAGGGCGCCGGTTTCTACGTCGATGCCACCGAAGAACCATGGGCGCAGCATTTCCGGATGCGCAGCTATATCGAGCAGGAACTGCCCGAACTGATCGCCAAAGAATTTCCGGTCGACATGGACCGGCAGGGCATATTCGGCCACAGCATGGGCGGCCATGGTGCGCTGACCATCGCGCTGCGCAACCCCGACCGTTTCAAGAGCGTGTCCGCCTTTTCGCCGATCGTCGCGCCGTTGCATTGTCCCTGGGGCGAAAAGGCGCTGGGTGGCTATCTCGGGAGCGACCAGGCGAGATGGCGTCAATATGACGCCTGCGCGCTGATTGAGGATGGGGCGCGCGTCGACGAAATTTTGGTTGATCAGGGAACCAGCGACAATTTCCTTGAGGAACAGCTCAAGCCGCACCTGCTGACGGAGGCTTGCGAGAAAGCCGCGATTCCGCTCACGCTGAATATGCGCAAAGGCTATGACCACAGCTATTATTTCATCTCAACCTTCATGGCCGATCATTTGCGCTGGCACGCCGAGCGGCTGGGATCGTGACCATGCCGGCTTTGGACCTTCAGGAAACCCTTGATGAAACGCTAGCCGAACAGCCAGTGGGCGGCGCCGTCGCGATGGTCGGCAATAGTGAGACAATGCTGGGCTCCGCAGCAGCCGGACTTGCTGACCCTGCGACCGGCAAGCCGATGGCGCTCGACGCCATTTTCCAGATTGCCTCGATGACCAAGGCAGTAACCTCGGTAGCCGCCATGCAGCTGGTTGAGCGCGGCCAGTTGTCGCTTGACGATCCGATTGGGCCGGTACTGCCCGAACTGGCTGCCCCTGATCTGCTCACCGGTTTTGACCCGGATGGCAAGCCGAGGCTGCAACCCGCCAAAACGCCGATCACGCTTCGCCATCTTCTCACGCACACGTCGGGGCTCGGCTATTCCTTCACCAGCGCCAACATGGCCAGGGCACAGGGCAAGGTTGCTCCGGCCAGCGTCGCCAGCATCTCCGCGCCGTTGATGTTCGAACCGGGAACGGACTGGCTGTACGGCGTCAGTTCCGATTGGGTCGGTCGCGCGATTGAATCCCTCACTGGCCAGACGCTCGGCGCCTATATGGCGGAGCATATTTTCGGGCCGCTGGCAATGGACGACACCGGCTTTGCCGTCGCGCCGGACAAGCTCGACCGCCGGGTGCCGCTGCTATTGCGTCAGGAGGATGGCCTAGTGCCCTTTCCGCTCGAAATTGGCGGCGGTGATGCGGCGGAATTCCACTCCGGCGGCGGCGGCCTCTATTCCACGGCTGCGGACTATATGCGGTTCCTGCGGATGATCCTGAACCGCGGAGCGCTCGACGGCCAGCGCATCGTCAGCTCCGACAGCATTGCAAATATGGCGCAGAACCAGATCGGCGAGATGAGAGCAGGGCGGATGGAAAGCGTCGCGCCGATGCTTGCCCACAATCACGATCTGTTTCCCGACATGCACTGCGGATGGGGCCTCGGGTTTCTGATCAACCCGGAACCTGGGCCGTCCGGCCGCGCAGCGGGCAGCCTGGCCTGGGCCGGCCTGCCCAATTGCTATTTCTGGATTGATCCGGCCAGCGATCTGGCCGGAATGGTGCTGATGCAATTTCTTCCCTTTGCCGACGAGGCGGCTCTGAACGTGCTGGCTGCGGTGGAAGCGCAGGCCTATCTGGCGGACTGCTAGGTCGTGACCGGCGCATTAGTCCTAGCGCCCATTCAAATTCTGGAGATTCGATCATGACAACCCCATCGCGTCCACCCTCGATCAGCGATGCCGAACGGCACCAGCGGCTGGACCACTTGCGTCAGACAATGCCGGCAAGTGGAATCGATGCTATCCTGCTCACGCCGGGCAGCAATATGCGCTATTTCTTCGGCGCGGCTTTTTATGAAAGCGAACGCTTTGTCGGTGTGTTGATCACGGCTGACCGCACCATCTTCATCTGCCCGAAGTTCGAGGAATCCGCGATCCGCGCCAAATTCCCGATGATCCCGGACATGGTATTCTGGGAAGAGCATGAAAGCCCGTTTGCGCTGATCGCCTCGATGCTGGCGGGCCAAAGCTGTCAGCGCTGCGCCCTCGATCCCGAATGTTCCTATGGCCATGCCGCCCGGATTGGCGATGCGCTGGGTCAGCTGGATCAGCCGATCCGCTTCGAATCTGCTGCTGCCATAATCGCACCGCTGCGCGCAACCAAATCGGTGCACGAAATCGACTTGATGATCGCCGCGATGCAGCTCACCCTCTCTGTGCATAAGACCATTTTCGAATGGATCCGGCCAGGGATGAAGGCCAGTCAGGTGATCGCCGAAATCGACCGCTTGCACCGCGCCGGTGGTGCCGATGGCGGCAACAGCTTTTGCGCTGTCCAGTTTGGCGAGGCGACTTCGCATCCGCACGGCGTTCCGGGCGACCCGGCGCTGCAAGAGGGAGAGCTCATCCTGATCGACACCGGCTGCACCATCGACGGCTATAACTCCGATATCACCCGCACCTATGCCCTGTCCAAACTGGACAGCGGGGTCGAGAAATTGTGGCAGGTTGAAAAGCAAGCGCAACAGGCGGCATTTGACGCCGCCGCGATCGGCACGCCCTGCGAAAATGTCGACAAGGCCGCCCGCGACGTTCTGGTCGGTCACGACCTCGGCCCTGACTATGACCTGCCGGGCCTCCCCCATCGCACAGGCCACGGTATCGGTCTCGATATTCACGAAGGCCCCTATCTGGTGAAGGGCGACCAGACGCCGCTGGCAGCGGGCATGTGCTTCTCGAACGAACCGATGATCGTCGTGCCCGGCCAATATGGCATCCGGCTGGAGGATCATTTCTATATGACTGCGGCGGGGCCAAACTGGTTCACCGAGCCGCAGCAGGATCTGTATCGGCCGTTTGGCTAGGGTGCGATCAGAGCGATCGGCATTGTTGGAATTAGATATGCCGGTGAAGGTAGTGAAGTTGCGGGGGCATTGAACGATGCGTTATTTTCTTGATACTGAATTTAATGGCTTTGGCGGTGAACTGATTTCGATCGCGCTGGTTCCCGAAGATGAAAGCGCGGTCCCGTTCTACTCGGCGGTCGAATGCCGGAACCCCACATCATGGGTTGCAGAGCATATCATCCCCCGGCTGGATGTGGAGCCAGTGACGCACAGCTGTCTTGGTGACCAGTTCGCTGCCTATCTGATCGACGATCCCGAACCGGTGCTGGTTGCGGACTGGCCGGAAGATATCGCCCATGCAGCGCGGTTGCTGGTTATTGGTCCGGGGCTCATGAAGCCGGTGCGCAATATCCGTTTTGATCTGGTGGATCCGTCTCTCGTCAGCTCGGGCGCTGGCAGCGCGGTTCCGCACAATGCCTATCACGATGCGCTCCGCCTGCGTGCCGACGTGCTGGCCTATGAAAAGCGAATTGCACCCTAGATCGCGCGAAAAATTCTGTCCTACACCGCTATGACGGGTCTATAATTCGCATCGCTCCCGCGACAGCATGGGACAGGCTCTTTGACAATTGGGATATGACGACGACACCGTCCGACGACGGCATATTGGCTGCTGGAACGGTTGATGGAACGATCTGGAAGGTCACACTCGAGATCCGTGTTGTCCCCTAAAAATACCGGAAACCTGCGGCTTTGGAGCAAAGGTCACAGAAAATAAAACAAGCCTTGTTTGTCTAGTTCTCGGTCGCCTGTCCTCCGGATGCCCCCCTGGCTTCGGAAAACTGGTCTGGACGAGAGGATTCGAACCTCCGACCCCCACACCCCCAGTTGATAAATGCGTGATATTTACTGGGACGGTTTGGTATGATTTGGGACTATAATTGCAATAAAATCAAAAAGATAGCTTGATTTTGACGTTCCCGTTTTGTACTCATTGATCCCGGTAGATTTCATCATTTTGCACTTACATTGCACTTACAGAAAAAGTGCGTGTGTTGAGATAGAAAGGAAATGGCCGTGCAAACTGCACTTACACAGGCTGTCATAGACCGTGCCAAATTGGCTAAAAGACCTTATGAAATTAGAGATAGCCGTTTGAATGGTTTTCTGGTTCGGGTGCAACCTTCGGGCGTAAAATCATTCTACTGCGAATATGATCGCGGCAAGCGCTGGCGGCTAGGACGCGCAGACTCCATGGCCGTTGGACAAGCAAGAAATCAGGCTAAACGAATCATTTCTCAGTATCATTCCGGTATTGATCCGATGGATGAGAAAAAATCAAACGCCAGAGCAATCACGCTCGGTGAGTTTATCGATCTATTTTTCCAACCTTGGGCTCAATCTCATCAAAAGGCACATGAGCAAAATATCAAGCGGATCCGAACCGTGTTCAAAGATTTTCTGAAAAGTAAAATGGATGATATCAATGTTATTGATCTGGAGCGGTGGAGAGCTAGCCGAATTGCTGTGGGAAACAAAACAACAACCACCAATCGCGACATCGCATCCATAAAAGCAGTCTTTAACCGAGCTGTCGATTTTGAGATCATTGAACAAAATCCAATCGCCAAAGTGAAGAAGGCAAGAGAGGATACCAGGCCGCGTGTTCGCTATCTCAATGATGAAGAACTGAAGTTGCTGCTCGAATCGTTAGATCGCCGCGAGGAACGCAGGTGCGGTGAACGGGACAGTGCAAACCGGTGGCGAAGTGAACGCGGCTATCGCCGACTTCCTGACTTTAAGAAGTGCGCGTTCACAGATCACCTCAAGCCAATGATCATACTTTCGCTGCACACCGGTATGCGGCGAGGGGAGGTATTCGATCTTAAGTGGCAGCATGTCGATTTTACCGTGAGATCAATTGCTGTTGTTGGTGAAACGGCGAAGTCAGGAAAAACGAGACATATTCCCATGAACCGCACTTGCTTGGAAGTTCTTGGCCGTTGGCAGAAACAATGCGCAAAATCATCGGGCAGGGTATTTCAAAATGCTGATGGAATGCGTTTTAACAATGTGAAAAAATCGTGGACAGCAATCTTAGAACAAGCGGGAATTGTCAATTTTCGTTGGCATGACATGCGGCATCATTTTGCGTCCCGCTTGGCTATGGCGGGAGTGGATTTGAACGCTATCAGAGAGCTGTTGGGTCATAGCGATTACGAAATGACTTTGCGCTATGCGCATCTTGCTCCCGAGCATAAGAGAAAAGCTGTTGAACTGCTTGATTAGCAAATTCAATTATTCAATTTTTGACACCAATCCAGTCCACTTCAATCCCGTCAACACCGGATTGAACGCCTTCAATGATCACTTGGGTGCCGTCCTTTGGGGTTTTCACGTCCAAAAAGTTTAACCGCCAAACATTTTCATCTGCGCATTGAAGCAAATAGTGGCGTTCGCCTTTGATGAGTTTACCGGTTAGCCGAAGGCGGTTTGAGTTTGAATGGTTCATGATCAAGTGTTCTCTGTCCTACAGCCCCGATTCTGTCCAGCGCGCAAGGACCTTCTTTACGTAATTCCGTGTTTCCTGGTATCGGGGAATGCCATTGGCTTTCAGCACGGCGTTAGGTCCGGCATTATATGCCGCCAGCGCTAGGTGAATCCCCCCAAACTTATCCAGCATTTGCTTGAGATACCGTGCTCCCCCGTCAATATTGGCGGAAGGATCGAACCGGTTCTCAACCCCAAGGTCTAATGCGGTTCCAGGCATCAACTGCGTAAGACCGCCAGCACCAGCAGAACTAACAGCCATAGGATTGTACCGCGATTCCTGCCAAATTAGAGCGTCGAGCAACCCAAAGGGTAGGGCGTGTTTTTTTTCGGCTGCCCGGATGGAGGTTAGGTAAATAAACCGCCTTGACGAGGCTGATCGGCTTAGTCCTGTAAGCTTTCTTGGTTGTAGATTGGTTTTAGTACCTTCATGATTTGTCGGTGCTCCAGTCACGGGCTTTAGCTGATTTTCCGGTTGCCAAATTCCATGCTGGAACAACCGAAACGTGGGTTTTTCACTTGCGTGTTGATCCAGAGCTTCCCGTTCAGTGGGGGCATTGCTTTCTTGTAAACTCACATCCTGCGCCCATGTCACGCTTGAACACATCGCTATTGTAAGCAGTCCCATTGATAGCTTCTTTGCCAAAATTCATCTCCATCTTGTATCGAATCGGATGAGAACATAAATAGAACATATAGCTGTAGGAAAGTGTTTTCTTACGTGTTGAAGAGGGGAGGCTGCCGGGAAGGGGAGAACTGGCGCAGATGCAAGGAACTCCTCGATGTCCCGTAACGTCCTGACTAATCCCACATCATCCCTCGAGAATACTGCCAGACAGATTTGTGAAAAATTTTCAGGCTATTGGAAAAATGACAAAGGAATGTGCTGCTGCCCGGCACATGATGATAATACGCCGTCGCTTGGTGTCAGTATCGGCCGAAACGCGATTCTCTTTCACTGTTTTGCGGGGTGTCCGCAGAAAGAGGTGCTTGCGGGTTTTGAGCGCCAAGGTGTGCCCGCGCGCAGTCTGTTCAGCGGAAGCTCCATTCCAATTCCCGCAACAAGTCCCAAAGAGATAAAGCCGAGCGCCAATGCACAGCGACTCTGGCGGCAGGCTCAGCGCCTGCAAGGAACTATTGCCCGGACTTATCTCAAAAAGCGCCTGATTAGTATTACTTCTCCAGAATTGCGCTTCCTCGAACGCACGCCGCTTGGTCCCAAGAGCCATGTCCGCTTTCTACCAGCGATGCTGGCATCGGTGCGCACCGATGCGCATATTATGGCCATTCACCGTACATTCCTGCTTCCCGATGGTTCAGGCCAGTCTGATTTCATAAAACCCAAACGCGCACTCGGATCCCTCGGGACCGGGGCTGTGCGCCTTTTTCCACCCAAAGATGGTGTTCTGGGATTGGCAGAAGGCACAGAAAGCGCCATGTCCGCGACGCAGCTGACCGGCATCCCGACCTGGGCAACATTGGGCAATGAGCGCTTTGGGATCGTTACCATCCCGGAAAGCGTGAAGCAGCTTTATCTCTTCGTGGATCATGACGCTGGCGGCGACCTTGCCGAAGCCAAGGCCCGTGAACATTTTCAGATGCCCGGCCGGTCCATTATAGCGCGCCGGCCTAGCCGGCGCGGCGATGACTGGAATAATGAGTTGTTTCGAGCAAACGCAGCTTCCACCTAACCCGGTCCACCTGTGATCCAGAGGAAAGGGGGCTTTTCGCTGTTTGTGCACGAGAAGGCCGTCTGAGGTCTGTCCGTGCCTAACGGAGGAAAACCATCATGACTCTACAAAACGCACAGTTGCAACTTGACGATACACAGGATCTGGCCAGCGAAATAATAATCAAAGCCGCTCACGAAATAGCAGGTCGTCTAGAGACAAGTTCCCAAGTCACACGAAAAGACATTAATGCCATATTCAAGACCTTCACCGGAAGCAGCGACGCGACAGATGGTTGGTCGGTAAAAATGTCCGGCTGCGCTATCGAGCTGGCCGAACTGATGTGGCTTCGTGATCATTCCGGTATTTCACTCCATTCCGATTTTGCTGAAGCCGACAGATGCTTCGCAACTCTGGAGCAAGTTCTTCCGCCACAACATAACCGGCATGATGACCAGATTGCCCTCCAGCAGTTTTCGACCCCCGCCCGGCTTGCCTGGGCTATGGCTTTGGCAGCGGGCACAAAGCCCGAAGATATCGTACTCGAGCCATCCGCGGGAACGGGAATTCTCGCCATCTGGCCGCATCTTGTTGGCGCGAAGCTAATCCTCAATGAGATCGACGGCCTGCGCGGTGCGTGTCTAAACGAGCTGTTTCCGGGCGCTCCGCTCTCCTCACACGATGGCGAGCTGATCGACGAACTGCTTCCACCGCGCCACAATCCAAATCTTGTCATAATGAACCCGCCATTTGCCCGTAGCGCAGAACGGGGCAAAGACTACCGCTCAGCCCTGCGGCACTTGCGCTCTGCCTGGCGGCGTCTGGCGCCAGGCGGACGGCTTGTCGCGATCATGCCCGAAGGCTTTGACGCGACCATATTTGCTAAAAACGATCCTGCTCCCTGCGCTCTGCGTTTGGATGCGCGCATCATGCGATCTTTCGCCCGCCGGGGAACCGGCATCACCGTGCGCCTGGTGGTCTTCGATAAATTTGTTTCCGAGCAATGCGTAACACCAATCGACATCGCTGATTTTGAGGGTTTGTACAGAGCCTGCTGTGCTTTGCCCGCTCGCGCTACCTCCAAACCAACGGCGCAAACTTCCAGGTCCAATGCAAAGCCATTCGCGCTGGTATCGAACGATCGTTCGAAACGCCCTGTCGCGCCAGTTTCCAAATCCTCTCCAGACTCGCAAATATCCGAAAAACTCATCTTTGAAGTTCTCGGCGATGCGGCACCAACACCGGAGCAAAAAGGCATTTATCTAGCCTATCGGCCAAGCCGGATATCAATCGCCAATGCTCCCGTTCACCCGACCCCACTGGTGGAATCGGTAGCGATGGGGTCTGTTGCTGCGCCAGTCCCGCAGCACCAGCCATTGGTTCCGGCAGACTGGCGGGAGAAACAGCTTCTTTCCGATGCACAATGCGAAACGCTTATTTATGCAGTAAACGCCTTCGCCCGCGATTTGCCCGGTACTTACAGGCCAATCAACAAAGGCTCTGGGCTGGAACCGTCCGAAGAGGGTTTCTGTTATCGGACTGGCTTCTTCCTAGGTGATGGAACTGGCGCGGGGAAGGGCCGAGAGATTGCTAGTGTCATCATGGACCGGTGGCTGCAGGGTCATTGCCGTCATATCTGGATTACCAAAAACGAGACCTTGCTTGAGGACGCCCGCCGGGACTGGTCCGCGCTCGGCGGCTTGCCGCTTGATATCCAGTCGCTTTCGAGCTGGAAGCTGGGAAGGCCGATTTCAATGTCAGGCGGGATTTTATTTGTCACCTATCCAACGCTGCGCTCGGGCAGGATGGATACGACTAGACTTGCTCAAATATTGGAATGGGCAGGGCAGGAATTTGATGGCGTCATAGCCTTTGATGAAGCTCATGCGATGGCGGGTGCGCTGGGGGGAACGGGAAGCCGCGGCAAAGTCAAAGGATCCGAACAGGGCATTGCAGGTCTGCGTCTTCAAAATCTTCTGCCCAGCGCGCGAGTATTATATGCATCAGCAACCGGCGCATCTGATATTGCCAACCTTGGTTATGCGGCGCGTCTTGGATTGTGGGGACCGGAAACCGCCTTTCCCAATTATGACACGTTCCTCACCGATATCCGAGCGGGCGGTATTTCTGCGATGGAACTGGTCGTGCGCGACCTTAAATCCCAAGGTCTCTATCTGGCCCGCGCCTTGTCCTTCGCGGGCGTTGAATATGAGCTTCTCGAACATGAACTGACCAAGGAACAAATATCGGTTTACGATAGTTATGCCGGGGCTTGGGCGATTATTCACAAGAATCTCGAGGCGGCCCTTGAAGCCACGCGGATCGTTGATGAGGATAGCGGCGATACGCTTAACCGAAATGCAAAAGCAGCGGCGCTTTCGATATTCGAGGGTACCAAGCAGCGTTTCTTCGCGCAGCTGCTGCTATCGATGAAACTTCCCAGCCTGCTCCCGGCGATCGAACAGGCATTGGAAGAGGGACATTCCGCCGTTGTGCAGCTTGTCTCGACCGCCGAGGCAATGCTCAACCGCAGACTTGCCGATCTCAGTGCTGAAGAACGCGAGCAGCTTGATATCGACCTGTCCCCGCGCGAATATGTCATTGATTATCTGGCCAAAAGTTTTCCGGTCCGTTTGATGCAGGTGTTCCTCGATGATGACGGCAACTTGCGATCAGAGCCTATGTCCACTTCGGAAGGCCATCCAGTCCTCTGCCCGCGCGCCGTTCAGGCAAGAGACGCGATGATCGAAAAGCTGTGCGCGCTTCCGCCCATTTGGGCGGCGCTTGATGCGGTAATCGAACGTTTTGGAACAGATCATGTTGCCGAAGTGACGGGCCGGAACCGCAGGCTTGTAAATGGCAGCGACGGACGTCAACGTCTCGAACGCCGCACGGCGCGGTCGAATTTAATCGAAGCTCAGAGCTTTATGGACGGCGAGAAGCGCGTGCTTATATTTTCTGACGCAGGCGGGACAGGCCGGTCCTATCATGCCGATCTGGACGTACAAAACCAGCAGCGGCGCGTGCATTTCTTGCTCGAGCCGGGCTGGCGGGCCGACAATGCCATACAGGGTTTGGGCCGCACCAATCGTACCAACCAGGCATCCGCGCCGCTCTTTCGGCCCGTAACCACTGATGTCAAAGGTGAACGGCGTTTTATCTCCACCATCGCCCGGCGCCTCGACAGCCTTGGCGCTTTGACTCGCGGCCAAAGACAAACAGGCGGTCAAAACCTGTTTAACCCGGCTGATAATCTTGAAAGCGAATATGCTCGCGACGCGCTCACTAGCTGGTTCCACCTGCTTTATGCAGGTAAATTGGATGCCGTATCACTGGACCGCTTTCAGGATGTCACGGGCCTTAAGCTTGAAACACCCGATGGTGATCTGGCTGAAAAACTGCCAACCATCCAGCGCTGGCTAAACCGGATATTGGCGCTGCCCATCGCTCTGCAGAATGCAATATTTGATGAATATCTGTCGCTGATCGAAGCCCGCGTCGAAGCGGCGCGTGAAGCGGGAACTTTGGATATGGGCGTTGAAACCATTGCGGTTGATACATTTGAAATTATGTCAGACAAGCTTCTGCGAACGGATGGTATTTCTGGCGCAACCACGCATCTTGTGACCTTGGAAACACAGCGCCCGCTTAAACCGCTCCGTTTCAAGCGACTGTACCAACTATATGATTTCAGCTTGCCAAATATCCATCTGCTGCAAAACGCGCGCTCGGGCGGTGTCGCCTTATCTATTCCGACCCGGCGTATGATCACCGATGAGGGAGAGACAATCGAACGCCGCCGCCTGATCAGGCCGCTAAAATCGGTAAATTGGACACTCGAAGCTTTGTCGGAAAGCCTTTGGGAGCAGGTCGATTTCAAAAGCTTCCGAAAAGGCTGGATGGATGAGGAAGAACAAGCGGCGATGGAAACGGCCCATGAACGCGTACATCTCGCCACCGGATTACTGCTGCCAGTCTGGAATAAAATCCCCGGAGAGTTTGTTCGTGTCACCCGCATTGCAGCGAGCGACGGGCGTTCGATCATTGGCCGCGAAATTTCCGAACTCGATATGGCTGATCTCGCACGGGCCTTTGGTCTCGACATGAACCAGACTATCAATCCCTCCCGGATTGCAGAAATGGTGATGCAAAGCGGCAAGCCGTTTTCAGTTCAAAGCCATGATGACCTTATGGCCAAACGCTCACTGGTCAATGGCAGCCAGCGACTGGAACTGACGGGCTTTTCAGCCGAGCGGCTCGTCTGGTATAAATCCAAAGGCTGTTTCACCGAGATTATCCGCTACCGCACGCGTCTATTCGTGCCGGTCAATGAAGCAGCGCAGATACTGGAAAAACTGACTGCCTAAGCGCTTCCGCTCTCCCTCAATCTCAAACCACCAGAAAGCGAACGCGTGATCTCTAAGAATGAGAGGGGAGGAGGCTTGGCTCTTTTGAACCCGGTTTTGGCGATGGTCGCCGAAAATCGTTAGTTCGATCAATCAGGAGTTAAAAATGTTCAAATCTATTCCACTCAACAAACTCGTTGAATCCAAGAAAAATGTCCGCAAGCGGACTGATCCGGCAGCCGATGCATGGCTGAAGGCGGATATTGCTGCGCGAGGATTGTTGCAAAATCTGGTCGTCAACGCGATTGCGCGCGGCAAATTTGAGGTCACGGCAGGTGGCCGCCGTCTCAACCAGTTGAAGGCACTTGCCAAGGACAAAGCGATTAAGAAGACCGAGCCGATCACATGTCTGGTCAAAAACGGCGAAGCGCATGAAATCCGGGAAATCAGTCTGGCCGAGAATTTCCAGCGCGTAAAACTCAATCCGGCTGATGAAGCCGAAGCGTTTCAGGATATTGTGAACGACGGCGCAAGCGTTGAAGATGTTGCCATTCGCTTTGGTCAGACCGTTCGCTTTGTCGAAGGGCGTTTGCGGCTCGCCAAGCTCGCACCAGTGGTTTTTGAGGCGTTGGCAAGCGGTGACATCACGCTTGATATTGCAAAAGCTTACGGCGCGACCTCGGATGTCGAACGTCAGGCCCAGGTGTTCGAGGAAGTCTCTGGAGGATATTACAGCGTAAATTCCGACAGCATCCGGCGCATGGTTCTGGACGCCAGTGTCCAGGCCAGCGATCCCCGCGCCGTTCTGGTCGGACGCGATGCTTATCTCGAGGCAGGCGGCAAGATCGACCGGGAGCTCTTCGATGATGATGAAACTGAAAGCTGGGTTGACGTTGCTCTTCTTGAACGTCTCGCTGCTGAGAAAATGGAATGGCGATCCGACGAGATCAAAGATCAGCATGGTCTTGCTTGGGTAAAGCCGACGCTCGACTGTTATGTCTCGCATGAACTTGTCGAAGGCTTGAACCGGCTTCCTACCGAGCTTGAACCGCTTAGCGAGGAGGCAATCGCGCGTCTGTCTGAATTGGAAATCGAATATGACGGCGAAGCTGTCATCCTCGAAAATGAAGACAGCAGCGAAGATGACGTTTTCGCAGCCGAGAAACGCGTGTCGGAAATCGAACAGGAAATGCGCTCGCTGGATGATCGCAAACCAGTTCTGGCCGATGCGCTTCGCAGCGAAGCAGGCGCTTTTCTGGCACTTGGTAACGACGGGATACCGACATTGGTTCCGCAATATTATACGGACAAGGTTGATGTCGAGCATGAAGATGAAGGCGTTGAACTAGTCGAGGAAGGCGAGGCCGCCCAACCCAAGCGCACGGCGCTTTCCAAACGCCTTGTCGATGAACTGGCGATGCAGCGGCGCGATATTTTGTCGCTTCATGTGGCAAGCGATCCGGCGCTCGCGCTCGATTTTATGATCTTTACGCTTGCGGATAGCGACAGCCATGACTGGCGGGCACAGGAGGCATCGACGCTGAAAGGCCCTGTTGCAAATGGTCCGGCGCATAATTTCGAGGCAAAGGATGCACCGGCAAGTGCAAGCCTAGCGGAATTGCGCGGATCGCTGGATGAAAGTTGGAAAGCTAGCACTACCGATGTCGAGCGTTTCGTGGCATTTCGGGAGCTCAGCGATGACGCGCGCAGCGCGTGGCTCGGCCATGTTGTCTCGCGAACGCTGATTGCGAGCCTGAATGTTGAAGGCGATCGCCAAGTTTCAATGCACGATTATCTGGGCGGTATCTTGGAAATCGATATGGCGGCTTGGTGGCGACCGACTGCGGCCAATTATTTTGACCGTGTACCCAAGGCCAAAACGCTTGACGGCATGCATGAGGTCGGCGGTTTGGAGCTTTCAAACCGCTACGGCGCGTCCAAAAAATCCGATCTTGCAGCAACCGCCGAACGCATCTTCTCCGGAAACTTCATCGCAGAGGCTGAAGTCAAACAGCAAGCTGCGCGGTGGGTTCCCGATGCGATGCGCTTTGCTGATTTGTCTGCGGCTGATGAAGTTTTGGAAGATGAAGCTTCGGAAGCCGGCGCATCAGAAGATATTCCAGAGATAGCCGACAAGGCTGCCTGATCCTCCTCCTGACAGGTGGTCTTCTGGCTGAAGCGGCTTGCCTTTTTAAGGCAAGCCGCTTCTTTTCATCAAAATCATGGCAGTAGGCGGTTACCGGATCGCGGCCAGTTGACCGGCAACTTCCGGGAGTGATGCAATTTCAATGCCCTCGGAATGAGGATAGCTTTCGGAGCCTGGATATATGACAAGCTTGCGATCCGGGTGTATGTCGTCGCAGGCGTTGTAAAAGCCTCTTTCCAATTTTGGCGTCAAGCTTCGCTTGATCTCAATCGCCCATCGTTTGCCTGTGGGCAGCGTCAAAAGGAGATCGATTTCCGCTCCTGCCGATGTCCTGTAAAAATTAGCCAGCGCAGCTTCAGGTGCGGCAGCGATCAGGCTTTCGATGACAAATCCTTCCCAGCTGGCTCCGGCGACCGGATGGCCAAGCAGGGCTTCGAGACTGTCTATGCCCAGTAGCGCGTGAACAATGCCGCTATCGCGTACATAAACACGCGGAGATTTGACCAGTCTTTTGCCGGTATTATTGTGCCAGGGCTCAAGACGCCGAACGAGCAGCAAGTCAACCATCAAGTCAAGATAGGATGCAACCGTTTTTCCATCGACCCCCAATGATCTTGCGAAATCGGCAGCATTTAATAAGCCTGATTGATGATGCGCGAGCATGACCCAGAAACGTCTTAGTGTTTCAGCGGCAATTCTCGGTCCCAGTTGCGGGATGTCCCGCTCCAGATAGCTGCGGATAAAATCCCTGCGCCAGCGTAGGCTCATCTGATTGCTTTTGGCAAGATAACTGTCCGGGAAGCCACCCCTTACCCAAAGTTCATTCAAATCGCCTGGATCAATTTCCAGAGGGTCAAGTGGCCGCATTTCCAGATAGGAGATGCGGCCCGCCAGACTTTCGCCCGACTGGCGCATCAGGTCCAGAGATGCTGATCCTAACAGGAGGAACCGGCCCGTTCTCCTTCCCTTTTTACGCCCTTTGTCAATCAATCCGCGCAAGTTCTGGAAAAGATCCGGAACACGGTGAACTTCGTCGAGGATTACAAGCTTGTCTTCATGATTGCCAAGATAAAGCTCCGGTTCTCTTAATCGGGACCGGTCAGCATCCGATTCCAGATCGAGATAGAGGGAAGGACCGCTTTCACCAATTTCCTGCGCTAGAGTCGTTTTACCCACCTGACGCGGCCCAAGCAAGGCTACTGCTGGACTTTCATCCAGTCTTTCGAGCAAAATATCGTGGATTCGGCGGTTAATCATCCTTGCATTTATGGAGTACAGTTCCAGAATTGCAAGTTATATTGATAGCCTGACTTCCTGATGAGAGAGGAGAGGGGGGCTTGGGCCTGTCTGATCCGGCAATTTTGCTGGATATATTCAGGAGAATACACATGCCCAAAAGATCATATCTCTCACCGAAGATATCCCCAGCCGCAAGGATCACCGCCGCGATCATTGAAAAACTGGAAGTTGGAACAAAACCCTGGATACAGCCTTGGAGAGGACTTCCAGTCTCACGGCCCTTGCGCAGTTGCGGTACGCCCTATCGCGGAATGAATGTATTCTGGCTCTGGATGATGGCGCAAGAGAACGGCTATAGCGCGCCATACTGGATGACCTACCGGCAATGCGCATCGCTTGGCGGTCAGGTCCGCAAGGGCGAAAAATCGTCCATCGCCATATTCTACAAAAGCTATACCAAAGAAGTCGAAGCTGCGGATCATGGTGAAGCGCAGGAGGAAACCCGCCGCGTGCTCAAATCCTATGCTATATTCAATGCCGATCAATGCGACGGTCTGCCCGAACGCTACCATCCCACGGCTGAAGTATTGGATATCGAACCGGAGGGACGAGCGGAAGAGTTGGATCAATTCTTTGCGCGAATTGGTGCCAATACCCGCGAGCATGGCAGCAGCGCCTACTATGAACCGGTAGCTGACCGTATTACGATGCCGCCCATCAGTCTGTTTGATGGCTATGACCAATTTTGTGCGACCCTTTCTCATGAACTTGGTCACTGGTCAGGCCATAAGTCGCGCCTGAATCGTGATCTCAAGAACCGTTTTGGCAGTGCTGCTTATGCCGCCGAAGAGCTGGTAGCAGAGCTTTCCAGTGCCATATTGGGCGCGGAGCTTGGCCTTCCGGTCGGACATCTGGATAATCATGCAAGCTATATCGCCAGTTGGCTAAAGCTGCTCAAAAAGGATGATCGCGCTATACTGACAGCGGCGGCGCGCGCGGAAGAGGCGTCAAATCTGCTGTTGAGCCTTGGCGGTTATGTGCAACAAGAGTCTGGTGAATTATCCGATGCCGCATGATTGAGCAAAAAACTTGCAATCTTGCAAATGAAAGATTATTGTAAAATACATTCATTAGAAAGAAATGAAAATGACTAAACGGGCACTCAAAATAGAACGGAGCGATGATAGGTTGCTAAGTTCTGCAATTGGTAGAATTGCAAAATTCTGGAACCTGAGCAATGTCAAATTAAGTGCGGTGCTGGGCCTGTCGGAAGCAACCATTTCCCGGCTTCGTTCGGGAAAAACATTTCTGGATCCTGCATCCAAATCTTTTGAAGCTGGGCAGTTTCTCCTGCGGCTGTTCCGCAGTCTGGACGCGCTTATGGGCAGTGATGATGATGCAGCCAAATCCTGGCTGACATCGCATAACCTTGATCTCGAGGCGCGGCCGATTGATCTCATCGACAGTTTCAAGGGACTTTTGACGGTATGTGACTATGTGGACGCCCACCGCGCTCGCGTCTGAATTTCGCCGCTACCGCAAAACCGTTTGGCGGGTGGTCGAAGCGCAGCACCGTATATCGACCAATCGCTTGGCGGAAACCTTCGAAGATCAGGCACGCCTTGAAGAGCTTGCCGAAGCAGCAAAACCCGACCTTCCGAAGTCTGCTCAGGGTCTGCATTATCTTCTCGCTTCACCCTTTCGATACGGTCATAAAAGTCTGAGCCGGTTCCGGCGGGCGAATGAGCGTCCCGGCATTTTCTATGCCAGTGAGGCCGAAGCCACAGCGATTGCAGAGACTGCCTATTGGCGACTGCGTTTTTTCAGCCGATCACCGGATTTTGTGCCGGGGAACCGGACCAGCGAGCATCTGAGTTTTTCCGTTGCTGTTTCGACCTTACGCGCGGTTGATCTTTCCAGGCCGCCATTTGACGCGCAAGCATCAGACTGGGTGCATCCCAACGAATACAAAACCTGTCAGGAATTTGCTGATGTAGCTCGCAAAGCAGATGCGCAGCTTATTCGCACAGTCTCGGTGCGAGATCCGGATGCTGGATATAATAGCGCGATATTTGACCCGTCCATATTCGCCGGGAAGACACCGGATTATCGCCAGACCTGGCATTTCCGTTTTGAGCAGGGGCGACTGAACGCCATTGCGGCTTTTCCGGGCGGGGGAAGCTACGCCTTTGAACCGAAGATTTTCGGACTACCAAGTTCGCCTGGACACTGATCCCATAATCTCCTGATGGTAGACTGAGCATCCAGCCGTTTTTTCTCCCCGCAAGAGAGGCCCTGGACCATCAGGGCTTTGACGCAACCCCGCGAGGACTGCGGCCCGTGTGGCCCGCGCCAGCCTTGTCTCGCGAGGTTCCCCGCTTGGGCAAGCGGTGCGTCATGCGCCCTGACGTTCCTTTCGGGCTCTTGCGGGATAAAGCGGCAAGGTGCCGAACATCTCCCGCATATCAGGAGAACATCATGGACAATTTATTCAAACAGCAACTTGCTGGTCTTGACCTTTCCGGTCTCACGATCAGCAGTTCCCCATTTATATCATCGGATTTTCCAGCTCAGGATGCTATCTCGCAGACACTTGCAGCTGTTTGGTCGGATTTATTCGCTGTCTTTACCGATACCGCTCTTGAAGCCGACGTTGAAGATCTCGGATGGGGCTTCGTCAATCTCTTCCACCGCGCTGCGCAGCGTAAATCAAAGCAGCTTGACCGTGCATCGGATGAGGTCCGGGCACTCATCGCATCTGCTGATGGATCGGAAGTTCATACCAGCAACCTGGAAGAGCAGATAGAACGCGCGCAAGCCGCAGAAGCCTCCATGGTCGCCTTTGAAGAAATGCGCGAGGTTGCAGCAGCGCTCTATCTCGATGAAACGCACAGCTCCTGGAAACCAGTTTCCAGTTCCCGCGCCAGCCACGGGGCGATGCTGACCTCTGCCGTCATTCAGGGGCGGGATTTTCTCAAAGCTCGCAGCCAGTCCAGACGCAAAGCGCTGATGCCCGAGGGTGCGCCAATAATCTTTGCTGGTGGCCGCAACAAGCAAGACAGTACTGAAGATGCGAAGACTTTTGCCAACAATGTCTGGGCCACGCTCGACAAGGTGCATAATTCCGTTGGTGACATGGTGTTGGTCCATGGCGGAGATGGCAAGGGTGCCGACCGTTTAGCTGCCTCTTGGGCTGAGCGTCGCGGCGTTGCGCAGCTTACCTTTTCGCTGGATCGCCATTTGGGCGCACGAGCAGGCTTCAAACGCAATGAACAGATGCTGGGGCTCGCTCCTCGCTACGTCATTGCATTTCCCGGGAATGGCGTATTGGAACGTTTGGTCATCGAAGCCAAGAGACGGCGTATCACGGTCGTTGATCGGCGCGGGCCTCTTGGCGTCAGTCCCAAGACAAAGCCAGCCGATACAGGCAGCTAGGCTGTCCGAGTCAGCACCGCTTTGGCGGCGCTGACTTTTCTCGCTGAGAGGAAAGGAGGCTCGGGTTTCCCTGAGCCGGACACACGGTGTGATCGGCTGAAACAGAACCGGAGGTATTTATCATGGAAACGAGGGAATGGATGACGGACTATTTCGACAAACAGAAAACCCGCAATGCGCGTTTGATCCAGTCTTTTCAGCGCAACAAGTCAGCTATTCTTGATGGGCTGCGAGAAGCAAATGTAGCGAGCGTTGAGCTCAACTATGACGGTATGGGCGATAGTGGTTGTCTGGAAGGTGCTACCTATTATTCGAACGATAACAAACCAATCGACTGTTCCGATACCAAAGTTGCAATTGAAATTTTTGAGATTGGTTCGACCATGATCATGCGTAAATCCATGCCACTGGCAGAAGCGCTTGAAACTCTCGCTTATGATGCGCTGGAAGTTCATCATCCGGGATGGGAAATCAATGAAGGAGCCTATGGCATCTTCAGGATCGAGGTTGAAGAGGGTACGATGGCACTGTGCTGTAGTCTTCGGAGCACCGACTATACCGAAACAGAAATCGGCGGAGAGGAATAATGTCGCATTGTCATTATCATGCGCTTTCTTCGGTCCGTAAATGGGGCGGGGAGGCAAGCGATTATCTGCCCCTGCATCAATGGTTTGATAAATCGAAGGAAATATTGGCGGACCCGCGTCACCGGGCGCTCCGGCATCATGCCGAAGGTATATTCATGCTGGAATCACTCTTCGGTACGACCATTGTTAACGCCGATGGCCGCGAGGTTCCTGTCCGCCTGATCGGCGAACAGCATGTCATGGAAGATTTGGGAACCATCCCCTCGTTTGCGGATTGGGCGCGGCTGATCGAACCACAGGCCTGGATGATGCGAGGGCAACCAAAGCTCGTCGCCGTTGAAGCGAATATGGCGGCGTAAGGCTTTTTCACGCGCAGCCTGTTCCGTACTACGTGTGCCGGTGTTGCAGGCGGGTTCCCAATATATAACCACTAAGCCAGCCGTTAAACATGCTTGCTTCAATCGTGATTGACGGATCCAAAACACGCGCTGTCAGCGTCTCCTGAAGATCAAATCAACCGTGACCAATTCGGCTTTTTCGCGAACCTTCCTGAACCAGGTCAGCCGCATTGCAACCAGCTTTGTTACCGGCCGTGTTGCACCTTTCAGGTGCTGCCCGCACCACCCGGACAAAGCTGGTTTCCCTTCGGTGCAATCCCGCTTCTCCCTGTTTCTAACGGATGTTCGCAAGCCGGAATGGTCCGGTTTGAAGATTAATATCAGGAGAATAACAATGACAAATATCGTAGTTTTGGTTGGACGTGTCACTCGCGATCCAGAAAGCCGGGAAACAAACGGTGGTACAACGGTTACAAATCTTTCGGTCGTAACCGATCGGCCAGCCCGCAACAGTGAAGGCAAGACCTACAAGGATGAAAAAGGCTTTACGGTCAAAGATGCAGAATTCCACCGTATCACTTGCTTCAACGGTCTTGGCAAAAACGTTGCCCAATATTGTACCAAGGGCCAGATGGTTTCGATCGAAGGGCGCCTGCATTATACGCAATGGGAAGATGCCGATAAAATCAAACGCTATGGCTGCGAAATTCTTGCCGATAAGGTGGATTTTCTCACCCGCGGTGCTTCCCAGGATAACAAGGATGCACCCGATATCGGTGAATAATCCTTGATCTTCATGCTTAATCAATCAGGCCTCGCCGGTTTCCCGGCGGGGCCTTTTTTATGTTCACATGCGTGTTTAGGGAGTTAGCGCGCTGAAGTAGAATTTCCAATTTTGAGTGTGGCTAGCGCCTGCTCTTCGTTCATTTTTCCAAGAACTGTTCCCATGCGCTTGAGACTTTTTGCGCTGAACGTTTCGACGCCGGTTCCCAAGAACATCCGTCCAAGTTCGATTGCCGCTTTGGTCTCCAGCTCTTGCTGTTTTGTGTCGAGTTTTGCGCGTTCGCTTTCAAGCTTTTTGAGCGCTGCCAGCGCACCTGTTTTTCTGGTCATGAGATTTCCTTTTTCTCAGTGTTGACCCCTTGAAACTCCGTAATTGCATATTGTCCCACCTGTAGGAAAATGATTTTTGCGAATGTAATCTGGATGTGGAATACGAATTTGGGGAGGGGTTGCTCACTTGAAGTCCAAGTATGATGCGCGAAGGGCCACCGCGTAAAGGACGACGGGGCCCCACCATTTTACCGCTCCGGCGGCTGGGCCGCCTTACGCGATAAAATCGTTTCCCCCATCGCCGCTTCGCGGCCGCCTGTTCCAGCCGGTCCTGTGACCCGGTAACCCTTCACGCATCACGAGACTTGTCGTCATTTTGACAAATTTCAGGAGGTAGTATGACACAGGTTATAGATACGGTATTTGATGCACAAAGCTATTTTGCGGCAGTAGAAACAGCGGAACGGAGGGCTCTACACAGCTTCTTTGATCAGCATGTCGTTGAGGACGACGACCAGGGTTATGTAGCACTGGATGAAGGAGATTATAACGCGCTACCGACATGGGCAATGAACCGGGTTGTCCATACTGTCCATGGGGCGCTGCTGGATGAATTCTAAGGACGGCACACAGGGCAGGGGCCGGAAACGGTCTCTGCCACTATTTTTGTTCGCTTCAGAAAGTGGTAGCGCCGAAAATGTCTTTCAAACCTAGCCCCCCGACCGTCGGCCTGAAAGACATTTTCTGCACTGTCGGTTGGCTTAAACCTAACAGGGAGAAATACAAGGTACTTTGCCGAAAGGCGATTCCATACAATCATTCCGGGAATCGAGTTGCTAACTATCAGGAATAAAGATTATTCAGAATTTCCGTATCGATTCTGGCCATTTGCGACCCGGGCTGGCGTTGATATGGAAAACACCCAAATCGGGTGACATAGGGGCAGCGGAATCCCCATTCTGCTGCCCTTATTTTTTGCTCGTGCTTTAGTTTGTAATTCTAGCCATGGGGTAATTGTGGAACGCCGATGTCAAGCATCAGCGCGCGTTTTTATCCATGCTATCCACGTGGCATAACGCCACATGATGTAATCGAGAAAATTCCTAGAAATTTACTGCCGAGCTGGGAACAAAAGAGCGCACACCGTACGCAACTATAGTTGCAGTATGGAAAGAAAATCGCAGAAAACAAGCAAACATAATTCCTCAAATGACCATCAGTTAGATGGGTCACAATTACAGAGGGTCGCCCGTCCCAAAAAGACGGTACGCCTAAAGCTGGACGGAAACGTTGCCCGCCGCGCCTCGCTGAAAGTAGGTGTGACATGGGATATTGAACTTCCCGGATTTGGATTGCGGAAGCGGGCAAACGGGAAAGTTACTTGGGTCCTTAAATACCGGTATCGCGGACAACAGCGGATGAAGACGTTGGGCGAGGCAAGGGTGGTGACTGCCCAGATCGCAAGAACCAAAGCACGGAAGCTGATCGCGGAGGCAGCGCTTGTTGGATTGCCTACAAAACCCAAGCAAAAATATGTTCCCCGATTTGATGAATATGTCCACGAGTTCTGGCGCGACTATGCACAGCACTGGAAACCAACAACCCAAAAAGCTTGTCAGGGATATATTACGCGGGAGCTAGTGCCAGTATTTGGAAAAATGCAGATCGACCAGATCGTGCGCACCGATATCAACAGGTGGCGTGATGCACTGTCCAAGCGCACCGGCGTTTTCAATCGTACCATCCCGCTAATGTCTGTGATGATACGCTATGCCGAGCAATTGGGTTATCGGCGCAAGGCAACAAATCCGTGTCGCGGTATATCCCGTTACAAGCGCGATCTTCCCAAACACTATCTGTCACCCATTGAATATAAACGATTGGGTAGGGTGCTGGCAGAATTTGATCTTCCCAATCCCGATGTTGTTCCGGCAATCCTGATGTTGCTCTATACCGGAGCCAGAGCCTCCGAAATCGAAATGCTGCGCTGGCGTTATATTCAGATACCGCGCCTCGTATTGCCGGATAGCAAAACTGGCCCCAAGACAATCTACCTGAACGGCCAAGCCATTGATGTGCTTGGCGCGCTTGAACAAGGCAAGCCGGATGATTTTGTCTTTCAGGCGATCCGGTCGGACGGCCCGATCAAGTTAAGTCAGTATTGGTATAAAATCAGGAAACGAGCCGCGCTTCCAGATGTCCGGCTGCACGACCTACGCCATAGCTTTGCCTCGACTGCCATTGCAGATGGCATTCCGCTTGCGATCATTGGAAAATTGTTAGGTCATGCGCTTCCAGAATCTACCGCCCGCTATGCGCACCTAGCAGATGATGTGATCTGCGAATCTGCCGAGCGTGTTTGTTCCGGCCTCGCGTCTCAAATGGGGTTGTCTCATGACCAGTTATGATTTGAGGCGCGTCATTGGCGAAGAGCTTGCCCGCGTCGAAAATCGTTTTGACAAATTTGGCAAGCCGGAGCGCAAAACCATCTTTGACAAAGTTGTTCCTGGCTTTGGTGTGCGCAAACATGTTTCAGGCCGGAGGGTCTATATCCTGCAAATGCGTATTGGCGGACGCCAGCGCACGGTGACGATTGCAAATGCTGCCGTCATAAGCGAAGCGGTGGCAAAGGGCGTTGCGCGGCGTCTGATCTTGCGCATTGAGCTTGGAATGAACCCGGCAGATGAAAAGAAACGCTCGCGTAACATGCCCAGCTATGAGCAGTTTCTGGAATATTATTGGGAAACCGCTTCGCCCAACTGGAAGCCATCGACCCGCAAAACGCAGAGCTTCTATCGACGCAAGCATCTGAACAAAGCCTTTGAAGGCAAATTTCTGGATGAGATCGAACCCGCCGATGCCATTCGTTGGCATGCACAGCTTACCCGAGCAGCAGGACCGGGAGCGGCCAACCGCGCTAGTGAAATCCTGCGCGCTATGTTCAACAAGGCCGAGCAATGGGGATATCTTTCAGAGAACAGCAATCCGATTAACGCAATAAAACGCAATCGTGGACGAAAGATCGAGCGCTTTCTAACTCCAGAAGAAGCCTCGACATTGGGAAAGGCGCTTATCAAAACCCGCAAAGATCAACCGATCATCGCGACGATTATCATGTTGCTGGCACTTACAGGTTGCAGGCGCGGGGAGATCGTCAATCTCAAATGGTCAGAGGTTCATGGACGCCGCCTGAAACTGAGCGATAGCAAAACCGGACCTCGTATAGTCTGGCTTGGAAAAGATGCACAGGTGCTTATTGCCAGCATTCCGCGCCAGAAGGGAGAGGCGCGGGTGTTTCCCATGGAACACAAAAGGCCGGGTAACGCGGTCGGGTGTTTTTGGGCAAAGTTTAGGGTGGAAATTGATCTGGAGGATGTGCGGATTCATGATTTGCGGCATAACTATGCCAGTTTTGCTGCGCGGAAATCAGAGACATTGCCGATGATTGGGAAGCTGCTGGGGCATTCAAATGTCGGTTCCACTCATCGCTATGCGCATCTCGATGATGCTGTTCTGCTGGAGGCGACAGGTAGAGTTGGAACTAAAATACACACAACTATGGGACGATTGTCGCAATACGGTTAGAAACCAACAAAAACTAAATAGGACTAAAGGACACTAACTCAGTTTTCGAAACGATAGCGGCCGGTTATGTGTTTGGAATACTTTCCATAATGCAATTTAAGTTTGTGTTTCAAATGATCTTAGTTCCTAAGTGCAGTTGGTGGTATACTGGCATCTAAAGTAATTGAATCAAAAGAATTGGTGCTGGAATGGGTGCAAAAAAAGTAACCGTAGGCGAGACTGAAGCAGATATAGAAGTACGAATTTCTCAGGCATTGAATTTGGTTTTTCCATGGCTGGCTCCAAACTCTCTCAAGCATCAATTAACTTGGAAATTTGTTCTCGGTCACAAGCAACATCCAGTCGATGGCGGCACAGTTTCGCTTGCTCAAGGCCGACTTGATATTTTGATTACCCAAGACGACAGACCTATTGCGATTCTGGAACTTAAGCGCCCTAACTTATCGCTCACTGAAGCTGATGTCGAACAAGGCTTGTCCTACGCAAGGGTAATGCATCCCCAACCGCCACTTGTAGTGGTGACAAATGGCAAAGATGTAGAATTATATGAAACGCACTCAGGCGATATTTGGAAGCCTGAAGTCAAGAATGAGCAAACTATCAAGCAGCTATTTAACGCCGCTGGTCATGCGTCTTCAGCCGACCTCAATAAAGCCGTGGAAACGCTTCTTGGTCCAGATTCCACATTATGGATAAATGCTATTCGCGAAGCAACTTCTGCCACAATCTCCGATATGACAGGCGATTGGAATGATCCGACCGCTATTTTCGTTGATGGCTTCCATATCCCACGTACCGTCGAATCCGAAATTACAAAAAATCTGATGGATGAACCACGCGTCATTTTCATTGAGGGACCACCTCTGGTCGGAAAGACTCATGTACTAAAGCAATTGGCTGATGTGGCGGAACCACATGAAGACTTTGTGGTGTTGCTAGTCGAAGCTGGGGGCGGGGCGGCTACGGGAATAATTCGCGCAATAACTGATTTGCTCTCGTCCGCTCTTGGATGGGGAGTTAAAGAAGGCGACGTTCGCCGTTGGTTGAAACGTCATTCACATGGGGAAGGCCCGGTATTGGTATTGGCAGTCGATGGCCTTAGTTTAGAACATGCTACAGTTCAGCAAGAGCTTGCTCAACTTAGCTCAAATAGTTTTGGTGATCGGCTAAAATTGCTGATTGAGGCTGATGAATCTCTGATGGAAAACCTGTGGTATTCTAAGGGTCGACACAAATTAACTCCACTCGCGCGACGATCAATCAGAATTGATGTTGGACCGCTTTCGAACGATGAGTTTGATGATGCGCGAAACCAGTTCGCGACAAATGGCATGTATTTTTTTGATGGTGCTGAGAATGCAGAAGAATATCGTTTGCCATGGGTTCTCCGAGCAATGGGCAATGACGTAGTCGGTGCGCCCGAGCAAAAATCGGGCCTAATTGCAATGCTACCACCGATGCTAAGTCTTGAGCTGATTCATCGCGTTCGTGAAAAATTTGATAATCCACATCTAAATAACCTCGCTGAGCGCATAGCTCAGGTAGCAATGTTAGAATACGAATCGGGCAATCGAAGTTCCGAACTTGTACTTCGTGGGATACACAATTTTATCATTCGTCGAGCGTTTTTTCGCACTCATATTGAACATTCAGAGTTCAAGGAAATGCTCGATTGCAACTTGGTGAAAGTTATTGTCGATGAGAATGGCGGGCAACTCATTGTCGGGAGACTACCCGAATTGATTGCTTCCGAACTTAGCCGAATTCTAGCGGATCGGTTATCTGATCATATGGATCAAAATGCGCATTCAGAAACTGTGAATTGGTTCGCCGGCATCACGTCAAACCTTCCGATGGGCGACGTTATCGGCGCTTTTGCGATGATCGACACCTTATCACTCCGGAAGGGGCTGCCGTTTGAATTCATTTCTAACATGCTTCAACAAGCGCCTGAAATCCAGAAATTGAAATCCGGAACAAAGATGGTGACCATGTTTCCCGGCATCGGAGAAATTGAACTCGAAGTTGGCGAAAATGGGAGGGTCACATTTGGACGAAATGGTCATAAGGAATTTCATATCGAGGATGAAAGTATAAATTCCACATATGGCAACTTACAGTCATGGCAAATTCTATCCCATCTTGGCGGTTACCCAATTGAGGTTCCGGTAAATGACGATTCACACCCCAATCCTCGACTTGATCCGGCTATTTTAGCTACGGTTGGCACAAGCCGCGTACTTCTCCGGCGACCACAAGAAGATCCATCAAAAACGGGCATGCTGGTTCACGATCTGGAGGAAGGAGGAGAAACAGCATGCGATCATGCTGGTTTTATAGAACCAATTACATTTTCAATTTTCAAGTTTTTAAAGCGCGACGCGGACACCAAGCATCTCGACGACTGGTTAATGGAATGTTGCGACGAACGTGACCAATCGTTGTTATCCCGATTGGCGCTTGCGCTTCGCTATGTTGCACTTGGTAAAGATTCCAAGTTGACTAAATGGGCTACGACCTGGCGCAATGATCATGTTTTACCTGCTCTGAAATTATCCCGTGATCTAAATTCAAAAACAGAAGTTTCAAACGAAGATGGTTGAAGCAGTAAAAATATGAATGCATGATCTTGATACAGAAAAATCAAAACATTGCTGACTATTACCTTGTGATTACTCAATTCATATTCCAAGTTAGGTAATAAGAATGAGAGGAAAAATGAGTTCAGATATTGAAGCAGCAACGCAGCTAGATCGGCATTTGCGAGCACCAAGGCAAGTTTGGCTCACTGGCGCTGGTATAAGTTTTGGAGCGGGGTTACCATTAATGTACCCGCTAACTGATCGAATTCTAGGCTTGTTAGCAAATGACGCTGATCATGCCGAGGCGTATCGCCTAATTGGCAGTGTCAAAAAAGACCTTCCTGAAACGCTACATATTGAGCATTGTCCCCCGTCAGCATTCAATAGACAGACTGGCTGCATAAAATAAGTGAGTGTTTTGGTTTCATCGCAGTGACTGTAAGGAACGAAGATGAAAGC
>NVXM01000019.1 GCA_002733865.1 Sphingopyxis sp.
CACAACGGCGCTATCCTGAACCGCCGACGCGGTTCCGGTTCTGTACTGTGACATGGGGTTCTCCGGTTATGTCGCTTTGATCAGGTAGCGGTATTCGCCGACCGTGATTCGTGATCTCTGGGAGGCGGACGCTGTCGGGTTGACTATGGCCATGAAGGGCACATTCCTTGACTGGCTGGTCTGGGTCGGCGCCGGGATGTTCGTGGTAATGTCGCCCTCATAAATGCCATCGATGAAGAACTCCACCCGGTCGGTGTACTGGCGCATCCCCAGGGTGTAAGAGGAATTGCCGGTCACAGTGGAAAGCTGCAACTCGGTGATGCCGCTGTCGTTGGCGACAGTGCCGTAAAGGCCGTCGCTTTTGAGTACGAAACCCGCCCATAGACCGGTCAAGTCGTTCGGATCCCACAGACCACGGCCCACGAATGCCTGGGCCGTGCTGTCGAAAGAGGTGCGCTGCAATCTAACGTCGAGGAAGCATGTTTTGCCCCAGTCCACGATGTCTGACCCAAGCTCAAAGCTGCCCTGCAAAGGCTCGACATTCGCGTTGCCGAAAGCCGCCCCAGAGTTGATCCGCAGCTCAACCGTGCCCCGATAGAGCGAGCTTGTGCCCTCGTAGAAGGTGACCGTGGCGTTATCCTGAAACGAATCCCATTCATCGGCACGGTGGTAGTACCCTCCCCGACTGAAGTCCTGTGTGCTATACCCGGCAACGCCCTGGACTTCGACGTCAGGCCCGACCACGAAAGTATCCAGGTCAAAGCTGATGAACCGCTTGTCGCCATCCCCCAGATACAGGGAGCCGTCATCCTGGATGTACGCCCGCCAGTTGGTGCCGTCGTAATACCCCAGGTGGGTGGCGGTCAGGTTCAGCCCGGTGGTCGGCGTGTCACCCAGCCGAGACGGAATGCTGGACAGGTTGCTGTACCAGTCGGCGCCCAGGCTGCCCGAATCGTCCCAGGTGGTGCCGTTCCACCGCTTCAGCAGCTTGGTGCTGTCGTTGTACCAGAGGTCGCCCACCGCCTCTGCCGTCGGGGTGCTGGTGGAGAAAAACGTGGTGACCTTGCCGTCGGCGGTGGCTTGGGCGTCGGCAGCCTCGGACAGCGCGGTGCCAATGCCGCTGTCCTGCGCGTCCTGCCATGCCGTGCCGTCGTACCGGTAGGCGCGATTGCCGTCGTCCGTGTCGAACCACAGGTCGCCCTCGCTCATGCCACTGGCCGGCTCCGCGTCCTGATAGAACGACTGGATTTTGCCATCGGCGGTGGACTGGGCGGCGGCGGCCTCGGCCAGCGCCTGGCCAATGGCCGCATCCCGCACGTCCTGCCACACCGATCCGTCCCACCGATGCAGCCGGTTCTGGTCGTCGGTGTCCACCCACAGGTCGCCGACGGCCTGTGCCGTGGGCTCGCCGGCTTGGTAGAAGGTAAGGATTTTGCTATCCGCCGTGCCCTGTGCCGTCGCGGCATCAGAAAGAGCCTGGCCGATGCCCTCATCCTGAATCTCCACCCATGAGGTGCCATCCCAGCGGTACAGGCGGTCAGTGTCGGAATCCACCCAGAGGTCGCCCACACCATCGGCGGTGGGCTCCGAGGACTGGTAAAAGCTCGCGACCTTGCCGTCTGCCGCCGCCTGGGCATCGGCTGCATCCAGGATTGCCTGGGCGGCGTCGGCGGATGCCTGGGTGAGCGTGTCCGCCTCCGTGCTGTTGATGTCGGCCAGCGAGCCCGGCTTATCGCTCAGGTTCTCGTAACCGCTGCCGCCGGTGATCACCACGGAGCCGGAGAACGCTGCCGAGCCGTCGCTGTAGACGGCAAACAGGGTGGTGCCGTCGTACTGGTAGGTGATCATGCCGGTTTTGCCGTCGGCGGACTTCGGCCCCAGCGTCGCCACGGCATCGCCCACCACGCTTTCCACCTGCCCTTCCACGCTGATCTTCTCGGTGGCGGCCAGGGTGCCGGTGACGATCTTGGAGGCGGTGAGCTTGACGATCTTGGTGCTGTCGATCGCGTCATTGGCCAGATTGGCGTCGATGAACGCCCGGTCGGCGTCGGTGACCGTGGCCCAGGGGCTCAGGCCCTCCACCTCACCAGCGGACAGCGACGGCGTGGTGACCGTGAACTGGCTGCTGATCGTGCCCTGGCCGAAGGCATCGTAGGTGGCAAACCGCAGGTAGTAGGTGCTGTTGTCGGTGAGACCGGAAAGCACCACCGGCCCGCCGTACTGCTGGGCCACCAGATTCTCAGGGCCGGGGGTGAAGCCGGTGCTCTGGCTCATCCATACCCGGGAGTCGCGGTAGTCCAGGTCTTCCGGCGGCTCGAAATCAATCTGCGCGCTGCGGAAGCCGGCGGAGATGGTCAGAGTGCCCGGCAGGGGCGGAGCCACGTTCTCCACCGCCAGCCGCGCCGGCCGCTCGCTGATCTGGTTCTGGCGGCCCCGGCAGTACCCCCTGAACTCAAACGCGCGCCACGCTCCGGGCGCGCCTGTCTCGCGGGCGTGGTCCTCGGCGTTCTTCTCGTAGGTGTAGACGAATTGGGGGTCATTCACCCATTCGGTGCGCACCAGCTGCAGAAGTCCGCCGACCTCGGCCCAGATCTCGACCTGGTAGTCGGCAAAGTACGGATCCAGGGCGCCGTCGCCGGCGCCGTTGATCTCCCATCCCAGATCCCGCCACTGCGTCACCGTGTTGCCGCGCCACACGAACTTCGCATCGCGGCCGCCGAACACCGGGTCATTGCCCTGCTCGAAGAGCTCCACGCCGGACATATTGGGGATGGGCAGCCGGACAACCTCTCCGTGCGCAGTCGCGGCTACCACGTTGTGGCTGCCGTCGGTCCATTTGCTTTCACGACCAAACTGGTCTCGGGCCCGGACCCGGACCTCCAGCGTCTCACCGTTATAAACCGGTTCGATATAAACGGCCTGCTGGGACGTCCGCAGCGTTGTCCAGGCATCCGGCTCCGCACGGCGGTAGACCAATTCATACTCCGTCGCTCCGGTCACCGGCGCCCATGTCACCCGTGCGCGACTGCGGATTGTGCCCTCGCTAGTAACCACGTACTCCTCAAGGCCGGTCGTGATCAAAAGCTCTGCCGGGGCGCGGAGGGTGCTCGACGGGACAGTGATGCCGGGGTCGTAGGACGGCGGGCTGCCGAAATCGTAGATGTCGGTGGCGGCATCCACCAGAGTTAGCGACGCGGTAAAGTCGGCTCCGGGCTCGATGCGGGTAATCTTGCAATCCAGGCTCTCTTCACCGTACTGGCCGAGAAGCACCAAGTCGCCGGCGGACACGCCCTCAACCGGGGAGAGCAGATCCAGTTCGTCACCGTTAAGGGTGAAAGTGGCCACCTGCTGGCCGCCGTCCTGTTTGCGGATGCGGATGCTGTTTGCGCCGTCGGGCACCTCCTCATCCAAGGTCAGCGCAACGGCACGATTCTCGCCGTCCAAGGTGACGCTTTTGATGCGCCCCCAGGCCATGCCCACCAGAATGGTGTCATAGGCCAGCCGGACGCGGTTGCCGCGCACACACGCCAAGTGCTCCCAGTCCATCTCGGCCTTATAGGTCTCCGGCCGCAGGATCGCCTGACGGAAATAATACTGCCCGTGGTGCCACGCCTCTTCCGCTGACGCCACGCCTTGAGTCTCGAAATCCTCGAACTCCGTGGCGCTGCTTTCATCGTACCCGTCGCGATAGATGATCCGCTCGGAATCGGTCCAGCTGTCAGGATCGATGTATTTCACGCGGAGAGCGTGCGGCAACGCCTTGTATTGCCTGGAGGATTCGAACCCGCTGGCGTTGCGTGGCGAGATCATCTGCACCGTGGGCGCCTGCGGGTCATCTCGGACCACCCCAAAGAGGCCGTCCTGCAGGGAGAACGACGCCTGGCCGGCGGAAGAAATCGCCCGGGCACGATCAAAGAGCGTTTCCGGGGCGTCGTGGACGTGGTGGTACTCCAGGCCCTGCTGCTGGCACCACATAGCCCAGTCATGGAGGGAATCGATGTCGACCCGGCTATCGCCGACCGGCCGGGCGATTTGCTGGCCCGTCAGGCTGTCGAGGTAAGCCCAGGCGGGATTGCTGGTGGGCTGGAGCGTAAAGCCCTCCCCGTCCCATACCCGCAGCACGCTCTCGGAGCGGATGCTCAGCTGGTCGATAGCGTTGTTCAGCTGGTCTGTTGCGCGGATGCGCAAGGACATCAGGAGGTGGTCGCCAAGGTAGGGCTTTTCTGGCTTTTGGATAGACCGGAGAGTCGTCCACGTAAAGTCCACGACGGCAGTGGAGGTCTTGCCGTAGAGCTGCGTCCGTTCGCGGGTAATGCGGACGTCATACTGCCCCACTGGCACCAACCAGCGGTAGTTCTTCCTGACGGTGGAGTCGCTACCGCTACCGCCGCGGATCTCAGGCTCAAAAGCCGTCTGCCAAGCGCCGCCGCTGGTGGGCCTGTACTCGATGCGGAACCAGATAACCACCGGACGCTTGGTGCCCACATCCTTGTCGATGTTGAACAGCCCCTGGGGGGCGACCAAGTCGACGCTGATTTCCTGGGTTTCAGGCGCCGTGGTGCGCGTGGCTGAATTCCCGTCATCCCATGTCCAGGATTCGTTCAGTTCGTAGTCAAAGAGGTACTCGGCAACCCGCCGGTTGTCCGGGTCTTCCACCATGTTCAGCGCCACGCCCAAGGCCTCTTCCTCGACGTTCTGGCTGTATAGCTCGATGTCCTCGGCGTAACCGATCTCGAACTCAATGTCCTCGAATTCTCCAATGTCGGTCTCCCCGATCCGGATGGTACCGGGGGCCATAGACGTCTCATGCGTGAGCTTGTTGCCGTGGTCCGCGATGTGCTCAGCCCCATGCCCACCGATACGCAGAGGGCCGTACCCCAGGCACAGGAGCATGCGCAAATATTGATCGTTGCCCACAACCTCTGTGATCGGCTGCGCAGCGAGCGGCGGGTACCAGCGGGGATTCCCGTAGACCCGCGGGATGACACCGTACAGGTTGGCCTGGTTGCGGGTGCCGGTGATGCTGTTGCGAACGGTGCTGGACCCGGAGCTGCCGGCCCCGGGGGCGTCTGGCAGCTTTGGTGGGATCAGGGCGTTGACGGCGAGCGAACCGGCCACAGACACGACGGCACCAACGCCGGCGGACACTGCTGTGTAAGCAAATGTCCCCTTCACCAAACCCATGGCACCAGCGGCAAGGCCCCCGGTAAATACAGCCGCAACGGTCACCGCGATGGTGGCGACAACCCGCATTACCTCATCATCCTGGGGGACCGCGATCACGTTCACCTGGCAGCCCGCTGGCAGCGGGTCATTCCATCGTTCTACCCCCCAAGGCTCACCGTTCACCAGCGCGCAGACGTGGCCGGGGTGCTCGCCGACGGCGTCGGCGATGGTGCGCCCGGGCTCCAGCTCACAGGTATACAGGTCGGAGCGAAGCGGGTGCGGCTTCGCAATCAACTCAACGGACACGATAGAACCCCTCAATGCGAGACCGCCATAGCGGCCGGTTGTAACTCTCGATGCATGACTGCTTGCCGCGCGCGGTGTGGATCATCCAGCCGGGGCGAATCACCAGGCCAATGTGGTGAGGCTGCCCGCGAACCAGAAACAGGACGGCGTCATAGGGCTGCGGCTGAGTTACCTTCTCCCAGTCCACCCTGCCCGCCTCGATCAGATCGGTGGCGGCGCGCGCCAACGGATCCCCGTAACCGGTATAGGTGGGCAGCACGATGCCCTTGTGGTCCCGGTAGATCAGGCGGATAAGCCCCCAGCAATCGCACCCATCCCGCGAGCGGCCCTCTGCCACGAAAGGAATGCCGATATACTCATCCATCATCGAAACAGCCCCGGTGCCATGCTTGGATTGAATATTTGCCCGGTGGCCGGCTCGTTGAGGACATCGATAAGGTAGCCGATCTTGAGGGTGACCTTGGCGGCAGTGATCTTCGCGTCGAGCAGCGAGAAATCCAGCGGGCCTAGCTCGCTTGTCACGGTGCCCGCTTCATCAACCCGAACCACCTCAATGTCGACGCCCGGCGGCGACTCAGGCGTGCGCAGCAGCTCCACCAGCTGACGGTCGACGTTATCCACGGTCATCTGAATAGCGGGGATTTCATCCTCTGTATCGGTCGGCAGGGTCAGCCCGAACGGCAGGCCGATATAGTTTTTGCCGCCATAGGTGAGCGACTGCATATCATTCACGATCCGAACCGGTTCACTGAGATCGTCGTGGCGAAAGGTGACCAGCGCCAAAAGAACGTGCCCCGAATTCTGAGCAAACAGCTCTCGCATGCCTGCCGCTGAGACTGGACGTGTGGCCATAAGGAGGGGCTCCAGAAACGAAAAAGCCCCGCCGGGGCAGGGCTTTGGTGCAACCATTCGGAATCCCCGAAAGGTTGTTTCTGATCACATCAACCGGAGCGAACGCCAGTTCTGGCGTTAGTCTCCAGCTAGATCGGGTATCGCGGCCGGCGGCGCCGGCGCTTGCAGCACGTAGGGCTCATCCCACCAGAAGGCATTCTTGGCGTTGATGAGGTGGGCGCCGCGCAGTGCTCGCTGCTGAAGGCCGGACTTTGCCGGCGCTTGTTCGCCGATGACACCCAGCAGGGAAACAACGTCTTCCGGCGCTCCACGGCAGAGGTCAACGTCGCGGCAGGCGCGCATCACGATGCGGTCGATCAGCTGGGCGTGGTCAGCAGTGTTCATGATGCGACCTCCGGCGTTGGCAAGCGGTCCAGCACCGCCGGTTTCCACTTCAGCTGGGTCACCGGTGCGCCACTGTCGTGCTTTTTCCCAGTGTCGAGCAGGACCGCAAACTCGGCGCCGGCGTCGGTAGGCACCCAGTAACGGCTGCCCTTGCCGTCGCGCTTGGCCTCCTGGAGGCCCGCATGCTCTAGGGCTGCGTTCATCTTGCGCGCGGAGATGCCGCGCTCCTGGCCCAGCTCGGTGGGCGTCAGGGGCCGCGCGTCGGTTTCGAAGCCATCCAGGCCCAGCAGCTGCATGGGGTCCAAACCGACCGTGCTCATGACTAGCCGATTGGCGCTGAGGCGTTGCTGATTGCCTTCCAGGCCGAACATCGCCGCGAGGCTCATGCCGGCCTTCAGGGCGTCCGCTGCGGTTGGCAGCAGCCGGGCGGCGGGCGGCACCGGATCGTCGGCGGGCTCGCTCACCATGGCGTCATAGGCCCGGATCACCGCAAGGTGGAACTTCGGACTTATCCACATGGCGTAGGCATACACCAGCTCCTTGCAGACATAGGTTCCGGGCGACTTGCCACCGCGCCTGGTGGCCAAAGGCGGATTTCCGCCTTTGCCTATTTCTTGAACAAGCTCCTGCGTTTGCTGGTTCTCCAGCCAATACTTGGGCCGGTGGCGCTGCTCACCGCCACCAGCCCGGTGTAGATCATTCAGGCTGAAAAGGCCCTGCGCGTCTCGGGTTACCTGGGTGTTGGCTACGATCAGGTTCATGCCGCACCCCCTTGCACGCCAGCCAGAAGGTCTTCCAGGGCCTCACCACGATGGCACAGGTCGTTACCTATGGTCTGAAGGGCCTGCAAGATAGCGCCGCGGTGCCAGTCGGTGATCACCGAACTTTCCTCTCCGCTGCAATCCAGGGTGTCGTGGAGCAGGCTGCTCAGCGCCATGACGACATAGCCGCTCCGCTGCATCGCGGCTTGCTCGCGGTCAGCCCGGCCCGCCAGGGCGACGGCTTGCCGGGAATTAATTTGCGGTATAATATTGTCCATACCAGTTACCTCAGCTTTGTTACTGGAACCTGAAGCCCTCGGTGCGCCAACACCGGGGGCTTCTTCATTTGTGGCCAGCTTGGCCTGGGATCGTGTTCCCATTCTCCTTCCTCCATTCAATACCCTGGTCGATCAAAAGCCCTACCTCGGCGGCGAAGCTGCGCCGGCTGGCCTGCGCCCAGTCCGCGATTCTGTCTACCAGCTCCGCCTCAAGGCGCAGGCTGCAAGGCTTCTTCTTAGGTGTGCGACCCATCGTGGCCTCCTTCAGTGAATGTAGGACCAATGCTAGTACCGCATTTGCGGCACGTCAATACTTTTAATCCACGGTGCACCAATCGCACCGCATTGACGCGCGATGAAGTAATGTAAATACTTGCCGCCACAGAGCATCAGGAGGTCCAAGATGGCCAAGAACCGGCAAGGCAGTTCCACAACCTCGACCATCAACATCTCAATGCGGATCGACCCGAAAACGAAGTACCTCATTGATCTGCTGGCGAGGGACCAGAAGCGAACCCTCACCGGCGTGGTGGAGTGGGCTATTGAGGTCGCCGCTGCCCGTGAGCGCTTCCATAACACCGACAACAATTACGATGGGCCGTCATTCCTCGATATGCTCGACGCCTTATGGTCCACCGATGAGGCGATCCGTTTGGTGGCGCTTGCGATTCACAAGCCGTCGCTGCTTGATTACCACGAGCTGCGCATTTGGGAGACGCTGAAGGCCTCCCCATCTTTCTGGAACATCAAGAATCCGCACACCACCTCCAACCTTCAGATGGACCATCTGAATCTCGGGATGCTGCAGTGCAACTGGGATGACTTTCTCGAGCATGTAAACCAGAACCGTGCGAAGCCGGCCATCGAAGGGTACTACCCCGAAGTGCCCTTTTAGCGCAGTCCCGACATAAAACCCCCGCCGGAGCGGTGCTTGTTTAATTCCTTGTGGCGGAGGTCACCCCTCCGGAGCGCCGTTCGGCACTTCGTCGTCGGTGTTCATTGCCAGGCATAAGGGTTCAATAATCCCGTAGGTGTCGCCGTCCCTCACCTTTGCTTTCCAATCTTCACATGTGGGCCAGTCTTCGCTCTTACCAAGCAGGTAATCCATTCGAGCCCAGAAGAGTTCATAAAGCGCCGGCTCGTTGACCATGCTGCCGGCCATAGGCGTTGTGACAGCTGCGGCCCCGCCGCCGCCAGTTGGCGCTCCGGAAACGGCCGTGCTCTCCATGCTGGCATAAACCGTGCCCTTCAAGCCGCCCTCGGTGGACGACGTCTCAATTCGCCAGTGATGAGTGCCCTGGCCGTAGGCAAGCACCATGTACATGGACCAATCCCGCTGGACGAGCATGGCGTGCTCGCCGGGATAAGCAAATGACGTGTCCTTCCCATCGGAGAGCGTGAAAAGCCGCTCGGCCGCCGCATAGAATTCCCGTTCGCTAACGTCATCGTAGGCGCGCTGAGTTGTGGATAAAAACTCATCGCGAGTCATGGAGGGACGGCTCGTTGCACACCCCACCAGCAAAACCACCCCCAGTATCGCTGTTATTAAAATTCTCACACGCCCTCCAATTGGCTGATTTTAAGGTTGGATTTCGATTGTAAGTGAGAGCAGCCACCAAAGACCACCGTTCACAGGTGCGAGCTGGTAGGGAGGAACAACCCTGGCCACTACCTGCTCCTCCGTGCGGGGGTGGGTCCAATCGAACGGCATCGCGCCCGCTGAGATTTCGCTATAAAAAAAGGCCTCAAATGCAGAGGCCTGTTCCTCGTCGAGGGTGTACTGCACCGGCACAGTTCTGGTGCCAGCAGTAAACCGGCGCCTCGCCTTTGGCGGGCCTGCATCCATGTCGCTGCGTAGCACCTGTGACTGAGGCGTTTCTTGATACCCGCCAGGATTTGGCTCAGGAAGATTTGACGGCCACGTCGGCATCAGAAGCCCCTCCGCTTTAAGCCATAGGCGTTGTTGAGAGGTCGGTCCATGGCGCCGTCTGAAATAGCGGATTTCATTTCATCACGGATCAGCACCCGAATGAACTGTCTGCCATCAGGCCCCCTTGATTCCTCGGTCTCGACCTGCTGCCCGCCCTGGCGCTGGTCTATAATCTGAACGACAGTGCCGCCACCGCCGGACGCAGAAACGCCCAGCTTTCCACCAGGCCCGCGGCTCAGAGGCATAATGGCTTCAGGGCCTGCTTCGCCCATAACGCCCACGCCACGAGACATAGGGAACATGGTGGCGCCGTGCACCACGCCACCATCGGCAAAGGCGCGGATCTCTCCATGCTCGAAGACGTTGCCTTTGGCGTTGAATGCCGCATTGAGGTTGCCGACGTTGGTTGTAGCGCCACCGCCGCTGGCGCCACCACCGAACATTCCAGCGCCGACACTGGCCGCCCACCCGCCAATCGCCTCACCGAGAGGGGCGGTCACGGCATTGCGCAGGATGACCCGCTGGATGTCCTGGCCCAGCCCGACCAGCACCTCCGATAGCTTTTCGCCCTCGATGATGGCGTTCTCGAATGCGGAGCTGAAGGCGTAACCCATGTCTTGCGCGACCTGGCTGGACTTTTCCGTCGCTTCGATCTGCGCCTTGGCGGCTCGCTCAATCACCTCCCGGGCTTTGGCCTCATCGCCCAGGGCCTGGGTCAGCTCAGGCAGATGCTTCTCGGTCATCTCTTCGACCGTGGCGTTGTATTCGTTCTGCCGCGCCGCGGCCTTCTGGGCGCTGGTGCCATATTCAATGATCAGCCCCCGAGCGGCCTTCGTGGCCTGCTCGTACTCCTTGACGATCTCCGCAGCAATGCGCCGGGATTCGGTGTTCGCCTCTATGGCGTCCTGCTCGGCCTCATAGGCATCCTTGGCCTCAAGCGCGGCGCGCGCCGCCTTCAGCTCGCCAGCCGTAGCGCCGGCGTTCGCCAGTTCGTAGAGCTTCGCCTCAGTGGTGGTCATGCGAAGCGTTTCCGCCTGCAGCTGCAGCGCCTCCACCTTCTTCTGGATGGCCTCGGCCTCGGCCTGTGTCCGGCTGGGGCCGCCCCCACCGCCGCCGCCTGAGTCGTTGCCACCGGCAGAGCCGCCGGATCCTTCCTCGCTCTGGTTTTCCAGGTCGGCTTGGATGCCTGCGTTCTCGAGCAGCAGTTGCTTCTCCGCCTCGCGAAGCCGGATCTGCTCCTTGATTTCCTCGGTTGTATGCAGCCCGGGGCCGAGGCCGGGGGTGGAGAACATATCTCGCTGAAAAAGATTGCGCTCAGCCTCAGCGCGCAGCGCCTTCAGGTCTTCGTTGATCTGGTTAATCCGGTCTGAGGTGTCCTCGGCCGGGTCGATCAGGCCAAGCGCGCGGAGCTCCTTGCCGGTATTCTTGATGACGCGAAGCGACTCGGTAAAGCCAGTAGTTAAGGCCCCGGCCAGGGCCGTGGCGCTCTGTTCAAAGGCAGGGTCGGAGACGATGTCGCGAACCTCAACGAACTCGTCCACGATAGTGTCTGTAACCGATACAATCGTCGGCGCCAAGTCGGCCACCAGCGACCGCGACATACCGTCAAAGGACGCCTTCGCCCGATTGATCGCCTTCTGTGCCTCGAGCAGGCGCTTGGTGTCGACCTCGGACAGGGTAACGCCGAGCCGCTGAGCTTCTTCCCTGAGAGCCCCAATCTCCGTAGCCGTGGCCGAGGCCATATCCGCCATCTGCTCGCCGCCGGTGCCGCCGAAAATCTCATCGACCAGCCGCTGGCGCGCGGCCACGTTCTCGACGTTGCGGAGCCGATCCGCCACCAGATCGAACAGCGCGGCAGTATCGTGGCTGACTGCGTTCAGGTCTCTCTGGCTGAGCCCGAGCCGCGTGAAGGCCTCTTCAGCCGGACCGACGCCGGTAGCCACGAACTCATCGGTCCGCAGCGACAATTCCTTGATGCCGTCGATCAACGCATCGTTCTGGACACCGAACTGAGATGCCGCGTAGGTCATCTCCGTAAGCCAGTCCGTGGTAACGCCAAGCCGGTCCGAAACCTGATCCAGCGCGGCGCCGGCCTCAACCGTCCGGCTCACGAACTGTGCCACCTCGCGAATAGCCAGGGCGGCCGCCAACCCTCCGACCGCCCGCTTTGCCATATCCGTGGAGCGCTTCAGGTCATTAAGGTTGCCGTTTGCCTTATTGATGCCCTGGCTGAACTTCGCCGTCATCAGGCGAAGATCGACCTGGATGTCACCGAGAGACATGCTTCTTCACCTTGCTGAACAGGGCGCGGGCGGCCTTCATGCGATCACCATCACTCATCTGCTCCTGGCGAATCTTTTTCGCCAGCGAGTCGAAGTTGTACCAGGCGATCCACTCGGTCAGTTCCGCGGAGGATACGGATTCGAGGAGCTGCTGAACGGTCATGCCCAGCTCGCGAGCCAGGAAGAAGTAGAACTTCCGCTCGGGCTGGGCTATTAGTTTTTTGCGGCGTCCTTGGCGGCGTTGTCGTTGAGGCGGTTGAACCTCAGCACCTCGCCGGAGAGGAAATCCATGGCCGCCCAACTGAATGTCTTGCGCACCATGTCGGCATCGTCATCGTCGAAGATCCTCTCGCCGTTTTCGTCACCGAGGCCCACCAGCAGCAGCTGGGCGGTGATCTTCTGGCTGTGTCCCAGTACGTCGACCTTGCCCTGCTTATCCCGGTACTCGCCCAGCGCGGCTTCGTAGCTGTCACGCTCGGCGCCGCTCATGCGGCGGACGTACACCGGTTCACTGAGGTCAGGCACCGGAACTTCCTTGACCTTGTTGGATTCGCGAACTGCCGCGAGCAGGCGTTCCTTATAACTCATGATTGCTCCTTAAGCCCCGCCGTCGTCGGTGGCGGTGTCGCCGTCGATGAGCAGGTTGAAGGTGGTGTTGACGCTGTTGTCGATGCTGCCGTTAGCGCCAGGCTCATTGGTGAAGTAACCGCTCATGGTCCAGGTCTCGCCGGTCGGCGCCGTCACCTTGATCGTCTTGGTCGCGCGGGCTGCCACGGCCGCCCGGCAGGCACTCTGCCCCGGGTCGGACATATCGGTGCGGGCGTTGAGCACCAGCATGGCCTGGCTGAGTTTCCCGGGCTTGGACTTGGCACGCTTACCCTTGAGCGTGCTGAAATCCTGCTGGGTGACCTCACCGCCCTGGATGTCGAAATCGATCACCTCGGCGATCTCGGTATCCGGGGTGCCCGGCGTGGTCTCGTCGATTTCAAACAGAAAGTCGTTTGCACTGATGGCGCCCATGGCGGCCTCCTATGAGTAGAACCAAAGTGTGAAGTCGACAACGAAGCGGCGCAGGCCACTGTCCCGTTCGAACTCCGGTTGGGTGCTGTTGATGACAACGGAAATCGGGGCGAGCACACCGAACTCCTGATTGGCGAAATCAGCCCAGAGGGTGGGCTCTCCCAGCCATGCCGCGACCGCACCGGAGTCACCCGTGAGCAGCGCGTCCTGCACGGCGGTGGCCACCTCGTCGGCCTCGGCATGGCTTTTCGACCAGACGTCCAGCTGCCACCGCTGGCGTTTCAGAGAGCTGCGGCCGCGCAGGTGGTTTTGCGGGTCGTCGAACACGCAGACGAACGTCGCGCACGGGAACTCGACGTCCTGCGGCGCCTGGTCCTGGTAGACCCGGTCCGCCAGCAACGCAAACGCCGGGGCATGGGTCGCCACCAGGGCGCTGATAATCGGGGCGCCACTGATCATTTCTTGTTCGCCTCCTTAGCGATCATGGTGCGGATGCGCTTCTCGCCCTCCTGCACCGCCTCCACCTTCTTGGCCTCGTAGGCTGGGCGCAGGAACGGCTGGGCGGTGATGCCGGGGTGATTCACCCGGGAGAAGACCTTGCCGTCGAAGGCGACCGGCTTCTGCTTGCGCTTACTGCCGCGCTTGGGCTTCGAGGGGATGAAGTGCGCCTGGGTGCCCAGCTCGATGAACCGCAGATAGAACGCCTCATCGAAGGGGCCGACCCAGCCGTAGAATCCACCGCCGCCGGGCAGCTTCTTGATTTTGTACCGGATCCCCTTGCGACCCTTGCCGGTACGTTTGGGCGCGCGCCGGCGCATCTCCTTGCGGATCACCTGGGCCATCTTCGCGGCACCGGCGCGCGAGATCTTGGTGGCGACCTTCCGGTCTAGATTCTTGAGCTCGCGGTTGATCTCGCGCAGCCCTTTGATCTCGACGCCCGAGCTAGCCAATTCGCTCACCGGCTTCGCACATGATCACCAACTCCGCGTGGCGCTCCACCGGGTCGATGACTGAGACGATGTTGTAGGCGGTCCCTCGGTATACGGCGCGGCACTTCGGCGTCATGCCGGCCAGAGCGTCGGAGTAGCGCACACGGATCCGTACTTCCACCGAGCTGTTCTCGCCTTGGGCTTGGAAGAACTCCCGGCCGTTTAGGGGCTCGACGGCCGCCCACTGGGTGGCGATGTCGCCCCATTCGGTCTTACGGTCGCTGTAGCTATCCTTAACGACCGTCGGCGCCTGGAAGGTGACGCGCTTGTTCAGACGGCCGGCGCGCACTTACTTCGCCTTCTTGCTGGTGGTGGCTTTCGCCGGCGCGCCCGCCTTCTTCGCCTTGCCGTCCTTGATCAGGCCGGCCGCGTAGGGCTGGTCGACCGTGAATTCCTCGTTGACCGCCACCGGCTTACCGCCGATGGTCAGTCCCTTCTTCAGGGCAATCAGTCTCATGGTGTCCTCACAGAAAGGTGCGATAGGGGAACAGCAGGGACTCCACCGCCATGGGAAGCTCCGCCACAGTGGTGCCGATTACGGATGCCTCGCGGTTTTCGTACCAGTGACCAACCAGCAGCAGGATGGCCTGCTTGATCGGCGCCGGTACCGCGGCGACATTCTCATATCCGGTCTGGGCTCTCACCGTCACCGCGTCCAGGCGGTTGGCTACCGCCGGCCAACTGCCGTTCGGCGCGATGCGCGCCGGGGGCGCCAGCACCACCTGGTAGTCGGTGAGGGCTTGTGTGTCCCCCTGGGGGTTGATGTATTCGACGCTGTCGATGGCTCGATACGGGCCGCCGGACAGCGGGAGATAGCCCGCCGGGAAGGCAGGCAGGATCAGTGACCACTCTTGCGGCATGATCGCCAGGTGGCAGCCAACCTCGACGTGTTGCCGAGCGGCGGTGATGAGCGCCGAGATATAGGAATCATCCTCGTCGCCGTCGACACGCAAATGATCCTTGGCATCAGCCAGGTCGATCGGTTCGCCCGCCGGTGGAGTGGTCACTGTCCAGGCCATACTATTCCTCGCGCTCCCGGGCCAGCTCCTTGGCGCGAGCAACGGCCGCGGCGTGGGTGTCGACTTCGCCCGCACTCTCCGCCGACGCCACAGTCGCGGCATCGGCCACCACCAGGTCGTTGGCGTGATAGCGCTGGCCAGAGATGGTGCAGTCCACCAGCACACGGGCTTCGGCAACTTCGCCGGGCTCCGGGTCGTTGGCTGGCGCAGGGTCGTCACCGCCGCCGGAATCGTCCTTCTGGGATTCATCCTGGCCCTGCTGGGCGTTCTGCTGGCCCTGGTCAGACTGGTCGCCAGGGGCGGCCTGCTGACTATCCTGGCCGTCCTGCTGAGCGCCCTGCTGGGCTTCGGTGTCGTCCCGCCGGACTTCGTCCTTCTGGGATTCATCCTGGCCCTGCTGGGCGTTCTGCTGGCCCTGACGCTTCTGCGTCCGTGATTGTCGAGCCATGATCATGTCCTCCACTGGCGGCCCCGTAGGGCCGCCGTTCTGGTGGGTTTACGCCGCAGCGCCGTGCTGGAAGTGCTTCACCGCACCGCCCACGTCAACGTGGTTACCGCCAGAGCGCATCCAGGCCAGAAAGCCGACCTGACCTTTCTTCGCGTAAGCGGAGTCGTTGAAGCGGAACAGGGTGAATGCCATCACATCGCGGATGATGTAATTGCTGAAATCGCCGTAGAGCATGGACTTGGCGTCCGGTGCCGGTTCGGCCATGTGCTGGTTAATGGTCAGCGGGCGGCCCATCAGCTCAGCCGGCACACCGCCGCGGATGCCACTGTCGTAGCTGGGCAGGTACAGCGGGCGCCCTTCGTTGTCGACCAGCTTGCGGATCATCTTCACGCCGCTGTCGTGCATCATCCAGCGGTCGTTGCCGTTCCGGTACGCCGGGTCAACGGAGTGCTGCAGATCCAGCAGGTCGTTGTAGGTCACCGCCGCGGTGGCGGAGGTAGCCCCGACCTTGCCGGCGGCAGACGCAGTGACAATGCCGGTGGGCTGGTTCGTGCCGGTGCCGACGGTGAACAGGCGGTTGGTGATCCGGCCCAGGCGCTGCTCGATGCGGCCGCGAACGAACGCCTCGATGTCGACCCCGGAATCCTGGATCAGCTCGATCGGCACGGTGATCACCTTGGAACTGAACTTGTACACGTTCAGCGCCTTGGTGCCGAAGTCCGGATCCGCGTCGGTGGCGGCCGTGTTCTCCGGGACAATTTCACCTTCCTCGCTGGCGCCGTTTGAGGTCGGGTAGTTCATCTGGCCGCCGGCCTGCGTCTGGATCACCGTGCCCACCTCGCGCATGCCGCCGTAGGCCTTGAGGGCCTCCAGGACCTGCGTTGCCCATTCTTCGGGCACGGTGTAGCCGCCCTCGTCGCCGGTGCCGGTCGACATGGTGTTGCGGACCGCGTGCCAATCCTCGGCACTCAAAGCGGAGTCACCGCCGCGCAGCCACTTGTCGAACACCGGGTTGCCTTGCTCACGACGACCTGCGGCGGGGCGCGGATCCCGCGGCGCGGTGAATTCGTCTTCCGCCTCCAGATCCATCAGCTTCTGCTCCCGGCCGATCTCGGCATCCAGCGCCTCGACCTGCTCCATGTTGCCGTCGTACTTCTGCTGCAGATCTTCGGTCCACTCGGGGTGGACGGTTTTATCCAGCAGGTTGCGGGTGTCTTTCACCAGCGCATTGCGGCGCTCCCGCTTCTCTTGGATCGTCTCAGACATGACTGTCTCCATTGCTCTCGGTCATAAAAAAAGCCGCCCGGAGGCGGCTTCTGATGCGCGTGGGAGCGTCCCTCACGCGGTGCTCTTTTCCAGCAGCTTCAACCGCCGCTCCATGGCCGCAAAATCGGGCCTCTCGACGGTCGGTTCGCTGGGTTCGATCTGGGGTGCGTTCTTGTAGGCGGACAGCTTCCAGGCGCGGTTTTGCGCCTCCTCGTCAGCGATGGCGTCGACGAAGCCCGCCTCCTTGGCCTCCTCGGCGGTGAACCAAGTTTCGGCATCCATCCACTCGGTGATCTGTTCCGTGCTGGCGCCGGTCTTCTTGGCGTAGGTTTTGTTGATGTCGGCGTCGACCTTGCCCAGCAGGGTGGCGGTGGCGGTCATCTCATGGCGGTTGCCCATGACGATGGTCCAGGCGTTGTGGATCATGAACATACCGCCCTCCGCGATCTCTACCCAATCCGCCGCCATGGCTACGCCGGTGGCGGCGGAAGCGGCCAGGCCGTCGATATGGGCGTAAACCTGGGCGGGGTGGCGCTTGAGCGCATCGCCGATGGCAACGCCGTCAAAGACATCGCCGCCCGGGCTGTTGATCCGCACATGGATGCTGGTGGCGTGGGGGTGCTCGTCCAGGGCTTCGGCCACTTCCTGAGCGTTCACGCCGCCGAAGAAGCCGCCAATCACGTCGTAGATATAGAGGACCAGCTCGTCGCCCTCGGCCTTGATGCTCCAGGTGCGCGGCTTCTCCGCGTTATCTTTGATCAGTTTAAGCAGGTTCATTCGGTCCATTGCTGGGCTCCGGTGCGTAAATTCTGTCCCCGCCTTCTTTCAGCGGAGGGAGGTTTTCGAGGCGCCGCACTTCATTGACGGTCATCCAGCCGGCGGCCTGGGTGCCGCCGAGCGCGTTCGAGTAGTAGTCGGAGCGGCCGGCGTGATCACCGCGCATCAGACCGGCAGCGCTGTACTCAGCGAAGGTCGAGCCCTGGAACAGTTTTCTGTTCAGCTCGCCCTCGATCCGGTTGAGGTGCGGCTGCAGCGTGTAGGTAACGAACCCGATACTCATCTGCTCGATGCCGCTACCCCAGGACGTCGACCCGGTGGTGGAGTTGATCATGTGGTTCGGCGCGCCGAAGGCCCGGGCGATGTCTTCCACCTGCCACTTCCTGGACTCCAGCAACTGGGCGTCCTTGGCCGTCATCGTCAGCTCTTGGATGTCGAGCCCTTCCGTGAGAATGAGCGGCACGCCGGTGGCGTTCTTCCCGGTGTACTTCCGGCGCCACGCGTCCAGGAAGGCTTGCTGGGTGTTCTCGCCCATCTTCCCAGTGGCCTTCACGACGTGGTCGATCTTGGTGCCCTGGCCGAAGAAATTGGCAGCGTGGTCATCGGCGCTGATGGCAATTCCAATACCGCTACGGGCGCCATGCTCGATCACCGACATGCCGCGCTCGCCGTTGAAGCCCATGCCTGGGAAATGCAGCATGTCCGCTGCATCACAGCCGAAGGCGCCGTTGTCGCCGTTGACAAGATAGCGCAGCGTCGGGGCCTGGCGTGGGTTGTCGGAAAGGACTTTCCGCACCACCACCTGGGAGTGCCTCAGCGGCATCAGCCCGGTGACCTGACCGCTGCGCCCGCGCTGGATATAGCAGAACGAATCACCGCGCAGCAGCATCTGGATAAGGACGAACTCCCACCACGCGCCCGCCGGCCAGGAAGGTGACGGCTCACGGTTTAGATACCGGGCATAAGGGTGGTCAATCCGCTTCCGATCGTCCGCCCCGCCTCGCTCGTAGACGTGCAGAGGAAGGGACGCCACAGCGCCGGCGATCAGTCGGACGCAGGAGTACACGGCCGATACCCGCATGGCGGTCTGCTCGTTGACCACCGCGCCAGCCACGCGGGAGTCATCCCCGAATATGCCCCGCAGAACTTCCCAGCTGTCCCCGGTTTCGGAGCGCACCGGTTCCTGCTGCACGGCGTCGAGGTTGCCGACCGGCGGCTCCTTGCGCTCAGCCGGCTGCTGCTTACTGCGGAAAATATTCAACAAAGCTCTACAAACCCCTGTTCGATGGTGTCGTCATCCTCCAGCATGGCGCGGCCTATGGCCGAGATCAGAGCGACGATGCCGTCGATCTTGTTCTCGTTCCGCTCCTTGTTCGGGAAGATGTTGTCTTTGCGGTCTAGCTGGGCGACGACGTTGCCAAACATCCACGTCGTCACAGGATCCATGGGCATCTCGAAGCGCTTCTGGAGAATCAGCGCTTCCACCAGCTTCATCGGCTCGGAGAAATTCTTGACCGTGGCGCCGTACTCAATCATCGGAAAGCCCTCCTCCCTCATCCGGGTGGAGAACTGAGTTGCGTTGAACGGATCGAACGGGACTTCGACGATCTCGAAATCGCCCTTCATCTCCCGCAGGTCGTCCTCGATGTACCCGAAATCCGTGACGTTGCCCGGGGTGGTGGTCAGCCAGCCCTCTGCCTGCCACGCCTTGTAGCGCGTGTTTCCGCCCTCGAGCACCCTGTCTTCCGGAAGATAGTGCCTCCAGAAGCAGGCCCATTTCCCGTTCTCGTCTTCGGGCGGGAAGAGAATGGCCATAGAGGCCACGTCCAACTTGGACGCCAAGTCGATGCCGATGTAGCACCGCCGGCCCTTGAACTGCTCCAGCGTCAGGTCCGCGCGGCGGCAGGCCTGCAGGGCCAGCATGTTCATCCAGGACGTCTTTGCGCCCACCCAGAGATTGAGGTGCTTGGTCTTAAAGCTGTTCTGCCGCGCCGCACTCCGGCGAGCCTGAGCCAGTTGCCCCTTGAGGAAGTCGGGATCCACCGACACCCCGTAGTTCGGGTTGGCCTTGATCAGCGCCTCTTCGGTGTCCCACTGGTCGCCTTCATCCAGGGTGTAGATGATGCCGAAGATGCTGTCGTCCTCGACCGCACCAGCCAGGATCTGGATCACCTCGGAGCGCTTGAGGTAACACGGCCCGCCCATGTCGGCGCCGGCCGTGGTGATGTACAGCATCATGGGGTTTTCGCGAGCACCCATGCCGGTGATGAACGTATCCACCAGGTCAGAGTTTCGGTGCTCATGGAACTCGTCGGCGATCCCGCAAGAGGGGCTGGCGCCGTCCCCGGGGTTTCCGATGACCGGCTCGAAACGGTCAAGATGCTGAGGGCGCACCAGGGTTTTGGCGTTCACCTCCAGGCCCCACTTCTCCCGGAGCTTCGGCAGGCGTTGGCAGATCTGCTTCGCCGGCCGAAACACCTCCATGGCCTGCTTCTCGCTGGTGGCGCCGCAATACACTTCGGCGCCGTACTCGTTGTCCAGCTTAAGGTGCCCGATGCCCAGCCCGGCAATCCAGGCTGTCTTGCCGTTCTTCCGCGGCACCTCGATGTACGCTTCCCGGAAGCGCCGGCGGCCAGACTCGGCCCAGCGCCACCCGTAGATATTCACCGTGCAGAAGATCTGCCACTCGGACAGCTTGAACTTCTGACGCTGGGCCGCCCACTTGCCCTTTACGTGGGGCAACTTCTCGAGGAAGGCGCACCAGATCTCGCCGTCCTCATGCGGTACCAGGTCATCGCGCTGCAGGTCTTTGACGAATCGCCGACAGGCATTCTTGACGTGCAGACAGGCCGGGATCTTCCCCGCCAGCACCTGGTCGGCGTAAGCCGCCGCACGCTGCCAGTACGTCTTCATCAGAAGTCATCGTCATCGTCCGAGTCGTCAACGGACAGGCTGGCCCGGGCCGACGGGGAAAGCCCGATCTTCGCCATCTCCGAAGTGAGCCGGGTGATGCGAGACGCCGGAACCATGCCTTTCATCTCACGGAATTCGGACAGCAGGCAGGCGATCACTTCCACAACCAGCGTGTCGGCACCGGTCAGCACGCCCGCCGGCGCAATGCGAACCACCTCACGCCAGCACGCGGCCTGCCCCTTGCTGAGATGGCGGGGCGCAGATTTCGGAAAGGGCGATGAAACTTTCGGCTCTTTCGCCCGCTCGTTGCGGCGCTCGCTGTGTTTCTTGAACGCACCCCGGGCATCGAGTACGCTCGTCGCTGTCCTCGGTCTGCCCATTATCTAACCACTTGATCTGCGCAACCCCGGAATTCATTTCGGAGTCGTGAATAAAAAGGGGGGCGGGCGGTACTGTAGGCGCGAAACTTGAACTTTCGACACCCCCGGGCCTGCTCGCCGTCATCGAAAAAGCTGATCGGTCGGCCCTCCCAAGCCCTAGCAGCGTGCCTCCCTTGCGGTCTTAGCCTTGTGGCAGGGGTCACAGATCGCCTGGAGATTGTCGTCGTCATCCGTGCCGCCCTGGCTTTTCGGGATGACGTGGTCGACCTCGACCGCCGGCGTGAGTCTCCCTTCCCGTTTGCAGGGCTGGCACAACCAGTCATCCCGCACCATCGCTGCATCGCGTCGCTTCTTCCAGTCGTGGCCGTACCCTCTCTCTTGCGCGGTCGCGCGGCCCGGCTTGTTCCATCCGCTGGACAGGTGTGCATGCTCCTGGCAGTAGCCGTGGGAGGCGGTCGTTGTCCCTCTGCACATCTGCGCGCGGCACGGGCGCGGAGCACGCATAGGCATCAGTCACACACCACTGTCGTCTTGACGCCCTTGCGCACCCAGTACGCCACCTTGGCAGGATCCGGCTCCAAGCCGGTGATCTCGCTCATGAGGCGGACGCCCTCGATGTAAAAGGGCAGCCACCAACGCAGGGAAAGGCGAACCGTGAGCCGGGAGCGAGCCACTACTCGTCCGCCTCCGGCGCGGGGCTTTTGTCGATGATGATGGCGTCCAGCTTGGGGGCGAGGCTTGCGTAGGTAACCGCCACCCCGGCTGCCGCCACCGCGAGGGTCAGGAGCGAGAACAGGACAACCATTACCCGGCTGACCGTTCGCACCGAAGCCTTGATGCCTATGACTTCTGTGTGCGTGTTCTTTGCCGTGTCCGCCACCGACACCAAGTAATCCACGCTGCTTTCCAGGGTGCCGACTCGCGCGGGCAGGCGCTCATTGTCGTTGCGATCCATCCTGTACTTGAGCGTATGAACTTCCTGCTCCATCGAGTTCAGGCGACCAGGGATCGTTGAGTCCACGTTGTCGAATACCTCTTCGGTCATCCCCAGCCCTTACTTCCGGATCGCATCCACCAGCCCGTTATGCCGGGTGGCGCATTCGTGGTACATGCTGGCCCAATCGGCCATCGTGTGCAGGATCGTGCCGGCCTCACCGTCATTCAGTTGCGGGAGCGTCGTCGGACACTTCGCCAGCAGGCTCTGCTGGTAAGGCTTCGCCTCGGGCTGCCGCGTTGAGCAGCCGGAGACCGCCAGCAGGCAGGCACACGTTGCGATAAACAGGATTCTGGATCTCACGGATCACCCCGCGATCAATGATGCGTTCGTTGGCCTTCAGATCGGCCAAGCGGGTCTCCACCTTCTCGGCGATCCTGGATTCGCGCTCCATCGCGGCGTCGATGGCGGCCTGTGCGCCCCGCTCCTCGGCAAGATCCTGGCTATCCTCGTACCAGCCACGGCCCACCCATCCGCCGAACGCAATTGCGGCGACCACGGCGAGAACAACGGCGTAGGGCCCGCCCTTTTTCAGCAGCACGGCCCAGCTCATTGGTCGCCACCTCGGCCGCGCCAATCGCGGTAAGCCTTCCAGGCACCAGCCAGAACAGCCGGCAGGCCGAACACGGCGCCGAACGCAGTGGCTGTGCCCATCGGGATGTCCGGCGGGCTATCGCCGAATACGCGCCACGTCACCCAGGTGACCAACGTCAGGCCCCAGATCACCAGCCCCAGCGTTACCAGGGCATTCTCGGACAGGAACCGATAAAGCCGGCTCACCTCAGTAGCTCCATATCCAGGGCCGTGGCCGGCCGGTGTCGTTGGGCAAATCGTCCAAATGGATGAACCGGCTGCCGCCCTTCTGATTGACGCCAAAGCCGGTGAATCCGAGGGCCAACGCCAACTCGATAACCTGCAGGGCGTTACCACCACGGACGGCAATATCAGCAGCGCGACCGCTGGCATGAGCCCCCGGCGAGGCTTTGCGGGCCTCAATCGGATGTGATGGGTCGCGATAGCCGCTGGTGATGATCATCGGCTTGCCGTACTGCGTGCGCAGCGACTGCAGGCGGTCCATGAACGCAGGGTCCATGCCGTCTTTGCCCGTGTGCGAGCACCGGAATTCCCCGGCTGAGAAATTCGGCCAGCGGCTCCAGTCCATCGCACACCTCAGACAAAACGCCCTGGCGACCGGGTGACTCCCAGTCCGTAGGGCAGAAATAGAAAGACCCGCACGGGGCGGGTCTCGGGGATGTGGGCGCCGGAGGGTCAGAACGGCACCAACAAAAAAGCCCCGGCGGGAACCGAGGCTTTGTTTAGCAGCCAACCTTGGCCACCATAGCTGAGACACTACCCCTGCGCGTCTGTACAGTCAACCAAAAAACAGCGCTTTTTGGTCACTGATTATGCGGCCAGGGCTTCCATCATTGAGGCCACGGCGGTGATGGCTGCATACAGCCGCCGCGATGCCGCGTCCTTGCCGATCTTTAAGCGGCGGCCCAGCTCCCGGACGCCGTGCCTGTCCTCGGCAAAGCCCACCGCGTAGTATTGATAAGCGGCCTCGTAGGCGTCCGGGTTGATCGCTTTCAGCGACGCCATCACCCGCCGGTCAAATATCTCCATCGCCTCGTCCTGCTCCGGCGAGATCCGATCCTCCACTCCTTTCTGCTCGACCATGCCGCGCTCCAGCATGCCGGCAATGGAGTGGTACTCCGCCGGACCTGGCCGGCCCACGCGGCACCAAATGCCCCATTGGTCCAGTACCCGCTCTGCATCATCATCAACCAGTGACATATCCGTCTCCGCACCACCCAGCTTTAGAAGAGGCTCTTTGCTCGCCGCTCCACCTGCTTTCGTTTCTCGTCCAGGCTCACCACCTCCTGGCGGGCGCCTTTGTCCTTGCCGCAGCCCTTCGCGACGCGATGACGGCCAACGAGGTACCCGATGGCTGCTCCAGTAGCCAGCGCCGCCAGCACCATCAGCATCATCATGTGCGCTCCTCCGCCCTCCCGTGGGCCACCAAAGGCAGGGCGGTAAGGGCCTCGCGCACGGTGCGACTCAGGAGCCTCGTGAGAATGCCGGCCTGTTCCCGTATTTGCTTCAGCCATTCACGCATCACGGTCCAATCTCCTCTTCAGATCGGCCCGGTGGCCTCTATCAGTTCCGCCAGGGACGGCTTGAGATTCCAGGTGATCGGCCATTCGCTCCAGCGTGCTGGCCGCTATCTGTCGCTCATCTACGAGCATGAAGTTGGCTGTCTGCTGAGCCCTGCTTCGCAGACCCAGATTCAGACACCCGTTGATGTGTTCAAGGTGTTTGATGCGGTTCTGCAGGTCGAAGATCACCTCCTCATGAAGGTGCTGCCACGCCTGCCACGCTGCATCCCGGTCGTTTAGCCAGTGGGTGAAGTCGTCTTCTAACCAGATGTTGAAGGTTTGCTCTACCGTCGAATCCCACCAGGAGCGGAATAGCTCAGCCCTCTTGGCTTCCTTCTGCAAAAAGCGGTTCGCCTGCCTCTCAAGCTCCCTGATGCGCTGGTCGCCGTGACTAAGGCAGACCCAATTCATTGCCGGAATCTCTGCGCGGACAGCCTCAGCACAGGCGAGAGCACGGGCCTCGCCCAACTTCGACCCGGCTGCCACCTCAAGCTGGCGAAGCGCGAGTCGCGCCTTCCCGATGCTGGTGATGGGGATCTCGCTCTCAATCACACCGGAATCTGGCTCTGCCGGAGGCTCAGCAGTGCCAGAGGCGGCGTGGAATCTGAGCGCCCGAATCAGATTGGCTGCGTCATCCCATGCCGTCTGATAATCGCACCCTGGATCTGGTCGGGCCTCACCAGCGCCGGCGGCATGACTGTCTGCCAGCCGACCAACTGCGCCCGCCGCCTCATCGAACGCCCAGTCACCGCCGCAAAGCCACGCTCGATAAACAAGGCGGTGCTGCGAGGCGGCAGCCGCACACTCAGGGCTGTCGGTGGCCGCCGCGTAGTCGGAGCCGCTCCACACAACCCCTTCGGGTTTCGGGAACTGGGCTTCGAATGCTTGTCGATGTCCCTTGTCCATCATGACCGGCCCTCTTTTTTGGCGGGCGGCGCGACGGGAGCATTCGTCCTGCCGTACTTCCTGCGCCACACGTCCGTGACCTTCTCGAGGTCGACTTCGCTCTCTTCCGAAACCCAGTGCCAGTTCGCCGCGTTCCGGTAATACTCTGATTCAGTCTCGATGCTCGCCAAGTGCTGCGATACTCGGCCAAGCTCTTCGAGAAGCCACCCCGCATCCGCGACGGTGCGCTCAGTGAACGCCATCTCCGGATTGTGGGCCGCGCTGGCGATCAATCCACCGATGGCCGAAATGCCGAAGTTGATCGACATGAGCAAGTTACCGGCCGCCACACCGGCGCGCTCCATTGCCTGCATCTCTTCGGTAGACAAGGGGCGGCGCCCAAGCACTGCGGGCTTGGCGATTTCACTGCATCCACCCAGCAGCACCAGCCAATCGCACCCTGGTTTGAATTCGTTCTCTTGTGACATGGTTTGACCCTCCTTTCCTGCTCGTTATCAACCTGCGTAGAAATCCCGCATCCCGTTAGGGACCAGCTGCGGGCCTGGCTGGGGGAAGCGGCGACCCTTGCCGCTCCGCCGGTAGCTCTCCCACTCAAACGCCAGAATCGCGCCGCCGCCTTCGTACATCCGGTCAACGGCCCGCTCGCCGATGTATTCGGCCAGACGCGACTCTGAGAGGTTTGAGATGAGAATGGTCGGGCGCACCTGCTGGTAGCGCTCGTCGATGATCTCCTGGGCCAGCAGCAGCTCGGTCTCGGTCCCGCGCTGCGCGCCGATCTCGTCGACGATAAGCAGGTCGGGGTCCGTGAAGCTGCGGATCACCTGCTCTTCGGTGCGGTCGGATTTCGAGCCGTAGGACGCCTTGATGGCGCGGGACATCTTCACGACCGAGGTGAACAGCGCCACGCGGCGATGCTCCTTCATGACGTGGTTCGCGATAGCGCAGGCCAGATGCGTCTTGCCTGTGCCAGTGATGCCGCAAAGCACCAAGCCGCCACCCATCTGCAGACGATCCTCGAAGCGATCGGCATACCGCTGGCAGGCCTGCTTGATCTTGGCTGCCTTGTCGTTCACCGGCTCGTAATCGTCGAACGTGAAGCCCTCGAAACGCTTCGGGATGTTTGCCTGCGAAAGCAACTCGGCCAACCGATCTGCCTTGGCGCGCTCCAGTCCCTCGCGCTTTTGTTGGGCGACAGCCTCCTGCCTGCGCTGGTCGCATTCAGGGCAACTGGCGCCCCAGGGTCGGCCCATGACCACCGGCCGCTCGACCTGGTAGTCGCCGTGCTCTTCGCAGTGCCCCTCAACCAGGGCGACCTCGACATCGTCTGCTACTCGTTGCGGTTTCATCAGGGACCCTCCTGTGTTGCCCAATCGGGCAGGTGTTGCGTGAATTCTTGATCAGCAAACCCCGTGTGCTTGCCGGCGTGCGATTGGCCTGGGGCACCGCCGCCACCGCCGTTTGGTGGCGACCAGTCCTCCAGGTAGTGCTCGTCAGGGCCGAAGAACGCGACAGCCCGCTTGACGAATTCGGTGTTGGTTTTGCCAGTGGCGTCGGCCCACCGTGCGTACCGCTCGACACCAGCGATGATTACCTCCGGGTCGGCACCAGCCTTAACGCGAGCCGCCCAAGCGTGGTGGGCACTGCGCTTGGGGTTGCCGCCATTACGCTTTGGATACGCCTTCCAGGCCCGTTCGAATTCGTCTGGGTATCCGTCCTTGCGCTGCTTGGCAGCGCCAGATTTTTTCTCCACTCCACTCCCTTCCACTCCACTCCCTTCCACTCCACTCCTCTCCGGGGGTGAACGTTCGTCGTCTGCTCCACCAGTGTTCGGCGAACATTCGCTGGCATTGCCCGTGCCGTTCGCTGAACTATCAGAGCGGCGACGCTTGGGGTTCTCAGGAACTTTTCCGTTTGGCAGCGGGAACTTATAGGAGGGCTGGTCGATTCTCTGGTGCTTGGTGAAACCGGTGATTTGCAGGTAGGCCTCGCCATCCACTTCGTAGCAGCGGATCAGGCCGGCGCTTTCCAGCTCACTGATGAGGCTGCTGATTTCCGATGCATTGAACGCGTCACCAGGGAAAACCTGCATCTTGATCCGCATCGGCTTGGCGGGGTGAACACCGTTGTCGTCGGCAAAGTTCATGAGCCCGATGAACATGAGGCGAGCGTTCGGCGAACATTCGACGACCTGTTCGCT
>NVXM01000012.1 GCA_002733865.1 Sphingopyxis sp.
GGTGATCGAGCCAAAGACACCGTTCACTGCATCCATCGCATCATTGTCGATGATCAGATAGTTGAACGGATCCTGTCCGGCAAAGCCGCCGCCGAGCATCTCGAGCACACGCAGGGTGGCATTGCCAAGCGTCACCGAGCCGAGCACGACCACCCGGTCGCCATTGCCCTGGTCATCGACCTCAACCTCGAAGAAGCTGCTCGCATCCAAAGTAAGATCGCCGTTGATCGTCAGCGTGCCGATATTCTGGCCCGAGGCGAACGGGATATTCTCCCCGCCATGGATCAACTGGCTATAAGGGACATTCTCTCCGCCGGGGATCAGCGTGCCATCGGCAAAGGCGATATTCTCGCCGCCGGTAATCATTACCGCATGCGGCTCGTTCTCCCCGCCAGGGATCATCTCCAGATAGGGGATATTCTCTCCGCCGGCGATCATCTGTCCATGCGGAGCATTCTCGCCGCCCGCGATCATGGTTCTATGAGGCGCATTCTCACCGCCAGCTATCATGTCGCCAGCACCCTCCGCCCGCGCCAGCGCCTTCCCGGTCAATTGTGGTGGCAGTGGTAAGGGATCGACGGCAGCCGGTTGTGGTGGCGTGGCGATTGCGGTGATGGCGCTGGACGGCGCCGACACATTGCTGACAACCGGAGCAGCGGTGACTGGCGTGCTCGTTTCTATCGACCCTGCACCGCCCGGAGAAAGCGTACCGCCGGCCAAGGTGACAGCGCCGACCGTGCCATTCCCACCCACGGTGCCGCCACTCCGCACTGTCAGATCGAGCGCGCTATATTGCCCGGTGACCTGCAGTATGCCGCCAGTGACAAGGCCATCACGCATTGCGCCATCGCTCAGAGTTCCGGCAAGTTGCCAACTGCTCCCGCCGCGCTTCTCGAACTGCTCGAACCCGGTCAACGGAGTGGTGCTGGCATTGAAGACAGCATTCGTTCCGCTTTCGCCGTCCAGCGCGAACATATCGGTGTCATCCCCCCCGTCCAACGCTGCGTTAATGCTGGCGCCAGAAAAGAGAATAAACCGATCATCGCCGCTACCCAGCGAGACGGTGCCTTCAATCGTGCCGCTGTTCGAAACGGTTTCGGAGCCACTGCCTCCAATGATCGCGATACCGGAATCTGCACCGATATACCCCGCATTGGTGATGCTGTTCATATCACCGCCGACCAGTCGGATCGCGGCCCCGGTTGCTGACCCACCTTGGACGATAGAGGAGGAGGTTAGCGTGAAATCGGCTGTTCCGAGGCTGGTGAGATCATCCTCACGACCCTCGGCAATTACGGTTCCATGACGGATAGCATCGGCATCTTCACCGGAAGCCCGAACGGTGCCAGTGTTCGTCAGGAGCGTGTCCGCGACATCACCGTCATCATTCAAGATGCGCGAAACGACAACCGCGGCCCCTCCCTCGCCATCGGCGGAGACCGTCCCTGCATTGCGGATATCAATATCGCCAATCTGAGAGGCGACCTGATTACCGCCTCCGCCGATCTGAAACCCCGCAGTGAAGGCCATTCCTTCCGGGCGAATGCCGGATACCTGGATCAGGCCTTGATTGACGATTACCGGATCGCCGCCATAAGCTCTTACGCCGTAAGGAATCTCGTCATCATAAATGGGCGGCCCGCTCGTAGTTACAATGATGCTTGCATCCGGTCCGTTCAGGAAAACGCGTAATATTGCCGACCGGATTATAGGGATCCGGATCGCGCCCGGCCGGTGCACTGAAATTGAATTCGGCGCCAACGGCGAAATTGCCTCTGCTTCTTACAATAATGTCGCCAAAATTCTCTATCACGCGATTCGCGTTGGATTCGACCGTAATCCCATAGGCCGCCACATTAATCGTGCCATTATTGATGACCGAGAAGGTTGCACCGTCCACATCGGCGGTGATCCCATTGCCGGCAGGAGCGCTCAGATTTTGGCGCAGAGAGATACCGGTCGCAAAATCGAATTCGCCCACGATCTGCTCAATGGTGCCGTTGTTGATGACGGTGGCCCGATTGGAATCAGGCGTTCCAATGTCTTTTGCCACCGATATGCCGCGCATGCTCGATGCACCGCCTTGGGTGAGGTGGATCAGGCCATCATTGGTGACGGTCAAAAGCTGCGCAGCATCGCTACCGTCCACCCTTATGCCGTCAGAGAAAAGATCATCTTGATTGCCGATCATGGTGATCGTGCCGCTGTTCACGATATCGAGCGTGCCGCCGAACAGATTGTCGACGCGAATGCCAGGTCCGCGTTCCATTACGATGGTGCCGGAATTGAGGATGGAGGCATTGCCGATCCCAATGCCCCGTGTCTGATCGCCTCCGGCATTGGTTGTCGGACTGAGGCCGACGATGATCCCGGCAACGACTTTGGCGGAATTGCCGCCTCCCTCGCTGTTGCGAACAGTTATGCTGCCGCTGTTTTCGATCGCCACGTCGCGAACATCGCCTTCGTTGTGAAGAAGCTGCGCGGTCATTCCCGCAACCAGCACGACTTGGCTAAAGTCAACCGTATTGGCGTCGATTTCGATATCGGCATTACTGGCAATAGTGACATTGCCATAGCTCACGGCCCGCACGCCAATGGCCTGCGCAGAATCCAGCACAAAGGGTGGGCGCGGGAACCGCGCGCCTTGCGACGTGATAAGCGTGCCCGGGCTATCGATCAGGATGGTCACGGGGACATATTGGTTGACAAAATCGATGGCCACACCATCGGCATTGGCGGCGTTGATCGGGCCCGTGACATCGCGGACGATCAATTCGTTGAATGCTGTGCGCGATCCAAAATCGCCCGTATCGACGCCGTCTGGTAAAAGTCCTGAGCAGATCAAGGTTCTGGCATCGACCTCGCAACTGTCAGTTGGGCTGGGTTGATTATTCGGTTTGAGCGTCAACGCGACATCGTTGCCATCACCGCCTGCATAATTCACGCTCTGGGTCAGAAAGGCGAACTGGTTTGTGATTGTTCCAAACCTGCCGTTCACAGCATCGGCGGCGTCGTTGTCGATGATGATATAGTTGAACGGATTGCTGCCCGCGAAGGTGCCGCTTTCAACCACGTCCAGCGTTGCCGCGCCCAGGGTGACGGTCCCATTGACGATCACCTGATCGCCATTGCCCTGATCATCCACCTCAACTTCGAAAACCGAGGCAGCGTTGAGCGTGAGATTGCCATCAATGGTCAGCGTGCCGATGCTCGCACCGGGCGCGAGAGTGCCACCACTCAGCGACACATCGCCAACCGTGCCGTTCCCACCCAGCGTGCCGCCGCTCTGCACTGTCAGATCGAGCGCGCCATATTGACCCGAGACTTGCAACATCCCGTCAAGGATACGACCATCAATCATCTCGCCATCGGCTAGCGTTCCGGCGAGTTCCCAACTGCCTTCACCGCGCTTCTCAAATTGCTCAAACCCGGTCAGCGGGAACTTACTGGGATTGAAAACGGCACTCGTTCCGCTTTCGCCGTCCAGCGCAAACAGGTCCGTGCCATCGCCGCCGTCCAGCACCCCGTAAACGTTCCCCCCGGCAAAAAGGGCGAACTGGTCGTCGCCGCTACCCAGCGAGACCGAGCCTTGGATAACGCCGCTATTAGAAACCGTCTCCGCGCCGCTGCCTGCGACAATCGCAATAAAGTCCGTTGATCCAATATAACCCGCATTGGTGATGCTCGTCGTCTCGCCGCCGACCAGCCGGATTCCGGCGCCCGTCCCGGAGCCGCCGCGCACTTCCGAGCTTTCGGATAGTGTGATCGTCGTCGTTCCCGCATTGATGAAAGACGGGTCAGCGCGGCATGCGACAGGGAGATACCATCGGCATCGATGCCGCTGCCAATGATTTCGCCCGAGCTGATGATCGTCGTTGTCGCGACATCGCTTTCGTCGAAATAGACATTTTCCAGAATTACGCCGCCAGACCCTTCGCCCAATGCAATTATCCGCCCGCTATTTTCCAGCAGGAAATCGCCAATCTCGGTGATGTCAGTCTGGCCGATGGCTTCGATCCAGATCCCTGCGCCTTGCGGTGCTGTGGCTGATATCAGGCCAGTGTTCACGATGTGCGGATCGCCGCCGAAATAGGTGACCGCTGTCGCCCTGAATCCAAACGGATCTCCTCGTGTCGCGCTGACGCTGACGGTTCCGCTATTTTCGAACAACGAAATCTTGCCGCGCGGATTGTAAAGATCGAATTCGGAAAGGCGGGCCGCGTGATACTGGAACCAGACACCGACCGGCGCTTCGCCATCCCGGTCGATCGCGATCGTCCCGGAATTGCGGATGGTCCTGTCACCATTCGTATCTGCGGTGATCCCCAACCCTGCATTGCGGATCGTTCCCGAATTTTCGATGACGAGCGGTGAGGTGAAATCCGGCAAACCGAAGAGCGAGCCATCGATGCCCACCTGATAGAAGGACGTGTCGATGTTTTCCGTCGTGATGGTTCCGGTGTTAATCATTGTCACCGAGCCCAGTGTCTCCTCCACACCCGGTTCTGCGACGAACAGATCGCGACTGGAATCGGCATGCAGGCCGTAGCTCGAACCGCCATCATAGGAAGACATGAAGATTTCCCCATTGTTCACGATGGTGACAGTGGCTTGCAGACCAAAATTACTGACCGAAATTGAATCGGTAATCGTCTTGTCTTCGGTCGATGCCGACCGGATCGTCCCTTCATTGGTGACGTTGATCGTCCCCTCGACCACGCGATGGACGAAAATGCCCTCCATTCCCCGCACATCAATAGTTCCGCGATTGACGACATCGACCATCGTGACCGGCAGCGCGGATGGGAATGGATTGAAACCGGCTGCGGCCGATATGCCGACAAAGATACCAGCTCCGGTACTGGCATATGTATTATCGTCATAGACACCGCCGGCCATCGTGATGTTCCCAAGATTTTCAATCGAAACACTCGGGAAAATCTCCGCGCCCGGAACGGGCTCCGCGACAATACCGGCCGCCAGATCGGCCGTGCTCTCCCCGCCTGGCTGAAGTATCGGATTGATGATCGAAATATCGGCATCGTTGAAAATGGTGATATCGCCGGTTGTACGTGCGCGGATGCCAACGGCCTGCGCGCTATCGAGCCTGAACGGCGGCCGGGGGAAGATGGCTGCTTCCGATGTGATCAGCGTGCCGGGGCTGTCTACGCGGATGGAAACCGGCGCATTATTGTTGATGAAGTCGATCGCTACGCCGTCAGCATTAGCGGCGGTGATCGGACCGGTGACGTTGGTGACGAGCAGTGCGTTAAAACTGTCCCGCGATCCGTAATCCCCGGTATCGGCGCCATCGGGCAACAGGCCGGAACAGACGACGTCTCTGCCATCGATTTCGCATCCATCAATGGGGCGTTCGTCATTGGGTGTGAGAGTGAGCGAGACGTCATTGCCATCACCGCCTGCGTAATTCACGCTCGGTGTGAGGAAGGCGAACTGGTTGGTGATCGAGCCAAAGGTGCCGCTCACGGCATCGGCTGCGTCATTGGCGATAACGATATAGTTAAAAGGATCGCTGCCTTCGAAACCGCCCGCCTCCAGCAAGGAGAGCGTCGAGCCACCCAGCGCAACTGAGCCGTTGACGATCACCCGATCGCTATTGCCTTGATCATCCAGCTCGACCTCAAAGACTGAACCGGCGTCGAATGCCAGGCCGCCGATAATCGTCAGCGTCCCGATGCTTTCGCCTGGTGCCAGCGTACCGCCCGCCAGTGTGACCGAAGCGACTGTGCCCGATCCGCCCAGCACGCCGTTATTGTTGACCGTTGTAGCCGATATGATCGAGCCGTTCACGATCAGCCTGCCCTGATCGACTATCGTTGCGCCGGTGTAGATATTGTCACCCGACAGCGTGAAAGTACCAGTGCCAACCTTGATTAGACCTCCGCCGACGCCACCATTAAAGCCGCCGTCTTGAATAATGCCGCTGACTTCGGTTGAAAAATTGTTGCCGCCGATGGTCAGTTCATTACCACCGAGGAAATAGTTTCCGTTGCCCGCTAGCGATCCTGCAGAGAGCCTGTTGTCGCCCAGCGGACCGCTAGTGAAGGAGAAGTCCGTGCCGGTGACGCCAATAACACCCTCGTCCGGGTCCGCATTGGTCACGATTTGCGCCTGGCCAGCTGTGCTGTTGTCTGAGAAGATCAGCTGTCTATTGTTGTTGATGATGATCGCGTTGTCGGCCGTACTATCTTGCAAGAACTCCACACCGCCACCGTCGATGGTCAGGGTGGCGTTGCCGGCACTTGCGAAGCCTCGGAACGTACCACCTCTCGTGTAGTTGATAATTGCGCTGCCAGCCGTGCTGTTTCCGACGAAACCCGCGCCGTCGTTAATGGTGGCGCTGTCCGCTGTGCTGCTATCGCGGAAGATCGCACCGCCGGTTATGATGGCACTGCCCGCTGTGCTGCTGTCGTTGAAGTTCAGACTTTCGCCATTGTTGATCGTGGCGGAACCGGCCGTGCTGTTGTCATTGAATTCCAGTCTCCCCTCGTTTTCAATTGTGGCGGTGCCCGCGGTGCTGGCATTGTTGAACGAAAGTTTGTAAAATTCGAGGCGGTTGTCGATCGTGACGCTACCCCCATTGACGATGATACCGGCGCCATTGAAGGTCACAAATTGGGACTGAATGCTGACTAGATAATCCCCGGCGTCCTCATTGAATGTCTAGCCGCCCACAGTGGTTTCCGTGCCGATCGAGGGGTTGAACGCGATATTGGTAATGTCCGATGGACCAAAAAAAGCCGTGCCCATCGGCACGGTTCCCGAGTCCCAGTTTTCGGCGGCATTATAGGTGCCAAAAGTCCCGGCTATTCCGGTTGTCGTTGCGGGCGGCGATTGCAGCCAGGTACCATCCTGTCCGCCGGCTGTCGGTGATATTGCTGGCAGCGCGAGGGGGTTGACCAAGGGGGGCGCGAGGTCAGCATTGATTCCGCGCGAGAAATCTCCACTGCAGGTAGCGGCTCCATTGACTATCGGGCAGTCCAGATCTGATCCTGGAATGGCCTGCTGCGCTGCCGCCGGGGCGGGCATGCCAAGCATTGCAGTGGCGAGCGAGGCCATGCTGCACGTCCTCCGGAGCCTTGAAAATCTGCTGACTGAAACCAATCCCACTGCGGCAATTGACATGACTTTCCCCTATGCAAACGGGATGCAAAAAACATGCTCCCATTATTCAAGGCGGGATAATCGAGGAAATCCTGTCAAAAAATCCGAAATTCTTTTACGATTTCCAATGTGATGGATGTCAAACTCCGCGCGAGAGAAGATTTGGGAGGCCGATCGAGATCAGGGGTTTGGCGGCCCCCTTATCGGATCGGCGATTATCGGCTGCAGTCGGGACCGGAGGGCAACCTGCGTTCTGGACAGATGAAGGACGGAGAGAGTTCTTGGATATCAAAACGATCAACTCAATAATGCTTTCTAGGGTCCATGGCTCGAGCCATGACATTCCATCTGCAAAGGATCTTTCGAAACCTGCAAGAAGGTCATGCGCTCCATTGAACCCGAAGTGATCAATGCCCGATGCAGGTCCGAGTTTGAGTAAGGATTACTGCACGCAAAGGACCGCGATTTGGCGCGCAAGCGGCCGGACTGATCACCCCCACCCCAAACGGCCGCTTTTTATCGATAACCTCTTACAAGCAGACAGACTGCTAACGGCCCACTTCCAGCCATTCGGTTCGCCACACAAAATCCGTAAATGTACGACAAGCTATCAGCGACAGCATTTCAACCGACCAAACGACCGAAAAGTTCGCGAACGGCGTCGAAGCTGTATGTCCTTAGGAGCAAATTTTCGGTGCAGAGTTCACCTGCAGCTTGGTTTCGTTTGTAGCAAATTGCCGCAATGCACACCCAAATCAACGCCATGAAACGCTGCCAACTGCTTCCCCGACGCAGAATATGGGGCGGGGAACCAGTTTTCGGGCCGGCGTGACCTGCATAATCTATGGATTTCTTTTGGTAAAAATGGAGCGGGCTAAGAGATTCGAACTCTCGCCCCCTACCTTGGCAACAGAATGTGAATCTCTCCCGTAATCACTTGTTCCTATTGTTTTCTAAGGCGTCAAATTGGATAGCGCAGCGAAGAATTGTCATGTGGAACTTCACCAGATGTTCCAGCGATAAGAAGATCGGTGACGGGTCGCCCTTCCCTCCCCCATTGGATCGGCCCGTCATCACTCGCTTGAAGCTGGAGATCGCTGTCGATGCCACCAAGGTCGGGACACCCATTTTGCGAGGCAAACTTACCGGAGCCAATCAGCATGCGGGTGAACGATGCCTGCCGCTTTCCGGGAATCAGCCACAGCACACTTTATCTGCTCAACGCCAGTGGTGAGATAGAGATGATCAAGCTTGGCGCATCCACCCTGGTTGTGACCGAAAGCCTTAGGCGCTTCATCAATAAAAAGCGGCGACGCGCTTCCTGACATATCAGGTTAAACACACAGCATCCTAGTTTAGAAAACTGTCGGACAATCTGGACAAGATTTGACATTTCGCGCATAAGAATATCACACCGGTTTAGGCCATAGGCGGATGCGTGTGGTAACAGGTATGGTAACGAAGGTTCGGGTTTGATAACCTGCAAGTTTACAAATACTTGCAAACGTTTTATTAAGACCACCTTAGGGGCGCCGACACAACCCGGCCAGCATCGTTTTTTACATCACTACATCGTTTTAGTCATCCGATTTGACCCAATGGCGGCCCGGTGAAAAATCTCGCGCAGAATCGGGTGCTATTGGGTATGGAAATGGATATCGGGACGGGTGCGATGACCCCAGCTATTACGCTGGACTGGCGGCGCTTCCAACGGTTGGAAGTGAAGCATCCAAGTCAGCGATGATATCCTCCACATCTTCCAGCCCAACCGAGAGGCGGACCAGTCCTTCGGAAATTCCGAACTCGGCTCTTTCATCTTCGGTGTAGGTGCTGTGGGTCATTGTTGCAGGGTGTTGAACCAATGTGTCGGCATCACCTAGGCTGACTGCGCAGTGAATCAGCTTAAGATTGTCAATCAAAGACTTCCCGGCAGCAATGCCGCCATGCAATTCGAAAGCAATCATGCCCCCAAAATCCCGCATCTGTCTCTTCGCCAAGTCGTGTTGCTTGAAGTCCAGAAGCCCCGGATAGTGAATAGCGGATAATGCCGGATGCCCCTGCAAATAATCGGCGACCCGTTGGGCATTAAAGCAATGCCGTTCCATTCGGAGAGATAATGTCTTTAATCCGCGCAATACAAGCATCGCAGTAAAAGGAGACATCACCGCACCCGTCATGTCTTTAAGACCGGAAAGCCGGATTTCCTTTATTATTTCTGCAGTTCCGGCGACGATGCCGGCCACCAGATCGCCATGCCCACCAAGATATTTGGTAGCGGAATGCACCACGAGGTCTGCGCCATGTTCAACTGGCCGAGTCAAATAGGGAGACGCGTATGTATTATCTACAATCACCGTGGCTTCATGAGCGTGAGCAATCTCGCTAATGGCCTCGATATCGACGAGCCGCATATTGGGATTGGCGGGCGTCTCAAAATATACGATCCGCGTTCTTTGTCCAATTATCGCTGCCAAATTCTCAGGTCTGGTCATGTCAACATGATTGATGGTGACTCCAAACCGGGTCAGCCCGTGTTTCATGAACGCAAATGTGCAACCGTAAAGCGTTTTATCCACCAATATTTCATCGCCTGGCTTGATCAGCGTCCAGATTGCGGCAGCGATGGCGCCCATACCCGATGCGGTACCCAGCGACGATTCAGCGCCTTCGAGCGAGGCCACACGTCGTTCTAATAGGTCGACCGTTGGATTAGATATGCGTGAATAGAAATGCCCTGGTGCCTCGCCTGCAAAACGCGCGCCCAATTCTTCTGATGTTTCTGCCACAAAGGTGGATGTCATATATACTGGTGGTGCTAATGCACCCTGTTCGTCCAAGGGATTATATCCCTCATGTATCGCCCGCGTAGAAAAGCCTATGGGATCAGTCATCTTTTTTCCTTTGATAGATGACAAAGTCATACCGGAAAAGCCGCAGCAGGTGCTTGCGCTTTTACCTAGTTGGATTGATAATATTGGCATATTATGCCACATAACGTGAATGGATAAGATTGATGTATCAATAATCAGGGCTCTGCAGCAGAATGGGAAACTTACGAATCAGGAACTTTCTGACAAAATAGGACTCTCTCCTTCCCCGTGCTTGCGCCGTGTACGCATCCTGGAAAATAACGGAACCATCCGAGGTTATTCGGCTTCCGTAGACCAAAAAGCATATGGGTTGCCGATTACGATTTTCGTCCACATCCGGCTTCAATCGCATACCGGCGTAGTCGTTGAAAAATTTGAACAGTCTGTACGTGACCTAGCAAATGTTCTGGAATGCTATTTATTGGCTGGAAGCGATGATTATCTTCTGCGGGTCGCACTCGCCGATCTGGAAGAATATAACCAGTTTCTAAGAGAAAAAATCCACAAGATTCCAGGTATCGCATCCATAGATTCGAATTTCGCAGTGGACGAAATCAAACGAACGTCGGTCTTTCCTATGCGACGCGCTTAGTCTCTGAATGCATCGAACTGACGGAGGAAGGACCACTCCAAGAGATTTGGCCAAGTTGCTTTTTTCTATGGTCGGTGACCGAGCTGGCATTCTGAGATCAGTGACAACTCAATTTTCCAGGAACAGTTCAGCCGCCGGATCAATGATGGCCGCTGCATCAAGCCGATACTCACGGTAAAGGTCGGGCAAATCGCCGGTCTGGCCGAAACGGTCGATACCGAGCGGACTAACCCGCATGCCCCTCACACCCCCTAGCCAGGACAGAGCTCCCGGCGACCCATCCAATATTGTGATGAGGCCGGCACCAGGCTCCAGTGCCGATAGGAGATGTTGGGTATGGGAAGGCGTGCTTTCAACCCGCACGCCTTTCCAGCTGCAAGCACGGCGGGCGGACCAGCCGCGATCAAGCAGGTCTGGCGAGGTTACATTGAGCAGCCCCAATCCTGGAATGTCTTCGGACAGACTTTCCCAAGCTTCCAACGCCTCGGGCGCGACCGCACCGGTAAAGACAATGGCAGCTTCTGTCTCTGGGCCGGGCTGACGAAGCCGGTAGCCGCCCTTCAAGGCATCGGTCTCCCAGCCATCGTCACTGCGCAAAACTCGCGCAATTGAGCGCGTACTCAGGCGCAGGTATACTGAACTGCCATCTGGTCGCTGCATATGTTCAAACGCATGGTGCATCATAAGCGCCACTTTGTCTGCCTATGCCGGTTCGAAATAATCGAGGTTGGGCTGACCCATACCGATTAGCGGCGTGTTGATCGACTGGTGGGCGCCGCCTTCGCCGGCGAGCGTCAGACCAGAGGGAGTCCCGACCAGCAGAAAGCGCGCATCGTGATAGCAACCATAGTTAATCGCATCGAGACCGCGGGCGATAAACGGATCATAAACTGCGCCAACGGGCAGCAGCCGAGTGCCGAAATGCGGTGCCGAAAGCCCCAACGATGTCAGCATGAGAAAAAAATTGTTCTCGGCGATCCCCAGTTCAATATCCTGGCCGGCCGCATGGGCTGCCCATTTTTGTGCCGAGGGGATTTTTGCCTGCCGGAACACATCGGTCACTTCCTGACGACGGAAAAGGCCGCGCTGGTTTGACAAAGGCACTAAGATTTGTGGTCTGCGTTACATCCGGCGCAGTGGTCACAATCCGGTTGCCGATTTCCTCATCAGATTTGGCGAGATCATACAATATTCTGCCGAATACCGCTTGCGTCGACTGCTCATCGCCCTCGGGGATCGCGAAGCGCGGCGGTACCGGGATAGGCTCGCATTTGCTCTCTTCAGGAGTTTTCGCAAAGGCGCTGTTCTCCATGAATGCCCTGAGCTCCGCCGCCATATTATCGCCAAGCCCCGCATAGGGTTCCCATTCTTCCCCTTCAGCGATGCCCATCCGGTCGCGCAGAGCAAGTATCTGGGTAGGATTCATCATGCCGGAGTGATTGTCCTTGTGTACGGCCACGGGCAGACCGAAACCCTTCACCGTATAGGCGATGAACATGGTTGGCAGTTCGTCATTCGCTGCATCAAAGGCCTCGGTCAGACTTGCCATACAATGGCCGCCGAGATTGGTCATAAGCGCCCCAAGTTGGTCATCATCATAGCTTGCGATGAGCTTCTCGACGTTGGTCTTGCCGCCGATGTCTGCGATTAACCGCTCACGCCAGGCCTCTCCGCCTTTGTAGGTTAGCACTGCAAAATCGGCGTTTGGACAATTGTCGATCCATTCCTTAAGCGCCCTGCCCCCGGGCTTCTTGAACGCCGCTCGCTGACGCTTGCCATATTTTAGCGTGATTACCCGCCAGCCACAGGTCTTGAATATATCATCAAACCACCGAAACATCCGGTGGGCGGTGCTGCTGTCCAGCGACTGCCGATTGTAATCCACAATCCACCAGCAATTGCGGATATCATGTTTATATCCTTCAATCAGGCACTCGTAGATATTGCCTTCATCCAGCTCCGCGTCGCCCATCAGCGCGATCATTCTGCCCGCCTCTTCATTTGCCATCTGGCCGTGCGCGATGAGATAGTCCTGCACCAGACTGGAGAAGGCTGTGACAGCAACGCCAAGGCCAACCGAGCCCGTTGAAAAATCGACCGGGATGCTATCTTTGGTCCGCGAAGGATAGCTCTGGACACCGCCAAGGCCGCGAAAGTTGATCAAGTTGACGCGCGACTGGTTGCCGAGCATATAGTGGATCGCGTGCAGGACGGGTCCGGCATGTGGTTTGACTGCAACCTTGTCCTGGGGGCGTAGCGCGTGAAAGTAGAGCGCTGCCATGATTGCGGTCATCGAAGAGCAGCTCGCTTGGTGACCGCCAACCTTCAAGCCATCACGCTTGGGCCGGATGTGATTGGCATTATGCACTCGCAAATGTACGGTGGGAATACGCACTCCCCCGCCTGCTCCGGCATTGCCGAAACAATGCCGGCGCCTCTCGATATCTTGCATGACCAGATGGCTGCAAGCCGCGGGTTCCGTGCACCCAACATCGTTGACGGCGTAGTCCGAGGTATATTTCCGCTTAGTGGGTTGTGCATGAATTTTCGGGACACCCCACTCCGGCAGCATTTGCTTTTGAATTCGAACAGCAGGATGATGCTTCGCTCCGCTTGGCCGGAGGCTAGGCTATGCGGCGCCAGCGAAAAGGCACCAATATCAGCCTATCTGCCAATGCGCTCAGTGGGATGTGGTGAGGAGGTGATGCGAACTGTCTATTTCAACCTTGGCAACACCAGCCAATTGGCCACCATATTGACCTTCACCCCACCGAGCTTCCGGCGAAACGAATCCTCACATCTCGTAGGAAATACTAACTCCAAAAGTGCGCGGAGCCCCGTAGTGATAGGTCCATCCTACACTGGTGACCAAGGCCTGCGTCCGATAAAGCTTGTCGAAAACATTCTTGGCCCACAACGATGCCCTGATATGATCGTCGAACGTCAACCCAATCTCCGCATTCCCAAGAAAATAGCCGTCTTCGATCGCTTCGGCCGGACTGCGGACGACATCGAAGCGGACCCGACTCTGATATTTGCCTGAAAGCGAGATATCGGCAGCAACTCCGTCTGACAGATCCCATTCATAACGCAGCGTGCCGTTGAGGTTGAGGCTGGGAGAATTTGGCAAAACGCTGCCTTCGGTCACGCCGGCCACGACCGACCGGGTCACTTTCGTATCAACGGTTCCCACACCGAAACGCAGATCCAATCCATCGACCGGCTTCCACCAAATGTCCGCCTCGGCACCTTGGACGCGCGCGTCTCCGACGTTATCAATTCCGAACAAGACCCCTAGCGGGGAATCGAACAAGGGACCGTAGATTTGCAACTCGGTGTAATCGTAGTAAAAAGCGGCAGCATTCAACTGAAGATTGGACGCCAACCGGACCTTGAGCCCGACCTCGTAGGCGGTCAACTGCTCATCATCAAACGGTTCAAGCACAGTGGGATCAAATACCAGTTGTCCCTGGAATCCACCGGACTTAAACCCGCGGCTCACCGTCGCATAGATGAGCGTTCGGTCGGCAGGCTGATAATTTATCCCGATCTTACCCGAAACATTCGAGGTCGAATACCGGTTGGATACCGGGGCGAAAACATTTGAACAGGTATAAACGGCACATAGGAAAGTGGTGGCGTTGTCGAACACCTTCTTTTCCTCGGTATAGCGAAGGCCACCGATCAGGGTAAGCGCGGGTGCAAAGTTCCATTCGCCATGCAGGAAGGCTGCATAGGCATCTGTTTCCTGTCGGTAAGTATTGCCTATCATATCGAGACCAGCCAGCCCGAGCGCCGGCAACAAGTCGGGCGCGAAATATTCGTCGCGCGTGCTGATTTCGTCATTCGAATAATAGAGGCCCCCGATCAGATCGAGCGCTTCCCCGTCGAAGCTCAGCCTCAGCTCTTGCGAGTACTGCTGGATCTCATTCGCATAAGTTGAGTCGAGGTAACTCAGCGAGGTTCCGTCCGTATCCTCCACATGAACACGGCTGAAATCTTCATAGGCGCTGATCGAGGTCAGTGTAAGGCTCGGCGCAATCGTCCAGTCGATCGTCGCCGAGACCCCTGTTGACTTAAGCTCCATGTGCGGATTGTTTCCGGCCCCGGTGGTCCGGGGATCATCCGCAAAAGCGTCCTCTTCGGTGGTAAGAATATTGTCCGCCTTGTGCAGCAGTACGGCTGATCTGTCTTCACCATGGTGCGCGCTCAGCCGCACGTTAAACGAGTCACTCGGCTTCCATTCGAGTTGCAGGCGCCCGTTGGTCCGATTGATCCCGCCGAACCGCTCGCCGGTAACATAGTTGGTTTGCCAGCCGGATTCCTGCTGTACCGTCTGGAAGGCGACCCGACCCGCCAGGGTTGGCGTCAATTCTCCACCAGCCCCGACCCGGAAGTTGGCGCTATCATAGCGCCCGTATCCGGCTTCCATCTCGAATTCCGGGCTGAAGGTCGGCCCGCGACTGATAATGTTGACGGCACCTGCGGTCGTGTTGCGACCATAGAGATCGCCTTGTGGCCCTTTTAGAACTTCCACCCGATCAATATCAAACAGTCCAAACGTCAGCATCGCCGGCGAGACGAGATAGACATTGTCAACGTAGATGCCGGCCGCTGGATTATTGTTTGCCGCATAGTCGTTGAGCCCGATGCCACGGATAGTGACGTTGGTGATGCTGTTCGAAACGACGTTCTTGATCTGGACGTTCGGCGTGATCCCGGCGAGGTCGACGAGAGATACGGTGCCAGAGGCTTTCAGGTCGTCGCCGGTCAGCACGTTGATCGTGACGCCCACATCATCGAGCCGCTGTTCCCGTTTCTGGGCCGTGACCACGATGACGCCAATATCGGTGTCGGAGCCCTTGGCTTCTTGCGCCATCGCCGGAGCGGCTACTCCCAAGAGCGCGGCTGCGATGGCTGCTTGACTGGTACGCTTGTAAAGATGCTGGATCATGTTCTATCTCCCTGTAATTCTTCAGTTATCGCCGGATAACCGGCCAATTCTTTCGATCGCGGGGGGGCGTAGGTCCGTTTGCTGTGGGTAAGGCCCGCACGGACAATGCCGGCGGCCATGCAGACCGTGGCAGGGATAGGATCAATCACGGGAAGATCGTATCCTTTGGCGTTCAACGCAGCGGAAATTGCATCGGCGCAGCCGAGAAATCCAGTACAGCCAAGCACAATCGCGTGGGCGCCATCCTGCTCGACGGCTTCCAGCGACGCTTTTATGAGCTCATCGCTGACGCGTTCCGGTGCCGCCTCGATTTCGAGCACGGGTATGCCGATCGAGCGAACCGAAGCCAGCTTCCCGCCGACACCATAGACGGTGGCAAGGTTTTCCAGCATCGGCACCACGGCATCGAGCACCGTCACGACGCTGAAACGATGACCGAGCATGGCGGCGACGTGCATCGATGTTTCAGCAGGCCCGAGCACCGGGGTCGAGACCATCTCCCGCGCCACCTTCATACCCGGGTCCCCCATGCAATCGATAATGATCGCATCGCAGCCAGCCCGTTCGGCCTTGATGGCTTCCACAACGATGCCTGGCACGGACATGGCCTCGTCAAACTCACATTCGATGGACGCTGGCCCCGTCTCGATGAGGGACTGTGTAATCGAAAGCTCGTCACTCATCAGCTGAGAGACATCATCAAGCGTGCGAAGACCTTTGGTGATAATGGGCGTTATGAGATGGATGTGCATTAGATGTTATCCTCAATCAGTTGAGCAATCGGAACATATTCCTCGGCCAGCCCGAAGCATTGCGGGCCAACAACTTCGAGAGCGCGGGCTGTCCTGAGCATGGGAGGGGCGCTGCAACCGACAACTGCCACACGCTGACCATAGGCAAGCCGCTCAGTCGGAATGGCGTGACCGGTTTCGGCATCCACGACGGTCGCGAGGTCGGGCACGACACACCGCAGTTTCCCATCGACATGAACGACCAGATTTTCGTTTTGGAATTTCAGTTCCGCCTGGCCCGGGCCGTTTAGCGCAGATATTGTGCAAGAGCCGAACACCCAGCCCTTGCTAGTGTCACGTTCCAGCGCTGTGATCTTGCCTTGAAAAAGCACGGCCGCATCGGAATAATATTGATGCCCACGCAGTACAGCCACCAGCCGTTCTACGGGCGGTGTGGAACTGCCGTGCCGCGCGATTGCCTCTCCGATGGCCACCGCCCCGGACAAAGTATTTGGTATTGCCGCTCGGCGCGCCTGTTCGCCAGTCATGGGATAGCAGGACATGCAAACGCTCGCCCCCATCGCGGTCGCGACGGGGCGGGCAAGCTCTTCGGCTTTCGGACCCGAGGTGGTCTGGAAAACGACGCTGTTGCCATGCTCATCAGCAATGGTCATCGGGGCCGACGCCACGCCTTCGATATTGAAACTGGTCATCTGCAGTTCAGGAAATGCGCGCCCCATCCCGTCGCCATCAACGATCGGGAGACCCCGCATAGCGGCATAGGCGACCGGCATCATCGAATTGCATCCGCCGATCTCGGCGGAGATGATCGCGGTGGCCTTGCGGCCAAGGAACCGTTCTAACGTGTCGACCGCACGGTGCTGATCCTCGATCGAAAACAGTTTCTCGATCATCACCGTAGGCGCGCCCAGGGCGGCTGCGATAAAAACCTGATCTTCATCCGTGAGCGATCCGACCGGCAAGATATCGACGGGGCCGTGTTCTGCGATCGCTTCCCTGCAGAGCAGCGAACCTAGATAGGGGTCGCCACCACCGCCCGTGCCGAGGAACGACGATCCGATTGCGAGATGTTCGATATTGTCGAGGGTAATTTGGCTAATCATATCCGTCACGCTCCAATGGCCAGGTCGCCGACCACGCGGCAAACAACCCGGGTGGCACCACCCGGCAAATATTGCAGAGGAACCGCCTCTACATCGACGACCTCGATCGTGCCCTCGCCTGCCCCGGCTGCCACCGCCTGAGCGCTTGCCTGCATTTTTGCATCCTCAAGCGCCTCTTTCCGGCTAATATCGTCGGTGATAGCGTAGATTCGGTCGATTTCACCGCTGACCTGTCCGATCGCGGCACCGATCGCATTTGCTACCCCCGCATGTTCGGGACGCAAGACCTCGGACACACCTCTCGGTACATCGGCAATCAGCACGGCTCCCCCACCGACGAGGATAAGCGGCATGTCGCCCGGCGTCGTCTTCATTCGGTCGATGGCATCTTCGACTAGCCGGGTAATCGCGCTTTGGGCGTCGTTGACAAGATCGTGCGAAAGACCAGCGACAAGCTTGCGGTCGCCGAAGTCGGCAGTGCCTGCCGCGACTGCTATATCGCTGGTCGTCAACGTTTCCCCGCCAAAAATCATCCCCTCGGAAAGCAACCGGAAGCCAACCGAATCTGGCCCCACCTCCACACCATCCTCGGTTTCACGGACAAGGCTGCCGCCGCCCAGCCCTATCGAATAGACATCGGGCATTCGAAAATTGGTCCGGACTCCGCCGACATCGACGTGAAAGGTCGACTGTCGCGGAAAGCTTGAAACAAGCACCCCGACGTCTGACGTTGTCCCCCCAATGTCGACCACGATCGCGTCGGTGGCACCAGTAAGCCATGCCGCGCCACGGAGGCTGTTCGTCGGCCCTGCCGCAAATGTGAGGACCGGATAACGCTGCATGTGATTAGCGCTCATTAGCGTGCCGTCATTCTGGCTGATAAAGAAAGGTGCGGCAATTCCAAGATCTTCCAGCGCTTTTGCAAAAGCTGCAGTGATCGTCCGCGCCATTGGTCTCAGGCTGGCATTCATGATCGCTGCATTCTCCCGCTCGAGCAGCCCTATGCGCCCCAGTTCATAAGACAGTGACACTTCCATCTCGGGCGCAATCTCCGCGATCAGTTCTGCCGTGCGCTGTTCGTGAGCGGAGTTCAACTGGCTGAAGATGCAGGATACCGCGATTTGCGTGATTCCTTTTACGCGCGCCTCTTTGATGCTGGCGGCAATCGCTTCCTCGTCGAGCGGACCGATTTCCCGGCCATCAAATTCAAACCCGCCGCCAACCATCGCCGTGCCACCGCAAACGACATCGCGGAGATCGTGGGGCCAGGATGAGAAAGGGGGAATCCCGCGCCCTGCCGGAAAACCCAGCCTGAGGGCATAAACAGGGACCAGCTCGCGGCGCTGGATAAAGGCATTGGTGAAATGCGTCGTCCCGATCATCACTGCGTCCACCGCATCGGGCGTCACGCCGCATTCTTCGACCAGCACAGAGATCGCTTCGGAAATGCCTGTATTTACGTCCTTGCTGGTGGGCCGCTTGACAGCACCAAGCACCTCCCGCCCACTAAGCAGGACGGCATCGGTATTTGTTCCGCCAACATCAACACCAATTCGCACATTTGATCTCCCGCTCCGATTTCGAAACAGATAAGCGGATGGACGAAGCGCTAGCAATCCAGTCGGCGTGGAGGTGGTTAGTGCTACTCGGCAGTCATCATATTAGCACCTTCACGTACGCCTACTTGAATCAGTAGGATTGGGAAAACCTATGAGTTTTTTCTGTCGTGCAATGGCGATCGCGGAGGTCCGATCATGTACCTCCAGCTTTCTGAATATATTTTTGAGATGGTAGCGAACGCCATGTTCCGTGATGCCGAGCCGCCGTGCCAACTGCTTGTCCGAACCCCCGTCAGAAAGAACAGAAAGCACTTCTGCTTCCCGAGCCGAAAGATCAGTTACCGAAATGCCCCACCGGGCCTTTCGGACGCTGGCATGGGCAACAAATTGCGCTTCCTGCTCACTGAACGGCCGGAGACGTTCCAGCCCGCTTGCATATTCACCCAAATGCAATCCTACCAAATCCGATATGATCTGGCTGGCCCTCGAAGCGGTTGCGAGCACAACGACCTCCCGCAAGGATTGGATCGCCTGTTCCCGATCACCGCGTTGTTTTTGTGCAAAAAAGAGCTGGATCTCGTAGCGCAGAACGGATCGGAGGAGTCCTCGTTCCCGTGCGGATGCCTTCGCCGCACCGAGCTTGTCGATCGCCAGTTCAAAATTCCTGTTCGAGATGGCGAGATGGGTCGACGCCAGTGTGTAAGTTTCCTGTTCCTGCCAGCTCCAGACCGCATTTTCTTCCTGACCATCTGCGCTGAATCGATGCTCGACCATTTCCCCGCGCTGCAGTGCCTCGCCGGCCAAGCAGTCGCCCAGCCCGCTCAGCAGATGCGCGATCCTGCCCAGTCCGCGAGCTTCAAGGTTCGTTCCTTCCGCCGCAAGCATATTGAGCGTCGCTGCCAGTTCGTGGTCCTTCAGGTACATCCTGGCATAGGGTTCATAGGCAGCAAAATAGATATCGAACCAGGCTTCAGCATCCGGCATCCGATGGGCGGACTTACGCAACGCGTGGCGTGCGCTGGTCAATCGGCCAAATGCAAATTCAATGGATGCACTGAGAGCGGAGAACACGGTTTCGACGCCGACATCGTCCGGGAACTCGCTGCGCCACATTTTTCGGGCATTGGCAACCAGCCGGCGCGCGGCTTCCGGTTTGCCTTGCGCGAGCTCGATGGCCGCTTCGTGGAGGTGGAGAAACATAAGATTATACCGAGCACCGGCACGTTCGGCATGCATACGTGCCTCACTCAGATTTTCACGAGCCCTATCCAGACGGCCCCGCTGAGAATTCAGCATGCAGCTTAGCGTCGCCAGAAATGTCTGCCATGCCGGTTCGTTGCTTTGCTCTGCGAGCAGGTCAGCAAACAGCTCCAGATCGTTCTCACGAGCGAGGGAGCAGCCATATGCGAGGAGCGTAACCCGGACGATCTCGATTTCCTTGCCCATCGATCCGCTGATTTCCGGATCTTCGGCAAGCCGCTTCAATTCAATCTCTGCGCCATGAATATTGCCCATTTTCAAATAGACGATGCAGCGCATCATCCTCAGTACCGGCGAGCCTTCAATAACTTCTGGGCCGGCATTTTCGACCAGTGCTCTCACGTCGGAGAAGCCACACAGAACCCAGATCAGAAGAGCACCATGCTCTTCCGCATAAGCTCCGATACGCTCCGGGTAGCCGGCCTCGGCGGCCAGCCTGGCGGCATCATGGAGGCGGTTTTTCGACGCGCACTGCTCGGCCAGTTCGAGAATCTTACCCTGAAACTTCCCGAAATCCTCCGTTGCCGCATGCTCAACGACAAAGACCCGCAACGCCTGATTGATTGAAAACTGCGCGTTCTTCCGGCTGATCAAACCTTTCAGCTTGTGGGCGGCAGCGGCGAAGCTGCGATCTTCTCGTGCGGCCAAGCGCAGCAGGGCGATATCCGCTCTTGAGAGCAAACTTGCCCGCGCCACCACGTCTTGCTCTGCCGGACTTAGCAGGGGAAATACCCGCTGATTGATAAAATCATAGAGGCCGGACGCCCGGAGCAAGTCTGCGTCTGGAAGACCAAAGGCATCGCTATCGGACTCAAGGGCGAAGCGAACCAGCAGGTTGAGCGCAGCAGGCCAGTCGCCGGAGATTTGCGTGATTCGCCGCCGCACGGACTGCAGGCCAACCGCTTTTGTCACCTCTTGTATCTCGCGATGGGAGATTGCCAGTGTCTTCGGGCCGACGATGTCCAGGGCACCATCTGCCCGCAATCCGGAGATGGGCAAACGGTCAAGCACATCCATCGCCAGCACAATTTTAGGCGACAGCTCCGCGCCCGTTCGTCTTTCAATTGCCCGAACCAGAAAGTCGCCATCGCATAGCTGAGGTTCCGCTATCAGCAACAAGGCCTGATCGTCAGCTGCCAATACAGCATTGCCAGCGCACTTGGGATCTCGCTTGTGGTCGATGCCGTCAAGGAGCAGTGCCTGGCCGGCTTCCGCATGATCAGCGGCAAGCGCCAGCAGCATTTCGCGTTTGCGGTATCCGGGAGGTGCGCACAACAGAGTCACCTTCTCGCTGCATCGAATTCGATTGATCAGCGCTGGAGTCGGGAATTTTCTCATTTGCGATTCGTCTACCACCAACTGCACCAACTACCAAGTAGCAGCAAGAGTGTCATTCACGCTGGGGAACGCTCAATTCGCTTGGCGTCTCAGGCTATTTTGATGAATAGGCGAGCACGGCGAGGACCATGCTGGCCACAGCGTCCGCACCAAATTAGCTTGCTATGCCTCGTCCGCCGGTCTTACTCGACATCAAAGTCAGCCGGGGCGAACAGCCGAGATGGCCCAAAACAATACCTGCAATTGGAGGACTCATGGATAGTTACGAGCGGAAAATTTTGAAAGAATTGCGCAAAAACGGCCGGATGACCAATCAGGAACTGTCGGAACGTATCAATCTGTCCCCTTCCCCCTGCTTGCGTCGCGTGCGCGCCATGGAGGAGTCGGGACTGATCGTCGGATACACCACCGTGATTGATCAGGCCGTACTCGGAAAGCCCGTCACCCTGTTCGTTCGGATCAAGCTGCAACAGCACAACAAGCAAGGCGTCGCCGAGTTCGAGCGCGGGATAATTGAATCCGAAAATGTCCTGGCCTGCTATCTCGTGAGTGGCGAGTATGACTATCTGCTCCATATCATTGCAGAAGATTTAAACTCCTACGAAAAATTCGTACGCACCGAACTCCACAACCTGCCGGGCGTCGCTGGCATCGACACAGGTTTCGCCTATGGCTGTATCAAGCCGCCGTCCGGACTCTATGTCGCCGGGCCAGGCCCGTCCAAGCTTTCCTAGACCGCGGTCCAATCGGTCACCGCCGGTTGGAATGCAGTCGGCTGAGGGGCCGGCAACCACTCAGCCGCAAACTTAGTTAGGGCATAGCCGAATCTGTGAAGCCTAGACGCAATGGGACGATGGCCGACACTGCTCCCAGGTGCCGCAGAAAATTGCGCGTAATAGACAACTTTGTGATATTTCTGCCGCCGCCGTTTACCCGACCGCCAAATACGCCAGCAAATTGCGCCCCCGCCTCCCTACAATCACGGGAACGGAATTTTACCTTTCCGGCCAGCCTGTCGGCCTGGCCTATCGCAATTCAGGGGACGGCTTATGGTTAGTACGAACGCACTCTCCAGCAATCGGGATATGCCCATTCGCGGTGACCGGGGCGCTGCAGGGATAGATTCTAAAGTCGCCGGGTGGCTAGAGTCGATGGATCGCAAGCGCCAATCCGGACCGCATTTGGACACCCTTGATATCGAAGGACTCTCCGATGAAACGCTGGCCGTCCATGCGGGCAGCGTCAACGATTCCGCCACCGGTTGTGTCGGCACACCGATCTATCAATCGACAACATTCCTGTTGAATGATGACCAGTATCGGTCTTTTGCGCAAGGTTACGCACGCGACCGATTCATCTACACGCGATATGGCAACCCAAGCCAGTGGTCCGTGCAAGAAAAGCTCGCCGCGCTTGAAGGTGCCGAATCTGCGGTGGTGTTTTCCTCCGGTATGGCCGCGATTGCGACGACATTGATGGCGCTGCTCGATCCGGGCGGACACGTCGTCGCCTCGAACGAACTCTATGGCGGCACCTATAATTTCCTCAATATGGAATTGCCGAACACGGGCATGTCGGCGACGCTTGTCGATCCGCGGAACTACGCAGCCATCGAAGCTGCCATCCAACCCAACACCCAAATACTCTACTTTGAAACGATCACCAATCCGCTCCTAAAGATCGTCGACCTCAGGCGTCTCGGCGAAATTGCCGCTCGCCGCGGCATTCGGCTTGTTGTAGATGCCACCTTTTCCACGCCGATCGTAACCAAGCCCCTTCGTTTCGGAGCCCACGTCGTGGTCCATTCAGCGACGAAATATCTCAATGGTCATAGCGACCTTGTCGCGGGTGTCGCGGTCGGCGAGCGGAAGCTCGTCGATCAAATATGGGCGCGGATGCTCAATTTCGGTGGCTGTCTCGATCCCCACGCGTGCTTCATGCTCGAGCGCGGACTGAAAACTCTCGCCATTCGCATGCAAGCTCACGCGCGGACAGCGCTTGCCGTCGCATCCTATCTCGAAATGCATCCCGGTGTGCGTAGGGTTTACCATCCCATGCTTCCCAGCCATGCCGATCATGACCTGGCGAAAGAAATAATGCGCTGCGGGACGGGGAATGTCACTTTCGAGATCGAAGGCGGGGATGAAGCCGCGCTGCGGCTGGTCGACAACATGAAGCTGGCGCGTAGCGCCACCAGTCTCGGCGGCGTTGAAAGCCTGATCAGCCTGCCCTTCAATTCTTCCCATTCCAGTTTTACCGCAAAGCAACGCGCGGAGATGGGGATTATGCCAGGATGCATCCGTTTGTCTGCAGGGATCGAAGATCCGCAGGATTTGATCAGGGATATGGACCGATCATTCAATATAATTTTTTCGGAAAGATGAGGAGAGCAATGCAAAATAATATCTCGGTCTGTGCGCTAAGCGAATTCGTCAATGAGGTGAAATCGTCGCCCGAGGAGGCATACGCCTCATACGCCGTCGACCTGGAGTGGCAGAGCGGTGCGCGAAGCAAAGCCACCACCTCCCCGATGAGGGTGGGCCCGCATACAGTGAGCAGGACCTTTTCCTGGTCCATCGACGAACCGCGTCAGCTACTGGGTTCAAATCATGCGCCTAACCCCCAGGAGTATCTGCTGTCCGGCTTCGCGGGCTGTTTGATGATGGCTTTTGTGTCGGGAGCCACCGCTCAAGATATCCAGCTGGAAACACTCGTCATCCATGTCACAGGTGACCTCGATTTACGCGGTTTTCTTGGTACCGTTGGCAGCGCCTCTGTTGGTTTCTCCAATCTTCATTATCGTATCGAGGTTTGCGGCGATGCGTCTCCCGGCGAATTTGAGATGCTCATGCGTCAAGCGGAAAGTCATAGCCCTAATGCCATGACCCTGGCCAATCCGGTGAAGTTGCATGGGGAAATTCTGGCCCTGCCCTCAAGCGATCGCAGCTGATGGGCTGCCTTCCATTCTTCGGCGTGCGTGGCTCGATCATCCCGAAGCTGGCCTATCAATTTAACACGCGCCTTTCGATGATGAGAATCGAACTGACAATTGCGGCAAGTCAATCTTTGTGTTCTACATCAAAAACTTGCCTTTGTTGGAGTAGTCTCCATGGCCGATGACGATTTCGCCTTCGAAGAGGTCCCTCCCGAAAAAACCGTTTCCGGTATTCAGATCGCGGTCGTGATAATTGGCATCATCATCGCGCTTCCAGCCTTCATCACCGGCGCGGATATCGGATTTACGCTGGGGTTTCGCAAAGGTGTGCTATCTATCGTGGTGGGTGGGGTGATCCTTACACTCATCGCCATGGCGACCGGGGCCATTGGCGCGAAGACTCGCCTGAGCACGGCTATGATCGTTCGCCGGACATTTGGATCGGTTGGTGGCAGGTTCGTAAGCGGAATTCTAGCGGTGGCCTGCCTTGGATGGTTCGGCGTCACCGCCGAGGTGTTCGGACAAAGCCTGCGCGAGGTGCTTGTGGTACAGTCTTGGAATATCTTGCCGCTTCCGGCCTATATAGCGATGGGCGGCATGCTGATGGTCATTACCACGCTCTTCGGGTTTCGAGCCCTGCAGCGCTTGTCGGAACTGACCGTTCCATTGCTCGCAGCCCTGATCGCCTACACGGTATATTTGACCCTGAACCAGGGCGACTATAGCGCGCTGGTCAAGGACGGGATGGGTCAAGCCACCTTGGGCGACGGAATTTCGGCAATCGTCGGGGGCTATGCTGTCGCAGTCACAATTTTCCCCGACCTTTGCCGCTTCTCGAGAACGCCGAAGGGGGCATGTCTGGCAGCATTGATAACCTATAGCATTGCGATGCCCGGAATTCTCATGCTTGCCATGATCCCCAGCATCGTGACGCATCAGCAAGATCTGACGATCATCATGACCACTCTAGGTCTCGGGATACCGGCGCTTGTGCTTCTCGTCTTCAAGGCTTGGGCGACTAATTCCGGCAACCTCTATTTCGCATCTCTCAGCGCGGCAAACTTCCTTGCGTACCGGAATTTGAAGGCGATCATTGTTGCCGCAGGAGTCGGTGGAATCCTATTTGCGATGTCAGGTCTGACAGAAATGTTGATAGAGTTCCTCGTCATGCTTGGGGTCAGCATTCCCCCCATCGCTGGCATTTACATCGCTGACTTCATGGTTAGCGGCGCAAGAAAAGACGACTACACCGGGGCAGTGCAAAAGATTAACTATGGTGCATTTGCCTGTTGGGCCTTCGGCATCGCGATTGCGGTTGCTGCGCGAATGGAGTTTTTTGCACTTTCCGGCATTTCCGCGATCGATTCTATGGCGACCGCTGCTGCAAGTTACTTGCTATTTTGCCGGATTCGCCGGGACCGTTTTCTGAAATTGGCTCGCTAGCGAAGTTCCCGCATTTCGACCAAAATGCAAAAAATTCTCCGATAGCGATAAACCGCCCTCGCTGATCCAAAACGGCTCATCGGCCATGCTAAACTAACTTGATTGAGGATCATGATTATTATTGGTTTATGATTACAATCCGCAATCAGCCACAGCACACTTCATCTACTTAGCGTCAACGGCAATTTCGAGATTATCAAGCTTGGCGCATCGCCGCTGGTTGTGACCGAAAGCCTCAGGCAATTCTAACATGAAAAGCGGCGATGCGGTTCCTGACACATCGGGTTAAATGGCGGTATCGTAGTTTAGAGAAATAGAAGAGAATCTGGACAAGATTCGTCGCTTCAGACATACGAATCTTACATCAGTTTAGGCCATAGGCGGATGCGTGTGGTAACGAAGGTTCGGGTTTGATAACCTGCAAGTCATTACAAATACTTGCAAAATTATATTAAGACCACCCTGTCCGCCATAATCTATCCCCGGAACGGCAATGACAGGCCCCTACCTGCCTGGCAGTAGTTTTGCTAACAATGGTGGGCTCTTAAGGCAGGACCCGTGCACAGTTCAATTGTCGGTGCTGGGCGGTTGAACGAATGAACCAATTGCCAATCCAAAACCGAAAGGAAGCATGCTGACATTAATGGCAGTATGGCAAACAGACGTCCCCACTATTCCTTCTGGCCAAAGAGAGACGGGGCGAAAAGATGGCTGCGACAGCGAATTTTGACTATATAATAATCGGTGCAGGATCTGCCGGCTGCGTGCTGGCCAACCGCCTTTCCGCTGATCCCGAAAACCAGGTTTTAGTGCTCGAGGCGGGAGCCGATGACGGCTACTGGTCGATCGCGATCCCGGGAGCTTATGCTTACACGCTCGACAATCCGGGCCTGCAGTGGCCCTATCATACGCAGAAAATCGAAGGCAGCGGCGGTCGCAGTTTTGCTTATCCACGCGGCAAGGTGATAGGCGGCAGCGGCGCCCTCAACGGACTGCTCTATGTTCGGGGTCAGGCAAAGGATTATGATGATTGGGCTTCAGCGGGGAACCCGGGATGGAGCTGGGCGGACGTCCTGCCATATTTCATGCGATCAGAGAGCCATGCACGCGGGCCGGATCAATGGCATGGCACGACCGGGCCTCTGCATGTCGAGCATCTCGCCGACATGGAGGACAAGAATCCGCTCAGTGAAGCTTTTTTGAAAGCCGGTCAGCAAGCCGGGATGCCGCTCGCCGAAGACGTTAACCGTGGAGATCAGGATGGTATTTCCTATTTCCAGATCAACACCAAAGACGGCAGAAGATGCAATACCGCTCGCTCGTTTCTGAGGGAAGCCCGCCATCGGCCCAATCTTACGATTGCAACCAATGCTTCGGCCCGGAAGATTATGTTGGACGGCAAGCAAGCACGCGGCGTCCAATACGTGCAAGACGGACAACAGAAAGAGGCGCTGGCCAGGCGTGCTGTAGTCCTGTCAGCCGGTGCAATCGCCAGCCCCCAAATATTGGAGCTTTCCGGCATCGGCAATCCGGCGATTTTGAAAGAAAATGGCGTGGAACCGCGGCATGAATTGCCCGGCGTCGGGGAAAACCTGCAGGAACATTATATGGTGCCTTTTGTGTGCCGTGCCAGCGAGCCTGTATCGATGAACGAGCAGGCAAGAGGCTTGCAGCTGATTAAGCAGCTCCTGAAATATGGGTTGCGGCGCAAAGGGATATTGTCCAACAGCGGCTTTCATATTCAGGGCTATTTCAAGTCCCGGGAAGAACTGGAGCGAAACGATATCCAGATCCATTTCTTTCCGTTCTCCGGCGAATCGGACCCCGAAAAGGCAAAGAAAAACAAGTTGCAGGATCAGCCCGGCTTTACTTTCATGTTCACCCAAATGCGGCCGGAAAGCCGTGGTCACACACATATTCAAAGCAATAATGCCGATGTCATTCCCGCGATAAACCCAGCCTTCCTAACCGAAGAAGAAGACCGCAGGGTCTATATCGATGCGGTCAAATATGGCCGCAAGATTTTGGCGCAGCCCGCCATTTCGGCTCTGACGGAGGCGGAACTGGTGCCAGGGCCGGATGTGGAGAGCGATGAAGACATATCGAATTTCGTGAAATTTGCAGGGAACTCCATGTATCACGGTTGCGGAACCTGCAAAATGGGGTCGGATGATATGGCAGTTGTGGACAATCACTTGAAGGTTCACGGGATCGGCAATCTGTACGTAGCGGACGCTTCGATCATGCCCCGAATTACATCTGGTAACACCAATGCACCAACTGTCATGATTGCCGAAAAGGCAGCGGAAATGATCCTGAGCAGCAACTCCGTCTAAGAGGCCGATTGCCATGGTTCTATCCGGACCGATCTGATAGGCTCGAGCCTTATTATGCCGGAATCTTGTCTGTACCCTCTGATATTTACCGATCTCGACGGCACCTTGCTGGATCACAACAGCTATTCGGCGAAGCCGGCTGATCTGTTGATCAGACGGATAATTGGCCAGTCGATAGGTTCCGTCATTCCCATTACAAGCAAAACGCGCGCAGAATTGCGTTCATTGCAAAATTCGATTGCGATTGGGGAGACGATTAGCGTCACCGAAAATGGTTCCGTCATCTATGTACCGCCAGGCTATTCGCTCGGCCAGACCAGTGACCCACAAGTCACCCTGTTGGGAAGCGGATATTCAGAGATTTTGGACCGGATAGCGGGCCTTCCCAAGCTGTTGCGGCAGCATATCCGTGGTTTTGCCGATATGTCTGGAGCTGAAGTATCGGAAGCGACAGGCTTGGGAATAGACGAGTCGGTACTCGCCAAGCAACGGGAAGCATCGGAACCGTTCCTCTGGTCCGGTTCGGATGAAGCATTGGAAGAATTGCGGTCGATCATGGCCGAAGCCAATATCCGGATCCAGCGCGGCGGACGCTTTTATCATTTTACCGGCCACGCCACCAAGGAACAAGCGATGGCGCGCATCAAAACCTCTTTCGTCGAGCAAAAGCCCGATTGCGAAGTGATCTCCATCGCCCTGGGCGATGGTCCGAACGATCTGGGGATGATCGAGGCGGCGGATTTCGGTACGATCATGCCGAACCCCGCCGGTGTCACCATAGGATCAAGCAAGCCCCACGTCCGCACTGCCGCAGCACCCGGTCCGGAGGGATGGGTTTTGGCAATCTCGGAACTTTTTGCGGAATTGGGTATTATACTGTCGGAAAGCTGATTAGGCGGGAAGCTCGGTAATTGCAGGGGATACTATGGCGGACTTTCATCAAAATGGCATCATATCTACACTCCACAACTTGACCGACCGCAGCACGGACTCGCTGGAGGCCGATTTGATGAACTACCGTTCGGTAAATCCCATGGCCCTGGTGTTGCCAAGCCTGTTTTCGGAGCTTGAGGGTCCGGCCCTCGAACATATTGTCGATGAGCTGTGCGACGTCCCCTATCTCGATGATATCATCATCGGCCTGGATCGCGCCGACAGAGACCAGTTCAAATTTGCCAAGGAATATTTTGCCCGCCTGCCACAACGCCACCATATTCTTTGGAACAGCGGTCCCCGACTGACCGCACTCGATAATGAGCTGAAAGAATGTGGGCTGTCACCTGCCGAACCCGGCAAGGGGCGGAATGTCTGGTTCTGCTTCGGTTATCTTCTGTCGGCCACGGACGCCCAGGTGGTCGGGCTCCACGATTGCGATATTCTGACCTATGACCGGGGGCTGCTCGCACGTTTGCTTTACCCCGTTGCAAACCCGAGTTTTCCCTACGTCTTTTCGAAAGGCTATTACGCGCGGACAACAGAAGAGAAGTTAAATGGTCGAGTGGTACGGTTGCTCATTGGCCCGCTGATGGCGGCTCTTAAAAAAGTATGCGAGCCTAATGACTATGTCATCTATCTAAACAGCTTTCGCTACGCGCTCGCAGGGGAATTCGCGATGGGGCGGCAGGTTGTAAAGAACCTGCGTATCCCATCCGACTGGGGCTTGGAAATAGGCGTGCTTTCGGAAGTATGGCGCAATCAGTCAACTCAAGCCATTTGTCAGGTTGAGATAGCTGATAATTATGATCACAAACACCAATCGGTCTCGCACGACAACCCAGATGCCGGCTTGTCGAAGATGAGCATCGATATTGCCAAGTCAATTTTCCGCAAACTGGCCACGGACGGACAAGTCTTTTCACAGGAAACGTTTCGGACCCTCAAAGCGACCTATTTCCGGATAGCTCTCGACCGGATCGAAGCTTTTTACAATGATGCTCTCATGAACGGCCTGACGCTTGATCGACACGAAGAGGAGAACACGGTTGAGCTCTTTGCCCAAAATATCATGACGGCCGGCGAAGTTTTTCTGGAATCCCCCAACGAGACGCCCTTCATGGCCAACTGGACGCGCGTCCACAGCGCCATCCCCGATTTCACGGACCGATTCAAGGAAGCCGTTCGGCTAGATAATGAAGATTAAACCGGGTTCGCGGCGCGGTTGCTGATCCAGACGGATTGATAGGGCGACAAGATCAGATCGCCCTCAATATCGGCTATTTTATCACCCGAGATCAAGTCCCACCAACCATGACCGGCGATCAGATTGATGTCAGCCAGAGACAGGGTCTTGTCATCCTTGGTCACGTTGGTGATCGCGAAAATGCTCTGCCTTCGTTCATGACTTTGCCGCCAGATGCCAAATAGCCCTTCAGGGAGCGCCAGCGTAAACTGTACCGCATTGGGATGAAAAGCGGGCTGCGTCTTGCGGATTTCGACCAGCGATAAAACTCGACCGAACACCTGAGCTTCTATCGTGGTGGGATCTGCCAACTTGCCGTCGATCTCCTCAAAATTGAGTTGCCGTCGATTAATCGACCGATTGTGACCCGTTGTGTTCACTTCCTCATAACCATTGGGTGTCGCTAGCAGGCTGTGAATATAGAGCGCAGGAATACCCTCGAGCGAGAGCATGATCGCCATTGCCGCCATAAACCGGTCTCCCTGATGGTCGTCGGGGCCATCTAGCGTCCCCTGCATCGCTTCAAAAAATGAGATGTTTATCTCATACGGTTTTTCCGTGCCACCCGGTCCCCGCCGCATCGACACCCGTCCACCAAAGCTTTGTATGGCTGCGAGCATCTGGTCTACTTCGCCCTGCGGCAATGCTCCTTCAGTAGGACGCAACCCAATTCCGTCATGGCTGGCGGTGAAATTAAGGTAGGTACAACCGGTCAGCGCTGGCGGATTACTTCGGGTCAGGCGTTTGAGATAGAGCGCGTTACCGGTCAACAGAGCGTGAGTAAGCAGTGGCGGCAGCGAAAAATTATAAATGACATGCGCTTCATTCTCGTTGCCGAAATAGGTCAAATTCTCATGGTTGGGGATATTGGTTTCAGTAATGATGATCAGCGTCTCGGCATCGTGATCCATCAAGGTTCTCAGCAGTCTTACAAGCTCATGGGTTTCATCCAGATTTATCGACGATGTGCCAATCTCCTTCCATAGAAAAGCAACTGCATCGAGCCTGAATATCCGCACACCGTGGTCGATATAGACCCGGATAATCTTGATAAATTCGATCAAAACTTCCGGATTCCTGAAGTCAAAATCGAGCTGATCTGAGCTGAAGGTGCTCCAGACGTAACGGTCCCCGGCCGAAGTACGAAATGGTGTTAGCAGAGGATGGGCGCGGGGACGTACCACTTGCCCGAGATCGGCCGCCGGATCTGCGGTAAAATAATAGTCTTTGCCCGGCGCTTCGTTGGAAAGAAACTGCTGAAACCAGATCGATTTGCTGGAACCGTGATTGATCACGAGATCGCCCATCAAACGATAGTCGTTGGCGATCGCTTCGATATCGGACCATTCGCCCAGATTTTCATCGACCGAAAGATAGTCGATAACCCCAAATCCGTCGTCACAGCTGTAAGGAAAAAAAGGCAGAATATGGACTGCGCCAATTGTCTCGCCGATATGCTTTTTCAAAAACCGGTGTAAGGTCTGCAAAGGCCTTTCCCCATCCGAGCGGAAGGTGCCACCATATGTGATGATCGCGACGTCGCTCTCGTCCCACAAATGCTTTTTGGCGATCTCACTGCGATTGATCACTTTGCTTTTGTCTGGCCAAAACAAGTCGAAAATACGGTCTGCCAGAGCCGAGCAATCATGGCCTGGATAAACAACAGCCAGATGGGCTGACAGGCGCTGAAGCAAGTGGTCTATAGTGGCGCGATCGTTCATTTTTATGGGTCACTCCGATAGGCGGGCGGAAAAGCCGCTTGACCCAGCAGGGACAATCGGGCCTTTATTGTGCAGTGCATAAAACAGCAAATCCCGATTCAACAAAAGCTTTTTTGAAAGAGCTTTACGAAAGTGCACTGGCACCGGCGTTGCCGGCAAATGCAATGAGAGATCTGTCATTGCCGGTTGCCGAGGGCAAAACCTACCTGCTGTCGGTTGGGAAAGCTGCGACCCAGATGGCGGAAGCAATTTATAACCGACTGCCCGACGGTGTTGAGGGTCTGATCGTCACGCGGCAGGGCTATGCCCATGCCGGCTTCGCACCAGCTGGCGTCCCGACCATCGAAGCGTCTCATCCAGTGCCTGATGCTGCGGGTGCAAATGCAGCTCAAACCGTCTTGTCGGCAGTCAATGACTTGTCGGAGAAGGACTTGCTCCTTGTGCTGATGTCAGGCGGTGCCAGCGCCCTGCTCCCTGCTCCAGCTCAGTCCATCTCCCTCGCGGAAAAGCAGGCAATCACCCGCGCGCTGCTACATAGTGGTGCACCGATCAGCGAGATGAATATTGTTCGCAAACACCTGTCAGCTATCAAGGGCGGAAATTTGGCTGCAAGAGCCTGGCCTGCAAGAACCCATATGATAGCAATTTCCGATATACCGGGTGATGATATGGCGATGATAGGATCCGGGCCTACGTTAGCCGACCGCTCAACCTGTGCCGACGTCATAGCGATCGCCGCGAAAAATAATATCTCCCTGCCACCCACCGTCAAGGCTCAGCTCGAAAATGGTACGCTTGAAACGCCAAAGCCGGATGACCCGAGAATGCAGCGCACAACCGCGACGCTATGTGCCACGCCCGGTGACATGTGTGCGGCAGCGGCAAAAGCGGCACAAACGCATGGTTATGAAATATTGATGCTTGGTGACGCGCTTGAGGGGGATGCTCTGCAAATCGGGCGCGATCACGCATCGCAAGCGCTATCGCTCAAGGCGCAAGGCCGAAAAGTCGCGTTGATTTCTGGCGGAGAGGCAACCGTGACGGTGCGGAATCCGGACGGCCGCGGTGGCCGGTGCAGCGCCTATCTTCTGGCTTGCGCGCTGACGCTAAAAGGAGAGCCCGATATTTGCGGCTTTGCGGCAGATAGCGACGGGATCGATGGATCCGAAGACAATGCCGGCGCATTTCTCTGGCCGGGTATTCTGGGGGCGATGGGCGGTCCTGTACATGCAGCCATGATGCTGGATAGGGATGATAGCTATCTGGCATTCGAAAAGGCCGACGGCCTGCTGATAACCGGCCCATCAGGAACAAATGTCAATGATCTGAGATTATTGCTCATCCATTAAAATTCTTACAGTATCCTCGGCGCCACACCGAACGGACCAGCCTCCTGTAGGGGCATCGAGCACAATCCCCCTGCCCCGCAGCCAACAAATACCAATCAGGCGGACAATCTGGTGTCGGCAACTTCGCGATCAAGCCAATCTGCTTCGAACTGTTCTGAAGTAAGCGGCTTGGAAATATGCCAGCCTTGACCATAATCGCAGCCGTAACGAGTCAGCAGTTCCAAACAGGGTTGATCTTCGATTCCTTCGGCTACAATCTTATACCCAAGAGCGTGAGCCATTTTGATGGTTGATAGGACCATCACCCGATTGGCCGAATTGGTGATCATTGTTTTCACAAAGCTTTGGTCCAGTTTGATTTCGTCCACCGGAAGGCGCTGTAAATAACTCATCGTGGAATGACCGGTACCATAATCATCTATTGATACTCTGATACCCGAATTCTGAATAAGTTTCAGCGCTAACGCTGACCTTTCCGGGTTTGCCAGGGTTGCTGTTTCCGTGACCTCGAAAATGATCTGTCCATTGTCGACGCTCGAATTCTGGACCATGCTAATCGCTTTATTGACAAAACCTCTGTCGGCCAGAAGTTTGGCTGAAATGTTGACGGAACAACTCAGGCCTGGCCTCCGCTTTCCCCATTTGGCCACATCATCAAGGGTCTTTTGTAAAACGTAACAGGTCAGACCATCTATCCGACCAGCTTTCTCTAGCAATGGTATGAAGATATCAGGGCTGATCAGACCGCGCTCATGATGGTGCCACCGAACGAGCGCTTCTGCGCCTTCCAGCACATTTTCTGCAAGGCTCCATTTCGGCTGATACACAACATCGAGATCTCCAGCTTCAATGGCATGATCCAATTCGATCAGGAGATTGTGTTTTTGTCCGACCGCATCATCGAATTCCGAATCGTGCCAAGCCCATTTTATCCCGGACAAAAGGGCATGTTCAGAAGCAATTTTTGATTGATCGAGAGACTCACTGCTAATGCCGAAATTGGTCTCGATCTTGATTTTCGTTTGATGGGCCATGATCGGAGCCTGCAGCAGTGCAGAAGCGGTGTCGAAATGCCCCCGAATATCGAGCGTATATTCAGTTTTCACAATCCAGGCGACCATATCTGGATCAACATGATAAACACGTTCATCCTGAGCCAGGTAGCTGAGGCGATCGGCAAGGTTCTGGAAAAAGTCTTTGCGCGAAGCAGTGTTCGTCAGCACCAGCAATTCTCGGAAATCCGCGAGACGGGCTGTAGCAATATAGCCAAATTCGTTTGTAGCCAGTATTTTCTGCAACGCCGCCTCATTCGGCAGGTCGCTGATTTCGTTCACATATTGACTGTTTTTCAAAGCGGTCGTTGTGGTTAACAATTTTTGGGACAACATGTAAACGCCGAGGAAGAAAAAAGCGGGTACATTTGAAAATGTGAACCAGTTTAGATATTCGACCAAAAGAAGCAAAAATACCAAAGCAATAACCAAAGCGAACGCAATCCCGATCAAACGGCGGGAGGTTAGTTTTTTGGTCGCCACACATAGAAAGATTATGCTCGCTGCGAGCACAAGCGCCGGAAATTTGCCAAGATGCTGTAAATTTGTTCCTTGGATAAGTGTTTCGCTAGCAACTGCCTGGATCACGACGCCGGGGATCATACCGAAGCGCCCCGTCGAATAGCGATCACCCAACTCTATCGCGGTGCCCCCAATCAATATTTTCTTGCCGGATAGCTGAACAGGCAAGTCACCGGAATTCAGGAGGTCAACGAAGCCTATTCGCGGAATTGTATCGGGGTCGATCGACTGATCGATCGAAAAACTCTGGTCAATATTACCGGAGACTTCCGCAATCATGCTAGCCATTGATGGTCTGGTGGTATCGTCTGTGGTCGTGCCGTAGCTATAACGGTTCAACTGCCCCCGGCTATCAGGCTGCACGTTGACAGATGCCAGAAACGCATTCTTTCTCAGCGCGGGGATCGGAAGACTTTCCACATAGTCGGTGCGCACGGTTGACGCACGCTGGCGAAAGGTTGCCAGAATGATTGTGGCATCGGACTTTGCGATTGCATCAGACAGCCGCTGATCCTGTTCTGATATTGATTGGGATGAGAAATCGATATCAAACGCAATAAGCGCCGCCCCCGCTGCATTAAGCTTTTCTATCGCGACTGCGTAATATTCGCGGGGGAAAGGCCAGTTGTTCGCCTTCTGCAGGGATTCGGCGTCAATTTCGACAAGGACGACATCGCCCGACGCAGGTTTCTCAAGAACATTGGCGCGTATATTGCTCAGGCGTTGCTCCACGTCGTTGCCGACGTCGGCAATAACCAACCCCACACCGGCAAACAGGGCCAATAGCCAAGGTAAAAAGGTCAGCCGAAACGCTGTGGCCCTGATAGAGGAAAAAACAGTTGCCAATAATATCTCCGCTTGTCGCGTAACGGCTGTGTTTAGTGACCACCTGTCTCTTTTGCGTTAACGCAGAGAATACTCTGTTTTGCGAATGGAGCTTTAAAAAACGCGAGAGATTGCGGAGATTTCACTTCGCTTTGCCATTCCCGCCTGGGTTGCCATTGCCATTCCCGCCGGGATTACCATTGCCATTCCCACCGGGGTTACCGTTGCCATTCCCACCGGGGTTACCGTTGCCATTCCCGCCGGGATTGCCATTACCGTTCCCGCCAGGATTGCCATTACCGTTCCCGCCGGGGTTGCCATTGCCGTTTCCACCAGGATTACCATTGCCGTTCCCGCCGGGGTTGCCGTTGCCATTCCCGCCGGGATTACCGTTGCCGTTGCCGCCGGGATTTCCATTGCCGTTCCCACCGGGGTTACCGTTACCATTCCCGCCGGGATTTCCATTGCCATTACCGCCGGGATTACCGTTACCATTCCCGCCGGGATTTCCATTGCCATTACCGCCGGGATTGCCGTTGCCATTGCCGCCGGGATTACCGTTGCCATTGCCACCGGGATTTCCATTGCCATTGCCGCCGGGATTTCCATTGCCATTACCGCCGGGATTACCGTTTCCATTCCCACCGGGGTTACCGTTACCGTTCCCGCCGGGATTGCCATTGCCATTGCCGCCGGGATTACCATTGCCATTGCCGCCGGGGTTGCCGTTGCCGTTTCCACCAGGATTACCATTACCGTTCCCACCCGGATTACCATTACCGTTGCCGCCGGGATTGCCGTCGCCATTACCACCGGGGTTGCCATTGCCATTCCCGCCGGCGTTGCCGTTGCCATTTCCAGCCCCGTTCCCAGAATTATCGGTTTTGCCGCCAAATGGATTGCCATTTCCATTGCCCACAGCGCCCGGATTCCCGTTAATCACACCGTTGTTAGCGGGCGCAAACGCCGGGATCGTTGGATTTACCGCCGCCACTTTAGTTGAAACATTCGACGTTGCGCCGCTGCTGACCAACCCGCCCGTCAATTGGCTAAGGGAGACAGGGGCGTCCACCACCGGCGCGCTAATGGTTCCTTCAAACGAACCATTAGCAATTTCAACCAAAGTCGCCTCATCCACGGGCTCTGGCGTGTCCGAACTCCCTGCTGGCGCATTGGGCGAATCAATCGTGCGTGCTTCCGAACCAGTGATATTAAGACGGAACTGCTGATCGCGATTGACTATCCCAATCATGCCGGGGGACAGCAATTGTGTTGCTCCGCCGTCGAGGGTAGAAACTTGAACGGCACCTTCCGTTACCTGTACCGCAGTTCCGGACTCAGAAACGGTCACACTGAAAGTAGTGCCCTTGACGACAGCAGCGAGATAAGGAGTTGCTACCCCGAAATGCGGGGTCTCCTTTTTGTTGATGCGGAAAAGGACGTTGCCAATCTCTTCGAAAAATTGAACAACACCACCACTTTGCTTGGGCGCGCTGATTCTCAGGCGACTGTTGGGCGAAACCACAACAAACTCCTGGCCACGTGCCAGCACGGCCCGGCTCTTTTCGCCGGTTGCAATCACATCGCCGATTTCGAGGCTGCCACCAGAGATCGCTATCTTTGAAACACCAGCCCGCAATATATTTACATTGCCAGTACGCTCGGTCAATTTCCATTGAGGCGTTCCGGCATGAGCGACCCCGGCCGTCAAAAGCGCAGCGATTGCGAGAACTTTTTTCATATCTTTAATTATCACTTTAAGTTCAGACCGGAAAACACCGGATTTCATGCGGTTCTACTAAAACCATTTTAGACATATAATGTCGGCAAGTGGTTTAAAAACGCCCTAAATATTCCGTAAACTACCCAACCGATAAGGAATTCCTAAGAACTATCCTATAATATCGATGGGTTTAGTATTCAGGAGTTCTTTGTGCAAAAGCGATTAAAAATCGTGATCTGGGCCATAATAGCTGGTTGTTCATCGCCCACTATTGCCCAGCCGGCCGGCAATCCGTTTGAAAGCGTAACCAGCCAAGGCGAATGGACAGTCGGCCTGCCTTCGTCCGCCGAAATCGCAGCACCGGACGTCGTTCCAGAGTCTCAGGTTCCGAGTAACAGCGCAGCTCCTCCCATTACAATTGGAGCGATTAGGGTTAATTCCCAGTCTCAAATTCCACTGGAATCCATCGCCACTAGTTATGAGGAATTCATCGGCCAGGAAGCCAGTCCGGCCCTGCTCAAGGATTTGGCGAGCGCAGTATCATCAGCGGCTCGAAACAGCGGCTATATTTTTGCAAGCGCGCTAATTCCGCCTCAATCGGTAAAGATAGGTGTAATCGAAGTTCTGCTGGATGCTGGCGCCATCGACGAAGTTCGAATTATAGGGTCGCAGAATAAGCGACTGCGAAAGACATTGAACAAGTTGCTATCCTCTGCCGCTCGGTCGGATGTCGTGGAACGGCAATTGTTGCTCGCAGGTGATTTGCCCGGGATTACCCTTCTTAATTCGAACTATGATCGCCGAGATGGCAGGGGCGTGCTGACGGTGTCAGTGCGCGAGGATAACGCTAAAGGATATCTCGCGCTGGACAACTATGGGCCGGAAACTCTTGGCCCCGTGCGCGCCCGGCTTGATCTGGAGCTGGCCGGGCTCTTGAGCGATAGCGATGTGCTGACCACTAACGTCATCAGTTCGGCTCTCCAGCCCAAAGAGCTGACCTATATCAGTGCGCGATACGCGACTACTTTGGGAGATGGGGGGACGGTCATCGGCATGACTGGCGCTGCCGGCCGGACCCGTTCTGGAGGTAACTTGAGCGCGTTCAATTTTAGCGGTCACAATCGATATATTTCTCTCTTCGTCAGTCGGGCGCTGAAACGCAGCAACGATGTCAATCTCTGGCTAAACGCAGAATTGGCCTATCTTGATGTTGAGCAGTCACAGAATGGCGCACTTTTTCAGGACGACCAGATTGCTACTGCGACAGTAAATTTTTCGGGAAACTACAATGTTGGTTTTGGCAGAATTTATGGCGGTGTTGGAGTAACACAGGGACTTGGAATCCTTGGCGCAAGCAGAAGCGGCGAGCCTCTGAACTCGCGGGCTGATGGCAGCGGGAAATTTACAAAAGCAAATTTCTGGATCAACTCCATTTTGGGGATTGGCAATGGTTTTGGCATCCGTCTGGCAGGCAACGCGCAAATTGCCTCACGCCCACTGCTCTCAGCGAACGAAATTGCTTTGGGCGGTCCCTATTTTGGCAAAGGCTATGATTTTAGCGAAAGATTTGGTGATGAAGGTGTTCTCGGACTTGCCGAACTGCGCAAGGAGTTCAACGACGTCACCGACTGGCTGGACTGGGTCCAGTTCTACACCTTCGTAGACGGTGGCTATGTTTCCAATATTGGCACCGGATTCGGAGATGGCTCTCTCGCTTCGGCCGGTGGCGGCATCCGATCCCAGATCGGCCGATTCGATATGGGCTTAGAGGCCGCGGCACCACTCAACAGCGACCGATTTGAAAGCGGCGACCAATCGCCCAAGTTCAATGTCCAAGTCGGACTACGATTCTGATTGGCCGTAATCGCCTTGCTGGTCGCTTATCGCCAACCAAGGGTTTTTGATCTCGAGGTCGGGACCCTATTACTCTTTGACCGGCCGGGTGTTTGAGCTCGCATAACCCGCATATCCATCTGTAAACGAGAACAGAACGCCGTCTGCTTCTTCCCTGGCAAAGCTGGTCGCTTCGTTTTCGGAGCTGCCAAATTCCATCTCATCTTTTTTAATCGTAGAGATCATCGCGTTCCGCTCGGACGGGCAAGCTGCGGTAGCAGCCTTCTTGAACGTGCTTGTCCCCACTTTCTCGTCAAGCTGGGCGGTCGTAAATTCCACCAGACAGTTCGAATAAGCGACGCGCGCGGTATCGGCGTCGTCAACGGTCGCCGCTGACAGGGTGCTGAACAAAGCAATACTCAATAATGCAATCATGACCAATATTCCTCAAATGGGCAGTCTTTATAGCATGTTTGGATTCTCACAATGAAGCAGATTCAACATCGGTTGAAAGATATTTTATCCCTTAAAATCCACATCATAGTGCCAATGCGAGGCGGCGTAATTTGGGATGCTGCGAGATTTCGGGTCTGACACCGTCCGACTCGCAATCAATTAAATTTGGGGTTGCATCCGAAAGGATTATGAGAGAATGGGATTCCAGATATCGGGTTTCTCTTAATCGAGAATTCAAAGGGAAACCGGTGAGAACAGGGCTTTGGCCCCATTCAAATCCGGTACTGCCCCCGCAACTGTAAGCGGCTAGCCGATATGCCAAATGCCACTGGATCCCCGGATCTGGGAAGGCGGCATATCAGCAGCGATCCGCAAGTCAGGAGACCTGCCCTATATCGTCGTTCTTCAGCCGGACGGGGTGTGTCGGGTGAACGGGGTTATCCCCTGCGTAGCGGCAATCAATGTCGTTAACACAAGGGAATCCTAATGCCTAAATACCGTTCATTTACCGCTCAGCTATTGAGTTGCGCTGCGCTATTCTATTGCCCTTCGGCTTATGCCGAGGAGGATGCGGGGGCAGATAATCTTATCGTCGTCACCGGCACGCGTTCTGGTGATGCCATCTCGCCCGATATCGATGCCGGTTCGCTAACCGTGATCGACAGCGACCAGATCGTTAATCGTCAGGTCCGGCAGGTTTCAGACATATTGCGTGATGTCCCGGGGATCGCCGTGAGCAATACCGCGGGGCAAACCCAGTTACGCCTGCGTGGTGGCGAGGCCAATCACACCCTGTTCCTGATCGACGGTATTGAGGTTTCCGATCCATTTTTCGGAGAATTTGATGTCGGCACCCTGGTAGCCGACGATATCGCCCAAATTGAAGTATTGCGCGGTGAACAAAGCGCACTTTATGGTTCGGATGCGATCGGTGGCGTTATACATTATCGCACGCTCACCGGCGCGGATGCGCCCGGCCTTTCCGCTCGTGTCGAAGGAGGCTCCTTCAATTCTGTCAACGCCGCTGCCCGGCTGGGAGGAACCTCGGGGGCGTTCGACTATGCAATCACCTCTTCCATGACCAGCACCGATGGTCAGCCCAATGCGCGCGGCGGCACCCGAGATCTTGGTAGCGATAGCGCGGCTATGGCCTTTGTCGGCAATCTAGACGCGACCGACAATCTCCGCTTTGGTGTGGTCGCTCGTTATTCAGAAAACAGCGGCGATTTTAACGGGAGCGAAAGTGATCCGACCAGCCCTCTATTCGGCCAGATTATTGATAGTCCCGGCAGACGCTTTGAGAATATTGGCGCCTACGGTCTGGTAAAGGCAGAACTGGACCTGATGGACGGCCGCTGGACCCACCGGGCATCCGCGCAGTTTGCCAATAGCAAACGGCGCAGTTATTCGGCCGCGTCGCAAACTGGCGGGAGCGTAGGCAAACGGCTCAAGGGCAGCTACGAAACCACATTGAAATTTATCGGCGACGCGATGGAGCATCGGCTGACATTTGCGGCCGATCTGGAGCGTGAAACCTTTCGGAATACCGACCAGTCCGCCTTTACCGGAGAGAGAAAAAACGAAAATTTGGGTATTGTTGGGCTTTATGAACTCGAAGTGGGAAGCCGCGCGTCCTTTAGTGCCGCCATCAGATATGACGACAATGACCGTTTCGCCAATGTGACCACCTATCGCCTGCAAGGGGCTTATCTCCTGCCTTCCGGAACGAAGCTCCAGGCAGCCTATGGCACCGGTGTCAAAAACCCCGGATTTTTCGAATTATTTGGCTATTATGACGGACAGTTTATCGGCAACCCTGACCTGTTGCCGGAGAAATCCGAAGGATGGGAAGCGGGGATAACCCAGCGTTTTCTCAACGGCGACGGAGAAATCGGGCTTACCTACTTTGAGAGCCACCTGAAAGACGAGATATTCACGACATATCCTCCTCCAACATTTACCGCGACGCCAGCCAATCGAGCGTCTCTGTCGAAGCGCAATGGCGTGGAAAGCTGGCTGGAGATTGCCCTTGACGACAGCTGGCGGATCAATGGCAGCTATACCTATTTGCGAGCTCGCGAAAACGGCGTGCAGGAAGTCCGCCGCCCGAAGCATATCGGCAGTCTGGCAATCGACTGGCACCTGCCGAACGACAAGGCAGGCCTGACCCTGGTGGGCCGCTATAATGGGTCGCAACATGATGTCGCTTATACTGATCCAAGCTACATTCCCCTCGATGTCCGGCTGGACGATTATCTGCTTGTCAATTTGAACGGGCGGGTCGAGATTGCTGCCAATCTTGAGCTGTTCGGGCGCGTTGAAAATATTCTGGGTGAGCGTTATGAACAGGTGTTCAGCTACGTTTCAGCTGGTAGGGCGGTTTACGCAGGCGTTCGCGGTAATTTTTGAAATTTCTAAATAGAGGAAACAAGCATATGAATAGGCAATCTTTTTCCGGAAAATCGGAAGATATCTGGGCCGCTACGGTGGCCACCGCGTCCGTGTTGGGAAGCTGGATATTCGCCTGCATCACTCCCTTTTCCGCAATTGGGGTCCTGCTCGCCGCCACATTGTCGCCTCGCAAGGCTATGGCCTGGATGGGCGGCGTCTGGCTCGCCAACCAGCTTGTAGGCTATTTAATCCTCGATTACCCGCAGACGGCAAACAGTTTTGCCCATGGTGGCAGTTTGCTGGTTGCGAGCTTGGCCGGCCTTTTCGTCGCGATTGAGGTTCTCAAATGGCGTAAAGACGAAACGTTGGTCAGCCTTGGACTTGCTTTCGCGGCGGCGTTCGTGGCCTATGAAGCGTTGCTATATGTCGCGGCGCTCTATCTCGGTGGTATCGGCACCTTTGCGCCCGACATTGTCTGGCTGATTGCCAAGAATGACTTTTTCTGGTTCGTCGGACTGCTGGCGGTACGCGCCGCTTTGACCCGCGCCCTGCCGCAGTTCTACGCACCGAACCTGTCTGCTCGCTCCGCATGAACAGCGACCTTCGTGTCGTTTCCTTATTGCCCAGCGCTACGGAAATTGCCGTGGCGCTGGGACTGGAACCCAATCTCGTCGGTCGGTCGCATGAATGCGACTTCCCGAATTTTGTCCGTGATCTTCCGGTATGCACCTCGACCAAATTGGAAAAAGGCCTGCAGTCGGATGAAATCGACAAGCGGGTGCAGGAAATCGTCCGTCAGGGTCTGTCGGTCTACGAAGTAGACACGCCCCTGCTCCAGTCTCTGGCACCGGACGTCATTCTGACCCAGTCCCAATGCGCGGTGTGCGCCGTCACGCCCGATGATTTGGAGGAAGCGTTGGCAACCTGGATAGGCAAGAAACCGCAGCTGATATCGCTGGCGCCCGACAATCTTGATGATGTGTGGGGCGATTTTCGCAAGGTTGGCGATGCGGTCAACCGCCCCGAAATGGCAGAACAGGCGATCGAGAGGCTACAGAAGAGCCTGGACAGCCTCACCGCCAGCCAAGCATCGCAACCAACCGTAGCCGCGATCGAGTGGATCGAGCCGCTGATGGTTGCGGGAAACTGGGTGCCCGAGCTGATCGAGATTGCCGGCGGCCAGTCGCTGTTTGCCACGGCAGGCCAGCATTCGCCATGGCTGGAATGGGATGACTTGCTCGCGTCCGATCCTGACAAAATCATCTTCATGCCGTGCGGATACCAGATCCCGCAAACGCTCGCCGAGATGCCTACGATGGAGAAGCATCCGCATTGGGAGAAGCTGTCCGCCGTCAAAAATGGGGAAGTCTTCCTCGCCGATGGCCACCATTTCTTCAACCGCCCCGGCCCGAGGCTGGTCGAATCCGCGCAAATTATTGCGGATACGCTGTATGCTGATGCGGACGACGACGGGGACCTGTCAAAGGGCTGGATTCGCTGGAAAGGTTGAGGGTCGTCTTCACAGACTGATCTTGTAACCGGACAGCTTTTCATAAAATGGCCGACACGCGTCCGCCACACGCTGGGCGGCTGAATCCAGCTGTGGTGCAGCCCTTTCGCCTCCACCAAAGCCTGTCGTTTCGATGACCCGGCCATACCAGTGTGTCGCCCATATGCCATCGCTGTCCCGTGGGCCCGCTTCCCATTCCAGCATCCCAGCATCCCAGGGGATTTCCAGCGCGGCGCAGAGTGCCTTGAGATGGGCTTCCGGGTCCCGCAATATATCGGCGCTATCCAGAACAATTGGTGCCTTGCCGGTCATTCGCGCCGCCTGGTCGACATAGTCGAGCTGCCGCTCATAGCCGAGATCTTCCGCTTCCACTTCGACTCGCTTGGCGGTGTAGCTCGCGACAACATTCGCGGGATCGCGAATAAGAAAGGCATGGCGGTGATCCGGGAAATCGGCGATTGAAACATCGGCCACCATATGGTGCGGCATATGTTTCTGGTACCAGAGCGCCTTGCCGTCAGGGACCGGCCCGCGCATCTTATCCGCCACCGATTGCCAGTCGCAATCCATCGACGCGATGACTTCATCGGCCATCGGCTGCCGCTGCCCCGTCTGCTTCAGAAAAGCGCCATAAAACGGCTCGTCACTGACCGCACAGTCGCTGCGCCCGCCAAAGCTGCGCATCATCGCGGTCGAGATATTGCGTGGTCCGGACCACATGGCGATGCGGATGGGGACTGTCATGTGTGGTCCTTCGTCATTGCGAGCGCAGCGAAGCAATCCAGTGCGTCGCATACCTCTCTGGATTGCTTCGTCGCTGCGCTCCTCGCCATGACGGAGTTAAGCAACATCACGCTCGATCAGCTCCTTGTAGAGTCCCTGCAGGCGCTCGACCATCGGTCCCCTGCCCTCGGTCAATATCCGGCCATCCACTTCGGTCGCCGGCACCACGCCGGCAAAGGTGCCGGTAACAAAGGCTTCGTCCGCGCCATAGACATCGGTCAGCGAGAAATTCTTCTCAAACACCGGAATGTCATTTTTCCGGCAAATCCGGATGACATTGGCCCGCGTTATCCCGCCCAGACAATAGTCGCCGCTAGAGGTCCACACCTCGCCCTTGCGCACAATGAAGAAATGGGTGCTGTTGCAAGTTGCGACAAAACCCTGTGGATCGAGCATCAGTCCCTCGTCTGCTCCGGCCTGGGTCGCCTGGATACAGGCCGTGATGCAATTGAGCTTGCTGTGCGAATTGAGTTTCTGGTCCTGCACCGCCGGATCGCCGCGCCGGACATGGACGGTGAACAGGCGGATACCATTTTCCACCGTGCTCGGCAGCGCTTCCTTATATTCCGGGATGATGACGATGGTCGCCGACGAAATGATCACCCGCGGATCCTGATAGGGCGTCGATCTGATACCGCGGGTGACCATCAGGCGAATGTGAACACCTTCCTGATCCACCATGTCATTGCCGCTGATCGTCTCGTAAAGCCGTTCCACCAATGCGTCTCGCGATATCCCGATATCCATCGCAATTGCTTTCGATCCCTCGAACAGCCGGTCAAGATGAGCGTCGAGAAAAGCGATCTTTCCCTTGTGCACACGCAGCCCTTCCCAGACGCCGTCGCCCAGCATGAAACCACTGTCGAAAACCGACACCACCGCCTCGGCGCGTGGCGTCATGACGCCATTGACGTTGATCAAAATAGTCTCGTTGCGGGGATCGGCGGCAAAGTCATGTGTGCCCTTAACCATGGATTTTAACCTTCTGATTTATTGGAATAATGGAAGATGAACTTTACAATCTTTACAGTGTTCAAAGAAAAGAAAGGCACTGCCACCGTGAATGTCATTTTGGAGGGTACGACCCGGTTGGAAACAGAGTGGTTCATAGCCCACAGGCTAGCGCAAACCGGAAGGCGTAGGAAAGTGATTTGTTCCCCGCCGCAGCGCGGGGTACAGAACTGTCCTGCGCGATCGTCTGGACCCCGCCCTGCGGCGGGGAACAGTAATAAGCAACGCTACATATGCAAAACGCGCCCATAGGCATCGAGTACGCTTTCATGCATCATCTCGCTGAGCGTCGGATGCGGGAAGACGGTGTTCATCAATTCGGCCTCGGTCGTTTCCAGCGTTTTGCCGATGGTATAACCCTGGATCAGTTCGGTCACTTCCGCGCCGATCATATGGGCACCGAGCAGTTCGCCCGTCTTGGCGTCAAACACCGTCTTGATAAAGCCTTCGGTCTCGCCCAGCGCGATCGCCTTACCATTGCCGATGAACGGGAATTTGCCGACCTTGACGTCATGACCGGCTTCCTTTGCTTTGGCTTCGGTCAGGCCGACGCTAGCGATCTGCGGATGGCAATAGGTGCAGCCCGGGATATTGTTCACGTCCATGGTGTGCGGATCTCCACCCGCGATGGTTTCCGCCGCAATGACGCCTTCATGGCTCGCCTTGTGCGCCAGCCATGGCCCGGCGGTGCAGTCGCCGATCGCGTAAATACCTTCGATATTGGTCCGGCAATGGTCGTCGGTCTTGATATGGTAGCGCTCATCCGGCTCCACACCCAGTTCGTCGAGCCCGATTGTCTCGATATTGGGCTGAATACCGACGGCGACAATCACATGGCTGAAGTCATGCTTGTCCTTCTTGCCCTTGCTGTCCTCGATCTCGGCCTTTACGCCCTTGTCACCGACTTCGATGCTCTTGACGCCAGCACCGGTCATGATGGTTATACCCTGTTTTTTCAGGGACTTCTCGAGGAAAGCTGAGACCTCTTCATCTTCCACTGGAACGACCCGGTCAAGCATCTCCGCAACGGTGACGTCGACTCCGATATCATTGTAGAAGCTGGCAAATTCGATACCGATCGCGCCGGAGCCGATGACCAGCAATTTGGTCGGTGTTTCCGGTGGCGTCATGGCGTGACGATAGGTCCAGATGCGTTTGCCGTCGGCCTTGGCAAAAGGCAGATCGCGAGCGCGGGCGCCGGTGGCGATGATGATATTCTTGGCGCTGAGCTCTTCCTCCCCCTTTTCGGTCTTTACCGTCATCTTTCCCGGCGCAGTGATCTTGCCGTCACCCATGACGACATCAATCTTGTTCTTCTTCATTAGGCCAGTTACGCCCTGATTGAGCTGCTTGGCCACCCCGCGCGAGCGCTTGACGATCGCATCGAGATCGGCGCTGATCTTCTCGGCGGCAAGGCCATAATCGCTGGCATGTTTCATATTATGAAACACCTCGGCCGAACGCAGCATCGCCTTGGTCGGAATACAGCCCCAGTTGAGGCAGATGCCGCCGAGATTTTCGCGTTCGACAATCGCAGTTTTGAGGCCGAGTTGCGACGCGCGGATTGCGGCGACATAACCGCCGGGGCCGGATCCAAGAACGATTAGGTCGTAAGTGTCTGCCATATTATTCCTCTTTGAGAATTTTTAATTCAGCGCCGGCACCTGCACCGGCTTGCCGTCTGCGTCCACCGCCACAAATGTGTAGACGCCCGACGCTGCCTTCGTCATTTCGTCCTCATGCCGGTCGCGCCGATACGCATCGACCTGAACGGTCATCGAACTGCGACCGATCTTTGTGAATTCGGCATAGACCGACAATTCATCACCGATTTCCACCGGATGCCCAAAACGGAGATCGTTTGCGCCAACCACGACCGACTGGTGCTTGCTGTGCTGAGCAGCAAGAGCACCACCGGCCTGCGCCATCTGGCCCATCAGCCAACCGCCAAAGGCTACGCCATAGGGATTGCCTTCGGTGGGCATGACAATCGTCCGGATAGCCGGAACTTTCGCGCTCAGCGCGGTCAAGCAAGCATCCCCAGCGGATTTTCAACGGTTTCCTTGAACGCCTTCATAAATGCTGCACCAGTCGCGCCGTCGATGGCGCGGTGGTCAAAGCTGCCGGTGGCGGTCATGATCGTTGCAATCTGGACGCTGTCATCAATCACCACAGGTTTTTTGATACCGGCGCTGATCGCCAGGATCATGCCCTGCGGCGGATTGATCACTGCATCGAAAGCGGTCACACCGAACATACCCATATTGGACAGGCTGGCGGTCCCGCCCTGATATTCGTGCATCTTCAGCTTGCCGGCTTTGGCGCGCTCGGCGAGATCTTTCATTTCGGTAGCGATAGCGCTCAGAGATTTGGTATCGGCGCTGGTAATGATGGGCGTGATCAGACCGCCCTGGATGCTGACGGCAACCGCAATATCTGCGCGCTGGTAGCGGATGAGAGTATCTTCGGTATAGCTGACATTGCTGTCCGGTGCCTGCATCAGAGCGACTGCCTGTGCCTTGATCAGCAAATCATTGACTGAGAGTTTGATACCGCGCGCTTCCAGCGAAGCATTGAGCTCGCCGCGCAGTTTCAGCAGCTTGTCGATATTGACATCAATGCTGACCCGGTAATGCGGAATGGTCTGTTTGGCCTCGGTCAACCGGCGGGCGATTGTCTTGCGCATGCCCGACAGTTTCTCTGCGACATGCGGAATATCGAAATCGTCTGATGTCGATGCAGCCTTTGGAGCGGGAGTGGAGGCCGGAGCTGCGCTTGGTGCCGGAGTCGCCTCCTCGCTCTTGGCCGGCGCTGTACCGCCTTCCGCTGCGTCGATATCGGCCTTGATAATCCGGCCATTGGGACCGGAGCCGGACACTGCGGCCAGATCAACCCCTTTCTGCTCAGCCAGACGCCGCGCCAAGGGGCTGACTTTCAGGCGGTCATCGCCGCTATCCTGCTTCGCTTTGGCTGGTGACGGTGAAGGTTCGGGTGCGGAATCTGCCTCCGGTTCTGGCGCAGGCGACGGCGTCGGCGCAGGCTTTTCTGCCTTGTTCTCTGCCGGTTCGGTCTTTTTCTGTTTCGGCTCAGCGGGCGCTTCGATATCGCCAGCGTCTTCGCCTTCTTCCGCGATGATCGCGATCACCTCACCGACTTTTACATTATCGGTACCTTCTGCAACGACAATCTTGGCAATGATACCCTCGTCGATCGCCTCGAATTCCATTGTTGCCTTGTCGGTCTCTATTTCGGCCAGCAAATCACCGGACGAGACGCTATCGCCCTCCTTCACCAGCCATTTGGCGAGTGTTCCTTCCTCCATCGTCGGGGAGAGCGCAGGCATTTGGAGATTGATGGGCATGGCCGGTGATCTTTCCTGAAATAAGTCCTGTTTTCGCTTAAAGCTGTCGAACATTGCGCCAATGGCGTCAAGGGCGGTTGCTTGCCTTGCGAGCATTTTTGTCGCAACAGGTATTTCTGACAGGAGGAGGAGGGTTCATGCGTACATATCTTGTGGTGATCGACGAGACCGATGAGGCAAGCCTGGCGCTTCGCTTTGCCTCGCGCCGTGCGATGAAGACCAACAGCGGGTTGCACATTCTGGCGCTGGTAGAGAGCGAGGACTTTGTCGCGTGGGGCGGCGTACAGGCGACTCTTGCCGAAGAAGCGAAAAATCGCGCGGAGGCCCTGGTGTCCGGCGCTGCCGGCAGCTTGTTTGAAGAAACCGGGATTCGCCCTTCCATCACGGTCAGGCAAGGCAAGGGTCCAAAAGTCGTGCGGGCGATGATGGATGACGTCGATGGTCTTGCTGCGCTGGTGCTTGGCGCGGCAGCAACCGGCGTTCCAGGCCCGCTGGTTAGCCATTTTGCCGCGACCGAAGCGGGCTCCCTGCCCTGTCCGGTGATGGTCGTCCCCGGATCGCTCAGCAAGGAAGAGATTGACCGGCTTAGTTAATTCGACGGGGCCAGCGCGCCGCGTGCCGGATAATTATGTTCCAGTGCATAATCGATGCCTTGCAGCAATTGATCCAGAGGAGGCCTGGTAAAAGGCATGCTTTGAATGCTGGCAAAATAAAGACTGCAATCCGGCTTGACCAGCAGCATTGCCGGTTCGGAAAATATCCTCGGCTCTTCGCTTCCCGGGCGGCCAGACGAAATATAGAGATCCAGTTGGCGAGCAGTATCTTCACTGAGACCATAGCCGAGCAGAAGCTCCCCGATCTCCCACTCGTCCACTGATTTCTGCGCCCGCGCCTTGTTGTCCATGCTGATCGCGACCACCGTCACCCCGCGCTTTGCGAAATCGTTCAATTTGCGCTGGAGTTCGCGCACCTGCATTTTACAGATCGGGCAGTGGGCTCCGCGATAGAACAGCAGCAAGGTAAAATTGTCACCAAGCCGCTGACTCAGTTGAAACTGGCCCCCATCGATCAGCCGGACGGTGAAATCAGGAATGGGCCGGGTCGGAAGAAGTCTGGGCATTGGGGAAATCCTTCGTGATTGCTATCCTATACACCCTTTCGAGGCAGATGATCCTCCCGCAGCAAAGAATTATTTTCTTCTGACCTTTCCTTTGCGGCCTTTTATATTTGCCGGACGTCCAGGTTTGCCCTTCCGATGCGGTTTGCCTTTACCAGCCCGAAACGGTGCCTTTCGGCCGGGCATATGATTTGCGCCTTCCGGGAGTTCGAACAACAGGCTGCCCGTGGCAGCGTTGGCCTCGACCAGACGCAGTTCGATTTTCTGCCCGATATTGTACGTCGTACCGCTCTCCATCCCGGTCAGCTGTTGCTTCGACTCGTCATAGTCGAACCGTTCCGCGCCAAGGCTGCGCACCGGCACCAGACCGTCACCACCCAGCTCCTCAACCGTGGCAAAGAAACCGAAATTCTGGACGCCGGTAATCCGGCATTTCACGACTTCGCCGATTCGGTTTGCCAAATGGGCAGAGATATAGCGGTCGATGGTTTCCCACTCCGCCTTCATCGCGCGGCGTTCCAGCTTTGATATTTTTTCCGAAATCAGTTCAAGCCGCCCTGCCTCTTCCTTGTTCAAACCGGAATATTGCGGAATATCGCTGTTTTCGGGCGCAGGCTGCTCGAGCTTACAGGCAGTCACCAGCGCGCGGTGAACGATCAGATCGGCATAGCGCCGGATCGGGCTGGTAAAATGCGCGTAGCTTCCCAACGACAGGCCGAAATGACCCAAATTGGTATGTCCATAATAAGCCTGGGTCTGGCTGCGCAGGATCTGCTCCATCACCAGCGGCAAAAGCAGCTCGTCATCGACCTGCTCGATCAGATTGTTGAACACCGACGGCTTGATCACCTGCCCCATGGCAAAGCTCATGTCGAACGTCTTGAGATAGTCCTTCAGTGCGATCAGCTTCTCGCGCGAAGGCACTTCGTGGACGCGGTAGATGACCGGAGATTTCTTGGATTCCAGCATCTTCGCGGCCGCCACATTGGCGACAATCATATAATCTTCGACCACCCGATGGGCATCGAGACGCTCGCGGATCGCGATCTCGACAATCTTTCCCTGATCATCGAGCACAACGCGCTTTTCCGGCAGATCGAGATTAAGCGGCTCGCGTTCGTCACGCGCCTTGGCCAGCAGCTTCCAGCAGGCCCATAACGGTTCGAGCGCTTTTTTCTTCAGCGGATGGTCGAGCCTGCCGTCCATTGCCGCCTGCGCATCTTCATAGGCGATATTGCCGGCCAGTTTGACAATCGCTCTGGTAAAGCGGGACGCGATCACCTGCCCTTTTGCGTTGATCGTCACGTGGCAAACCAGAGACACCCGGTCCACGCCCTGTTTGAGCGAGCAAACATCGGTGGACAATGCCTCCGGCAGCATGGGTACAACCCGATCAGGGAAATAGACGCTATTGCCCCGCTTATAGGCTTCGCGGTCGAGTTTGCTTCCGGAGCGCACATAATAAGAGACATCGGCGATCGCGATCAGCGCCTTGAACCCGCCCTTGTTATCCGGACTGCCATCCGGTGCGGCCCAGATCGCGTCATCATGATCGCGCGCGTCGGCAGGATCGATCGCGACGATCGGGAGATGCCGCAAGTCTTCCCGTTTTTCTTTCGAAATCGCGAGCTTGGTCGCCAACTCGGCTTCCTTTGTCACCGCGTCAGGAAAATGCAGCGGGATTTCAAATTTGTGGATCGCAATCAGGCTGAATGACTTGGGCGCGAACGGATCACCCAAAACTTCCTTCACCCGCGCCTTGACTTCGGAGCCCCGCTTTAGCGGCTCGGCCAAGACCAGATTGCCCGGCTCGGCCTCGCCCAAATCCAGGATAGGCGTACTCCGGCGGACCTTGCGATCAACGGGTTTCAGCCAATAGCGGTCCTTCTCGTCTTTTTCGACGATGCCGAGCAACATCTCGCTGCTCTGGGCCAGCTTTTTCATCAGAAAGGCGATATGCCCGTTCCCGCGTTCTTCCGTCCTGGCGAGGATCCGATCCCCAATCGCAAGAGCGGCCCTCCTGCCCTTTTCCTTGATTCGCAGCTTTGGTGCCGGTGCATTGTCGGCCTCCCATTTTTCGGGAATGCCGATTGCCTCGTTGCCGTCGATTTCAACGATTTTCAGAACCGTGACTTTTGGTATGCCGCCCATCTTGTGAAATGCCCGTCCCGGAGTGCTGTCGATCAGGCCTTCGTCGGCCATGTCCTTAAACAATGCTTTCAGGGCAATTTTATCGGAACCCCTCAATCCGAATGCCTTGGCGATTTCGCGCTTGCCGACCGGCTGATCCGATCGCTCGATGAGATCCATGATTTGCTTGCGCGTCGGAACCTGCTTCGGTTTATGTGGTTTCCTGGGGCCGGCCATTAATAGGCTTTGCCGATGATGATTCGCTCATCGGCAGGTTCACCACTGAAGATGCAGTTCCCGTCCGCTGCGCCCGCATCCACTGGCACGTTGCGGAAGGTGAGCTTCAGCTTTTTGAGCCGTTCCTCGATCGCTTCCAGATCGTCACCGGTTGCCTTGCGCCATTGCACTTCCAGCCAGCCCGGATATTTCTTATTCTCTTTGTAGAAACGCTCGACATCCGACCAGTGCTCGATACCGCGGGTGATGTTGCTATCAAGACGCTGCTTGGCCTCGTCGTGCAGTGCGGACTGGATCTCAGTCAGCAAGTCCGGAATCTGTGGTATGAATTCGGACTTGGCCAGAAATTTCGTGTCCAGTTTACCGCTATCCTGATACAATGCGTCACGGCGGATCATTGCCACCTTGTCTTCTGCCATGTCGCGTGGACCGATTTCAAGAATGATCGGCGCGCCTTTCTTGACCCACGACCATCTTTTGGTCTGGGTCTTGGCACCGCTGATATCAAGCTTCACCCGAACGGCTTCGTCAAAAGCTTTCAGGCCAGCGATTTCCTTCGCCAAAGCCTTGCAATAATCCAGCACCTGTTCGTCTTCGGGCTTGTCGCGCAGCATCGGTACGATCACTACCTGATAAGGGGCAATCAATGGTGGTACGCGCATACCGTCATCGTCGCCGTGGGTCATGATAACCCCGCCGATCATCCGGGTCGATGTGCCCCAGCTGGTGGTATAGGCGAACTGGAATTCACCGTCCTTGTCCTGAAAGCGGATATTCTGCGCCTTGCTGAAGGTCTGGCCGAGGAAGTGACTGGTGCCGGCCTGCAGCGCTTTGCCATCCTGCATCATCGCCTCGATCGAGTAGGTCGCATCGGCACCGGGAAAGCGTTCGTTCTCGGGTTTTTCGCCCGCGACGACCGGCATCGCCAGGACATTTTCGGAAAATTCGCGGTACATTTCAAGGATATTGAGCGTTTCCTCCATTGCCTCGGCTTTCGAGGCATGCGCCGTATGGCCTTCCTGCCAAAGGAATTCGCTCGTCCGCAGGAACATCCGGGTCCGCATTTCCCAGCGCACAACATTGGCCCACTGGTTGATCATCACGGGCAGGTCGCGCCAGCTCTGCACCCAGCGGGCAAAGGCCGTACCGATCACGGTTTCCGAGGTCGGACGAACCACCAGCGGCTCTTCCAGCTTCGCCTCGGGATCGACGATCAGTCCGCCATCTTCGCCTTTCGTCAGCCGGTGATGCGTGACCACCGCCATCTCCTTGGCAAAGCCGTCGACATGCTCGGCTTCCTTGGCAAAATAGCTCAGCGGGATGAACAGCGGGAAATAGCAATTTTCATGGCCGGTGGCCTTGATCCGCTGATCCATCAGATATTGCACCCGTTCCCAGATGCCATAGCCCCAAGGGCGCATGATCATGCAGCCGCGCACGCCCGATTCCTCGGCGAGATCAGCTTCGGTAATGACTTGTTGGTACCATCCCGCAAAATCATCTTCACGGGTTATGGACAGAGCATTTTTCTTCAATTCGTTTTCCTGCGGCTTGTAGGGTGGCCGTATCAGTTATCAAGCTTGTCTATCTTGGACTGGATGTCAGCCAGCTGCTGTTTCAAAGCCATGATTTCGGCCTCTTTTTCGGATGTCGAGGCTGGTGATCCATCACCCGCCTCCGCACTATTGGTTTGGCCAAGGCTCAAGGCCTTTTCAAATACGCCAGCAAGCGGGCTTGCCTTCAACGCATTCTCGACCGCTTCCTGAAATTGTTTCTGGTTCTTGACCGCCATCTGACCCAACGGATTTTTGTTGAGCGCACCTTCAACAGCCTCCTGAAACTGTTTCTGATTTTTCCGGAAATTATCCATCGATGCTTCCAGATAGGATGGCATCAACGATTGCATACTGTTGCCATACATGGAGATCAGCTGGCGCAGAAATTTTACCGGAAGCATCTGCTTGCCGCTGCTTTCCTCGTCAACGATAATCTGGGTCAGAACATTATGCGTGATGTCTTCACCGGTTTTGGCATCGACGACGATAAAATCCTGATCCTTGCGAGTCATTTCGGCGAGGAAATCGAGCGTAATGTAACTGGATGTTTCAGTATTGTAGAGACGCCGATTGGCATATTTTTTTATGGTGATCGGATCGCCTGGATTGCTATTTTTAGACTTGGCCATATCAGTTCCCGATGGGTTTTAATTGCTGAAGCTCTTAAGGACCTTCTAACCATCAATAATTAAATGTTGCACAAGCACTAAACCTATTTGTGCATTGCCGCAACTTCTGTTGTTGTGCAGCAATTTTGCGCAGCAATTTTTGATTGTGCAACTGCGTTGCATGGCGGTGTGCTTGTGGTCGATTAAACCCAATAGCGGGACAGCCGGCTGCCCAGGCCGGTGATAAGTTCATATTGCGACAATCCGGATTGGGCCGAAGCCGCCAGCAGATCATAATCGCAATCGACCCAATCCCCCTCTTTCAGATCAGGGGCACTGGTCAGGTCGATCGCGATCAAGTCCATTGAGACGCGGCCGAGCACTGGCAGTTCTCTGCCTTCATGGCGAAAGATCCCCCGATCCGAGAAACCGCGCAGATAGCCATCAGCATAGCCCATCGCGAGAATGGCGACGGGATGTTCCTGCTTGGCCACATATCGCGCATTATAACCAAGCTTGTCGTCAATATGGAGAGTCCGGACCTGAAGGATCTCTGCCTGTGGCATGGCCACCTGCCGGATCACCGCCGCTAGCTCCGGTCGCTGGATGCCGCCGTAAAGTGCCAGACCCGGGCGAGTGAGATCAAAATGATATTCGCTGCCCAACGCGATACCAGCGCTGTTCGCGAGACTGGTTCGTTGGTGCGGCACTAGGTCCAACCCCGCAGTATACGCGGCCAGCTGTTCACCGTTTTGTGGCCCGTCCTCATCGGCCGATGCAAGATGGCTCATCGCCAAATCGATCGACATCCCGGCGAACAGTTCCAGGTTAAGGTCTGCAACGTTTAACCCAAGCCGGTTCATGCCGCTGTTGATCATGATATCGCACGGTCGGTTGGATGACTGCCACCGATTGACCTGATCGAGGCTGTTTAGCACCGGCTTGGCGGATGACTGCAAAGCGAAAGACATGTCGGCATCGCGCACGCCATTGAGCACGGAGACAGAAGCCTTGCCAGCAGTCAGATCCTCGATCTCTCTGGCTTCCTGCCAATTGGCGACGAAAAAGTCATCACAACCCGCGTCCAACAGATGGCGCACGACATCGCGCGCACCCAGGCCATAGCCATTGGCCTTCACTGCTGCGCCAGCCTTCGCTTTTCCGGACATCTCATTCAGCGCGTTCCAGTTGGCCACAAGGGCTGCTCTATCCAGCTTTACGCTGGCGGTGGCTGGTATCGCTATTTCCTCTTCACTCATGAAACGAGCGATAATGACTTTATCGGGCTTCGTCGAGCGCCGCTTCGGGATCATTGGGAATGCCCCACCAAGCGACGATGACGCCGAAGGCAACCACAACCCAGGTGTACCAAAGGCCGGCATAGATATCGCCGGATCGCGCGACGATATAGCCGGCTATCAGCGGCAAGAAGCCGCCCAGATAACCTGCCCCGATATGATAGGGTATCGACATGGAACTGTACCGGATTTTGGCGGGAAACATTTCCGACAGAAGCGCCGCAACCGAACCATAGGTCATGGCGCTCAAGGCGCCCAAAACCAGCAAAATTGCCACGATTCCCAAAATGCTCACGATGCCCGGCTGCTGCTTGGCAAAATCATAGCCATGAGCAGTTAGCGAGTCGCGAATACCGGTGCTCCTGGCGTTTCCATCCTCAAGCCACGCGGGGTCAATCGCGATCGGTTCACCACCGGCGCTCAATCGCAATTCACTGGCGTCGATCAGAGTATAGGATACCCCAGCGGATATGAGAGTCTCCAGAATTTTCCCGCAATCGCTCTGCTCACGACTGAACAGCTCCGAAAAAGGATCTGTGCTGCAGGCATAACCCTCGATCCGGACCGGGTTTGCCTCTGCAGCCTCCGTCAGTCCGGGATTGGCGAGTTGGCCGAGGCCCCAAAATGCCGGAAACAGTAACAATAATGAGAGCAGCGCACCAATCACGATCGGCTTCTTGCGCCCGACCCTGTCAGACCATTTGCCGACGACAAGATAGAAGGACATCGCGATCAGACCGGAAACGAACAATATGATTTCGACGGTGCGGGCTTCCATGTTCATCGGCCCTCTCAGAAAGGACATGCCGGAGAAAAACGCGGTGTACCAAATTGTCGTAAGCACACCCGTAATGCCAAAAAGCGCTACAAAAATCCGCTTCTTGTTTCCGGGATAGGTGAAACTTTCAACAAAGGGGTTACCCGCCGTCTCACCTGCTGCTTTCATTGCCTGAAAGACCGGGCTTTCATTCAGCTTCAGTCGCATCCACAGCGAAATAGCAAGTAGGATGATCGACAAAAGAAACGGGAGTCGCCATCCCCAGTCGTTAAATGCCTGTTCCGGGATCAGGAAGCGACAGGCCAGAATCACCCCGATCGACAAAACAAAACCGCCAGCCACGCTGGCCTGGATATAACTGGTATAATAGCCCCGCTTTTCGGTTGGGGCATGTTCCGCAACATAAATTGCAGCGCCGCCATATTCCCCTCCGAGGGCCAATCCCTGCAATATCCGCAGGAAGATAACGATCAGCGGAGCCGCAAGCCCGATGGTGGCAGCGCTGGGGATAAAACCGACTCCAGCGGTGGCGATGCCCATCAGGGTGACGGTCACAAGAAACGTATATTTCCGGCCCAGCTTGTCGCCGAGAAAACCAAAGAGGATGGCACCGACGGGACGGAAACCGAAGCCGATCGCAAAAGTCGCCCAGACCATCAGGACTTCAAGCGTGGGATTACCGCTGGGAAAAAACGTCGGCCCGATAATGTAGAAGAGGGTCCCGTAGATGAAAAAGTCATACCATTCGAAAATGGTCCCGGCGGACGAGGCCGCGATGACGAGACGAATTTCTTTCTGCGTCGGTTCGCGCTGCCCCGCCGCTGCAACTTCACTGGTCATTCATTGCCCTCCCAAAGGCGACTGCTACTCCAGTTCGAGTATCACGGCATCGACGGCAAGACTATCTCCTTGTGCGGCTTCCAGCGATTTGACCACGCCATTTTTTTCAGCGCGCAGGATGTTCTCCATCTTCATTGCCTCGACCACCGCCAGCGGCTGGCCTTCAACAACCGTGTCGCCGACATCGACGTGCAAGGCAACCAGCAGGCCAGGCATCGGGCAGAGCAGATATTTGGACAGATCGGGTGGTATCTTCTCAATCATGTGCACCGCATGCTGCGCCACATGGCCGGGCAGGATGCGGGCCTTGTGGGTCGCGCCATGGCTGTTGAGCGCAAAACCGTCTACCGTCTTGGCGATCTTCACCGATAACGGCTTGTCGTCCACTCTGGCGAGGATCAGGCTGTCGCCAGGCGTATATTCTGTGGACAGATTGACGTCCTTGCCATCGACCATGATTTCTTCCTCGGAAATCGAAACATCCATGATCGTGTCGCCGATCTTGACCTGCCATTCCGATGGCGGATCAAGTCGCTTGCCGAGCTGGCTGTCGACCCGGCGCGCGCGGTCGGCGTGCGCCGTGGCCGCAAAGGCACCGATCGCGGCGAGATTGCGTAGCAGCTCGTCGGAAGCCGGAGCGCCCTGAAACCCGTCGGGATATTCCTCAGCGATGAAATTGGTGGTGATATTGCCTTCGCGGAACCGCTCGTGCTGCATCAGCGCCGAGAGAAAATCGATATTGTGGCCGGGGCCCTTGATCTCGAACCGGTTGAGCGCGTCGATCTGGCGATCAATCGCCTCGATCCGGGTCTCACCATAGGTGATCAGCTTGGCAATCATCGGATCGTAGAAGATCGAGACTTCGCCGCCCTCGGCAACGCCGTCGTCCACGCGGATGCCCTCTTCCTCTTCCGGTGGCCGATATTTGACCAGACGGCCAGTCGACGGCAGGAAGCCACGATAGGGATCTTCGGCATAGACGCGGTTTTCCACGGCCCAGCCGGTCAGCGTAACTTCATCCTGCGTGAGCGGCAATTTCTCGCCATAGGCGACACGGATCATCTGTTCGACCAGATCGAGACCGGTAATATATTCGGTGACCGGATGCTCCACCTGAAGACGGGTGTTCATTTCGAGGAAATAGAAGCTCTTGTCGGCGCCGACGATCAGTTCGACCGTACCCGCACTATAATAGCCGACAGCCTGTGACAGAGCCACAGCCTGCTCGCCCATCTTCTTGCGCATCTCGGGATCGACGAACGGTGATGGGGCTTCCTCGACGACCTTCTGGTGGCGGCGCTGGATCGAACATTCGCGCTCGCCGAGATAAATCACATTGCCATGCTTGTCGCCAAGCACCTGGATCTCGATATGGCGCGGCTGTTCGATGAATTTCTCGATAAACACGCGGTCGTCGCCAAAGCTGGCAAGACCCTCGCGCTTCGTCGCTTCAAAACCTTCGCGGACATCCTGCTCGTTCCAGGCCAAGCGCATGCCCTTGCCGCCGCCGCCGGCGCTGGCTTTCATCATCACAGGATAGCCGATATCCGAGGCAATACGCACGGCATGTTCGGTATCGTCAATCTCGCCAATATGGCCCGGAACCACGCTGACCCCGGCCTTCTCCGCCAGTTTCTTGGATTCAATCTTGTCACCCATTGCGGCGATCGCGTTTGGTGGCGGCCCGATGAACGCAATATCATTGTCCGCCAGTTCCTGCGCAAAGCTGGTCCGTTCGGACAAGAAGCCATAGCCCGGATGCACCGCTTCCGCGCCGGTATCCTTGCACGCCTGAATGATCTTCTCGGCGATCAGATAGGATTCCGCTGCCGGCGATGGACCGATGTGCACAGCCTCGTCCGCCATTGTGACATGAGGGCTCCGTGCATCGGCATCGGAATAGACGGCAACCGTTTTGATGCCCATTTTCTGGGCTGTGCGAATAACACGGCAGGCGATTTCGCCACGGTTGGCGATCAGGATTTTTTTGAACATAGTCTATTCAGCTGCCTCTAATTGATTTTCTCTTGGCTCGGCTTCCATCGGAACCAGCCCCAGTTTCTTGAACATCGCCTCATCGGCGTCATCACCCGCATTGCCGGTGGTTAGCAATTTGTCGCCGGTGAAGATGCTGTTGGCCCCAGCGAGGAAACACAAAGCCTGCGTGCTTTCGCTCATGCTTTCGCGGCCGGCGGACAGGCGCACCATTGAGGCCGGCATGGTGATCCGGGCGACGGCAATCGTCCGGACAAATTCGATATCATCGATCTTCGCCAGCGGCGTATCGGCGAGCATGTCGCCCAGCACTGTGCCCTTGACCGGGACCAGTGCATTGACCGGAACGCTTTCGGGATGCCTCGGCAAGGTCGCAAGAGCGTGGACAAATCCGACCCGGTCGGCCCGCGTCTCGCCCATGCCGACAATCCCGCCGGAACAGACATTGATGCCGCTGTTGCGGACATTCTCCAGCGTCTCGAGCCGGTCGTCGAATGTGCGCGTGGTGATCACCTTTTCATAATGCTCTGGCGAGGTATCGATATTGTGGTTGTAATAGTCGAGCCCAGCATCGGCGAGCATCTGCGACTGCTCCTTCGTCAGCATGCCCAGCGTCATGCAGGTTTCCATGCCCATCTGCCGGACGCCCTGCACCATCTCGATAATCGCCGGCATATCGCGATCCTTGGGATTGCGCCACGCTGCCCCCATGCAGAACCGCGAGGAACCGCGATCCTTAGCCTGCGCCGCGGTCTGCAGCACGGTGCGGACGTCGAGCAATTTCTCTGCCTTCAGACCCGATTTGGCGCCAGCGGACTGGTTGCAATAGCCGCAATCTTCCGGGCAACCGCCGGTCTTGATCGACAGCAGCGTCGAAAGCTGTACCTGTCCCGGCGTGTGATGTTGGCGGTGGACGGTCGCCGCCTGAAACACGAGCTCGTCAAACGGCAGTTCAAACAGCGCCGCGATTTCCTCGCGGGTCCAGTCGTTGCGCACTTGGTTCCCTGCCGTAGGGCAGGGTCCAGAACTGTGGTGAGCGATCGTCTGGGCCCCGCCCTCCGGCGGGGAACTGATATTTTCATCCAAACTCATTCCGCAGCTTCCTCTTCCGGAGGCATATTATGCCCCAGCAATCTCAATATATCGGCGGCACATTCCACAATATTGCTGCCCGGTCCATAGATTCCGACGACCCCGCTTTTTCGGAGGAATTCATAGTCCTTGGCGGGAATCACACCACCAGCAAAAACCTTGATATCGCTGCGTCCGGATTCCTTCAGCAGGTTGATCAGTTCCGGGATCAGCGTCTTGTGACCCGCCGCCAGGCTCGACGCGCCCACGGCGTCGACGCCTTCCGCCAGGGCCAGCTCAGCGGTTTCCTTTGGCGTCTGGAACAACGGCCCCGAAATCACGTCAAAACCCATGTCGGCAAACGCGCTGGACACTACATTCGCCCCGCGATCATGGCCGTCCTGGCCCATTTTTGCGACAAGAATCTTGGGTTTGTGGCCTAGACGCTGCGAGACCGCATCGACGCCTTCGATAACCATCGCATAGCGGGCATCATTCTCATAAGCCTTGCCATAGATGCCCTTGACCGGTGTCGGACGGGTTTCGTAACGCCCGAAGACCGCTTCCATCGCATCGGAAATTTCACCCAGCGAGGCGCGGTGGCGGGCGGCATCAACCGCAAGCGCCAGCACATTGCCGCCACCTTTCGCGCCTTCGGTCAGCGCCTTGAGCGCCGCCTGACAAGCGGCTTCGTCCCGATCCGCCCGCATTTTCTCAAGCCGCGCGATCTGACCCTGCCGCACCTTGGCATTGTCGATATCCAGCGTTTCCATCGGATCTTCCGCCTCGCGACGATATTTGTTGACGCCGACAATCACGGCATCGCCCTTGTCGACCGCTGCCTGCCGTCCGGCAGCCGCTTCCTCGATCATCGCCTTCGGCCAGCCATCGGCAACAGCCTTGGCCATACCGCCTTCGGCATCGACTTTTTCGATAATCTCCCAGGCCTTCTCGACCAGTTCATCGGTCAAGGCCTCGACATAATAGCTGCCGCCGAGCGGATCGACGACTTTGGTAATCCCCGCCTCTTCCTGCAGCACGATCTGCGTGTTGCGAGCGATGCGAGCGGAGAAATCGGTCGGCAGCGCTATCGCTTCATCCAGAGCGTTGGTATGCAGCGACTGCGTGCCGCCCAGTGTTGCTGCCATCGCTTCAATCGTGGTCCGGATCACATTATTGTAGGGATCCTGTTCGGTCAGCGACACGCCAGAGGTCTGGCAATGGGTGCGCAGCGTTTTGGAACGTTCAGACTTTGCCCCGAGTTCATTCATCACCCGATACCATAGCGTCCGCGCCGCGCGCAGCTTGGCCACTTCCATGAAGAAGTTCATGCCAATGCCGAAGAAGAAGCTCAGACGTCCCGCAAAAGCATCAATGTCCAGTCCCGTTTCCATCGCCTGCTTGGCATATTCACGGCCATCGGCGATCGTAAACGCCAGTTCCTGCACTGCCGTCGCGCCCGCTTCATGCATATGATAGCCGCTGATCGAGATACTGTTGAACTTCGGCATATGCTCGGAGGTATAGGCAATGATGTCGGAGATGATCCGCATGCTCGGTGCGGGCGGATAAATATATGTGTTGCGGACCATGAATTCCTTCAGAATGTCATTCTGAATGGTGCCGGAGAGCTTGTCCTGCGAAACGCCCTGCTCTTCCGCCGCGATGATATAGAAAGCCAGGCAGGGAATGACCGCCCCGTTCATCGTCATCGACACCGACATTTCGTCGAGCGGAATCTGGTCGAACAGGATTTTCATATCCTCGATACTGTCAATCGCGACGCCGGCCTTGCCGACATCGCCGACCACGCGCGGATGATCGCTGTCATAACCGCGATGGGTGGCGAGATCGAAGGCCACCGAAAGTCCCTTCTGTCCTGCCGCCAGATTGCGACGATAGAAGGCGTTGGATTCCTCGGCAGTCGAAAAACCGGCATATTGGCGGATCGTCCATGGCCGCCCGGCATACATGCTGGCCTTAACGCCGCGCGTAAATGGTCCAAAGCCGGGCAATCCGGGATCAATCCCCTGTTTGCTGACATCCTCTGCCGTGTAGAGCGGTTTTACGTCAATGCCCTCCGGGGTTTGCCACGTCAGGTCCCGGCCTTTGACTTCCTTGTCAGCCAGTTCCTGCCAATCCTTGATCGTCGGTTTATCGGTCATATTTGCCCTGTGTAAAAATATTCGGCGTTAATAATTATCAATGGTGAGATTGTCGAACCCCACCCGTCAATGTAGGTCTTCCTTTGATATCCTCAGAATGGACGGATATCATTCACCCTTAAATTCCGTTTTGCGCTTCTGCAAAAACGCGATCGCGCCTTCTCGGGCATCCTTGCTGTCTCCAGCAATCCGCTGCCCTTCGGCCTCGCGCACCAGTGCGGAAGCATAATCGCTTTCCAGGGCCGCCGCCAAATTCTGACGCATCACGCCCAAAGCCACGGTCGGGCCTGCAGCCAAGCGCTTTGCGAGTGTGTTGGTTTCTTCCATCAAGGCGTCATCTTCAACGCATTTGTAAATCATTCCCCAATCTGCGGCTTTTTCACCGGGAACCTTCTCACCCAGCAGCATCATTTCGGTTGCCCGGGCCTTGCCAACCAGACGGGTCAGCATCCACGAAGCGCCGCCATCCGGCACGAGACCGATATTGACGAAGGCCTGAAGGAAATAGGCAGATTTACTGGCGATCGCAAAGTCACTGGCCAGCGCGATCGAACAGCCGACGCCCGCGGCAGGACCGTTGACGGCGGTGATGGTCGGGATCTTCAGCTTGGCCAGCTTCAGCATCAAGGGGTTATAATGCTGGTTGAGCGCTGCATAGCTCCCCTGCCCGCCCGACAAGGCGCTGTCATTCTTTGCCTGTAAATCGGCGCCCGCACAAAAGGCCCGGCCTTCACCAGTAATCACGACGGCGCGCGCGTCGTCGAGCTTGTCCAGAGCGACGTAAATATCATCCGCCATATCCAGCGAGCAGGCGTTCAGGCGCTCCGGTCTGTTGAGCGTGATCGTTGCCACCTGATCGGTGATGTCCAGTTTGATGTTCTCGAATTCCATATCTGGTCCTTTGAAGTGTGTCGTCATCCTGAACTTGTTTCAGGACCCCTCGAGATCCTGAAACAAGTTCAGGATGACGAGTTTAAGTTCAATGCCCCTTGGGCGTTTCCATGATCTCGGTTAGCATCCCGCCCATATCCTTGGGATGCACAAAAAAGATAAGCGTTCCGTGCGCTCCGATCCGTGGTTCACCGAGGACGCGCTTGCCCATCGCTTCAAATTCAGCCTTGGCGGCGTGTATCTCCGGCACCTCGAAACAGATATGATGCTGGCCACCCAGCGGGTTTTTGGTGAGGAAGCCGAATATCGGACTGCCTTCGCCCAGTGGTTCGATCAGTTCGATCTGCGTGCCGTTGGTCGGGCCCTCTGCGGGCGTATCGACAAAACACACTTTCACCCCCTGCTCAGGCAAGTCAAAGGGTTCGCAGATTGATGTAGCGCCCATGACGTCTCGCCAATGAGCGATGCTATCCGACATGGATGGTGTCACCACGCCGATGTGATTCAGTCTTCCGAGTTTCATTTCAAACCTCCGCATCCGCCATTGCCACTTCTCGCAATGAGGATATTGTCTATTCCTGTTTTCAAAATCACAATCTCAATGCCCCTCGCCATGCGGCATGACCTTGTGCACCAGTGGAGCCATCACAGCGCCGACCGCGACACCGAGCACACCGGACAATATCGCAAAGGTAACGCCGCTGGCAAAAGAGGCGGCCGATGCCGGGAACATGCCGACCAGCGGATGCGATATCCAATCAATCAGATGCTCTGGTCCGTGCCAGCCAATGGCTGCGATATTGTGCACCAGCAGGCCGCCGCCGACCCAGGCCATGGCAAGCGTGCCGATGATCGAAATACCGGTCAGCAGTTTCGGCATGAAGCGCACCAGGCCGCGACCGAAGGATGCGAGCGCGCCCTCATTTTCCTTCGCCAGATGGAGCCCGATATCGTCCATCTTGACGATCAGCGCCACCGCGCCATAGACGACGACGGTGATGACGATGCCGATCAGCGCAAGAATGATCCCCTGCTGCCACCAGACCTGATCGGTGACCTCCGACAGGGCGATGGCCATGATCTCCGCCGACAGGATCAGGTCGGTGCGGATCGCACCGGAAACCATGTCGTCTTCGCGGCCAGGGCCCTCAACGATCGCCGGCTGTTCGTGCTTGGTCGTCTCGTCGACCCGGAGCCATTCGAGGATCTTTTCCGCCGCCTCGTAACAGAGGAACAATCCGCCCATGACCAGGATGAACGGGATCAGGAACGGCGCGAACTGTCCCAGCAGCACAGCCGCCGGCAGCAGGAAAACCAGCTTGTTCTTGAACGACCCCTTGGCGATTTTCCAGATCATCGGCAGTTCGCGGGCCGGCGAAAAGCCGGTCACATATTGCGGCGTCACCGCGGCATCATCGATCACCACGCCGGCCGACTTTGTGCCGGCACGGGCGGCTGCGACACCGATATCGTCAACCGATGCGGCGGCGACCTTGGCGATCGCGGCGACGTCGTCGAGGAGGGCTACCAGGCCTGTTGGCATGAGTGGCCTCCCTCCCCGTCAGGAGTTTCAGGTCGATCAGTCTCCCAGACTGATCTGGAACTGCCGGGGGCAGTTCCACCTGAAACTGGATTGAGGGTGGGGGATGTGGTTGAAAGGCAATCATTGCGGTTGAGGACAGGCCCCACCCCAACCCCTCCCCTAAAGGGGAGGGGCTTAAATCGCATCGCACTGCCGCCATGGTTGAGAGGGCCGAGTTTCATTGCATCAATCTCGCTAACCTACCGCATTGCCGAGAAGAGTCCGACTGACACGTAGCCACTCCAAATAGTGAAAATGCTCCTAGAGAACACCAAAAAACAAAGGGGCGTTCACGCCTACCGTTTCGCCGTGGCTCACCCATCGAGCCGTTCCGAAATAGATATATTGCAATAGCTAGGCAGAAAACACCCAGTAGCACAACCGCTGCATGAGATGTGTACATCGTAGACAATTCCCCACCTTCGATCACAACTCTGTTCACCGCCATTGCAACCAATGTGCATGACATTACGGCTAGCGCAAAAGCACCAATTTCTTCCTTCTCAACCCTCACAACGGAATATTGTCATGCTTCTTCCACGGATTTTCCAGCTGCTTGTTGCGCAGCTTGCGTAATCCCAGCGCCACTCTCCGCCGGGTGGAATGCGGCATGATCACCTCGTCGATAAAGCCCTTTTGCGCAGCGATGAACGGGTTGGCGAAGCGGGCTTCATATTGGGCGGTGCGTTCGGCGATTTCCTCGGCTGTCCGGCCGCGGAAGATGATTTCCACCGCGCCCTTGGCGCCCATCACGGCGATTTCGGCGGTGGGCCAGGCATAGTTGAGATCGCCGCGCAGATGCTTGGAGGCCATCACGTCATAGGCGCCGCCATAGGCCTTGCGGGTGATGATGGTGATTTTCGGCACCGTCGCCTCGGCATAAGCGAAGAGCAATTTCGCACCATGTTTGATGATGCCGTTATGCTCCTGTGAAGTACCGGGCAGGAAGCCGGGCACGTCGACCAGGGTGACGATCGGGATATTGAAAGCGTCGCAATAGCGCACGAACCGCGCCGCCTTTTTTGACGCATTGATATCAAGGCAGCCGGCGAGCACCATCGGCTGATTGGCGACCACACCAACGGTGGAGCCTTCCATCCGGCCAAAGCCGCAGATGATATTGCCAGCATGGGCAGGCTGAACTTCAAAGAAATCGCCCTCGTCGAGCATCTTGCGGATCACTTCGTGCATGTCATAGGGCTGGTTGGCATTGGCCGGGATCAGGGTATCGAGGCTTTCCTCGAGCCGGTCCCACGGATCGGCGGTCGGGCGTTCGGGTACCTCTTCCCGGTTCGACAGCGGCATGAAGTCGATGAAGTCGCGCGCCGCCAGCAAGGCCTCGATATCATTTTCATAGGCCAGATCAGCGACGCTGGTCTTCGTCGTGTGGGTCACCGCTCCACCCAGTTCCTCCTGGGTCACGATCTCGTTGGTCACGGTCTTGACCACATCGGGGCCGGTGACGAACATGTAGCTGCTGTCCTTCACCATGAAGATGAAGTCGGTCATCGCCGGTGAATAGACCGCGCCGCCGGCACACGGCCCCATGATCAGGCTGAGCTGCGGGATAACGCCGCTGGCGAGAACATTTTTCTGGAACACATCGGCATAGCCGCCGAGTGAGGCGACGCCTTCCTGAATGCGGGCACCCCCCGAATCGTTGATGCCGATGACCGGCGCGCCCACCTTCATCGCATTGTCGAGCACCTTGCAGATTTTCTCGGCATGGCGTTCGGACAGCGAGCCGCCGAAGACGGTAAAATCCTGCGAGAAGACGTAGACCAGGCGGCCGTTGATCGTGCCGCTACCGGTCACAACACCGTCGCCTGGAATATGCTGCTCGTCCATGCCAAAGTCGACGCAATTATGTTCGACATACATGTCGATTTCCTCGAACGAGTCTTCGTCGAGCAGGATATCGAGCCGCTCACGGGCGGTCAGCTTGCCTTTGGCATGCTGGCTATCAATCCGCTTCTGCCCGCCGCCCAGCATGGCTTCGGCGCGCTTGGCTTCCAATTGTGCGATAATGTCTGACATGCATCCCCCGGCTGTGAATCACTTGGTTTGGAATGCCCTAGTCAATGCACAGCCGGTTAGGCAATCGTCAATAGTAATTAATCGTGCGATTAAACGTAAGCTTTGGCCGCCTGTGCCGTAGCGTTATCTATTTAAATAGCACCAATTCCTCGGCCATACTGGGGTGCAGGGCCACGGTATCGTCAAAGGACTGTTTGGTAAGCCCTGCTTTTACCGCAACAGCCGCCGCTTGCAGGATCTCGGGTGCATCGGGGCCGATCATGTGCAGGCCGAGGATTTTCTCGGTTGGATGCTCGACGATCATTTTGTAGAGACTGCGCTCGGCACGATCCGCAAACACATTGCGCATGGCGCGGAAATCAGAGGAATAGACTTTGATATTGCCGTATTTTTCCCGCGCTTCGCCCTCGGTCAAGCCGACAGACGCGATCGGCGGCTGGGAAAAAACCGCGGCCGGGATATTGTCATAATCGACGGTGCGCGGATTGTCACCGAACACCGTATCGGCAAAGGCCTGCCCCTCCCGAATGGCGACCGGAGTCAGCTGGACCCGATTGGTTACATCACCGACTGCATAGATATTGTCGACATTGGTCTTGCTATATTCGTCGACCTTGATCGCGCCCCTATCGTCCGTTTCTACGCCTGCTGTTTCGAGACCAAGCCCGTCAATCTTTGGCCGACGGCCGGTCGCAGCAAGCACCACGTCGGCGCGGACCGGACGGCTTGCGCCATTCATATAGACATCAAGCGAACCGTCATCCCGCTTTTCAATCTTGTCGAAGGAGCACTGGAATTTATAGTTGATACCCTTTGCAAGCGAGATCTGGATCAGCCGGTCGCGGATGCTCTCGTCATAGCCGCGCAAAATGATATCCGACCGATTGACGACCGTGACATCGCAACCCAGACCGTTGAAAATGCCTGCAAACTCGTTGGCGATATAGCCGCCGCCGGATATGATCACGGTTTCCGGCAGCTTTTCGAGATGAAACATGTCGTTGGATGTAGACATATGTTCGCTTCCGGGAAATTCCGCTACGGCAGGCCACGCCCCCACGGCGATCAATATATTCTTGGCGGTTACGGTCTTGCCGCCGGCCAGCTTGATCTCATGCGGACCAGTCAGCTCCGCCCGTTCCAGAATAATTTCGACGCCATGATTTTTGAGCGTATCGGTATAGGCATTGTTCAGCCTGTCGACGTCTTTCAGCACATGATCGCGCAGCGTCGGCCAATCGAACTTGGCATTTTCCCACGTCCATCCAAAATTTTTGCCGTCTTCGAGTTCTTCCGCAAAATGCGACCCATAGACCAGCAGCTTCTTCGGCACGCAGCCCCGGATAACGCAGGTACCGCCAACACGATATTCTTCGGCGACAGCCACCTTTGCGCCGTAGGACGACGAAACCCGCGCAGCACGCGTTCCACCGGAACCTGCTCCGATAACGAACAGGTCATAATCAAATTCAGCCATCAAAATTTCCTCGTTCTCAGGGTCCAAAGGCCCGTTTTTTTAGTTCTTCGGTCGATTCATCCAACCGGTTACCGTCGTCAGCAGCCAGCTTGTTGGCCATTTGTTTGCCAAGCTCCACGCCAAACTGATCGAACGGATTGATGTTCAATAAAACTGCATTTACGAATGTCCGATGCTCGTAAAAAGCAAGGAGCGCACCCAGTGAACGTGCTTCCAATTCTTCCATTAATATGGTCACCGATGGTCTGTCACCCGGATAGTTTCGATGACTGTCATCGGAATTTTTACCCGCCATGAGCGCCGCCCCCTGGGCAAAGCAGTTCAACAGCAGACCGTTATGATGCGCAGGATCGAGAGAATCACCAGGTTCCACCACCGCTAGAAACTCGACCGGAACGAGATGACTGCCCTGATGAAGCAACTGAAAAACCGCGTGCTGGGCGTCGGTGCCAACACCGCCCCAGACAATCGGGCTGGAATGCAAAGATAGCGGTTCGCCCTCGATCGTCACCGACTTGCCGTTACTCTCCATTTCCAGTTGCTGGAGATAGTCCGGAAGCAGGCCCAGTCGCTCGTCATAGGCAAAGACCGCGCGGGTCTGACAGCCACGCACTTGCGCATAATATTGATCTGCAAAGGCTGCGATCACCGGAATATTGTTTTCCCAGGGCGTATCCTGGAAATGCTGATCCATCGCGGCTGCGCCATCGAGCAGATCGGCAAAAACATCATGGCCGAGCGCAAGCGCAACACTGAACCCTATTGAGGACCAAAGTGAGTAGCGCCCTCCCACGGTTTCGGAGAAAGGCAATATACGGGTCTCGTCTATGCCCCATTTCACCGCTTGTTCCGGACTGGCTGTTAACGCAACCACCTGACCCAACGGATCATCGAGTCCCTGCTCCCGCATCCAGTCGACCACGGACTGGGCATTCAACAGCGTCTCGGCAGTGGTAAAAGTCTTTGAAGCAATCACCAGCAAGGTCTTGGCTGGATCAAAACGCTCCAGCACCGGCTCCAGAGCTGAGCCATCGATATTGGACACCACTGCGAGTTCATATTTTTCATCGCCCAGCTTGAGTGCCTGATGCAGCATTTTGGGTCCCAGCGCCGACCCGCCGATCCCAAGATGGATGATCTGGGTAAATTCACCCAACGCCCCGGAGTCAATCACTTCAATCAGGCTTTTCATCCGCTGGTGCAATGCGCGGGCGTTTTCGACGCTGGCGGGGTTGCCGACGCCACGCTCTGCGCAATGTTCCGCAGCCCGACCTTCACTTACATTGATAGACTCTCCAGAAATCAGCGCATTGGTTTTAGCTGACAGTCCAAGGTCATCTGCCAGTTCAGTAAAGGCCTGCACAACGTCACTATTCAGGTGGGTTTTTGAAAAATCGAAATAGAGACCGGTCTCCTCAAAGCCGAGCTTTGCAACCCGATTGCCATCGCTTTCAAAAAGCTCGCTTAGCGAAACTTGAGGAAGCGCGTTAGTTTTGCGCCAATGGTCTGAAGTCATTCTATCACCCAATCTGTTGCGTCTGAAGTTAGCGAACCCTTTGACCAACCTTGCACTATCCGGCGGACAGGCCCGTCTCAAGTTGAAAATCACCTCATACCGGTTCGCGCAAGAAATCTTGACGGCAATGCTATTGTCAGCGAAGGGGCGCCATGACGCGAAAGAAAGCAGAAAGATCGGAAACCGGCGACTTTGTCGCGTTTCTAGTTAAACTGGCATTGTTTATCCTGATATTGCGCAGTTTCATCTTCTCCCCCTTCAACATACCCTCTGAGTCCATGCAGCCTCGTTTAATCGTCGGCGATTATCTCTTGGTAGCAAAATGGCCATATGGCTTCTCCCAATATAGCCTGCCCTTCAGTGTGCCTCTGATTCCCGGAAGGATATTACCGCATTCGCCCGAACCCGGGGATGTGGTGGTTTTCAAGGCTCCGCCGAGCGCCCATGACGACTATATTAAGCGGGTGATCGCTTTGTCGGGCGACATTGTTCAGGTTTCGGATGGCGTTGTTTCGATCAATGGAACGCCGGTTGAGCGCCAAAGGATCGACGACTTCGAACTTCCGATCACACCAAATAGTCCATGCTACCGTCCGGAATTTGAATCGACGGTAGAAAACGGCAAAAGGGTTTGCCTTTATCCGCAATTTCAGGAAACTCTGCCCAATGGAGTGAGCTATCGCATTCTGGATATTTATGAGGATTCCGAGGGGGACAACACTCAGGCTTTTGTGGTGCCGGAGGGCCATATGTTTCTGATGGGAGACAACCGGGACCGCAGCGCCGACAGTCGCTTTCCTGCGCAAGAAGGCCAGGCGATCGGGATGGTGCCGGAGGAAAATCTGATCGGGAGGGCATTGGTCTCGGTCTTTTCGACCGATGGTTCTGCAGAGTGGATCAAACCATGGACCTGGTTTACTGCGGCCCGATGGGATCGGATTGGAGAAACATTTTGAGCCGGTCAGACTTTCTCAACTGGATCGCAGAGATTACCGACGCGCAACCGGTATCTCCGAATCTCTATATCAGAGCCGCGACTCATGGCAGCCACGGCGAAGAAGATTATCAACGGCTTGAATTTCTCGGTGACCGCGTATTGGGCCTCGTGATCGCCGATCACCTCTACCACCAGTTCCCAAATCAACCGGAAGGGCAATTATCGCAACGGCTCAACGGCCTGGTTTCGGGACCGGTATGCGGAGATGTCGCTAAGAATATCGGGGTCGGAAACCACGTGCTGCTTGGAAAGCAGGCGCGCGATGACGGCGCAAGACAAAGCGTGAAAGTTTTGGGTGACGTGATGGAGTCCCTGATCGGCGCGGTTTATCTGGACCATGGCATGGAGGCGGCCCGCAATTTCATACTCAAACATTGGGGTAGTCGATTGACAGCGGCAGTTACTGACATCCGGCATCCGAAATCCGCTTTGCAGGAATGGGCCGCAAGCAACAATCGCAAGGTTCCGACCTATGAGTTGATTGACAAAAGAGGTCCGCACCATGATCTAAAATTCACGGTTCGGGTGAGTATTAGCAATATCGGAGAGGTCGAGGCGACGGCTTCCGCCATTCAGGCGGCCGAAACCGCAGCAGCCAAAAAATTTCTGGAAAAATTCACATGACTCAAAAATGCGGCGTAGTGGCATTGATTGGCGCCCCCAATGCCGGCAAATCCACCTTGATTAACGCTTTGGTCGGTCAGAAGGTCGCGATCACCAGCTCCAAGCCGCAAACCACGCGGACCAGACTTTTAGGCATCGCGATTGAACTAGATACGCAGCTGCTGTTGGTCGACACGCCTGGTATTTTCGAGCCGCACCGACGCCTGGACCGCGCAATGGTATCGGCCGCCTGGGAAGGTGCCGAGGATGCCGATATTATAGTGATGCTTGTTGATGCACGAGCCGGGCTAGGCACCAAGGTTACCTCCATCGTCGAACGCATTCAGCATCGCTCTGAAAAAACCATTCTGGTAATGAACAAGGTCGATATCGCCGCAAAAGACAAGATGCTCGGCCACGTCGTCAAACTGCATGAACAGGCCGATTTCGACGAGACATTTTTCGTAAGCGCCAAAACAGGCGACGGACTTGAAGAACTCAAGGCCTATTTGACACAGGCGATGCCCGAAGGCCCCTGGCATTTCCCTGCTGATCAGGTTTCCGATGCCAGTGAACGTATACTCGCCGCAGAAATCACCCGCGAGCAGGTTTTCCGGCAACTCCATGCCGAACTGCCCTATGCTACCGCAATCGCTATGGAACAATATCAGGAGCGGCCAGACGGGTCGCTCGAAATTCACCAGCAGATTCTGGTCGAGAAAGCCAGCCAGAAGGCCATCATTCTTGGCAAGGGTGGGCACCAGATCAAGGAAATCGGTGCCAAAGCCCGTGCCGAACTGTCCGGGATATTGGGAAAGCCGGTACACCTTTATCTGCACGTCAAGGTCAGCGCGAACTGGGACGAAGACCGCAGTCTCTATCAGGACATGGGTCTCGATTGGGTTAAATAGCTACCCTGATTTTCGAAGCGAGGGCGAAATGACGATCTGCTGCCATCAGGAGGACGACGCGGAAGGGCGTCGTCCTCTCGATCGGCAAGTATATTATTCTGCTTTGGCTTTTGCCGATGCTTTCTTGGCGGCAGGCTTCTTTTTCGCCGCTGGCTTTTTCTTCGCAGCAGTCTTTTTCTTGGCAGCCGGTTTCTTTTTGGGAGCGGCTTTCTTGGCCCGCTTTTTGGCTGGACCTTTGGCAGCACGGTCGTCAATGAGCTGAGCCGCTTCTTCGAGAGTCAGCTGATCCTTGTCGACGGTTTTCGGCAGGGACGCATTGGTCGTGCCATCGGTGACATACGGGCCGTAGCGGCCGTCCATCAACTTGATCTCGGCCTCGGTACGCGGATGATTGCCCATGATCTTCAGCGGTTCCATCTTGCCGCGACCACGACCACCACCATTTTTCGCCGCATCAGCCAGTTTGGCGACCGCAGCGTTCATGCCGATTTCGAACACTTCCAGCGTATTTTCAAGCCGCGCGGATTTGCCGTTGTGGCTGAGATAGGGACCATAACGTCCAATCTGTGCCATTACCGGTTCGCCGGTTTCGGGATGAATGCCAACTTCGCGAGGGAGAGACAAAAGTTTCACGGCCCATTCGAGGCCGAAATCTTCTGGTGGGATATCCTTGGGTATCGATGAGCGCTTGGCTTCCTTGCCCTCGCCTTTTTCAACATAGGGCCCAAAACGACCCACTTTTTTGGTGATTTTCTGATCACTGTCGGGATCAACGCCCAGTTCCTCCGGGCCTTCGTCCTCGTCCGCATTAGCGCCGCCGCCCTGTGCAAAACGGCGAGTGAACTTGCATTCCGGATAATTGGAACAGGCAACAAAAGCTCCAAAACGGCCGCCGCGCAGCGCCAGCTTGCCTTCGTTACAACGCGGACAAAGTCGGGGATCGCTGCCATCTTCTTTTTCAGGAAAAAGATAGGGCTCGAGAAATTTGTCCAGTTCCGCCGTCACTTCTGATGGCAGCTTCTCCATGATCTCAACGGTCTTCGGCTTGAAATCATGCCAGAAGGCCTCAAGGATCTTCTGCCACTGCGCTCGCCCGCCGCTAACTTCGTCGAGCTCATCTTCGAGGCCGGCGGTATAATCATAGGCGACGTAACGATCAAAAAACCGTTCGAGAAAGCCGGTCAGCAGGCGTCCGCTCTCCTCTGCAAAGAATCGATTCTTCTCGATCCGGACATAGGCGCGGTCTTTAAGGGTCTTGATGATCGAGGCATAGGTTGATGGTCGACCGATCCCCAATTCTTCCATCTTCTTGACCAGACTCGCTTCGCTGTAACGCGGCGGCGGCTGGGTAAAATGCTGGACCGCATCCACTGCTTTCTTGGCCGGGCTGTCGCCTTTTGACATCACCGGCAGCAAACCGCTGTCTTCATCCTTCTCGTCGTCACGACCTTCCTCGTAGAGCGCGAGAAATCCCGGAAATTTGACCACCTGGCCGTTTGCTCGCAACCCCGTCTTTCCGGTTCCATCAAGCATTTCAACCGTCGTTCGCTCCAGTCGAGCAGACGCCATCTGGCTGGCCATCGCGCGTTTGAGGATGAGATCATAGAGCTTTGCGTGGTCGCCACTCCCGGCGGTACGTTTTGTGAAGCTGGTAGGCCGAATCGCTTCGTGCGCCTCCTGGGCATTTTTTGCCTTGCTCTTGTAGATCCGCGGGCTGTCCGGAATGTAGCTTGCATCATAACGGTCAGCGATCGCCTTGCGCGCTGCCGAAATCGCGCTGCCGTCCATCTGGACGCCGTCCGTCCGCATGTAGGTAATCGCGCCATCTTCATATAGTTGCTGCGCAATTCGCATGGTGTGACTCGAGGAATAGCCAAGCTTGCGGGCCGCTTCCTGCTGCAACGTAGACGTTGTAAAGGGAGGTGGCGGATTGCGGGTCAGCGGTTTGGTTTCAATCGATTCGACGGTGAAAAGGCCGTTTTCAACAGCGGCCTTGGCCAGCATCGCCTGCTCTTCATTTGCCAGATCCATCTTGCCCAGTTTATTGCCATCATGAATGGTCAGTCGGGCATCAAAGGCTTGGCCCGCCTGCTCCATCCGGGCGGTGACGGACCAATATTCCTGAGGCTTGAAGGCTTCGATTTCCCGTTCCCGCTCGACGATCAGTCGCAGTGATACCGACTGAACGCGACCAGCAGATTTTGCGCCCGGAAGTTTGCGCCACAGCACCGGAGACAGAGTGAATCCGACGAGATAGTCCAGTGCCCGACGTGCGCGATAGGCATCGATCAGGTCTTCATCCAGCGCGCGTGGATGCGCCATCGCCTCTGTCACAGCAGTCTTGGTAATCGCATTGAAAGTGACCCGGTCGACCGTGTCCGGCAGCGCCTTTTTATTGCGCAATACTTCCAGTACGTGCCAGCTTATCGCCTCGCCTTCGCGATCAGGGTCAGTCGCGAGGATCAGTCGGGTGGCTTTTTTCGATTCGGCGGTGATCTCTTTCAGCTGCTTCGCTTTGTCGGTGTAATTCTGCCAGGTCATGGCGAAACCATCGTCGGGATCGACCGAGCCATCCTTGGGCGGAAGGTCGCGAATATGGCCGTAGGAGGCCAATACCTTGAAGTCCGATCCAAGATATTTTTCGATGGTTTTTGCCTTGGCGGGCGACTCTACAATAACTAGCTGCATATGTTCCGATTTCATTGTTCTCACGTATACGCGCGAGGCTGTGACAAGGATTGCGCCTAGGTCAAGGCCCTGATTGAAGGTTTTTGTCAATGGCGATCACAAATATAGCCCACCGTCCAGACGTCAATTGGCAAGACTGACCTTGGCACCAGCGTGGCGTGCCAACCGTCCGGCCAGCTCCAGCTCGAGCAACGCCATCTGGACAGTCGGCGGCGGCAAGCCCGATTGTCTGACCAACTCGTCGACCGATACCGGCGTAACGCTCAACATCTCAACAAGCGGCGCGCGGTCGGAGTTTGGAATATCTGTGGGATCCCGTTGAGGTAGGTCGGCATTTTGGTGTTTTTCAGTAAAGGCGGCAGCGCGAATCGGAGATTCCGCTCGATCATCGAAATGCCGGATCAGTTCCAGAACATCTTCTGCCGACTGGATCAATGTCGCGCCTTCCCGGATCAGCATGTTGCAACCCGTAGACCTTGGATCGAGTGGAGAGCCCGGAACCGCCATGACCTGTCGACCGGCTTCGGCTGCCAGCCCCGCTGTGATCAGCGAACCGGAGCGGGGCGCAGCCTCGATCACGACGGTGCCTCTCGCGAGTCCAGCTATGATGCGATTGCGATACGGAAAGTGTCGGGCCCGCGGCTCGATGCCCAGAGGTTGCTCCGCCAGCAATAATCCACTTTCGGCAATTCCTTTCTGAAGCGCCTCATTTTCTGGTGGGTAAAAAACATCGAGTCCGCCTGCTATGACGCCTATTGTCCCGGTTGCCAGTGAGCCTTGATGGGCGGCGGTATCGATGCCTTTGGCCAGGCCGGAGACGATCGTTACGCCTGATTGAGCCAAATTATTCGCTAACCCATGGGCGAATCTACAGGCTGCGGCTGATGCGTTTCGAGCGCCGACCATTGCGACCGTTGGCCGCTCGATGAAGGCCAAGCTGCCTTGCCAGAGCAGAAGAGGTGGTGCGTTGGAAAGTTCGGTCAGCAAAGAGGGGTAGGCACGGTCGCCGAGGAACAGCATCTTGGCTCCGGCTTTCCTGATTGCGTTCAGTTCAGCCTCCACCTTCTTCGCGCTGGCAATGCGAGGCGATCGTCCGCCGCCACGAGCCGCAAGGTCTGGAAGCGCCTCCAGTGCGCGCGCTGCAGAACCAAATCTTCTGATCAACTGTCGGTATGACACAGGACCGATATTTTCGGAGCGGATTAGCCGAAGTCGATCAAACGCTTCCTGGCTCAATCCATCCACTTCAAGCCCTTTTTTTAGACCCAACCTTCGGTTCTTCGCCCGCAATCAGTCGCTCGATATTCGAGCGGTGCTTCCAGAGAACGAGCAGCGCCAGACCGATGAACATCGGCATCATCGCATATTCTCCCAAGGCGAAGACCGCTATCGGCACCGATATGGCGGCGAGCATTCCACCAACCGAGGAATAGCGCCAAAGCGCCAGTGAGCCAAGCCATGTGACCGCAAATATCAACCCTGCAGTCGGTACCAGCGCCGATACAATGCCCAACAAGGTTGCAACGCCTTTGCCGCCATTAAATTTCAGCCAGATAGGATAGAGATGGCCGAGGAACGCACCCAGACCGGCAAGAACACCGAGGCCGCTCGAAATTTGCAGCGCAATGTACACCGCAGCATAGCCCTTGCCGATGTCCAGCAACAGAGTCAGCGCCGCCAGCGCCTTGTTGCCGGTGCGCAGGACATTGGTCGCGCCAATATTGCCGGATCCCGTCTGCCGCAGGTCGCCGCCTCCGGACAGGCGAGTCAGCACGAAGCCAAACGGAATTGAACCGAGCAAATAGCCGAACAATAACGCAAATATCGGTTCTACCCACATAGACTGCACTCAAAATACCCTGTTGTTGCGATTGCAGCTATATTCACAGGCGATGACGGGCAAGCATCTCGGTCCAAAAAACGGCCAAGGCCAAACGCTTGTCAGACGAACCGAAGTAGTTGCCGTTGCTATGCTATTCTGGCTATGGGAAAAACATGACAGAAGCACAGGCTGGCGAATGCCCTCCCCTATTATTTTTCGACTCCGGTGTGGGCGGCCTTTCGGTTTTGAGCGAGACGGTCAAATTGCTGCCTGATGCCCCAATTGTCTATGCTGCAGATTATGCTGGCCTGCCCTATGGCATGAAGACCGAGGCGGAACTCGCTGCACGCGTGCCGGCGCTGCTGGGGCGGCTGGTCGAGCGGTATAAGCCCATTTTGGCTACGATCGCCTGCAACACGGCATCCACCATCGCGCTCGAGCATGTCCGCTCCGCCTTGGATATCCCGGTCGTTGGAACCGTGCCGGCAATCAAACCGGCCAGCGAGCAAACGCTCACGGGCGTGATCGGACTGCTGGGCACGCAGGCGACCATCCGGCAGCCTTATGTCGACAAGCTTGCGGCCAATTTTGCATCCGGCAAAATCTTGCTGCGTCATGCCGCTCCTGGACTGGTTTACGCGGCGGAGGCGAGCCTGCGAGGCGAAAAACCAGACGCTGAGGTGATCCGCAAAGCGATGGCCGGATTGTTTGATCAGGTGGAAGGCGAGCGGATTGACACGGTTATTTTGGCATGCACGCATTTCCCGCTGTTGCGGGAAGAACTGGCCGACGCTGCAACCGGTTCAGTTGCATTCATCGATGGTGCTGCGGGAATTGCTCGTCGGATCGACTATCTGACCAAGGATGTGCGCTGGCCAGTCGAACGGCCCGAAGGTATATTTGTGACGACCGGCGATCTGGCAGATGTCGCGCCCTATCGTTCAGCGTTCGCCGACCACGGGATCACCCGATTTGAAAAGCTCTAGGGCGGGAGCGGCGGAAATCTTGAAATCTTATTGCGAGCGGTTCGCGCTGGAAATTGTTGGAAAAGGCCGCTAAGAGCCCCATCAACGAGATCGCAAGGACAGATTTGACGCAGGATTTGGTGAAATAGTGGACTACGACAAGATTTTCTCACAAGCAATTGATCGCTTGCACACAGAAGGCCGGTACCGAGTCTTTATCGACATTCTGCGGAACAAGGGATCCTTCCCCAACGCACGCTGCTTCGCCCATCACAACGGACCGCAACCGGTGACCGTCTGGTGCTCGAACGACTATCTGGCGATGGGCCAGCATCCCGATGTGATCGCTGCAATGGAAGAAGCGCTGCATGATGTTGGCGCAGGATCCGGCGGGACTCGCAATATCGGCGGCAACACCCATTATCATATCCAGCTCGAACGCGAGCTGGCTGACTGGCACGGCAAGTCCGGTGCCCTGCTGTTTACTTCCGGCTATGTTTCCAACGAGGCAACGCTGTCGACGCTGACCAAGATCCTGCCCGGCTGTATCATCTTTTCCGATGAGCTGAACCACGCATCCATGATCGCCGGGATCAAGAATAGCGGCTGCGAGAAGCGGGTGTTCCGTCACAATGATCTGGAGCATCTCGAAGAATTGCTAGCGGCAGAAGATCCCGAAGTGCCAAAGCTGATCGCCTTTGAAAGCATCTATTCGATGGATGGCGACATCGCGCCGCTGCACGCTATTTGTGATCTGGCAGACAAATATAATTCGCTAACCTATTGCGATGAAGTCCATGCTGTTGGCATGTACGGAAAACGCGGCGGCGGCATTTCTGAGCGCGATGCGGCGGCGAAAAGAATCACTATTATCGAAGGCACGTTGGCCAAGGCCGTCGGCGTTATGGGCGGTTATATTACGGCCGACCAGAAAATCGTCGATGTGATCCGGTCCTATGCGCCCGGCTTTATTTTCACCACCAGCCTGTCTCCGGTTCTCGTTGCCGGCGCGCTGGCCAGCATCCGTCATCTGAAGCAGTCGACCGCCGAGCGCGACGGCCAGCAGGCAGCGGCGCAGACGCTCAAGGACCTGTTCAAAAATGCCGGTCTGCCGGTGATGGAATCCTCGACCCATATCGTTCCGCTGCAGGTGGGTGATCCGGTCAAGGCCAAGAAGATCAGCGACATCCTGCTTGCGGAATATGGCGTCTATGTTCAGCCGATCAACTATCCCACCGTACCGCGCGGCACCGAGCGCCTTCGCTTTACGCCTGGTCCGGCGCATAGCGAAGCGATGATGGTCGATCTGACCAATGCACTGGTCGAAATATGGAGCCGGATGGATCTCGAACGGGCCATCGCGGCCTAAAACGCCTTTGTGATGATTGTTTTCTGACTGCGTTGTTCGTGCAGCGCCAGAAAGCTTCGGACTTTACAGCAAAGCAGGTTTTTATTTTCTGTCAATTTTGCCCGAAAGCCTCAGGATTCCTGTCTTTTTAGACCGTTCTTCCCGCGTCTAGTGTAATCTTCCAGATGAATATTAAATTGTCAAAGAGCCTGTCGCCCACGTGCGGAAGACGAGCAGGATAGATAGGCGGTCAGGGCGGCTGTAGGAAAGCAGAAACCGCCGCTAGCCGCCGGCGATGATGTTCGCATAGAGTTGATTGGCAACATTGCCGCCGGATAAAGTGATCGCCGTGTGATCGGTCAGCGGAATCTTGCCGGCGAGTATCGCAGCGAGTGCCACCGCTCCACCCGGCTCCAGAACGAGATGCAGTTTCGCGAACGCGACACGCAACGCATGATGGACTTCATCGGGCGTCACTGACAGACCGTGAGCGTTCCGCCCTTTCAAAATATCAAAGGTGATCGGAGCCACGCGCATGGTCTGTAGCGCATCGCATTCAGTGGCTGGCGGATTGTCGCCAACAGGAACGATAGAGCCGCCCTCGAGCGATCGTTTCATATCGTCCCAGCCTTCCGGCTCGACGACGACAATGCGCGCGTCGGGATTGGCCAGCGCGGACCCGCTCGCCAGCCCGCCGCCACCGCAGCAAGCAACAATCTGGTCGGGCTCTGATCCGGTCAGGGCGAGCATCTGCTCGCGGATTTCTAGCCCGCAACTGCCCTGCCCCTCGACAATCCAGGGGTCATCGAAGCTAGGGACGACCACCGCTCCGGATTTGCCCGCCAGATCGGCGGCAAGCTGTTCCCGCGAGCCGCCCATCCGGTCGTAGGTCACGACTTCGGCGCCGAGCGCGCGCGTATTGTCCAGTTTCGACGTGGGGGCGTCGTCCGGCATCACGATAATCGCCGGGATTCCCAGGCGCCGCGCGGCCCAGGCGACGCCCTGCGCGTGATTGCCGCTGGAAAAGGCGACCACGCCGCGGGGGCGCTGGTCGTCGGTGAGATCGGTCAAACGGTGCCATCCGCCACGGATCTTGAACGCCCCGATCGGCTGCAGACACTCCGCCTTGCACCAGACGACCCGGCCCTCGACTTCCAGCGGCAGCAGCGGCGTTTGAGGCAATATGGCAGCAATTTTCTTCGCTGCGCGCTCCACTCCAGCCAAAGTTGGTTGCCGCTCAGGATTCATCAGCTGTTGTTCTGTCATGACCTCTTCCTATATGCGGTGTTCTACTTTCTCCAGCATTTAGAGTGAAAAGCATGAGCAAAATATTGGTAATCGGTGCAGGCGGCGTCAGTTCGGTGGCGGTGCACAAGATGGCGCAACTGATCGCGGCGGGCAATGCCACGTTTGGCGAGATAGTGCTGGCCAGCCGCACGCTGTCGAAATGCGAAGCGATCGCCGAGTCGGTCAAGCAGCGGACAGGCGTCGCCATCACCACCGCGCAGATCGACGCCGATGATGTGCCGGCAATGACCGCGTTGATCGAGCAGAAGAAACCTGATCTGGTGGTCAATCTGGCGCTGCCCTATCAGGATCTGCCGATCATGGATGCCTGCCTGGCGACCGGCACCGACTATCTCGACACCGCCAATTACGAGCCGCGCGACGAGGCGAAGTTCGAATATAAGTGGCAGTGGGACTATCACGACCGTTTCAAGGAAGCGGGTATCATGGCGCTGCTCGGCTCCGGCTTTGATCCCGGCGTGACGAGTGTGTTCACCTGCTGGCTGAAGAAGCACCATTTCGACCGGATCGATACGCTCGACATTCTCGACTGCAACGGCGGCGATCATGGCCAGCATTTCGCGACCAATTTCAATCCCGAGATCAATATCCGGGAAGTGACCGCCAATTCGCGCCATTGGGAAAACGGCCAGTGGGTCGAGGGGCCGCCGCTGACCCAGAAACAGGAATTTGATTTCGAGGCCGTCGGCCCGAAGAATATGTATCTGATGTATCACGAGGAAATCGAGTCGCTGAAGACGCATCTGCCGGAAATCCAGCGGATTCGCTTCTGGATGACCTTTGGCGATGCCTATCTGACCCATCTGGCGGTGCTGCAGAATGTCGGCATGACCCGGATTGATCCGGTGATGTACGAAGGCCGCGAGATCATTCCGCTGCAGTTCCTGAAAGCGGTGCTTCCCGAACCGGCCAGTCTCGGCGAGACGACCAAGGGCAACACCAATATCGGCGTGATCGCGACCGGCGTGAAGGACGGCGTGGAGAAGACGCTGTACGTCAAGAATATCTGCAGCCATGAAGCGGCCTATGAGGAAACCGGCAACCAGGGTGTCAGCTACACCACCGGCGTGCCGGCGATGATCGGCGCGGCGATGAAGCTGTCGGGTCAGTGGCAGGGCAAGGGCGTGTTCAACATGGAAGAGTTCGATCCGGACCCGTTCATGGAGATGCTGAACCAGCATGGTCTGCCCTGGACCGTGGAAGAATTGGAAGCACCTTTGGCGTTTTGACCATGGAGACCAAGGCAGGCGATCCCGGCGCTTTTGCGCATTTTGATCTGGGGCGGGTGCCCTCGCCTGCTTTTGTTGTGGACGAGGTTGCGGTGCGCCGGAATCTAGAGATTCTGGCCGATATCAGGGCACGGTCGGGGGCACCGGTGCTGCTGGCGCTGAAGGCTTTTTCGATGTGGTCGCTGGCGCCGTTGATCGATGAATATCTGGATGGCTATTGCGCTTCGGGCCTGTGGGAGGCGCGGCTTGCCAAAGAGCATTTTCGCGGGCCGATCAGCACCTATTCTCCTGCCTATAAAGCCGAAGACTTGGCCGAGCTGACGCGGATATCGGAGCATATAACCTTCAACAATCCGCAGCAGATCGAACGCTGGAAAGATGAATCCAATCAAGATATTGCGCTCGATAGTTCTGAAATTGGTTTAAGAATAAACCCCCAGATCGCGCTCGGCGAGACGGAAAAATATGATCCGAGCCAGCCGCACAGCCGTCTGGGCTTTCCGATCAGCCAGTTGCGGCCGGAACATTTTGCCCATCTTTCCGGGATCCATTTCCACAATCTGTGCGAACAGGGCTTTGATGCGCTCGAGCAGACATGGGAGCAGGTCGAGTCGTTCATCGCGCCGCAATTCGGCACGCTGAAATGGATCAATCTCGGCGGCGGTCATCATATCACGCGCGATGATTATGATCGCGACGCGCTGGTTGCGTTTCTAAAGGACCTGAAAGCCAGAAGCGGTTGTGAAATCTATCTGGAGCCCGGTGAAGCGGTGGCGCTGGATGCAGGCATCCTGGTTGGCGAGATTCTGGATGTGTTCGACAATGGCATGCCGGTCGGGATCACCGATATTTCGGCGACCTGCCATATGCCCGATGTGATCGAAGCGCCCTATCGCCCGGCCATGCTGAACGAACGCGCAGAGGGGCCTGCGATCCGGCTGGGTGGACCGAGTTGCCTCGCCGGCGACATCATCGGCGACTATCGGCTGCCCGAAGCGCCTCATATCGGGCAACGGTTCGCTTTCCTGGACCAGGCGCACTATTCGATGGTAAAGACCAACACGTTCAATGGCGTGCCGCTACCCTCCATCTGGCTGTGGAACAGCGAAAGCGACGTCCTGCAATGCGTCAAGAGATTCGACTGGAAGGAGTTCAGAGATCGACTCAGCTAAAAAAACATTATTGTTCAGGCTGTGTAAGGACTTCGGTCTTTACAGAGCAATCAAGTGGCCATATAGCCGCGCCTTGCTGCCCCATGGCCGCTTGCGAATCCGCAAGGCAGCTCAATCGATCTTAGCCTATAAGGGGGTCCCTTGAGTTGCACCATTATCTTGATGCTGAGGAGCTGACGAAGGCTCTAAGCCCAGACATTCCAGTTTTGCTGAACCGGCCACACGCAGCGCGTCGCGCGGCGCGTTATTTTGTCGATCAGTTTCCCGGCAAGTCGCTCTATGCGGTGAAAGCCAATCCGACTCCTGCCCTGCTGCAATTGCTGTGGGAAGAAGGCATTACCAATTTCGACGTGGCTTCAATCGACGAAGTGCGCCTGGCGCGCGCGGCGCTGCCGGATGCGACTCTGTGCTATATGAACCCGGTCAAGCAATTGTCTTCGATCCGCGAAGCCTATCATCAGCATGGCGTACGGATTTTCTCGCTCGACAGCCTCGAGGAACTCGAAAAGATCGAACTGGGCACCGATGGCGCCGACGACCTGACGCTGTGTGTCCGCTTACGGGTTGCCTCGGAATTTGCGGAAATCAGCCTGGCGGCGAAATTCGGCATTGAAGTCGATGAATCGGCAGAATTGCTGCAGCGTGCGCGGCAGACAGCGGACAGCCTGGGCATCTGTTTCCATGTCGGCAGCCAGGCGATGACACCGCTGGCCTATGTCCATGCGCTGGAACGCGTGCGTGCCGCAATCGTCGGTGCGTCGGTCACTGTCGACATCGTCAATGTTGGCGGCGGATTTCCGTCCATCTATCCGGACCTCGAGCCGGTTTCGCTGAACCATTATTTCACCGCCATCGACCGTACGTTCGAGGATCTGCCTATCAGCTATTCCGCCGAACTGTGGTGCGAGCCAGGCCGCGCATTGTCCGCAGAATATAGCTCGCTGGTGGTCAAGGTTGAACGCCGGCGCGGCACCGAACTCTATATTAACGATGGTGCCTATGGCACTTTGTTCGATGCCGCCCATATCGGATGGCGCTTCCCTGTTCGACAGGTTGGAGCAGAGAGCGGAGATGCAACGATAACCGGATTCAGCTTCTACGGCCCTACCTGTGACGACATGGATTTCATGGCGGGTCCCTTCAACTTGCCAGACAGCATCAAGGCGGGTGATTATATCGAAATCGGCATGGTCGGCGCTTATGGTTCGGCGATGCGGACGAAATTCAACGGCTATGGCAATAGCGAAGAATATGACGTCGCCGATGAACCAATGGCGAGCCTCTATGTCGGCGACAATCTTGACCGGTCCGATCGCGACAATGTGGTTTCTTTTCCGCGCGTTTGAGGCCCAAACTAGGTTGCAATTGACAATCGGATTCAACTGACGCAGTTTCCCACAAGATTTTGGGGGAAGAAGCTGATGGATATTCCGATTTTGGCACCGGCGGCGGTGCTGGTCATCTGGTCGCTGATCATGCTGTTCTGGATGGCGGGGACAAGATTGCCGGCCATGGCGAAATCCGGAGCGGACCTTAGCAAGGCGTCGCCTGGCGGTCGCGGAAGCGATCTGGAAGGGGTGATCCCTGACAAGGTCAACTGGAAATCCCACAATTACACCCATCTGATGGAACAGCCGACGCTGTTTTACGCGACGGTGGTGATCCTGGCGATGGCCGGAGCGGGGCACGGGCTGAACCTCTATCTCGCCTGGGGCTATGTGGTTCTCCGGATCATCCACAGCATCTGGCAGGCAACCGTGAATCTCGTCAATGTCCGCTTTCTGCTGTTTATCGCATCCACCATCTGCTTGCTGATCATGGCGATCAACGCCTTGTGGGTCACGCTTTTCTGAATACACATCAATGAACGGGAGATGTTTTGATGGAAACCAGCGCCATGCTGCAGCCTATGGTTGCGCTTATTTTATGGACTATGCTGATCTGGTTGTGGATGTATGTCACGCGGATTCCGGCGATGAACAAGGCGAAGATCGATACCGCCAATCTGGTCGGCGGCAAGGGTGGCGATCTGGACGAGCTGCTGCCACCCGTAGTCCAGTGGAAGGCGCACAATTACAACCATTTGCTGACAGAACCGACGCTTTTTTACGCAATTTGTGTGATTTTGATCCTTTCCAGGCAGGATTATGGACTGAATCTGACGATCGCCTGGGCTTACGTCGGCCTGCGGGTGCTGCACAGTTTGGTGCAAGTCACGGTCAACCGGGTGATCATCCGCTTTGCACTGTTCGCGCTTTCGAGCCTGTGCATCATTGCCCTGACCATTCACGCCGCGCTGGCGGTGTTTCACTAATCAGCGGCTGAAGCTAGACACTAGCTCGACATGGGTTGACCACAGAAACTGGCCGACGGGCCAGACCTCACGGAGCTTGTAACCGGCATCGCAAAGCTGCTTCGCGTCGCGGGCGAAGCTGGCGGGATTGCAGCTGATGTAACAGATTTTGGCGACATCCGATTGCGCCAGCTGCAGGATCTGTTCGCGGGCACCGGCGCGCGGCGGGTCCAAAATGACAGCATTAAAGCGATTGAGCTCTTCGGCGCTGAGCGGGCGGCGGAACAGGTCGCGATGTTCGCAGAAAATCTGGCGGGTGCTATGGTTGGCTGCCAGCTTCAGGGCGCCGATGGCATCGCGCGCGCCTTCCGCGGCATAGACTTTCTGGTCCTCGCCGAGCGCCAGTGTGAAGGTTCCGAGGCCAGCGAACAGATCCGCGACAAGGCGCGCGTCGCCGACCACTTCGCGCATCGCGGCGATCAGAACCTGCTGGCCCTCGCGAGTGGGTTGCAGGAAGCTGCTGTGGGGGAAGTTGACCGCTGTCCCGCCAAGCGTGACGGTTACCGGTTCCGGCTCCCACTGGGTTTCCGGACCATAGCCACCATCGACCGACAGCCGCGCCAGCCCGTTGGACTTTGCGAAATCGGACAGGGCTTCGCGCTGTTCCAGTCCCTCGGGTTCATAATTGCTGATCAGCAAGTCGACGCCCTGATCGACCAGCGTCATTTCGATGTTCATATCGTGCTTGCGGCGCGCAACATTTTTGAGAAAGGCCCGCAACGGGGCGAGCAGGCGGAACAGTTCGGGCGCCATGATCTCGCACTGTTTCAGATCGACGATCCGGTGACTGCCTGCGCCGCTGAAGCCGAGCTTGAACTGGTCCCCCAGTCTGGCAGCCCGCAAGCTGGCACGGATCCGGGTTCTCGGGCTGGAAATCCGCGGTGGGTGGAGCTGCTCGGCGGCCAAACGCTGCCCTTCCAGTGCGTAAGCCACCCGGTCGGTGAGAAACTGTGTGTAGCTCTCCATATCCAGATGCTGCAGGCTGCAGCCGCCGCAGGACTGAAAATGCTGGCAAGGCGCCTCGACGTGATGCGGGCCCTTGATCAGTCCGCCGTCATCATTCAACCGGTCCAGCGGCGCGGAAAAAGCGACATGGCGACCGTCTGCGGTCACACCATCACCCTTTGCGGCAACGCGCAGGATCAGGTCTGGATCGGGAGTCGCGGTCATAAACATTCCTGCAAAGTGGCGGGCAGTTGGTCGATCAGCATTTCTGGCGTGAATGCAGGGCCGGCCAACGTGCCGGCGCGGCTGTGCAGCCATTGGCCCTCGCACGCTGCCTTATAACCACTGATCCCGGTTGCCAAGCGACTTGCGATAATACCGGCGAGGACGTCCCCCGTTCCCGCGGTCGAAAGCCAGGGACAGGATGCACCCGCGATCGATGCTGACCCGTCAGGACCTGCTATGACGGTATCGGCGCCTTTCAGCAAAATTGTGCAACCGGCCTGCTTGGCCAATGCGCGAGAATCCTCAATCTTGTGCTGCAGGTCGCCGGATATCAGGCCGGCAAATTCTCCGGCATGCGGCGTTGCAATGGTCTCTGCCGAGCGCGCTTTGACAAGATCGGCGAACTGCAACCCCGCAACGGTCAGCGCATCGGCATCGATCACCAATGGCCGGTCCGCGGCAAGCGCAATTTTCAGCAGTGCCTGCGCCTCGTCATCGCGGCCCAGGCCAGGGCCGATCACCAAGGCTGAAATGCGACTGTCTTCCAGCGCCTCGCGGAGTTCGCTCTTATCGCCGACCGTATCGACGACAATACTGGGATGCGGCGTCACGAAACCGGGGGCAGCGAAAATCTTGACATAGCCTGCGCCCGATTTCTGGGCTGCCATTGCGGTGAGTTTCGCGGCACCGGTCATCGCGCCTGCAACCACGGCGACGAGACCGCGGCTATATTTATGATCCTGCGCGCCCGGTCCGGAGACACGAGGCTTTGCCAGAATATTGAGATCGCTGTCTGCGGTGATGCCGATATCTATACCGACGAGATTACCCATTTTGGAGCGCGCCGGTTCGAGAAAATGCGCGGGCTTGAAAGCGCCGAGCGCAATTGTGGCATCGAAAGCCCCTATGTCGTTGAGCAATTCCCCGTGATCGGCTTCGACCCCGCTCGGTAGGTCGGTTGCCACCCGGCGCCTGGCACCGGAGTAGAGGCGCGCGAAATGGGCAAACCAGTCGTCGCCAACAGCGCGGGTCAACCCGGTGCCGAACAGGCAGTCGATAAATTGCGGCTTCGGCTGGGCGTCGGCCAAGGGCAGCGTGTCACCGCGCCACTGAGACTTCGCTTTTTGCGCCGCTTCCGTCTTGGGCTCGCCGGTCGCGACGACGCGGACATCGACTCCTTTCTCGAGCAGCCACTGGGCGATCACATAGCCGTCACCGCCATTATTGCCGGGGCCGCAAAGCACCACGGTCGGCATGTCGGCGGAGATTCGCCAGATCATCTGAGCCGCGCCCTGCCCCGCCCGGCGCATCAGTTCATCGACCGAAACCCCGGCGTCCATTACCGCCTCTTCCGCCGACTGCATTTCAGCGGCGGTCAATATTTTGCCGTGGTTGAGCACGTCTGCCTCTAGTTTCCGGCTGGTGCCGGATCTTCCGGCGCACCGTTTTCTGTCGCTGCCTTTGCGTTAGGCTTTATCTGGGCCGGCAGCAGATAGCGGTCGGGACCGACGCTGACCAGTATCTTGCCATCTTCGACGATCGACACCGACGCCTTGTCAAAGCCATCGGCGGCCTCAAGACCGTGGCCATCGGTCAGAATATTGAAACGGCGAAATCCGCCATCGGGATGGCGAATGATCATTGTCACGCCACCCTCGCCGCTCAGCCGTTCGGTGTAACAGTCGCGCGTGAAGTTGCTGTCGCCGTCGATGGCGCATTCGATCCTGCCGTCATCGACCGCTTCAGCCGCAGCGCGCTGTTCCGCTTCCGCGAGCACAGCATTGTCAGGCCGGTTCTCACAGGCCGTCAGCAACAGCGTCAAAACAACGACTCTAGATATCCGCATAGACATTTTTTTCGGCCTTGGCTCCGGGGTGAGTGACCGCCCCCTGATAGGCCGGTCCGACATTTTGCGCATAACGCCATAAAGCCCCTGAACCATAATCGGTTTCGCGTCGTGTAAATTTTTTCCCGCGCTCTTCCATTATGTTGTCATCGACTTCCAGATCAATGACCCCGGCCACAGCGTCGATATTGATCATGTCGCCGTCCTCGACCAGCCCGATCGGTCCGCCGTCAGCGGCTTCGGGACCGACATGGCCGATACAGAAACCGCGGGTGCCGCCGGAGAAGCGACCGTCAGTGATCAGGGCGACCTTCTCGCCCATGCCCTGGCCATAGAGCGCAGCGGTCGTGGCGAGCATTTCGCGCATGCCGGGACCGCCCTTCGGCCCTTCGTTGCGGATCACAATCACTGCGCCTTCCTTGATCTGGCGCTGCTCGACCGCAGCATAGGCATCTTCCTCGCATTCGAAGACCTGGGCCGGGCCGCGGAACTGCAGGCGCGCCATGCCGGCGACCTTGACGATCGCACCTTCCGGTGCCAGCGAACCGCGCAAGCCGACGACACCGCCGGTCTTGGTGATCGCATGCTGGACATCATAGATGACCTTCTGGTCGGGGTTCCAGGTGATTTCCTCGATATTCTCGCCCAGCGTCTTGCCGGTGACGGTGATGCAGTCGCCCTTGATCAGGTCGTTCTCCATCATCGTTTTCATCAGCATATAGACACCACCCGCCGCGTGCATGTCCTTGGCGACATATTTGCCGCCCGGCTTCAGATCGGCGAGATAGGGCGTGGTCTTGAAAATCTCGGCGACGTCGAACAGGTCGAAGTCGATTCCCGCCTCATTGGCCATGGCTGGCAGATGCAGCGCAGCGTTGGTCGAGCCGCCGGTGGCAGCCACGACGCGCGCAGCGTTGATGAAGGCATCCTTGCTGCAGATATCGCGCGGGCGCAGATTGAGTTCGATCAGGTTCATGATCTGGCGGCCTGCCGCGCGCGCCATATCGTCGCGGGTTTCATAGGGCGCGGGCGCCATATTGCTGTTCGGCAGCGATAGGCCGATGGCCTCGGCGACGCAGGCCATGGTGTTGGCGGTAAACTGGCCGCCGCAGGCGCCGTGACCGGGACAGGCGACCTTTTCCAGCTCGATCAGTTCCTGCAGCGGGCAATTGCCGGCGCTGTGCTGGCCCACCGCTTCGAATACATCGACCACGGTCACGTCCTGGTCGTGGAAGCGGCCGGGCAGGATCGAGCCGCCATAGACGAAGATCGAGGGCACATTGAGCCGCAACATTGCCATCATCATGCCGGGCAGGCTCTTGTCGCAGCCCGCATAGCCGATGACCGCGTCATAGCAGTGGCCGCGGACGCTGAGTTCGACGCTGTCGGCGATGACTTCGCGCGAGACCAGCGAGGCTTTCATGCCCTGGTGGCCCATGGCGATGCCGTCGGTCACGGTGATCGTGTTGAACCGGCGCGGCGTACCGCCGGCCTCGATCACGCCTTCGCGCGCCATATCTGCCTGTACATCGAGCAAGGTGTTGCACGGTGCGCTGTCATTGCCGGCAGAGGCGATGCCGACGAAAGGCTTGTTGATATCTTCTTCGGTCATTCCCATTGCATAATAATAGCTGCGCTGTGGCGCGCGTTCCGGGCCGACACTGACATGGCGGCTGGGCAAGCGGGATTTGTCGAATCTGTTGGTCATTCTGGCTTCCAATATGGTGTTTTCGGGAGCGTCCTTCCAAAACTCGGGCGGTTACGCAAGGGCCGTTCTTATTTTATCGCAAGTACGCAATAAAATATCAGCGAAACGGGCCTGCCCTGTTTCATCGCGGATCAGATCCTGCCTAACTTCGACGCCGAAATAAGGCTGACCGATCGCTTCGCACTGGCGGTTCATTGTCGCGTTCAGATCCTTGCCCGAATAGGGCTGTTGATCGCCAACGGTCAAACCGCCCTCTTCGTCCAGAAACTGCAGGGCCAGACGCGGAGCGATATCATGGTCATTGTACATGATCCCTATATCCCAGGGCCTTTTGAGACCGGGGTTGGAACGCAGCGTCGGAGAGAAGCTGTGCAGCGAAGCCACCAGAACGGGCTTTAGGTCCGCAATCAGCTGTCCGACCCGCTCATGATAGGGATGATAGAAGCGGTCGAGCCTCGCCTGTTTCTGCTCAGCGGACAGATAGTTACCCGGTATCTCCACGCCGTCGCTGCTTGCGACAATCACCGCCTCTTCATCGGGGTAGCGATTGAGATCAACGATCAGCCGCGACGCTGTGCTAAGAATAGCAAGATATCCGCTCTTTTCGCTCATCCGTCTGGCAATGGGCGCGATACCGGGATCATAGGCGATATGATCGTCCCGATATTCCGGCGAAATAGCCAGATCGATATCATCGGGAACATTGCATGACGCATGATCGACGACAATCAATACGCCGCCTTCCGAGGGCACACCGGAAATTTCGAAAGATTGAGTCATCGCATTTTCCCAATCAGCGTCCATAGGCCGTTCCCTGAATCCAGACAGTGCCGCTCGGCCATTTTCGCCTCTTCGAGCGTAGCAAACAGGGCGAAACAGGTGGCACCCGATCCTGACATCCGGGCCAGAAGGGGATGCTGTTCTTCCAGGCTTTGCAGCACATCCGTCAGGGTCGGCACCAGAGCAACCGCCGGTTCCTGAAGATCGTTTCTTCCCTGCCTCGCCATCGACGACAGGCCATCGCCCTCGAGAGGGCCGTGGTCCACACCGTCCCACGCGGCAAATATATCGGCTGTCGGAACCGGAACCAGCGGATTGACAAGCAGCGCCGAGCATCCTCGGATATCATCATCAGCCACCGGCAAAAGGTCCTGCCCGATGCCGCTGCCTCTGCTGGTTTCGCTGCGTACACAAGCGGGAACATCGGCGCCCAGCGGCTTTGCCAGCTCCGCCAGATCGGCAAGAGAAAGACCCAGTTCCCAAAAGCGGTTCAGCAGGCGCAATGTCGCAGCGGCATCCGCCGACCCGCCGCCGATGCCAGACGCAACGGGAAGCCGCTTGTCCAGATGCAGGTGTGCGCCGCGCGTAATACTGGCGTTGCCCACAAGGATTTTGGCCGCCTGCAAGACGAGATTGTCCGTTTCGCTCAAACCTTCCGCGAACGGTCCGCTGATGGTCAGTTTCAAGCTGTCTGCCGGTTGCACCGACAGGACATCGCCCTGATCAAGAAAAGCGAATATCGTTTCCAGCTCGTGATAGCCGTTGGGCAGCCGCTTGCGGACGTGCAGGGCCAGATTGATTTTTGCGTAGGCGATTTCACTGTGCGTCGCGCCCCAAACGGATTTTGACATCAGGGCGAGACGAGATCGGGCCGGAGACCCAGGTCAATCTTGCTGGCGAGACGCTGCATATCCTCGCCCTCGGCGAATAATTTTGCCGATCTCCAGGCGTATCGCGCTTCGTAACGACGACCGACGGTCCAATAGGCATCGCCGAGATGCTCGTTGATCGTCGGGTCCTCCGGCTGGCCTTCGCGCGCGCTTTCCAGATAGGTGACGGCCTGATCATGGTCACCGATGATGAAATAGGCCCAGCCAAGAGAATCGGTAATTGCAGGCGATGACGAGCGCAAATCATGCGCCTGCTTGATCGCAGCGACCGCGGCCTCCTGGTTCTCACGCCGTTCAAGCTGCGAATAACCCAGATAATTCAGAATCGAGGGCGAGTTGGGCAGCAGTTCATTGGCCTTTTGCAAGGACTGCAAACCTTCCGGCCACATCCCGGCCTGCTCCTGAACACCGCCCAGGGCGAGCCAGTAATTGGCCATCAGCGCGTCCGAACGGCCAAGCTTCTCGCCGAGCGCGATAGCGGTTTGAAAAGAACCCGCCGCCGCCGCATTGTCGCCCTTGGCCTGTAGCGACTGGCCTTTCAGGATATGCAATTCGGGAGCGTCCGGATTATTTTCTATTGCGATATCCAGACCCGCGATAGCCTGATCAAAATCGCCATCGGCAACGAGACTGGCTATCCGCGAGCTGATGCCGACCAGATAATAAGGACTGGCGGGCGGGATTTCAGCAAATTCCGCCACTGCCAGTTCGAGGCTTTCTGATTCGGCATAGGCTCGGCCCAGAATCAAATGGCTATAGTCTGACTGATCCGCGACCCGCTTGCCCGACTGCGCCATAACCAGAGCCAAAAACTCAGCCTGTTGCACCGCCAGATCGCTCGACAGTCGCTGAAAAAGAAACGCGAGGCCGATCGCCGGAGTGATTTTTTGGGCGACGTCCTTGGTCTGACCGGCGGCTATGCTGGCGAGCAACCGCTGCTCCGGACCGGAGGAACCCATTTTCAGGATTTCACTGGCCGTTGCCTGGTCATTTTCGGCCAGAAAATGCTGCGCGGCCATCAGCCGAACCGGCGCCATGCGTGGTTCATCGCGTTCGACAACCCCGGCCAACAGGGCAAGCGCCTGTTTATCCCGGCCCCTGGCGAGCGTGTTCAATATCAGCTGCTCTTCCAGATAATATTTTGCCGTATTGCTGGCCTGAGCCTGTGCGATCGCGGCGGTTGAATCCCGGCCTCGGGCGGTTTCTTCCCAAGCTTTCAGAAAGGGAGACAGAAAGGAGAAGTTCTTCAGCGCGTCGATCTCGGCAATCGCAAGCGTGGTCCCGGCCCAGTCCCGCTGCGCGAAAGCATCGGCATAGAGCAAAAGCGGCATTTCCGGGTTGGCCATGCCGTGCGATTGCATCGTGCGAACAGCTTTGAGTGCCAGATCGAAATCGCCGACCTCAACCGCGTTCACATAGGCCCGTCCGGCCAGCAGGTCATTGTCCGGCTGTTCCTTCAGACCCTCTGCGTAGAGCGCTGCGGCAGTCTTTAATTCGTTGGAGGATTCCGCCAGTCGGGCCTCCACATAGCGGTTCAGAGCCACTGCCGGATCGCCACGGTTCGCCAGTGCTGGCGACATGGCCTGACCAGCCAGCAGCAGCACACCTAAGCCAAGACTACATATTCGGATAATTTGGACCTCCGCCACCTTCCGGTACAACCCAGTTGATATTCTGTTCCGGGTCCTTGATATCACAGGTTTTGCAGTGAACGCAATTCTGTGCGTTGATCTGGAATTTTGGCTCGCCTGCCTCGTTTTCCACAAATTCATAGACACCCGCCGGACAGTAGCGCGCCGATGGGCCAGCGAAAACCGGAAGATTGACCTCTACCGGAATCGAAGGGTCCTTCAGTTGCAGATGCACGGGCTGATCTTCTTCGTGATTGGTGTTCGACAGGAACACCGACGACAGCCGATCAAAGGTGAATTTTCCGTCGGGCTTCGGATATTCGATCTTCACACAATGTTCGGCCCGTTTCAGTCGCGACCAGTCGGGGTGAAGCTTCATGGTGAACGGCATTTTAATCTTCAGATGCTCGGCCCACATATTGATGCCGGACAGGATGGTACCAAGAAAATCGCCATATTTTTCCACCGATGGCAGGACATTGCGGACCACCCGCAATTCTTCGCGCACCCAGCTATTTTCATAAGCGGTGCCATAGGCGGTCAGTTCGTCACAGCTGCGATCTGCGACAATGGCTTCGTACGCGGCCTCCGCCGCCATCATGCCTGTCTTCATCGCGGTATGCGTGCCCTTGATCCGCGGAACGTTGACGAAACCGGCGGAACAGCCGATCAGCGCGCCGCCCGGGAAATAGAGTTTCGGAACAGCCTGAAACCCACCGTCGTTGATCGCGCGCGCGCCATAGGACACGCGCTTGCCACCTTCCAGAATCTTGCGGATTTCGGGATGCAGCTTCCAGCGCTGCATTTCCTCGAACGGGGACAGATAGGGATTTTCGTAGTTTAGCCAGGTGACAAAACCGAGCGCGACCTGATTGTCGGCCTGATGGTAGATGAAACCACCACCGTTCGCGCCTTCGCTCAGCGGCCAGCCCTGCGAGTGGATGACACGGCCGGGCTTGTGCTTGGCAGGGTCAATATCCCACAGCTCTTTCACACCGAGACCATAGATCTGCGGCTGGCTCTCCGCATCGAGTGCGAACTGGTTTTTGAGTATTTTGGTGAGATGCCCGCGGGCGCCTTCGGCGAAGAATGTATATTTGGCATGCAATTCGAGGCCGGGCTCATAGTCAGGTTTGTGGCTGCCGTCGCGGGCGACGCCCATGTCACCGGTCGCGACGCCCTTCACCGATCCGTCCTCATTGTACAATATTTCCGCTGCAGCAAATCCGGGGAATATTTCTATCCCCATATTCTCCGCGCGCTCGGCCAGCCAGCGGCACAGATTGCCAAGCGAACCAGTGTAGGTGCCCTTGTTATGCATGAAGGAAGGCGTCATCAGATGGGGGAGCGAGAATTTCTTCTTCTTGGTCAGAATCCAGTGATGGTTTTCAGTCACCGGTGTTTTCGCCAGAGGACAGTCCTCGTCACGCCAATCGGGGAAAAGCTCGTCGAGCCCCTTGGGATCGATGACTGCGCCGGACAGAATGTGCGCACCGATTTCAGAGCCTTTTTCCAAGATACAGACCGAGAGATCCTTGCCTACTGCATCTGCCAATTGCTTGAACTTTATGGCTGCACTGAGACCGGCGGGACCACCCCCGACTATCACCAGATCATAAGGCATTGACTCTCGTTCACTCATCTCGATTTTCCTACAATTCTTGCTTTTATTCCGTTGTAAATTCGGTCTGTCGCAAACCGCAACCCGCTGGGCAGAAACCTGCTTTCCCGCCAATTGACCTATTCGTCAACTCATGACTCTATGTATAAATGAATTTAATCTCCCCACCAACGGCTAATCCACCCTCAGAAGCGATGATCAGCAGCCTCCAGCACTGGTGGGCGTTGGCCGGGGTTAATCTGGATTATAGCGACCAGCCGACAGCATTGCTGCGGCCCGAGCCAGAGATTGCCACACCGGTTGCCGCACCTCCCGTCGCCGTTACGGAACGCCGGTCAGAAGAGACCAAAACGGTGCCTGTGCACAGCCCTCCTCCTGCCGTTTATGAGGACTTTATTGCCTGGCTGGCCAACGCCAAGGATCTGATAGAAGCGGGATGGTCAAAGAGCCGTGTGGCGCCTGAGGGTGTTCTCGAGCCGGAAATCATGATTATTTCCGGTCTTCCGGAAAAAGACCGGAATGGCAACGTCCACCTTTTCAATCCGGACAATCGGAAATTGCTCGAGAAGATGTTAGCGGCGATTGGCTGCGATTCGGGTCATTCCTATATTACGACCATCGCCGCTGCCGCATCGATCGACGGCAGGATTGACGAACAACACTGGTCCGCCTTCAAAGAGCGTATGCTTCATCACATTGGTCTGGTCCGTCCCAAACGCGTTATCTGCTTCGGCGACCTGGCCGCAAAAATCATATTTGGTGAAGATATGCTGACGGCGCGTAAAAATAAGCAATTTATTAACCATGAATCATCACAAACGGAGGCGATCGTAACTTTTCATCCGCGGATCCTGATCGAGCGGCCATTGTTCAAAGCCGAAGCGTGGAAGGATTTGCAAATGCTGACAAGGATTTCTGCCCCGTGAAACTGAAACTTGCCCTGACCGCCTCCCTTATCACATTGATCGCAACCCCTGCTATGGCCGATGACGGAGCGGTACTCTATAACAGCGCATCGATCGCCAAATATGTCCCATCGCAACTGAAGCAGAGCCAATCGGACCATTATCGGGCGCTGTTTTCGGCAATGAGTTCGAACCAGTGGGACACGGCAAAGAATCTCATCGACACAGCTCCGGATGGCCCTCTGAAATCTATCGCAAAGGCAGAATTTTTTCTGGCAGCCAATAGCCCGCGGGCGGAACTTGGGCCGTTGTTGGTGCTGGTGAACGAGGCACCGCAGATTCCGCAAGCCGCCCAGCTCGGCCGATTAGCCCAGAAACGCGGCGCACAATTATTGCCGGACCTGCCTCAGCGCAGAAACTTGTCCTGGGTACCCGGTTCACCGATCCGTTCAAAACCAAAGGATGTGGACTCCGACCGTGCGGCCAACGGCGTTCGTGGCCAGATCATCGAGTTTATCAAGACCGACAATCCACAGGGTGCAGAAGAACTGCTCAATATAAATGCAATGGAGATGTCGGCGGAAGGTCGGACGGAACTGGAACAGCGGATCGCCTGGTCCTATTATATTGAAAATGATGATGCCTCGGCCTTGCGTCTCGCCCGACGAGCGCAAAATGGCGCCGGCGAATGGGTTGGGCATGCCGACTGGGTGGCTGGCCTGGCCGCTTGGCGTTTGAATGACTGCCAATCCGCCGGTAGCGCGTTCGAGAGAGTGGGACGGTCGGCGGCCAATGTCGATCTGAAAGCGGCCGGCCTTTACTGGAGCGCGCGCGCAGATTTACGCTGCGGCCAGCCAACAAAGGTTCAAGGCAAATTGCAGGCTGCGGCGCGCTATGACGACAGCTTTTACGGCATGCTCGCCGCGCAGACATTGGGCATGACGCCCGCTACCACGAAAGCGGACGATAGCTTCGAAAAATCGGACTGGCACGCACTGGAGCGGCATGAAAATGTCCGCGGCGCCATTGCGCTGGTAGAGATTGGCGAAGAACGCCTGGCCGATGAAGCACTGCGGCATCAGGCGACAATCGGGCCGGACAGCGATCACCCTGCCCTGATCAAATTGGCGCGCGAACTGAATCTGCCGCGCACCCAGCTATGGCTCGCTCATAATGCGCCGCGCGGCATGAGGCCGGATGCGCTCGCCGGTTTTCCTGCGCCAAAATGGCAGCCCGATGGCGGGTGGCGTGTCGATCCTGCCTTGATCTATGCCCATACGCTGCAGGAATCGGCCTTTCGCAGCGAGGTCGTAAGCCCCGCCAATGCGATCGGACTGATGCAGGTGCGTCCCGGCACGGCCGGTGACATCGCGCGTGCCAATGGCAGGAATTTCAACGAGGCAGACCTGTACCGGCCTTCGACCAATCTCGAATATGGCCAGTCCTATCTCGAATATCTTGGCAAGTCTTCGATTACCGAAGGCAAGCTGCCCAAAATCGCCGCAGCCTATAATGCAGGCCCCGGTTCCGTGCAGCGCTGGAACAGCGAAATAAAGGATAATGACGATCCGCTGCTGTTCATGGAGAGCATCCCTTATGTCGAGACCCGCGGTTATGTCTCGATCATATTGCGCAACTACTGGATGTACGAAAAACAGGCAGGCATTCCGTCGGTCAGCGCGCGGACGCTGTCGCAAAATCAATGGCCCAGGTTTCCCGGTCACCCCGATAAAAGAAAAACGCAGTTCACCGCGCGCTGATCGCGATACTGCAGAAATGAAAAAGCCGGGCCTTGCGACATGCAGGGCCCGGCTTTTTACGTTGGGAGGCATTATCGCCTAGTAGCGATAATGATCCGGTTTGAACGGGCCTTCGGTCGGAACGCCAATATAGTCGGCCTGTTCCTTGGTCAGCTTGTCCAGCTTTACGCCAAGCTTCGCCAGATGCAGTTCGGCAACTTTCTCGTCGAGATGCTTCGGCAGAACATAGACATCATTTTCATATTGCTCGGGACGGAGCCACAATTCGATCTGTGCCAGCACCTGGTTGGTGAAGCTTGCCGACATCACGAAGCTGGGGTGACCCGTTGCACAGCCAAGATTGACCAGACGGCCCTGCGCCAGAACGATCAGCTTCTTGCCATCCGCAAATTCGACTTCGTCGACTTGCGGCTTGATTTCGGTCCATTTCATATTCTTGAGAGCGCCGATCTGAATCTCGCTGTCAAAGTGGCCGATGTTGCAGACGATCGCACGGTCCTTCATGGCGCGCATGTGATCGACGGTGATCACATCCTTGTTGCCGGTCGTGGTGACGAAAATGTCGCCGCGCTTGGTGCCTTCATCCATAGTCACGACTTCAAAGCCTTCCATCGCCGCCTGCAATGCGCAGATCGGATCGATTTCGGTGACCAGCACGCGCGCGCCGCCGTTGCGGAGCGACTGGGCCGAGCCCTTGCCGACATCACCGAAACCGGCGACAACAGCAACTTTACCAGCGAGCATGACGTCGGTTGCGCGACGGATCGCGTCGACCAACGACTCTTTGCAGCCGTAGAGATTGTCGAACTTCGACTTGGTCACGCTGTCGTTGACGTTGATCGCCGGGAAAGGCAGCTTGCCGATTTTCGCCAGCTCATAGAGACGGTGAACACCGGTGGTGGTTTCTTCCGAAACACCCTTTATGGCTTCCACGGTCCGGGTCAGATAGCCAGGGCGTTCTGCCAGAAAGCGGGTCAGGGTCGCGACGAAAACTTCTTCTTCTTCGTTTTCCGGCTTGAACAATTCTTCACCGGCTTCGACACGTGCACCCCAAAGAGCGAACATGGTGGCGTCGCCGCCATCGTCGAGGATCAGGTTGCAGGTTTCGTCCGTGCCCCAGTCGAAAATGCGCTCAACATAAGCCCAATATTCTTCGAGAGTTTCGCCCTTGATGGCGAAGACCGGAGTGCCGCCGGCTGCGATAGCGGCTGCGGCATGATCCTGGGTGGAGAAAATATTGCAGGAAGCCCAGCGGACGTCAGCGCCCAGTTCAAGCAGAGTTTCGATCAACACGGCGGTCTGGATCGTCATGTGCAGCGAGCCAGTGATCCGCGCGCCTTTCAAAGGCTTTTCCTTGCCGAATTCTTCACGCAGAGCCATCAGGCCCGGCATTTCGGTTTCGGCTATTTCAATCTCTCTCCGGCCGAAATCGGCGAGGGAAATATCCTTGATAACATAGTCTTGGGTTGCGGTATCCGCTGCGGTTGCCACGTCTTATCTCCTTGGAAAACGAAATGCCGCACAGGTGATACGGTGCGGCAACATTCTTTATTAATAGACGGTCGTCGCTTCAGAAGCAAATATAAAGATGTCTTTATATTTGAAATTTTGTGAGTCTGCAGCGATGAAGGCCGTAAGATTCAAAGGGTCAAGCGCTGCCAAATCCACTGGAAAGCTTGGTTGGGTCGATGCCCAACGCTTCCCAGGCCATCATCCATTTATCGCCGGAGCCCGTCTCGTACAGCCAGTCGGGCGACCCTTTGGCGATCGTCCAGCCATTCTGGGTCAATTCGCTTTCAAGCTGCCCCTCTCCCCATCCGGCATAACCAAGCGCAATCGTCCATTTTTCCGGCCCACGGCCCTTGGCGATGGCGTTGAGCATATCGACCGAGCTGCTCAGTCCCCAGGCATCGCCGACCTGAAGCGTGTCGAGCATGTTGATATCAAGGCTGTGCAGAATGAACCCGCGCTGCGTTTCCATCGGACCGCCGAGAAACACATCGCGGTCCGGGGCGTCTGCCGTGTCGATATCGAACTGCTTGAGAATATCGTGAAAGCTGATCCCCTCCACAGTTTCGCCAATATTGATCCCCAGCGCGCCATTTTCATCATGGGAACAGATCGCCACCACAGATCTGGCAAAGCGCGGATCGGCCATGCCGGGCGTCGCAAGCAGGAATTGTCCGGAGAAGAAGATAGTGTCATCCATTGAACGCAGCATAGCGAGGCAATGATCGGCTGCCCATGGCAAAATTACTAAGCTCCGTGGTTTGACCGCCTTGTCCGCTTGCAATTTCATCCGCGGATCACCACTATCTGCTTCAGAGGCAAGCGTTCTCAGCCCAATCAAAAATCAGGAGCAGAATATGATTAACAAAGGCGACAAAGTCCCCGACGTGAAATTGGTCAAGGCAACCGCAGACGGCCCGCAGCAGATCAGCTCAAGCGAATATTTCGCTGGCAAGAAAGTGGCACTATTCTCCGTTCCTGGTGCGTTTACGCCAACCTGCTCGGCGAAGCATCTTCCCGGCTATGTCGAAAAAGCATCTGAGCTGAAAGCGAAAGGCGTCGACGAGATTGCCTGCACCGCCGTCAACGACGCGTTCGTAATGGGCGCATGGAATGATGCCGCAGGATCGGAAGACGTGACCATGCTGGCTGACGGTAATGGCGATTTCGCCGAAGCCGTCGGACTCACCATGGATGGCTCCGGCTTTGGCCTCGGCAAGCGCGGCCAGCGTTTCTCGATGATCGTCAATGACGGTGTCGTCGAAGAGCTGAACGTCGAAGCACCGGGTGATTTCAAGGTCAGCGCAGCGGAATATATGCTCGACCAGCTTTAAACTGCATTCAGCAAATCGAAAAACCGGCGGGGGCTCAGGCTCCCGCCGGTTTTTTATTGCCTACCAGCCACAGGACTTGCCCTTGTTCTCTTCCTTCAGCCAGTCCATCAGCGGCGCGAAATAGCTGATCATCGCTGATCCGTCCATTTCGCGGCTGCCGGTGAACGCTTCGAGAGCATCGGGCCATGGCTTGGATGCGCCCATTTCCAGCATTGCGTTCAGCTTGGCACCCACTTGCTTGTTGCCGTAAAAGGAGCACCGGTGCAGCGGTCCCTTCCAACCGGCGGCATCGCAGGCGGCCTTGTAGAACTGGAACTGCAGGATGCGGGCGAGGAAATAGCGCGAGTACGGCGTGTTGCCCGGGATGTGATATTTCGCGCCGGGATCAAAGGCGTCGTCGGGCCGGTCCACCGGCGGGGTGATACCCTGATATTCCAGCTTCAAATCGTGCCAGGCGGTGGTGTAATCGGCTGGCTGGATATCGCCGCTGAACACACCCCAGCGCCATTTGTCGACCAGCAGACCGAAGGGCAGGAACGCGACCTTGTCCATTGCCTGCCGGAGCAGCAGCCCGATATCCTTGTCTGCGCTTGGGACCTTGGCAGGGTCGAGCAGGCCGATCTGGACCAAATATTCCGGGGTGATCGACAGCGCCACCGCGTCGCCGATGGCCTCGTGGAAGCCGTCATTGGCACCATCCAGCTGCAGATAGGTCAGGCCGTTATAGGCGCGCTGATAATAGTTGTGGCCCAGTTCGTGGTGGATGGTGGTAAAATCGTCGCCATTCACCTTGATGCACATCTTGATCCGGATGTCGTCCTTGTTGTCGATGTCCCATGCGCTGGCGTGGCAGACCACTTCGCGATCTGCCGGCTTGGTGAACAGGGAGCGTTTCCAGAACGTGTCGGGCAGCGGTTCAAAGCCGAGCGAGGAGAAAAAGCCCTCGCCCGTCTTGACCATTTTGATCGCATCATAGTCTTTTGCCTTGAGCAATTCGGTCGTGTCATACCCGATGTCGCCGGCCCCTGCCGGTGCGACGATATCGTAGATATTGCCCCATTCCTGCGCCCACATATTGCCGAGCAGATCGGCGCGGATCGGGCCGGTTTCGGGCTGTACGGCGTCGCCATATTTCTCGTTGAGCTTGTCGCGGGTGTAGCAGTGCAGCTGGTCATAGAGCGGCTTGACCTGGGCCCACAGCTTGTCGGTCAGTTTGGCAAAGTCATCTGCCGGCATGTCATAGCCGGAGCGCCACATCGCACCGACATCGGCAAAGCCGAGTTCGCGGGCGCCTTCATTGGCGATCTCGACCATACGGGCATAGTCATCCTTCATCGGCGCGCCGACATTGGTGTGCCAGCTTTCCCACATTTCGGAGAGATCTTCAGGATTGCGGTTGGTGCCCATCGCGGCTTCGATGTCGGAACCGTTTATTTCCTTTCCGTTCAGCGTGCCTTTGCCCTTGCCATAGGCAGAATTGAGCTTGGTCGCAATCTCGTTCAATTCGGTCGCAGCGCCTTCTGTGGTTGGCGCAGGGAGGACGATTCCGCCGCGCAATTTGTCCAATTTTCGGCGCGTCACCGGATCGAGACCGGCGACATCGTTGAACTTGGCAGCCTCGATCGCGGCCTGCACCGACATGGTTGTGCCTTCAGCCCCGGCCTTTGCCGCGAGAGCATCCGTATCATCGGTGATATAGGTGGAATTCACCCAATATATGCGCGCCGCATCAACCGAGTAATCATATAATTCCTGCTCGGTTTCCTCGACAAATTTCCTGGCATCAGCAGCCGTAGGCGCTGCTGTTTCTGTCATGTCGTCTTTTTCATGATGTTTGGCCAGAGCAGGCGTGGCCAGGGCCATGGTTGCGATTGCGACAATCGAAGCGGCGGTTCTCATAATTTCATCCTCATGCTTGTAATTTTGGTTAGAATTGAAACTTTATCGCGTGCCGGTCAAGTGCGTGTTTCGCGCCATCGCCAGACCAGCGCGACGATCATTGCGACCGTGCCGATGATCCAGGCGATGATCTTGAGCGGTCGAGCGATCGCCGCGGTTCCGGCGAGCCAGTCGCTGCCTTGCGCATTGACGAGCTGAACGAGCTGGCAGATGGTTTCGACATAGTCGGTCAGGCCGAAGAGGAAATAGGCAAGCACGGTCAGCAGGCCGATCTTCTTCAGGGCCGGAGACCGGGCCCACTGCCAGATCAGCCGCCCGCCGATAATACCGCCGGACATGTAAAGGGTGATGAACACAAGGTCGAGGATCATGGCTCCGCGCGCGAGATCAAGGACGCCGGCCTCGGCCCAGCTTTGCTGAATCGAGTTGACCCGCGCGGCGGTTGCGGAGCTTTGATGATCGAGGATGCCATTGGGGGCAACGGCCGTTTCCAGCGCGCCACCGGAAAGGATCAGATAGGTAAACAGGGCCAGCCCGCCGCCCCAGAATATCCAGAAATTCCGCCAATTATAGAGCCCCGACATAACCCCTCCTATTGGTCCAGAAAGCGCACCATCTCCTGGCCAAGTTCTGGCTTGGTCACGCTGCTCATGTGTGTTCCGGGAATGGTGACATGGTGGCCGTTGAGCAAAATCGCAGCGAGCTCTTCCGGATCGCCGTTGTCGTCATCTTCGCTACCGCACAGGACCAATGTTTCGGTTTCTATACCCGCAGCCTCTGCCGGGTCCATATCGGAAAAGGTCCCCAGCAATAGGCGTGCCGCTTCCGGATCGATTTTCTGGCTTTTCATAAACTGAATCGCCAGCCAGTGCGGATCGCCGCGTTTGGCGCTGTCTCTGCTATCAATCGCCTGATAAAAGAAATCCCTCCTGCCAGCCCAGCCGGACAGGCCCTGCAGGCCCATGCCCGCCAGGATTGCCTTGCGGGGCCGCGTGCCGGTCGCCAGCAATTTGGCGGTTGTGCGGGCGCCGAGAGAAAAGCCGCCCAGATCAAAGTCCGAGAGGCCGAGATGCGTTATTAGCGCCCGGATATCCTTCACCAGCACATCTTCGGGATAGGCAGCGGCATCATGCGGTGAATCGCTTTCGCCATGGGCGCGCAGGTCGGGCATGATCACCCGGAAACCGGCATCGACCAGCGCCTGTGCGTGACCGAATTTGATCCAGTTGGTCTCGGCGTTGGAAAACAGTCCGTGGAGCAGGATGACCGTGCGATTTCCTTCTTGCGCTTCGCCCATTTCGTGAATTTTGAGCTTTATTCCGTCGAAGGAAGAAAAATTCCAGTTGTTTGGGGTCATCAATTGAATCTCATCTGATTGTATTTGTATGAAAATTGGCGGTGACAAGCCTAACCTTTTGATCGCGTGCGGGAAAGGGCAAAGCAGTTGCCATCATGCCATTCTGACGAGATCGGCGCGCCAGCGAACGAGATCGTCGGGTTGAGTTTGATGCTGTTCGCTGGCCGGGTCCAGTTGAAATCCGGGCTGTTTTTTCGACACCCACAAATGCCCCGAGGGCGCGATACCGGAGGGATTGTCCAGCGTTCCCACTTTCAGGGCAATGGCGTCCGGGGTATTGGTTGGCGAGTGCCAGAGTCTTGTGCCGCATTGGCCGCAAAAATAATTATGCTTTGCCTTGCCGCTATGGGCCACAGTCTCGAAGGACGCGGCGTCCCCCTGCACGGTCAGCTGCGAATATCGCATTGGCACCGCCATCGAAAAGGCGCTGGCGCTCTGCTTTTTGCATTCGCCGCAATGGCACGCATAGGCGGGAGCTATTGGGCCTTGAAACCTGTACCGCACGGCGCCGCACTGGCATCCGCCTGCGATTGTCATGAATCGTGGGCCAATATTTTGACCCAGCCTTCGGGCGTGTCGGGCTGCGTCTCCAGCTGGGGCACATCGTCGGGAATAACAATCCAGGACTGCTTGCTGGAAACCCAGAAATGCGCCTGCGGGTTCATATCCTTGCTGTTGTCCAGCGTTCCTGCCCGCAGGCTGACAATGCCGGGACGCATGTCATTTCTTGCATATATCCGAGCCTTGCAGCGGGCGCAGCCGACGATGGTGCTGTTTGCACCGCTCGGCTGGGTGACATGTCCCTCGTCTACTTCTCCGCTCAGTTCGCAATCATTCTCCATCACCGCCATATGAAAACTGAAGGCGCTGCCGGTCCGTTTCTGACAATCGGTGCAATGGCAAGCATAAGGCTTCATCCGCAGACCCGGCTTCAACGTATAGCGGACCGCGCCACATACGCAGCCACCAGTCAGATTCTCGGTCATCGCTCGGCAAGTCCTTTCTGTTTCATCCGCCAGACCGCGAGGTCGATCCGGTCCTGTCCAAAAAATGGCTCGCCTTCGAAGACCAGAGTTGGCACGCCCCAGTGGCCGGCAGCTTCGAGTGCGGCTTGATTGTCGGCGATCTCGGCATCCAGTTCGTCCGGTTCGGCCTTCGCTTCTGCCTTCAGTTCGGCAAAATCGAGTCCGGCGCGAGCGCTCGCCTTTTCCAGATGATCGTCTTCGTTCCAGCCAGCGGTACCGCCCCAGATCATCTGTGACACTTCATTGGCAAATTCCAGCCCCTTGCCGCGCCGCGAGGCCGCCTGCCCCATCCGCGTCAGTTCGAAAATATAGGGCTGGTCCTTGGCGATCTCGCGGGTCGCGATATCCTGTACGATCGGATCGGGATTGGGCGGGGCCATGGGAATACCCATATATTGCGCCACGCGGAACATGTCGCGAAACGTATAGCCGAGCCAGTTGGGATGATTTTTCTCAAAGAAATCCGGCTCCCGGATTGCCAGCGGATAAACGAAACGCTGGTTGATTTTCAGGGCATATTTCTCTGTCAGGTCGACATAACGCCGCGTTGCAAGATAGCTGTAAGGCGAGCGGAAGGACCAGTAGACGTCTGCTTGTAATGTCATCCGCTTATCGTAACCGTGATTGCAATCTTCGCAAGCACAGAGTGTTGCGATTAGTAAGCATTGCTATTATATATCCACTTATGAGCGAAGCTATCGGATTTTTGATACACGACACCGCGCGGTTGTTCCGCAGAGAACTGAACGAGCGCATGCGGCACAGCGGCGTTACCGCCCTGCAATGGCGGCTGCTCGCCTATCTGGCGCGCAACGAGGGATCGAACCAGGTCAAACTGGCGGAATTCCTCGAGGTCGAACCGATAACCCTGTCGCGGATGATCGACCGCCTCGCCGATGCCGGGATGCTCAGCCGCCGCCGGGACCCGGATGATCGCCGGGCCTGGCGCCTCTATCTCGAAGATAAATCGCTGCCCCTGATCGACGAACTGCGGGCTGCTTCCGCGACGCTTACCGAAGCCGCCCAGGAGGGGCTGACCAAGGAAGAGCGCGAGAAGCTGGCAGATCTTGTCGAGCGGATGCGGCAAAACCTGTCACGCAAGGCGTGCGATGCAAAACAACCGGAACAGGCAGCCTGACGCCATGCTCAAATCAAAAGATACGCCCGAACAATATGATATGTCCGACACGCTGACCGAAGAGGAGCAAGTCATCCCCGGTTCCGATAATGCCGCCAAAGACGAGCCCCGGCGCCGCTGGCTGCGCTGGCTGGTCATGGCGATTGTGCCGCTGGCCCTGATCGCGGGCGGCGGATATATATGGCTGACCAGCGGGCGGAGCGTGTCCACCGACAATGCCTATGTGCAACAGGACCGTGTTTCGGTTTCGGCCGAAGTCGGCGGGCGGATCATAGAGGCGAATGTCGGCAGCGATGACATCGTCAAGAAGGGCGACATACTTTTCCGGATCGATCCAGAGCCGTTCAAAATCTCTCTGGCCCAGGCCAATGCGGCAATTGCCGCCGCAGAAGTGCAGGTAGAAGCGCTGCGCACCACGGCAGCGGGAAGCGGCGTTGATATCGCGGCCGCTCGCGAGGATATTGCCTTCGCCCAGGCGACGTACGAACGGCAACGCGCCCTGATGCAGCGAGGTTTCACAACAAAGGCGGATTTTGAAGCGGCGCAGCATGCGGTTGAGCAGGCACGGGAGCGGCTGCGTCAGGCCCAGGCCGACTCAGCCGAAGCGAAAAGCCTAGCCGCCAATGCCCGGTCGATGCCGGGCGAAAACCCGGCCATCGCCGCCGCCAAAGTGCAGCGCGAACAGGCCCAATTGAACCTCTCCCGCACCACCGTCCGCGCGCCGACGTCGGGGCGGGTAGCTCAGGCCGAACGCCTGCAGGTTGGACAGATGATGGTCAGCGGCCTCCCTGCCCTGACGATTGTCGCTGATGAAAAAACCTGGGTGGAAGCCAATTTCAAGGAAACCGATCTGGCAAACATGAAAATTGGACAGCCCGCCGAACTGACTTTTGATGCCTACCCGGATATCAGGCTGAAGGGCCATGTCCAGAGCATCGGTGCCGGGACCGGCAGCGAATTTTCGGTGTTGCCGGCGCAGAATGCGACCGGCAACTGGGTCAAGGTAACGCAGCGGGTGCCGGTGCGGATTGCGATCGACGACAAATCCCCTCGCCCGCTGATCGCCGGTCTTTCTTCCGAAGTGACCGTAGATATTCGTTCCAGGGACCAGTAGATGGCAACCGCTGCAGCCGTCGCAGGAGCCACGCCGCAGACCGATATGACGCCATTGCGTCGCGGGTTGTTGACCGTCGCTGTCATGGGCGCATCGGTGATCCAGATTCTCGACTCGACGATCGCCAATGTCGCGCTGCCCCATATGCAGACCAGTCTCGGCGCTTCGCTCGACACGGTGACCTGGGTCCTGACCAGCTATATTATCGCTTCTGCGATCGCGATGCCAATTACCGGCTGGCTGGCAGACCGGATCGGCGGACGACAGCTTTTCCTGATTTCGGTCAGCGGGTTTGTTCTGGCATCAATGCTTTGCGGGCTGGCGACCAATCTTGAAGAAATGGTCGCTTTTCGAGTTCTGCAAGGGATTAGCGGCGCATTTATCGCGCCGCTGGCGCAGACCGTGATGCTCGATATCAACCCGCCCGAGCGACACGCCAGGGCAATGGCGATCTGGGGCATGGGGATCATGGTCGGGCCGATCATGGGGCCAATCATCGGCGGCTGGCTGACCGAAAATTACAGCTGGCGTTGGTGCTTCTACGTCAATGTCCCGATCGGTATCGTGACCATATCGGCACTGTGGGCGCTGCTGCCGCACAAGCCGATATTCCGGCGAAAATTTGATCATCTCGGCTTCTGGGCGCTGGCCGTGGGGCTCGGCAGCCTGCAGCTGATGCTCGATCGCGGCGCCCAGCTGGACTGGTTTGACAGCTGGGAAATACGGATTGAAACAGGGATTGCGATCGCCGCCTTCTGGGTCTTCGCCGTGCAGATGGCGAGCGCGAGAAACGCGTTATTCGCGAGACAGATGCTGACCAACCGGAGTTTTGCGACCAGCCTCTTCTTCATGATTGTCATCGGTGTTGTGATGTTCGCGAACATGGCCCTGTTGCCGCCGATGATGCAACATCTCTACGGCTATCCGGTAATCGATACCGGCCTTCTGCTTGCACCGCGCGGCGTCGGCATCCTGCTCAGCATGGCGGTGGCTGGCCGGCTGGTCGGCAAGGTCGATGCCCGGATATTGGTCGGCACGGGTTTTTGCATCGCAGCCTATTCGATGTGGCAGATGAGCCAGTGGTCGATGGATATGGACTGGCGGCCCTTTGCCATCAGTGGCCTGGTTCAGGGGCTAGGGATGGGACTGGTCTTCATTCCGCTGAACACGCTGGCCTTCGCATCCCTGCCAGCGAGCATGCGCACCGATGGCGCGAGCCTGCTCAACCTTTTCCGCAGCGTCGGTGCATCGGTCGGCATCTCGATCGCGTCTGCGCTGCTGGGCCGGAATATCCAGACCAGCCACAGCGATCTGGCCTCCCATGTCACCGGCTCGACATTCAGCAATATCGACGCCAGCACCGCCGACCGGTTCCAGGGACTGGGCGACCAGGCGCTGATGATGGCCGACGCGCTTGTCAACAGACAGGCGTCGATGATCGCCTATCTCGACGATTACTGGGCGATGATGTGGGTCACGATCGCAGTGATCCCGCTGGTTTTCCTGTTGCAGAAACCCGAGCCGGGTGCGCAAGCCGGACCGATGATGGAGTGATCAGCCCTTCTTGAGGTGCTTGCGGCCCAGCAGCTCCGCGATCTGCACGGCATTGAGCGCAGCGCCCTTGCGGAGATTGTCGCTGACGCACCAGATGTTCAGGCCATTTTCCACCGTCGGGTCTTCTCGCACACGACTGATGAAGGTCGCGCCGTCTCCGACGCATTCGACCGGCGTAACATAGCCTTCGTCTTCGCGCTTATCGACCAGCATGATGCCGGGCGCGTCGCGCAGGATTTTCTGGGCGTCCGATGCGGACAGCTCATTCTCAAATTCGATATTAATTGATTCGCTGTGACCGACAAACACCGGAACCCGGACACAGGTTGCGGTCAGTTTGATTTTCGGATCGAGGATCTTCTTGGTCTCGACGACCATTTTCCATTCTTCCTTGGTCGATCCGTCGTCGAGGAATACGTCGATATGCGGAATCACGTTGAACGCGATCTGCTTGGTAAAGACGTTGCTTTCCTTGGGGTCGCCGACAAATATGGCGCGCGACTGCTCGAACAGCTCGTCCATGCCGCCCTTGCCTGCGCCGGAAACCGACTGGTAGGTCGAGACAACAACGCGCTTGATCGTCGCCGCATCGTGCAGCGGCTTGAGGGCCACCACCATCTGTGCGGTCGAGCAATTGGGATTGGCGATGATATTGCGCTTGGTATAGCCGCTGATGGCTTCCGGGTTCACTTCGGGCACGATCAGGGGAACGTCCGGGTCCATACGGTAGAGCGAGCTATTGTCGATCACCACGCAGCCGGCAGCGGCAGCCTTGGGTGCATATTCCTTGGTTGCAGCAGAGCCGGCAGCAAACAGGGCCATGTCCCAGCCCGTGAAATCGAAATGTTCGATATTCTGGACCTTGAGCATCTTGCCGGTGTCGCCAATTTCAATCTCGTTGCCCTGCGAACGCGACGATGCGACCGCAGCCAGTTCATCATATGGAAATTCGCGCTCGACCAATACGTTCAGCATTTCGCGTCCGACATTGCCCGTGGCACCGACAACTACAATTTTGTAACCCATGAAACTTTTCCTGTGGCTGATAGTAAAACAGCCGGTTTTCCTGATGGGGAGAACCGGCTGTTTGAAACTCTGATGAAGCGATGATTATTTGGCTTCGGTGCCTTTCGAAGGCTGGTTCAAACGGCGCTCCGCAATACGGGCCCGCTTACCAGTGCGGCCGCGCAGATAGTAAAGTTTCGCGCGACGCACGATACCGCGGCGAACCACGGTAATGCTTTCAATGTTCGGGGAGTAAAGCGGAAACACACGCTCAACACCTTCACCGAACGACATTTTGCGTACGGTGAAGTTGGAGCCCATGCCGCGATTGGTCCGTGCGATGCACACACCTTCGAAATTCTGGGTACGAACGCGCTCGCCTTCAACGACGCGGACGCCAACGCGCAGCGTGTCGCCAGCGCGAAATGATGGTATTTCCTTGGAAGCGATGAATGCGTCGACCGCTTCTTTTTCCAGTGTCTGAATCAGGTTCATGACCTATTCCTTATCTTTATCTTTTTCCTGCGCACCAGAGGGCGACTGATCCGGACCGTCCCTGTGACGTTCCCATAAATCCGGCCGCCTTAGCCGTGTATCTTCCTCTGCCCTTTGTTTCCGCCAAGCAGCTATTTTCGCATGATCCCCCGATCGCAAGACTTCAGGGATGATGCGCCCTTCCCATATTTGAGGTCGGGTATATTGCGGATATTCCAGAATTCCGGTCTCGAAACTCTCTTCATCTCCGCTAGAAGACGCGCCCATTACCCCGGGAAGCAGCCGAATGCAAGCGTCTAAAAGCACCAAAGCGCCCATTTCTCCGCCGGACAGGATATAGTCGCCGATCGAGACTTCTTCAATGTCGCGGGCTTCGAACAGGCGCTCGTCGAAACCCTCGAAACGACCGCAGATTATGGTGACGCCGGGACCCGATGCGATTTCGCGGACGCGGGCCTGAGTGAGCGGTTTGCCGCGCGGGGTCATGGCAAGGATGGGGGGTGCAGCAAAGCCCCTCCCCTTCAGGGGAGGGG
>NVXM01000020.1 GCA_002733865.1 Sphingopyxis sp.
ACACAAGGCCGAGCAGGCAATTGAAGGCGAAGAACAGCCAATACCGCTGCCCGACCTGGAAGACTACGACTACCCCGGCCGCTTTACCGAACGCGCCCGGGGCAAGCAGTTGGCCAGGCGCAGCCTGGAACGCCATCGTAGCGACTACCGCCTGGCTGAAGGCAAAAGCGATGTACCCACCCTGGTCTCCGGGCATTTTCTGACATTATCTGAGCACCCACGTGCCGAATGGAATGACCTCTGGCTGGTAGTCAGCATCCAGCACGAAGGCAGACAGCCCCAGGTGCTGGAAGAGTCCGTCACCAGCGACGTGAAAGACACGGACGGTTTCACCCAGGGCTACCGCAACCAGTTCACCGCCGCCCCCTGGGACGTGCACTTCCGCCCCCAGCTAGTGCATCCCAAACCCAAGGTGCTCGGCAACCAGACCGCCGTCGTCACCGGCCCCGAAGGCGAAGAAATTCACTGCGACCAATATGGCCGCATCAAGGTGCAATTCCATTGGGATCGCGAAGGCCAGGGTGACGAACGCACCAGTTGCTGGCTGCGTGTAGCCTCAGGCTGGGCCGGCAATCAATACGGTGGTATTGCCATCCCCCGAGTTGGAATGGAAGTTCTCATCACCTTTCTGGAGGGCGACCCAGACCAACCTCTTGTCACCGGCTGCCTGTACCACAAGACCCATCCGGTCCCGTATGAACTACCCGCCAACAAAACCCGAAGCGTGTTCAAGACCCTCAGCTCACCCGGCGGAGGGGGCTATAACGAACTGCGCATCGAAGACAAGAAAGACCAGGAACAGATCTACATCCACGCCCAGCGCGACTGGGATGAAAACATCGAGAACGACCAGAAGATCCGCGTCGGCAACGAACGGCATGACCGCGTCGAAGCAAACAGCTACACCGAACTGCTGGCCGAGGAGCAGCACACCACCCACAGCGACCGCAAAACCGAGCTCAAGGCCAACGATCACCTCACCGTCGGTACCAGCCAACACATCAAGCTGGGCACGGGGCAGTTCATCGAGGCGGGTAACGAGATTCACTACTACGCCGGCGACAAGGTTGTGATTGATGCGGGTATGGAATTGACGGCGAAGGGTGGTGGCTCGTTTTTGAAGCTGGATCCTAGCGGTGTGACGTTGAGTGGGCCGGGGGTGAAGATCAATGCGGGGGGGAGTGCCGGGCAGGGTTCGGGATTGGATATATTGCTGCCGCTGGTGCCGGCCTGGCTGGACGGCGCAGCGCAGGCGCTGCTGAATGACCGCGCTCGCGTTAACGATGTGACTGCTGGGCTAATGCAGAGTGCCGCCAAAGACCCAATCGAAATGCGCTTTGATATCCGTCTGGCAGACAAACCCGGCGAAGAGACCTACCCGCTTGCCGATACCCCATGGCGTATTGTCCGCACCGACGCTCCCACCTGGCGGAACCTGGGCCGCCTGCCACAGGAAAACATCCTGGCCAAAGGCAAAACAGACACCTCGGGGCGTGTTCAGCTTACGGAGGAAGAGCAGCAGACCATCTCGCTTGCTTATCAAACAGCATCCAATACGCTTTGGCTGGTCTACCCCGGTCAGTGCGTAGCACTAAAGGTGCACGTCGAAAATGATTGGACCGACGCTCAGCGTGAAGACATGGCCCTGGCCAGCATGGATTTCAGTCCCACACCTCACAGGGATATGACGGGATCCACCGCTTGCGGTGATAGAGCTTGCGCACTGGAGACGCTATCGCTTGGCCAAGAGGATCTGCTGTTCGACAAACTCAAGGAATTCAAGGCATGAGCCAAATGAACGGATCCCAACCCAGACAACTGGACCAGATCAATACCCCGGATGGCGAGCCGTTGTGCGCAACTTCTGCACCCGATTGGTTTATCCGCCCGAACAGCCAATATGGCGCTCCCTTCGCGCACAAGCGTCAGGGCAACAAGGTCAGGTTTTTCACCACTGGTGATGCCTACTTCAAGGATGTGGCGGCAGCCATCAAGAACGCTAAAGAATCAATATTCATTAGCGGCTGGCAAATCAATTATGAGGTTCGGCTTGACGGCGATGTACGACTCTGGGACTGCCTGGCGGAAGCACTAAGCAAGGACGACAAACCAGAGATCTACCTGATGCCCTGGTTGTCGCCGAAAGCCGGGGTCGACACTGGTGACCTGGAGACCATGTTAGCGACCTTCATGCTGAACGCGGGGATACCGCAGCGCAAGGTCTGGTGTATGCCTGCCATCCAGCAGAGCGATATGAGTTCGCTGGGTACCTTTTTTTCTCATCATCAGAAAATGGTGGTGATAGACAACCAAATCGCATACGTCGGTGGCATTGATCTGGCCTACGGACGCCGCGACGACAACAATTTCCGTCTGGCTGCCGACGGTCGCCGTGACCGCGAGCTCTATAATCCTTGTGTCCCCGCGCTACGGGAAATACCCACGCATCAGCAGTATCCTTACATAACGACAATAGAGCTGATCGGCGCTGCCCTGCTGGAAGGCGATGCGCTCAGTCGTTTGCAAAGATGGATTGGCCTGAATCTCGACAACGAATACATCAATGCCGTGCGCCAACGAAAAACCGCAGCTTCAGACTGGTTCAAGGATCGACTCAAGGACGGAGTGCGGCTGTTCGGCGTAGGCGCAGCCTATACGGCAGGCGGTGCGTTGGACCTGGCCCGTTTCCTGCGTGAACACATAGACGGGGAGCAGGTTCTGCAGAACGTGCCGTCCGGGCTCAACCACTTGGAGCAGGCACTTTTAGACTGGGCTGATGAGGTCGAACAACAGTCAGGAGAACTCAGCCAGTCTTTGCAGGTACAAGGCAGTACGCTCTACAACAGCTGGGTTGAGCAAAGTGGGGCCGGCGCATTCTTTGCCTGGTTCAACAACACTCCGCCCGAACGGGTTTCTGCAGAAGCCCTGCTTCAACTCGAGGCCATTGCCACACCTTTCCTGCTTTACCTGCATAGCGTACTGGACCGCCTGAGTGACGAGCAGCGCGGCGAACCATACTCCTATCTGGCTGACCCCTCCACGAGACTGCTTCCCGCTGGGGGCCGTACGCTAGATCCGGAGCGTCAACCACGGCTGCCCTGGCATGATGTACAGGTGCGTCTTGAAGGATCGGCGGTAGAAGACTTCTCACGCAACTTCATAGAACGCTGGAATAGCCTGCAGGCACGTTTTGATGGCACCACACAAACCATGCCCGGAATACTTGCTGAGGGACTGAGGCTGATAAACACCAACCTGGCTCCGGAGCCATTTCGGCCCCATTACTTGTCCCCCGCGCAACCAACGGCGGCACAGGGCAGTTTATATGCCCAAGTTCTGCGCAGCACCCCCTACCGACAGATGCAGGCAGAGCGCCAAGGCGTGTTGAAAGCCCACGCCAGCGGCCTACCGCCGACCACCGAGGGTGTTGCCCAGCCCAGAGCACGCCAGGCCAACTGCCTACAGGCCATGCTGCAAGCGATTGCCGGAGCACAGCAGTTCATCTACATCGAAAACCAGTTCTTCCAGAGTGATTTCGGCGAAGTAGACTACGCCACCCCACCTAAAGACGAAGACGATAGCACCGCCAGTGCTGACGCCCAGGCAACTGCAGACCCGTGGCAGGACGGGCCAATGCAAAGCCTGATGGACATCGAAAAACTGCCCGACTATCCGCGTTACGCCGCCCGCCTGGGGCTGGAGGGTCGTTTCCAGGACAACGCAGAACGTCTTCAACACCTCAACTATTACGCCCTCGCAGAGATGATCCACAATCGGGAGGCAGACGCGTTCGTCAGCGCTTTATTAAAAGTACTCCACAACCGAAGTCTGGTGCGTGCCATTCATGACATGCAGCGCCCGCAACCCAAAATCCTGAACAAGCTCTGTGAGGCCTTGGCCACACGCATTGAAGCTGCCATCGAAATGGGCGAAGATTTTCACGTCTATATGGTGCTGCCGGTTTATCCGGAAGGCCCGCTGGACCAGATCACCCTCATGACGCAAATCCACCTGACCATGCAAAGTCTCTCGCTGGGCAGTCATAGCCTGATACACCGGATTCAGCGGGCCATGGCGATGAAAGCCCAGATGGACAGCGGCATCCCAGAAGACGTAGCCGCACTCAACATCGATAAACTCCAACGCCGTGGAGAGGCCTGGAAAATCTACCAGAGAGAAGATTGGAAGCGTTATCTCACGCTGCTCAACTTACGTACTTGGGAAAGTCTCAGTGGGCGCCCCGTAACTGAACAGATCTATGTACACAGCAAGCTATTGATAGCTGATGATCGTGTGGCGATTCTGGGTAGCGCCAACATAAATGACCGCAGCCAACTGGGTGACCGCGATTCTGAACTGGCCTTGGTGATCTCTGGCCGCGAGGCGCAGTTCAGTAAGCTCAACGGTTGTTCGGTTCAGCCCATTTGCAGTGAAGTACAACAGCTGCGCATTGCCTTATGGCGCAAAATATTTGCTCTGGACGTGACAGCTGAACAGGTCGGTGTAGCACCTGCCACTCAACTGGAATCGATACTGGAGCAGCCTGCAACAGCGGCAACATGGCAGGCGATTCAGGGTCAGGCGGCCGACAATACACTGGCTTATGAAAAAGCCTTCCTCTACGTCCCTCGCGACCATGCTTCAATTTGGCCCTCGTGGCCAAGAGCACATGCCGGGTCTATGCCGTTTGAACCTGAGTTCTGGAAAACCTACCACGCATTCTTCCCTGACCCCATATCAGGCTTCATTACCAGCCTGCCCATCTACTGGACGCGCCGTGAAAATAACGATTCAGGGTTCAACCTGAGCGTTCTGGCGTACAACGAAGAGCGTAAACAACAATTCGTACAAGCCTCGACCTCTACCTTATTAAAAGGGACTACATAATGCGCTTCATTATTCTGTCGGCATTGCTGGGGCTGGCATCCGTCAGCCTGGCCGATAGCTCGAGCCTCTCAGAAGCTTCCCGGCCATCTGGCTGGCAAACCCAATGCTTCGGCAGGGTCCAGTTTTTCATGCCCGGTTCGCAGGGCTGGTTTAATCAACTTGCTAAGCCTCCCGAGCCTTATAAAGGAAACCAGACCACTCCGGCGATCTGGCGTGGCAACTATGGTCGCGACCCCTTGCATTCAGACAAGGTGCTAGTTCAGATCGCAGTCAGTCGACTAGCCACGCTGGAGTACTGGAAACGTGACACTTCATATTTCCGACCTAGCCGAGGAGAGGCCCAGGAGCGAGTACTCCGACGCCAAATTGACGAAATAGACAAGCGTATGGATGAACTTCGCGCCCAATATTCAGATTACTACCAAAACCCCGAATATGCAGAAGCGCACGGAAAACTGAGAAATGACCAGAGGGCACTAGAGGACGCTCAACAACACATCGGCAAAGTCAGCACCGACATTCTCTGGGTTTCCGAAGCTATCGAAAACTTCAGGGAGCAGGGTAAAGACACCGCCCAACTGGAAGCCAAGCTCGCCGGGCTAATGATTGAGGATGCCAAATATCCCGTCGACGACCTATTCGAGCAAGAGTACTTTGTGGAGCTCAACCGTCCCAACGCGCTGGCCATCAGCGGCCCCTACGATTTCTCGGCCAGCCTCTGGGAGAACGGACGTATCTACACGTTCCAGTTTGGCATGGAGCACAACAAACCACGCAGTGAGCAAAAGAGCCTAGAGCCCGCCGCGCTCGACTTTCTGGCACGCTTCCGCGCCCGCCCAGAACATGAAATCCCCGAAGAACCGGGCGTCTGCCTGCCATTCGGCTTTATTGCGGATAACGGCAATGTACCCTTTGATTTCGCGTACCGATGGCAGCCACGCGGCAAGCCAGCGTTGCTCTACCGCATCGATCAGCCTGCCTCCAAAGAGCATTTGGCCCATACATTGATGCGGCTAGTGCCTAACCCCTACTCTTCTTTTGTAGGAATCGACAGCTTTGGTCCTGACGATGTGTCTTTCGGATTCACAGTCGGCAGCATCGTCGGGAGTCGGTCTCAGCGTCGCGATCCTGAACGGCCCGATTGGCATCCGCCTGAAACGTACCATCTGATTGCCGAGACCGGTCCTCAGCAGCAGGTTCCGTCGGTTTCGTTTGAAATGAAGATTCAGGACCCCGACGCTGAATTTCAGCCCTTCGAACAAGGCCAGGCCGAGTTCAAACAGATTCTCGACAGTTTTCTACCACTGCCCGGCATGATGAGACAGTGAGCAGCGGGCGGGGAATTGATGAGGTTAGAGTGAAGACGACTGCCGGTCCAAGCGAATATCAAAGCCGGAACAAGCCGGCGAACTACTCCGCTAAGCCGAAGCTGCGCAGGGGCAGAAGCGTATCGCGCGTATTGGAAAAACAAGGATCAATGACTCTGACCCCCCATTGATCTTGTGTGTGAATTAGGAACGCGGAACTGAGTCCTGGGCGAATGACTAGACGCTGTATTTGGTTATTTCTGCTGTTAGTCTCAGCGGGAGGTTGCGCTCATGGCATAGGAAGCCACCTGCCCTATGACGCGTGGCGTCTTGGTTTTTTGGCTCCAAGCTATATGGAAGTCTGGATTGAAACAGCTGATGCGGTCGATGTTCATGATCGTGTGAAGCGACGTGCCATGAGCGGTGTAGCCGCTATTCTTACGCCCCCGGGCAATATCGGCGATCCTAGCGGCTGGCCGGAACGGCCTGGAGTGGGCGCGGGGAAGCACGTAATAGGAATCTCACTCCCCAGGCTAATCTATGTGCGCGGGCAATCGCTGGCTGAGCCCCAGACCTATGAAGCTTATATCCCCATTACCACGGACACTCGAGAGCAGATGGTCAAGGCGGAAACGGCCTACTGTCGTGGCGGCAGCAAACCAACAACTGATTATCGCAAGGCACTGACAATCGGGCTGGCTCCTGGCGGTATCGCCAAGGCGTGGATCTTGGGTCCTTGTCTACCGCCAATTGAAGTAGCTCGGGTAAAAGGCAAAGTTTATCCAGATGGCCCCTATAACGGCACATCTGGCGGCAAACATCGACCGCTTACCGACATTTCACAAGCCTACATCAACCAACACGGCATTCCGTTCGGGTCCTGGTAGCTTAAAGGGGTTGGCCACCCCTTTCCGCTTCCGCCGTCAAACGATTATGCAACCAACCCAGCCAACCGCAACAACCACCAGGCAACGATCAGCAACTGGACCAGAAAACCCGAAAACCGTAACCAAACGAATATCGGCGAGGTGCTGATCAGATGCATAACCGACTGAAATACTCGCGCTGCCAGTAGTAGCACCGCAAGCCCGTCGGTGATGGCGGTATTGCCTGTGGCCAGGGCATAAAGCAGAACAGCGAAGAGCAGGGGCAGATTCTCAACACAATTGGCGTGCGCTCGCACAAGGCGACGACCGAACCCCTCCGGGGTGTTGCTGCCATCCGGGGCAAAGGCGTTGACCCGCATTTTGCCCGACAAAACCAGAAGACCCCGTTGATTAACCATCACGAACAAAAGCACCAGCATCCAGGCCGCCAGCCCCAGCAGCGCAACCGCAGTAGGTGAGAAGGTAGACATGAAAAAACCTCATTTTTATTATTGGGCACTCGAGGATAGAGTAATTGCTCTATTTTTCCAAGCGGCTTGCCGTTCGACCACTCGGAATCGTTTCTGAGCCAGGCTGAACGGAAGAAACTTGCTCATCTTCAGCCGCTTTGCAATGATCCACTACCAGCCTATTCGTCGGGGTCAAGGAACCAGCCCAATGCCGCAGAATGAACCAGGACACACCACAAGCTCGACTTCTCTGCCGACACCCGCGCTGGACAAACTTGAAAGCCGCATCCGCGAACGGGCCTGTCATGTCGGAGTCTACGGACTAGGCTACGTTGGCTTACCACTCGCTTTACGTTTCGCGCAGATGGGCATCAAGGTGACTGGGTTCGATATTGATCAGAAGAAAGTCGCCATGCTCAATGCCGGGCTGAGCTATATAGAACGCATTACCCCCGAGCAGATAAGAAGCGCCCAGTCAGCAGGCATGGTCGCTACCCATGATTTCGCAAAAACCACCGATGTCGATATCCAGATTGTCTGCGTACCGACCCCCCTCGACAGCCATCATCAGCCGGATCTCAGCTACGTTACTGATACCGTAGATAACATTCTTCCGTATTTCCGCGAGGGGCAAATTCTGAGCCTGGAGAGCACAACCTGGCCGGGCACGACAGAAGAGCTGCTGGAACCCCGACTGAAGGCCAAGGCCTTTATCCCAGGCGTCAATTGCGCCTTGGTGTATTCACCCGAGCGGGAGGACCCAGGCAACGCCCATTACCAAACGGCAGATATTCCCAAGGTCATCGGTGGCACCACATCACGGTGCCTGGACTTAGGTATCGCACTCTACAGCCTTGCAATCAAGACCATGGTGCCCGTCAGCACACCCAAGGTTGCTGAAATGACCAAGCTGCTGGAAAACATCCACCGCGCCGTGAATATCGGACTGGTGAACGAGATGAAAATCGTCGCCGACAAGATGGGCATCAATATTCATGAAGTCATCCAGGCTGCAGCCACCAAGCCCTTCGGATTCGTGCCCTACACGCCCGGACCGGGCCTGGGTGGTCACTGCATTCCCATCGACCCTTTCTATCTCACCTGGAAAGCCAAGGAATACGGTATCAACACCCGCTTTATCGAGCTCGCTGGCGAAATCAATCATTACATGCCGCATTGGGTGGTACAGAAGGTCGCGGACGCTTTGAATGATCACGGAAAAGCGGTGAAAGGTAGCCGAATACTGGTGCTGGGGTTGGCATACAAGAAGAACATTGATGACACGCGGGAATCGCCGGCGGTGGAGATCATGTCTCTCTTACAGGACAAGGGAGCGATAGTGGAATACTCGGATCCGCATGTACCGACTTTTCCGCAGAAGCGTGATTACCATTTTGACTTACAGTCAGTCGAGTTAACACCTGAAGCCATTACTAGCTACGACTGCATAGTGCTCGCCACGGATCATGATGGTTTCGATAAAGACGTCTTGGCACAACGCGCTCATTTACTGGTCGATACCCGGGGATGCTTGAGCGGGGCAAACGTAATCAATGCCTGAAGAAGAAATCAGAAAAATACTTATCATTACCCGCAACCTACCACCACTAGTCGGCGGTATGGAGCGGCTGAACTGGCATATGGCCGACGAACTATCAAAGCATGCTGAAGTGCATGTCATTAGCCCGAAAGGGTCGGCGAAAATGAAACCAGAGTCCGTAATGTTAACTGAAGTGCCTCTGAACTCCTTGCCGTTGTTTTTGGTGATGGCCTTCTGTAAAGGGCTTTACAGAGCGTTAAGCGACAGACCTGATATCATTCTGGCCGGCAGCGGCCTAACCGCCCCCATTGCCTGGCTCCTAAGCAGATTTTCTGGGGCACGCTCTGCGGCCTATCTTCACGGCTTCGACATTACCGTCAACCATGCGTTGTATAGAATGTTATGGCGGCCTACCTTCAAAAAGTTGGACCGAGTAATTGTCAACAGTACCCCCACTCGAGAACTAGCTCTTGGTGCGGGTGTCCCCGAAAGTAAAATCAGCATCGTGTTCCCCGGTGTCACCCTACCTCAGAGGCCACAGCCAGCGGCCACCATTAACGCCTTCAAAGCACAACAGGGCTTACTCGATAAAAAGATACTATTGTCGGTGGGCCGCCTTACCACCAGAAAAGGTCTACGGGAGTTTGTGGAAAAATCCCTACCCCTCATCGTCAAATCCGAGCCCAATGCAATACTGGTCGTGGTTGGCGAAGCTCCAAAAAACTCCCTTGGAGCTGGCGTCCAGACAGTTGCAAGCATCCAAGCTCAAGCAACAAAATCCGGCGTGGCCAAGCACATCAAGCTCCTGGGCGTCATCACCGACAAGAACCTGCTTGCAACGGCCTACGAAGCGGCGGACGTGCATGTGTTTCCTGTACGCTATATTCCGGATGATCCAGAAGGTTTTGGCATGGTCGCCACCGAGGCTGCAGCCCACGGTTTGCCTACTGTTGCCTTTGCGACTGGCGGCATTGTCGATGCGGTGCGTCATGGCGAATCAGGTTATCTGACGGACAACAACAATTACAATGCATTGAGCCAATACGCACTGCAACTACTTCGGCAACCCCTGAGCACGGCAAGCGTACAAGACTTTGCGCAGGGCTTTGCCTGGGGGCATTTTGGCGAGGGTGTATTCAACGCACTACGTTAATCTTGATCAGGCTGGCCGCGACAAGCAATCACCTTCCAGATCATCCACCCCAACCTCCGTAGCCGCTACCATATACTGCGGCTGACAGGACAAAAAATTGCCAGACCTTTGCGCCTGCTATATTGTCGGGATGAAAAATCCCACGCAGAAAGGTACATTCCGACTTTACCCTAAATCGATTCAAAATCGAGCAAGATGATGTGTTTATGCTCCGGGAGATAATAAGTCATCAATTCCCCAGCCCCGAACGCTGTACGTTCAACTAGCTCATCGGCATGCGCGCCATAGTCATCCAGACCCGTGATCAATTGAGGCTCTGAAAAGGCAGCCTGATCTTGCACGACGGTTCTGCCCGTGCCTTAATCACGCTCTTGCCATCCTTGGCCTCAATATTGATGGGGCTGACAACATCCGGTCTGGCCTGAGCAAGACTCCTGTGCGGCAACCTGGCCGCCAAACTGTTACCCAACTCTCGATCTCAGTTTGCACAACGAACTCCCCAGGTCATATATACATGTTTTTAGAAACCTCAAGCAGACCAGCCCCAGTTATCAACATTCATATCTACAACACCCATGGGCAGAACGAATTGGTTAAACGTAAACCGTCGCTGGCAAGGCCGCTGCGCGCAAAGCCTGGCGCTGGTTGTGGGCACGACCTCACGTCGGAGGCTCCGGGCGCTCTGACACTCTGACTGAGGAGGCTTCTGCTGTTCCTCCCAGATAAGCCAGAGCCGCAACGACGCGCGTCATTGCCACTCCCAACACGAACGGCATCCTGTCAAGCCACGGATCGACCTGATTAGCTAGCCACTCGGCGTTTATACAGCTGAAATACTTAAGTGCCGGGTGGCGGCCAACGTCGACTCGGGAATACCCCAGCAACCGGTAGGCGCCCGGATGGCGTGCACTGAAAATGCCCGCATTATGTTGTCCAGTTTCGTGCATTTTTCTGGCCACGGATGACAAAGAGATGCGCGTGTCGCAATGAATGACTGAGGAGCCAGAGGAGTGAGCGAGCCGTGCGCCTGCATCTTGCAGCCTGATCAGCAGATCCCGATCCTCAAAGCCGTAATGCCTGTAGGCATCGTCAAAACCACCGACAGACTGGAAAACGTGCTTGCGTATCAGCATGTTCGCCGTAGTAAAGGAAAATGGTGCGCCTGCGTTGAACTGCCTTACGCGACGCTCAACCGCGAGATCTTGGTACTTGCCCCAAAAGTCGTCCCTCAGCTTGAGTAGCCCACCAAGACTCACGTCCGCATCTGCGATCACCCGCAGGTGCTCAGAGAAGAAATTGTTCGACCCCGGATGGCAATCACAATCGAGAATAAGAACAAACTCATACGCTGACTCCGAAACGCCGAGATTGACTGCGCCGGAACGTCCCAGGTTTCGCTCGGTGAAAACAATTTTGAGATGCTGCGAAGCCAACTTGCGGACGTAGGAGCGATGTGGCTCACAGGAGCCGTCATCCACAACCACGATTTCCATCCGAATCCTTTCCAGGCAAGCGGATTCCAGCACTTTCTCGAGGGTTGTCGTCAGAAGCCCGCTGGAATTGTGGTGTGGTATGACAACGCTAATCATGGGTAGATGGAAACTCTTAGAAATCAAGCGCGACATGGTTCGATATCAGTACGGCACTTTGAGCCATGAATTTACCTCCTTTGCCCCACATCAACGCCGCTCCGCCTTTGCACCAAACGCAAGACGGACGCATTCAAAAGCCGAAGCTGTACGTATCAGGGTTGCAGCACTTAGCAGGCGCACCTTGTCCCATGCGCAAAGCTGCCGATTAACAAGAATCCACCTCACCGACTCCCACACAGAACGTTGTTTGGCGACTGCTGCGTCCCCCATGTGCGCCAACCCGAGCTTCCGCAACCCTGCGCGCCCTGCCACCACCCGCCGCGCTTGTCGAATGGCGCCCCTCAGCGTGCTGCGTGGCGCCGTATAAATGATGGCGTCGGGCTGGTAGACCATTCCGATCTGATACTTGCTCGCTCGCCACGCCCACTCCCGATCACCACCCGAGAGCAGGCGCTCGTCGAACGGGCCGACCTCTTCGAACTGGGCCTTGGTGCAGAACAGATTGGCGGTTGCGGAAAATCCCTTGTCGCGGATGTTGCTTTCCTGACCGAAACCGATGACCATCTGGTATAGCGCAACACTGGTAGGTGAGTCGTCACGAGTAAAGACCACCTCTCCGCCCACAGCCCATTTACCCTTGCCCTCAATCAACGAATCTATCCCCCGCTCAAGCCAATGCTTGCAAGGAATGCAGTCTGCATCGGTGAATGCAAAAACCTCACCCTTCGCTACCGCAGCACCAGCATTGCGGGCGGCATAGGAACCGGGGGTTTCGCATCGAATCACCTGAACGGGAAACGGGTACTCAGCAAGCAGGGCAACGGGCTGTTCAGAGCCGTTGTCCACAACTAATACTTCAATGCCATCTACAGGCCAAGACTGCCAGGCAAGCCCTTCAAGGGTTCTGGCAATGCCGGCCACGTCGTTGTAAACAGGAATGATCACACTGGTCAGTTGGGGTCGGTGCATGCTCAACTCATCTTCTGCGCACGGGCAATGGGATACATAGCAGTTCCGCTATGGTTACAATCCACTGCCGATTGTAACACCAGCTCAGCAACAGGTACGCACCAGCGAGTACCAGTGAGCCAACAGGCAGCTGCAGTGATGCCGGCAGGAAACTGGCAGCACCATAGGCAAAAGCCGACGCCAGTGCAGTGACTGCCAATGGTGGCGCCATGCTGGCATTATAAGTTGAGAAGTTCACTCCACAGGCTGGTTTAACAAGAAAGCGCCAAGCCAATACATAAACCGCTGCCTGCCAACCGAGCATAGTCCAAGCCAGGGCGGGCAAACCACCAAGCCTTGCAGCCAACCAGAGCAGCGGCATCGTGCCAAAGAACAGCAGCAGGTTCCAAGCATGGGCGCGTCGCGCCATACCCACAGCGTAGACCAAACTGCCGGAAGGGTTGCCGGTGGAACGGATTAGCCCCCATAAGGCGAATAAGCGCAGGTAAAAGTCGGCGGCCTCCCATTGATCGCCCAGCAACAAGAGCACGATCTGCTCGGGAAACAACGCGAGCAACGCATACAGCGGAAAGTTGAACGAAGCCGTCAGCCCCAGCGTTTTCAAGTACACCGACCGCAGCGCAGCCGCGTCGTCCTGCATGCGAGTCATGACTGGCAAACCAACGCGGGTGATCACCGGATTGATAACTGTGTTTGCAATCCTCAAGGTCAGGTCACGCGGTACTGCATAAGCGGCCACTGCAGCGGGCGTGGCAAACAAGCCCGCGATGAACACATCGGCCTGCATACGCACGGTGTTCCAGAAACCATCACCCACCCGGTGCAGGCCAAACACGACGAACGGACGGGCAAGCAAAGGACGGAAAGAGGCCAGAGGCCGTTGCCCGGCCGACAAACGCCACCACGCAAGCAACGAGTTAATCGCGGTCGATGCCAACAGCCCAGCCACCAGAGCGAATACACCCCAACCAGTTAGCGCTGCGATGACGGCCACACCGGTACCGGCCACGGTGGCAGCAATCTCGTTCTGTGCCAAAACACCGAAACGCAAATCCTTCTCTGCAAGCACACGGAACTGCTGTCCGAGCGCTGCCAGCGGGAAGCTCGCCGACAGCCAGATCAGAACCGGCACCAGGTCAGGTTGCCCGTAAGCGTAGGCTAGCGGCCAGCCAGCCACTGCGAAAACTAACGCCAGCAGCGCAGAAAACACTATATTCAGCCAGAACAGCGCCGACAAGATGGTACGATCTGGCCGCGGGAAGTGCATCAACGCGCTGCTCAGCCCCAGATCTGAAAACACTGACGCAATCGTCACAGCCACACCCGCCATGGCCATCAGACCGAAGTCCGCCGGCACCAGCAAACGTGCCAACACGGCCATCTGTAGCAATTGCATACCGGCACGGAAGATGGCCGAAATCGTAGTCCAGCGGGCGGCAGAAAAAGTAGCTGTGCGCAGGGTCATGGTTTGGAGGCGGTCACAAAGTAGCCAGCAGTCTCGTTCTCTTCAGGCCAAAACCAATCGATGGCCTGTGCAAGATGCTGATTCGTCCACCAGAATGGGAGCAGCAAGGCTCGCACCAGCATCCTGACTGGGCGCGGTCCCCGGGCCAGCCGGACCGTTTGATAGTTGAGTTTAAGCAGCCACATTGACCAAAAGCCAGTGGTCGGCGTTACTTCGATATTAGTAAAGCCTGCCTTGCGCAGCAGGTACTCAAGCCCGTAGCGCGTGTAACGATAATAATCCCAAGGAGCCTCATGAACCCACCATTGAAAAGGCACTGAAAGCGTCACCTCACCGCCTCGCCGCAGGATGCGGAAGGCTTCCGCCAGCATCACCTGCGGTTCAGCCAGATGCTCCAAAACCTCAAAGCTCACAACATGGCTCGCGACTTCGTTGGCTATGGGCAACGGACGGTTGAGATCGGCGATGATATCAGCCTGAAGTCCGTGCAGCGTATTGCCCCAATCTACTCCAACATACTCATCAGCGTATTGAAGAATGTCCTGCTCGAACGGTCGCACACCACAGCCGAGGTCCACCACGCGCCCGGATAGCTCGGGAAGGCGCGGACGGAGCTTGTCGTTCACGGCCTTCTTGATAAGCCAGTTATGGCTAAGGCGACTTTCCGGATACACAGGCTTCAATCCATCTCGTAAAAATAGAAATCGGCAAAGGACGTCGTTATCGAATTTCCATCGTACGGGTAAGAGTTGGGAAGGCGGTTCACTAGCCTCCAGTGCGGCGCATTTTCGTCTATCCAGCTGGAAAACCGTCGATGGCGAACATGTGCTGCAACAGGCTCTATTGGATCGTCTTGGTTTGATGAATAAATAACCACGAATCTCGACGACGCATTAAAGAGGCGGTGCATGTATTCGTCAAAGACATCATCCTCAACTAAGTGGTAGATCACATCAAGTGAAGCGGTCAACTCTGCTTTCTGTCCAACATGCTCCCGGATGTGAAAGAACTGCTTGGAAGCGTCTACACGGAATCGCTCTCGGCACATAACAATTATTTCAGGGCTGACGTCGTAGCCAATGTAAGCCCGATACTGTGCCAGTGTAAGCTGATTGCCGTCCCCACACCCGAATTCAATGATCGAGGCCACATTATTTTCCGCGACAAACGTGTTCAGGACTCTGGCCTTGAACTCTGCCAAATGCCCGTACGAACCAGGCCCGGAGTTCCGTCCAGATTCGTAGCGCTGCCCCCAATAGTCTTTCGACGAGAACGGCTTGTGCAGGAAGCACCTCTTTCGAAGGAATGTAATTAACGTTTTCATGACCGGTTCTCAATTGACAAAAAACTATCGAAAATGTGCTCAAGGCACGCAGTGCAATCACGCACGTCGAAACGAGCTTGAACATATTGCATAGCAGCCGAAGACGGGGTCATCAGCGCGGCATCTGTACTGATAAAAGTCAGTAATCCTTGCACCATTGCGTGTATATCGTGTTCATCAAAGATATAACCCGTATGCCTATGCAGGACTCCTTCGGCAGCGCCTCCAAGTGCCGATGTAACGGCCGGCACGCCGCAGGCCTGTGCCTCAAGGATGACCAGTCCGAAACCTTCGGCGTCACCATTCTCCGCCGTCACACTCGGCAAGCAGAAGACACGCGCCAGATGAAGTTGCGCCAGAACCATATCCGTGTCCTGCGCCCCCAAGAATTCAACCGGAACATCAAGCGCTTGTGCGAGTTGCTGCGCGCCTTTGAGCAGCGGGCCGTCGCCGATCATGACCAATGCCGCATCCGGTACATTCTTGCGCACCTCTGAAAAGGCACGAATCAGCAGTAGAGGTGCTTTTTTTTCCACCATCCGCCCCACGAACAGGATCCGCTTGCGCCGTTGATCAATCGGTAGACCGCTGGGCTTGAAGCGCTCCGTATCCACCCCGATATAGCAAACGGTGATCTTGCTCTCCGGGATGCCATACTCAATGGCGCGTCGCTTGATGGCTTGAGATACAGCAATAAAATGTACAGCAGGTTCGTGTGCCATCTGCAACAGCCGCCTTGGGTAGGCCCTGCGATGGATTCCGCCATGACCGGCCTCCCACCATTTACGATGGATGTTGATGTCGTAACCGTGCAGAGTGACCACCATCCGCAATCCCACGGCCTTAACGCTTGGCCAGATATCGGTGGCATCAGTGCCAAAGTGAGCGTGAACCAACCCCGCTCCAATGGCACGCAAGGCGGCTACGGTAGGCTGATGGGGCTGGCCAAAAAGCTGGCACAAGCGTAAGGCATAACGCCCCATGGTTTTTGCTTCAGCGCCCGGAATGATTTTTACGTCCAGAATGCCAAGATCAAGACCATCCTTCACCCGATCATAACCAACGAGCACCGGCTTCCAGTCAACGAGAACTCGCGCCTGCTCCTTGATAAACGTCTCCGATCGCGACAAGAGATCATGGCGGAAAATAATCACCTTCTTCATTCAAGCGATCCTACGAGCACCCCAAAAAACCCATTATTTTCTCTACAGCGGGAGCCCACCTTATTGATTTCGCTGGATTTCTGAATGCGCGGAGTCGAGGTGAAAGGCTTCTCCGGAGTGAGTCTTCGTTTTTGTCTTGCAACCGGTCGCCCTCTATTATTCAGCATCTAATTTCACCAGTCAGTCACTGCCGAACAGATCACGGGTATACACTTTCTCAGCAACATCCTGCAACATCTCTTCTTGCCGATTGGTGATAATCACATCGCTGATCCATTTAAACTGATCAAGATCGTTTATCACTCGTGATCCGTGGAAACTGGGCTCCTTTAATGCCGGCTCGTACAACACCACTTCAATGCCCTTGGCCTTGATCCGCTTCATTACCCCCTGAATAGCCGATGCGCGGAAGTTATCTGAGCCTGATTTCATCGCAAGGCGATAGATGCCGACCACCTCGGGATTACGCTTGAGAACGGATTCAGCGATAAAGTCCTTGCGCATAGTGTTTGCATCGACAATGGCACGGATTAAAGTGCTCGGCACGTCAGCGTAGTTAGCTAGCAGCTGCTTGGCGTCCTTTGGCAGACAGTAGCCGCCGTAGCCAAAACTGGGATTGTTATAGTGGCTGCCGATGCGGGGGTCGAGACCTACGCCCTCGATGATTTGACGGGTATCCAGACCGTAAATCTCGGCGAAACTGTCCAGCTCGTTAAAGTACGCCACGCGCATGGCCAAGTAGGTGTTAGCGAACAGCTTGATGGCTTCTGCTTCGGTACTATCGATGAACAGGACGGGCACATTGTGCTTTATAGCTCCCTGTTGCAATAGGCTGGCAAAGGTTTCAGCGCGGTGAGAACGCTCGCCGACAACAATCCGCGACGGGTACAGATTATCGTGCAGGGCCTTGCCTTCACGCAGGAACTCCGGTGAAAAAATTATGTTCGCGGTGCCATATTTTTCGCATAGGCTGTGAGTGTATCCCACCGGCACCGTGGACTTGATCACTATCAACGCCTGTGCGTTGATAGTCAGCACAGCCTCGACCACTGCCTCAACGCTACGGGTATTGAAATAGTTGGTTTGCGGGTCGTAATCGGTTGGCGTGGCGATGATCACGAAATCGGCATCACTGTAGGCCTCTTGGGGATCGAGGGTGGCCCTTAGGTCAAGTTTTTTTTTGGCCAGGTAATGCTCGATTTCCTTGTCTTCGATGGGAGACAGACGAGCATTGATCAGGTCTATCTTGGCCTGATCGATGTCCAAGGCGATCACTCGATTATGCTGGGCAAGAAGGACTGCGTTGGAGAGGCCGACGTAGCCGGCGCCGACAATGGTGATTTTCATGCACACCTCCTTGACTTGAACCAATGCGCTGAGCGATCGCATCGTCGGCCTGCTCATTCCCCATCTTTTTTATACATCAACGCGGTAATTTGCTCCGAGATCAGCCCCATCAGAAAAATCATCACGCTGCCGGTGTAAAGCAACGCGCTCATATTAGTGAAACGCCCCTCAAATTTCAGAGTATATCCATACCAAAGAGTCGCCATAAGGAAAATTATGGCTCCAATAGGTGCAAACACCTTTAGCGGCGAATATAGTGTACCAATCTTAAAAATAATTAATAAGAATCTTGCTCCATCCCTAATTGGTTTTATATGACTCTTGCCTTCACGCCTAGCTGCATGAATTGGTTCATAAGCCACCGAATAACCAGCTCGAAAAAAAGCCATTGTACTCGTCGTTGGGTACGAAAAACCGTTGGGCAATAAATATATAAATTCTTTGAACTTATTAGCCCTTACCACCCTGAATCCCGAAGTAAGATCTTTAACATCGTGACCGGAAATATAACTCGCTAACCAATTGTAAAATCCATTAGCTATTCCACGCCCAAAATTTGCCTGCGATCCTCTCTGCCTAGCGCCTACTACCAAGTCGAAACCTTCTTCCAACTTTTTTAATAAGCGAGGTATGTCTGTAGGATTGTGCTGCCCATCAGCATCCATAAATACAATAACATCACCTTTAGCAGCTCGTGTGCCGGTTTTTATCGAAGCGCCATTACCCTTTGAGTATGGATGTTTAATAACATGCACCCCGGATCTTAGAGCGAGATCAAACGTACTATCTAAGGACCCATCGTCAACTACGATTATTTCCAACTCTACACCCTCTAAAGCCGTCTTAACTCCATCTAACACCTTAGAAATTGATGCACCCTCATTCTTCGCGGGTATCACTATTGAAACTGTCATTCGGACTGCCTTTTAATTCTCAATTGAAGACATTTGCGAGGCCGCAAGATGCTCTCGCAGAAGATTTATGTCATCTTGCTTGATACCGCCTGCCTCATCTTTATCTAAAAGATTCTGACGACGATGAATTGCTTTTTCCGCAAGCTCAAAATCATGTTGCTCAATTGAATAATAAACCTGGTACTGGAGTATCGGAAGAGCTGTTGGGGCAACGTCTTCAGCTTTTAAAAGCGATTCGTATACCTCAGAAATCAATCCGCTTTCCTGTGCAGCAATTGCACGAACGAAATATAGCTTCCCACCATAACCTGATTCACTCATCCTCCCTGCCGGCTTGAATCGATCGATAAGTCTGATGAGATCTTCGTACATTAGAGGAGCGCAGCTATCAGTTTTTAAAATTTCTGAAATGTTAAACATCTGGTCTACAACAGAAACATTTATTGTGCCTGTCGGAGCCATCTCAAAAATTTCAGAAAACCGTTCCTTTGTATCTGCATCGTTTGTGATTGTACAGGAATATAGCAGAGCTTGAAGTCGCACATCAAGACAATCTGGGCAAACTCCTTTGGTTCGATCTAACACTTTCAGCGCAAATTCAAAACGATCGTTGTTAGAAGTTTTCCCTCTACTAGCAATCGTATTTTGACCTTGATGCGTCTCTATGAGGACCGCATGAAGAGCGGCCCTCGCTGAACCTGGATGAGTAGAGGCCCAAATATCTGCCGCTTTGTTCGGACTACCCCATAGATTTGTCATGGCAAATAGTATGGCCGCGAGCAATATAATATATACAACTTGGAAAGCTGGCAGAATAGTACTCAATTTACCTGGAGCCGTCCAAGCGCCTACAGTGAAAGCGAGACACAAGCCGTAAACCGCAATATAGTTCCTATGCTCAAAATAAATCTCCAACATAACCGTTGAAGACTCAATCAAATGACCTGCAAGGAACCAAAAGACCGCAAAGAAAATCCATATGCTTCTTTTAAAGCTCAATACAGCTAGAATCATTGCAACCAGCCAAGCAGAAACAGCAGCAAAGGTGGCCAGATTAAATTCTCTTACAGCATAATAATCATGAAATGGGCCATATGAAGTTGGACTTTGAGGAATAAATGCTTTGCAAAGATACTCCCAAAGTACATACGCTTCGGTATACAACCTTTGTAATGGAGAAAAACCGCGAAAACTGCTTTGGCTAAACCAGTCTATATTTAAAGGAGAGATATAGTACAAAATAAAACAAACTGGTAACAATAGCACCATTCTACGAATAAAGCTGGCGTCACGAATCTTCCCAATTTTTTTCACTACTATAATATCGATCAGCAATGCATACACCGGAAAAATCGCACCACTTTCCTTTGTTAGCACTGACAACGTAGTCCCCATTCCCAGCCAGAAAAGCTGAACTGTCAAGCCACGATACTGACTAATATGTTTTAGATTATACGAGCATATAAACCCAAGCAGCCCCAACAAACCAAACATCGAGGACAGACTTGTCATTCTTTGAATAGCTATCAAGGAGGTTGATACTAATAGCGGCAAAACTACCCACATCAATGCAGCAATCATTGACATATAAAAAACTTTCTTGCGACTAGCCTTTAAACCAACATTCTCTATTAGCTTAAAGCCTAGCACCCATAATAAAATAAAATTTACTGCATGCACTAATATATTGAAAAATAATATTGCCTCGCTATTTTCAGGCCAAGTACTAGCAAATGGAACAAAGCTTAGCAAAGCTATGGGCCTCCCCAAAGGCCCAGCATGTCCCCCAAAAATAAATTCTAAAGCTGATGACAAGCTACCTACATCAGGAAGATTCTTCAAGTTAGAAAAATCGTCATAATATAGAGCTCCATGGATACCTGGAAAGTAAAGTAAGACTACTCCCAAGAAAAGCCCAACCCCCAACAACCCGCTATAAGTTCTATTAATCATTTTATCGCTTCAAATAAAAAACCCCAGCGCAGCTGGGGTTTCTTTGATCCATATTATTAACTACGGCAAGAACCAGGCATCCACTTGCTCGGCTCACCAGTGCAGGTCCAGCTAGTAATATTATTTCCACTTCCGGAAGGTGTCAGTGTGACCTCAACCGTGGTAGCTCCATCACCTATTCCTTGACCAGTAGCGACGATTTCACCAGTTGATGCATCTACTGACAAAGATGCTACATATTGGCTTGACGCGAAACCACTTTCACAAGTACTCAGGTTCACAAAACCACTAGACTGCACAATCTCAGTCACACAAGTACGCGCCGAGCTCGCAGCCAGAACGATTTCCGACGCTTTGGCACGATTGGTGTAGTCCTGATAAGCCGGCAGTGCGATGGCAGCCAGAATACCGATGATCGCAACAACGATCATCAGTTCGATCAATGTAAAACCTTTTTGAGCTTTCATAGTCAACTCCGTTTATGTGATTTAGCCTAGAGGCTACTTTACTACAGGCATAATCCGTGCCAGATCTACGAGAGCCCGGCTAGGCTGCCCTGCAGTCCAGATGCTACCACTTGTTACTGCAACTTCACTACCCAGCTTGTCAGACTGTGACGTAATTTGTCACATCAGGTGAACTTTGCTGTCAGACTAGGTGTCCGGCCAATCCCTGCTGTACTATAGTCCCAGAAGAAATACTACCGATAACGGATAGAGAAAGCTCTCGCCTATGGATACTCCCGCTCTCTCCGGCCTGGCCCGGCGAATCGTTCAGGATCAGTTGCTGGACGCTCAGGTCGCCAGCAAGGCAAGTAAGCAGGCAAATCAGGAAAAGATCCCTTTTATTACCTATCTGGTACAGCACAAGCTGGCGAATGCCAAAGATCTTGCCATGCTGTGCGCTGAAGAATTCGGTTATCCCTATTGCGACCTCGCGGCTATCGACGGGGAGGCCCAACCTCGGGATCTGGTCAGTGAAAAACTTATCCGCCAGCACTCTGTCCTTCCTTTATTCAAAAGGGGATCTCGATTGTTCCTGGGGCTCTCCGACCCCACCAATCAGCAAGCCCTGAGCGATATTCAGTTCAATACGGGCCTTATGACTGACGCCGTGATTGTCGAGGACGACAAGTTGCAGGCGGCGATTGAAAAATTCCTCGACAGCCCCACCGGCGGTCTGGGTGACATGTCCGACGAGGATCTCGATGGCCTTGATGTACAAAGCGTCAGCGATGACGACAAGCAGGACTCGGGTGTCGATGCCGACGATGCGCCAATTGTCCGCTTCGTCAACAAGATGCTCCTTGATGCGGTGCGCATGGGCTCCTCTGACCTGCACTTCGAGCCCTACGAGAAAGTTTATCGGGTCCGCTTTCGTACGGACGGCATTCTGCATGAGGTGGCCAAGCCACCTGTTCAACTTGGCGTAAGAATCGCGGCGCGATTGAAAGTCATGTCCGCGATGGATATGGCCGAGCGGCGCAAGCCGCAGGACGGCCGTATCAAGATGAAGATCTCCAAGAGCAAGTCCATCGACTTCCGGGTCAACACGCTTCCGACACTGTGGGGGGAAAAGGTCGTACTCCGGATCCTCGACTCCGAAAGTGCCAAAATGGGTATCGACGCTCTGGGTTACGAAGACGACCAGAAAGATATGTACATGACAGCCCTGGCCAAACCGCAGGGCATGATTCTGGTTACTGGCCCAACAGGGTCGGGGAAGACGGTATCGCTCTATACCGGTCTGAATATTCTGAACACGGTAGAGCGCAATATTTCAACCGCGGAAGATCCGGTTGAAATCAACCTTGAGGGGGTCAATCAGGTAAACGTGAACCTGAAACAGGGTCTCGATTTCTCCAAGGCTCTCAGGGCTTTCCTGCGTCAGGATCCGGACATCATCATGGTGGGCGAGATTCGGGATCTTGAAACGGCGGAAATCGCAGTGAAGGCAGCACAGACCGGTCACATGGTTCTGTCTACACTGCACACCAATAGCGCTGCCGAAACATTGACCCGCTTACGCAACATGGGCGTGCCTTCATTCAACATTGCTACCTCCGTCAACCTGATCATTGCTCAACGACTGGCCCGACGCCTGTGCAAACAGTGCAAGCAACCCATGGAAGTGCCCCGCGATGTGTTGCTGGAAGAAGGTTTCAGCCCTGAAAAAATTGATGCTGGAATCACAATTTATGGCCCTGTGGGTTGCGAAAGCTGTAAAGATGGTTATAAAGGACGTGTGGGGATTTATGAGGTAGTGAAGATCACGCCAGCCATGCAGCGTATTATCATGGAA
>NVXM01000002.1 GCA_002733865.1 Sphingopyxis sp.
GGTGATCGAGCCAAAGACACCGTTCACTGCATCCATCGCATCATTGTCGATGATCAGATAGTTGAACGGATCCTGTCCGGCAAAGCCGCCGCCGAGCATGTCGAGCACGCGCAAGGTGGCATTGCCGAGGCTGACCGAGCCGAGCACGACCACCCGGTCGCCATTGCCCTGGTCATCGACCTCGACCTCGAAGAAGGAATTAGCGTCAAAAATCAAATCACCGTTGATCGTCAGCGTGCCGATATTCTGGCCCGAGGCGAACGGGATATTCTCGCCGCCATGGATCAACTGGCTATAAGGAACATTCTCTCCGCCGGGGATCAGCGTGCCATCGGCAAAGGCGATATTCTCGCCGCCGGCAATCATTATCGCATGCGGCTCGTTCTCCCCGCCAGGGATCATCTCCAAATAGGGGATATTCTCTCCGCCGGCGATCATCTGTGCATGCGGAGCATTCTCGCCGCCCGGGATCATGGTTCTATGAGGCGCATTCTCACCGCCAGCTATCATGCCGCCAGCACCCTCCGCCCGCGCCAGCGCCTTCCCGGTCAATTGTGGTAGCAGTGGTAAGGGATCGACGGCAGCCGGTTGTGGTGGCGGGGCGATTGCGGTGATTCTGACCGCCGCGGTCGGAGCATGAGCGGAGCCAGTTCCGCCCGCTCCCCCCGGTGTTAGCGTCCCACCGGAAATTGTCACTGAACCCACCGTTCCCGTGCCTCCGAGCCGGGTACCGGCGCGAACATCGACAGCGAGTAATCCCTGGTCCGCGTTCACCACAAGCATCCCGCCTCGCAGATCGTAGTGAGAGAAGACGCTGCCGCTATTTGAAATCGTCAGCGTCCCCGACCCAGCCTGAGCAAAGGTTTCGATAGCGGTGAAGGCGAACGAATTGAGGTCGAGTGCCAGTGCAGCTCCGTCGTCCACCGTGTAGAGCGCGGTATCTTCGCCGGAGCCACCATCGGTGACCACGGCGCTGCTCAACTTGGTCAGCTGGAATATGTCATCGCCCGCACCAAGCATCGCGGCGCCGGCAACGGTGCCGTCAAGCAGGGTGACGATATCGGCGCCATCTCCGGTCATGAAACTTCCGGCTATCAGACCTCCGGTCTCAGTGCTTACCAGATCATCACCGTCTCCCGTGTCGACCGCGCCGGCCAAGGTCGAGCCAGACCTCACGTACAGCGTGTCGTTGCCGGAACCGAGCAACAGTGCGCCGTCGATCCGCCCGCCGGACTCGAAATCCACGACATCATCATCCCCGCCTGTATCGATGGTGCCGGTCATGCGTGAGCCGGCTCGCACAAGTACCCTATCATCGCCGTTGCCGAGCAAAACCGGAACGGTGGTCAGCGAATTTGCCTCGGCGATGATGCTATCATCGTCGTCGCCGAGATCAATCACTCCTGATACAGTGGCGCCGGCGAACTGATGAAAAAGATCGTCGCCAGCCCCCAGCGAAACGGTGCCGTCGATGGCGCCCCGGTTGAAGATGATCTCTGCGCCGCGGTCGCTGATGATGGCGTGGCCCGATGCCGCGGTGATGGTGCCCTGGTTGTCGATGGTGTTGGTCCCCTGGCCGATGTACCGGATGCCCACTCCCGCGCCCGATCCACCGGCGACCATAGTCCCGTCGATCAGCAGATTGGTCGTGCCGAGGAACCCATCGAGATAGTCCGAATCGACGATGCGTCGATAATTGGTGCCGAATTCGATCTGGATGGCATCACCATTGACACCGCTGGCGGTGATGGCGGCGGTAGTCACGAAGTCGATGCTCGAGGCAAGGTCGCGCGCGGGGTCGAAGTCGGGGTCGAAGATTGGATAAGCGGGATCGACCGAATATTCGAACAGCGAAACCGCGTCCGATTCAGCCCCGGTCACGACGATCTTACCGCTGTTGCTGATGGCGAGCGAAGTCAGAAAATCGAGCGACAGGCCGTCAGCCTGGTCGCCGCTGGATGCCAGCGTGCCGCTGTTGATGGCCGCGCCGGCACCGACGTAAAAGAACCGAACGACGTTGGATCCGGTCCCACTGGTGGCAATGCTCCCGCGGTTCTCGAAGCTGCTCGTCAGGGCCATGTTGCCGATGTAATCGGGCTTGTCGTCCTGAATGATGGCCGCCTGCCCGGAGTAGATAGCGGAGTTGAAATACCCGCGGGTGGTGATGTCGCCGGTGTTGAGCAGATCGACCTTGTCGGCGATTATATCGACCGCGAAGAACCCCTCGACGTCAATCGTGCCACTGTTCTCGACGGTGGCGATCGCGGGGATATAGATGAAGTCCTTGGTCTTGCGGAACCCGGTGCCAAGCGTGAGGCTGATCGCCGAGCCGCCGCCACCGCCATCCTTGATATCACTCAGAGTACCGGTAGAATCGCGGGTTATCAGCGATCCGGTATTGACGACTCTGTAGGTTCCACCCGAGTAATCGAGCACATTGACCGTACTCGAAGCGAAAGAGCTGGTGGTAGCAAGGTAGACCGTGCCGTTGTTGATCAGCGTGAGATCGTTGGTGCCGTTGACCTGACCGGTGATTACGCCGGCATAGCTGATGCCCTGATAGGCGTCGATTCCGGTTAGATCGCCGTTGTTGGTGATGCGGACCGTCGACGCCGCCGCGCCGGGTTTGAGCAGCAAATGGCCGTTTATGTCGATCGCCGTGCTGCCGGCAAATGTAATGTCGCCGTCGTTGACGATCTCGAAATCGGCATTCCGGCCCGTTACCAGCGCACTGATTCCGGTCTGTCCGCTACCCGATCCCGTCGATACCGGACGATCGCTCATGATGATGTCGCCGCTGTTCCGGATAGTGATCTTACCGTCGCCCCAGATCTTTGAGGTGATCCCTTCGAGCGAGCCTTTCCCGCCCGAGGTGAGGGTGATGTCTCCGATATTGTCGATGACAATATTTACAGGTGGCTCGTTGCCGGTGGGTTCGTCGGGTTCTTCGGAAATCGCAAGGATGCCGGCTAGGTTGCTGGAGCCGCTACCGGTGGCATATTGGTCGCCGCTAATGTTCAGCGCGTTGTTGATCGTGACATCGCCATTGACGGTATAGGCGCGGATGCCGCGCACGTCCTGATTGACGGCATTCCCGTCCATGTCGGGGAGCGTGGTTGCGCTGACGACAATGTCGTGAGGGCTGGGAGCGGTAATGATCGTCACCGGTCCGCCGAAGCGGAAGAAATCGATCCCGTTTACATTGGCTTTCGGCGCGATCGACCCGGTAAGGTTGCGGACCGTCAGCAGTCTGGCCTGCGGTGCTAGCGAAGGCGATATAGAAACCCCTTTTGACAAATTGCCGCTGCACTCGACGGTCTCGGTGTTGACCGGACATTCGGGGTCGCCGGCAAGGATTTGTGCGGAAGCGCCGCTGGCATATCCGGCGAGTCCGATGGAAAGCGCCAGCGCAGAGGCTCCGATATTGGCAATAGTGCGGTAGCTAATCCGTTCGGCTGGCAATGCATGAGTGCTCACGTCAAATCCCCTGTTCTGTTTCCCCAGTGAGCGCCGAGCAACCGGCATTATAAATACGGACGAGACGAGGCGCTTCAAAAGACAAAGCGCCAAAACAATCGACTGTGGATCATTTCGAGTTGATGGCCCGGTAATTTAACTGTGAGGAAAGTGCATAAGCCCGGTCTTCGCTGATCTGGAAGACTAATATGTTGAATTAATTCCGACCGCCTGATCCGTTTTGTGCGAAATTGGCGCCTGTTCTCTTGAAGGCATGCGCCGCGCGCCGGATGGGGAGATTGGGAAATGGCCAAGTCACGGAAGGGTCGATCAATTGCCAAGAGTCCGGTCATGCTCGGCGGGACCCTCGTTTCGGCCATGGCGATTCTGGCCGCACCGGCTTTGGCACAAACGCCGGCGCCAGGAGGAACGCTAGACGATCAATTCACTCAACCCAGGCTTCCGGAATCGAAACCTTCCGCGTCTTTCAAGCTGGAGAAACCACAGAATGGTGGGGAATCGAGCGCATCGGCAAAGGCATTCGATATCCGCCGGATAATCGTCGACGGCGCAACCAGCGCCGACCCTTCCGAGATCGCGAAGCTGACCATGCCACTGGAAGGACAATCCCTCACGCTGGCAGACTTGGCCCGATTGGCCGACAGCATCACTGCGCTTTACGCTCGCGACGGTTTTGCACTGTCCTTCGCTCTCGTTCCCGAACAGACTGTCGTCGATGGCATTGTCCACATCCGCGTGGTCGAGGGCACCCTTGCATCGTGGCAAGTCGCTTTTGCCAACAACACGCCATTAGTGGGCAAGGCGCGTATCGAGTCTGCGATCGAGCGCCGATTGCGGCCGTTGGTAGGCGCAGGTCCGGTCCGCAGTGCCGATCTGGAACGCGCGCTGCTGGCGATCGACGATCTCGAGGGTATCAAGGCATCGGTCGTCATCAGACAATCGGCAACCACCGAAGGTGCGGCCGATCTGGTCGTGATGATTACGTCTGATCCTTTCGATGCAGCGGTGGGTCTCGACAATCGCCTGAGATCGGAATTTGGTCATGAGGAAATGGCGGCTTCGCTTGCCGTGAATTCGATCGGACTGGTTGGTGACCGGATCGAGATCGCATCGCGAAACGCGGTAGATTTCAAGTCCTTTAACTATCTCGCCGTCGGATACCAGGCTCCGGTCGGCCTCCCGTCCGGCACCGCCTATGCCCGCTATTCGACAGCGAAAACCGAAGCGAAAAGCGGTGTTCTTGGACTGCTGGATTTTACCGGGAGCGAGCAATCATTCCATCTCGCTACCCGGCAACCGCTGATTCGATCACGTGCCCGCAGTCTTTACCTGATTGCCGAACTCAACGCTGTCGACACCCGCAGCCGTCTGTTCGGCACCTCCGTCGTCCGCGACAAGGTGCGAACCCTGTCACTCGGCATCGACTATGATTGGGCGGACAGCGAGGGGAGCACATCGCTGGTGTCTGGTCGTTTCGTGAAGGGACTCGCAGGGCTTGGAGCTACCGATGATGCAAACCCGCTGCGCAGTCGAGTTTTTGCAAACGCAGAATCGGCATTCATCGGCCTTCGTGCCTATCGCGATCAGCCGCTGGCAAGCTCCTTTCATTTGCGGGTAGCCGGTGAAGCGCAATATACTGTTTCGTCGCGTTCGTTATCAGCGACCAGCGAATGCAGCTATGGCGGTCCCGCCATGGGCCGCGGATATGATGCCGGAACGATCAGTGGCGATCATTGCCTGCTTGCCAGCGTCGAACTGGCCAGACCATTCGCCGCACGAGACTTGGTGATCGAACCCTATCTTTATGGCGATCTCGGCCTCACGAGTCAAAATGGTCCGCTGGAGGCATCGGAGCGACGGTCTGACGATGCTGCATCCTATGGCGTGGGTGTCCGCCTGTTTTCGGCCATCGGCCTTGCTGCGGACCTGCAAATTTCACAGCGAACGCGCACTTCGGTCCCGCTATCCGGGGACGAAACCAGGGTCTTTTTCAGCATCAGCATGCAAAGGTGAACGCCATGTTTCGGACAATCAAAAATTCGCTCTCCCATCGTGGCATGCTGTTGTGCAGTACCGCCGCAATATCTCTTGCGATTGCAGTGCCCGCCTATGCGAACCCGTCCGGTGGAGAGGTCAAGGCGGGCAGTGCAACCATATCTGGTGAGGGCAGCGGGACCGTGCAGATCAATCAGAAGAGTGATCGTGCGATCCTTGAATGGAAAGATTTTTCGATCGGGACAAACGAACTGGTCCGGTTTCTTCAACCCGGCCGGGATTCGATCGCCCTGAACCGCGTCATCGGAACCAATGTGTCGGATATCCTCGGTAGCCTCGAGGCAAACGGTCGGGTTTTTCTGATCAACCCTAACGGGGTAGTATTCGGCAAGGGTTCACAGGTCGATGTTGGCGGCTTGCTGGTCAGCACCGCCGATGTAAGTAACAGTTCATTCATGGCCGGAGGCGCGCTCCGTTTCGACGCAGCGGGAGATCCGCAGGCGATGATCGCCAACGAAGGCCGGATCACAGTGAGCGATGCCGGTATTGCTGCGTTCGTCGCACCGCGCGTGCGCAACAGCGGAATCATCCGCGCTCGGCTGGGCCAGGTCGTGCTCGGATCGGCAAAAAGCTTCACCCTCGATCTGGCGGGCGACGACCTGATCCGCTTCCAGCTCGGCGATGAAATCACGCAAGGTTTCGTCGACTCCAATGCCCAGGCTGATGGTGCACTGGTCGACACGAGCGGCGTGATTGATGCCCGGGGCGGCTCGGTGCTGTTGACCGCCTATGCTGCGCGAGACGTTGTTAACGCATCGGTGCGGGTCAGCGACAGTCGGCCTGCCGTTTCGGTATATACCGACGGGATTGGCAATATCGTGTTGGGTGGTGCCGAAGAACCAAATAGCTTTCCGGATAGAGTGCGGCGCATCGATCGTGGAGATTTCCAGCCAAGGACCACAAGCTTTGGTTTGGCACTGTCGGACGCACTGCTTGGCCGGGATGGCTCCCGATCCACGATTATGGCGGAATCGCTGACAATTCGCGGCCGGGGTGAGGTAAAGGTTGAAAAGTCGGTCCAGATCGATCTGCAAGCCGCTGGCGTCGGCGGCAACCTGATGATCGACGCCGGACGTGCGTTACTGGAAGGAAATGCCGACCTCACTGGTGGCGTCCGCGGCGGTACGGCGAAGCTCATCGGAAGCGAATGGCTCGCCTACGGCATGGACCTGGACGCATCGGGATATCTGGCGGGTGGTGTGGTGACATTTGAGGGCGGCGGAATGTCTTTGGCGGGGACGGTGAAGGCCAAGGCAGCACTGGGCGCTGGCGGTTTGGTGACAATCGACGCGGAGCGACGGTCGATCGACAATTCGGAGTTTCTCGTGGACGTCACTGGCCGTCAGGGTGGAACGATTCGCTACACGTCCGACAGCCAGATCATTTCTTCGGGAGCATTTCGCGCGGTCGGCACCAATGGGCAGGGCGGGACGATCGACTTGACGGCACAGCGCCTGGATCTGATCGGGAGCCAGTTCGTCGCTACCGGCCAAACGCACGGTGGACAGGTTCGGCTCGGCGGGGAATATCAGGGGGGCAAAAGCCTTGCCATTGACGAGATCGCAAATGCACGCACGGTTAATGCCACCAACAACACGCTGATCAATGTTTCCGTCACAGGGATGCATGGCGATGCTGGCAACGCCGTCGTCTGGTCCGATCTCCGGACCACCTTCCTCGGGCAGATTAGCGCGCAGGGCGGTTTGTTGAGCGGGCACGGCGGGCTGGTGGAGGCTTCCTCGGCCGACACTCTGGTTTGGAACGGCACGGTCGAAACCGCACGGAACGGACTTCGCGGGGGTACGCTTCTGCTTGATCCGAAGAACATCACGATTGCGGACGGGGTGCAAGGTGACTCGATCTCGCAATACGGGTTGATCCTACAGGCATTCGGCGATGCCTATTACGCCGACGAGCCGTCAATTGGAATCGAAGGCGGAACGGGCAATTTTTCCTCCGGCGACGGTTTTGGATCGGCGGTTTCGCTCGACGGCAGGCGGCTGGCCGTCAGCGCGACGGGCGACGATGGTGCGGGCAACGGCAAATCGAACGTAGGTGCCGTTTATTTGCTCACCTTCTCCGATCTGCTGTTTTCAGACCCTACGATCGCTGCCGTAATCGGCGATGGCTATGTCGGCGGCAACAATTTCGACGTCAGCTCGATCAATGACGGCGATTCCTTTGGAGCGAGCATCTCGCTGGACGGGAACCGGCTCGCGGTTGGCGCGACGGGTGACGACGCCTTCAACAATTCCGGGTCCCGGTCGAACAGCGGAGCGGTGTATCTCTTCAGCTTCGGCGATGCGGCGTTTTCGGGCGGGGCGCTCGAAGCTCGGCTGGGTTATAATTATACCGGCGGCAAGAATCTGGACGTTCAGCGGCTCGATGCGGGAGACGCATTCGGCTCCGGAGTCTCGCTGGACGGCAATCGGCTGGTCGTCGGTGCGCTGGGTGACGATGGCAACGGCAATAGCGCTTCGGGAAGCGGAGCGGCCTATCTGTTTACCTTTACGGACGCGAAGTTTGCCGGTGCGAAGCAGGTCGGACTGATCGGCAAGGGATACACCGGCGCCGGGCAATTCGATCTCACGGCACTCGAAGCAACAGACGGTTTCGGTGGGTCGGTATCGCTGGACGGCAATCGGCTAGCGGTCGGTGCGCTTCGCGATGATGGTGTCGACAACCTGACCAGTGATGCTGGCGCGGTCTATTTGTTTGAATTCGCCAATCAAAATCTGGACGGTGCAAGCCTCGCCTCCACCGTAGGAAAGGGTTATGCTGGCGGCCGGAATGTCGACATCACAACGCTTGACCCGGCGACAGTTTATTCTGCAGATGCCTTTGGATCCAGAGTTTCTCTCGACGGATCCAGACTGGCGGTGAACGCGGCCGGCGATCAAGGCCTAAACAATGACGGTCAAGACCCCAACACACCTGTCGACGATCGCACTTCGGGTGCGATCTACTTGCTCACGTTCGATGGAACCGGGTTTGTCAACGGCAGGGTCGAGGCGATCATTGGACGCGATTATGCCGGACCCAAAGATCTGGATCTCTCAGCCTCTCTCGGTGCTGTATCGCTCGACGGAAATCGTCTGGCCATCGGGTCGCCCGGCGATCCGGGAGCGGACAAGAACCTGGTTTCACCGGGCGCGACCTATCTGCTCACATTCTCCGACGCGGCCTTTTCCGATCCTCAATTGGCGCTGACCGCAGGCTTGGGATATTCGGGACCCAAGGGCTTCTCGGTATTCCAGAAAGGTTTCACGTCGGAACAGAGCTTCGGCATCGACGTGTCTCTCGACGGCACGCGTCTCGCTGTCGGTGGGTTGAAGGACGATGGGGCTAATGGAATAGCCGGCGATGCAGGGTCGGTCTATCTTTTCACGTTCAGCGACCTGGATTTTTCCGATCCAATCCTCGCCGGGACGATCGGCAAAGGGTACGTGGGCGGACGCAATATCGATGTTGCTCGGCTAGATAAGCTGGACGCTTTCGGGGTTGGGGTCTCGCTTGACGGCGAGATGCTGGCGGTCGGTGCGCGAGGCGATGATGGTGCAGACAACAATTCGGATCTGGCCGGCGCGGTCTATCTGTTCAATTTTTCAGATGCCCTGTTTTCGGGCGGTAAACTCCAGGCAATTCTGGGCAAAGGCTATAGCGGAGGCAACAATCTAGACGTCTCCGGAATCGCGGCGCTAGACCAGTTTGGCAGCTCGGTCTCGCTTGATGGCAATCGACTGGCGGTCGGCGCGATCGCCGACGGCGCGCCGGGTACGTTCCAGGAGTTCAGCGGCACAGTTCGCCTGTTCAGCTTTTCCGGCCCGAACTTCTCCGATCCGGTCCAGCAGGCAATCATCGGGCGCGGGCATAGCGGCGGCAAGAATTTCGATGTGACGTCGCTGGGTTCCAGCGATCGCTTCGGGAAATCGGTCTCGCTTGACGGCAACCGCCTCGCAGTCGGTGCGGACGGCGACGACGGAGGCGATACCTTCCTGCGTGACGTGGGAGCGGTCTACCTGTTCAATTTCAGCGACGCACAGTTCAACGGGGCATCCTTGGCCGGGAGGATCGGTCACGGCTATACGGGTGTCGGCGATTTTGACCTGACGAGTCTGGCCCGCGACGATCTGTTCGGGGCGTCGGTATCGCTCGACGGTTGTCGGCTGGCGGTGGGTGCCAACGCCGACACAGGATTCAACACCAACACCAACAATCTCGGTGCTGTCTATCTGTTCGACATTGCGGCAGGCGATCTTTCTGGTGTTAGTCTTGGTGCCATTATCGGGCGGGGCTACACCGGCGGCAAGAATTTCTCCGTCGACCTCGATCCAGCCGACAATTTCGGTGCCTCGGTCTCGCTCGACGGTGACCGTCTTGCTGTGGGTGCAACCGGCGATCGCGGCGTCTACAATTCGGTTCCGGCAGCAGGCGGTGTGTATCTGTTCAATCTCGCCGCGCCGTCACCAAACCAGCCCCCCGCGCCGCCGCTTGGCTCAAACTTCTACGGCGACAGTCCCGCAGCCAGCGTGACGATCGACCCGGCTTCTCTCACCCGCATCCTGAACGGAGGCACCTCCGTTATCCTGCAGGCCAGCAACGACATTACTCTGGCAAGCGCATTGCGGGCAAACAACCCATCCGGCAACGGCGGTGCGCTGACCCTGCAGGCGGGGCGGTCGATCTTCATCAACCAGGTGCTGGTGTCTGATAATGGGGACGTTACGCTGATCGCCAATGACGCGCTTGCCAATGGCGTGGTCGATGCCCAGCGAGACAGCGGAGCCGCGGTCATCGCCTTTGGCAATGGCGGCTCCATCAATGCCGGCACCGGCACGGTCACTATCGAACTGCGCGACGGCGCTGGCAAGATGTTCGCGACCAGCGGTGACATCAGCCTGGGTAGCATAATTGCCTCAAAAATCACTGCCATCAACAGCGGGCCAACCGCGGGCAGCGGTATTAATGTGCTGTCCGGTGCCCAGTTGAGCGCGTCGGGAGAAGGGAACAGCGTCCTTATGTCCGGTGACGATTTCATCAACGCCGCCGGCGCGAATGCAATCGTGACGGCAGGCAATGGCCGGTATATCGTTTATTCAGACGACTATGCTATCGACCAGCACGGCGGACTGACCGGCAATAATCTGTATAATCGGACATTCGCCGGTAACGGTCCCGATACACTCACGCAGTCCGGCAACCTGTTCGTTTACAGCCGCCAACCGATACTGACGGTCACAGCGGATGATCTGAGTCGGGAATATGGTCTGGGCAATCCCGCGCTGACAACCTCGATTTCCGGCTTGGTCAATGGCGACAGCGCCGCTTACGCCTATAGCGGCTCGGCGATGCTCAACACCGCGGCGACAATGCAATCCAACGTCGGCAGCTATGCAATCAGCGCTTCGCTCGGAACATTATTGTCAGATATCGGCTATGGTTTCTCCTTTGCGCCGGGATCGCTTGTCATCACCAAGGCGCTGCTCTCGATCATTGCGGATGACAAGACGCGCGCATATGGAGAGGCTAATCCGCCCTTTACCAGCACGATCAGCGGCTTCCGCAACAACGATACGGCGGCGGTAATTTCCGGCCTTGCTTATATCACCGATGCCAATGCAGACTCGCAGGCGGGTGAATATGCGATAACGCCCTTCGGAGCAGTGGCAACCAACTATGCCTTTGTCTACCAACCCGGGTCACTGACGGTTACTGCCCCGACACCAACACCGACGCCCACACCGACGCCCACACCAACTCCGACACCCACACCAACTCCGACACCAACTCCGACACCTACGCCCACTCCGACTCCGACACCTACGCCTACGCCTACGCCCACACCGACGCCAACACCGGTGCCGCCGTCCAGCGGCGAGGATACGGCCAGAATTACGCTGGATGCGATCAATTCCGATGCGATGCAGCAATACGAGCAATGCCTCGAGTCGGAGTTGCAAGTTCGGGTTGAAAGCACCGCCGCCTATGTCACGCCGACGGCGGGGGCCTTACCGATCGACTGCGCATCGAATGGAGAGTGGGGATATTCCGGCGGCGGGGAGGAAGAGCCCTGAACTACGCCTCAAACTCTTGTATTTCTCGCGGAATAACAATACCTTTACCGAAGGGAGGTGCGGGAATGGGGCTCACTCAAAATACGCAAGTTTTGCTTCATCGCTGGCAGGAAGGGGAGGATGCAGCCCGCGACCTCCTGATTGCGCGCCTTCACCCGGAATTGTCTCAGATTGCTGCCGCGAAATTGCGCGGTGAGCGGAATTCGTCCTTGTCTACCGGGGATCTGGTTAACGAAGCAGTGATTAAATTTCTGGGCAGCACCGGTGAGAGTCCAAACAACCGTGCGCATTTTGTCGCACTGGCCGCGAGGATGATGCGCAACATTCTTGCCGATCACGCGCGGTCCAAGGGAAGGGCAAAGCGCCGGCATCATAAAGTAGAATTGTGCACCCGGGTCGAAGGTGGGAAGCGCTTCGATCTGCATCTGCTCGAATCCGCACTGGTGCGACTGGGCGTCATTGACGCCGAGATGATGGAACTTGTCGAAATGCGCTACTTCGGAGGAATGACCATCGCCGATATCAGCGAGGTCACCGGCTGGTCGGAGCCGACGCTGAAGCGTCGCTGGCACACAGCGCGAGTCTGGCTTGCCGACGCTCTGGCCAATCCGATCGACGATGTCTGACCCCGCCACCGAACGAAGGACTCTCGCGCTTTTTCAGCAGATGCTGGATGTCGTCGAACAGGATCGCGATGCCTGGATTGAGGCGCGCACCGAAGGACATCCCGCTCTGCGGGCCCGGCTACTTGCAATGCGCGATGCCGAACGGTTCACTGCGCTGCGCACGGGCGGTATCGGCGACGCGATGGAAGAGGTGGAGGCGCCGATCACAATCGGAGCTTACCGCATTGTAGAACTGATCGGACACGGCGGGATGGGCGCCGTTTATCGTGGCGAGCGCGAGACCGGAGACTTTACCCGTCAGGTGGCAATCAAGATTATCAAGGCAGGTCTATTGTCGGAATTGCTGATCGAACGGTTCCGCCGGGAACGCCAGACGCTGGCCTCGTTGATCCATCCCAATATTGCCCAACTTTACGATGGCGGGGAGACCGACGACGGGTCTCCCTACATCGTCATGGAACTGGTCAAAGGCCTACCGCTGTTGCAATGGGCCGACGAGCATCGCTTGCCCTTTGAGGAGCGCCTGAGAAAGTTTCGCGAGATCTGTGGTGCGGTTGCTTTCGCGCATAGCAGCCTGATCGTTCATCGCGACCTTACACCTTCCAACGTATTGGTGACCCATGACGGCATCGTGAAGCTGATCGATTTCGGCATCTCCAAGCCGGTCGATATGATGGAGCAGGAAGATGTTGCCGTTGGCGGATCAATCGGTAGCCTTAGCCTGACGCCAGGCTATGCCGCGCCGGAACGCCGGATCAGTGCACAGGTTACGACAGCGGCAGATATCTATTCGCTCGGCAAGATTCTCGGAAAGCTGACAGAGGCCAGCGCGGACAATCGCGACTTGCAGGCGATCATTGCCAAGGCCACCGCAGGCCATCCTGAAGACCGTTATGCAACGGTAGACGCTTTAGACAGCGATCTTGCCGCTTTGCAAGGAGGTTTTCCCGTGCGCGCTGTGGGGAACGGGAAGGCCTATCTCGCCACCAAATTCGTTCGTCGTCACCGCAGCGGGGTTATCGCTGCATCAACAACCCTCCTGCTTCTCACAGGTGCGTTGACGGCAACTCTGTTTGCAAATGTCAGGGCCAATGAGGCCCGTGTAGATGCGGAACTGCGCTTCCAGCAAACCCGGGCGATTGCCAATACATTGTTGTTCGATGCGTTTGACGAGGTAAGCAAAGTTCCCGGCTCGACGCTGGCACGCTCCATGCTCGCGGCGACCGGCATGACCTATCTCGAGGCACTCGCTGCCGATGACCGAGCGCCGCTTGACGTCAAAGTAGAAGCCGCGCGCGGCTTTACCCGGCTCGCCGTAGTGACGGCCGGCGAGGGGTCGGGCATGCTGGCGAAGGTCGGCGACGGCGAAGAGCTATTCGCAAAATCGCAGGCGATCCTCGATCCGCTGATCAAGCAATATCCTGATGATCTGATGGTGAAGACCGCCTATGCCGAACTGTTGCTGGAGCGGGGGTCGCTCGATTTGTCGAGCAACGGCGAATATAAGCGCGGTCGCAATCGTGCACGGCGGGCACAGCAACTGATGCAAGATCTTGCAACTCAGAATAGCGAAGCTGCGCTAATCTACCTGAACGCACTGACCGAAGAGGCAAAGAGTTTCGGCTGGCTGAACCAGTACGCCAACGCGCTTCTGATCCACGAGCGGGCAGAAGCTTTCGTGGACGAACTTCCCAAGGAGCTTCAGACTGACGATACGCTTCTGGCGGCGCACGGATCCGGCCTGCGGGCGATGGGAGAAACGCTTGCCTATCTGGACCTTTACGACCGGGCGTTGGCTGCGACCGCGCGATCAGCGGCGATCAGTCGGACTCTGCTGGCAAGACATCCCGGTGATCCTGTTTATGTGAGACGCGTTGCAACCGCCGCCTGGTATCACGCCGTGCTTCTGCGGGAGGATGGTCAACAGCAGGCCGCGAAAGCATTCGCTGCCACAGCCGTCGACCATGCAAGGCTGCTAACCCGGCGTGATCCCGAAGATCCGGGAAGTGCCCGCCTTTATGCCGTTGTGAGATCGCTCGAGGCACAACTGCTTGCCGACGCCGGCCGATATACCGAAAGCTTTGCAGTTGGCGACGAGGTGATGGCGATCCACCGCCGGATGGCCAAGCTGGCCAACAACGCTCCTGGCGCACTGCGCAACGTCGTCACAGCGCTGAACACTCGCGGTGCCGATTTCTACAACGGCAAGGCCTATAAGCGTGCCTGTGATGCATGGCAGGAAGGTTATGACATTCTGGTCCGCCTCGACGAGAATGGCGGCCTCTCGCAACTCGACCGAGAAGGTGAAATGAAAGTATTAAAGCATCATCTGAAAACAAATTGTGAAGGCGGACCGCATGCTGGCATGGGAAGCGGAATATGAAACTTGGGAGCCGCCAGCTTTATTTTTTCGTATTTTTCAAGGGCAGGAATATCCGTTGGGTAATTCAGTGGTTTCGCCGGTCTCCAGGTTGACGCAGATGACAGGGGGAAGATCCAGAATAACCTTGTCCCTGATTTCGTCATTCCGCCTGGTCACCTCTTCTTGGCGTTCCCATTCTGCTTGGGCAGCGCGGGAACTCTCCTCCTGACGCTCCCATGCCTCGTCGCTGCTTGACGGACCACCTGTCGAACTGCCGCCCTGATATGGCTGCGTATATCCGCCGTCATAGGGTTGGTCGCCGCTTTGATACGGTTGAGTATAGCCTGCGTCGTCCCCCTGACCATTGTCCAGACTGCCTTGATCGCTCTCACCCGACATTACAGAAAGAACGAGAACGACGCCCCCGCCAATCCACAGCGCCGTCTTGTTCCGGCTGGCGAATTGCTTGATTTTCTCCATGTCTTCTTCCGATTTCTTCGACATTATGTCTCTCCGATTTGCATAAAATTCGTGGCGGCATAAGGACCAACCGGTGACGTCTATCGACCATAATAATTATTTTGCGACTGCGTCTGGCCGTTTGGTGCGGGTGTCCGCTCCATCGGCAATCCCGCCGCGCTCCATGACGCGAGACCGCCGCGATACCAATATAGTTTCGTGTATTGCGCGGCCTTCGCACGCAGTACGGCATTGTAGGACTCCCAGCATTGCGCACCGGCGCAAAAGAAGACCAGCGGCCGCACCTTGTCGCCGTCCGTAGCGGTGTCGAGGACTGCCTTCACGCCCGGCTGATTTTCGTCACCAATCCTTCCAGGGGCACCGACAGACGGCAAATATACCGCAGATTTAATGGTAGTTTCATGCGGAGAATCCAGAACATCGATCAACAAGGGCGTCGGGGTCAGTTTCAGCATCTGCTCAACCTCGGCTGTGGTAACGCGGGTACCTCCGGGGATCGTCAGCGGAGTCGGAGAACCAACGTTACTTTCGAGGCCATCCTTGGCCAGCACCTGATAATCTGTAAGCTCACCGGCATAGCCTGAGCCGGCCTGATCGGTATATTCCTGGTCCGGCGATGCACCGGTTCCTGCGCCAATAAGCTCAATCGCACCGAGCGCTACAGCACAGCCACCAATGATAGCGATCCCGAGATTCCGGTTGCCGCCCCCCAGCTTTGCAAAGAAATCGTGCTTCGTCGATTTCTTCGTCTTCGATTTCGCAAGCGTGACAGAGCGATTCTCTATGGTGCGATGGCTTCCCGCCAACGAATGAGTCTGTTCAACCGCTTGGGAAAGGCCCGCCCATTCGTCACCCCTCCGATCGACTGGTGACGCGCTCGCTATCGTTTCGTATGATGACGGCTTCGGACCCTTTTCCATAGCATAGGCGAACGCTCGTATGCCTTGGCGCGCGACATCGGGATTCATTCCGGTACCCGATTCCAGTCGTTCGGTTTGCCGGTCCATCTCTATCCCGGCCAGATGAGGGGCGCACCGTTCAAGCGCAGATACTGTCCCTTCGTCGAGAAGCGTTGCCACGATGCGCATTTCTCGACGCGCCTCCGGCAAATAATCAGCGATGAAACCGAGCATTCGCCGCCGATCGGCGAAGGCCTCATTACCGAAGCGTTGCCGCAATTGTGTAAGGACTTCGGCCAGTTCGTCGAAAATTGTGGCGTTGCCGGACATGGCTATTGCACGAGCCCGCAACCAGCCGCTAGTTCGCAGCTTCCATCGCGAACACACATTTTAGAGCCGCGCAGCGGAACGTCCTGACCTTGTTGGGCGGTCTCGAAAGACACGCAAATATTGCCGAAGCCGATATTGTCCTGTTGCCATTGCGGTACCATGTATCTGACTGGAGAGCCCTGATTGTTGAAAAATTGAAATGGGGCTCCGCCCATCGACGCCGGGGTGGACTGGAAGTTGGGAGTGCCACTAGGCCAGAAACCGACAAAACCCGGCGACATGTTCCAATCTTTCGGAACGACAAGAAATCCCGGAGAAGGCCCGTTTTCCGTCATGATCGAGAATGTCAGGCCGTAATTTCCGTCCGGTGTATTCTCGACACGCAACTTGGGCATCTGGCCATCACTATTGTTGAGCAACGGAGGCATATTCTGGGTTTGCTGGCCGGCACCGCCCGGTGACCCACCGCCAGGCGGCTGCGGACCGACGCCGGGGGGCTGTCCACCACCCGGCTGCTGACCACCGCCCCCTCCCGGCATTGGTGCAGATGCAGGCGCCGGCTGTTGTGGAGCCGGCGACTGCGCAGAGTAGAAAAGGAAGGCCAAAACAGCCACGGAGCCACCCAAGGCCCATTTGTTCTTCCAGATCGGGAGGTCCTCGCTGTCATCCTCCTCGTCTTCGTCCTTGGCGGGCCAGACTGGTGATGGTGCAGGATGTCCACCATTCGGATGCGGCGCGTTCGATAGATTCGCCGATCGAGGACCAACTACGACCGAGTCGCCGGCCCAGTCGTCGCCGCTCGAAGACGGTACGCCAGCTTTGAGCAGCCCGATCATGCGAGCGACCGCAACCGCACTCTGAGCGCTCTTGAACGACAGTTTCTCGCTCTCTGCAATTTCGCGACTGATCGCTTCGGCCTCGGCATCGGGCGTGCCGGACCGAGAGATGCGCTCCGCCGCATCAATTTCGAATGCGCGCCCCAGTGCCTTGATTTCGCTGAACATATCAGGCGCCTGTCCCGATGTGCGCGGCACAAACAGATCGGGTCGACGCAAAAACGCGTCGCCATTTTCGCTCCGGCTCTGTTGGGCGATCTTGAAGAGACGTTCGGTCGTACTCATGCATTGCTCCTTTGGCGAGATTACCAGACGATGTCGCTTGGCGGGGGTTCGGCGATGTCAGCGGATTGTGCGATCGGAACCATCGGGTCCGCGGCATTGGCGGGGGACGATGCGGCCTTGACCGGTGCGGTCGTTGCCCATTTGATGTGCTGGATCAGGTCAGTCGCATTGCTGGCGCGGAGCGGCTGCATGGTCGGATGACGAATGAAAGCTCGCAATGTATTCTGATCCGCGTCGGTGCCGATGGCTATGCCGATACGGATCGCACTATCCGCAAGCTCGCTGGCGAATAATCTTTCCAGACCGCGATTGAAATCGTCGGTCGGAAGTCCATCCGAGACCAGAACCACCACCGGAGGCAATTGTCTCCCTTCCATGGCATCACTCTCAAACGCATCCGCTACCATCGATAGAGCTTCGCCAAGGTTGCTCTCGCCGCCGGCGTCAAGTTCTTCCCAGATTACTTCGCCCGGCGCGACCGGCTTTTCGATGTGCCATTCGGCAGTCGAGGCGAACCGGATGGCACGCACCCGAAGATCGACTTCCGGATTGTCATCGGCGACGGCGCGCAATTCCGGCAGAGCCGTGCGCATGGCATAGTTAAGCGATGCTATGCGATCCCCCGTCATTGATCCGGAACAGTCCAGGATCATCACGACGTGCAACTGACGCCGTGAGACTCCGGCCATGCTCAGCGGAGGGGGCGCAGCCATTGTCAGGCCACCGGTGCCACGAGACCGTGGAGTCCGTTGCCGAACTCGATCTGGACATTCACGGCAAGCCGTATATTCTGCCCGGGCTCGATCATCTGCTGACTGCCGTCCCGCAGCCGTGCCGTCCAGGCCATAGCTCCAGAGTTTCGCAAACCCAACACGTTGGCGCGGCTTGGGTGGGCAACGACCATCCCGGCGATCCCCCGACCTTGGCTCTCGAGTGCCGGTTCGTCGGCCAGGTCTATCGCTTCACCTGCTCGCAGCGGGAATGATATACCGTTTATATTCAGGGTGAGCACCTGTTCTATGGTCGCCGTTGCGTGTGGTGGGCGGGAAGGGGGTGAAGAGTGGAGCGGTGCCGGTGTCTGCGGTGCGAGCGATGCAGGCTTTGGCTTCGCGGGCGGTTTTTCTTTCTGAACGATAATCGAGCCGAATGTTTCAGGCCGAGCCTCGCCATCGACCATGGCGAGCTGGCGTGCCTTCAAGAGACACCCGACCGCGGCTACCACGGTAGCGATCTGGATCGGATATTGGAGGATCGAATAAAAGCTGCCGAACGAATTCCAGGTCGCATGTACAAGCGCCGCACCCACCCAGCCGATCGCGATCAGCTTCCACTTTTGTGCCGGGCGAATGACCGCCAAGCCGATGAAATAGCAAGCGATCGCTGAATAGCCCATGTGTCCGGTGATGCCGCCGAACACGCGCGGCAGTAGCAAAGACATGCCGCCGACGAAACCGAGATTCTGGTCGCCGGTTTGCTTGGCGATGTCTGCGGCCTGATTGGGGACATACTCAAAGGCTGTTTCGAAGAAAATAAAACCCGCACCGGCGAAGATGCCCATGACCACGGCATCGAGCGGGCCCTCGAGCGCCCATGACGACATCTTTCCTTTGCTTTTTCCACTAGCGTTCCACGCGATCCAAGCTGCAAGCAGGACGGGAACGGCTTTGATGAATTCTTCCGCAAGTCCGGCGATGAAGAACATGCCGATGAACGAGGAAATCACGCTGGTCTGGCTCAGTCCAGTTTCGACGATACCGGGGATGATACCGCGGAACGGAAAAGCCAAGATGTTGAACAGCGGCGTGATTCCGATCACCACTACAGCCGCAAACACCCCGAAATATCGCCAGATAGGTTTACCGGGACGCGCATAAGCGAAGACGCCGACCAAGAAGGTGACCAACAGGTAGAGCACTGTCGTGGTTGCCTGAAGCATGAAAGCGCCTGATCGCTGGGCGGGATCATTGGAATCGACGATCGACATCATCAACCCAAACATGAACGGCGTGACCAGCGCCGTGAAAATGGCAAAGATCATCAGCGGGCTCTTAGCAAGCTTGATCTTGGTCGATCGGAACGGCACCATTTCGGAAAAGGTTGCGACATCGTGGTCGCGCGGGATCACCGGCATTGCGGGTTTCTTCTTCTTCGACATAGTCTACCCCATCGTTACATTAGCGTTGTCGGACGTGGCGCGCACCGCGACGCACAATGTGCTGTCGTCTCCGCTGCCGTTGGCGGATAGTGCTGTGAGCCAAGCGGGAAGCGCGAGCAGCATCTGGTCGAAATCGGCATGGGCCAGCTTGCGCAGCTGTCGCGCGGCATCTTCGAAACCCTGCGCATCACGAAAGCTCTTCGAGACCCCGTCGGATGCCAGCAGGAAGAAATCGGGCCAGGTGGCCTCATCGTCACGCCACAGGGTCGCGACACGAAAATGCTGCTCCGCCCTATCCTGGCACAACGAATAGGTTTCCTCTCCGACCAAGCCTTCGTCGGCGCGTAACGGTCGTTCGATCCGCCCGTCTGCAAAGCCGACCAGGACGTCGCCATCGCCGATCTGAAGCAGATGTGCTGTTTTCGTATCCGCGCCGACCGCAAGCAGCGTTGCTCCATATGGAATATAATTAGAATCCTGAAGCAGTGGCAGGTCAGTGTCGAGAAACGGGTGGGTAGTGACATGATTGACGATCGATTTCTGCCAATATTTCACGATGTCACCAGCCAGCGAATCATCTGCTTCCGCATCGTCGTCGGCCGCATCAAGCTGCCATTCGAGTACGGCCATCGCACCGGCAACGGCAAGCTGCGCGCCGGTGCCTGACCGAAAATGCGGAGCAGACCCATGACCGTCGGAGATGGCCAGAATGACCCGCGGTGCCTTCACCCGGTCGCTAGGATATGCCATCGCGTCTTGATTGGGCATGCTGCGGCGAAGGTGCGCGCTGCCAATGACCGATGCGCCGCCGAAGGTCCAGCTCTCGCTCATGTCGCCAACTCGGACAGTACGGTGCAAACAGTTTCCATCCGCGCGATGCCGTGCATCGTTTCGATCGTCACCCCCGGCGCAATACGCACAGCCTTGCCCGGATCAACACGGTGCGCGCTGCCGTCGTCAAACGCTACCCGCCAACTTTCTTCACTCAGGTTTCGCAGCCCAAGAAGATCGGGATGTTTTGGATGGGGTTCCACACGGGCCATCGGATCATCGACGTTAGCGGACACGCTGGTGGCAAGCGAAAGCTCGCGGCCCAAGCCAAGAGTGGTCAGGCTGTCGCCGCTGGATATGACGAGCGGGAAAACCATCGGTTCGCCGCAACAAAGGCACTTTTCAGTTGCTACCGGAGTCGCGTCACGGCGGTCAATGACATGTTCGAACCCACAGTCCGGACATCCAACCGTTGCCGTCGCGATCATGCCCAGCGGGCCGCGCCACTCGGTTTCCAGCACCCGGGCTGCCGGATCGTGGAGCCCAATCGTGAACGCCCTTACGAACAACGCCTTCAGCCTATCGGGCAAGCTGTTCCACCGTGCCACTAGCCAGTCATGGTCGCCTTCCACCGGCCCATTCTCATCGTTGTTCGGATCGAAAAGGAACAGCGGTTCAGTGCCGTAGAGTCGATTTTCTGCCGCCGCGTTCATCACCCGAACTTCTTGCTCCCGCCGACCATCTAGCGGGTGCCAGCCAAAAAACGTGTAAAAGAAAAGCACCGCCATCGAGAACAGGTCTGTACGGCTGTTGGGCAGCATTTCCCGCCGGACCACTTCGGGTGCCATGAACTTGCGTGTACCGTAAATGCTTGCATCGGCACCGTCGATATTTACATTGTCATTATCGCATATCAGGATCCGCGCGCTATCGGGATCGAGAAATATATTGCCGAAGTTGATATCTTGATAGCAAAATCCACTGGCATGGAGTTCGAGGAAATTATTGGCCAGTTTCATGCACACGTCAGCTCTCGTCGGTAGCGATAAATCGAGCCGTCTGGGGGGTGGCGCGATGATATCCTGGATACTGGTGAAGTTCGACTGGCGCAGCGGCATGATGTAGCCAAAACCGGATCGACCGGGCACTTCTGCCAGATCAAGCGGCCACAGAAAGTCCTCTGTCGGCGCACCACGCCGGACCGCACGCTCCAGTCGCACTCGCAAGTCTTCGTCGGCTTCGATATAATGGGGATGATACCATTTCAGGGCAAAGGCTGTTCCTGCCAGCGATACGGCATATACCTCTCCTTGCCCGCCCGAGCCCAGCAGCTCACCGACCTGTCCACGCCTTCCATTTACGGTAGCGAAGGGCTGTCCTTCCGGTAGCGCGTGATCGGACAGCACGGTCATCGGCGCACCGAACCGTTGATGACTAGATCACTGCGGAAAATGAAGGCATTTCCAAGCAATATTTTAATCCCCTTACATATCGAAGCGGGGTTTCGGCTAAGAACGTATCAGAGCAATGAAGTTTTATTTTCATCGTCGACCCTATGCCGGAGAAAAAGGGTAGAGCCAGCAGGAACATGTGCCGTCCGACAGCTAATTCCCTTGCTCCTCATCATCAAAAACGACGGAATATCGGCCTTCGATATTGCTATTCCATTCTGTCAGCTTTGCGGTTCTGGCGTCCAAAACCGGACCGACTGCTACCCACAAATCTCAGCCGTTCGACCACCCGATCATCGGCCCGGTAATGTCATTGACCTTTACATCGCCGATATAGGGGAACGCATAAGCCTCCATCGTGCTTGCCCACTGACCTTCATGCTTGGCATTGCGCCAGCTCTTCTTGCTCGCGGCCAAGCCCTTGGTAGCGGCCTCCCTGAAGGTCGGGAAGCCCACGATCTTTCTCCTCTCGAACACCGGATTGAGCCCGATCTCTATTCAGGTGCGCACTTCGCGCGCTCTTTCTCTGGAAACAGCCAGACTGACCTTCTTTGCACTGCCCAAGCCAAAGTCACGGCGATTGCCGTGCCGCTGCACCCGGCAGACCCAACTTTTCCCGCCGCCAGGCTTTATCACCAAGTAGAGACCGTCACCGTCACTGATCCGTCCGGGTCTGGTTGCCGCCTTAACCGCGCTCGCAGATAATCTTCTCATAGCCCTGATATTCCCACATTTGTTCCCACATTCCAAATCGCACACAGGTCGAAACCTGAGGACAAATGAGGATCCGCATCGCCCGATAAGCCGCAGTAAACTGAGGGTTTCGCGGGTCATCTCAAGATGGATGAAAACATTGTAGTGGCGGACAGGGTGGGATTCGAACCCACGGAGAGCTTGCACCCTCGGCGGTTTTCAAGACCGCTGCATTCGACCACTCTGCCACCTGTCCGCATAGCCTTCATCGCCGGGTCGCATGCGTCCTAGCGTTCCCGATTTCAAAGCGCAAAACATTTTGTAAATGCATGAAATAACGCGGCAAAATTTTGCTTTATCTCCGCTTTTGGGGCGAGCGGTTGCGTCCACGGGTTATTTAGGGATTCCCCTCCGACTCGCTTTGTGCGACAAAGGCCCGACGAAAGGGAAGTATTCATGCGTATCATGACCGCTATCGCCTGCAGCGCTTTGGCTCTTGTTGGTCTGAGCACTGCAACACCGATGCAAGGCGCCAATGCACAAGCCAATGGCAGTTTCGAATCCTATCTCCAGGAAGTGCGCCAAAAAGCTATCCAACAGGGCGTGCGTCCGCAGACCTTGGATCAAGTGCTCCCCGGTCTTACCTATAATCCCAGGGTTATAGAGCTGGATCAGTCGCAACCGGGTGGCAGCCCGAACAGCGCGATCCCGCCTTTCGCTCCCTATCAGGCGAGACATATCACATCCCAGCGGATTGAAAACGGCAAGGCTGCCTATCGTCGCCTGATTGCCAAGCTGATTGATGTCGAGCGGGAGACAGGCGTGCCGGGCCCGATCATCATGGCGATTTATGGGAAAGAGACCAACTATGGCTCCTATACCGGCAATTTCGATATCCCCAGATCCTTGGCGACATTAGCCTATGAGGGCAGGCGGCGTGCTCTGTTTGAGCCGGAATTGCTCGCTGTCCTCAAGCTTATCGATCAAGGGGTTCCTCAGTCCGCACTCAAAGGCAGTTGGGCAGGGGCGATGGGCAAGCCACAATTTCTGCCTTCGGTCTATCTGCGGTTGGCAAAAGATGGCAGCGGTGACGGCTATGCGGACATTTGGGGCAGTGAATATGATGCTGTTGCTTCGATCGCCAATTATTTTGTCAATTCAGGGTGGCGAAGGGGAGAGCCGTGGGGAATCGCCGTCAATGTTCCAACATCACTCGATCGTTCATTAATAGCGAGCAAGATTGTCCCAACGCGGTGTCCCCGGGTGTTTGGTCGGCACAGTCAGTGGAAAAATATGGCGCAATGGCGATCTCTTGGCGTTGTTCCCGCGACAGGGCATGCTCTTAATGAAAATGTGATGGCAACTTTGCTCGAACCCGACGGGCCGGGCAACAGGGCCTATTTGTTGACCGGTAATTATCGGGTGATTCTGGATTATAATTGTTCGAATTTTTACGGACTAGCAGTGGGGTTGTTGGCGGATGAGATACGCAGTTAGACTTGGGGTAATATCGACGGCTGTGGTGGCCTTGGCAGGGTGCAGTGGGTCGCGTGATTTTGGCCAGTTTCCGGACGGCTTGCCCGCACCCGGCGGTGCAGGCCGACCCGGGTCTGCTGCGGTGTCCGACTATCCACAGAAAATTGGTGCCCCCTATAAAGTGGGTGACACGACATATACGCCTGAGGATGTGCAGAGCTACGATGAAGTCGGCTACGCCAGCTGGTATGGCGAAGAGCTCTCGGGCAATCTTACAGCCAATGGCGAGCTGTTCAATCCCGAGGGCATCTCGGCTGCCCATCGGACCTTGCCATTGCCAACTTATGTCGAGGTCACCGCTCTGGATACCGGACGGACGATTTTGGTGCGTGTGAATGATCGTGGGCCGTTTGCCAACGATCGACTTATCGACCTTTCCTACGGTGCTGCCAAGCAATTGGGTATCGATGGCCAGGGCGTCTCGGGTGTCCGTGTCCGCAAAGTCAATCCCAACGAACAGGAACGGGCTGTGCTCCGGATGGGCGCTGCTGCGACGGAGCGGATCGCTACGCCGGATTCGCTGCTTTCGATTCTGCGGAAGAACCTTGCCAAGCTCCCGAAGCCATCGGCACCCATCAAGCAAGCCGCCGCACCTATCAAATCTCCTCCGGCTATGGGCAAGGCTAATCGCCCCGTGCAATCGCCAGCTAGCGGGACCCGCGACGGGCGGTTCATTGTCGAGGGTGCCGGGCGTCCGGTTGCGGCAGAGAATAGTGTAGGAGACAATTATGTCGGCGGGATTCCCGGCTCCTACGCCGTTCAGGTTGCGGCATTCAGCAGTAAATCGCGAGCCGACACATTGGCGAGGAAAATCGGTGCCAAAGTAATGCCGGATGGCACCCGTACCATCTGGAGAGTTCGCTACGGACCTTATTCCAGTGAGGAAGAGGCGCAAGCAGGGCTGGCACAGGCGCAGCAGCGCGGTTATAGTGGAGCGCGCATATTGCGGGCGGACAACTAGCTTTGAGTCGCTAAATATTGATTGGAATCTTGGCCTAAATGAAAAAATATCTACTGGCGTCGTTACCGTTCGTCGCCCTATCATCCATGGTTGTTGCTGCTCCGAATTTTGAAACGGATGCACCGATCGCCTATATGACCGACCTGTCCTCGGGAGCTGTTCTGTTCGAGAAGAACGCAGACAAGCAAATCCCGCCTGCCTCGATGGCAAAAATGATGACCGTCTATGTTGCTTTTGATCTTGTCCAAAATGGCAAGCTCAAGCTGGACGACAAGTTCCGCGTCAATGAGGAAACCTGGAAGAAATGGAACAACCAGGGCTCGACGATGTTTCTGGGTGTCGGCGACCAGGTCAGTGTTCGGGAATTGCTGCATGGTATTGTTACCCTGTCCGGCAATGACGCCTGTGTTGTCCTCGCTGAAGGCATCGCGGGGACTGAGCCAGCCTTCGTTCAGTTGATGAACAAGCGCGCCAAGGAACTTGGCATGTCCAAGAGCCGGTTTGGCAACAGCAATGGCTGGCCGGATGAAGGAGTAACCGTCGTTACAGCCAGAGACCTGGCAAAACTGGCATCGGCAACAGTCAGCAATTTTCCGAAATTATACGAAGCATTCTATGGTCAGGACGCGTTTGAGTGGAATGGAATCACGCAGTCCAATCGCAATCCCTTGATGGGTAAAGTGGCCGGGGCGGACGGTCTGAAGACAGGTCATACCGAAGAAGCAGGCTATGGTTTTACCGGCTCAGCAGAACAGAAGGGGAGGCGGCTTGTGTCGGTTCTCGCCGGACTCGATAGCTATGGTGGCCGGATCGCGGAATCGGTCAAATTCATGAATTGGGGCTTCAGGGCATGGGAGCCCAAGAAGCTTTTTGACAAAGGCACCAGAATCCAGAACGCCGAAGTGCAGCTGGGGGACAGCTCCACGGTTTCCTTGGTGGCCCCGAAAGACCTTTTTGCAACAATTCCGAAAGCGTCAGATGGCAATATCTCCATGAAGGTGACCTACAACGGGCCGATCAAAGCGCCGATCGCCAAAGGTCAGCCCGTTGCAACATTGGTTGTTACAACAGCCGATGCCGGGCGGCAGATGTTGCCCTTGGTCGCCGGTGACGATGTTGGCGAAGCCGGCTTTTTTGACCGAGTCTGGGCCGGATTGAAATCTTTGCTCGGAATGGCGTGACCGAGGGGCGTTTCATCAGCCTCGAGGGTGGCGAAGGAACAGGAAAGTCGACCCAAGCCAGAGCCCTGGCTGCTGCGATTGAGAGCAGAGGGCATGTTGTCACTTTGACTCGGGAGCCCGGCGGAACGCCGGGCGCTGAAACTATCCGCGAACTGCTGCTCAGCGGCGGTGAGGATAAGTGGCATATGCGGACCGAAGCATTGTTGTTCGCAGCGGCCCGTGCAGAGCATTGCGCCAAGCTGATCCGCCCGAGATTAGCGCGCGGGGAATGGGTCGTCTGTGATCGTTTCATTGACAGCAGCCGCGCCTATCAAAGCGTCAGCGGCGTGTTAAGCGACTCAGAGATCATGGATTTGCATCGGGTCGGTAGCAAAGGCCTGATGCCGGACCGGACGTTCGTGCTTGATCTGCCCGAAGCGGTGGCCTCAAAAAGAGCGGCAGCACGGGATCGCGGGAATAGTGACCGGATTGGAAGCCGGAACAGTGATTACCATCGGTCTGTTCTGGCTAACTTTCGTAAATTGGCGGCCGATGAGCCAGACCGCATTCGGCTCGTGGATGCATCGCAAAATGCAGAATCGATTACCGAGATTCTGCTGCAGAATTTGGACGACTTGCTGTCATGACGTCATATCTGGGTCACGACAAACAGAGACAAATATTTCAGCAGTCGCTTGATCGAGATATGCTCCATCACGCGTGGATTCTTGCGGGAAATAAGGGGCTGGGCAAAATGGGATTTGCTCAGCAGGCCGCGCACTTTTTGCTCAATTCGCGCAACCGGCCGAACGGTTTTAGCGATCGTCAGGATGATGAAGCCGGCCATCTTCTCGCGGCAGGATCGCACCCCGACTTTCGGTTGCTGCGACGCGGTGCGAAAAGTGACAAAGAGGAGAAGAAGGCGCGTGATCAGGGCCTCGACGCGCTCGATGAACATGAACTGGCGCGCAATATAAAAGTCGATCAGGTCCGGGCTCTGCAGCCACTGTTCCAAAATCAGGCTTCCATTTCTGAATATCGCGTAGTGGTTATCGATGCAGCGGACGATCTGGAGCGGGCCGGTGCCAATGCGATTTTGAAAAACCTCGAAGAGCCGCCAAAAAACACGATATTCTTTTTGATCAGTCATATGCCTGATCGGCTGCTTCCGACAATCCGCTCACGATGCCAGATGTTGCGCTTTGACCCGTTAAGCGATGAAGATATGCGTGCTGTGCTCAAGAAGGCCGCGCCCCGCCTCGTCGAGGCTGATTTGGAGGCGCTTGTTGTGGCCGGGGAAGGGTCGCCAGGCCGTGCCCTGAAATATGCCGAGGTCGGGCTGGCTGAATTGGAGGGGATTGCGCGGGAAATCATTAAATCGGGCGACAAAAATAATCAGCTGAAAAGCGATTTGGCACGGAAACTGTCGCTGAAAGCCGCTACTCCCAGATACCGAGCGTTTCTGGAAAGGGCCCCTAGTTTGATAGCCGAACAGATCAAGAGTTCTGAGGTGCCATGCTCGATGTGGAGCATCGAAAAATGGCGCGAAGCGCGTGATCTGGCCACAGCCGCGCTCCCAAAATCGCTGGATAACCAGGCCGTAATATTCCGCCTTGGTAGCCTGATGGGCGATATTGGTCGGGCTAACGATTGAAAATAGAGATTTTGCCTGTTTACAAGCGGGGCCAATCCATCAAGAGAGACCGGCATGTCTGAACCTTTTTATATTACCACAGCGATCAGCTACCCCAATGGTCGCCCCCATATCGGCCACGCTTACGAGGCGATTGCCGCAGATGCCATAGCACGATTTCATAGGCTGAGCGGGCGCGATGTCCGGTTGATAACCGGCACCGATGAGCATGGACTGAAAATGGTCCAGACGGCTAGGTCCGCTGGCGTAGAGACAATCAAGCTTGCTGACGAAATGTCCTCCTATTTCATAGAGATGTGCCACAAGCTTAATATCAAGCATGATGGTTTTCGTCGCACGAGTGAAGCCGCGCATCACGAGGCGAGCAAGGCGCTGTGGCGCGCTATGGAGGCCAACGGCGACCTATATCTTGACCGCTATGAAGGCTGGTATTCCGTGCGCGACGAAGCCTTCTACGCAGAAGACGAGATCGAGACAGGCGAGGGGGGTGAAAAGCGTTCGCCGCAAGGCACGCCGGTGGAATGGACCGCAGAGGAAACCTGGTTTTTCAAACTGTCAAAATATCAGGATAAGTTACTCAAGTTATACGAAGATCATCCTGAGTTTATAGCGCCGGAAAGTCGCCGGAATGAAGTCTTGCGTTTTGTCGAGAGCGGCCTGAGAGATCTCAGCGTATCGCGAACAAGTTTTGACTGGGGTGTCCCCGTACCGGGCTCGCCCGGCCATGTGATGTACGTTTGGGTCGATGCACTGACAACCTATATGACGGGTGTTGGCTATCCCGATGAAAAAGGCATGTTCGCCAAATATTGGCCGGCAGACATTCATCTGATCGGCAAAGATATCGTCCGTTTCCATGCGGTCTACTGGCCCGCCTTTCTAATGAGCGCCAAATTGCCGCTTCCCAAGCAGGTTTTCGGTCACGGCTTTCTTCTCAATCGCGGCGAAAAAATGTCCAAATCGGTCGGCAATGTCGTCGATCCGATGGCGCTAGCGGAACGGTTTGGCGTCGATCAGCTGCGCTATTTTCTCTTGGCCGACGTGGTATTCGGGAAAGACGGAACCTATTCAGCTGATGCTATCGTCACCAAAACAAATGCCGATCTCGCCAATAATTTTGGCAATCTCGCACAGCGCAGCCTGTCGATGATCGCCAAGAATTGCGACGGCAAGGTCCCATCTCCAGGCGTCGCAACCGAAGCCGAGCAGCAATTGTTAAAGCAGCTGGATGACTGTTTCGCCGAAGTGACAGCAGCGATGACCGGCGGATCTTTGAAGATAGATCACGCCCTCGATGTCATTCGCGATCGGCTGAGCGCGACCAATAGTTATTTTGCTGATCAGGCACCCTGGGCCTTGCGCAAGACCGATCCTGCCAGGGCAGACAGCGTGTTATACCATACGGCGGAAGCGATCCGGCAACTCGCGATAATGCTGCGCTGGGCGATTCCGGAAAGCTGCGACCGGATGCTCGATCTGCTGGCCCAATCGCCAGATGCGCGCGATTTTGAACATGTTGCCTTTCCCATCGTTGCGGGACTTGAATTGCCGCAACCCCAGGGCATATTTCCTCGCCTTGAGCTTTTGGCGGAGGAGGAAGGGGCTGGACATGCTAGTCGATAGTCATTGTCATTTGAACTACAAGGGCTTGGTCGAAGAGCAGGGGGCGGTGCTTGAGCGTGCCCGGCAAAGCGGTGTAACCGCGATGCTCAATATATCGACGCGCGAAAGCGAATGGCGAGACATTGTCAGCACGGCCGACCGTGAGAATGACGTCTGGGCGAGCATCGGGATCCATCCGCATGAAGCCGATGCGCATCCCGACGTCGATCTGGGCAAGCTGGTCAAAGAAGCCGGTCATAACCGCGTTGTAGCGATAGGCGAAACGGGGCTGGATTATTATTATGATCACAGTGACCGCGAGCGTCAGAAACAGAGTTTTCGGACCCATATTCACGCGGCTCGCGAAACTGGCTTGCCGATCATTGTGCATACCCGGGATGCAGAGGCAGACACGGCTAACATCATGGCGGAAGAGATGGAGCAGGGTGCCTACACCGGCGTTATCCATTGCTTCACTGCCAGTGAAGATTTTGCACGGAAAGCCCTGTCTCTTGGACTCTATATTTCAATCTCAGGGATTGTGACCTTCAAAAACGCCAAAGATTTACAAGAGACTGCGGCCAAATTGCCGCTGGACCGGCTGCTGGTCGAAACCGATGCACCGTTTCTGGCTCCAGTGCCGCATCGCGGAAAAACCGGAGAGCCTGCCTTTGTTGCCGACACCGCCCGGTTTCTCGCCGCATTGCGCGGTGACACTTACGAAGATATGTGCGAAGCGACCAGTCAAAACTTCTATCAGCTATTCACCAAGGCACGGCCCTGAATTTGGGCTTGAAGCTAACAATCTTGGGGTGCGGAACCTCCTCTGGCGTTCCGCGGATCGGCAATGACTGGGGCGATTGCGATCCCAACGAGCCCAAAAACCGCCGAACCAGGGTGTCGATTCTCGTTGAAAGTCCGACCACCCTGATATTGGTTGATACATCGCCGGATCTGCGAAATCAGCTTCTGGATAATGCTATCGATACGATTGATGCAGTAATTTGGACCCACGATCACGCCGATCATTGCCATGGTATCGACGATCTAAGGGCGATATTTCAGCAAAGCCGCAAGCCGATCCCTGGCTATGCGCGGCCCTTTGCTCTTGCCAGCCTCAAAGATCGTTTCGCCTATATTTTCAAGGGCCACAAATATTATCCGTCAATCTGTGAAGGTGTCGTTCTGGAAAAGGATATTAAAATCGGCGATATTCTCGTCCGCTATGTAGACCAGCCGCATGGAAGCATAACGTCTGCCGGGCTGCGCTTCGAACATCGGGAACAATCGATTGTCTACGCCACCGATTTTGGCGAAGTCACAGACGAGATGCGCAACCTATATCGCAGCTGCGATCTATTCGTCGTGGATGCGCTGCGGGCCGAGCCCCATCCGACCCATGCACATCTGGATATGACGCTGGCACTTATTGAGCATGTTCGACCGAAACTGAGCCTCTTGACGCATATGGACAAGTCGATGGACTATAACCATCTTCTCGCCATATTACCGAATGATATTCAGCCCGCTTATGATGGATATGTGAAAGAAATCTAACGTTGTCCGAGGATCAAAATATTAATCTGGTTTTTGCTCTAGGTGCCCTGGTGCTCGTAGCCAGCGCCTTGTTTTCCCGTCGGATAGGCCTCGGCGAGATGATCAGGTCGGCATTGGCATGGGTTGCCATTTTCGCGGTGTTTATTCTCGGATTCACCTATCAGCGGGAACTGTTAGCAGTTTGGACCCGGGTGTCCGGGGAAATGACCGGGGCGAACGAGCAGGTCGTTGTCGGTGACACGTTAAGGATAAGACAATCGGCGGATGGCCATTTTTGGGTTGATGCAAAGGTTAACGAATTGCCCGTCCGATTCTTGATCGACAGCGGAGCAACGACGACCGCGATGACATTGCGCACTGCACGGCGCGCAAATGTGGATATTAGTGAAAGCGCTTTTCCGGTGGTGCTTGCCACAGCGAATGGATCGGTGGAGGCGCAACGCGGAATGGTCCGGTCACTGGAGATTGGTCCCATGGTTGCTCGAGATTTGCCGGTTGTTGTAGCGGAAGAGTTTGGCGAGTCTAATGTGATCGGGATGAATTTTTTGTCAAAGTTACGAAGTTGGCGCGTAGAGGGGGATGAGATGGTGTTGGAACCGCCGGGAACAGTCTCCTCCGAATGATCTTTAATTTAACATAATATATATTATCAACCTTATAGATGGGTTAAAATGGACAGGCAGTCAATCGATCCCCTGCTAGAAATCATGCGGCGTTTGCGCGATCCTGACGATGGTTGTGAGTGGGACAAAGTACAGACGTTCCGGACGATCGCACCCTATACGATCGAAGAAGCCTATGAAGTTGCCGACGCCATAAATCGTGACGATATGGTGTCACTCAAGGACGAGCTTGGCGACCTGCTCCTCCAGGTGGTCTTTCACAGTCAGATCGCTGCAGATGCCGGCGCCTTTGTGTTTGATGACGTGGTGACGTCGATTTGCGAGAAAATGATCCGTCGCCATCCTCATATTTTTGGCGAAGAAGACAAGAGCCCGGGCTGGGAGCAGATCAAGGCCGACGAACGGGCACAGTCAGGCCAGACAAGCGCTCTGGACGGCGTGGCGATTGCCCTGCCCGCACTGTTGCGGGCGCAGAAGATCCAGAAACGGGCAGCGCGCGTCGGCTTTGACTGGCCAGACAAGGCACCGGTGAAGGAAAAGCTGCTTGAGGAACTGGACGAAGTCGAAGCTGCGCGCAACGACACAGAAGTCCACGAGGAAATCGGCGACTTGCTGTTTTCCGCAGTCAATCTCGCCCGTCACTATGGCGTCGATGCCGAGCGCGCATTATCCGACGCTACTGCAAAATTTACCAGGCGATTCAACACCATAGAGGTGAATATTACCAAAAACATGCAGGACATGTCGCTCGATGAACTGGAAGAGCAATGGCAGAAGGCGAAAGCCAGTCAGGATGTTGGCTAATCGCTTATTCCAGGGCGTGATAGCGGCCCCAATTTCGCGGCGACATTTCAACAGACAGAATCAGGTCATCGGACTTTTGTTCACTGCTCAGCACCCGTCCGTTTTCATGTAACCACGCCATCCGCTTGCCATCGGCGGCCGCTATGGTCACTTTCTCGCACTTATATCCTTCTGACAATGTCTTTGCGATCAGATCGACCAGTGTATCGACACCGGCACCGGTTTCCGCAGAAATTGCGCACACATTTTCCGGCAATGGCGGCGAAATTCGCGCATATTGCGGATCTTCAGCGGAAATCTTGTCGATCTTGTTCCAGGCTTCGATGACAGGAGGCCCCTCCTCCGCTTCGCCAGACACGCCGAGATCGAGCAATATCTGCCTGACGTCCATAGCCTGTGCGTCAGTGGCCTCATGGGAAATATCGCGAACATGGACAACGATATCGGCGGCGCTCACCTCTTCCAGCGTCGCCCGGAATGCTGCGACCAGCTGCGTCGGAAGGTCCGAAACAAATCCTACGGTATCCGACAAGATGGCCTTGTCATAGCCGGGCAAGGAGAATTCCCGCATCGTCGGATCCAGCGTCGCAAAGAGCAGATCCTCGGCGAAGACATCGGCACCGGTCAGCCGGTTGAACAGAGTGGATTTGCCGGCATTGGTATAGCCAACCAAGGCAATAACCGGCCAGGGTGCGCGCTGACGCCGCTCGCGGTGGAGCGCGCGGGTTTTGCGCAAATGAGCCAAATCCTTGCGCAATTTGGCCATCCGATCGCGAATCATTCGGCGATCCGACTCGATTTGTGTTTCGCCTGGGCCGCCCAGAAAACCAAAACCACCGCGTTGCCGTTCCAAGTGGGTCCAACTGCGCACCAGTCGGCCCGCCTGGTAATCGAGATGCGCCAGCTCAACTTGCAATCGGCCTTCAGCGGTTGCGGCTCGAGCTCCGAAAATCTCCAGAATAAGGCCCGTCCGATCGATGACCTTGACGTCGATCTTCTCTTCCAGATTGCGCTGCTGGATGGCAGTCAGACTGCCATCCACGATCAGGATCGTCGCCGAATTTTCCTCCATGATCGCGGCGATTTGCTCCACCTGGCCCGATCCAAACAAGGTGGCAGGCTTCGGATTGCGCACCGAATAGTAGCGTGCATCTGTCGCGACCAATCCGATCGCTAAAGCAAGGCCAACAGCCTCTTCAAGCCGATGTTCAAGCGCGGACTGGCTAAGGGAGGCCATGTCGGGGTGGACAATGAGTGCGCGGCTGCTGTCGCTGCCCAGACTTTCCTTCTCAAATGGTATCAATGCGCACCATCATCTGGGTTGTTATAGTCTGCCAGATTGAGCGGACCACCAGGCTGCACAGTCGAAATGGCATGTTTGTAGACCAGCTGCGAAAGCCCTTCCCTCTCAAGCAAGATGCAGAACAGATCATAGGCGGCAACTTCACCCTGCAACATTACGCCATTGACCAGAAACATTGTCACAGGATCATTGCTATCCCGTACAGCGGTCAGAAAAACCTCCTGCAGCACCCCTGCCCTTGTCTTCGCTTTCTCCATCAGATCGGCAAAAGGCTGCGTGTCGAGCGCTTCCGAAGGCATGATCGTTGAGATGGCGTGTTTATAGACGAGCTGTGATTGTCCGTCCCGCCGGAGCAGCACGGAAAAATTGTCAAACCAGGTCACAATGCCCTGAAGCTTCACGCCCTTTACCAGAAACATCGTCACGGGAGTTTTGGATTTGCGCAGGGAGTTGAGAAACAAATCTTGCAGATTGTTTGTCTTGTCGGTCATATTTGACTCCTATTATTGGCCAGCTTTACGATGGCATTTTATGGTTTTGCGGCGATAGCTCTTACTGTTTCGCCCTTGCATAGATCATATATTGGATTTGGGTGTTCACGACAACCGCTTAACCGTTTCGGTCATTCGGCATCGCTCTTTTTCCGTGATGCAAGGCCCAATATTTTCAGTTTCCGGTGCAGGGCAGATCGTTCCATACCGATAAAATTCGCTGTTTTTGAGATGTTTCCCGAAAACCGGCGGATCTGGACTTTCAGATATTCTCGTTCAAAGCTTTCACGCGCCTCCCGCAGAGGTGAACCCATCAGCGACGCCACACCCTGGTCGAGATCGTCGTCATTGCCGAGCACCTCCGGTGGCAACATATCGATCTCGATTTTGGTAAAATTGTCCTTGGGCGCCAGGATGATGGTACGCTCGACAACATTCCGCAGCTGTCGGACGTTGCCGGGCCAGTCACAGGCCTGCAGCGCCGCCATCGCTTCATCCGAAATTTCCGGAGGTTGTAGCCGCTGCTCTGCGGCAAAGCGCGCGGCATAATGATCCACCAACACAGGTATATCCTCGCGCCGTTGATTGAGCGGTGGCAGGACCACCGGCACGACATTTAGACGGTAAAACAGATCTTCCCTGAACCTTTTTTCGCGGATCTCGACGTCAAGATCGCGAGAGGTCGCAGACACAACCCGCACGTCGACATTTACTTTCTGGGAGCCACCAAGCCGGTTGAAGCTCTGTTCGGTCAGTACCCGCAATATCTTGCCTTGCGTGTCCAGCGGCATGTCGGCGACTTCATCGATAAACAATGTGCCGCCGTGCGCCTCTTCCATCAGCCCGGTTTTTTCGACCTTGCCGTTCCGCTCGGTGCCGAACAGCTCCTCTTCGACACTTTCCGGCGAGAGCCGGGCGGCGCTGATGGTCACGAAGGCTGCACTCGAACGGGTGCTCCAATTGTGCAGCAACCGGGCGGCGACTTCCTTGCCGACCCCCGCCGGGCCGGAGATCAAAAGCCGGCTGCCGGTTCCGGCGACACGCTTCAAGGTGGCACGCACATTGTTGACCGCAGCCGAATTGCCGGTCAATTCATCAGCAAAACCGACGCGCGCTTTGAGGATCTCATTTTCCCGGCGAAGTCGCTCGGTTTCGGTCGCTCGGGCCACCAGGTGAAGCAGATGCTCGGCCTCAAAAGGCTTCTCGATAAAATCGACTGCGCCCTGTGATATCGCCGCTACCGCCGTGTCAATATTGCCGTGGCCGGATATGACGATGATCGGCAATTTTGCGTCGAGCTGCTTCATTTCTGTCAGCAACTCGAGACCGTCCAGGCGTGACCCGCGCAGCCAGACATCGAGCAGCACCAAGGATGGCCTCCGCTCGTTGACAGCCGCGATTGCCGCGTCGCTGTCGGCGGCTACGCGTGTCGTATAACCCTCGTCTTCCAGCACACCGGATATCAGATCCCGGATATCCGGTTCGTCGTCGACAACGAGAATATCTAACGCCATTTTAAACCTCTAACCTTCATTTATCACTATTTGCCATGTCGTCGTCCTGCCCTTCCGCACCGTCGCGCGGCGCGTCCCCCTCTTCCGTTGTGTCGTGCGCCAGTCTGGCCAATTTGGACGGACTCAGCCGGATCGTGACCCGCGTGCCTGCATTCGGCGCATCGCTGAATTTCATTTCGCCAAAATGTTCTTCGACAATCTTTTTGACAATAGCCAGACCCAGGCCGGTACCGCTCGCCCGGGTTGTCATATAGGGCTCGACGATACGATCCCGTTCGATTGGCAGGCCAACGCCGTTATCGGTGAGCTCTACAACAACAAGCTGATTCTCGGTCCGCAGTGCCAGCGTTATTTCGCCGTCACTCACCTGAAAATCGCTATTTGTTTCGGCGCGTTGCTGGATCGCTTCTGCCGCATTCTTGATGATGTTGGTTAATGCCTGACCGAGTTGCCGACGATCACAAACGAGCGAGATAGGCTGATTGTCAGAAACAAAAGTGAATGTAATGGTCGGCCAGCCCACATCCTGCATGAACAAAGCCTGTTTGAGAATGTCGTCGAGATTCTCGGTCCGGAAAACGGGTTTCGGCATTCTGGCAAAAGACGAAAATTCATCGACGATGTTTCTCAGATCGCCAACCTGCCGGACAATGGTGTTGGTCAGGCTTTCAAACACCGTTGCGTCTTCGGTCAGCCGTCTTCCAAACCTTCTCTGCAATCGTTCGGCGGCCAGCTGAATTGGCGTCAACGGATTCTTGATCTCGTGAGCAATGCGTCTTGCGACATCCGACCATGCAGCGCGACGCTGGTCCAGCAGCTGTTGCGTAATATCCTCAAAGGTAATGACATGACCATTTGGACCGCCAACAATTTTAACCGCCAGAGTCCGCATGTCGGAATCCGAAGCGAATTCAATGATGCTATTTTCGACGCCTTCCTGAATCAGTTCGTCAAATTGCGGCGCGGCCGTTTTTATATCAGCATCGAGCAGGTCATTGAGCGGTTTTGAAAGCAGCGACTGCGCCTGCGAATTGACCAGTTTGATCTCGCCCTTCTCGTCCAGGCTGATGATGCCAGCCGTCACCGACTCCAGGACCGCCTCGATAAACGCGCGCCGGCTGCCCAATTGTTCGTTGGCGGTAATCAAGGCTGTGGTCTGGGTTTCCAGTCGCTCGGTCATCCGGTTAAAAGCCCGGCCCAAAGTGCTAATTTCATCATTCTCGAACGTCGTTGGGACCCGCGTCGCCAGGTCGCCCTGAGTGACTCTCTTCGCGGCGTGGACGAGATCACTGACGGGCCTTACCATCCGGTCCGCAACCAGCAGTGCGATCCACAAAACCAGACCGACGATCAGCAGCGAAATGACGAAAAGGGCAATGTTGAATTGCAATTGCAGGCTTCGGGACCGCGAGAACAAATCCTCATAATCGGCGAGCACCGACTGGGCTCGTTCCCACTGGCTCAATGCCAACATGTCTGAGTCGCGCGACGCATAGAGGAATATACGGGATTTCAAGTCCAGCGCGGTCACTGCTTCAATCTTGTCCGGACGAGCGGTCACAACGTAACTTTGACCCTGTTCCAGTTGCCGCAACACGGCTGGTGTTATCTTCGGCTGTTTGTCGCCGTCGTCAGGATCGACCGCTGCGGCCGTCCGGGCGACACCGTCAGGACCATATTCGATAATCGCGGATTCGTTGAGCTTGCGAGACAAGACCTGAAAGACATAGCCTTCGGCGAACTCGGGGCTTTCAAGACCGGCCTGTTGCAAATAATTGCGCAAATCATTGGCCATGGTGATCGTTTCTTCGCCCACTTCGCGCTGGTTCTGCTCGTAATAGCCGCGCGCCAGATCATTGGCGTTCTCCAGCATGCCCCGCGCCCGATCCGAAAACCAGAATTCGACGCCATATTGGAAAAGCAATGATGCAAAAATCACGACCAGCAACATCGGAATGCTGGCGACCAGGGAAAATAGCCCGACCAGCTGGACGTGCAGTCGGCCCTTGCTGCCGATCGCAGATTTTGCTGCCCGGTCCTTGGCAATGCGGCGTCCGAAGAGAACGAGCAAGGTGATAGCCGGCAGAAGGTTCGCAACCAACAGCGCCGCCGTCAGCGGCGGAGAAATGAAATCCGTTTGGTCGGACTGTCTGCTGAGCAGAAAGTAGGTGCCGAGCATGATCCCGCCGAACAGCACCAAAACGATCCACTCTACCCGCCTCATGAAGGCTTCTTTTTCTGCCATCAGCGCAAGGCGCCGAAGCCAGTTGGGAACACGTTGTTCCGAAGGTGAGGTCGAGACCGTCATTGTGCTTTCAATACAACAGTTTCGTTGCGAGAATAGCACTAATATTGCAAAAATATCACGGTTCAGCGATGCAGTCAGTCATTTCATCGCGTCATGACGTCTCAGCCCGTCTATTTGGATTGAGTTGGATCAATTTGATATTCGTTGAGCTTCTTGCGCAACGTGTTGCGATTGATCCCCAGAATTTTGGCCGCCTTGATTTGATTGCCCTGCGCATGATGCATCATCTCGATCAGCAGGGGTTTTTCAAATTTTTCCAGCGCCTGAGCATATAGATTTTCTTTGTCGGGCGCCGCCATCAGGCTCAGGACCATCGACTTGATATGGCCCTCAAAATCCATATTCGCCGATTCCACGCGGTCCTCGCCCCGTTCTGCGGCAAGGATGTGACGGATGGCATCCTCGGAGAGCGTGTCTTCCCGTCCGGTAACGACGAGGCGGTAGATAACGTTTTTCAACTCCCTGACATTGCCGCGCCAGTAGTTGTGGCACAGTAGGTTCATCCCCTCTGGCGAAATCTGCTTGTGTGGCAGTCCTTCGGTCACGGCCAGTTTGAGGAAATGATTGGTCAGTGCGGGGATATCGCTGGCCCGTTCCCGCAACGGCGGCAATTCGATGGGGACGACATTGATCCGGTAATAGAGATCTTCGCGGAACTTCCCCTCCTCGATCAATTCAAGGAAATCATGGTTTGTCGCGGCAATGATCCGAACGTCCAGCTTGACCAGGCCCTTGCCCCCAACCCTGCTGATTTCGCCGGATTGGAGCGCGCGCAGCAAACGGGTTTGCGCGTGCATGGGCATATCGCCAATCTCATCAAGGAAAAGGGTGCCGCCCTGCGCCTGCTCAAATTTGCCGGCCGCACTGGCTACGGCTCCGGTAAAGGCGCCTTTTTCATGGCCGAACAATTCCGCTTCGATCAGTTCCGAGGGAATGGCGGCCATGTTGACCGCGACAAACGGTCCGGTCTTGCGGTGGCCGAGGCTGTGGATAGCCTCGGCCACCAGTTCCTTGCCAGTGCCTGACTCGCCCAGCACCAGAACCGACAGATCGTTCTTGAGCAGCCGGGCGATCATACGGTAGACATCCTGCATCGCCGGGCTTCGGCCGACCAGTGGCAGGCTTTCTTCATCCATCGACGGTTCGGTGGGCTGCATATTTTTCGGCTTCAGGGCCTGGCCGACCACCTTGACCAGCTCGTCGAGATCAAAGGGCTTTGGCAGATATTCGAAAGCACCGGTTTCCGATGCGCGGACCGCCGTATTGAGTGTGTTCTGGGCGGAAATGATGATGATCGGGATGTCCGGATGAGTTTCTTTCACGGTGCCCAGCGAGGAAATGCCGTCGCCCTCCCCCTCGCCCAGCCCGACGTCGGTCAAAAGCAAATCATAGGCGCTGCTCGCCATTAACGCGTCGCGCTCGGCAATCGACTTGCAATTTTCTACGTCATAGCCCTCAGCCCGCAATGCCGTGATGATGACATGGCTGACCGACAGATCGTCTTCGACTAATATGATTTTTTCATTGGCCATGATTATGTCCTGCGGTCAGCTCTTGGGTGCAACGGGGAGGAAAAGCGTGAAGCGGCTCATCTCCTCCTGATTTTCGCGATCGTAGCGGATCCGGCCGTTCATATCGCGCATCAGCTTTTTGACGAGGGCGAGGCCAAGCCCCTGCCCTTCTTTCTTGGTGGAAACGAAGGGGGAGAAAATTTCGCGCTCGAGTTCCGGCGGGACGCCCGGGCCGTTATCGCAGACCATGATCTGGATCGGGAGACGGATTGCTGCGGTCTGGCCCTGCGCTGACAGGGAGGCGCCGAAACTGTAGCGGGTGACGATGCGGATCTCCGGGCTCGGGAGATGCTTGGTCGCATCGACCGCATTGGCCAGCAGATTGGTGAGCACCTGCATCATCGCCTCCGGGTCGATCAGGGCGTCGGGCAGGGATGGATCAAATTTGTCGTTGATCCGCACCGCCTGCCCCGTCGCTGCCTCGATCGACTGGCGGGCGCTGTCGATCAGCGAATGGATGTTGATGGCCTTGATCTGGGCAGGTTGATTGGAGGACAGCGTCTGCATCCGGTTCAGCAGATTGACCACCCGCTCGACTTCGGCGGTGATCATCTGGGTTAGCGGTTTTTGCGATTCGTCGAGATTGCGGTCCAGCAATTGCGCTGCGCCCCGGATCGCGGCGAGCGGATTTTTTATCTCGTGGCTGAGGATGTCCGGCGCACGGATGGCGAGATCAGAGGGGTCCGGATTCTCGTTTTCCAGGATCGGGCCGTCCTGCGGTAGTACCGACAGCGATATCAGACGCCATTCGGAGTCCGACGCCAGCGGATGGATGTCAAAATCGACAATGCCCAGTTTGCGATCTTCGCTGGTAACCATCACGCTGCGGGCGGTCAGGCTGATATCCGGCTCCGTCAGGGCAGCTTGCAGTCGCGCGTCTGAGAATTGCAGGACATCGTCGATACGGCGGCCGAGCAGATTTTTTGCGCTGGTCCCGAACAGAGCTTCACCGGAAGGATTGACGCGGGTTATCAGATGCCCTGTGTCCAGAATGATCAAAGCATGGCTGAGCCCTGCCAGAATTTGCTCTCCCGAAGGAATCGCGTCCATCAAGCGGCAGCTTTATTCAGCCAGGGCATGTAAAATTCCTCCAGCATTTCCAGCACAATATGAGGATTGGACTCGCTATTCGCCCGATTGCGGAATTCCGCCGAACCGGTCAGGCCCTTGGTGTACCAGCCGATATGCTTGCGCGCGACTTTGACACCAACGTCTTCGCCATAGAGCTTCAGCATGTCGCGATAATGTTCATTGAGAATCGCATATTGCGTGGCGATATCCGGGTCAGGCAGACGTTCGCCGGTTTTGAACCAGTGCATGAACTGCCCTAACAGCCACGGTTTCCCGTAAGCGCCGCGACCGATCATCACGCCGTCCGCTCCGCTTTGCTCAAGTGCAGTCTGGCCGTCTTCTATGGTGCAAATGTCGCCATTCACGATCACCGGCAGCGAAACGGCCTGTTTCACTTTGCTGACGAAGTTCCAGTCGGCGCTGTCGCGATACATCTGACAACGGGTTCTGCCGTGCACGACGATCATTTTCGCGCCGAGATCCTCTGCAATATGGGCCAGTTCAGGAGCGTTCAGGCTCTGATGATCCCAGCCCATCCGCATTTTTACGGTGACCGGCACATTAACCGCCTCGACCGTCGCCTTGATCAGCGATGCTGCCAGCGGAAGGTCACGCATCAGAGCCGAACCGGCATCGCCGTTGACAACCTTCTTGACCGGGCAGCCCATATTGATGTCGATAATCTGTGCACCGCGGTCTTCGTTCAGCTTTGCGGCCTCGGCCATTGTCACGGGGTCACAGCCGGCCAGTTGCATCGAGACCGGTTCCTCGGTTGCGTCCCAGGCGCATTTTTGCAGCGACTGCCGGGTTTCCCGGATCATAGCCTGACTGGCGATCATTTCCGTTACATTGAGTCCGGACCCAAACCGGCGAACCAGTTTTCGGAAAGGCAGATCGGTGACACCAGTCATCGGAGCCAGAATGACCGGGCTCTCGATTTTCAAGTCACCAATGAAGATCGGGTCTAGTTTCATATGTGCTGCCTAAAATTTAAGCAGCCCTTATCGCCTATTGCGGTGCGAAGCAAGAATTGCTTCCTCGCTATTCTGAGGGTAGATCCGTGCCCATGGCCTCACCGCGTCACGTTTCAGAACAAAACCATGCATTGATCGTTGCGGCAGGCGTTGGCGCGCGTTCAGGGCTGGATATCCCCAAACAGTTTCAGCCGGTAGACGGAAAGCCAATGGTCCGGCACAGCGTCGAACGTTTGGCAGCACATCCAGATATTGATCAGCTGTGGGTGGTGGTTGCGACCGGCCAGGAAGAACCGATAGAATCGGCACTTGGTCCGCTGGCAGGCCACAAACTTGTCATCGGCGGCGCAACCCGCCAGCAATCTGTTTACCTGGGGCTCAAAGCGATCCGGGAGGCGGGCGGTGCCAAAAATGTTCTCGTTCATGACGCTGCCCGGCCATTTTTGTCCCATCAGGTCATCGATCGTCTGCTCGATCAGCTTAAAAGCCAATCGGCAGCGATCCCTGTTCTGCCCAGCGTTGATACTATGATCCAATTGCAGGACGGCCAGCTCGACCGGGCCGTCGACCGCAACAGTCTGTGGCGGGTCCAAACACCGCAGGCTTTCGATTTCCTGAAACTGCTGGCTGCGCATGATGATTTTGCGGGAGGTGTGAATGCCAGTGATGATGCCCAGATTTTTAAGGCCGCCGGGCATGAGGTAGCCGTTGTCGATGGCGACGAGGCGCTGAAGAAATATACAATGCCAGCCGATTTCGGTGAGGAAGGAACCAAACAGATGCGCCAGATACGCACCGGAATGGGCTATGACGTTCACCAGTTGGTGGCGGGAGAAGAGCTATGGTTGGGTGGCCTGAAAATCGACCATGACAAGGGTCTGTCGGGGCACAGTGATGCCGATGTCTTGCTGCATGCATTGACGGACGCTCTGCTCGGGGCGATCGCGGAGGGCGACATTGGCGATCACTTTCCTCCGACAGACGCAAAGTGGCGGGGCGCCGCATCAAGCCAATTTGCGGAATATGCGGCATCGCTTATCGCAGAGAAAGGCGGAGTCATTCACAACGTGGATATGACGCTGATTTGCGAAGCCCCCAAAATGAAACCCCACCGCGAGGCCATTCGGCGCAATATTGCCGAAATATTGGGGGTTGAAATGGATCAGGTGAGCGTCAAGGCCACGACCACGGAAAGATTGGGCTTTACCGGTCGGCGAGAAGGCATCGCCGCTCAAGCCATTGCTACCATTTCTCTGGAGAAAAACTGATGAAAATTCGCATTCCCGTTGCTCTGGCACTGCTCGGCATGGCCCAGTGTGCCGTCGCTCAAACCAGCGAACCTGCTAAATGCCTGAGCGTCGCTCAGGCCGAGGCATTGGTAACCTATATATTGCCGAAAGCCATAGATGCCAGTCGGGCTGCCTGCTCCGCGAGCCTGTCGGCTTCATCAGCTCTGATGATTGAAAATTCGGAAAGGCTCGCCAGCTACCGGGCAGCGTCAGAAAGTGCCTGGCCAAAAGCGAAGAGCGCCGTAACCATATTGGCAGGCGAGAAGCTCCCGCAGGATATGGACAATGCGGTGTTACGGCCCATTGCCGATGCCATGTTCAGCCAGTTGATTGGCCAGGAAATCAAGCCCAAAGACTGCGCTCTGATCGATAAAATCTATGGCGATCTCGAACCGATGCCGGCTGCCAACCTTGCCAGTCTGGCGATTACCATTGTTCAGGCTTCGACAAAAGACGGCAAACAACGGGGCATTGCCATTTGCAAAGCAACGGCATGATGCGCTAACCCTGCAGACATATGGAAAATCTGCTACCCAGCGAGCTCGTCCAATTGGCCAAGAGGGTCATTGAAGCAAACCGTGCAGCCGGGCGCAGAATAAGCGTGGCGGAAAGCTGTACCGGCGGTCTGGTTGCAGCGGCCCTCACCGAAGTTCCCGGCAGCAGCGATGTTTTCGATCGCGGATTTGCAACATATTCCAACGAAGCGAAGCAGGAAATGCTCGGCGTTAGCGTCGATTTGCTCGAGACATTCGGGGCGGTTTCGATCGCGGTGGCCTGGGAAATGGCCAAAGGAGCTCTTGAAAACTCCGGCTGCGACGTTGCCGTGGCGATTACTGGCGTTGCTGGCCCCGGCGGCGGAACGGAGAAAAAACCAGTCGGTACGGTCGTCTTTGCCAAGGCCGAAAAAGGCAAAAACATCGATGATGTCGTTGCTGACCGAAAAAACTTCGGTCACGACAAGACGCGAGCCGATATCCGGTTTCAGGCAGCGCTGGTTGCGCTGGAACTGTTGCTGCCCGACGACAGCGAATAGCTGTCTCCGTAAATTTCGCCGGCGCGTTCGACAAAGGCGCTCGTCATTTTGTGCAGTGCTTTGGCAAACATTTGCCCCGCGAGCTTTTCAAACACCCGGTTTTTGAAGCTAAACTCGACGTAGAAATCGACGTGGCAGCCTCCGCCGTCCCGCGGTCGGAAGCGCCATTCATTGTGCAGTTGTTTTAGCGGGCCGTCGAGATAATCGACATCGATGGACTCGTTGCGGACCTTGATAACGCGGGATGAAAACTGCTCCCTGAAGCCCTTGAACCCGACGAGCACGTCGGCCAGCATTTCCGTTTCGCTGTCTGAACGGACTCGCGTGCCAACGACCCACGGCAAAAATTCCTGATAGCGGCCGACATCAGCGACCAGAGCAAACATTTGTGCCGCGCTGTAGGGCAGCTCGCGGGTTTCTCTATGAGCTGGCATTCGATGCACCCGAGCGCGCCAGCTTTTCCTCGCGTGCCTGCCGCATTTTGGCGAAATCCTCGCCGGCATGATAGCTCGAGCGGGTGAGCGGACTGGATGCTACCAGCAAGAAGCCTTTTGCGCGCGCAACCGATGCATAGGCGTCAAACGCCTGCGGTTTGACGAACTCGCTGACTTTTACGTGCTTGGTGGTGGGTTGCAGATATTGGCCCATTGTCAGAAAATCGATATCTGCGCTGCGCATGTCATCCATCACCTGATGCACTTCGAGCCGCTCCTCACCCAGGCCAAGCATGACACCCGACTTGGTGAAGATTGATGGATCGAGTCGTTTAACCTGCTCGAGAAGCCGCAGCGAGGCGTAATAGCGCGCGCCTGGCCGGATGGTGGGATACAGGCGCGGAACGGTCTCAAGATTGTGATTGTAGACATCGGGACGTGCCGCCACGATAGCTTCGACCGCCGCTTCGGTCTTGTTGCGGAAATCCGGGGTCAATATCTCGATGGTGGTTTTTGGAGTCGTCCGGCGCAATGCCTCGATCACCTTGACGAACTGGCTGGCTCCGCCGTCGGCGAGATCATCGCGGTCGACAGAGGTGATGACGATATGCTCCAGACCCAGCTTGGCTGCCGCATCAGCGGTGTGCTGCGGTTCCAGCGTGTCGACTGGCATCGGCATGCCCGTCTTGACGTTGCAGAAGGCGCAGGCCCGGGTACAGACATCACCGAGAATCATGACGGTAGCATGTTTTTTGGTCCAGCATTCGCCGATATTCGGGCAGGCAGCTTCTTCACAGACCGTGTTCAGCTTGTGCTCGCGCATCAGCGCGCGGGTTTTTTCAAATTCCGTGCCCATCGGGGCCTTAACCCTGATCCAGTCGGGCTTGCGGATCCGTTCGGGTGGGCCATCGGGCGCGCTTATTTTGGTGATTTCGTTCATGGCCTTCAAATAGGGAAAGAAAACGGCTCTTGCCACCCCCAAAGTCGATGATATGGATGCAGGCATGACAAAATTTTCAGACCTGCTCGACGGCTATCGGCGCTTCCGCTCCGATCAATGGGAGACACAGCGGCAACGCTGGGACGAACTTAAGGAAGGCCAGAGCCCCAAAGTTATGATCATCGCCTGCAGTGACAGCCGAGTCGATCCGACCCAGATTTTTGATACCAATCCCGGCGAGACCTTCATCGTCCGCAACGTCGCAGCGCTGGTGCCCCCGTTCGAGACGACGCCGGGTCAGCACGGCGTGTCGGCAGCGCTGGAATTCGCGGTCCAGTTCCTCAAAGTTGAAGAAGTCCTGGTGATGGGCCACGGCAGTTGTGGCGGCTGTCAGGCAGCGCTATCCGAGCAGATGAAGGACATGCCACCTGGCAAGGGCGGCTTTATCGCGGACTGGATCACCCTGCTCGACGATGCGCGAGCAAAGGTAGCCCACGATCATGGCGACCTGAGCGGGAACGCGGCGCAGCTGGCAATGGAGCATGAAGGTGTGCGGACCAGCTTGGCCAATCTGCGGACCTTCCCCTGCATTCAGGAGAAAGAAGCGAATGGCTCGATTCGCCTGATTGGTGCCTGGTTTGCCATTGCCGAAGGCCGACTGCACGTGCTCAATGAGGCTAGTGACGAATTTTCGGTCGTTGAATGACGGGAATCCAGGAAGAATCTTTTCTCAATGACTTGGGCCTCTCTCTTGAGCAGGCATGGCAACTTTTGCGCGAAGGATCGACCGACCGTCATTCGCCTCTGCATACCCCGGTGGTGGCAACGGTCACCACGTCCGGCACGCCAAGCCAGCGGATCATGGTGTTGCGGTCGGCCGACCAGCAAAGCCGAGACCTGCGGTTCAACTGTGATGCCCGCGGAGGAAAGAGCGCCGATATAGACGAGAATGCCGCCGTTTCGGTGCTCTGTTATCACCCCGAAGCGAAGGTCCAGTTGCGCCTTTCTGGAACCGCGCTAGTTCGATCAACCGGGTCTGAGGCGGATGCCGCCTGGGAAGAGGCTTCGCTCTACGGGCAGCGCTGTTATCTCGCCGATCCTGCCCCCGGCAGTCCTGTCGGAGCGCCAACGTCGGGTCTGGATCCCGCGATCGAGGGAGTGAAGCCGACGCCGGAGCAGGTGCGCCCTGCCCGCGCGAATTTTGCGATCCTGCTGGTCGAGGTGCAGACGATCGAGTGGCTTTATCTGGCACACACCGGTCATCGTCGCGCGCGGTTCGACTGGAATGAGGCGGCGCAAGAGTGGAAAAGCACTTGGCTTGTGCCCTGAATGCCGAGGCCATTGCGCGCTTATCTTGACAAACTTTACAATGTTATCGTTTCAATTAACCGTACTGCTTCATCGGGTATAATATGGCTGGCCGCGCGAACGGAATTCGCCGTTTTTCAGATCCATGCCTGTCATAGAACCGCATCCTCCATAATCGACCGGGCGCCCTGTAGGACAGCATTTTTCCTCTTGAACGGCCTCCCCCCGCAGTCCATCACGGGGCCATGAATCAACATAATGACAATATCGCCCTGCTGATCGATTCCGACAATGCCAGCCATCACGGGATCGACCCGGTGCTGACGGCGCTGGCAGAACTTGGCACCGTCAACATCCGCCGTGCCTATGGCAACTGGCGCAAGCAGTCGCTCAAAGGCTGGGTGGATATTCTGCACAAATACGGGATCGAGCCGCAACAGCAGTTTGACCTGACCAAAGGCAAAAATGCCACGGATATGAAGATGACGATCGATGCAATGGATCTGCTGTTTCGCGGCAATGTCAGCGGCTTCGGCATCATGTCGAGCGACAGCGACTTCATGCCGCTGGCGATGCGGATCCGGCAGGAAGGCTATCCGGTCTACGGCTTTGGCAGCGCGAAGACGCCAGAAGGCTTTCGGCAGGCGTGCAGCCGTTTTATCGATGTCGATGCGCTGATCAAGGCTGACAAGCGGAATCGCGGCGGTGGTAGCAGCAAGAGTGACGCCAAGACTTCGGACAAGCGGGATACGGGCTCCAGCAGCAGCAATGGCGACAATAATGACAAAGTGGACGACGAGCTGCTCAACCTGCTGATCGATGCCTATCAGGCGAGCAAGCGCGACGCGGAAGGCTATGCGAGCTTGAGCGAAGTCGGCAAGATCGCCGGCAACCGCTCCAGCTTCGACGTCCGCAACTATGGTTTTTCGCGACTGTCGGAAATGTTTGAGGCGGTGCCCAATTTCCAGACCAAGCGCGATGATAACGAGCAGCTATTTGTGAAGCGGTTGCGGTAGGTTTGCTTCGATCCTCCCCGCAAGCGGGGAGGGGGACCGCGCGAAGCGTGGTGGAGGGGGCGTGCGTCTGGGCGCAGCCGTCTGGGCGCAGCGCCAAGGCCAGAGCCCCCTCCGTCAGCCGTTCCGGCTGCCACCTCCCCGCAAGCGGGGAGGATGGAAAACTCGAACCGAAGCACCCCATAAAAACGCAACTCGTGACTCACGGCTCAAAATCGTTATGTATGCGGCATGCAAACCGGAGCCCTGATTTCACTCGCCCTTTATTTCATTCTCATGCTGGCCATCGGCTTTTACGCCTGGCGCAAATCCACCGACAGTAGCGAAGGCTATCTGCTCGGGGGACGCAATCTGCATCCTGCGGTTGCGGCGCTGTCTGCTGGTGCCTCCGATATGTCGGGCTGGCTGTTGCTGGGCTTGCCCGGTGCGCTCTACGCCGCCGGGCTGGTCGAAGTGTGGATCGGCATCGGGCTGTTTCTCGGCGCGCTGGTCAACTGGATCGTGGTTGCGCCGCGTCTGAGGGAACAGACCGAGCGGATGGGCAATGCGCTCACCATCCCCCAATTTCTTGCCAACCGTTTCCCCGACAGAGCGCTTGCGCTGCGGGTGACGTCGGCGATCATCATCGTCCTGTTTTTCGCGGTCTATACGGCGGCCGGTCTGGTCGGTGGCGGCAAATTGTTCGAAACCAGCTTTGCCGGGCTGTTCGGCGACACCGGGATGAGCGATTATATGACCGGCATCTGGATGACCGCTGGCGTTGTCCTTGCCTATACCATGGTCGGCGGCTTTCTCGCCGTCAGCCTGACCGATTTTGTCCAGGGCTGTATCATGGTGGTGGCGCTGGTGCTGATGCCGATCGTGGTGCTGACCGACGATGGCGGAATCAGCGCGGTATCGGCGACTCTCACCGCGATTGACCCCAATTTTCTGAGCCTGACCGCCGGCCTGTCCTTTATCGGCTTTCTGTCGGCGATCACCTGGGGGCTGGGCTATTTCGGCCAGCCCCACATCATTGTCCGGTTCATGGCGATCCGGTCGATCCCGGCGGTTGCTACCGCCCGGACAGTCGGCATGAGCTGGATGGGCATCGCGCTGATCGGCGCAATCGGCGTCGGCATCACCGGCCGCGCCTATGTCGAGCGCAATGGCATGGTGCTGGACGATCCGGAAACGATCTTCATATTGCTCGCCAACGCGCTATTCCATCCGCTGATTACCGGCTTCCTGCTGGCCGCCTTGCTGGCCGCGATCATGAGCACGATCAGCTCGCAATTGCTGGTCTCGTCGAGCTCGCTGACCGAGGATTTCTATCGGCTGTTCCTGCGCAAGAATGCCAGCGAGCGGGAGACCGTCAACATCGGGCGGCTCGCCGTGGCACTGGTGGCGCTGGTGGCGATCTATATTGCGCGGGATCCGGACAGCCAGGTTCTGGGACTGGTGTCCAACGCCTGGGCCGGCTTTGGCGCCGCCTTCGGGCCGCTGATCATCCTGTCGCTGACCTGGCCGCGGATGACCGGCACCGGCGCGGTTGCCGGGCTGGTGACCGGCGCGCTGGTGGTGATCATCTGGATCGCGATGGGCTGGAACAGCAGCTTCATGGGCGGACCCGGCGTGTACGAGATCATTCCTGGCTTTATCGCAGCGATGGCGGCGATTGTTGGGGTGAGTCTGGCGGGCAAGGAATCGCCGACTTATCAGGCTTGATCTTATCGCAAGAGCGGCTGCGGCAGGGTTTGAGTGAGCTTGGCCCGGGATGCTGAAACGAGTTCAGCATGACGAATACTAATAATGCGGCGTCAGTCGTCTGCGCTGTCCTCGATTGCGTGCATGTCGGCGTCGCTGAGCCCGAAATGATGGCCGACCTCGTGGATAACGACATGGCGGATCAGGGCTTCGAGCGCGACGCCGGTCTGCGCCAACTCCGCCAGCAGCGGCCGCCGATATAGCGTGATCCGATCGCCCTCCCCGCTCGGCTGCGCCCATGAAGATTTCTCACCGACCGGCACGCCCTGATAGAGGCCGGACAGCTGATAGGGGCTGGTCATCCCGAAATGATCGAGAATCTCCTGCTCGGGCCAGTCTTCGATACGCAGCACGATGTCGCCGAGATAATCGGCGAAGGGTGCCGGGATGGTTTCGAACACGCGGCGGGCGATGGCTTCGAAATCGGTGATGGTCGGTGGGTTGGTCATGCTGATGATATAGGGATTGCATTGCTGCGGCAAAAGGGCGGTTTCGCGATGCGTAAAGCTTGATAGCAGCGGTCACTAATCCGAGAAATTATTGCACCACTGTCCTTCTCCCCTGAGGGAGAAGGATGCGAAGACTTGGCAATTTATTGCCTAGTCATAGCTGGATGAGGGTGTCCTGCGCTTCAGAGTTCAGAACACCCTCATCCAACGCCGCCTAATCGCTGAAGCGATAAGGCTCTGTATCCTTCTCCCTCAAGGGAGAAGGGCTGTGACTTATCTAGTCAGCTTCTTATAAGCCACCCGCGTAGGCCGATCCGCTGCATCGCCCAACCGTCGCCGCTTGTCCTCTTCATAGCTTTCGAAATTGCCTTCGAACCACTCCACATGACTATCCCCCTCAAACGCCAGAATATGCGTCGCCAGACGATCGAGGAAGAAGCGGTCATGGGAGATGACCACGGCGCAGCCGGCGAAGTTTTCCAGGGCGTCTTCGAGTGCGCGCAGGGTTTCGACGTCGAGATCGTTGGTTGGCTCATCGAGCAGCAGCACGTTGCCGCCCTCTTTCAGCATCTTGGCGAGATGGACGCGGTTGCGTTCGCCGCCGGAGAGCTGGCCGACTTTTTTCTGCTGGTCGACGCCCTTGAAGTTGAACGCGCCGACATAGGCGCGAGTCTGGACTTCGTTCTTGCCGAAGGTGAAAAAGTCGTGGCCGCCGGAAATTTCTTCCCAGATATTCTTTGACGGATCGAGCGTGTCGCGGCTCTGGTCGACATAGCCGAGCTTCACGGTCTCGCCGAGTTCAAGCGAACCACTGTCCGGAGTTTCCTGGCCGGTGATGATCCGGAACAGCGTGGTTTTACCCGCGCCGTTGGCGCCAATGATGCCGACGATGCCGCCCGGTGGCAGCGAGAATTCGAGATCTTCGAACAGGAGCTTGTCGCCATAGGCCTTGGTCAGCCCCTTGGCCTCGATCACCTTGGAGCCGAGCCGTTCCGGGGTCTGGATCAGGATCTGGGCTTTGCCGACCACGCGGTTTTCCTGCGAAGCGACGAGATCGTCGAATGACTTGATACGCGCCTTGGACTTGGTTTGCCGGGCTTTCGGGCTCTGCCGCATCCACTGCAGCTCGTTCTCGATCGCTTTCTGGCGGCTCTTGTCCTCGCGTTCTTCCTGTTCCATCCGCTTGGACTTGGCTTCCAGCCAGTTGGAATAATTGCCTTCGAACGGGATGCCCTTGCCGCGATCGATTTCGAGTACCCAGTTGACGACATTGTCGAGGAAGTAGCGGTCATGGGTGACGAGAATGACGTTGCCGGGATAGTCGATGAGATGCTTTTCCAGCCAGGCAACGCTTTCGGCGTCGAGATGGTTGGTCGGCTCATCGAGCATCAGGATTTCCGGCTTGTCGAGCAGCAGGCGGCAGAGCGCGACGCGGCGCTTTTCACCGCCGGAGAGATCGGTAACCGGGCTGTCGCCGGGCGGGCAGCGCAGGGCTTCCATGGCGATTTCGAGCTGATTGTCGAGCGTCCAGCCGTCGACGGCATCGATCTTTTCCTGCAGCGTGCCCATTTCCTCCATCAGCGCGTCGAAATCGGCGTCTTCCGGCGGATCACCCATGATGTTGGAGATTTCGTTGAAACGGTCGACGAGATCAGCGACTTCGCGGACGCCGTCCATGACGTTTTCCTTGACCGTCTTGCTGTCGTCAAGCTCGGGCTCCTGAGCGAGATAGCCAACGCGAATGCCCTCCCCTGCCCAGGCTTCGCCCTGATATTCCTCATCCTGGCCAGCCATGATCTTCATCAGGGTCGATTTACCGGCGCCGTTCTTACCAATGATCGCGATTTTGGTGCCTGGCAGAAACTGCAGGTGGATATTGTCGAGTACGGGTTTGGGGGCACCGGGGAAGGTCTTGGTCAGACCCTTCATGACATAGCTATATTGGACGGCCATTATATATTCTTTCTCAATCACTGTCGTTCGGCCTGCGCCTGTCGAAAGCGGCCTGGCGGCTGGGTGCTTCGACAAGCGCGGCATTTACGGAAAATGGGGCTTGTTTGATGGCCCATGTAGCTATTCCGCCCGTCCGTCGCAAGAGACCATTGGCAAAGCGCAAAAGGCGGGTTAGTCAGCAGGACATGAGAAAGATAACCAAATTGCTCGCTGGCGCGACCGCGCTGTTCCTGTCCACTTCGGCGCTGGCTGACAATCACGATATCGCGGCGTTGCAGACAAAGGCGCTGCAGGACGATATCGCCTATGATATCGTCGAAGGACTGACCACGGAAATAGGGCCGCGGCAAGCCGGGACCGAAGCGGAAGCACGGGCGAGGAACTGGGCTGTCGCCAAGTTGAAAGCGCTGGGATTCAGCAATGTCCGCAATGAGGCTTATCTGATGCCGACCTGGGTTCGGGGCGCAGAAACGGCATCGGTGATCAGCCCGTATCCACAGAAGCTGGCGATCACCGCGCTGGGCAACAGCGGCAGTACCGGCGCGCAGGGTTTGACCGCAGAGCTTGTCTATTTCCCGACGCTGGCTGATCTGATGGCCGCGCCGGATGGCAGCCTGGACGGCAAGATCGCTTTTGTCAGCCACGAGATGAAAGCCACCCAGGACGGATCTAGCTATGGTGCTTTCGGGCCAGCGCGTTTTGTCGGTCCGAATATCGCGGCGAAAAAGGGTGCTGCGGCGATCGTCATCCGTTCGGCCGGGACCGACCATCATCGCAATCCGCATACCGGCAACACCAATTTTGAAGAAGGCGTGACGCCGATACCGGCAGGCGCGCTTTCCATTCCGGACGCGGAAAATCTGGTTCGGATGATTGAACGGGGTAAGCCGGTAGAATTGAAGCTGGTGCTGACTCCGCAAAATATCGGGGAACAGGAATCCGGCAATGTGATCGCCGAACTGCCCGGCAGCGATCCGTCGCTCGGCATGATCGTGATAGCCTGCCATCTCGACAGCTGGGATCTGGGCACTGGCGCGATCGACGATGCTTCCGGCTGCGGGATCATTACCGCTGCGGCCAAACATGTGATGGCGGCGGGGCAACCGAAGCGCACTATCCGGCTGCTCTGGGCGGGTGCCGAGGAAGTCGGCCTGTGGGGCGGCAATGCCTATGGTGAGGCGCGCAAAGGCGACAATCACGCGCTGGCCATGGAATCGGACTTTGGCGCCGATCGCGTCTGGCGAGTCGAGTTTAATCTGCCAGAATCGGCCAAGCCGCTAGCGGACCGGATCGCCAATGCGTTGCAGCCGCTCGGCATCGGGCGGGGGCAGCAGCCCGCCACCGGAGGTGCTGACGTTCAGGCGATTATCCGTAACAACAATCTCGCGGTGATCGATCTGCAACAGGACGGCACCCGCTATTTCGACCTGCACCACACGCCGGATGATACGCTGGACAAGATTGATCCGGAACAACTGCGCCAGAATGTTGCCGCCTGGACCACGGTCCTGTCGATCGTCGGCAACAGCGATGCCGATTTGACGATGCCGCCGAAGGAATGAAAGTGCGCCGCTTCTTTTTGCCCGCCGTGATACTGCTCGCAGGCTGTTCGGAAACACCGGTTGAAGATCAGGGTGACGAGGCGATCGCGGCGCATGCCGAGAATATTGAGCAAGAGGCCCGTTCTCTCGAGCAGGCGGCTGATGAAGCGGTCAAGGCGATGGAAGAGGATATTGATGCCGAACTGGCTGCGGATGGCGTTGGCGATCCGGCGGCAGAGCCAGTCCCGTCTGAAACCGAAAACTAGCGAAGCGCACGGTTTCCGCTCTGTGCTCGGCAACCGACGGATCAGGTGACCGATAGCACCAGCGTAGCCCGCAATCCTCCCTGTTCCCGATTTCTCAGGATGATATCGCCGCCATGATCGCGGGCGATAGCTCGGGCCAGCGTGAGGCCCAGCCCGGAACCGCCGGTCGCGCGGTTGCGCGAGGCTTCTCCGCGCAAAAATGGTTCGAACATCGCCTCGATTTTCCCCTCGGGAATTCCCGGACCATTGTCATCCACATGTATCATCAGCTTGTCGTCAGACTTTTCCACAGAGATGTCCGCAGCCTCGCCATAGAGAATGGCGTTGCCGATCAGATTGCGCAGCGCCCGGCGCACCAGCGTTTCGCGGATCACCGCGCTCTGCTTTTCGCCTCGCTGATAGCGGACCTCGTGCCCCAGGTCGGTGAACTCATCCACGATCGTTTCGATCAGCGAGCGAATATCAACCCGGTCGGCCTGCTCGCCGGAGCGGCCAAGCCGTGCCAGAGACAGGATGTCGTCCAGCATATGATCGATATCTTCGATACCGGCGATCATCCTTTCCCTCTCGCCATCATCTTCGACACTCTCTACGCGCACGCGCAGAGCAGCCAGCGGGGTTCGGAGATCATGGCCGATCGCGCCCAGCATTACGTCTTTCTCGTTGAGCATGGCGTTCACTCTGCCGCTCATCACATTGAAAGCCCGAATCAATTCCCGCGTGTCGGGTGGACCCTGTTCCGGCAGTTCCTCCGTCTCGCCGGGCTGGAAGCCCTGTGCCCTGGCGGTCAGTGATTTGAGCGGCCGGGAGATATAGCGACCGAGCAGGATCAGCGGAATCAGCATCAGCAGATAGATGGTGATCGTCTGAAACAGCAGGGTGCGCACCAGCAGGGGCGTCCGTTGTCTCACCGCCGATGCGATGCTGACCCACTGTCCGTCCGCTTGCCGGGCCGAAATAATGACGAATCCGGTGATCTCCGGTGGCGTCCGCCTATCCCCCATGGACCGGTTGATCGGGTTGTTGCGCCAGCCGCGACGATTGGCGCCAATCATATGTCCGTTCATATCGCTCGTCATATCGTCGATGAAGGTGACCCGGATGTCGGAAAAGCCGAAACCCATATTGGCAAAGGCTTGCCCGGCGCGCGCTTCCAGTTCCGGCAAGCGTTGCATATCGTCGGTCACGGCGCTTTGAGGACTATATTTCAGCCGCCCCCAACGCTTTGCCCGCATGTCACCGCCGCGTCGCATGGAGCGATCATTTGCCTGCCGGTCGAGGCCGAATACGATGCGCGAGAGGGCCGATGTGGAGGCTTCCACCAGGTTCTGATTCTTGGCTCCCCGGTACAGAAGGAAGCTGTTCACGCCCTGCGCCAGCAACAGCATCAACGCAACGATCAGCAAAAGCTGTCCGACCAGGCTTTTTGGCCATAGCCATTTCACAGCGACTTGACCTCACCGGCCAGCACATAGCCGCCGCCCCAGACCGTCTTGATAATCTCCGGATTTTTCGGATCGGCTTCGATCTTGCGTCGCAGCCGGCTGATCTGGTTATCCACCGCCCGGTCAAAAGCGTGCGCTTCCCTGCCCTGGGTTATGTCGAGCAGCTGATCCCGGTTGAGGACCTTGCCGGCCCGCGAAACCAGCGCCAGCAGCATCTGATATTCGCCGCTGGACAGTGACACATTGACGCCATCGGCATCGATCAGGCTGCGCTTGTCACTTTTCAGCGTCCAGCCGGAAAATTGATACCCGCCGCCGGACGTTCCGATCTGCTTCGCCCCACCCTTTTCCGCGCGGCGCAAAACGACCTTGATCCGCGCCACCAGTTCGCGCGGGCTGAAGGGTTTGGTGATATAGTCATCGGCGCCCAGTTCCAGCCCGATGATCCGTTCGGTCTCTTCGGTTCTGGCGCTGATGAAGATGACGGGGGTATCGGTCTTGTCGGTGACAAAGCGGCAGAGGCTGAGACCATCCTCGCCGGGCATCATGATATCGAGCAATATGATGTCAAAATCATAAGCGTTGAGCAAGGATCGCGCGGCGCTGGCGTCGCTGGCCTGCTGCACCTTATAGCCCTGCTTGATGAGATATTCAGCCAGTGGCTCGCGCAGCGATGCTTCGTCATCGACCAGCAAGATGTGGATTTTCTGCGTCATCGGATCGCCCTATCACAGGAATCACAAAAAGAAACGGACCGTCAGCCATCGGGGGAAGGAGCATATCGGCTGACGATCCGTTCGCGAAAAAAGGGGTTCAGGGATCAACCGCCTTTTTTATTCTTGGCCCATTCCGCGCGGCGGGCCTGCCACGCAGCCTGACGCTCTTCTTTGGTGATCTTGCCGTCCTTGTTGGCGTCGGTCTTGTCAAAACGGGCCAGCGCAGCAGCGGTAAATTCGGCTTTGCTGATCATCTTGTCGCCGTTGGTATCGGCCTGCCGCATCATTGCCATGCCACGTCCACCGTGATGCCCGCGCATTTTCCGGTCGCCGCGCATAGCCTTGCCACTGTGCTTGCGATGCATCGACCGCGCTTCTTCCGGACTCAATGTGCCATTGCCGTCCTTGTCCATACGAGCAAAGCGCTTGGCCTTGCGTTCCGCACGAGCGGCTTCAATTTCGGCCGGCGACAGTTCACCGTCACCATTGGCGTCCATTTTGGCAAAGCGTTCGGCCTTTCTGGCCGCACGATCTTCCTGGGAAAGCTGGCCATCGCCATTCGTATCCATTTTGGCGAAGCGGTCTTCCAGCGATTGCGTCATTTCCGCGCGGCTTATCGCACCATCGCCGTTGGTATCGGCACGCATAGCGCGTTCACCGGGAGCAGCAATGGCGATACCGCCAGCCATCAGCATCGCGGTTGCACTCGAGATCAAAATTGCTTTTCTCATGTCTAAGTTCCTCATGTTCCAGTTCAGCGAAGCGTTTTAACTGTTTCGCCATGAATGTTGTTTTAAGGGAGAGATGTCGCGCAACTTTGTCAGAACCGCACAAAATTGTCGCAAATTGTATCAGTTTCGGCGCTTTGTTCATCGAACCGACAGACGCTGCCGGGGGCGGCGGTCCCGAATAGGGACATTGATCGCACCCGCATATTTCAATCGACGGAAGTCAAAATTATATTTATTGGTAGAGTTTATGCGGAATTCAGAGTGAAGGATTAGTAGGCCCGATGTCTATATTGGAAGCCCGGGAAACAAATGTCGGCGACGGCACTGATCCACGGATATTCAAAGAATTGGCGAACAATATGCCCATTCTGTGCTGGATGGCCGACGCGACCGGTTATATCACCTGGTACAACAATCGCTGGCATGAATATTGTGGGACGAAGCCAGAAGAGATGGAAGGCTGGGGCTGGCAATCCGTCCATCACCCGGCGAAGCTTCCAGGCGTTATGGAGGCTTGGACATCTTCGATCGCGTCCGGTCAGGCGTTTGACATGACCTTTCCCTTGCGCAGCGCCAATGGCGACTATCGACCGTTTCTGACTCGAATTACCCCTTACCGCAATCAGAATGGCGAGATCATTCACTGGTTCGGTATCAACATCGATGTTTCTGAGCAGGAAGAAACTGCGACGCGGCTCAAGAAAAATAGCTATGCTCTGAAGCGCGTACTGGCCGAGCGCCAGGCTATCCTCGACCAGTTGGGCGAAGGCGTTATCATCACCGATGCGGCTGGCGAAATCGTCTATATGAACGACAGTGCCCAGGTCCTCCATGGCCAGAAAAAGCTGGGCGTGTCACCCGATGACTATAGCAGTACATTTGATTTGCTGACGATGGAAGGCGAAGTCTATCCGGTTGATCAGTTGCCGCTGACGCTAGCGGTCCGGGACAATGTAACCACGACGGACGGAGAGTGGATCATTCGCCGCAAGGACGGCTCTGAAATTATGGCAAAAGGCAACGCCAAGCCAGTTTACGATGACAGCGGAGACAAGATAGGAGCGGTCCTGACCCTCCGCAACGTAACCAAATCCCGTGCCAATGAAAGGGCGCTCAAAGAGGCTGTGGAAGCCAAAGACATGCTTCTGTACGAAGTCAACCACCGGGTTAAGAACAGCCTGCAGCTGGTCAACTCGCTATTGTCGCTGCAGGCCGGCCAGGGGTCGGACGAACTGCGGCTGAATCTGGAAGAGGCCCGTGCCCGGATCGGCGTTGTAGCCCGGTTGCATGGTCAGCTGTATCTATCCAGCATGCACGATCGCATTGAGGCCGGTGCATTCCTGGAAAGCATGGTTGCCGACACCGTAAAAGCTCTAAAGCCCATCGATTCGATTACCTCGGTTTCAGAGAGCGAAGATGAAATTATGCTGCTACTCGATCAGGCCATCCCGTTGGCGATCGTGGTAAACGAACTGGTCACCAATGCGCTAAAATATGCTTTCGCGGAACAAACCGAGGGAACGGTTTCGCTCGCGGTACGTAAGAAGCCCGATGGAAAGATCGAAATCGAAATCAGGGACGATGGTTGCGGACTGCCCGAAGCGTTTGATCCTGCGGCCTCTTCCGGTCTTGGTATGCGAGTTTCCTATGCGCTGGTTCAGCAATTGAGGGGCAAATTGACTTTTTCCGCCTCTGACAAGGGAACTGTTTTTCTGGTCGAGTTTGAGCCGATAGCGATATCGGTGGCAGGGTAGTTTGGTAAAAAATTAATCTTATGGGCATTCTAATCGTCGAAGATCAGTTGCTGGTTGCGATGGAAATCGAATTCATTCTTAGCAATAACGGTATTCCAGTGGCCGGTTGCGCCAGCAATATTGCGGAAGCGCAGAATATTGTCCGGGAGCGCGACTGCAATTTTGCCTTGGTGGATATCAACCTTGCTGACGGAGACAGCGGGATATCGCTGGCACATTGGCTTGCCGAACAGAATATCCCTTCGCTTCATGTCACTGGCAATCGCCCCGAATCGGCTGATGCGACGCCGGCGATCGGATATCTCCGCAAGCCTTTCAGTGCCGGCGAACTGATCGGATCCCTGGAGGCAGTGCAAGCCGTCCTGAACGACAATATGCCAAAATCCATCCCGTCTGGTCTTGCGCTTTTCTGATAGAAAAGCCCGGCGTTCTGCTGACCATCTACAAGCCATCGGGATCGTTGCCTCGATGTGCGCGGTTTTGTTGTCCAACCGATATGTCGAGATGTTAGCGCTTGCTTGCCAAGGCAATTATCGCGGCCGAAGACACTAATATCCGGCCGCCACCCCGTTGCGCCAAATCGCGAATTTCGGCGAGCAAATCGGCTTTCTGGTCGTCGTCCAAAACCGGCCAAACCGGACTGAACTGAAACGTCTTTTCAGGCTCCATTAGCATTGGCAGCTCTACCGTGAAATCGCTCGTCACCTCTTCAAAGCGTGCATCGATCAAACCTGCAATATCGAGCGCGTCGAGAAAGCGTCCTCGATCAGACCATTCTGTCATACCCGGAACAGGATCGTCGACCTCAAGGCCCGGGAATAACCGCTTTGCAATACTGTCTACCAAGAGGTTCACGGCTGCACCGCCCGGCTCCTTCCAGGTTCCGATGCAGGCCGTGCCGCCCGGTTTCAGGATGCGCGAAAGTTCACGCAGGCCCGCGCGCCAATCCGGAAATAGCATGATCCCGAACATGGAAAATGCCGCGTCAAAGCTCGCGTCAGGGAGATCAAGGTCTTGGCCATCCATGACCTGCGCTGTCACACCGGGCAAGTCGAGAGCCGCAATTGATTCGACCATAGCGGGTGAGAAATCGGTAGCGAGAACGCGATGGCCTGCCGCAGAAGCCACTTTCGTCAATGCACCACCACCTGCGGCGATATCGAGCACGGTTGCATCGCTCGGGAGGCTTGCCATTTCCCACGCACACTGACTGTAAAAGGCGGTGAAGTCGTTCACCACGCCGCGATAGTCCGGCGCATTATCGTCCCAGAAAGCGGGATCGGCAATTTTTGTCATAGGTAACTCCTCAGGCTGAGCGAGACTTTCCAGTACTCGGTTATTAGGGATGCCATTGCTCCCGGCTTCGCCAATTCCGCTGACCGCCTGCTGCGACCAGCGGAATTGGCCCGGCATCGGTCATCATTACCTCGAACTTTTGCGCCTGGTGAAGATACCGGCCTGCATTATCGGAAGCCCGGACGGAGCGCCCTCTGTTATACAGGTCCTGCGGAAAGGCGGCGGCCTCATACCATCCAGGAGTTCCCGACGAATTTAATCCATTGGGGTTGGTCAAAAGGCCCTGCTCCCAGTGCGGAGGTGAAGGGTTTTCGGAATGCCAAGAGACCTTCTTTCTGTCTTCGATGACCTCAAGGGATTTTTCCAGATCACCCAATATGGCATTTATGTAATGATATTCTATATCATACGCAAGGCAAAACGACATAGGCGCGTCCTGAGCCCATGTCGGTTTTCAACGGGCTAAAAACGTGACGTCAGCTACATAGCGCGAGCGTTTCGAGGATATTGCCAACGATTTGTCAGCCCCCAAATTGGAGGGCTCTCGGGTTGGCAAAACCCATAAGGCATTAACTCGCGTGGTTTTGGCAAGACTAGCCAAGCCAAGGCCGGAAAATGCAACGCAAGAAAGCCTGAGGTTTCCGTGCGTTTTTTGCTTCTCGAGGATAATTGGCGAAGATGAAGCTGGAGCGGGTGAAGGGAATCGAACCCTCGTCGTAAGCTTGGAAGGCTTCTGCTCTACCATTGAGCTACACCCGCATTTCCAGATCGACCGGATGGGCCGCTATTGCCACCGCTTTCGGGATGCGTCAATCAGGAAAGGGCGAGATTTGCCTTTGCCGTCTTATGTTGCTGATCAAACCATGATGCGACAGCCTCTTGCTCTGCTTTGCTCATGTGCAGCCCCAGTTTCGAGCGCCGCCAAAGCACATCCTCTGCCGTACGGGCAAATTCATGGTCGATCAGCCAACGTATCTCGATTGCATAGAGACCGGCGCCAAAATATTTGCCCAGATCAGCCGACGACTCCACATCCCGGAGCATTGTCGCCGTATCGGTACCATAGGCTCTAACCAGACGGTGCAGGACCGTTCTGTCAATAAAGTCCCACCGGGCAGCATATTGATCGACTAGCGCATCAAATCCGTCAGGTGCGAAATCACCGCCGGGCAAATGCGCCTTTTTGGTCCAGTCATCGCCATCAATATCAAGGGCATCGGACAAGGTCCGCATCGCCTGCAGTGCCAGCACGCGATAGGTTGTTATCTTGCCCCCAAAGATCGAAAGAACCGGCGCGCCATTTTCTTTGTCATAGTCGAAAACAAAGTCGCGAGTGACGGTAGCGGCGCTGCGGCTATGGTCGTCGAACAGCGGGCGAACTCCTGAATAGGTCCATTCGATATCGTCCGGACTGACGGGAGCGTCAAAATATTCGCTCGCCGCTGCGCACAAATAATCAATTTCCCCGCTGCTGATCTCCGCCGGACCTTCAGCATAGCTCCAGGGTTCATCGGTAGTGCCGATCAAAGTATGCTCGCCCTCGTAGGGAATTGCAAAGATGATACGGCCGTCCTTGTTCTGGAATATATAGCTGTGGTCGCCGTCATATTTGCGCTTGATGACAATATGGCTGCCTTTGACCAACCGCAATTTCGCGACGTTGCTGCCGCGGTCGTAAAGCGAGGTGACCGGGTCAACCCATGGCCCTGCAGCATTGACGAGGACCTTCGCCTGTTCGCTATTGGTCTCGCCATCCTGCTGAATTCTCAGCGTCCAGTGATCGTGAGCCCGGTCCAGCCCGATGCATTCCGCTCGGGTCTGGATCTCTGCGCCATGGTTCGCTGCATCACGGGCGGTCAGCGACACGAGCCGGGCGTCTTCAACCCAGCAATCAGAATAGGCGAACCCTTTTTTCAACCGTTTTTGCAACGGGTCACCCCGATGATCCTTGAGCAAATTGAGGCTCTTGGTACCGGGTAAAATATCGCGTCCGCCAAGATGGTCGTAAAGAAACAGACCTAGGCGGAGCAGCCAGGCAGGGCGCATTCCTTCATCGACCGGCAGGACAAAGCGCATTGGCCAGATGATATGCGGGGCGGCGCGCAGCAGCACCTCCCGCTCCTTCAGCGCCTTGCGCACCAGATTGAATTCATAATGTTCGAGATAGCGCAAGCCACCGTGCACCAGCTTTGTGCTGGCCGACGAGGTGTACGAGGCCAAATCGTCGCGCTCTACCAGAAGGACCTTCAAGCCCCTGCCCGCGGCGTCGCGCGCGATTCCGACGCCATTTATGCCGCCGCCAATGATGGCCAGATCATACATCGCCACACTAATAGAGAACCCGTGGATTTCCGCAATGCTGCAATGCAATATAATGGCTTTTGCTTGCCTTTTGAATGCGAACTTTTAGCGTATCGATGGATCATTCGAGGGGGGCACGAGCAGAAAGATGGCGCAGAATATATTGGTTATCGACGAAGGCACGACATCGACGCGCGCGATGCTGTTTGACCGGCATGGCAAGCTGCACGGATCGCAGCAGGAGACGTTGCAGCAATATTATCCCGCGCCCGGTCTCGTCGAGCATGATGCCGGAGAAATCTGGGATAAGACCTTGCGATGCTGTCAGAAAATGATCGAACAGGTCGGCGGTGCCGACAAGATAGCGGCGATCGGCATTACCAATCAACGCGAGACGATCGTTGCCTGGGACAAGCGGACGGGCGAACCGCTGACGAAAGCGATCGTCTGGCAGGACCGCAGAACGGCAGAGCAATGTAACCGGATGAAAGCGGACGGGCTTGAGCCGATGGTGCAGGCCAAAACCGGGCTGTTGCTCGATCCTTATTTTTCCGGGAGCAAGATGGGCTGGATGCTGGAAAACTGTCCCGACGTGCGGAACGCGGGCGACAATCTGGCGTTCGGCACGATCGAATCCTATCTGATCTACCGGCTTAGCGGCGGGCAGCATGTGACCGACGCCAGCAATGCCAGCCGCACCATGTTGATGGCGCTGGATGGCCACGACTGGGACGAAGATTTACTGGGCCTGTTCGACATCCCGAAGAAGGCCCTGCCGCAGATTGTTGATTGTGCCGGAGAACTTGCTTCTACGGCATCCGGTCTGTTCGGCGGTTCGATTGCCATTACCGGTTCAGCCGGCGATCAGCAGGCTGCTACAATCGGTCAGGCCTGTCTGCAAAAGGGACAGACCAAGGCCACCTTCGGCACTGGCGCCTTCATTCTCTCAAACAGCGGCGATACGCCACCGACGTCCGAGAACCGGCTATTGTCGACGGTGCTATATCAACATCAGGGGCAGCGGGTTTATGCGCTCGAGGGCTCCGTGTTTGTTGCCGGCAGTCTGATGCAATGGCTGCGGGACGATATTGGCTTGCTCAAATATGCGGGGGAGAGCGAGGAACTGGCGCGGTCCGTGAATGATAACGGCGGCGTCTATCTGGTCCCTGCCCTTTCCGGCCTCGGTGCCCCGCATTGGCGCGCTGACGCGACTGGCAGTTTGTCCGGCCTCAATTTTTCATCAAAGAAAGCCCATATTGCCCGCGCTGCTCTGGAATCTATGGCCTACCAATGTCACGATCTGAAGACTGCCTTCTCGGCTGACGGCGTTGACTGGGAAAGCTTGCGGATTGATGGCGGCATGGTGGTCAATGACTGGATGGTGCAGGATCTGGCCAATATTCTGGATATCACCGTCGAGCGACCTGAGTTTTTCGAAACCACCGCCCTGGGCGCAGCGATGCTGGCCGCAGTCGGGGCCGGGATCTATCCTACTCTGGAAGCTGCTGCGGTGATGATTTCTGATCTCGACACCCATCACCCGGATATCGATGTGAATGTCCGGAAGAACCGGCTTGCCGGCTGGCAGCGTGCGGTCGAGTTGGTGCTGGCCGACTAGGTCACCGGCTCGCCAACGGGAACAAAGCACCCACAAAAAAGCCCGCTAGATGCGGGCTTTTTCATGTTTGTACGAAAGGGCTTAGTTTAGCCTTAGGCCGCTTTCTTTTTCTTTTCCGCTTTCACGTCAGCCCAGATCGTCCGGTAGGACAGATAGGCCAGGATCGTGGCGATCAGCAGGAAAGCCAGTACAGCCCACCCGGTCTGATGCCGCGCTTCCAGTTTTGGCTCTGCGGTCCAGATCAGGAATGCTGAAACATCTTTCGCCATCTGGTCGATGCTGGCTTTTGTGCCATCCGAATAGCTGACCTGATCTTCAACGGCCAGAGGCTGTGCCATAGCGAGGTTCAGGTTAGCGAAATACGGGTTGTAGTGCAGACCCGGGCCAGGTTTGACCGCATCCGGCAAGTCTGCAGGTGGATCGGTATAGCCAGTAAGCAAAGAGTACACATAGGGTGCACCACCTTCACGCGCCTTGGTCATCAACGAAAGATCAGGCGGGATCGCGTTATTATTGGCGGCGCGCGCAGCGACGTCATTGGCAAATGGCTTGGGGAACTTGTCGGCCGGCAATCCGGGACGCGTGGTCATTTCGCCGGTGTTCGGATCGACGTCCGGCACACCGATGGCCCAGTTGGCTGCGATCGCCTTCACTTCATCTTCGTTATAGCCGATTTCTTCCAGATTCCGGAAGGCAACCAGACGCAGCGAGTGACAAGCCGCGCAGACTTCCTTGTAGACCTGGAAGCCGCGCTGCAACTGCTGACGATCAAATTTACCAAGCGGGCCGTCGGAAGGGAACGACACTTCTTTCGCTTCTTTGTGGAACTTGTGCTCCACGCTTTCGGCTGGTGGATTTGAAATATATTCAACTGCGCCCATTCCAAATGAGACCAAGAGCCAGCCTGAAAAGAACAGGCCAATCAAGATTCCGATAATTCTTACCATTACGACAGGTCCCTAATTCTTAACTGGCAGTTGTGATTGGCTTGCCGGTTACCGACTCGGTAATGCTATTCGGCAGTGGCTCAGGTTTTTCCAACCGAGACAACAGCGGCAATATGATGAGGAAGTGAGCGAAATAATATGCTCCAGCAAACTGGCTGATCATCACAAATGGTTCCTCAGCCGGTGCACCACCGCAATATCCGAGCACCAGAACATCGACGACCAGAATGCCGAAGAAGATCTTGAACTTGGGGCGGAAGTAGCCCGAACGAACCGGTGACTTGTCCAGCCATGGCAGGAAGAACCAGACCAGGATTGCGGAGAACATCGCCAACACGCCGAGCAGCTTCGCAGGAATGAACAGGAAGTCTACTGTGAAGGCGCGCAGAATTGCGTACCAGGGCCAAAAATACCATTCCGGAACGATATGAGCCGGGGTGGAGAGCGGGTTCGCAGGGATATAGTTATCCGCATGACCCAGAGCATTTGGCAGGAAAAACAGCATTGTGGTGAAGAAGATCAGCGCAACACCGAGCGTCCAGCCATCCTTGGCGGTATAATAGGGGTGGAAAGGAACAGTGTCCTGCGGCCCTTTCACATCAACGCCGGTGGGGTTGTTCGAGCCGGGAATATGCAGCGCCCAGATGTGCATGATAATCACACCGGCGATGACAAACGGCAACAGATAGTGAAGCGAGAAAAAGCGGTTCAGAGCTGCGTTGTCGGGAGCGAAGCCACCGAGCAGCAGTTCCTGGATCGGCTTTCCGACCAGCGGAATTGCTTCGAACAGGCCGGTAATAACCTTGGCACCCCAGAAGCTCATCTGGCCCCAAGGCAGCACATAGCCCATGAAAGCGGTCGCCATGGCGAGCAGGTAGATAACCACGCCGAGCAACCAGATCATTTCCCGCGGCGCTTTATAAGAGCCGTAAAACAGACCGCGTCCGATGTGGAGATAGATGGCAATGAAGAAGAAGCTGGCACCATTGGCATGGGCATAGCGGATCATCCAGCCGCTGTTGACGTCGCGCATGATGTGCTCGACCGAGTCAAATGCGATATTGGCGTTGGCTGCATAATGCATCGCCAAGATGATGCCGGTTACGATCTGCACGACCAGGAAAATCCCGGCCAGCGAACCGAAGTTCCACATGTAGTTCAGGTTGCGCGGCGTAGGATAGCCGGCACCGAGACTGTTGTAGACCAGCCGTGGAAGCGGAAGCTTTTCGTCCATCCACTGCCCAAATTCGGTTGTTGGCGTATATTGTTTTGCCCAAGGAAAGCTCATGTTTCTCTGTCCTCTAGCCGATTTTCACGACGGTATCTGATTGGAAATCATATTCTGGCACGTCCAGATTTCTCGGCGCCGGACCTTTGCGGATGCGAGCTGCCGTATCGTAGCTCGAACCGTGGCATGGACAGAAATAGCCGCCAAACTCACCCTTGTTCTCGCCTTCAGCGGCACCCAAAGGCACGCAGCCCAGATGGGTGCAAACGCCGAGCGTGATCAGCCAGTTTTCTTTGCCGGCTTTGGTGCGCTCTGCCAGCGTCTGAGGATCTCTCAATGTCGAGACATTGACGGCATTTGCCTCCTGAATTTCGACGTCGGTGAGATTGCGGACAAAAACGGGCTGCTTGCGCCACAGGATCTTGATCGCCTGGCCGCGTTCGATGGTGGAAACATCCACTTCGACGGACGCAAGCGCGAGAACATCTGCACTTGGATTCATTTGATTAACCAATGGGAAGACGGTTGCTACCGCCCCGGCACCGGCAAAACTCACCGCTGCGATATTGATAAAATCCCGGCGGCGAACGCCGCTTTCTTCTGCGACTGCCGTCTCAGCTGTTTCAACCGTTGCCATGCAAACAAGCCCTATAGAATAGTTATGACCCCTGACCGCCTGAACCATGGGTGCCGCATCAAAACGGCCAGCACAAGCAGTGATTTGCGCGCCTGATAGCCGTGAAGGATAGGGTTTGCCAACAGGGAATTTTCGATTGACCTAACATTCAGTTGTCGCACATGGTGTTCGTCCGATGAGGATAGCATTGTATCAGCCCGAGATAGCGGGAAATTTGGGAACAATTTTAAGGACTTGTGCGTGTCTCGACGTGCCAGTTGATATCATTGAACCATGCGGCTTTCCGTTTAGCGACCGCAGTCTAAAACGAGCCGGAATGGATTATTTCGAACATGTCCGATATACCCGGCATGCTGACTGGGAGGCATTCAGGCAGAGCCATGATTCCCAGAAAAGCAGGATTATCCTGCTGACCAGCAACGCAGAGCAGGCACATTACGGATTCACCTATCGCGCCACCGACATTCTATTGTTCGGGTCGGAGGGATCAGGAGTTCCCCTTACTGTACATCAGCAATGCGATGGACGAATCACGATACCGATGAAACCCGGCATGCGCAGCTTGAACCTGGCGGTGTCCGCTGGCATGGCATTGGGCGAGGCGTTACGACAAACAGGACAATTCCCAGAATGACAAGACAATTGGATGACCAGCAGCAAACGGCGCAAACCTGGTTCAGGCAGCTGCGCGATGGTATCTGCGCAGAATTTGAGAAAATTGAAGCAGAAGCAGATAGCGAAGCCACCTTCGACTATATTCCGTGGGATCGTGAAAATCCGGACGGCAGCCCGGGCGGCGGTGGCGTCCAGGGTCTGATGAAGGGCAAGATATTTGAAAAGGTCGGCGTAAATATATCGACCGTTGACGGGACGTTTAGCGAAGAATTCCAGGCCCAGATCAACGGCGCGGAAGAGGATCCCAGGTTTTTTGCGACCGGCATCAGTCTGGTCGCCCATATGGCGAATCCGCACGTGCCCAATGTACATATGAATACGCGATTCCTGTGCACGACAAAACGCTGGTTTGGCGGTGGAGCGGATCTCAATCCCGCGATTCCTTACGAAGAGGACACGGAAGCGTTTCACGCCAGATTGCGGTCAGCCTGCGCGCCGCATAACCCCGAATATTACCCGCGTTTCAAAAAATGGGCCGATGATTATTTCTACATTCCCCACCGCAAGGTCCATCGCGGCGTCGGTGGCATTTTCTATGATCATATAGAGCTGGATCAGGAATCCGATTTTGACCGCCATTTTGCCTTTACCCAAGATGTCGGCAGGGCATTTCTCGACATCTTCCCCACATTGGTGCGTAAGCGTATGGGAACGGAGTGGAGCGATGACGACAAGCAGCAGCAACTCGAATGGCGCGGCCGATATGCTGAATTTAATCTGGTCTATGATCGCGGCACGACCTTTGGTCTCAAGACCGGCGGCAATGTCGACGCTATCCTGATGAGCCTTCCGCCCGAAGCGAAATGGATCTGAAAAGCTGACGATGGCGCTGCAGGATGTTCCGGATGGTCACTTCGCTACGATTGTGACTCATCTGGAGATGCTGGAAAAACCGAAACTGCCGGTCGCAGAATCGCGCCTGACGCTAGCGCATTGGCCGGATCCCGATGTCGACGACTATCTCGCATTGTTTCGCAAGGTCGGTGAGCCGTGGCTCTGGATCTCGCGATTGTTGATGGCGCAGTCCGATCTCAGAACCATCCTTGACGACGCTGCCGTCGAAATATTCCTGGTCCGCGACGCTGCAGAGCCGGTCGGGTTTATCGAGCTCGATTTTCGCCAACCGCGAGAATGCGAGATCGCTTTCTTCGGACTGGTCCCCGCATTGAATGGCCAGGGCCATGGCCGCTGGATGATGAATCAGGCACTGGACCGGGCATGGCGCGATGGAATTGATCGAGTCTGGCTCCATACCTGTACCCAGGATTCGCCCCGTGCCCTGCCCTTTTATCAGCGCAGCGGCTTCCGGATTTTCAAGCAACAGGCAGGTATGATGGCTGATCCGCGGCTAATGGGGCATATGCCGCGAACCGCCGCACCACATGTTCCGATACTTCAGTCGAACGTTTGACTGATATCAGCTCTCGTGCCGGTCAGCTCGATATAGATTGACGTGATAACCGCCGTGATAATCAACTGAAATGCCGTACCGGTCAGCGCGGCCACCAGATTTTCGATAAAGGGCCAACCGGTGCCACCCGTCGCCAGGCCGGTAATCACGCCTGTGACGGCATCCAGAACGCCGATCGTTATTGTACCTACCACCGCTATGATGAGGATGAAAAACAGGATTGCGAAGCCGTTATCACGCGTCGAAGCCCAGCTTTTTCGGAGTAATTCTACTGGATTCCGCTCACCCTGGTCGGCGATCATGGGAGGAACCACAATGAACCGGCACATGATGTACAGACCGGGCAGGAGGAACAGGATGAACCCTGGCACAGATATCAAGGCGCTCAAAAAATTCGCAAGCAGGTAGATCAGAAATGCTTTCAACGCTGCAGTCAGGTCTTCCGCGACGGTGCTGTTACGGGAAGGAGCAAGCGCGAAATAAATCGCAAGGCCGCCGAAGCTGATTGCGATATTGGAAGCCACGATTGAAAGGCTGTTTTCATTAAAATAGGTCGAATAGATGGCAAAAAGCGTATTCATGTCCTCATCGCCATTGTCCGCCGGTGGGATGACAAATTCAGCGAACAACAAGGTTGGCAGAAAAATAAAAACGCCGGCAATGGCCAGTATCGCCTCTTTATGCGCGCGGAGCAGGCTCATCGCGCCGTTCCAGCATTGCATATAGTTTAGCTTCATGTTTCATTCCCGGATAGATTTCTGGATTACCAGCCCTTGCCACCCGGCCAGCAAAAGTGCACGAAATTTCTATGATTGGTCCCAACGATATCGAATGGCGTGTTTCGTCCGAAAAGGTGGAATATCCGAAAGCTCTCTCGGACATGGAGCAACGCAACGCAGCAGTCCAGGCGGGCGAAGCGCAGGAATTGATCTGGCTGCTTGAACACCCTCCGCTTTATACTGCTGGCACCAGCTCCGATCCGTCCGAGTTGCTCAGTGAGGCGTTTCCCGTCTACAATACGGGGCGCGGCGGCCGGCACACTTATCATGGACCTGGTCAACGGGTCGGCTACGTCATCCTGAACCTGAAGAAGCGCAATGCGGATGTCCGGGGATTTGTCCATGCGTTGGAAGATTGGGTCATTGCTGCGCTAGCGGAATTCGGCGTGACCGCCCGAGCCGTCGACGGCCGCGTCGGCATATGGTGCGACACGCCGGATGGACAGGAAGCCAAAATCGGCGCGATCGGCATTCGTATTCGCAAATGGGTCACGATGCATGGTTTTTCCGTCAATATCGCCCCTGACATGAGCCATTTTGGCGGCATCGTTCCTTGCGGGATTAGCGAATATCCAGTGACGAGCCTGGCCCAACTGGGTATCGCCATCAAGCTCCAAGAGTTTGACGACGCGCTCCAAAATACATTTGGCAGTTTTTTGAAAGCGATTGATCGAAGCTGATCCCGGTTTATGTGTCGGCTTCAATCTGTACATGAGAAGAGGATAATCTGATGAAAAAGTCCCTGAAAATTCTGGCGGTCGCGGCTGCTGCGCTCGCCATATCGGCATGTTCCGGCAATGAAGGCCCTGACGGCGATCAAGTGACAGAAACGCAGATGGATGATGTGGACGTGATCGACGGCACGATCAGCGACGAAATGGTTGATGTCGACACGAGTCAGGAAGTCGATTCGACCGGCGCGGAAGAGTCGGAAAAAGCGGATGATAAACAGGCGTCCGCATCGACCGAGAGCGAACAACCGACCGCGCAGCCGACGGAGTGATAAATCAGGCCAGTCCGAGAATTTTGTGATGCTGAAGGGACAGCCGCCATTTTGGATGGGCTTGAACGAAGCCAATCGCTTCCGCGAGATGAGCCTGGCTCGCATCCGGATCGCCGATCGCGTCCTTCGGCTGCAACAGCAGATTGTCGAAGTTCCACCCTTCCATCGCTTGCCAGTCGCTGTCCTCCTGTGGCCATACAAGCTTGAGCTCGTCGCCGGAACGCTGCACCGTTTCGCTTTGCGCTTTTGGGCTGATGCAAATCCAGTCAATCGTGCGCGGCACGGACAGCGTCCCGTTGGATTCGATTGCGATAAAGAAACCCTGGGCATGCAAGGCATCAATCAATAAACCATCGACTTGCAGCATCGGCTCACCACCAGTCAAAACGACAAAACGACGGTCCCTGTCTCCATCCCATTTTTCCGCTGCTGCAGCGGCAAGATCCGACGCGGTAGCAAACCGTCCGCCACCCTCGCCGTCCATGCCAACAAAGTCGGTATCGCAAAATTGGCAAATCGCGGAGCTGCGGTCCCGCTCCAGTCCCGACCAGAGGTTGCATCCGGCAAAGCGAACAAACACCGCTCGGCGTCCGGCATGAACGCCTTCACCCTGCAGAGTGAGGAACATTTCTTTGACGGCGTAACTCATGCGGTGGCGTATGGCGTTGTGTCGACGAGACCGGCCTCTTCAAAACCCTTTTGCCTTAACCGGCAGCTATCGCAAAGACCGCATGCGATATTACCTTCGACGGGGTCGTAACAGGACCAACTCCAGGCGGGATCAAGATTGAGCCGGCTTGCCTCTTTGGCAATATCCGCCTTCGTCATATGCTGGAGCGGGGTGTGAATGTGAAAAGCGCTGCCCTGATCCCCGGCCTTGGTCGCCAGATCGGCAAGACGCTCAAAACCTTCAATAAATTCAGGCCGGCAGTCCGGGTAACCGGAATAGTCCAGAGCGTTGACGCCGATGAAAATATCCCGCGCATTTCGGGCTTCCGCCAACCCCAGGGTCAGCGATAGAAAAATCAGATTGCGTGCGGGCACGTAAGTGACCGGAATATCGTCACCAACCCCGGATTTCGGGACGTCGATGTCGGCGGTCAGGGCTGACCCGCCAAAGCGGCTCAAATCCAGTGGCAGCACAATATGCTCCGCCACGTTCAGATGACTCGCGATTTTCTGCGCCGACTGCAGTTCGATTTTATGTCGCTGATTATAGTCCACGGTCAGTGCGATGAGGCGATGGCCCTGCTCTGCAGCAATCGCGGCAGAGACCATCGAGTCCAGCCCGCCCGACAACAATATAATCGCTGATTTTGATTCGGTTTCCATAACGCGCTCCGCTAATCGCCTTGCGAGCAGGGTGCAAGTTTTGCGCGCAAATTGGGCCTAGCAGCTGCCAGTGCGGCGGCCCTCGGCGTAAAAAGAGAATGGCGCGTTGTTGCGGATGCCTTGCGAATGAATCTGTACCAAAGCGCTCGATTCCTGCTTGATTTCGGTAACGCCTTGCCCGGCACCGCCGCATTTATAGCTGACCCGCAGCTTTTTCGGTGTGTTTTCGATGATGTAACGGGTGCAGGATGTGTTGCCATGCTTGATCTGCAGCAACAGTTCGGGATTGCCCAGGCAGACTTTCTTGCCCGGCTCATCAGAGCCACGCTCCTTCAGTGTCCATTCGCCCGGCGCAAGACCGTCTAGCACCGCCATACGCGGTGTCTGAGCAGGTGCGGCGACTGCAAATCCGGCAAAAACGGCGACCGACGCGGTCATGATTTTTATGAGTTTCAGGCACTTCATGAAAATATTCCGTTTTCTAGGTTGGATGGACTGTATCGGGAGACTCCCGAGATACTCGGCAATTATGGCGATTATTGTCGCGAAATACGGCAATCGATAGGAATTTTTCGACACGATGGCCAGCATGTCATATTTATGACAGCGTTTTTAATTGTTCAGGCTGGCACCCGTTATCACGAATGTTTTGCTGCAAAACGCACAATCAATCGCAATATTTCCCTCATCGTCGACCATGTCGTTCTTATCTTCTTTCGGGAAGCGCGCAATCACATCCCTGATATGGTCTTCATTACACCGGCAACCCTTAATGCACGATTTACCGCTCAGAAGCCTCACTTCGTCGCTCTCGCTGAAAAGGCGCCATAGAATCTCTTCCAGCGGCAAGGCCGTATCGGTCAGTTCTGATGCGGTGATGCTGCTGCCCATGACTTCGACATGTTCCCATTCCGGGTGGTCCAGCTGTACATGCAGTCGCTCGCGGCCTTCCTCGCCCTCGGGCAAATGTTGCACCAACAAGCCTCCAGCGGATATCCGTCCCTGGGATTCGTCGATCGCAACGCGAATCAAAGTCGGGATCTGTTCTGACTGGAAAAAATAGGCCTGTACCGCCTCGGCCAGACTGCCGCCTTCGAGAGGAACAATCCCCTGATTGCGGCCGCGCGGTTCCGGCAGATCAAAGGTTATCGCCAGATAGCCCTTGCCGAACAGCGGCATGAGCGAGGGTTCGACCGGTTGCGCAGCGAGCCGTTCGCGATCAAAATCGACATAGCCGCGCAGCGCGCCCTCCTTGTAGTCGCAGGCCAGCAGATTGATTATTCCCGCTTCGGTTTGCGCCTGTAGTGTCAGCTGTGACCCTTCGTCCTTTAGCAGAGCCCCCATCATGGCGGTCAGACACACGGCTTCCGCCAATAAATGCCTGATCACTGGCGGATAAGCATGCGCTGCCAAAATATCGTCGAGCGCGGGGCCGAGACGCACGACCCGCCCACGACAATTTTTTGCCGGAATCGCAAAAGACAGAATATTGTCGGTGGCAGCGCTGTCCGTCATCAGATCTGGCCGAAACACCATCTCAGCACAGACTTCTGCGCGTGAATCCGGTTTTCCGCTTCATCCCAGATCACCGATTGCGGACCGTCAATGACGGATGGCATCACTTCTTCCCCGCGGTGTGCCGGCAGGCAGTGGAGGAACAGAGCATCGTCCTTGGCCTTTTCCATCAACACGTCGTTGACCTGATAGGGCATCATCGCGGCAAGCTTGTTGTGGACATGTTCCTGACCCATCGAAACCCAGGTATCCGTCACCACCACGTCGGCACCGGCGACCGCTTCGTTCTCGTCCCGATAGATCGCGATATTGGAACCAGCGGCCTGTGCTGCCTTGATGAACGCCGGATCGGGATCATAGCCTTCCGGACAACCGATCCGGACATTGAATTTCATCAACCCAGCGGCCTCGACAATGCTGTTGAGAACATTGTTACCGTCACCCAGCCACGCGACCTCCAGACCCGGAAGCGATTTGCCATGCTCGACCAATGTGAGCAGGTCGGCAACGATCTGGCATGGATGCGAGAGATCGGTCAGGCCGTTGATGACCGGTACGCTGGCATTGGACGCCATTTCCTCGATCTTTGCATGATCGTCGGTTCGGATCATGATCGCGTCACACATGCGGGACAAAACCCTTGCTGTATCAGCGACGGTTTCACCGCGCCCCAATTGCATCGAACCACTGTCCATCACGATACTCGAACCGCCGAGCTGGCGGATGCCAATATCGAAAGAAACACGGGTTCGTGTGCTGCTTTTTTCGAAGATCATCGCCAGCGCATGATCGGCAAGAGGTTTATCTGCGTCCGCTTTGCCCTTGGGCCAGTCTGCGCGCGCCGTCTTGCGATCAATCGCATCGGCGATCATTGCTGCAATCGCATCTCCGCCCGCGTCCGAGAGATTGAGAAAATGCCGGGTCATGATTCGGGAGCCTGATAATCTGCGGCACCGGCAGAGAGTTTCTCGATGAAGGTCGCGATGTGGCTGTCGTCGATATTCAGCGGCGGCAAGACCCGCAGCGTATTGTCGCCAGCGGCCACCGTCAGCAGACCGTGATTGTCGCGGAGATGGGCAACAAACGACCGCGTTTCCTGCTTCATCATCACGCCCAGCATCAGTCCCTTGCCGCGAACGCCGATAAACAGCTCCGGATAATTGCCGATAAATTGTTCAATTGCCGCGCGCAGCTTTTCCCCGGTCGAGCGGACATTGGCGAGAAATTCATCGTTGGCCACAATGTCCCATACCGCATTGCCGGCGGCCATCGCCAGCGGATTACCGCCATAAGTGGAGCCATGGGTGCCGGGCACCATACCGCGTGCGGCTTCTTCGGTGGCCAGGCAGGCGCCCAGCGGAAAGCCTCCGCCAATTCCCTTTGCGGATGCGACGATGTCCGGTTTGATGTCGTACAGTTCATGTGCGTAAAGCGCGCCGGTCCGGGCGACGCCGCACTGGACTTCATCGAGGACCAGCAGAATGCCATGCTCGTCGGCGAGATCGCGCAGACCTTGCATGAATTCTTCCGAAGCAGGGCGAACGCCGCCTTCGCCCTGAATGGGCTCGACCATGAACGCTGCGGTTTTGTCACTGATCGCGGCTTTGGCACCTTCCAGATCGTCAAATTCGACATATTTGAAACCATCGAGCAGCGGCGAAAAACCGTGATGCATTTTTTCCTGATTGGATGCGGAGATCGTCGCCATGGTCCGACCATGGAAAGCATTCTTGAAGGTGATGATCTCGAACCGGTCGCTGCCTGCCGACTGATGATAGGCGCGCGCTGTCTTGATCGCGCACTCAACCGCTTCGGCACCGCTGTTGGTGAAGAACACGGTATCGGCAAAGGTCGTATCGACCAGCCGTTGCGCGAAACTTTCTCCCTGCGGGCTGCCATAGAGATTGGATACATGCATCAGGGTCGCGGCCTGATCCTGGATCGCCTTGGTCAGATGCGGATGGCCGTGTCCGAGCAGGTTGACCGCGATACCGCTGGCAAAGTCCAGCGCCCGGCTTCCGTCTTCGGAAATCAGCCACGCCCCCTCGCCTCGCACCGGACGAAAACCACAACGCGGGTACACGGGCATTAATGGGGTAATCGACATGATCGGCTTCCTTTCTCGGAAAACAGAAAAGGCGACCCGACTGGTCGCCTCCAACATAGGACGAGCCTTATATGCGCGTTGATCAAGCCGGTCAATCGCTGGAGCTATTCTGCGTGTTTTGGGGAGCGTTGAGCGGAGTTATTGATCGAATTGGTCGCAGAGACCGGGTCAATTCGTCTCGCCGGTCATGGACTTTCGGACATTGCGCCTCCGACGCAATAGCTATCCCAGCCTGGCTTTGGCAGCTTCCCAATTCTGACCGTCGAAGGCCACCATAGTCGGGTTCAATCCATGGCCCTGGTCGAGACAGTCAATGTTAATGCTCCAGCAATCCGGGTGCGAGCGGGGCTGGTAATAGCTTTTGACTCCGCAATGCCGGCAGAACAGATGATCGGCCTGTCGGCTGCCAAATTTGTAGCTGGTGAGATCGGATAAGCCGCTCAGCAAATTAAAATCGCCGTGCGGAACGATCAGATGCACGAAGCCAGTCCGCGCGCAGATCGAGCAATTGCAATCAAGCAACGCAGGCTGGTTTTCAACTGTGGCCGCAAAGCGGACGGCGCCGCAGTGACAACCGCCGGTTATGTCAGTCTTCATTCTGCATCCTCAGGATCGGGAGTTTCAGGGTCCCGGGATTGAAAGTCCAGGGACAGCGGAGTGATGAAGCCATCGTTGTTGACCCGTATCCTCACGATGCCCTGCAACTTCGAATCTCTCAGCTTTGCTTGATAAACACCTGCAGCGGTCTGTGGAACATAGATGCGGTCTCGTATCAAGCCATTGCCGCCTTCCTCGCTCCAAGGATTCACTTTTACGATCGAATCGCAGTCAGCAGCCGACAACAGATCAGCGTTTGCCTTCATCCGGACGGAAACGCTTGTGATTTTTGGAGGGCTGCCAATGATGCAAAGGCTGGTCCCTGATCCTGACCAGGTCGGGACCGTATCAGCCTCAAGGACGGGCCAGTCATAGCGAAACTGGACATAGTGGCCGCGCAGCAAATCGCGCGGATCGTAGCCTGCAATCGGCACATCCCAAACGGTTCCCTGATCCGATTCCCGGTCTGTCAGTATCCAGATCAAACCCAGACCAAGAATCGGCAACAGCAACGCAGCGGGCAGAGAAAATTGTCGGTAGCGGTTCATGAATGTGGCCCGTCTTCATTCTTTGCTGCACTCGATGTTTTTACGGGAGCGAAAGCTTTTGAAAAGCGATAGGCAATTATGGCAATGCCGATTGTGATCACGCCCGCCATTATCAGCCCCAGCCCGCTGCTTAAAAGATCGGCGGCAAGTTCGAAGCTCAAGGCGATCAGCCGCAGCGCAATAATCGCGACAACGACCTGGAATATATTGCGCCATTCGGAGCGTGCCGCGCTCCAGCCAACCGCAGCCCAAAATGCCATAAACAATATCGCATTGCTTACCGGTTCAGTGGAATCCATAAGGCTGCTGACAAGATTGATCACGGCAGCAGCGATCAGAATGGCGACCACGCTAACGCCGATATTGGTGCGATTAGAGGTCCAGACCAACCAGGCAGCGGCGCACCACAGGCCCAACTGGATAGCTGTTATAAGGATGGGGTCGCTGCCTGATCCAATAACACCGCCTGATTCAATTCCATCAGCTATCAGTTTGAGAGAAACCCATGCGACGAAGGCTGCCAGCGCAAATTGCTCCGTCTGGATCCAGAACGCGTCACGCGAGCTAAGTCGTCGGCCAAATACGCCGATGAGCAACGCAAAAACGGGCAAACTGGCAATAGCCGCAACATAAAGCGAAGGCGGCTGACCGCCTTGCTCGGCATACCAGCCCCAGTGCGCGATACCGGTGCCCAGCAATGCGACAATCCAGAGCAATGAAATTAGCCAGCCTCGACCAGCCAGCATCAGCAGTGGCGAGAATAGCAGCAGCCAGGTTGCCATTGGCTTCCACAAAGGCGAACTTGTTTGATAGACTTGTCCCAAATGACCGAAAAATGTCGCTCCGAGGACTGCCAGAATGAAAAGCAACACATCCTTCAGATAGAGCCCGAGAAAGCTATTGCGCGGTTGCAACAGATAGATCGCTCCAGCTATCGCAACAATCGACAACCCATGTACGGAGAGCCGGACCATTCCCGGAATTGCATCCCAGTTGGCCGCGACCAGCGATACAATGCCAAGACCGATCGCCAAAGCCCCGAGTCCGATCAAAGACCAGAGGCCAATGGGCCGGGATCGGTCGGCTTCGTACTCACGGATCCGCCGTGCAGTGTTCGCGTCGATCAGACCAGCGTCCAGCCAAATATCGATTTTTTTGTCAGACAATTCCTGATCCCCGTTGCGCCCCAAAGAGCTAGGCGCGACTGATGGCGATGGCAAGTTCAGTGCTTTACAGACGGGTCCGGTCGCGTAGCCGGCTTAATCTCTGACCTCGGTTGTGTGAATGTCGATTCTGTTTTCCAACGTTCTATGAACCGGGCATTTTTCCGCAATCTCAAGAAGATTTTGGCGCTGCGCATCGCTGAGATTGCCGTACAAAGTAATCGAGCGGTCAATCACATCAATGCGGTTGTCCTCGTTATTGCAGGTGCTGCAATCGTCGACATGCTCGCGGCTGTGCTCCAGCACGATATAAACCGATTCCAGGGGAATGCCTTTCCGGTCGGCGTACATTTTCATCGTCATTGATGTGCAAGTCCCCAATGCCGCCAGCAGCAGGTCATAGGGCGATGGCCCACTATCAGCGCCGCCGAATGACACGGGTTCATCCGCGAGAAAAACATGCTCGCCGACCCGCACCGTTTGCTGGAACCTTCCGCTGCCGGTTTCGACAGAGACGAGCGATGGATTGGTCGCCATCGCTATTCCACCGTAACCGATTTGGCCAGGTTGCGGGGCTGATCCACATCCGTCCCTTTGGCCACGGCAACATGATAAGCGAGCAACTGGACCGGTACCGCGTAGACAAGCGGCGCGATCAATGGGTGGACTTTTGGCATTTCGATGGTTGCCATGCAGCCATCGCCAGCTTCCGCCAAGCCATCAGCATCCGAGATCAGCACCACCTTGCCGCCGCGGGCCATGACTTCCTGCATATTGGATACGGTCTTCTCGAACAACGGTCCGGATGGCGCCAGCACGATAACCGGTACGGCCTCGTCGATTAACGCGATCGGACCATGTTTCATTTCGCCCGATGCATAGCCTTCGGCATGAATATAGCTGATTTCCTTGAGCTTGAGCGCTCCTTCCAGCGCCAGAGGATAGTCCGGCCCCCGGCCCAGATAGAGCACATCGCGGGCGGGCGCGATCAGATGGGCCATCGCCGCTATTTCCTCGTCATGATCCAGCGCGGCATTGAGCGCAGCCGGAGCTTCCGTCAAATGCCGCACAATCTCGCGCTCTTCCGCACGTGTCATCTGATCCTTGACGACAGCAAGATGGGCAGCGAGCGCGGCGAGGACCGCGAGCTGGCAGGAAAAGGCTTTGGTCGATGCCACACCGATTTCAGGGCCAGCATGGGTAGGCAACAAAAGATCGGCTTCCCTTGCCATGCTGCTAGTAGGGACGTTGACAACGACAGCAATTTTCTGCCCGTTTTCTTTCGAGTGGCGAAGCGCTGCCAGCGTATCGGCGGTCTCGCCGGATTGGGAGATAAACAGCGCCAGTCCGCCATCCTCAAACACCGGGTCACGGTACCGAAACTCGGATGCAAAATCCAGATCCACCGGCACCCGCGCAAAGGTTTCAAACCAATATTTGGCGACCATGCCGGCGTAGTAGCTGGTACCGCAGGCGACAATCGTGATGCGCCTGATATCGCGCAGGTCGAAATCCATTTGCGGCAGGGCCACCTGCTGTTCGAGCGGTCTGATATAGCTTCCCAGGGTCTGTGCGACGACGGTTGGCTGCTCGAAAATCTCCTTCTGCATGAAATGGCGGTAATTGCCTTTTTCAATCGTCGCGGCAGAAACGCCGGAGGTTGATATTTCACGCTCCACTGCGGCATTGTCTTTATCGTAAATCGCCGCGCGATCGCGCGTAATAACCACCCAGTCTCCCTCTTCGAGATAGGCAATTTTCTGAGTGAGCGGCGCGAGCGCCAAGGCATCAGACCCAAGATACATTTCGTCGTCGCCATATCCGACCACTAAAGGTGAACCCAGACGCGCGCCGATCAGCAGGTCCGGATGCGAACGGAAGGCAATCGCGAGTGCAAAAGCCCCTCGCAGTTGCGGCAATACCGCCTGGACGGCCTCTTGCGGAGATTTTCCATTTTCAACCTGCTCGCTGATGAGATGCGCAACGACTTCGGTGTCGGTCTCACTTTCGAATGATCGTCCGCGGGCAGTCAATTCTTCTCGGAGGCTCCTGAAATTTTCGATAATGCCATTGTGTACCAGAGCCACTTCGCCGGTTGCATGGGGATGCGCGTTGCTCGTTGTCGGCGCGCCATGCGTCGCCCAGCGCGTGTGGGCGATGCCGACCTTGCCGGCGGCATCGTCGGTCTTCAGCACGGCTACCAAATTGGCGAGCTTGCCCTCTGCCCGGCGCCGGATCAGCCGGCCGTCATCGACTGTGCAGACGCCAGCGCTGTCATAGCCGCGATATTCCATACGCTTCAGGCCGTCGACCAATCGATCCGAGACGGGTGACGTACCAACAATTCCAATGATTCCGCACATGGTTTTCGGGCTTTCTGATTCTATTCGAGTCTACAATCTATCCGGATTTTCGGTATGTTAGCAGAGAAATTCTTAAAATCCCGATTAACCCACATGGCGCCAGTCGATCGCGCGGGTTCGGGACCGTCCAAGTTCACGAATTCTATTTGCAACCAGCGAACGGCATCTGATCCAGCCGACGGATTTTGATGCCTTCGAACGATGATCTTGCGTGCAGAAACCGTTTTCTGTTGGTCAGCCCTTTTTCTTCAACATCGCGTCGCGAAATTTCGTCGCCCAACCGGCTTTGAAAGTCTGCTGCGCTCTGACCAGCGCCAGATCACCGGCAGCGACATTCTTGGTGAGCGTGGCCCCTGCCCCAACGATCGCGCCATCGCCGATTGTCACCGGTGCCACCAGCGCGCTGTTGGAGCCGATAAAGGCACCCTTGCCAATGACGGTTTTATATTTGAAATAGCCGTCATAGTTGCAGGTTATGGTCCCGGCGCCGATATTGGCGCCCTCCCCGACTTCAGCGTCACCGAGATAGGTCAGGTGGCTGGCTTTCGCCCCTTTGCCAAGGGTCGCCTTTTTCATTTCAACGAAATTGCCGACCTTGGCCCCTTCTTCCAATATCGCGCCGGGGCGCAGACGGGCAAAGGGGCCAACGCTGGCGTTGGGGCCGATCGTCGCACCGGCGATATGGCTATGTCCGAAAATCTTGGCGCCAGAGGCGATAGAAACACCCGGACCAAAAATCACGTTGGGTTCAACAAGAACATCCGAAGATATCTCGGTGTCGTGCGAGAACCAGACGGTTTCCGGTGCAATCAGGCTGACGCCATCGGCCATGGCCTGCGCGCGCCGGCGGGTCTGCCATGTATTTTCAACCGACGCGAGTTCAGCCCTGCTGTTAACGCCGGCTACCTCGGCAGGATCAGCCACTTCGATCACAGCGCTTTTTTGGCCGGGCAGCATCACGATATCCGGCAAATAATATTCGCCTGCCGCATTGTCATTGCTGATCTGGTCCAGCAGGATGAACAGGTCGGTAGAGCGCGCCGCCATCAAACCGCTGTTGCAAAGATCTACCCGGCGCTCTGCATCGCTGGCATCTTTAAATTCCACCATTTTCTCGATTTCGCTCTGATCATCGGCGATGATCCGGCCATAGGCGGCGGCGTCATCGGGACGGAAGCCGAGCACGACGGCTCTCGGGTCCGTGCCATTGTTTAGCCGGAAAATCATATCGCGCATGGTATCGGCGCTGACCATCGGAACGTCACCATAGAGGATAAGGATATCGCCCGCGAAACCGCGCAACGCATCATGCGCCTGGGCGACTGCGTGGCCGGTTCCGAGTTGTTCGTCCTGCACAGCAATCGCGACATCACGGCCTTCAACACTTGCTTCAATCTGCTCACGCCGCGCGCCGACAACAATCACAGTCCGCTCGACACCGATCGAATCAACGGTATCGAGCAAATGATGCAGCATCGGCTTGCCGGCAATCGGGTGCAGTACCTTGTGCGTTTCTGATTTCATTCTCGTGCCTTGTCCTGCGGCCAGGATGATTGCGGCGAGCGGGCGATCTGTCATCGGGATACTCCGGAGAAAGTGGTTCGATCAGCGACTTGGACAAGCCAATTGCCGGGACTAATGGCACGCTGTTGGGCCTTAAGCCAGACCGTTTGTCCGAAATTGAGGGTCTTCATGCGGCCGACTTTCCGCCCTTGCGCCATTTCGTCCACAGGTGTTTGGCCAGCATGAGCGGTGGCATTCGCAGCCAGTGGGATCGCACGTAAAAAGCGAGGCGCGTGACCTTGCGCGTTTCCCGCCCATAGCCATCCCGGGCGAGCAATCGCCGGACATAGAGATCGTCCGCCAGTGCGGTTTTTCCCGCAGAAATTCTGTGGACCGGGGTGCCGTAGAGGCGCTCGGCCAAGCGCAATGCCCGCTGCTTTTCCGAAACCAGATCATGAATTTCGGCCCGACTATCAAGCACGTTCCAGAATTCCGCGTCCACTTCCGAAAATTGTCGGACCAAGAGATTGATGTCCCACAGGTTGCGCAATCCCCCGGCGAGATCCCCGTCGGCGAACAGATGAGCAATCGAATGCAACAACATATCGGCCGGAGCCATCACATGGAGTCCATTGTCGAGGGCGACTGCGCTATCCACCATGGCCTGTGCGTCCGGCGTCGGCCTTGCGGTCAACGGCAGGGTCGTATGATGCACGTCAATCATGCGGTCGCGCTCGCGATGAATCAGCGGCGGCAATTCGTGCATATGGTCGCGATAATATTGATCGTCATAAGGATCCGGCTTTACCCATTCCCAGCCGGCATCCAGCAAGGCCGCTTCGACGACCGGCAAGTCATTGCGCGAGACCATGATGTCGAGATCGCCAATGCTCCGCCCCACTCCGGCGGCCAGATCCGCCGCGACATAAGCGGTACCCTTCATCAGGACGATTTTTCCCGGATAATCAGCCAAGGCCCTGCGCGCGCAGTCGGCTTCCCAAAGCGCCTGCTGACGCGCCAGATCATGGGCCTCAATAGCGTCTTGAAGAACCGCTCTGACGCGATGGGGTACCGGTATATCTCTGACCCGATGGGCCAGCGAACCGATCAGCGATTCCCCGCGCGCGATGCTGATCAGATCCGTCCATTGGCGACCGGTTAACGCTCTTACTGTGGCCGGTTCACGCAGCGCATCGACCAAAAGGCGTGCATCCTTCATCAAGGCTGTTTGCTCCAGAGGCTTTCGATCAGCGATTCTGCCTGCTCTCCGGACTCATAATCCATGGCTTTGGCAGGGACGCGATCGACGAATCGGGTAAGCGCGTCAAAGCCCGCCTCCCCCAGTGCAACATAGTTGGTTGATGCCTGCGTCAGACGGACAAAAACTTCCGACTGGCCCATATCCCGCAATTCCGGCTTATGGCCAAAACGGGGAAACAGTAACAATGCCGGTCGAGCGGAATCGTCCATCCGCGCCACGGCTGCCTTTGGCGGCACAAGATGGCGGATATCTCCTTTCGGGGTGGCTTTCATTTCCGGGCCAAAGCGGTCCTCCGGAACCAGCTGCTTCATCGCTTCGATCGCCCTGTTCTTCAAACTGATCAACCGCGGGAAAGGCACTATTTCGCCGCTATCAAGGCCAAGCAACGCAAATTCATCGCCCATGAACCGCCAGCCTTTTTCGGCGAGCATCGCAGACAGCGTGGATTTGCCGGAGCCGGACAAGCCGGTCATGATCAGCGCCTTGCCGTCCTTTTCAACGCTACTGGCATGGAGCAATAGATGCCGCCGCCAGCCAAGCGCCATTTGCAGGTTCATGCCCATTTCGGCAGCCAGTAGCCCCTGCGCAAGCGGCAAGGGAGCAGCGTCCGGGAGCCAGAAGTCTCCGCCGATATGGACCGATGGCCGGATATGCCGGCGCCAAGGCTTCTCCGGTTCCAAACGAACCGTGAAATCGACACTATCGTCGGTTGGCGCGGGATAGTCCTGGTATAAGGTTGTCAGTTGATCCAGCGGCTGCCGCCATGTCGACGCGATCCGGAACGCGGCCGGTCCGACCTGGAGCAATGTCTGGTGCATCTCTCTCATCAGTCAGAAACTCGCGCAACCAATCCAAGATCGAACAGCTCATTCAGCCGCGCAATGACAATATTTTTCGCGTCCGCACCCGGCTCGATTTCGAATTTTCTGTTCAGGCGCTCGGCGATCTCGGCAGCGGTCAGCCAGCCATCGTCCATGACTTCGAGTATCGCCGGAGCGGGCTCGGCAACCATGTGGGTAATTCCTGAAGGTCGATGGAATAACAGAGTCATGCTGTCCAGACCGTGCCAGACCAGTTCATCCTTCGGCGCTGCCTGGTATTTTAAACTCATGGTGAATTACCTGCGATTCTAATATGCCTCGCGCGCGTGATAGCAGGTAAACGTTAATATCAGCGTGGCATTTGCAGCGAGGCGTAGCAGGTAAATCCACTCTGACCGGATTGCAGTCTGCGGATATAGTTCACATAGGCCTGAGACTGATCATAAGACGTGCCGGGAAGCGCCCGCCCGTTCATCGCGCGGCGCACCTCTTCTCCGGTAAAATTACGGCCTGCTGGCGGAAAGGCGCCCGGCGTGTCTGCGGCGACGACGGAGCCATCTGCGGCAATATAGCCGCCCATTGCATTGTTGTCGGGTACCGGGATTTCGCAATTGAGGACCGACCCGGCGGTTTGGGCCAAAGCAGGTTTGATGCTGACCACTGCCGAAGCGGTTACCGCGCCCATCATCAAGGCCCGACGGCGGGTCACAATTCCGTTCTTCTGATCAGAATTTACTGACGATTCAGATGGAATATGATCTTTCATCAACGGTCTGTCCCTGTTTGTCCTAACTACAGATAATCGGCACATAGGCAGAAAACACTAAAAAAGCGAGTAAACAGTCTTCTGTCTCAAACCGCGTCCATAATCGAGACATAGACACGAAATTCGTTAACAACGGCTATATATGCCAAGGCGATCGACATGCACCATGAAATATTCCGATTGCCGACTCTGCCGGGCACAGCCTAGATGGCCGTTATGAAGACGTCAGAATCGCTTCGGTGACCTTGGTTTCCCCCTTTCGTTTGTTCGTGGCTCTGATCGCCATTCTTGCTGGCGCGTTGCTGGCGAGCCAATTGCCGCAATCGGGACAACAGTTCATCATCATAGTGGCGACCGGGGCCTTTGCGTTGTTTACGGTGCTGCAGGACCGGCCTGCTCCACCGCTGCCAGACCCGGCGACGCTCGAACGGCAACGCAAGCGCATATTATTTCAGGGCCGGTCGGAGGCGTATCAGGACATCATCAACCCGATCACCGATCCGATACTGCTGATACGCAACGCGAAAGTCGCGGCCGCCAATTCAGCAGCTGCAAAGGTCCTGGGCGATCACATCGTTGGTGAAGATGTACGGATAGCCATTCGGCACCCTGCAGCGGCCGACCGGCTGGCCAACCCCGATGCCAAGCATAGTGGAGAGCCGATACTGCTGGTCGGGGTCGGCAGCACCGATCAACGATGGGAGCTCCGCATCAATACTCTTCAGGACGGTCTCAAGCTGGTCCAGCTGTCAGATCGCAGCAGCCGCTATGCAGCTGAACGGATGCGAACCGATTTTGTTGCCAATGCAAGCCATGAATTGCGCACGCCGCTGGCGGCGATCAAAGGCTTTCTGGAAACTCTGGAAGACCCGAAGGCCGGCAAGGATGACGCGACCCGCGCCCGGTTTCTCAATATAATGTACAAGGAGGCCGACCGCATGCAGCGGCTGGTCGAGGATCTGATGTCGCTTTCCCGGATCGAAGCGGAAAAGTTTGAGCTGCCGTCGGAACAGATCGACCTGAGTGAGCTGGTCGGGGAGGCCCGGGATTTTTACATCAACAGTCGCGGCAAAAAAGAAACGGAAATTTTGGTGAACTTGCCGGCCGATATACCGCTTATCCATGGCGATCGGGCGCAATTGTCGCAAGTGGTCAACAACTTGCTGAGCAACGCTTTCAAATATGGAAAGAAAGACGCGCCGGTCACCATAAATCTGGCGCCCAATAAAGCCGGCACCATGTTGTGCCTGGCAATCAATGATCGGGGTGATGGTATTGCGCCTGAGCATCTTCCAAGACTCACCGAGCGATTTTACCGCGTCGACAAGGGCCGCAGCAAATCTATCGGCGGAACTGGCCTGGGGCTTGCCATCGTCAAGCATATAACCGAGCGGCATGGCGGGCGGATGGAGATCTCGAGCACGGTGGGCGTCGGCACCACGGTCTCTGTCTTGCTGCCAATCGCCAGCAATTCTCTTGTCGGTCAAGTTGGTCCCAATGGATCGATATAGACCCCTATTTGAATCGGTGTTTGGATGGCCAATCGAGCGTCGTGCCTGCTGTCATATATTTGTAACATATCTGTAATGATCAGGACATTGCCCCTCCCTAGAAGCCACCGCAACGAGCCTGCGGATATGACCTTGGATAATGTTTTCCGCAGGCAGGTCGAATGCAGATCAACTGGGAATTTTCCGATGCTAAGACAACTCGCCTTTCTCGCGGCCGCTTCCCTTGCGCTATCCGCATGTCAGGACCAGGCTTCTGGAGGCCAAGGCGGCACCAGAAGCGAAATTCGCATTGTCGGCTCGTCGACCGTTTTCCCGTTCGCCAAGGCTGTCGCAGAGCAATTCAGTGTGAATGGCTCCAATCCCTCTCCGATATTGGAATCGACTGGCACGGGCGGCGGGATGAACCTGTTCTGCGCCGGTGTAGGCGCAGATACGCCGGACATTGAAAATGCATCGCGCCGGATAAAGGCGTCTGAACTGGAGCTTTGCCAGAGCAATGGAGTGACGGAAGTCGTCGAAGTGCAAATTGGGATCGATGGTATTGCGATCGCTCAGGCAAACAACGGACCATCTTTCTCCCTGACGCCTGTTCAGATTTACAAAGCGATTGCGGAACGGCCATTTGGCAAAGAGAACAACGCCAAAAATTGGTCCGATATTGACCCGACTTTGCCGAATTTTGCGATCAATGTTTATGGCCCGCCATCAACCTCTGGCACGCGCGATGCGCTGACAGAGTTGATTATGGAAGTGGGCTGTATCACAGACCCGGAAACGAAGGCGCTGAAAGAAAGCAACAAGACGGAATTCGAAGCAATTTGTCACGAGGTAAGAGCGGATGGTGCCTATGTCGATGCCGGCGAAAATGACAATTTGATCGTTCAAAAGTTGAAAGCCAACCCGAACAGCATCGGCATCTTTGGATACAGCTTCCTCGAAGAAAATTTGGACAGCGTTCGGGGAATCCCGGTGTCCGGTGTAAACCCGACTTATGATGCGATTGCATCGGGAGAATATCCCGGCGCGCGTCCGCTGTACATCTATCTCAAAAAGCAGCATGTCGGCGTGATCCCCGGACTGAAGGAATATGTGTTGGAATTCCTCAATGCGGGCACGCGCGATGGTTATCTGGTGAAAGCGGGTCTAATAGCCTCGCCCGATGACGTCCGCGAAAATATGTTTGAGATTGTCAATAATATGACACCTCTTGCGATTAGCGAACTCAAATAGGCGTGCCAGGGCGCGTGTACCAAGCAGATGATTTTGATACGGGGCGAAAATTGATATTGTGACAGGTTCAACGCTTCTTTTTCTCGTCATCGGCCTTGGGCTGGTAGCATGGTTTTTTGGCCGGCTCAGAGCAGCCGGGATGCAAACCGGGGGCAAGCATTCTCGCTCGGCGCTTCATTCCCTGCCCACCTATCATGGCTGGTATGTTGCCCTGTGGGCTATCCTCCCGGCATTTCTTTTCCTGGCGGTCTGGAGGTTTGTCAGCCCGGCTCTGATCACCGATGCGGCGCTGACCGCCCCTGCCGCGACGCAATTGCCGCAAGACGGCTTTGCCCGGGCAGCTATTCTGTCCGAAGCGCGGGCGATTGCCCTTGGCAATCAGGTCAACGCATTTAACCCGCTCTCGCAATCGATGGTCGAACCCTATCGTGAGGCGATCAACTATTACCAGATGATCGGTGCCATCGCCGCACTGCTGCTGGTTTTTGCATGCGGTGTTTATGCATGGCTGCAGATCAAACCTGACCTGCGAGCGCGTACCAAGATCGAGCGAGTGACGATGCTGATCCTGCTGCTCGCATCGCTGATTGCTATTATCACGACGGTTGGCATTTTCCTGTCGCTGGTGTTTGAAACCGCGCGCTTCTTTTCCATGGTGTCGCCAATCGACTTTCTTTTCGGAACCGAATGGAACCCGAAAGCGGTCGCGGGACCAAGAGGCGAAACCGGATTTGGCGCAATCCCGCTCTTCTGGGGAACCGTGTTTATCGGCGCCATCATCGCGATGATTGTCGCCATTCCGCTCGGCCTGATGAGCGCAATCTATCTGACCCAATATGCTCCGGCTAAATTTCGTTCCTGGATGAAGCCCATATTGGAGGTGCTCGCCGGAGTACCGACCGTGGTCTATGGCTATTTCGCTGCCCTTACCGTAGCCCCCGCGCTGCGTGATTTTGCGGTGTCGATCGGCATTTCCAATGCCTCTTCCGAATCCGCTCTGGCGGCTGGCGCGGTGATGGGAATCATGATCATTCCGTTTGTCTCATCAATGGCCGATGACAGCATTGCTGCGGTGCCAAGCTCGATGCGCGATGGCTCGCTGGCCATGGGTGCCACCCAGAGCGAAACCATCAAGAAGGTGCTTATCCCTGCGGCATTGCCGGGGGTGGTTGGCGGCGTATTGCTCGCCGTCAGCCGTGCGATTGGCGAAACAATGATCGTGGTGATGGCTGCCGGTCTCGCCGCCAACATGACCGCCAATCCCTTTTCCAGTGTTACCACCGTCACCACCCAGATCGTCCAGCTTTTGACCGGCGATCAGGAATTCGACAGCCCGAAAACGCTTGCTGCCTTTGCCCTCGGTCTCGTCCTTTTCATCGTGACCTTGCTGCTCAATCTGATCGCCTTGCGCGTCGTCAAAAAATACCGGGAAGCATATGAATAGTCTCACCGAAACCGACCGCAGTCCGACCGACTGGCAAGGCAAAGCGATGCAGAAACGCATTGCCGGACGTTATGCCGCAGAGCGGCGCTTCAAGGCGATGGGAGTTACCGCGATCGTGCTGTCTGCTGGCTTTCTGGCATTCTTGCTGATCGTCATGGTGGGCAATGGATTTCGCGGATTTACGCAGACCGAACTGCCGGTCGAGATCGATTTCCCGGCAGTCACAAACGGCGCGTCTCCGAGCCAGTTCGAAGGCCCCAATGCGCAAGCCAATATTCAGGTCATGGGTTTACGCGACATCGTCGATAGCAGCATAGAAATCCAATATGGCAAAGACGGTGCCGATCTCTTTTCAGCGGGAGCCTGGACCGCAGTCGGTTCGATGATTCTCGACAACCCTGATCTGGTGTCTCAGAGAGCCACGGTATATCTGCCAGTGACATCAGAACTGGACGTCGCCTACAAGGACGAAGGCAATCCGGAGGCCGAACAGACGGTGAAGCAATTGAGCGGCCAGTTCTCTACCGGTTTCAACTGGAATTTCCTGAGCAACTCGGACGCGACAGATCCGATGCAAGTCGGTATCTGGGGCGCTTTCAAAGGCTCTCTGATAACCATGATCGTGACGTTGATGCTGGCCTTTCCGGTTGGTGTGCTGGCGGCTCTGTATCTCGAGGAATATGCGCCGAAGAACCGGCTGACAGATCTGATCGAAGTTTCGATCAACAATCTCGCCGCGGTGCCTTCGATCATTTTCGGCTTGCTCGGCCTGGCCGTATTTTTGAACTTTTTCGGGATGCCGCGTTCCGGCGCGCTGGTCGGCGGCTTGACCCTCGCATTGATGACCATGCCGGTGATCGTCATTTCCGGGCGCAATGCCGTAAAGTCCGTACCGCCTTCGATCCGGGAAGCGGCGCTGGGCATCGGGGCAAGCCCGCTGCAGGTTGTTTTTCATCATGTGCTCCCCTTGGCACTGCCCGGCATATTGACTGGCACGATTATCGGAATGGCAAGAGCCCTGGGCGAAACGGCACCGTTGCTGATGATCGGCATGCGCGCGTTTATCGCCACGCCGCCTAGCGGGATCACTGACCCTGCTACCGTGCTGCCGGTTCAGATATTTCTATGGTCTGACGAAGTGGATCGCGGCTTCGTCGAGAAAACCTCGGCGGCCATCATTGTACTTTTGTTGTTTCTGTTGATCATGAATGCTCTGGCGATTTACCTGCGCAACCGGTTTGAGACCCGCTGGTAGAAGCCCGATGGATGATAAACAGAACATACTCGAACCGAGCGAAAGCGTGAATATGACAGATTCTGCCCAAACAGGCACGACAACCGACAGCGGGTCGCCAAAAATGACGGCGCGCAACGTCAATGTTTTCTACGGGGATAAGCAGGCGATCAACGACGTCTCTATCGACGTCAACATGGACAATGTCACCGCATTTATCGGGCCCTCCGGATGTGGCAAGTCGACATTTTTGCGTTGCATGAACCGGATGAATGATACAATTCCGATTGCCCGTGTCACTGGCGATATCACGCTGGAAGGAGAAGATATATACGCTCCGAAAATGGACGTCGTCCAATTGCGGGCTCGGGTCGGCATGGTCTTTCAAAAGCCCAACCCCTTCCCGAAATCAATCTACGACAATATCGCATACGGCCCCCGCATCCACGGTCTGGCTACCGGAAAGGAAGAATTGGACGAGATCGTCGAATCGTCCCTGCAGCGCGCTGGCCTCTGGGGCGAAGTCAAAGAGCGCCTGCAGGACAGCGGAACCGCCCTGTCGGGTGGTCAGCAGCAACGCTTGTGCATCGCGCGGGCGATTGCGGTCGACCCGGAAGTGATCCTGATGGACGAGCCCTGCTCGGCCCTTGACCCGATCGCTACTGCCAAGATTGAAGAACTAATTCACGAACTGCGCGGCAAATATGCTATAGTGATCGTCACGCACAATATGCAGCAAGCCGCGCGCGTTTCTCAGAAAACCGCTTTTTTCCATCTCGGGACGCTGGTGGAATATGGCGATACGACAGATATTTTTACCAATCCGCGCGAAGAAAAGACGCGGGATTATATCACGGGTCGCTACGGCTAACTTATCGATGATTAGGAATAACGATGGTCAATAGTGGCACAGAACATACCGTAAAAGCGTTTGATTCAGACATCAACGAATTGCGCGGTATGGTGGCAGAAATTGGCGGCCGCAGCGAGCAGGCGATTGCCAAAGCCATGCGGGCGCTGGAAAATAGCGATCTTGATCTCGCGGCAGAGGTAGTCCGGGAAGACAAGTTGATCGACGAGCTTGAAAAGCGGATCGATGATTTGACCTTTCAGACGATTGCGCTGCGCGCCCCGATGGCCGATGACCTCAGGGAATTGATCGCGACGTTCAAGATCTCGGGCGTGGTAGAGCGGATCGGCGACTACGCAAAAAATATCGCGAAACGGGTACCCCTGGTCACTCAGACCCACCGGTTGCGGCCAATTTCGCTGCTACCTTCTATGTCGAAAATCGCCAGCGAACTGGTCCGGGATTCGCTTGACGCTTTTGCCCGCAGAGATGCGGAGCTGGCGATGGAAGTGAACCGGCGGGACCAAATTGTTGATGACTTCTACAACAGTATCTTCCGCGCTGTTATTACCCATATGATCGAAAATCCGAAAGATATCGGCGAAGCAGCGCATTTGCTGTTCATAGCCAAAAATCTGGAACGGATCGGCGACCATGCGACCAATGTCGCGGAAATGGTTTATTTCGCGGCGACCGGTGAACCGATGCCCGAACGCACTCGGGGGGAAAGCCCCACGACGCCACCGAATGATGCGTCAAGCGATGAGGCCAACTGATGGTAAATGCAAAATTATTGCTCGTTGAAGATGACGCGGCACTAGCAGAACTGCTAACCTGGAATTTCAAAAAAGAAGAATATGACGTGATCCACACGCCGGATGGCGAGGAAGCGCTGCTGCTGGTTCAGGAGCATCGCCCGGACGTCATTCTGCTCGACTGGATGCTCGAGAGTCTGTCCGGCATTGAAGTATGCCGCCGCCTGCGCCGATCGTCGGAAACCGCGAATATTCCGATCATCATGTTAACCGCTCGCGGTGAAGAGGAGGACAAGATCCGCGGCCTTGAAACGGGCGCGGACGACTATATCACCAAGCCCTTCAGCCCCCGGGAACTGATCGCTCGGGTTAAGGCGGTGCTGCGCCGGGTCAGGCCTGCTCTCGCCGGGGAAAAACTGACTTTTGGTGACCTCGAAATGGACACTGTCGGGCACAAGGTCAAAAGGGACGGCGATACTATCCCGCTGGGCCCCACCGAATTCCGCCTGCTTCGGCATTTTCTGGAACATCCTAACTGGGTATTCTCACGCGAACGATTGCTGGATAGCGTTTGGGGACAGGACAGCGATATCGAATTGCGCACCGTCGACGTCCATATTCGTCGGCTCCGAAAGGCTCTTAATGCCAATGGCCGGTCCGACATCATCCGAACGGTTCGTTCGGCTGGCTACGCGCTTGATACGGATGCGGCGGACAATTAGACTTTTGGGTTCGTTTTTGCGAACCCGTCCAACCAAACCGGTTATTCTGATACCAGCTTCATCAGTTTGCGCTCGACCGGCGCCAGCACTCCGGAAAGATCATGGCCTCGCTTCAATATCTGGCCCTGCTCACCGTGGAGTGACCACATGCCCTGACGATTGCGCTCCGACGGCCGTTTCTCGATGCGAATTTGAGGACGTTCGGACGCACGGCGGAAAGCCGCGAATATTGCGACATCGCGGCGCATATCCATCGCATAGTCTTTCCAGTGGCCAGCAGCGACCATGCGACCGTATAAATTGAGTATGCGATCCAGTTCCCGCCGTTCAAAGCCAACTTGTGACGGGCCGCCCCGCTGCGGGAAGTCGGCAATGTTCGATCCCGTAAACCGCATCAAGCGCTATCGCGTCCCTTGGCGTCGCCGGGATTGTCATCCCCGCTACGCTCGCTGGCGAAGGCGGCGATGCGTTTCTGCAATTGCTCCATCTCGCATTGCAATATTTCCAGCTTTTGCGTCGAAGGGTCAAAAATTTCGCTGCACGGGGTACCGTAGGGAACAAAATCCTTTTGATAATCTTTGGCTTCGACCAGAGTCGGCCGCGCCCGTACGCCGACCATAGTCGCGCCTTCCGGAACATTTTGAGTGACGACCGCATTGGCGCCTACACGTGCGCGTTTGCCAACCGTGATCGGGCCAAGCACCTGAGCGCCGGAGCCCAGGATAACATCATCTTCGATGGTCGGATGCCGCTTTCCGCCGACGCCGTTGGCCGGATTGGTCCCACCGAGCGTTACACATTGATAGATGGTTACATTGTCACCGATGTCAGCGGTCTCCCCGATGACCGTAAAGCCGTGGTCGATGAACAGATGGCGTCCGATTTTTGCACCAGGATGAATATCAATAGCGGTCAAAAATCGCGCAATATGATTGATCAGACGGGCAAAGAAAAACAGTTCGCCTTTGAAAAGCCAATGCGCCAGTCGATGTAGGCCCAACGCCAGGACACCCGGATAGAGCAATACTTCCCAGCGCGATCGCGGTGCCGGATCGCGGGCTTTGATAGAATCCAGATATGCGCCCAGTTCCCGAAACATGTCTTTCCTCCGGATGTTGCGAAGCTGATAAACTAGGCACGATAAACCCGCTTTTCCAGTTATTTCTTGGAGGCAAAATCGGATGATGCTTTAAAAAGGCAGGCTTCATCACTATAGTAGATCAATACAACCATACTGATCGAGAGAATCGATAATGTCGACGTATCTGCCTACCCTGAAACAGCTGCAATATCTGGTAGCCCTGAAAGAACATGGCCATTTCGGCAAAGCCGCGGAGTCCTGCTTCGTTACCCAGTCGACATTGTCAGCGGGTATCAAGGAACTGGAAGCCTTACTGGATATTGTCCTGGTCGAACGAACACGCCGCGTTGTCCGTTTCACCGATCTCGGTAATCAGATGGTCGAGAAGGCCTATCGCATCCTGCGCGAAGCGGAAGAGCTGTCCGAAATGGCCCGATCCGCCGGGAAGCCGCTGTCCGGAGATATACGGATGAGCGTCATTCCGACCATCGCACCATTTCTGTTGCCTCGGCTATTGCCGCAGCTACGCAAGGAGCGACCGGAGCTGAAGCTCTATCTGAAAGAAGAAACAAGCCAGGCGGCGTGCGACTCCCTACATCATGGCCACGCGGATTGCGTGCTGCTGGCGCAACCCTTCCCCTGCGGCGACGTCGAGTCAGAAATATTGTTCACCGATGAGATACTCGTGGCTTTTCCGAAAGATGACCCTCGCGATCCACCGCTGGAAGTCGATCCGGCCCATATCGATGAAACTCAGCTGCTGCTGCTTGAGGACGGACATTGCCTGAAAGATCATGCCCTAGCAGCCTGCAATCGCCCGGAATTAAGGGCATCTGCACGGATGATGGGAACCTCGCTGCATACGCTGGTACAGATGGTCGACAATGGACTGGGCCTCACCCTGCTGCCGAAAATGGCGATTGAAAGCGGGATATTGAACTATACCGACATTGTCGCCAGACCGCTCAAATCGGATCGTGCTACGCGCGACATCGCGCTGGTCTGGCGCAAGAACAGTCCGCGCCGAAATGAATTTCAACTGCTGGCAGAAATCATGAAGGGCGCGCAGAACTGGGTGTCAAAAGCCCACGGCTAGGTTTTCTGCTTTTTCTCCCATTGATTCGACGCTTCGATATCAGACGCCCGCTCTTCTATCCATTTCTCTGCCCCGTCGACCTTGGTTTCCTTTTTCCAGAAAGGGGCAACCGTTTTTAACTTGTCCATGATGAAGGAACAGGCATCGATTGCGGCCTGGCGATGATCGGATCCGGTCACTACCATCACAATATTTTCGCCAACGGTCAATTTGCCGACCCGATGAATGATGGTGACCGCGTGGAGCTCCCATTGAGAAGACGCGCTTTCAGCGATCTCGTGTAGCGCTTTTTGCGTCATAGCCGGATAATGTTCCAGCTCCAGTGACGCAAGGTTTCCGTCGTCCCGCACCTGGCCAACAAAGCTGGCGATGGCGCCACCACCCTGCCCTGCGACTTTCAGCGTCTCCGTACCGATATCAAAATCCTCGGGACCGACCTCAATATTGATCATCCGCCCGTCACCGGTGGAAAAATGGCCAGTTCCTTGGCCGATCCGATCAAAGATGTGCTGAGACCGTAATCCTGATCAAGAGCGAAGCGCAATTTTTCAGAATCGGCAAAAATGTCGGTATAGCGGCTATCCCGCTCGGCTAGCATCGCCAGCACATCGGCGATGCTTTTTATCTCATCATCCAGCGGAACCTGTTCCTGGTCGATACCCAAACGCTCCCGCACCCAGGCGAAATATACTATGTTGATCGAACGAGCCATCAGTCCATGTGCTTCAAGCCGACTCGAAGATAATCCCATCCCGTGATCAGGGTCAGGATCGCTGCTGCCCAGAGCGTCCACAGGCCGACTGTCTGAACCACTGGCCAGTGCGGCAAACCGCCAGCCAATATCAGGGCACCAAGTGAAATCATCTGAAAACCGGTCTTCCATTTTGCCAATTGTGACACCGGCACGCTGACCTGCAAGCCGGCAAGGAATTCCCTGAGGCCGGAGACCATGATTTCGCGCAACAGAATGATGATCGCCGCAATCGTGTTCCAACCGTTGATATCCCTCGTGAAAATCAACATCAACACAACCGCCGCCACCATGATCTTGTCGGCGATTGGATCCAGAAAAATACCGAGTTTCGATACTGTGCCTTGCGTTCTGGCGAGATAACCGTCGAAATAATCGGTGACGGCCATCAGGCAGTAGAGGCCGAAAGTCAGCAAATAATCAATTGGCAACGGCTGCAAATGTAACGGATCAAAGTTCGGCCACAGCAGAAAAACCAGAATCGGCACCGCGAATATTCGCGAGAGTGTCAAAATGTTTGGCAAATTCAGCATCGCGGCCTTCGCATAAACGGATTTCGTCAGAATGAAAATTGATTCAGCCATTTAATGGACGAATTCACGGCCATTGCCCGCACCAAGCCGTTAGTCGTCGTGTTGACGCTGGGTTGGAAAGGGCTAAAGATGGCAGGACGCTCATCTTTCCGCTCGAACAGAGATTTTCACTTTATGCAAAATACGGCGCATTTGTTGCGGACACGGAGGTTTTTACCACTGTTCCTCACGCAGCTACTCGGGGCATTTAACGACAATCTCTTCAAATTTTCTATGGTCATCCTGGTGACCTATGGAATTTATGACAGCGAATCCGAGGACTTCGTATTCAATGCCGTTGCTTCCGGGCTCTTCATTCTGCCGTTTTTCCTGTTTTCGTCCTTAGCCGGCCAGCTGGCGGACAATTATGACAAGGCGCGGATCACGCGACTCGTGAAAACACTGGAAATCTTCATCGCCGCAATCGGCGGGATCGGACTGTGGCTACACAATATTCCCGTCATGCTGACCGCTTTGTTTCTTCTGGGACTGCAGTCGACTTTTTTCGGTCCGATAAAATATGCCGTGCTGCCGCAGCATTTGGAGGCAGATGAAGTGCTCGCGGGGACCGGACTCGTTGAAGCGGGAACCTATATCGCCATTTTGGCAGGCACGATCCTCGGTGGCATCATCATCGACCGCAATGGAAACGGAGTCGAGATCGCAGTCGTGACGGTTTTCCTGGTTGCACTGGTGGGCCGTGTTTCCGCCCAGTTCATGCCCCCTGCGCCCGCGCAAAAAGAAGTGGAGAAAATCGACTTTAATTTCGTCCGCTCTTCGATCCGGCTGATCTCCGCGACTTTGCATGTTCGCAGGCTTTACCTGGCGATCATCGCCATCAGCTTTTTCTGGACCATTGGATCGGTGCTGATCATTCAATTTCCCCCGCTGGTCGAGAATGTCCTGACCGCCGCGCCCCAGGTTGCCAGCCTCTTTCTCGGCGTATTCTCGGTCGGAATCGCGATCGGATCGATCCTGGTCAACAGCTTGCTCAAAAGCCAAGTCTCGGCCCGGTTTGCCCCCGCAAGCGTTGTCATCATGGGCATATTTGTGCTCATCCTCTACTTCATAGCGCGAAGCTGGGAAGGTCTGCCGGATGGTGATCTTTACACGCTGCAAACGTTCATCGTACACGATGGTGCCTGGGCGCTTCTGGGTACATTGGGCGGTGTTGCCATTTTTGGCGGCATGTTTGTGGTTCCGCTATATGCCTTTCTTACGACAACCGTCGATATCAGCCAGACGGCGCGGACGATCGCGGCGAATAATGTCGTGAATTCGGGCTGTATGGTGCTGGGAGCATTGGTCGCCCTTGGGCTCAGCATGCTGGGCGTGTCTACTACCGAACAGCTGCTGCTCGTTGCAGCCATGTGCCTCGTATCGGCATGGCTTGGATTGCAGCTCCATCGCGCTTGCGACTGATGCGCCTCAAGCCCGCAATCAAAAAATGAACATGTAGAAGGCGGTAAAGAAGGCGAGAAAGCTCAACAGAAATAGGCTTACATCCTCGCCTACCCCTTTTCTTTCGGTTCTCTCCTCCATCTCCAATTCGTGATTTTCTCTGGCAACCCGCGACATATTGGCGGGCAAGCTCTGGCGGAAAGGGTGCTGCATAGCTTTGCTGCGCAACACCAGCGGGTTCAATGTTTCATTGTCCATGCCGATTGGTTAACAAATTGTTATCCATATTTACCAGCAGCAATTCTGGGGTGATGGTTAACGTCTTGAATCGGAACAACTGGAGAATGTTACGGTTGAAGCCGCGAACACCCGATCAGCAAGACCGGTCCACGCCAGGACGGCCAACTTATTAATTTATAGGAAAAACTATCATATGTGCCCCGTTTGCAACTCAGCGCAAATATTACAATATTGGACCATAAGATTGTTGATTTCGCCGACCTGCTATGCCAGAGACTGTTTTGTATTGAATGAGATGCGAAACCCTGAAGGAGCAAATTATGCGTTTCGGTAAAATTGGAATGGCTGCAGCAGCAGCCGCATCGCTCGTAAGCGCACCGGTATTGGCACAGGCTGCACAGCCTGTTTCTTCCGTTGCACGAACCAGCGCAACTGTCGAAGGCGAAAATGACGTCGAAGGCGGATCGGGCATCATCGTCGCGATCCTCGCTGCAGCAGCAGTTATTGGTGGCATCATTATCGCAGCTGACGGCAGCGAAGACACACCTACTTCCCCCTGAATTAATTCAGGTATAGAATTTTAGAAATGGCGGCCTTTGGTCGCCATTTTTTTTGCCTGCTGGATCCCTCGGATTTGGGCCGTCGAAAAGACGATGTTTCGGGATCCTGCAAAACCGGAAAGGCTGCGGTTGCACAAACAGGTAGCAAGACCCATATCTCGTTTCATGACAGAAAATCAGCAACATGGCCTGCAACAATGGCATGGCACAACCATCCTCTCGGTTCGAAAAAATGGCAAGGTCGTCGTCGTTGGCGACGGTCAGGTCTCGATGGGGCAGACAGTGATGAAGCGCAATGCCCGCAAGGTTCGGCAATTGCACGATGGTTCGGTAGTTGGCGGCTTTGCTGGTGCGACTGCTGATGCCTTCACGCTGTTTGAGCGGCTCGAAGCAAAGCTGGAGCGGCATAGCGGGCAGCTGATGCGCGCGGCGGTTGAGCTCGCCAAGGATTGGCGGACCGACAAATATCTTCGCAACCTCGAAGCACTAATGATTGTGGCCGATAAGGACATCACACTGATACTGACCGGCAATGGCGATGTGCTGGAACCCAACGAAGGTATTGCCGCGATTGGTTCCGGCGGAAATTACGCGCTTTCCGCAGCTCGCGCCTTGATGGACTATGAGAAAGACGCCGAGAAACTGGCCAGAAAAGCGATGGAAATCGCGGCCGAGATCTGCGTTTACACGAATGGTGATATTACCATCGAAACGCTTGATAGCGACGCGTGAACGCAGCCTACCCCCTCCCTATGAATGAAGAGACAAATAGCATGCAGGCGAATCTGACTCCCAAAGCGATCGTCAAAGCCCTCGACGAGCATATTATCGGCCAGCAAGATGCGAAACGTGCGGTGGCCGTGGCACTGCGCAACCGCTGGCGCAGGCAGCGACTGCCCGCTGAATTGCGGGAAGAGGTAACTCCCAAAAATATCCTGATGATCGGCCCCACCGGCTGCGGCAAGACCGAAATTTCGCGCCGTCTGGCAAAGCTCGCCGATGCCCCGTTTATCAAGGTGGAAGCCACGAAGTTCACGGAAGTCGGCTATGTTGGCCGCGATGTCGAGCAAATCGCCCGCGATCTGGCCGAGGAAGCCGTGCGCCTGGAACGGGAACGCCGGCGAACGGCAGTAGATGAAGCCGCTGCCGAAGCGGCGATGAAGCGCCTGCTTGACGTTCTATGCGGCGAAAACGCAAGCGAAGCGACGAGAGAGAGTTTCCGGCAACGTGTTGTTGATGATCACATGAACGACACCGAAATCGAGATTGAAGTCGAAGACACACCGAATATGCCGATGGACATTCCCGGCATGGGTGGCCAGGTTGGCATGATCAATCTCTCGGACATGATGGGCAAGGCGTTCAACCAAAACCGCCTGAAGCGCCGGAAGATGCGGGTCGCAGATGCCTGGGACAAGCTGGTGGAAGAAGAGTCCGACAAGCGGCTGGACGACGAGGATATTTCCAGAGCTGCGATCTCGGACGCCGAGTCGAATGGCATCGTATTCCTGGACGAAATAGACAAGATCGCGATGAGCGATATGCGTGGTGGCTCAGTAAGCCGGGAAGGTGTCCAGCGCGATCTGCTGCCGCTTATCGAGGGCACAACCGTCGCGACCAAATATGGTCCGATGAAAACGGATCACATCCTGTTCATCGCATCCGGCGCTTTCTCGATATCCAAGCCGAGCGATATGCTGCCGGAACTGCAAGGCCGACTGCCGATCAGGGTGGAATTGCGAGCGCTCACCGAAGCCGATTTCGTGCGGATTTTGACCGAAACAAAGGCCAATCTGCCGCAGCAATATATCGCGCTGCTCGGCACGGAAGATGTCAAAATCACTATTACCGAAGATGCCATCGAAAAACTGGCAGAAATTGCCGCGAATGTGAATGAGACGGTCGAGAATATCGGTGCCCGGCGATTGCAGACGATAATGGAAAAGCTGGTCGAAGAGATTAGCTTCACCGCCGAAGATCGGACTGGTGAGGAAATCAGCATCGACAAAGCCTATGTCGAAAAGCAGCTGTCCGATGTCGCCAAGGATACCGATTTATCGAAATATGTTCTGTGATAACCGGTCCTGAGTGCCGGCCATTTAAGCAAGAGATTGTCGCCCGCATGTTGCGATAGTGAATTAAATATCGAGAGCTGTAACCGAAGGCGGTTTGCGGGCGAATAATTCACCAGCTTTTAGAATGGATACTGTCATGAACCCAAGCGCCACAATCCTGTCCTCCGTCCTGGCCATGGCTCTTTCTGCCTGTTCCGGCGCTGCGCCCGCCGACGATTCCGAAAGTAGCGAGCAGGTCGAAAACAAGCCAGAAACGGTTGTTGCTCCGATCACTGAAGCGCAGACGATTGATGCTGGACTGGCGGTTGGTGAGCAGGTTCCGATGGACGCGCGACTGCTTGACGATCAAGGGGAAACGACATTTGCTGATATGCTCGAAAAAGGCCCGGCCCTGGTCGTGTTTACGCGTTCGGTTGAATGGTGTCCCTATTGTCAAACGCAATTGAAATCGATCAACGCGCTGGTTCCTGAATTGAAGGAACGCGGCTACCATCTATATGGTCTGAGCTATGATAGCCCCGACCAACAGCAGCGCTTTGCGAAAAACCAGATGTTGCAATATGACATGCTGTCCGACCAACCATCGGCTGTCATTGACGCTTTTGGGTTGCGCGATCCCCAATATACCGAAGGCCGCGCGGTGGGCGTTCCCTATGCTTCGGTGTTTGTGATCGATAAATCCGGGATGATAGTCGCGAAATGGGTGTCCGGCGATTACAAGAAGCGGCCGACCAACGAACAGATCCTGACGCTGGTCGACTCTATCTAATTGCTGCCGGACTTGGCCGATGGTGCCGGAACCGGCTCATTATCGTTGGCCGCCAAACTTTCTGATTCGGGCAGAACCGCCAGCTTCCATTCTTTTTTCTCATCAAAATATTTGATCGCCAGAGCTTGCACTTCTTCCGGCGTAATGACGGTATAGTCACTGAGCAGGCTTTGCAGCGCGACAAATTTTTGCGGATTGAAGGTCGCTCCCTCCAGCTGGCTGATCCAGAAACTGTTGCCGCTGCTCGCCCGGGAGATCAGCTGTCGCAAGGGTTCTACCACGCGCTGCAACTCATCCGCACTAATCGGGTTTTCCCGCAGGTCCTTGGCAATCATTTCCACGACCTTGTAGAACCGGTCGATATTGTCGGGCGTCAGCTGGCTCTGCGCGCCAATATATCCGCCGGATTGAAAATCGACCGGCCAGCTGTTCACAACCTGAGGACTATAGCTTGCCCCCTGTTGCGACCGGAGTATTTCGAACAACCGGTCATTGAAGATCGCCGTCAGTACTTCAAGCCTGCGGCTTTCTCGCACATTGGCGAGCCCTCCACCGGTCGGCCAGGCGACCATGGCAGCTGCTCTTTCCTTGTCACCTTTGTGCACGAGAATCACCGGGCCGTCGGTTGGTTCAGGAAATTGCGGTGACACGGCGTCGGCTGACGCCGGCGGAGCGTCGCGCCGCTTCAATGCACCAAATGTCTTCAGAATGGATTCGACCGCCTGATCCCGGTCGAAATCGCCAAACAACATCAGTTCCAACGGTCCGCTGGCAAGAATCGGCTCCCAGAATTGTTTGAAATTCTCCGCAGTCAGCTGATTGAAATCGGCTCTGTCAGGCGTCTTCCAGCGCGGATCCTTACCGCGAAGAAGCCATTCCAGGTCGCGTTCGAGAACCGCTTGGGGGGAGGCTGAAAAGCTGTCATAGCCAATCAATGCGGCAGCCTTGCTGCGCATGACCGGTGCCGGATCCCAACGAGGAAAAGCCAGCTTGGCCGCGATCAAATGCAGCTGATCCTCGAGGTCAGACGGGCGGGTATCGGCCGTAATCTCGTAGGCGTCATCGTCTATCTCGAAACCCAATCCTATCCTCCGCCCGGTCGTAATTTTATCGAGTTCCTCTTGTCCCAGATCGCCAACGCCGCTCGCCATCAGCGCCAGAGCGCCGGACCATGCCAAAGTTTCCTGATCAGAAGGCAGACCGCTGTAACCGTGGCCAAAGCGAGCATTGACCATGATCTTGTTGCGTTCAGCCGTATTCGGGAACAACAACACCCTGACCCCGTTGGCAAGTTCCAGCTGCTCCATATCGAAATTTCCGATTGGCCGTGACGTTTTGATCGCCCCCTTTTTTCCTATCGCCTTGAGGGATTCAAATCCGATATCGGACTGAGCGACGCGCACATTGCTGGCGGCGTCAACGGGACGCGTTAACGCGGCTGCCAGCTTTGCCTGACCGTTTTCCACGGCAACCGGCGATGACAGCAGAACCCGAGAGGTAACCCCCGAAAAAAGCTTGCGCGTGGATTCAAGCAAACGCTCCGGCGTATACAGGTCCCGCATTGCGCGGAAGACATCGAGCGCCACCTGCGGCGTCGCCACGGTCTCGTGGATATCGACCGCATTTATGATATTGTCCGCCTGCTTGCGCGCTGCTTCGGTCTGATAGCTTTCTACGCCAATGGCCAGGGCGGCATCAAACTCGGCCAGTTCACGGGCAATATCCTGTTCGGATGGCGCGACAGTGGTCGCGTCGCTGATGACAGCCCGGACGTCGTTGAGGGCGGCCTCCCAATCTTCACCAAGCGGCACGATATTGACGAAAGTCCCGTCAACGGAACGGCTGACGTCATCCTGACCGACAGCTGCCTGCAAATAGCTGCCTCCTGCCCTTCCCCCTGCTTCGAGGCGCCGGTTGATCATTTGCAAGGCCAACAAATCAATCAATATCTGCTGATTATAGACAATCGTATCTGCGACCTGTTCCCAGGGCCGCGCGATGATCATGGATATGAACCTCGGCAAGGTCGGTTCAATCAAAACCTGACTGACCTCGGCCAAATCCTGCGGCTCACCAAAATCGGGAGTCACGCCCGCCTCGCCATCGACCTGCCATTTGGAAAAATATTCGTTCAACAATTTGACAAATAAAGCTGGATCACCGTCGCCAGCGATAACGATCACCGTGTTCTCCGGCCGATACCAACGCTGATGAAATTGTTTCAGCATTTTCGGTGTCGCCCCACTCAAGGTCTCCGGCGTCCCGATCGGCGCGCGATTGGCCAGACGCTGTCCGGCAAAGAACAATTCCCTCGTCGCATTCTGGACTTTGGTCTGGGGTCCGGCGCGCTCTCGCAACTCGGCCAAAACAACGGGACGCTCCGCATTGACCGCCGTTGCACTCAGACCGGGAGAACGGACCATACCCGACAATATTTTGAGACTTTCGTCGAGGCTCGCGGTGCTTGCGTTAGGCAAATCGAGCTTATAGACCGTCTGCGTCGGCGTTGTTTCGGCGTTGCTGTCGCTCCCGAATGTTGCGCCAAGCCGCTGCCAAACACGCTTCGCTTCGCCGTCCGGAACATGCGTTGAGCCGCGAAACGTCAGATGCTCCATGAAGTGCGCAAAACCCTGCTCATCGTCCTCTTCCATCAGCGACCCAACGTCCATCCGGAGCCGGATTGACACTTGGCCGGGCGGGACACCGTTATGTTTCACTGCATAGCGCAAGCCATTGTCCAATTCCCCAAACGTCCAGGTCGTGTCGACGGGAATGTCGCTATTTTCATAGAGCCAGGGAACTGCATCGTCAGCTGCCACTTCTTGCGCGACCGCCATGCCGGGAACCGCCAGCAGACAGAGTAACATCAGGAAAAAGGAATATTGGCGTGCCGGATGGCAGATTGATCGTTTCATGCAGCGGATATAAGCAGCCCCAATCTTACTGGCCAGTGAATATTCCTGACATACTTTTTCACCAGCGCAGGGTTTCGACCGTTTTGCCCTTGATCGCACGCCCTATAATCGCCAGATAACATCTATGTTGATTGAAACCGAAAAAACACCAAACCCCTCAACCCTGAAATTCCTGCTGGGACAGCCGGTTATGACGGACGGCACCCGCGATTTTGCCTCGCCCGAAGATGCCGAGGTGTCACCGCTGGCAGAGGCGCTTTTCTCGCTGGGTGACGTGACCGGCGTTTTCTTTGGTTCTGACTTTATCTCGGTAACCTGTGGACCAGGAGCAGACTGGGCCGACCAGAAGCCCCAGGTACTGAGCATCTTGCTCGATCATTTCTCCGCCGGACTGCCTCTTTTCAAGCCCGGCAGCGCGGGTGACATTGTTGTGCCTCCTGAAGAAGAGGTCCACGACGATCCGGAAGATGCCGATATTGTCGCTCAGATCAAAGAGCTGATTGAGACCAGGGTCCGTCCTGCGGTTGCCAATGACGGCGGCGATATTATTTACCGCGGTTTCAACAAAGGAACGGTTTTCCTCAAAATGCAGGGTGCCTGCGCGGGTTGCCCCTCCTCCACCGCGACGCTCAAACATGGCATCGAGTCCCTCCTTAAGCATTATGTGCCCGAGGTCAGCGACGTCCAGGCCGCATAGATCACAATAAATCCAAGGCAGAAATATGAATTCACCCCTCGGTCAAGAATCGCTCGATCAGCTATTTCTCGAAGCGCGCACCTATAATGGCTATCATGACAAACCCGTGTCTGTAGACCAATTGCATGAAATCTGGAATCTGATGAAAATGGGTCCGACCAGCGCTAACATGCTGCCATCGCGACTGATCTGGTGCCACAGCCAACAGTCCCGGGACCGGCTTGCTAATCTGGCTTCGGCAGGAAATCAAGACAAAATACGCAAGGCGCCGGCGGCGGTCATTATCGGCATGGACGAAAATTTCCATGAACATCTGCCCGAGCTTTTCCCCCACGCCGATGCAAAAAGCTGGTTTGAGGGCGATCCGGAAGCCCGCAAAACTCACGCCCTGCGCAACAGTTCCTTGCAGGGAGCCTATTTCATCATGGCCGCTCGGGCACTCGGCCTCGATACCGGCCCCATGTCCGGCTTCGACAATGACGCCGTCGATAAAGAGTTTTTCGGCGATCAACCGCACGTCAAATCGAACTTTATTTCGACACTGGGCTATGGCGATCCATCGACATTGTTCGATCGCAGCCCGCGTCCAGATTTCGACACCTTCAACAGCTTGATCTGAGCGGTTAATGGGCGAGCGCCTTCTCGCTATAGATACGGCCACTATCGCATGTTCCGTTGCCCTGTTCGAAGATGGTGCTTTGATCGATTCCAGCTATGCCGAGATAGGCCGCGGCCATGCGGAAAAACTGATTCCAGCGATTGCCCAGCTCCGGGACTGCGGCAAAGCGGATAAGATACTGGTGAATTGCGGACCCGGCAGCTTTACCGGTGTCCGCATCGGTATTTCCGCTGCGAAGGCGCTGGCTCTGGCTTGGGGAGCCGACGTACAGGGATATAATTGCCTGGCGATTGTGGCAGCTCAAGCGCTTCAGCGAATGGAAACACCGCGTCCGGTTTGCGTCGCCATGCAGGCGGGGCATGGTGAATATTTTCTGCAAAACTTCTTCGAAACCGGGCAACCGATGGAGCCTTTCAAAACGCTGACCCCGGAACAGGCCGCAGGCGAAGTGAAAGCGGGCGTCATCGCCGGATCTGCTGCGGCAGAATTGGCCGCTGCGGTGGGTGCTGATATTCACTTTCCCATATTGCCAAACGCAGCCGACATCTATTTAGTGGGTGAGGAAATGAAAAACATGCCTGCTACAGCCACTTATGGACGCAAACCAGACGCCCAGCCAGCGACCATCGTCTGAGCGATGGCGAGCCGCCAAATCCTGGGGGACGATCATGCGATTGAACCGGTCGAAATCCGGGCCGGTGATCTTTCCGACTTGAGTGACGTGATGACCGTCATGGAACGCGCCTTTCCCAAAACATATGGCGAAGGGTGGAACCATCACCAGTGCCGATCAATGCTGGTCATGCCGACTGCAAAACTGCTGATAGCCAGCCAGGGCGGTGTCGCGTGCGGATTCGCCATTAGCCGACAGGCCGCAGATGAGGAAGAGCTGCTAATGATCGCTGTTTCTCCCGACAGCCAGGGCAAGGGAATCGGATATCTATTACTTGAACATGTGCTTCAGGCAGCACGCGCTGATGATGTAGTCTTTGTCTTCTTAGAAATGAGAGCCGATAATCCGGCGGAGAAGCTCTACAAAAAATTCGGTTTTCGCCAGATAGGGATCCGAAAGGCCTATTATACTGGCCCTGATATGGAAAAGTTTGACGCGATTACTTACAAAACCGTGTTAACCATCTAAAGTAATCGTTGATCCTATTGAGTGTTGCAGCGCGGCAAAGTTCGTGTCAATAACGCCGCGCAATATCTGCAATATAATAATAACGGTCGCACAAAGGTAATAAAATATGACAGAGGAAGAGAGTGCTCTGAATGAGACGTTGATTACGCTCACTTCAGACATCGTTGCTGCGCATGTCAGCAACAACAGCGTAGCGGTTTCGGATTTACCGCTTATCATCAGTAGTGTTCACGGGGCACTCGCAGGGCTTTCCGGCCAAGCCGCCGAACAGGCGCGTCCAGAGCCCGCTGTGCCCATCAAGTCCTCGATTAAACCAGATTATGTGGTTTGTCTGGAGGATGGCAAAAAGCTGAAAATGTTGAAACGCCACTTGATGACGCATTACGGGATGACGCCGGAAGATTACCGCGCGAAATGGGGACTTCCCAATGATTACCCGATGGTAGCGCCAAATTATGCGGAAAAGCGGCGTCAGCTTGCCAAGGCAATCGGCCTGGGCAAGAAAAAGGGCAAAAAGAACTAAAGAGTTTTCTTATTGCGCGGAATTTGGAAAAATTGCGGCGAACGTGCCGCAATTTTCTCTTTGCAATATCCCCTGCCCCGCATAGAGTCTTCCCCCAGAGTAACGGAAAGGTTCCATGCCCCAGAAAATTGATCTTGAAGCATTATGTGCGGAAAAAGGGCTCCGCATCACCGATCAACGTCGTGTGATCGCCCGAGTCATTTCCGATGCCGAAGATCATCCAGACGTGGAAACCCTGCACGAGCGGGCATCCGCTGTGGATTCCCGTATTTCGATCGCGACCGTGTATCGGACAGTACGCTTGTTCGAAGAAGCCGGCATTTTGGACCGCCACGACTTTGGCGATGGCCGCGCTCGCTATGAAGCGGTACCGGAAGCACATCACGATCATCTGATCGATGTCGAAACCGGGCGAGTCATTGAATTTGTCGACCCGGAGCTGGAAGCGCTGCAAAAACAGATCGCCGAAAAGCTGGGCTATCGCTTGGTAGATCACCGCATGGAGCTATATGGCGTATCGCTCGCCAGAAAAAGCTGATCTGCCACACTCCGACCCGGACGCAAGGCCTTGCGACACACAGCCGATGGCATATAGGCTGTGGGATGGAGCAACACCGATGGGTTATATAAGATTTATCTTGCGCCTGGCGCTCCTCTTTACAGCGTTGCTCGTCTGCATCCCCTTTTACTACATCTGGCGCATATTGCGATTGCCCAACCCTTGGCCACGCACATTTCTCAAGATCGCAGCCTTTGCTTGCGGCGCCCGGGTGAAGATTATCGGCGTTCCGATCAAACGGGACGTTTTTTTCATATCCAACCATCTGTCCTGGGTCGATATTGCAATTCTGGGCGGCCACAGCGGTACGGCCTTCGTCTCGAAGGAAGAAATCGGCAACTGGCCGATCATTGGCTGGCTTTGTCGGCTCAATGACACGGTTTTTGTATCCCGCTCAGATAGGATGGGTATTGCCCGGCAGATCAACCAATTGCGTGATGCTCTAGAGGAGACCTGGGCGATCACGATCTTTCCCGAAGGTACGACTACCGATGGATCAACCCTGCTCCCGTTCAAGGCGCCGTTGTTAAAAGTGCTCGACCCTCCCCCACCGGGCATCATGGTCCAGCCTATATTTCTGAATTATGGCGAGCATGCCTGGGAAATTGGCTGGACGGGAGAAGAAAGCGCACCATCGAACGCATGGCGGTTGCTGACCCGGCGCGGCAGTTTTCTGGTCGAGGTCCATTTTCTGGAACCGTTTGACCCCGGCCATTATTCCGACCGGAAAGAAATTGCCGCGGAGGCGCGGCGCAGAATCGCAGAACCGCTTTCAGCTTCCCTGGGGGGAAAACCCATTGTATAGGCACGGTCTATGACTCAAGCCGATCTCAAAAAATTCCACATCAAATCCTTTGGCTGCCAGATGAACGTCTACGACGGCGAGCGCATGGCTGAATTGCTCGCCGATCAGGGCATGAGCGCCGCCGAAAATGGTGATGATGCTGATCTCGTGGTGCTGAATACCTGCCACATCCGGGAAAAAGCGGTCGATAAAGTTTATTCCGACATCGGAAGGTTGCGCCGAAAAGACGGCACCAGCCCGATGATCGCGGTTGCCGGCTGCGTCGCTCAGGCAGAAGGCAAGGAAATTTCGCGCCGCGCACCGAGCGTTGATATCGTCGTCGGACCGCAGGCTTATCACCGCTTGCCGGAACTCATGGAAGTGGCAAAATCCGGCAAGAAAGCGCTCGACACGGATATGCCGGCAGCCTCCAAATTTGATGTCCTGCCAACGCGTGGTAAACAGGCGCGCCCGAACGCATTTTTGACGGTGCAGGAAGGTTGCGACAAATTTTGCACCTATTGCGTGGTACCTTACACCCGCGGCGCGGAAATCTCCCGCCCCTGGTCCGACCTGAGCAAGGAAGCCCATGCCCTGGTGGATGGCGGGGCGAGAGAGATCACGCTGCTCGGACAGAATGTCAACGCATGGTACGGAGAGGATGAAAAGGGGCAACGTCAGGGGCTGGAAGGCCTCATTCGCGCGCTCGACAAGATTTCCGGTCTGCAGCGCATACGCTATATGACCAGCCATCCGAATGACATGACCGAAGGCCTGATTGCGGCGCATGGAGAGGTGCCAAAACTGATGCCCTTTCTTCATCTGCCCGTGCAATCCGGCAGCGACCGAATTCTCAAGGCAATGAACCGTTCCCATAGCGCAGCAAGCTATCTCGATATTCTGGAGAAAATGCGCGCTGTACGACCGGACATCGCTCTCTCGGGCGATTTCATCGTCGGCTTTCCCGGCGAAAGCGATCAGGATTTTGAAGAGACGCTGCAGATCGTCCGTGAAGCCAACTATTCGCAAGCCTTCTCTTTCAAATATTCACCTCGGCCCGGCACGCCCGCGGCAGCTATGGAAGAACAAATCGCTCCGCAAGTGATGGATGAAAGACTGCAGAGGCTGCAAGCCTTGCTGAATGAACAGCAATATGCGTTCAATCAGAATACTGTCGGGCGCAAAACCGATATATTGCTTGAGCGCCAGGGTAAGCTGGAAGGGCAATTGATCGGAAAGACGCCTTGGCTACAGTCCGTGCATATTATTTCGCCTGACCTAACGATTGGCGATATGGTCGAAATAGACATCACCCAGGCCGGCCCGAACAGCCTGACCGGTCAGATCAAAGAAAGACTCGCTGCCTGATGGTCCAAAAAACGAAAGCCGGAATGGCCGGAAAGCTCATCAAACTCGATCTGGAATTTGACGATCCACAGATATTGGGCGAATTATTCGGAGAATATGACCGGAATATCGTGGCGATTGAAAACCGTCTGGGAGTCTATATCGCGGCTCGTGGAACAAAGTTGAAGATCGAAGGCGAAGAAGAAGCTGCTACCCGCGCCCGGGACGTTCTTACCGGCATTTATAACCGGCTCGAACAGGGCCAGGAGATCGACAACGGTGCGGTCGAGGCGATTATCGCCATGGCGGCCGACCCTCGGATTGCCAAGGTGGCCAAGCAATCGGCTTCTGGTGATACCGACAAGCCAAATAATGTCGCCGACGCGCCGAAGGTGATGATCCGGACGCGCAAGAAAACGATTTTTCCACGCTCCGTGCGGCAAGCCCATTATATGGAGGCGCTTGCTCGCGATGACATGATTTTTGCGCTGGGTCCGGCAGGCACTGGTAAAACCTATCTTGCGGTTGCGCAGGCTGTTTCGCAGCTGATCACAGGTTCTGTGGACCGGCTGATCCTGTCCCGCCCCGCCGTCGAAGCGGGTGAGAAAATCGGCTTTCTTCCAGGCGACTTGAAGGAGAAGGTCGATCCCTTCCTTCGGCCGCTCTATGATGCACTCTATGATACGCTACCCGCCGAGCAGGTGGAACGGCGCATCGAGAGCGGCGAAATTGAAATAGCGCCGATCGCGTTCATGCGCGGGCGAACGCTGTCCGACGCGTTCGTCATTCTGGACGAAGCACAGAATACCACTGCGGCCCAGATGAAGATGTTTCTGACCCGATTTGGCATGAACAGCCGCATGGTGATCTGCGGCGACCCGAAACAGGTCGACTTGCCCAGGGAAGCCGTTTCCGGACTCGCTGACGCCGTTTCCAAGCTGGAAGGTATCGAACGCGTCAGCTCTGTTCAATTTGGTGCCAGCGACGTCGTGCGCCACCCGCTGGTCGGAAAAATCGTCGAAGCCTATGAAGGCAAAGATGCTCCAGACTGAACTGAGCGCATCTGCCGAATGGGGGAGTGAGCAGGACTGGATGCGCTTGGCCGAACGTTCGGTCGACGCTGCGATCAACGCATCATCGCACGCTGAGCTCCTATCGCGTAATTTTATTGTCGAGGTCAGCGTAAAGCTCTCGGACAATGAAGAAGTTCATTCTCTCAACAAGGCCTATCGCGGCAAGGACAAGCCGACCAACGTGCTATCCTTTCCACAAATACAACCCGACCTGCTGGAAACGCTGGCAAACACGGATGATGGCGAGGCGCTGCTCGGAGATATAATTCTCGCGTACGAAACATGCCAGGATGAGGCATCCGACAAAGATATTTCCTTTTCCGACCATGTCTCACATTTGGTTGTGCACGGGGCCCTGCATTTGCTAGGTTACGATCATGAGAATGAGATAGATGCAGGGTTGATGGAACGTTGCGAAATCAACGCATTGGCGACTTTGGGCATTTCCGATCCCTATGCAGAACAAGCGCAAAGCAGGTAATAAAATAACTAATATGAATGACGTTGAACATGACAATGGCAACAGCACTGCACGCAGCAGCAGCCAATCCCGGGAAGAGGAAGAGGAACCGGGGCGAATATGGCGGAGCCTGAAGGCTCTGCTATTCGGCCATACGGATGACAATAGTCTGCGGGCGCAGATCGAGGAAGTGATCGACGATCACGAAAGCGATGCTGAAGGCGATGCCAACGGCAATCCGGACGTATCGTCTCTGGAATTGGAAATGTTGCGCAACATGCTGCATTTCAGCGAACACCGGGTCGACGATATCGCGGTCCCGCGCGCGGACATAATCGCAATCGAAGAAAGTTCTTCATTCGAGGATTTCGTCGAGATTTTTTCCGAGCATGGCCACAGTCGTATTCCCGTCTTTCGCGAGAATTTGGACAATATTGTCGGCATGATCCACATCAAGGATATTTTCGCCATCGTTGCCAAGGGCGGCCCCTTCCCTGACGATATCACACCGTTTCTTCGGCAACCGCGCTTCGTGCCCGAATCGATGGGCGTACTAGATCTGCTTGCTGAAATGCGGGCCACGCGTACCCACCTGGCGATTATTTTCGACGAATATAATGGTACCGAAGGTCTCGTCACGATTGAAGATATTGTCGAGGAAATCACTGGCGAAATCGAGGATGAGCATGATGACGAGCCCGTTCCTCTGCTGGTCAGACTAGATAGCGGCATTTGGGAAGCGGATGCTCGCGCGGAATTGGATGATGTTGGTGCAACGATCGATCCTGCGCTCGAAGAGATCGAGGAAGATGTTGATACAATTGGCGGTCTCTCGTTTGTCCTGGCCGGGCATATCCCTACGGTAGGAGAACGGCTGGAACATCCGAGCGGTTGGATCCTGGAGATAACGGAAGCGGACGACCGGCGGGTAACTAGGCTCCGATTGCACCCACCAGAACCTGTTCAGCCTGAATAGGTGAACGGGCTAGATCCCTGCGAGTTTCGCAGCCCGTGTTCGCCATGTTTCGGCCAACGATGAGTTGGCCGCCAGCGCCTTCAATTCAGCCTCCTGGCCCTTATGTTGCCCGCCAATGATCAAGCCGAACAAACGATCCAGCGGCCAGTCCGGTAACGGCCTGTCAAGCTGGATGAATATATCGCCCGCCTTGATCTGCCCCTCTTCCAGCACGCGAAAATAGCTGCCAGACTTGCCGGTCTTTATCACCGTTTTCAGGACGTCCGGCTTGCCAAAACGATGGTTCAATTTCCAGCAAGGCTGCCGCGCATGACTGCACTCGATCACGGCGTCTCCAATCCGGAAAACATCACCGAGACAAAGCTGTGTTTCGGTCATGCCTGTACAGCTGAAATTTTCACCAAATGCTCCCGGTTGATCCAGTACCGACACATCGGGGTATTTTTCACGCCAGAAGGGATAATGGTCATCAGGATAAAGATGCACCGCCTTGTCACGTCCACCATGATGCAGCGGGTCGGCGACTTGATTGCCTTCCAGTCCTTCGAAACCAAGAAACAAGCTCTGGTCCGTCGGAATTTTGGCAATCGCGCTCACTTCGCCTTCGGGGCCAAAGGCCCGGGGTTTGCTAATCAGCAACTGTTTGAGTTCGGTCCGGATCATCCTGTCCCGCTAGCGGAGCAAGTTCATATTGGCAATTCCCTGCTGACTATGCTTCAAGGCAGCTATGGAAATCAGTGACCTTCGCATTGCGCTTTATAGTGGCAATTATAATTTTGTGCGCGATGGCGCGAATCAGGCACTCAACCGTCTGGTCGACTATCTGCTGCGTCAGGGCGCTGCGGTTCGGGTCTATTCTCCAACCACAGATACACCTGCATTTGAGCCAACCGGCGACTTGGTCAGCGTGCCCTCGGTCGCGTTCCCTGGGCGCGGTGAATATCGTTTTCCGACGCGCATTTCTGGCGACGTGAAAAAAGATCTCGCCGACTTCAACCCGAATATCATGCAGATTTCCAGCCCGGACCGGGTCGGCCACAAGATGGTGTCCTGGGCTCGCCGTCATAATATTCCGGTACTGGCATCCGTGCACACGCGCTTTGAAACCTACCCGCGCTACTATAATCTGGCCTTTCTGGAGCCGGTGATCGAAGCCATATTGCGCCGTCTCTATCGCCGTTGTGATGCATTGGTAGCGCCATCGGAATCGATGGCCCAGGTGCTGCGCGATCAGCGGATGAATTATGATGTCGGCATTTGGTCGCGCGGGGTGGATCGCGAGATATTCAATTCCCAGCGCCGTGATCTGGAATGGCGCCGAACGTTCGGCATTGCTGATGATGAACCAGTGATCGGCTTTCTTGGACGGCTGGTGATGGAAAAGGGTCTGGATGTCTTTTCCGACACAATCGACGAATTGAAACGCCGCAAGGTCACGCACAAGGTTCTCGTAATCGGAGAAGGTCCGGCCAAACAGTGGTTCGAGGACCGCATGCCCGATGCTGTTTTCGCCGGTTTTCAGCAGGGCAGCGACCTCGGACGAGCGGTTGCCAGTATGGATATGCTGTTTAACCCCTCTATCACAGAAACCTTTGGCAATGTGACACTGGAAGCAATGGCCTGCGGGCTACCGGTGGTCGCAGCAAAGGCCACCGGCAGTCAGAGCCTGGTAAAAAACAACATGTCCGGAAAGTTGATACCCCCCGGCGCGGTCCGGGAATTTGCCGATGCGCTGCAGGCCTATTGTGAGAACCCGGATCTGCGTTGCCAGCATGGTTCCGCGGGCGAAAAACGCGCAGAAGAATATAGCTGGGACCAAATCAACAACGCGGTAGCGCTGACCTATATGCGCCTGGTGCGCCAGCGGCAGGCCGGTCACGGTCCGATAAAACAAGCAACCGTCCGCTAGCGATGCAGGGCCTGTTTGACGACGACAACGAGAAGCCTGACGAGACACGCGGCACGCCTGATGCTCCGTTGGCAGATCGCCTGCGGCCCCGCCAACCTGAAGACATTGTTGGTCAGGATCACCTGGTCGGGAGAGATGGCACGATCGGCAGGATGATCGCAGCGGGAAAACTGTCGTCGATCATATTGTGGGGTCCGCCAGGCACCGGGAAGACCAGTCTGGCGCGTTTACTCGCTGACCAGACGGAGTTGCATTTCAAGGCAATATCTGCGGTGTTTTCCGGTGTTGCCGAATTGAAGAAAGTCTTTGCAGAAGCCGAGATGCGGTTCCCGTCCGGCAAGGCGACCCTCTTGTTCGTGGATGAGATTCACCGGTTCAATCGGTCACAGCAGGACAGTTTTCTGCCTTATGTTGAACGCGGAACCGTTGTGCTGGTCGGCGCTACGACCGAAAATCCCTCGTTTGAACTGAATGCTGCGTTGCTGAGCCGGGCACAGGTATTGATCCTCAACCGGCTCGATACCGCAGCGCTGGGCCATCTTCTGGAAAAAGCGGAAAAGCTAGAAAACAAACCCCTGCCGCTCACCGACAGCGCCAGAGAGGCTCTTATCGCCGGTGCCGATGGCGACGGCCGGTTTCTGCTCAATCAGGCGGAGACGCTATTCTCTCTGGATATCGCTGATCCGCTGGACCCTTCGCAGCTCGCCAAAACATTACACCGGCGCATGCCGGTCTATGATAAGGACCGCGAGGGTCACTATAATCTGATATCCGCCTTGCACAAAGCTTTGCGCGGTTCCGATCCGCAGGCTTCGCTCTACTATCTCGCCCGGATGCTGGTCGCCGGAGAAGAGCCGCTGTACGTTCTACGCCGGATCGTTCGCTTCGCCAGCGAAGATATCGGTCTCGCTGATCCGCAGGCACTGGTGCAGACGCTGGCCGCAAAAGATGCTTATAGCTTTTTAGGCAGTCCAGAGGGTGAACTGGCTATCGTGCAAGCCTGCCTCTATTGCGCGACCGCTCCCAAATCCAACGCCGCTTATAAAGCCCAGAAACAGGCGTGGAAGTCCGCCAAGCAAACCGGCTCGCTGATGCCGCCAGAAAATATTCTCAACGCTCCCACCAAGCTGATGAAGGATATCGGATATGGTGCTGGCTACAGCTATGATCATGAGACAGACGATGGCTTCTCCGGCGACAATTACTGGCCGGATGGCATGGCCGCGGAGAATTTTTATCAGCCGGTGGATCGGGGTTTCGAACATAAGATCCGCGAACGGCTGGCATATTGGGAGAATTTGCGTGCAAAAAAAACTGGTTAGCCTTTGTGCCATTAGCGCTTTATTTTCGATCAGTGCGTTTGCTCAAGAACCGGAATCAGCGCGCTATGATCGGGCTTTGGCGGCCGGCTATAAGGCCCAGTTTATCTGTTCCGGGCTGTGGAATGGCGGAAAATCGCTGCCAGATATCAAGGCCGACGAACTTACCGGAATTTACGAGAGAATTGCTGACATCGTTCCGGATCTGACAGAAGAAGTGGATGAAAGCAGCCGTCAGGTTCGCGTCCGTTTTGCGGATGATGCGCCACCCCGTGTTGCCATCTGGAATCGCAAAAGCGGGTGCACAGCCATGCCGATCGGGCTTGGCGGGATAAAAGCAGGCGCGCAGACCAAAATGCGCGATTTTGGAGACGATCGTCTCTGGCCCATGGGTGACAGAGATGCGGTCGCGGGAACCTCCGCCCGCTCACCAGACCTTGAGTCCGCAGCCGACCGGGCATTTCAACCGCAAGTCTATGGCGGCAAAACGAGCGCTGTTCTGATTTTGCGAGATGGAAAAATTCATGCGGAAAAATATAAAAACGGCCACGATCTCCATACCGGGCAGCGGACCTGGTCGGTGGCCAAGTCGATCGCCGGCACGCTGATTGGTCATTCGGTACAGCAAGGCGTCTTAGATGTGAGCGCAAGAGCGGCTATACCGCAGTGGCAGAAATTTGGCGATCCGCGTCAATCGATTACAATCGACAACCTGATGCGCATGGCCAGCGGACTGGTCAGCGATACTGCTGGCAACCGCACCGACCCGATATACATGGGCGGCGCCACTGTCAGCGAGCGGGGTCCGATTTGGCCCCTTCTGTATCAACCGGGGACCCGCTTCCGCTATGCGAACAATGATACGCTGTTGGCGGTGTTGGCTGCGCAAGCTCAGTATCAGCGCTCCGATAATGGAATGCCGGCGGTGCAGGACACGGAATTCGATCCTCATGGTTTTTTCCAGAAGCTCGGCATGACGCGGACTTATGCGGAAACGGACTGGCAGGATAATTATATCCTCTCCAGTCAGGTCTGGACCACCGCCCGCGATCTCGGACGACTGGGAATACTCTATCTCAACAACGGAATGTGGAACGGAGAAAGGTTGCTGCCGGACAATTGGCGAGAATATGTCAGTTCTCCTTCGGGACCGCAGCCGGAAGGCCGGAACTTTGGCTATGGCGCTACCTTCTGGCTGATGAACCAGTCTGATGGCATTCCCGAGGATGCATTTGCCGCGTTCGGCAATCGCGGACAATATCTGGTCATCATCCCTTCCAAGAATCTGGTCATTGTCCGACGCGGCTATGACACGTCTGAAGATCGCTTTGATATCGAAGCGTTCACCAAAGCCATTGTCGCGACAATAGACCGATGACCCAAAGCTATCTCGCTGCGACCTGCACCGCGCTCACTGGCCCGTCCTCAATCCAGATCGTTGAGCGGGAAACCGTGCCGTTGCAAAGCGGGGAAGTGCGGATGGAAGTTCATGCCGTCGGCTTGAATTTCCCGGATCTACTGATGACGCAGGGCAAATATCAGTTCCGGCCCGACCCGCCCTTTGTTCCGGGACTGGAGGCAGCCGGCGTGGTGATCGAGGTTGCTCCGGATATCGAGCGCGTGAAGCCCGGTGACCGGGTGATGGCCGGCGGCAAAGGCGGCGCGCTGGCAGCGCAGTGGGTAGTGGATGAAACAGCTATTTCCCCCCTCCCCCCGTCTTTATCGTTCACCGAGGGGGCCTGCTGGCAGACAGCCGCGTCAACCGCATGGCACGCTCTGGTCGAACGAGGCCATCTGCAATCGGGAGAAAGCCTGCTTGTTCTTGGCGCAAGTGGCGGCGTCGGCATGGCCGCAGTCAAGATGGCAAAGCATATCGGTGCAACGGTTATTGGCACGGGGTCCAGCGAGGAAAAACGAGCGGCAATCCGGCAGGCAGGCGCGGACCATGTGTTGGATTCGGCTGACCCGGAACTTGCCGGCAAGGTAAAAGAGATAACGGCGGGAAAAGGTGCCGACGTCATTTTTGATCCGGTTGGTGGTACGCTGACACTGACGGCAACCCGCGCCATCGCCTGGAACGGACGATATCTGATTGTCGGCTTTGCCAGCGGCAGCATCCCTTCCTTTCCCGCAAATCATGCGTTGATCAAAACCTATAGTCTGATTGGTGTTCGCGCTGGCGAAAGCCCACGACGCGACCCGGAACTGGCAAAGCGGCAAAATGCCGCTCTAAGAGAACTCGCATCACAAGGCGTCATGCGGCCGCATATTTCTCATCGCTTTGCATTTACTGATGCAGCGCAGGCACTTGCGGTTATAGAAAAACGCGAGGCGATAGGACGAGTGGTCGTTGAATTATTCGCAAGTTGATGATCTTTACCAGTTTTTACATCGAATCTTTTCTGGGAAAATATTGATTCCTGTCAATTCACCGCCATCCATGCTAGCCGTATTCTTTGTAGCAACGAATGAAATAGGGGACGCTAAATGGATGGAATGCGAATAGGCAATTATGCTCTCGACACGGAGCTCGCCATCGAATGGGGGGAAAAGCTCGGCCTGGCGCTGGTCATTCTCGTCGGCACGTGGATATTGGCCAAGGCAGCAAAATGGGCCTTTGCCAAGCTGGTCGACAATGTGAGATTTCTTCAGCGGGATACTTCGTCCGGTACATCGGTTGGCGAAGCGCTTGGCAAAATCGTCTCGCTGCTAATCTGGCTATTCGGCTTGCTGGTAATTCTGCGGGTCCTCGGCCTCGGCGGGGTAGACGCTCCGATTCAGACGATGCTCAACTCGATAATGGGCTTTGTTCCGAATTTGCTCGGCGCAGCGATCATATTCTTTATCGGAATGGTAGTTGCGCGCATTGTCAAAGACCTCGTCGTGACGTTTTTGCAGACGGTCGATTTTGACAAATGGGCCAATCGCGGCGGTATCGGCACGGTGACCGGCAATTCGGCAATAAGCAAGACGATCGGCACGATTGCCTATGTACTCATCATTATTCCAGTGGCTATTCTGGCGCTGGAAGCATTGCAGCTGGAGACCGTTTCGGGTCCGGCGAGCGACATGTTGCGGATGATATTGGAAGCCATTCCGAATATTTTGGGTGCAGCGGTCATTCTTGGAATCGGTTATCTGATCAGCAAATTCGTGGTCCAGATTATCTCGGAAGTTCTTCCGGGTCTTGGCGTTGACCAATCGGTTGCAGCGATGGAAATCCTGCCTGCCTCGACTTCGATAACCATCATTGTGGCTCGGATCGCGCAAATTGCCATCATGCTGGCGTCAGCGATCGCGGCAACCCATCTGCTCGGTTTCCCCGAGCTCACTGCCATTTTGGACCAGATTCTGGAACTCGGCGGTCGGGTTATATTCGGCAGCGTGGTCATTCTGGCTGGCTTCCTGATTGCCAATCTGCTGGCGCGCATCATCGGCGGTGCCGCTGAAGGCAGTATGGCGGCAACCATCGTGCGCTATGCAACGATCATCCTGTTCACCTTCATGGGTCTGCAGTTCATGGGCGTTGGACAAGAGATTGTACAAACCGCCTTTACAGCGTTGGTCATCGGCGGCGCTGCTGCGGCGGCGCTGGCCTTTGGGTGGGGCGGACGTCACGTTGCTGGCAAGGTGCTGGAGGATATTTATGCCAATCCACCAAAACCGAAAGCAACTGCGGCTCGTAAAACTACCGCTGCGAAACCAGCGGCAAAGAAGCCAGCTGCCAAAAAGTAGCCACTGCGCTTTGAACCAAAAAGGGGCGGGTCCGGTGGGCCTGCCCCTTTTCTTTTACCGTCAGCATCCGCTAGAGATTGGCGATGCGGAGCTTTTCCCAATTTGCCTGCGTCGATTGGTCCGGCGCCAAGACCGAGCGCCCGCATGGGCTCGCGGTTGCGACGATTGGCACCGAAGGGCCCCCTAGCCTGCTGTCACCGGTTCCCCGATGGTCTCGTCAGGGTATTCTGGATTGGCTGTTCGGCCTTGTGCAAACCGGTCAGGACATGTTGATCGGTTTCGACCTGTCGATGGCTTTGCCTTTTCTTGATCAGGGGGCCTATTTCCCCGAGTGGGACGCCAGCCCGAGCGATGCAAAGACACTTTGGTCAGTGGTAGACTCGATGTGCAGGCATGATCCGCACCTTAGCGTATCCAGCTTCCTCGAACACGGGCAGACAAGCCGCCATTTTCGGCATAGCCGTGACCATGTCGGTGATCTATTTGGTCAAGGACTAGGCCGCCTGCGCGAAGTGGAGCGGCACCAACGGACAACCAGACAGGCCAATAGCGCCAGCTGTTTCAACCTGATCGGTGCCGCACAGGTTGGCAAATCGAGTCTGACCGGGATGCGAATGCTGCATCAGCTCGACGGCCATATTCCGATCTGGCCATTTGACCCTGTCCCGGATCATGGACCGGTGATTGTCGAAATTTACACGACCGTCGCGGCCCTGGCGGCCGGTCAGCCAAAGGGACGCAGCAAAGTCCGTGATCGCGCTGGCCTGAAGCAGGCCCTGACCCGGCTGAACACGCCAACACCGAGACGGCTGACGCGCTATGACGACCACAGTACCGACGCATTGATAACAGCTGCGTGGATGAAGCAAGCCGCGACTGACCCGCGGCTCTGGAACCCGCCCGCGATGACCGAGGAAATCGCGCAAAAAGAGGGCTGGACCTTTGGCGTCGTTTGACGCTAATAGCGCGCAGCAAATCCAGTGCATGCCGAATTAGCTCAGCTGGTAGAGCAACCGCCTTGTAAGCGGTAGGTCATCCGTTCGAGTCGGATATTCGGCACCATTTTTCCGGCAACATTCCAACTCCCGCGATCTTGATCCCGGAAAATCGCGCCGCACATGCAACGGGAGTCTTCTTGGTTGCCAGATTATCGGTCGAGCGCTCTATTACATTGTCATTTGATAATTTCGGCCTAGTGTCAGTAGATGAAAACATATGGTTTCATCATGCTGATGCTAGTGGCCACCGCCATACCTGCCAGCGAAAGCTCTGCTCACGGTGGCCGGACCGCTGCGGATGGTTGTCACAATGACCGCCAGAATGGTGGCAGACACTGTCATGGCGGTGGAACCGCCCTTACCCGATCTGCCGGGCCGACCGGTCCGCAAGACTATTATCCCAATTGTGCAGCAGCCCGAGCGGCCGGTCCGACACCGATATACCGGGGCCAGCGAGGATATGGCCGCCATCTCGACCGGGACGGAGACGGAAAAGCCTGCGAATGATCGGCAGGCGCGGCTCCTCTCGTCATCTCGGAACCGTCCGCCATGTTCCTGCGTTGGTCGGTGGAAAGGAGGAATTCTATGTTTAATCGCCAAATACTCGCCGCCCTGGCGGTACCGCTGACTTTGGCTGGATGTGCAACTGCCGAGCGCGATGCGATCGCCGATAATAACGAAAGGGAACCGCGGTCCTGCTTTTTCCTGAGTCAGGTCAACGGATTCAATGATGCCCCCGACAGCGAAAATGGCAGCAACCAGATCATCGTCAATGTCAGCGTCAACAAAAAATATCTGTTCGAAACCTTTGGTGCCTGCCCTGACCTCGACTGGACGCAAACCATAGGCTTTGACCAGAGAGGACCAGGCCAGATTTGCCAAGGGATGGATGTCGATCTGATTGTCCCTACCTCGATTGGACCGCAACGCTGCCCCTTGCGGATGATCCGCAAGATCAGCAAGGCAGAGATTGACGCAATGAAGTGATATCTGGCACGTCCACCCCGGCCAACTGTGGCAAACACGATTGGCTAAAAAACGCTAGACTTTCCATTGCCTTGGTTTCTCTCGGTCTGATCTTCGCTTGTTCGCAACAGAATTCGGACCAAGCGTCAGACGTTCAGGCTGACGGCTCCATCCCGGTCGTGGAGGACAGCGACCACCTCGAGGACGGTCATGGTGAGCAGAGTCATTATGTCAATGCGCGGTTCGCCTTTGCCATCGACGTTCCGCCTGGCTTTGTCGCCCAGCCAGAGCCAGAAAATGGCGACGGAAGGGTGTTCGTAAATGGCGATCGCCGCTTGCGGATTACCGGTCGTTACAATCTGGATACGGGGTTCGATGAGCAGATCGCCGATGCCAGCGAAGGGCTCACGCTCGTTTCGCAGGAAAAATTGACGCCGGCGTTATGGCGGGCAACGGCAAAGTTAGACGAGAACAAGCGCGTCGCGATTGTGCTGGCCCGAGGGGCCGAAAAAGTTGTTACCGCGCGCTTTGACTATCGGACCAACGCACCGGCAGAAGAAGAACAGGTCAATCGAACGCTGAACAGCCTTGTATTTTTGGGACATGCCGGTCCTCTTACCTATCGATATAAACCCGGGCGCTATACCAGCGCACCGGTCTTATTCTCCCTTCCCGGTGCCGCTGACTGGCCGGTGGAAGGGGAAAAGCTGATCCCATGGCAAAGGGCCAGCCAGCTGGGACAATCATCGTGTCGCTATGGGTTATCGGGGCAAATCCAGGTCTGCACTGCGGAAAAGGAAGCGGGACTGACTTTTGCCGTCATCAACCGCCCGCTCGCCAAACTCCGCAAGCAGTTGCCCGCGGCACTCACCGAACTAACGACACTGGCAGGGCGCGATGGTCTCAGAACTGTCGAAGAGGCAGAAGGTAGCGGGTCCTCCTATATTCTCATACCGGCCGGCTCGGAAACGGTAGCGGCCATCCGCAGCTGGCGAAAGGACAGCGAGGGTTCCGGATATCAAGCTGTTCTGCGGGACATCTCGTTCGATGCCCCGCCAGACCTCCAGTCAACCGGTAAAGGTGCCAAAGAATAGATGTACTGGACTTGGCACGCTGGCAACCGGTCCAGCCTGCCTATGATGAGCCCGAGACCGACCATGTCCGCCTGCAGCCCGTGGATCAGAAAATCGGCAATGCGCGCCTGCACATTGCACCCTGGTGCTGCGATACCCATGTTGGCGACCATCCAAAAAAAGCCCCGCCGGTTTCCCAGCGGGGCTATTCTCAAATCATAGCGCCTTCACATCAGAATTTGAAGCCGGCACCAATGCCGTACCGACGGGGCTCCAGCGTGAAGATATTGGTGTACAGGCCGGAAGACTGATCGGTCACGTACAGTCCGGTTTCCGAGTTGCTGTCGAAAATATTTTGAATAAATCCGCGAATATACCAGCGATCGTCGGTGCCGTTTAACTGGATCTGGGCGTTTGCCTGAGCATAGCCTTTGATCCGGTTAACATTGCTATTGAAGATACTGCCGAAACTCTCCCCGGTGTAAGCAAGGTCAACCCGTGGGACCAGGCTCATCCCGCTATTGAAGTTCATTGTATATTGAACGCCAGTCGAGAATTTGATCTTCGGCGCTTGCGGCAAATCATTTCCACGAATGTTCTTTGGAACACCGGCGGCGAAATAGTCGATGCCACCGAAGGCGGCCGGTGTGATACCGGCGCCGGCAAACGCTCCGGCAGCGGCTGCTTCGAGCACGCTACAGATGCCGAATGCCCCAGTGGATGCGATACCGCCATCCGCAGGAAAGGCTGTGGTCGGCTGCAAATTCGCGCCGCCCGACACACCGGGCACCAAACCGGCATTGATCACGGTATTGATCGTATTGACGAACTGGTTGACCCCGGCTGCGCTGCCTGACTGAGAAGCGACGGCACAGTTCGAGGCATTGGTGATGTCCTTGATGATCACGGCATCAGACCGGCCACCACCGAAGTCACGCGGATCGCTGTTAAACGTATCGCCCGCGACCTTGGTATGCAGGTAGCTGAAGCCCAGGTTGATCGTCCAGTCCGGATCCGGACGGACAATTGCTTCGACTTCGGCCCCGTAGATGTCGGCGTCGATATTTTCGTTTACCGCGGTCCGGGCGACGATCTTGCTCAGCTGCAGGTCTTTGTACTTGTAATAAAACGCGGTCAGATTCAGCTGCAATGCGCCGTTACCGAAGGTGTTCTTCGAACCAACTTCAAACGCATCCACCTGCTCTGGAGCGAATGACTCCGGTACTGCAAATATTGGCTGCAATGGCGGGTTGATACCACCAGACTTATAGCCACGAGAATAAGAAGCATAGATCAGATTGTCATCCGTGATCTTGTAATCGAGGACCACGCGTCCCGTGATCTCGTTATATTTTACCTGGCGGTTCTGGAATATCTGATTGCCAGGTGTACCGGGATCAGCGTCAAATGACCCTACAAAGGGTGATTCGAAAGCATTGGTCGTCTGACTGTAAGGCACCAGGAAACTGGCCAGCGTGGACCGCGCCTGGACATTTTTCTTGTCATTATTGTACCGCAGGCCGCCGGTGAGTTTCAATTTGTCGCTAATGTCGAAATAGACTTCCCCGAACAGGCCGTAGGATTTGACAGTCAAATCATCGGTGTTGTTACGGAAATAGGGCGTACCTAGGAATGATGGTGGCAAGCCACCACCCAAAGCTGTGAAGCTACCCAACAGACCAGCGACATAATCGATCGCAAACGCATTCACATAATAGCTGTTCTCGGTCAGATGGTAATCGGCGTAGATACCGCCCACCAGAAAGTTGAACGGTCCGTCAAGATCGCTCGAGATAATGGCCTCTGCCGACCAGCTGCTATTCTCCTGGTTTGACCGGTCATATTGTAACGGGGTTGTCGCACAATTGCTGTTCCCCCCAAACGAACCGAGGCCGATCATGTCCGACTCGGACGTACACAAAACGCCATTCGGGCCATTGGGAATGATCGCCGCTGCGATAGGAGCGAAATAGGCGGCAGGGAGTCCGGGGACTAGGCCGGCTGCGGCGGCGGCAAGCGTATTCAGCGCCGGCGCGTAGAGGTCCCGACGGCCAATATTGTTGTTATAATCCTGTCGGGAATCCAGTTTTACCTTCTGGTAGGTACCGGAAAGCTGCGCGCTGATCGGCCCAAAGTCATGATCGATCTTGCCTTGAAACGTCAATTCGCTAGTAAAATACTGGGGAGTGAAAGCCGTATTAACCGTTCTGGAATCAGCGGGAATGGAAACGCCCGAATATTGGTCAGGGCCGTAAAGGCTGCCAAGCGCAAAGGCCGTCGGGATTCCTCGAATGGCGAGGAATTCGCGCGAAGACAAAGCCGCAGTAAACGTCGAGTTGGCATTGAATGACTCCGCATCGCGGCGGTTGTTCAAACATCCCAAGATGCCGGTCGGATCTCGCTGACAATATTGTTTCTGGATCCGCATGCGGTTGTCATCTTCCCTGAAATAGGAAGCATATAGATCAATCGTAGTATCCGGAGTGGGTTCGAAACGGAGCGCGCCGCGCACGGAATAGAGTTCACGATCATCGAGATCCGGCCCGCCGTTGAGGTTGGTGGTATAGCCGTCTCGTTTGACGTAGATACCGGAGCCCCGGAATGCCAATGTATCGCCGATGGGGATGTTAACCATGCCCTTGACTTTCATCGCGTTATAATTGCCATATTCGGCATCGCCGGAAGCCTGGAACTGGCCCAGTCTCGGTTTAGCCGTGACGACATTGACCACACCGGCAGTCGCATTTCGACCGAACAGGGTGCCCTGCGGACCACGCAGAACTTCAACCCGTTCCAGATCAAAAAACTCTGTTTCAAACAAGCGGGTCGAAAATAATGGCTGATCGTTCAAGTGAATGGCAGTGGCCTGATCGCACGAAACACCGACGCATAGATCGCCGATGCCGCGAATGGTAAAGCTTGAACTGGTAAAATTGGTTTTTGTGAATGTGATATTCGGCAGAGTAAGCTGGAGATCAGAGCTGTTCTCGATCTGCTGAGCCTCCAACGCCTCGCCCGAAAACGCTGAAACAGCGATCGGAACATCCTGGGCGCTTTGCGCCTGGCGTTGTGCGGTAACGATAATGACATTGTCATCAAGAAGCCCGTCTTCTTGTTCCTGCGCAAGAGCAGGTACGGACAGTGCAGATACAGCTGTAGCGGCTAACAATAGCGATTTACGCATTTCTCTCTCCCAAATCCCATTTTTCACGGAGAGTGATGCTTTTGCTCATCCCCCCGTTAGCCAGATATTCAACTAATCGTTCGATTAAGTCCAGACGGAAATTGAAAAACTGCATGTCGGCATTACATTTTTGCATCGCAAGACGGTTATTTGATGCATATTAGATACAAAAAAGCCCTGCCAGTTTCCTGGCAGGGCCACATCTTGTAATATTCGTTCAACGCTAGAATTTAAAGCGAACGACGGCTCCGTAGGTGCGCGGCGCACTTGGGTATCCCGAGACGGTTCCGGCTTGGGCAACGCCGTCGAAAACGGTCGTCAGGAACTGGTCGTTTAGAAGGTTGCGAACATAGCCTCCCACTTCCAGACCGTTTTCAAGCTTGAGGGTCATCGAACCGTTGACGAGATTAACCTCACGATTGAAAATCTGGCTATTCCCCAACTGCGCGTTGAAAGTCGGCAAGCCGTTGTTAATCGGCGTGTTGCTTTCATGGCTGTAGTCAATTCGCGTCACCAGCACATTCCCGCTCGCGCCAAATTCGTGCGAGTAGGTTGCGGAAGTAGAAATCGCCACCTCAGGGATGCCGCCTGGCGTCGCGCCGGTCAAGTCACCCAATACACTGCCCGGGAAGCTGTCATATTTCGGATCGAGATAGGTCATCGCAAAGGTGAAAACCAATCCTTCAGTCGGGCTGATGGTGCTGTCGAACTCGAACCCCTTGACCGATTGCTGACCCGCATTTTGAAGCGCAAATCCGGTGCCGGTGAAGGAAAGGCTCTGGAAGCCCTTGATAGTCTGGTCGAACAGGGCGAGGTTGAAGCCGAAGCCTTCCCACTGGCCTTTGATACCAACTTCATAGACAGTCGCATTCTCTGGCCCTGCAAAGCGCGAACCGCTCCTCAGGTTCGGCACAGCGAGACCGGCGTCAAGGATTGGCGACGACGGCGCTGCAAAAATGGATCCACCCGGGCCAGCGATATAGTCGGTGTTGGAAGGCCGGCTATCGCGTGACAGGTTGACCGAGCTGGCTTTGAATCCGGTAGCATAGCTACCATAGACATTGACTTCGTCCGAGATCGAATAGGCTGCTCGGAGCAGATAGGTGAACTTGTCATCGCGGGTCTTGCCGTCTTCGACAGCGTTCGGGATGGTCAGGAACGGTGGCTGGAACTGGAAAGCCGCCAAGCCGAGCAGCGGGTTCGCCGATGACTGGGCCGCAGCGAGCAGAGCCGCCTGGTTAGCCGCCGGTAGCGCCTGGAATTGATCCCGTGTCGTTACAGCCCCGCCGGTTGCGCCTACAATGAATGCATCTATCAGGTTGATTTGACCCAGCGGATCGAAGCTTTGCTGCGCGAGTGCGAAGTCCTTCTTGTCATCGGTGTAGTTGAACCCACCGGTAAAGACGAGACCATCAATCGGTTCAAAATCGACCGTACCGAAGATCGAATAGGACGTATTGTCCATCGAGAACTGCTCGGAAGTCAGCAGCGGTGTACGGAAAATGGATTCCTGAGGAAGACCAAGACCGGCTTCCACGCCATTGAATACGCTTGGATTGCCCGCGATAATATCGGCCGGGTTTCCGCCAGCCAGAACTTCGAAAAAGTCACGGATCTGGCTGCCGTTTTCGATCTGGCTGGCCTGCGAAATACTTTCGTCGAAATAATAGCCGCCGAGCAAGAAGTTGATCGGACCGTCAAAATCCGAGGCTACCCGGAATTCTTGTGTGAGCGTCTTCACCTTCTGATTGCGCGTTTCGTTCGCGATATCGAGACTGCTGTAGTCAATGTCCGAAACGAACAGATTCTTCAGCTCGCGGTAAGATGAAATCGAGGTAAACGAAAGCGGACCTGCGTCATAGTCGACCTGGATCGAGCCGCCGTAATTATCAACTTTGTTGATCGGAACCTGATTAAGATAGGCATCATAGCTGAAACGATCAGTCGAGAATTGACCGCCCAGCAGCTGTATGGCTCCAGCGCTCGGCCCAGCGACCACTGTCGTCACCTGACAACAGATCTCGTCAATCCGGGAAAAATCGCCAATCGCACGAATCGTCAGATCCGATGTGGGCTCGAACAAAAGCTGACCGCGAGCCGCCCAGCGGTTGCGGTTGTTCTGCTCTTCGTCCAAATTGACGATGTTGGCGTAACCATCGCGGCGATTGTAGCTGCCGTCGATCGAAAAGGCGATATTCTCGGTCAATGGTCCCGTGATATCGCCCTTGAGAACGACATTATTATAGTTGCCGTAAACGGCTTCAACCGATCCGCCGAATTCAAATTGCGGTGGACGGGTAACAACCGAAATCACGCCAGCAGAAGCGTTTTTGCCGAACAGTGTCGATTGCGGGCCATTGAGCACCTCAATACGCTGAACGTTGGGAAGATCGGCGAGAGCAGCAGCCGATCGCGAACGGAACACGCCGTCGATAAACACGCCAACGGACGGCTCGATGCCGAAATTGTTGTCGCCGTTACCGAAGCCGCGAATAATGAAAGTTGATGCCGAAGAGGTCTGGAGCTGGCTGACACGCAGCGAGGGTGTGACCGTCTGGAGATCCAGTACGTCACGGATTTGCGCGTCTTCGAGCGTTTGGCCGCTGGTAACCGATACCGAAATCGGGGTTTCCTGCAATGTGGTTTCGCGCTTGGAAGCGGTGACGACGATAACATTATCATCGATCGTTTCCTCGCTCTGCATATCTTGCGCATAAGCGGGGGAAGCTGCGATGACACTGGTCAAGGCAGTTGCGGTCAAAAACTTTGCGATTTTCATGAATATCTCCTGCGCCCGGCGTTCATTCGCGGGTCTAAAATGACATGGACAAAGCCATCTAAACAAAGACGGCGGACCAATGGGCGGGCATTCGTATAAACGGTGGGAATAGTCCAGCCCATAAAGCCGGAAAACCCGCCGTTACCGCGCAATATTGGCCACAGCCGCGATTCCGTTGCAACTAAGTCACAAATAGTTAAATTTCTGGAAAGTGGTGCCCCTGGCCCGACTCGAACGGGCACTCCTTGCGGAACTGCATTTTGAGTGCAGCGCGTCTACCAATTCCACCACAGGGGCTATCAAGCTGCTCCGACTAGCGGTCAGCGAAATCGACGCTCTGTTAGCGAAGAGGCTTTGCGCTGGCAACGGCTTTTTGTCATCGGACGTTGAGCTACCGAAATTCAGTAAAACAAAGCACCGGCAGCCGATTGACACAGCCAAATCGGAAAAGCAGCGATCGCCATCAAACTGCCGAGCGGAAGCATGCTCCGAGCGGTGACTGCTTCCCCGCGAAGCTGCCATGATATAACGACCATAATCCCGACGGCACTTGCGCCCAGGAGCACGAGCGGCAGCATCTGCCAGCCCAGCCAGCACCCGATGGCACCGAGCATCTTGGGGTCGCCGCCGCCCAGCCCCTCTCGCTGCCTTATGCGCTTATATATCGCGGCGATGAGCGCCAGTGATGCGTAGCCCGCCAAACCGCCAACCAACCGGTCCTGCAAAACTGGATATGCCGCGACGATACTCGCCATTATTCCGGTTATCGCCAATATCGCGGTCAATTGGTCGGGCAGCCAGTGATGCTTCACGTCCAGCGCCGCCAGAGTCAGAAGCAACCAGCCAAATATCGCGCCAACAAGGCCTTCCATACCCGGTGCGACAAAGAGTGCCAGGCCACCGATCAATCCTGCGGAAAGCTCAATTGCCAGATGATCTGGGGCGATCTGCGCGCCACATTCGCGACATTTCCCGGATTGAAGAATATAGCTGACCACGGGAATTAGCTCCCAAGGGTGCAGCTGATGCCCGCAGCTATCACACATAGAGCGACCGCCGATTGCAGATCGCTCCTCCGGCCACCGGAGGGCCAATGTCGCCAGAAAACTCCCGATGATCAAGCCGAGCAAACTACCGAACAAGGGCAAGAACAAAACGGGCAAGCGGTGCTCCAACAACAATTATGCGACCGACTGGCACGAGTGGCGGTGCCATTCAATGCTGCAATTGAAAAATCCCGGGCTCACGCCTATGTCCTTTGCAAGATTCGCGCTTGCTTTGCAGCAGCGCAGAAAAACCCAGAAAGGCCCACATATGTCCAATTCCGATCCAGTCGTCATTCTTTCTTATGCCCGCACCCCAATGGGTGGCATGCAGGGGGCGCTTGGCGAGGTCAGCGCTTCCGATCTCGGAGCGGTCGCGGTCAAGGCTGCGGTGGAACGCGCCGGCGTCGATGGAGCGGATGTTGAGCGCATCTATATGGGCAACGTCTTGTCGGCAGGTCAGGGCCAGGCCCCTGCCCGTCAGGCAGCAATTTTTGCCGGCCTGCCGCAATCGGTCGAAGCGACAACAGTGAACAAGATGTGCGGCTCCGGCATGCAGGCTGCGATCATGGGCGCGGAAGCCCTCGCCGCGGGTTCGATCGACATGATTGTTGCGGGGGGCATGGAAAGCATGACCAATGCGCCTTATCTGCTGCCCAAGATGCGCAGTGGCGCCCGCCTCGGCCATACCGAAGCCAAGGATCACATGTTTCTTGACGGTCTGGAAGATGCCTATGAACCGGGTAGAGCGATGGGCAGCTTTGCAGAAGAAACCGTCGGCGAATATCAACTGACCCGCGAAGCGCAGGATGATTATTCGATCGAATCTCTCGCCCGCGCGAAGGCAGCCGTGGAAGGCGATGCCTTTGACGATGAAGTTGTTGCGGTGCAGGTCAAAACCCGCAAGGGCGACGTCACCGTTGACAAGGACGAACAGCCGCTAAAGGGCAACCCAGACAAAATTCCGCAATTGCGTCCGGCCTTTGCCAAAGATGGCACGATCACGGCTGCCAATGCTTCATCCATTTCAGATGGCGCTGCGGCAATGGTTCTGACGCGAGCCAGCATAGCGGAATCAAAAGGCCTGACACCAGTCGCGCGGATTGTCGCTCATGCCGCCCATGCCCACGCACCTTCGAAATTCACGACTGCGCCTGTTGCCGCGATTCAGAAAGTTCTCGACAAGGCCGGCTGGTCGGTCGCCGATGTGGATCTGTGGGAAGTGAACGAAGCCTTTGCCTGCGTTGCGATGTTCGCCATGCAGGATATTGGCATCAGCCGCGACAAGCTGAACGTGAACGGCGGCGCGACCGCTTTGGGTCACCCGATTGGAGCCAGCGGTGCCCGGATCATGGTGACACTGATCGCAGCTTTGAAAAAGCGCGGACTGAAAAAAGGCGTAGCCGCACTGTGCATTGGTGGTGGCGAAGCCACAGCAGTGGCGCTGGAACTGATCGACTGATCTATTTCAGCGGTTCGTCACCCCAGACGTCGTCAAAGTTGATATAACCCTTTCGACCGGTCACGTCGAACAGGCACCAGCCTTTGTCACAAAGGCTGAGGCTGCCGACGACGCCCGGCTCTGCGCGCCAGACGATCTTGGCGTTGGCTTGCGGCAATGCGCGCATGGCGACCGGCTTTTCGCTGGTCGCCAGCACCAGTCCGGTTCTTGAGGCGCTGAGCAGTCGTGCATGCATCCAGCCCTGAGTGCCTTCATGATCCTCGACTTTTCGCCACGACTTATAACGAGCCAGAATCTTCAAAGGCAGTTTCTCGCGTTTGTAGATCCACATCGTCGGATATTCAGTGCTGGGACCGGTGCGCATGCGCGCTTCAGGTTCGTCGATAGATGCCCAATATGGCGGCTCTTGCTGAGCTACGGCAGCCGATGGCAGGATCAAACCCGAAACCGTGATGATCATGAAAGCCAGAATACGCATGGTGATTGGTTACTCGTTCCCCGATAGACGAAATGCATAGCCCGAAAGCTGCGCGTGCTTCAAGAGCCGCCTGCTTGACCTGCTGCAAATTTCGGGCATAGCACTAGGTCTATGCCAGACTCATCAGCCCCCGCGAAACCCCGTGTCATCATCACCCGCGAATTGGCGGACTCCAACCACCATCGCATGTGCGAATTGTTCGATGCAGTCCCCAATTATGCCGACACTCCGTTTTCCCGCGACGAACTGATCGCCGCCATGGCCGACTGTGACGTTCTGGTGCCAACGGTAACGGATCATATCGACGCGGAAATGATTGAAAATGCGCCAGATCGCCTTCGTCTGATTGCCAGCTTTGGGGCCGGTGTCGATCATATCAATCTCGCCGCTGCGCGAGCCAAAAAGATTCTCGTTACCAACACGCCAGGAGTTTTTACCGAAGACACGGCAGACATGACCATGGCCCTCATATTGTCCACTCCGCGCCGTCTTTCGGAAGGCGAGAAGCTGATCCGTTCCGGACAGTGGGAGGGATGGAAACCATCCGGCATGCTCGGCCACTGTATCGGCGGAAAAAAACTCGGCATCATCGGCATGGGCCGGATTGGTCAGGCTGTGGCTCGGCGAGCCTCCGGCTTTGGCATGTCGATTTTCTACCACAACCGTCGCCAATTGCCGCCAGCGGTCGAAGAATCCCTGCGTGCGAGTTTTCTGGCAGAGCTCGACGAATTAATCCGCGAATGCGACATCATCACCCTGCACTGCCCCCATACCGACGAAACCCATGAAATGATAAATGCGGAGAGGATTGGCCAGATGAAGCCCTCTACATATTTAATCAACACAGCACGCGGCGATCTGATCGACGAAAATGCCTTGATCGAAGCTTTGCAAAGCGAAAAAATCGGCGGCGCCGGTTTGGATGTTTACCGGAACGAACCCGATATTGACCCTCGATTCCTCAACCTCAAAAACACTGTGTTGCTCCCGCACATGGGGAGTGCGACTTTTGAAGGGCGAGAAGCCGCGGGCGAACGCGTCATCACAAATATTCGGGTGTGGGCGGACGGCCATCGCCCGCCGGATCAGGTGCTCGACGGCTGGGTATAAGTTTTCCGTTGAGCGGTTAAAGTTCTCGACTGGACCTTTCACGCATTCTGATTATTAGAACCGAACAATCGTAATAAAGATAATGCTGGGGGGGCATCATGAAATTTGCAATCAAATCCATAGGCTTGCTGTTGGCGGCAAGCTGGTCGATTTCACCGCTCAGCGCACAGCAGACACTTGATCCCGCCATCGCCGACGTCGCCAATAGCGGCGATACCGCCTGGATTTTGACATCCAGCGCTCTGGTCCTGCTGATGACGTTGCCAGGCCTTGCCCTGTTCTATGGCGGACTCGTCCGCGCCAAGAATTTTTTGTCGGTTTTGATACAGTGTATGGCCGTGGTCGGCATCTGTTCGGTTCTGTGGATCGTGGTCGGCTATACGCTGGCTTTCGGCGGAGTAACCAACGGTTTTCTTGGCAGCGGGATGAACTGGATGCTAAATAATCTGGGCAATGTCCGCCAGGGCACTTTCGTCCCTGAATCGGCCTTTGCGATGTTCCAGATGACATTTGCGGTGATTACGCCGGCACTGATGATCGGTGCCTGGGTCGAGCGAGCACGCTTCGGCTGGGTTGTCGCCTTTTGCGCCTTGTGGTCGCTCGTCGTCTATGCACCAGTGGCTCACTGGGTCTGGGGTGGCGGCTGGCTCAGCAATCTCGGCGTTCTCGATTTTGCCGGCGGCATTGTGGTGCACACAACAGCCGGCGTGTCTGCCCTCGTGGTCGCGATCATGCTCGGAAAGCGGATGGGCTGGCCCAAAACGCTGATGCTTCCCCATAGCCCTGCCCTAACCGTCGCTGGCGCTGCGATGCTCTGGGTCGGCTGGTTCGGTTTCAACGGCGGCTCCGCCCTGAACGCTACGGATGATGCCGCGGCTGCGATTATAAATACGCATATCGCGGCGTCGATGGCGGCGTTGGTCTGGATATTGATCGAGAAGTTCAAGGTCGGCAAGCCAACCGCTGTCGGGGTCGCAACCGGTGCGATTGCCGGACTCGCGACAATCACCCCGGCGGCTGGCTTTGTCGGACCCGGTGCATCAATCCTTATCGGCACGGCAGCTGCGATCGTTTGCTTCATGGCCGTCGGCCTTGTGAAAAATGGCTTCAAGATCGATGACAGCCTTGATGTGTTCGCGGTTCACGGCGTGGGCGGGATATTGGGCAGTCTGCTGCTTGCGCTCTTTATCGGGTCGGGCTTTGGGGGCGTCGGGCATGCCGAGGGCATGGATTTTGGCAGCCAGTTTGTGGCCCAGCTGATCGGCGTCGGCGCGGTTGCAATCTGGTCAGCGATCGCCACGGCAATTCTTGGTTTGGGAATCAGCTTCATCCTGCCAATGCGCGTTAGCGAGGATGACGAGCGCGATGGCCTGGATATTTCCAACCATGGCGAGCGGGCATGGGATCTGGACTAGGAAAGCGGAGTCTTCCCCTTTGAACGGGGAGGCTCGCTTGCTTTCAAAGATTCAAATGTAGAAACTGGTTGAAGGCGCTCGCCACATAGTCGCCGAACGGTTCGCCGTTTTCAAATCCGCGCTTGCGATACAGGCGAAGCGCCGCCTCAAATTCCGGGCCTGAGCCCGTCTCCAGACTCAGCCGCCGATAGCCGCGTTGCTGCGCTACACCGATGATGTGGTTCAATATCGCCTGGCCGACCCCTTTCCGCAAATGCCGCGGATCGGTGCGCATCGACTTGATCTCGCCTGCGGACGGAGAAAGCTGTTTGAGAGCGCCAACGCCCATCAATCGGTCGCCATCCCGTGCGGTCCACACCGAAACGCTGGGCACTTTTAAGCCCGAGAGATCCAGCGCATAAACGCTGTCCGGCGGCGAGTTTTCCTGCATGCCTGCCAGATGCGCAGCCAGCAAGTCCTGGACCTGCTGACTGCTCAGATCGTCGAGGCGAATTTCCAAATCAGTAGCCCGTCAATATCCGGTCAACCAGTTGCTTTACCGTCGGCACAAACCCGTTGGAATAAAAGGGATCGGTCCCGAAATTATAGGCGCCATGACCGGCAAACATCAGATGTTCCTCGACCGGTGCGCCATGGACGATTTCCTGCAGGCTCTTCTGGATGCAGAAACTGCGCGGGTCGGCGAGCCGCCCGGTGCTGTTGTTATCGTGATCCTTCCAGGCCGAAAAACCGCAATGCGACAGACAGCCCATGCAATCGGCCTGATCCTTGCGGATCACCTTCGACTCTTCAGGCGTAGTGAATACCAGCGTATTGTCCGGAGTTTTCATCGCCATGGTAAATCCCAGGCCATCCCATTCGCGCGCGCGCAGCAGGTCATTGCGGGTAACCCAGTAATTCTTGCCCTTGATCCCGACGTCCAGCTGGTGGGTATGCTCACCGGCCTTCTCGGTCGAATAGGGAATCTGCCGCTCGGACCGCGATTCCAGGCTGCGCAGAAACTCGTTGCGGACCGCAGAACTGTAGAAACCGGTCGGCGAGAATTTGTGCAGCAATATGTCGCCTTCCTTGATCTTGGTCAGCTCGCTCTTCCAGCTTTCCGGAATCGGGCTTTCCTTGGTCAGCAACGGTCTGGTGCCAAACTGGAACGCTATCTGCCCGAGTTCCTCGCTGTCGATCCAGTCCTGCCAGTCGCGCAAGTGCCAGACGCCACCGGCCATGACAATCGGCACGCTGTCGGCGATGCCTTCGCCGCGCATCGTCTCACGCAGCGCCTTGACCCGGGGATAGGGATCTTCCGGCTTTTTCGGATCTTCTGCATTGGACAGGCCGTTATGCCCGCCTGCCAGCCACGGATCTTCATAGACAACTGCTGCCATCAGATCCGGAACCTTGTGATAAGCACGCTTCCACAGCGCGCGAAAGGCGCGAGCGGAACTGATAATCGGCAGATAGTTCACGCCATATTTCTGCGCAATTTCGGACAATTTGTAAGGCATGCCCGCGCCGCAGGTCACACCGGCAACCATGCCTTTGGTTTGTTCCAGCACGCCTTCCAGAACCTGCTGCGCGCCGCCCATTTCCCACAGGACGTTGATATTTATCGCACCCTTGCCACCGGCGATTTCATGGGCTTGCGTCACCTGAGCAACGGCACCGTCGATCGCATATTGGATCAGCTCCTGATGCCGCTCTTCACGCTTCCGGCCATGGTAAATCTGCGGGATGACATTGCCGTCCTCGTCATAGCTGTCCGCATTGACTGCGGAAACAGTACCGATGCCGCCGGCGGCTGCCCAGGCTCCCGAACTAGCGTGATTGGTGGCTGCGACGCCTTTTCCTCCCTCAATCAACGGCCAAACTTCCTGACCATTATACTGGATGGGTTTTAAGCCCTTGAACAATGACATCTCCTCTTTCCCAAATGCCGATATAGTCGGCAGTGCATCAAAATGCTCGAAAAAAACTGTAGCGTGAAATTCGCTACCCGGCGGAGCCAAAATTGGCTCGGCCAAGCGCTAGGCCATATAGCAGACGATAACGGCTTAGCATTTTGTTTTCATTATATTCCGCCTGCGCCTTGGCTCTGTTCTGCTGGCCCAGATCTTCGCGCAGTTGCTGATGCTGGGCCAATGTCGTCAGAGATTCAAAAAATTTGCTCTCGTCGTCAACCGATTTGATGAATCCCTGATTGGCTTGCGATACCATGGATTTTATGTCCCCGACATCGGTTGCAGCCACCGGCAAACCGGCAGCCATCGCTTCGATCAGGGAAATTGGAAATTGTTCGCTATCGGATGACAGTGCAAAGATGTCGAACAAGCCGATATAGCGTGCCGGATCCGCAAGAAAGCCAGGCATGAGCAGCCGATCATCGAGCCCTACCCGCTTCGCCTCCTCCAATATTCTGCTTTTTTCCGGCCCTTCGCCTACGATTACCAACCGGACATTATCACCCGCCGCTGCGCAGGCTCTCACCAGCCTCGGCAGATTCTTGATTGCCCGCAGGCCGGCGACCGTGCCGACGACCACCTCACCATCGCGGCGGACAAAGCCCGGCAAAGATCCCCGCTGTGCTTTCTTTTCAAACCGCTTCACATCAATTCCATTTGGAATTCGCTGGATCTTCTGCTCCGGCTGCTTCCAGACCTCGCGGGCAATCACTTCCAAATTCTCCGACGGAACGACCAGCTTGTACGCAGCACCGAGCCCGAATTTGCGGAACCAGTTTCTTTTCCAGTTTAGCTTTTGATGCTCATCCTCGTTAAAACCATCCTCATGGTGAATCAGGGGCGGGAGGCCTTCGACGCGAGAAAAAAGCGTTCGTGCCATCACACCATCCATCGATCCCCAGTTATAGGACAGGATCAGATCGAACTGCCTGAAATAAGTAACGAACTCGCGGTAGCGCTTCAGCGACGGTTTTCCGGCCAGCGACGGCGCATCTTTTGGAAAGGCAACATTGATCTGCGGGTCTATCGCTTCCCGTGCTGACAGATGATCGGGCTGTGCCGACAAAATCACATGGTCGGCCGCTGATCCGAAGTGGTTCATCAGCCTGACCGCGCGCGCTTCCTTGCCGCCCAGATTGAACGTACTGTGCAAATGCAGGATCTTGGCTGGTTTCATGCGGTTTTCATATTCGACTATCTGAATTCATTCAGTCGATGCGGTGGAGCAATTGGTTGATCGCGTCAAGCGAGGCTGGTTCTTCCAGGGTTGGAGCATGTCCAACCCGCGGTATCGTGACCAGTTCGCCCTTGTCGAGCTTTGTCAGCATCTTTTCTGCTACCTGTTCGCTGAACAGGTCGGACAGCGCGCCGCGCAATATAAGCGTCGGTGTCTCTTGCATATGGTCCAGAGCATTCCACAAAGCACCACTGCCGCCGCCCTTGCCGTCGAACGGTTCGGCAATCTTCATGTCATAGTCGAGCTTTATCCGGCCAGAGCTGTTCATGCAGTAGACCTTCTTGGCAAAACCAATCCAGTCTTTCAGAGTGAAGTCCGGAAAGATGTCACCGCTATTTTCCGCGATATCCCGCCCGGCATGGGCCCATGTGTCAAAACTCCGTCCCTGACCGACATGATCGGCGATCCGGTCAAGTCCCTTTTGATCCAGTTCGGGGCCGATATCATTCAAAAGCGCACCTGCAACCCGTTCTGGATGCATCTTGGCCATGATCATGGTGACGATACCGCCCAGGGATGTTCCAAAGAATATCGCCTTGGGTATCTCCAGTTCATCCATCAGCATGATGATATCTGAAACATATTGCTTTGGATTATAGGTGCTGCTGTCCTTGGCATATTCACTCAAGCCGCGGCCGCGCAGGTCCACCATGATAATCCGCCGCCCGCCATGGAGTGCGGGACCAAGATGCTCAAAGTCCCTGGCGTTGCGGGTCAGTCCGGGAATGCAGATAACCGGTGTCCGACCGCTATCGGAAGGATAGTCAAAGGCGTGCAATTTCAGCCCGTCATCGGATTCCCAGTGAATATCCTGATATAATTTTTCTTCGCTCATGTTGCGATTGGTCCCGTCTTCCCACTTGCTGTGCGACCGATTAGCCGCCACTGTTGGAATATGCCATATAAACCGCAATCCGAACCCGGCAAGACCGACTATCAGCCTGATGTCCAAATCACGACCCTAGGTGAGAAAATTGGCGACCCGGCCGCACCAGCCGATTTCCCCAAGCATATTCTCCGTTTTCGGAACGACCGATGGGACCAGAGCGTCGGGCTCGATGAGCTTAGCGAAGAGCAATGGCTGAACCATTTCGGCAAATTCGAACCGCTGGCCGACAATCTGGATCCGCCGCTTGCCCTGCGGTACCATGGCCACCAGTTTCGCACCTACAATCCCGAAATCGGCGATGGCCGGGGCTTTCTGTTTGCACAGCTCCGTGACCATGAGCAGCGGTTGATGGATCTCGGTACGAAAGGATCGGGGACAACGCGCTGGAGCCGGACGGGCGACGGCCGCCTCACCCTCAAGGGAGCCGTTCGCGAAATTCTCGCGACGGAAATGCTCGAGGCACTGGGGGTCAATAGCTCGAAAACCTTTTCGGTGGTGGAAACCGGAGAGCAGTCGATGCGGGGAGACGAGCCCTCTCCAACGAGGTCAGCGGCAATGACCCGCTTGAGCCATGGTCATATCCGGATCGGCACGTTCCAGCGGATCGCATACGAGAAGAATGAGAAGCTCATGCACCAGTTGGTCGCCTATTGTCTCGACCATTATTACGGCGGTGCGCAGAGCGGCGACCCTGCGGCAGAGCTCTTCGCCCATGCGACCAGAGAAGTGGCCAAGCTCGCCGGGGCTTATATGACCGCCGGATTTGTGCACGGCGTGCTCAATACCGACAATATCAATATCACCGGCGAAAGTTTCGACTACGGCCCCTGGCGATTCACGCCTTATTGGGAGCCCGCTTTTACCGCGGCCTATTTTGACCACGAAGGGCTCTACTGTTTTGCCCGGCAACCGGAAGCGCTGCACTGGAACCTGGCGCAATTGGCCAGCGCCTTGCGGCTGATTGCCGATAGCGATCCATTGGTCGAAACTCTTGAGACCTTTCCCAAGGCTTATGGCACCGCATTTACCGAACATTTCTGCTGGCGACTTGGCGTTGTTTCTGAAGGATTTGAAAAAGATCGCGATTTGGTGGTCGCGGCAGAAAAGGGGCTGGCAGCCAAAACGACGCATATTGACCGGTTTTTCCATGACTGGTGCAAAATGGATGATCTTGCGAAACCTGACGAACTTGATCCGGAATTCGCCGATTTCGGCAGTTTGATTGCCGAACGTGGCCGCAGCCGCAAGCCGAACAGCAGGTATTGGCAACAACCAGAACCTTGCTCGATGCATATCGACGAGGTCGAGTCGATCTGGAATGCCATAGCGGACAAGGATGACTGGAGCCCGCTCTCGAAAAAAATCGAGAATATCCGGAATATGGGCCAGGCCTTGAGAAACGGCTAAGACATTCTCGGTCCGATTCGCAGTGGCGGATAATTTTATCCGGACTATTTCCGTTATATATATTGGTCTATGATCTGTCGTATAGGATGTATCATATGCCCGCCATTCATTGCGGGCCTGCGTAGAAAACAGAGGCAAATTTGAGCGACCTGATATCAGTCGAACCGGCCACCGGAGCTACATTATGGACCGGCTGCAGCGGTGATCCCGACTCGGTCGTGGCGACCGCGCGCGAAGCATGGCCGGGCTGGGCCGCAACGGCTCTGGTGAAACGGATCGAGGCGGTGCGTCGCTATGCCAACGGAATTCGCCAGCGGTCCGACGAACTGGCAGAGTTGATCTCGCGCGAGACCGGAAAGCCGATTTGGGAATCCCGAACCGAAGTCGAATCGGTCATCAACAAAGTGGATATATCGGTTAACGCCTTTGCCGACAGAACGCCGCAACGCCAGCTCCCTAGCGCCTCCAATATGCGGGCAGCTCTGCGGCACAAGCCCCATGGCGTGCTCGCCGTACTCGGTCCCTATAATTTCCCGGCCCATTTGCCTAACGGTCATATTGTGCCAGCCCTGATTGCCGGCAATACCATTATTTTCAAACCGTCGGAAAAGACCCCGGCTGTCGGTCAGTATCTCGTCGATGCGTTTGGCAAAGCCGGATTTCCAAAAGGGGTCGTCAATATCCTGCATGGCGGACCCGAGATCGGCAAGCAGCTGACCGCCAACGAAGGTCTGGACGGTGTGCTGTTCACCGGATCCGCCCGCACCGGCATTGCGCTGAACCGCCAGTTTGCAAACCGCCCGGACAAGATTCTGGCTCTGGAAATGGGCGGCAATAATCCCATCATCGCCTGGGATACCGACGATATCCACAGCGCCGCCGTCCTGATTGTCCAATCCGCCTTTCTGAGCGCCGGCCAGCGCTGCTCCGCAGCAAGCCGCCTGATCGTTAAAGATGCTATCTATGACCGCATCATCAAGGAAGTGAAACGGATTGCCGATCGACTGATCATCGACGAGCCCTTTGCCTCCCCTGCCCCGTTCATGGGTCCTGTGATCGACAATGAAACCGCTGATGGTCTTACCGAGAGTTTTCTGGCGTTGATGAGCCATGGCGGGAGACCAATCAAGCATATGGCGAGACCAGTCGACGGTCGCCCGTTTCTTACGCCCGGGATCATTGATGTGACTGCACTGGAAGAGCGCCCCGATATCGAACTATTTGGCCCGATCCTGCAGGTGGTCCGGGTCGCTGACTTTGAAGAGGCGATCGCCGAAGCGAATAACACCCGCTACGGCCTCTCTTCAGCGCTTATTGGTGGTACCGCCCAGCAATACGACCAATATTGGGCGAACAGCCGCGCCGGGATCGTCAACTGGAACAAAATGACCGTCGGAGCATCTTCTCAAGCGCCATTCGGCGGTATTGGCCTGTCCGGCAATCATCGCCCCAGCGCCTATTATGCTGCCGATTATTGCGCCTATCCGGTTGTCTCGATGGAAGCCGAACAGGCTCGGGCCTCCATTGGAGTCGGCCTGAAGGATGAAAATGAACCAGCGAAATCGGAACCGGCGCCCGCAAAATAGCTGAGCTTAGGCGCCCCCAAAAACTTCTGTTTTGAACATCTTGGGCGATGCGCGCATATCGAATTCATGAAAAATGCATCAAACAGAACCGCCCGGGCCGGCAAAGTCTATCTTGTCGGCGCCGGCCCCGGCGATCCGGACCTGCTGACCCTAAAAGCGGCCAAACTGCTCGGACAAGCCGACGTTCTGGTCCACGATGGCCTCGTCAGTCAGGAAATTCTGGCTTTGGCTTCACCCTCTGCACGCCGCATTTCGGTGGCAAAAAAGCGCTCTTTGCACAGCGTTCCGCAAGACCAGATCAATGGAATTCTAGTTAGCGAAGCAGCAAAAGGCCATCTGGTCGTAAGGCTCAAGGGCGGTGATCCATTCATATTCGGACGCGGCGGTGAAGAGGCGGATGATTGCATCGCTGCTGGCGTTTCGGTCGAAGTTGTTCCCGGCATCAGCGCCGCACTCGGCTGCGCTGCTCAGGCGAGAATGCCCCTAACCCACCGCGATGCAGCAAGCGCCGTTTCCTTCGTAGCGGGCCAGTGCAAAGGCCTGTCCGATCAGAACTGGTCCGGCCTCGCCGGAAAAGGCCGCACGCTGGTTATCTATATGGGCGTCGCCAATGCCGAAGCGATCGTCGAGAAACTGATCGCCGACGGCGCTTCCCCTGACCTGCCCGTGGCAGTGCTCGAGAACGGGACACGCGACAATTTTCGGGCGATACGGACTTTGCTGACCGACCTCGGTGATATGGTGCGGCGCGAAAATGTCCAGAGCCCCGCGCTTCTGGTCGTCGGAGACGTCGCTCGATATGGCGATGCGGAAAATAAATTTTTGGAATTTGCGCAAATGGCGGGAGTGGTCGGATGAATATATTGACGGGCAATGATCTGAAAACCGGAGATGTTATCTGGTGGACCGGCCTGGACTGGTCGCGTTTTGTCAAGGATGCGGCCGATGTGGGTGATCAGGGCGAAGCTATCCTCCACCGGGAAGAGGCCGCTCGCCGCGTCAACGCTCCCTATATCATCGCCGCCGAACAGACAGAGGATGGTCCAAGACCGGCTCATATCAAAGACCGGGTGCGCGCGCTCGGCCCAACCGTTCGACCCGACCTGACATTGAAACCGGCCGATCCCGACGCCGCCGAATGGGTGATTTAACATGTATCAATATGACCAATATGACCAGAAAATGGTCGACACGCGGGTCGAAGAATTCCGCGACCAGGTTAAGCGCAGGCTTGCCGGCGATCTCACGGAAGATCAGTTCAAGCCTCTGCGGCTGATGAACGGACTCTATCTGCAACTCCACGCCTATATGCTACGGGTCGCCATTCCCTATGGCACACTGAATGGCAAGCAGATGCGGATGCTCGGGCATATCGCCCGCAAATATGACCGGGATTACGGTCATTTCACTACCCGGCAGAATATCCAGTATAATTGGATCAAGCTGGAAGAAGCGCCCGATCTTCTCGCTGAACTGGCCACTGTGGAAATGCATGCGATCCAGACCAGCGGCAATTGTATCCGCAATATATCGTCCGATCAATTCGCCGGCGCCACCGCCGACGAAGTTGCCGATCCACGCCCGTGGGCAGAGATATTGCGGCAATGGTCGAGTTTTCACCCGGAATTTTCCTATCTGCCGCGCAAATTCAAATTTGCCGTTATCGCCAGCGATACCGATCGGGCTGCGATGCGGCTGCACGATATCGGTATCCAGCTGGTGAAAAATGAAGCCGGTGAACTCGGCGCAAAATTCTTCGTCGGTGGCGGCATGGGCCGTACGCCGATGATCGCGCCGGAAACCCGCAGCTTTGTTCCGGCGGATGAGCTGATCAGCTATGCCGAGGCCTGCCTGCGGGTCTATAACCGCTACGGGCGTCGCGATAATAAATATAAGGCACGGATAAAGATCCTCGTGCACGAATTGGGTGCAGAGGAATATACCCGCCAGGTGGAAGAAGAATTTGCCCACATGAAACAGCTGGGGCTCAATCCTCCAGTCGAAGAACTGGCGCGGATCACCGAATTTTTTGCCGACCCTCCGTTTGACAAACAGGCCAGCGATGATCTGGATCTCTCCGATCCCGATTTTGCGCTCTGGGTGGATCAGAACACCTCAGAGCACAAGCAGCCTGGCTATGCGATCGCGACCATCAGCCTGAAACCGCGTGGCGGCATTCCCGGCGATGCGACGTCGGCCCAGATCGACCTTATGGCGGATCTGGCAGAGCAGTACAGCTTCGACGAACTGCGTGTCACGCACAGCCAGAATATCGTTCTGCCGCACGTGAAGAAAAGTGACCTTTACGCGATCTGGCAAAAGCTGGACGAAGCAGGCCTGGCACCAGCCAATCTCGATCTGATCACCGACAGCATCGCCTGTCCCGGCCTGGATTATTGCAGCCTCGCCAATGCCCGGTCGATTCCCCTGGCCCAGAAAATCAGCGAACGTTTCGCTGATCTAGGCCGCCAGCGGGAACTGGGCGAACTGAAGCTGAAGATATCGGGCTGCATCAATGCCTGCGGCCATCATCACGCCGGCCACATCGGTATCTTGGGTGTCGATCGGAAGGGCACGGAAAATTACCAGCTGCTGCTCGGCGGATCCGGCGCTGAGGATGCCAGCCTTGGCAAGATAACCGGCCCCGGCTTTGACGAAGATGGTGTGATCGACGCGATCGAAACCGTTACCGATCTCTATCTTGACCAACGCGAGGATGGAGAACGGTTTATCGATACCTATCGCCGGGTTGGCATGGAAAAGTTCAAGGAGGCCATATATGGTTGATGCAATCCGTTTGCGCGATGACGAGCTCCATGAAGAGCCGGCGGTTTCGCTGGAGTCTTTTCTGGAACAGTCGAACGCGACAGCCGTCCGTATAGAAGCTGGCGAAGATGCCCGGCAGTTGCTCCCCTATCTTGATCGCCTGTCGCTGGTTGAAGTCAGCTTCCCGGTGTTCGGTGACGGTCGCGGCTATTCTTCAGCGCAAATATTGCGCGAGTCTGGCTACACCGGAGAATTGCGTGCCAGTGGCGACGTGCTGGTCGACCAGGTCGCCTATATGCGGCGGTGCGGTTTTGACGCTTTTGCACCTGACTCACCGATCAATCCCAAACATATGGAAGAGGCGTTGACGCGCTACGAACATGTCTATCAAGCAACAACAGACCAGCGCACCCCGATCTGGAGACTCCGCCATGGGTGATGCAGCGAGAAAAATCGATACAATCGACGTTCGCCCGGATTTTACCCAGGCAGACGCGGATGCTCTCAATCAGCGCTTTGAGGGAGTCGACACCACAACCATGCTGACAACCCTTTTTGATGAGCGTCAGCTGGGCGAAGTCGCTGTTGTTTCCTCCTTTGGTACTGAAAGCGCGGTGCTGCTGCATCTCGTGGCTCAGGTCGATCGGACGATTCCGGTGACCTTTGTCGATACGCTTAAAATGTTCCCGGAAACGCTCGCCTACCGCGAAACTCTAGTGAAGAAACTTGGCCTCAAGAACAGCAATGTCGTGGAGCCCGATCCGAAAGTGCTGGCAGAGAAAGACGAAAATGGTCTGCGCTGGTCTTTTGATCCGGATGGCTGCTGCGAGATCCGCAAGGTCGAGCCGCTGGCCCGCGCGAAGGCCGGTCTCAATAGCTGGATTTCAGGCCGCAAGGCGTTCCAGTCGGTGACTCGCAACAATATACCGCGCTTCGAGATTGACGATGGCCGGCTGAAAATCAATCCGCTGGGCGACTGGATCAAGGACGATCTGGAAGCCTATTTCGAGAAACATGATCTGCCGCGCCATCCCCTGGAAGCAGAAGGATATCTGTCGGTCGGCTGCGCGCCCTGCACATCCAAGGTCCTACCCGGCGAAGATCCCCGCGCTGGACGCTGGCGCGGATGGGACAAGTCTGAATGCGGGATTCACGAAGATGTGACAGCATTGCCGGATGCGGATGATAATGGAGCGAATGACCCGATTTTCTGACCGGCCATTGCTTGCCGACCGCATAAAATTTAAGTGAGTAGAAAATCCGCGGCGGCAATGGATAGCGTCGCGGTTTCTTGCGACGGACCCGGTCTAATATTCCTCCGGACCGTCGCCATAGGCCAGATCACCAAATTTGGTAAATTCGCTCAGGAAGCTGAGGTTGATATTGCCGGTCGAGCCCTGCCGGTTCTTGGCGACAATCACGGTCGCCTTGTTCACCTTGCTCTGGTGATCGGTTTCCCATGCAGAATATTTGGCAATCTGCTCCGGCGTTGAATTGCCGTCGGGCTGGTCGGGCTTGATCGCGAGATGATAATATTCCTCACGGAAAATGAACATCACGATATCAGCATCCTGCTCGATCGAACCGGACTCGCGCAAATCGGACAGTTGCGGACGTTTGTCTTCACGACTTTCCACCGCACGGCTCAGCTGCGATAGCGCCATCACCGGCACTTGCAGTTCTTTCGCAAGGGTCTTCAACCCACGACTGATCTCGGAAATTTCATTGACCCGGTTGTCGTTTGCGCGGCCCGAGCCCTGCAACAGCTGGAGATAGTCAACCACGATCAGGCCAATGCCCTGCCGCCGCTGCAGCCGTCTGGCCCGGGTCCGCAATGCGGCAATCGTAAGTGCCGGCGTATCGTCGATAAACAAGGGTAAGTCCTGCAATTCGCGCGATGCCATGGCAAGCCGGTGCATTTCGTCCCGGCTGATCGATCCCATCCTCAGTTTTTCCGAGCTGATTTCCGCCTGCTCGGACAAAATTCTCGTTGCGAGCTGATCCGCCGACATTTCAAGACTGAAAAAAGCCGTTCTCGCACCGAGAGAATCCTCTGGGGCGATACCATCTTCCATATCTCGGCGGAACCGATTGGCAGCGTTGAAAGCAATGTTGGTCGCCAGCGATGTCTTGCCCATGCCCGGACGTCCGGCAAGGATCAGCAAATCGCTTTTGTGCAGGCCGCCCATTTTGGCGTTGACGTCGGTCAGGCCGGTCGTGATGCCGGACACCTTGCCACCGCTGTTAAACGCGCGCTCGACATTGTTCAGCGCCTCGGTCGATGCCTGCAGGAACGATCGCACACCACCTTCCTGCGCTTCGCCTTCGGACACGCGGTACAGTGCCGTTTCCGCTTCTTCGATCTGCTCTTTCGGATCCACGGTCTCGCTGGTGTCCAACGCGCTTTCGACCAATGTCCGCCCCACACTGACCAATTCCCGCAGCAACGCCAGATCATATATCTGATTGGCAAAGTCACGGGCACCGATCAAACCGGCACCATCCCCGGTCAGTTTTGCAAGATAGGATGGTCCGCCCAGCGCCCGCATCGCTTCGTCCGACTCGAAATAGGGCTTCAGCGTCACCGGCGTGACAACCATATTCTTGTCGAGCAATTTCAGCGCCTGCTCGTAAATCCTACCATGCAGCGGCTCGTAAAAATGCTCTGGCCGCAGCCGAATCTGCACATCTTCCGCAACCCGGTTGTCGATCAGCAGTGCGCCAAGGAAAGTCGCCTCCGCCTCGACATTGCGCGGCAGGCGCTGACCTTCATTCTCATCATTCTCGAAACGCATCAATTCGACCATGCTTCTTCATCGACGCTGAATCGATTCTGGGCAAGGGGCCGCTGCCAAAATCCGGAAACTGTCGGGGACAGTCCTGTGGAAAAATATCTGTCGCGGTCTGTGCTGCAAAAACCCTTGTCCTGAGCTCGGCGCTGCGGCAACAGGGCGGAATGTCTGATCCGCGCATCATATCCGTCGAACTCGACGAGGCCACGATATTGTGGCGTAACGCCGATATCGAGCAGGAACGGCGCATCGCGATCTTTGATCTGATCGAAGAAAACCATTTCAAGCCGCTGAAGCAACATGCCGATGGCTACGCCGGGCCCTACCAGCTTCAGCTTAGTGTTCAGGAAGGCCGCCTGGTGATTTCGATCGGCCGCGAAAATGGCGAGCCATTAGAGACACTAATTCTCGCGCTTGGCCGGTTTCGGCGACCGATCCGCGACTATTTCGCGATCTGCGACAGCTATTATCAGGCAATCCGGAAGGCCAGCGCCGCAGAAATTGAAACCATTGATATGGCCCGACGCGGAGTCCATGATCAGGGGGCTGAACTGCTGGTCGAACGGCTGGAGGGAAAGATCGAGGTTGATTTCAAGACCGCTCGACGCCTCTTCACATTAATCTGCGTTCTGCATATCAAAAATTGAGTCTTTTCCGCTGCGTATCAGGGAATCAGGGTGGCTAATCGTACCATAAGAAAAACACTGTTGAGTTTTGCCACGATCATCGTGGTGCTGCTGGTGATCGCTTTCATTCTGCGCAATATCGCGGTCACCTGGGCACCCGCTCGCGATCAATATCCAGTACAGGGCATTTCGGTGGATCAAAGCCATGGCAAGATTACTTGGCATGTCGCGGGCGCGACCGGGGTCGATTTCGCCTATATCAGGGCAACGGCCGGAGCCGACCTGCGGGACCGGAATTTCGCCGAGAACATGAAGGGGGCTCGCGAGGCCGGGATTCGCTACGGCGCGTTCCATGAATATTCGCTCTGTCGCCTGGCGACCGATCAGGCGACAATCTTCGTCACCACTGTCCCGCGTGGCGAAAACATGCTGCCACCGGCGGTTCGACTGAGCTTTGACAACGACTGCGGAGACCGGCCCGGTCGCGCTCTGGTGCTCAGCGAACTGAACACGTTTCTCAACCAGATCGAATCCCATAGCGGCAAGCCTGCGATCATCGAAGTCTCGCGCGAGTTCGAAGAACTCTACAATATCAGCAGCGGGATCGACCGGACATTCTGGCTCGAAGAGAATTTTTTTCCGCCCGACTATGCCACCAAACCCTGGGTGATGTGGCGGGCTTCCGACATGCGCCGTATCAGCGGGGTTGACGGCCCGATAAACTGGAACGTAGTGCGGCCATGATTACCAGCAGGAAAACGATATGAGCATTTTGTCAGACCGATGGATCCGCGATGAGGCGCAACGCTCCGGTATGATTGAGCCTTTTGTCGAGGGCCAGAAACGGGAAGGATGCATCAGCTATGGCCTTTCTTCCTATGGCTATGACGCCCGGGTCTCTGATGAATTCAAGATCTTCACCAATGTCGACAACGCCATCGTCGATCCCAAGAATTTCGCTGAGAATAGCTTCGTCGATCGCAAAACCGACTGTTGCATCATTCCGCCGAACAGTTTCGCGCTGGCTCGCACCGTTGAATATTTCCGGATTCCCCGCGATGTCCTGGTGATCTGCCTTGGCAAATCGACCTATGCCCGCTGTGGAATCATCGTCAATGTCACGCCGCTCGAACCCGAATGGGAGGGCCATGTCACCTTGGAATTTTCCAATACCAGCCCCCTCCCCGCGAAAGTCTATGCCAATGAAGGTGCCTGCCAGTTTCTGTTCCTGAAGGGCAACGAGCCCTGCGAAACGAGCTATGCCGACCGGGCCGGGAAATATATGCGGCAAAAAGGTGTGACTCTGCCAAAACTGTAGGCCATAAATGGCGCAAAATATAATCTAGGAGCCCCGCAATGTCTGAAGCACCTGAGTTTGACGTCATCATCTATGGTTCAACCGGCTATACCGGACGTCTGGTAGCGGAATATATGGTCCAGCAATATGGCGGCGCCAAAAATGCGGCCAAATGGGCGATGGCCGGACGCAGTCTCGAAAAACTGCAAGAGGTTCGCGATCTGATCGGCGCGCCGGAGGATACGCCGCTGGTAGTTGCTGATTCCGATGATCCCGCATCGATCGACATGATGGCAAGCCGGACCAAGGTGGTGCTGACGACGGTTGGTCCGTATCAATTATATGGTGATGAAGTTGTCGCGGCCTGTGTGAAGCACGGGACGCATTATGTGGATCTTTGCGGCGAGCCGGGATGGATGCGCGAGATGATTGACAAACATCATACGGCTGCTGAAGAATCCGGTGCACAGATCTGTTTTTCCTGCGGATTTGACTCAATCCCTTTCGACCTCGGGGTTTTGATGCTGCAGCAGCATATGCAGAAAAAATTCGGCAAGCCGGCTAGCCGGATCCGCGGCCGGGTGCGCGCGATGGAGGGTGCAGTCTCCGGCGGTACCGCAGCAAGCCTCGGTGCCACCATGAAAGCGCTGGCCAAAAACCCGTCTCTTGTAAAGATCCTGGGCAGCAGCTTTGGTCTCACACCCGGCTTCAAGGGGCCCGATCAGCCGAATATGCTGATCCCGAAATATGACAAGACGATCGACAGCTGGGTCGCTCCGTTCGTCATGGCACCGATCAACACGAAAAATGTCCACCGGACCAACTTTCTGCTCGATTTTCCTTACGGGAAAGAGTTCAAATATGATGAAATGGTTGTGACCAGCCCGGGCGACCTTGGCAAACAAGCCGCCGAAATGATGGCCAAGGCCAATCCGTTCGGCGGCGATAACACTCCGAAGCCAGGCGAAGGCCCGACCAAGGAACAGCGTGAGAATGGCTATTATGACGTTGTTTTCATTGGCGAAACTGAAGCCGGCGAAAGCGCCAGCCTGAGCGTGAAGGGCGACAAGGATCCCGGCTATGGATCGACCTCCAAGATGATCGCGGAATCGGCACTTTGTTTGGCCCAGGACAAGATCAGCCAGGGCGGCGGTGTCTGGACTGCCGGTGCGCTGATGGGTGAAAAGCTGATCAAGCGCCTGGAAGACAAAGCCGGACTGAGTTTCACTGCGGAAAACTGAAATTTTCAGCAGCCATTAAGATGATTATATGTCTATAGAGACGCGGCGGGATAAATTTCCACGTCACCCTTGAATCGCCCGTTCTCCAGACACAATGTTAGGCATCATGCTCAAACGTCTTCTACGCCGACAAAAGCCCGCCAGGCCTATTGATAGCGCGACGATCCCGGAAGGGCGCCGCGTCTACGCGATCGGCGATGTGCACGGCCGCAATGATCTGTTGCAGGCGCTGCTCGACAATATCTTCAAGGATGATCATGACCGGGGTCAGGCGAAGAGCGAAATCATCTTTCTCGGTGATCTGATTGATCGTGGTCCGGACAGCGCCGGGGTGCTGGATACGGCGATGAGACTCAAGGCGGAAAGAGGCAATGTCCGCTTCCTGATGGGCAATCATGAAGAGGTCTATCTGGCCGCTGCCACCGGCGACGAAAAATCCGTCCGGTTTTTCAACCGCATTGGCGGACGCGAAACCATCCTGAGCTATGACATCACGATGAAGGAATATATTGAACTCGATATGCCGCAGTTGGCGGAGCGGATCCCGCAGCTATTCCCGCAAAACCACGTTGATTTCGTCGCCAGTTTTGAAGATCAGATCGTTATCGGCGATTATGCGTTTGTCCACGCTGGCGTCCGCCCGGGCGTCCCGCTTGCCGAACAGCGGCAAAAGGACCTGCGCTGGATCAGGGAAGAATTCCTGTCGACCGCGGAAGCCTATGAAAAGGTCATCGTTTACGGCCATACGATAAACGACGACGTCCTCGAAACCGGTACGCGCATCGGTATCGACACGGGCGCCTATTATTCCGACAAGCTTACGGCGCTCGGCCTGCAAGGGTCGGACCGCTGGTATCTCGATACCGCCACGTAAAAATGGCAGAGCCGAGAGGCTCCGCCATGTTATTCTGACAAGCAGATATTTTGGGTATTGAGAACTACGCGGGTTAGGCGACTTGCGCGGTCGGTCCGGCTTCTTCTTCCATGTCCCGGAGCACATATCCCCTGCCCCAGACCGTTTCGATGTAATTTTCACCGCCGCAGGCCAGAGACAGCTTCTTGCGCAGTTTGCAAATGAAGACATCGATAATTTTGAGTTCGGGCTCGTCCATTCCGCCGTAAAGATGGTTGAGGAACATTTCCTTGGTCAAGGTCGTTCCCTTTCGAAGGGACAACAGTTCAAGCATGGCATATTCCTTGCCGGTCAGGTGCACGCGATTGCCATCGACTTCAACGGTCTTCGCATCGAGGTTCACCGCGAGCTTGCCAGTACGGATTACGCTTTGCGAATGGCCCTTGGAGCGACGCACAACGGCATGGATGCGAGCGACCAGTTCATCCCGGTGGAACGGCTTGGTGACATAGTCATCAGCGCCAAAGCCAAAGGAACGGACCTTGCTGTCCATTTCACTGATGCCGGAAAGAATGAGAACGGGTGTTTGCACTTTCGCCACCCGAAGCTTCTTGAGCACATCATAACCATGCATGTCTGGCAGGTTCAGATCGAGCAGGATGATATCATAATCATATAGCTTGCCCAGATCGAGGCCCTCTTCGCCGAGATCAGTGGTATATACGTTGAAACCTTCCGTCGTCAGCATCAGCTCGATCGCTTTTGCAGTCGTTGGTTCATCTTCAATCAGCAGCACGCGCATCAGGCAGCCCCTTTTTCTCAATTACTCAATCCAGATCGATCACTCGTCGATCCGATGGATCATTTATTAACCATAAGATGAATGAACGTAAAAGGTTAATTTTTTCCTAAGGCAGGATTCAGCACGAGTCGCGAGGTGGTCTTTGACTCTGTAACCCGCAGAAATGAGTCATTCCCGGACTCTCCATGTTGCCTGAAAAAAAGTTAATTTTTTTGGCTGCTGGATGCAAAATTGATCCGATTTGGTCGTCAGCGGTGTCATTTCGGTGCAAATTGACCCGATCGAAATGACATTTGATCAGGATTTGGCAAGCTTCCTTAACAAGGTCTTTTGCGCACCACCGGTTGCGGCTAGTAAACCAACATGGTTGAAATTCCCGAAAGCGCGATCACCGAGACATTTCTGGCCGCCAGCGGACCTGGGGGGCAAAATGTCAACAAGGTCGAGACCGCGGTCCAGATGCGGATTAACGTTTACGCTCTCAGGCTGGCGCCCTATGCGTTTCGCAAACTGAGAACGCTGGCAGGCCGTAAAATGACCAGCGGCGGCGAACTGGTCCTGACGGTACGCGAACATCGGACCCGCGAAGCCAACCGTGCCGAAGCGCGGCGTCGGGTAGCCGATATGATAGAAGAGGCCCATCGGCGCGACGCGCGCAGGATCAAGACCCGTCCAAGCAGAGCCGCAAAGGCACGACGGGTCGAAACGAAAAAGAAAAAGGCCTCCGTTAAAAAAACGCGCGGAAAACCAAAGCTGGAGTGATCGAACGCGAGAAAGAAATTTGCCTGTTTTGCGGTACCAGAACACGGTTTCCGTTTGGCAAAGACCCCATGTTACCCTTAGGAAACCATATTACAAAAGGGGATATCGATGAAAACGCGCTATTTACTCGCACTATGTTGCCTGCCGTCCTTCGCCACAGCTGCTCTGGCCAGCGATGGTGATGATGCCCGCCGGTTCACCGCCGACCGCGTATTTGATCTTGAATATGCCGATGACCCGCAGATTTCGCCCGACGGGTCGACGATCGTCTATGCCCGCAAATCGATGGACAAGTTCAGCGACAAAGTGGTCAGTGATCTGTGGACCATCGACACACGGAGCGGCAGTCACCGTCCGCTGGTTAGCGGCGAGGGTTCCAGTTCATCGGTTCGCTGGTCACCGGATGGAAGTCGGCTGATCTATCTGACAACGACTGACGGCAAACCGGATCTCAGGCTGCGCTATCAGGACAGTGGCAACAGTTTTTCGCTGGCTCAGCTGGAACAGGAGCCTGGCGCTCCGGTTTGGTCCCCCGACGGCAAGACCATCGCGTTTTCGATGCTCGTTCCGGACGAACGCGCGAGCTTTGCCAAGCCGCCCAAAAGCCCGGAAGGCGCAGAATGGGCGAAGCCCGTCCGTATCGTTGATGATCTGGTGTTCCGTTTTGATGGTGCGGGCTATCTGCCCAAAGGCAAAAGCCAGATTTTCATATTGAGTGCGGAAGGCGGCACACCCCGACAGGTCACCCACGGCAAAAACGGCTTTGATTCACCGCAATGGCTGGCCAACGGAACCCTGTTGGTAACCGGCAATGATAGCGAGGATGCGGACCTTGATCCCATCGAGAGCGAAATCTACCGAGTGGATCTCGAAAGCGAGACGGTCACGCCGCTAACCCAGCGGGACGGCCCGGACTTTTCCCCGAAGGTTGCGCCCAATCAGTCTCGCATCGCCTATCTCGGCTATGATGATCAGCTGAAATCCTATCAGGAAACGGACGTCTATGTGATGGCCGCCGATGGCTCTGGCGCGACCAACCTGACCGCCAGTTTTGGCCGGTCGATCGATGCCATTGCATGGCGAGCGGATGGTCGGGCGCTGATTGGCCAAACCGAAGTTGACGGCATATTAACGCTGGTGTCGATCGATCTGGCCGGTAACGTCCGTAATCTGGTCGACGATATCGGCGGCACCTCTCTCGGTCGGCCCTATGCAGCTGGCAGTTTTTCGGTTGCGAGCAAGTCGGGTGGCAGCTCTCCGGTGATCGCCTATACCAAAGGCAGCACCAACCGGCCCGCCGAGGTTGCTTTCACACGCGGCAATGGCAATGGCCGTCAACTGACGCGGTTGAACGAGGATGCTCTCGCGCATCTGGATCTGGCGCGGATTGAAGAGATAAAGGTTACCTCCGCTCACGACGGCCGTGAAATCGAGGCGTGGATTGCCCTGCCCCCGGGCTTTCGCGCCGACGGGTCCTTTCCGATGATCCTGGAAATTCACGGCGGTCCGAACACAATGTACGGACCCTATTTTGCCGCCGAAATCCAGCGCTACGCTGCAGAGGGTTATGTCACCGTCTATGCCAATCCGCGCGGTTCGACGGGCTATGGCGAAGAATTTGCCCAGCTGATCGACCTCGATTATCCCGGTCATGACCATGATGATCTGATGAGCGTGGTCGACGCTTTGCTGGCGAAAAATTATGTCAGCAGGGACAGATTATTCATCACCGGTGGATCGGGTGGCGGCGTCCTGACCGCCTGGGCGGTCGGAAAAACCGATCGTTTCGCGGCAGCGGCAACCGTCAAACCGGTGATCAACTGGACCAGCATGGCGCTTGCCGGCGACATTGCCCGCTTCGTCAGCCGCCACTGGTTTCGTGCCCAGCCATGGGAGCAACCGCAGGAATATTGGCGCCGCTCGCCGCTGTCCATCGTCAACAATGTCAAAACCCCGACAATGGTCATGGTGGGCGAGGCAGACTGGCGCACACCGGCCTGGGAAGCGGAGCAATTTTATACCGCTCTGAAAGTGCAGAATGTCGATACGGTGCTTGTCAGGGTCCCTGGCGCATCCCATCTTATTGCGCGCAGACCAAGCCAGATGATTGCCAAGGTCGACAATATCATGGGCTGGTTCGCAAAATATGACCCGACCAAAAAGCCGGACGATGAAAATTCGGCCCAAGTACAGGAAAAATAGCGATGTTCAATATTGCCATCGACCAGAATCAACCCACAGCCGATTTTTACAATGACCTGAAATCCTCGGCTGTCGCGCTGGTCGACGGCGAGCCTGATGCAATCGCGAACATGGCCAATATTGCCGCCTTGATCTGGCAATATGTTCCGGGTCTCAACTGGGCCGGCTTCTACCGTGTGATCGATGGTGAACTGGTGCTTGGCCCCTTTCAGGGCAAGGCCGCCTGCATCAGGATTGCAATGGGCGCCGGTGTGTGCGGCGCAGCGGCCGCGACCGGCCAGGTCCAGCGGGTCGCCGACGTCCATGCCTTTCCCGGTCATATCGCCTGCGATGCCGATAGCCGCAGCGAGCTGGTGGTACCCGTGACGAACAATGGCAAGGTCATCGCCGTGCTCGACCTCGACAGCCCCCTGCCCGATCATTTCAGCGCGGAAGATGAACAGGCTATGGTCGCCCTGATCGGTGCAATCTCTAAGAATCTTGGTTAAGAATGCAGTAACCAAAGCGCCCCATTTCGAGACACCGAGCGAGATCTACTCTATTTTACAAGCCGCTAATGGTCAAACCCTCCGAAAAATGGTAAATGTTTGTTAACCAGATTTCGGTCGGGCATGCTCGGTGCATGTCCGAAACTAGGGAGTTGTTAACCATGAAGACCCTTTTATTCGCTAGCATTGCCGGTGTTTTCGCGATGGCACCAGGATCCGCGATTGCCGCCATCGACTCGAATGTCGATGGGCAGATCGCGCCATCCGTTGCGACCCCCTTTGCAGCTTCCACCGCATCGGCGATGCCGGCAACCGGCCACAAAACGATGCCGAGCGGGGGCAATATGCGCGGCATGAAACATATGGGCAATTTCCACCAGATGAAAAAATATCAGCATTCAGGCAATTATGTTCGCCGCGGCCGGGTGGGATATGACAAGAGCTATCGTCGGCCCTTTCGTGGCTATCGCCTGCCGCAGACCTATATCCAGCCCAGCTATTTTATCGGCAATTTCGGATATTACGGCCTTAGCCAGCCCAGCAGCGGCTATGGCTGGTCGCGCTATTATGACGATGCCGTGCTGACCGATCGCTATGGTGTGGTGCAGGACGCCCGCTACAATGTCGATTGGGATCGTTACAATCAGGGCTATCAGGATGGCTATTACGCAGGCCAGGCCACCTATGATGAAAGCGTTTTTGTCGGGGATGACCGCGTTACCGCCCACCCGCCCAGCTATTATGATGATCAGTCCACCTATCGTGGTGACTGGAACGGAGCCTATCGCGAAGACGGCAGCTATCAGGGGGAATGGCAAGGCACCTATCGCGATGCCGACGGCCAGGTCTACGAAGGACAATATTCCGGTACCTTCATCGGCGACGGCAATGTGACGCCGCATTGGGGGTCTCGTCCGGACCAGGGCAGCGGTTGCGATATTGACCCGGGCTATGATCCGCGCGGCTGCGGCATTGCAGACGGCAGACGCGAAATCGATCGCGGCTATCCGGCCTATCCTGACGTCGATAGCCGGCGCTCCGAAGAACTGGCCTATCTGGAACGGTGCAAGAAGAGCAGCGGTATTGGCGGTGCCATCGTTGGCGGCGCTATTGGTGCGCTGGCCGGCAACCGCATCGCGGGCCGTGGCAATCGTCTCGGCGGAACCCTGATCGGCGGCGGGCTTGGCGCGGTCGCCGGTGCGGCCATCGACCAGGGCACGGACCGATGCCGGTCGCTGCTGAAGAAATATGGCTATGAGGAGCGTCGCGCGCCGGTGCCCTATCGGCGTCCCTATCCACCTCAGCGCCAGCCGTCCTATCCAAGCGGCTGGAACGGCTATTACACGCCAGGCTATTATTATCCCGCTGCGCAGCAACCGATGGTCACGACGATAGTGGTGCAATCGGCGCCGGTAACGACCACCACGACAACGACCTATGTTGAAGAAGAGGTGGTCTACAGCAAGCCGACGTATAAAAAGCGGTGGAAGCCGGCTCCCAAGCAAAGCTGGAAGCCCGCGACCAAGGCGGTTCCGCTCAAGGGCTGTCAGCAGGAGCGCTGCATGTACGACTGATCGCCTGACCGACCTGATAAAAAGGCCTGCCACCCGGATCGGGGCGGCAGGCCTTTTTGTTGCTGCGGACGTGGAGCTGGAAGGCTAGCTGGAGCGCTGCAACTTGAGCAGTTCGGCAGGGTCAAATCTCTGCCAGCCGTCCGGCGCGAGCCGCTCGAGCGGGCGAAAACGCACCTTATACTCCATCTGCGGCGAGCCATCGACCCAATAGCCGAGATAGACGTAGGGCAATCCGGCGCTCTTCGCGCGCAGGATATGATCCATGATGATAAAATTGCCGAGACCGGTGCGCTCGCCATGTTCAGCGTCGAAAAAGCTGTAGATCATCGACAGGCCATCGCCTTGCTGGTCGGTCAGACAGGCTCCGACCAGACGGCCCTTGCTGCCATCTTCGGTCGGTTCGCGATATTCGATGACGAAGCTCTTGACCGGCGATTGCTCGACCATGTCGGAATAGTCCATCTCGTCCATTTCGGCCATGCCGCCGCCGGGATGGCGCTTGGCGAGATATTTTTGCAGCAGCTGGAACTGCTCTTCGGTGGCCCAGGGCTCGCAGGCTTCGACGACGAGATCCTGATTGCGGCGGATCTGCTTGCGCTGGGTGGCGCTTGGCCGAAATTCATCAGTGATCACCCGGACCGAGACGCAGGCCTTGCAATCCAGGCAGCTGGGCCGATAGGCGACATTCTGGCTGCGCCGGAAGCCGATCCGGCCGAGCGCGTCGTTCAGTTCGTCGGTATGCGCGCCGTTCAGTTCGGTGAACACCTTGCGTTCGCTTTTGCCGGGCAGATAGGGGCATGGGCTGGGGTTTGTTACAAAGAATCGCGGAAAGCGAACGGGTGCAGTCACAAAGCCAGCCTTTTGTTTCATTCCAGAGAATCGACCCGCACAATATGCAGCGCTGCAAAGAAAATGAAAAGGCGATTTACCATATTAGTTCATAATGGGCGGGCGCGCGGGACCAAAAAAAACGGGGCGAAAAACGCCCCGTTCTTTAAATCATTTTATCAGCGCTCAGGGGCTGGTTGGTTCATCGTCATCATCAGCGATGATGATGATACCAGCGATAACCGCTGCTGCTGCCAGAGCGGCGATCAAGATGCCGTTTTCGCCTTCAACCTTCTCGGAAGAAGAAGAAGTTGCGCTTACGCGCTGTGCAGCCGGTGCAACGCTGTTGGAAGCCTGTGCTGCAACAGGTGCTGCAATCAAAGTTACGGCTGCTAAACTAGCTGCCAATTTACCGAGTTTCATATTATGCTCCAATTGAGTCGTATTATAAAATTGAAGACCTCTTATTAAGCCTTCACGCGCCCTGCTGCTTTACGAAGGATTATCATTTATATATTCCTTCTGAACCAATCATTTACAGCAATTCCCGATTCGCCGCAACCGTTTAACAAATTTTTTTGTGCAGATGCGTCGTAGCGGTCAGTTTTTAGCGAAAAAAGCTCATTTTTTCACCAATACCGGCTTGCCGCCAACCCAGGTCTGAAGGACCTGCGTTTTCCTGATTTGCGCAGGCGTCGCTAGCAGGAGATCCTGATCCACAATGAGGAAATCCGCCCTTCTGCCCGGCTCGAGGCTGCCGAGCCGGTCTTCGGCAAAAGCGGCATAAGCGGCGCCAACGGTGTAAGCCCGCCAGGCCTGCTCCCGGCTCAGCCGCTCGCTGGGCATCCAGCCACCGAACGGCTGTCCGTTGGCATCTTCCCGCGTCATTGCGGCAGCCAGGCCAGCGAAGGGATCGGACGATTCCACGGGTACGTCGGTGCCGAAGGCCAAAACAGCCCCTGAATCGAGCAACGATTTCCAGGCATAGGCGCCGGCAAGGCGGTCCGGCCCCAGTCGCGCTTCTGCCATTAACCGGTCCGACGTTTGATGCACTGGCTGCATCGAAGCAATCGCCCCGAATTCGGCAAAGCGGCTGATGTCAGCGGGATCAATGATCTGCGCATGCTCGACCCGCCAGCGGCGGTCACCCCTGTAGGTATCGCTCAGTTCTTCAATGGCCGACAGGACTTCATCATTGGCCTTGTCGCCAATCGCATGCACCGCCGTCTGGAATCCGTCCATCGCCGCCCGGCTCATCTTGTTTTTCAACTGCGCGGAAGTGAGCATAGACAGACCCGTCTCGCCCGGCATATCTGCATAGGGCTGTTTCAGCAGCGCGCCTCGCGATCCCAGCGCGCCGTCAATATAGAGTTTTACCCCCGCCATCTTCAGATGATCGTCATAAAGCCAGGGCGATGGCGCTGGGCCGGCGATCGCGATCATATTGTCTATGCCATAAGCATAGGCAACGATCCGGACCTTCAACTGACCCTTGTCGCCTGCCCTGCGAAAGCTCTGCCAATCCTGCAGGGTTGTGCCCATATCGGCGATCGAGGTCACGCCATTTGCCAGCAAGATGTCCTGCGCCTTGCCAAGCGCCAGATCGCGCTCCGCCGGTTTTGGCTCCGGAATGGCTTCGTTAAACAGATCCATCGCAGCATCGACGAAAATTCCGGACGGCTTGCCGCCCTCTTTGGCGATGGTGCCGCCGCTCGGCGCTTTGGACGCATCAGAAACACCGGCCGCCCGCATCGCAGCGCTGTTCGCCCAAGCCGCGTGACCGTCAACCCGGCTCAGGAAAACCGGACGGTCCGGGACGACTGCATCGAGTTCTGCAGCGGTCGGGAAGCGGCCCAGACCCCAGACTTCCTGATTCCAGCCATTGCCGATAATCCATTGCCGGTTCGGGTTGTCCGCAGCATATTGAGCGATCATGGCCAGCGCTTCCGCCAGCGTCTTGCTCTTGGAAAGATCAAGCGTCAATGCGGCAAAGCCCATAGCCATGACATGACCATGGGCGTCAAAAAACCCGGGAATCAGAGACTGGCCTTTGCCATCAAACTGAAAATCGACCTCGCGCGGCCGCTTGTCGCGACGGTCCAGCAGCTTCTTGACCTTGCCATCATCGTCGATCAGCATCCCGGTAAAACGGATCACCTCCCCATCGCTGTCGAGGGTCATGCCGTTGACATTTTCAATCAGGCTGTCGGCCTGAGCAGCACCGGGCACGACCAGCAGACCGGTCGCACCCGCGCATAAAAATGCACTACATTTTTTTAGCCAGCCGCTCATCACATCCACCTTGCTCATGTTCTTTTGGGAAGGCGGGAGACCAATGAACTCGTGTCATTGCGACCGCCGCCTGCGGCTTGCACCTCGGCATAGAATTGATCGACCAGCGCGGCGACCGGTATGGTCGCGCCATTGGTCCGGGCCTCCTCGATTGCCAGTCCAAGATCCTTGCGCATCCAGTCAACTGCAAAACCGAAATCAAAATTATCCACCGCCATCGTTGCCCAGCGGTTGTCCATTTGCCAGCTTTGCGCCGCGCCACCGGAGATGGCTTCGTAGACTTTATCCAGATCCAGCCGGCTCGCCTGGGCAAAACGCAGAGCCTCCGACAGTCCTTCGAGCACGCCGGCAATGGCAATCTGATTGCACATTTTGGTGGTTTGTCCGGCACCGGTGCGACCCACATGGACAATCCGCCCGGCATAGGCCGACATGATCGGTTCTGCTGCTGCAAAGGCCTCCTCGCTGCCGCCGCACATGATCGAGAGCTTGCCCTTTTCTGCGCCGGCCTGCCCGCCGGAGACCGGCGCATCAACGACCTGAATGGCGTGACCTTCCGCTTCCACCGACAACTGCCGTGCAATCCGCGCCGAGACGGTGGTATGGTCAATGAACAGGGCACCAGACGGCATTGTCGAAAAGGCACCGTCCCGCCCCATGGTCACCGAGGCCAGATCATCGTCATTGCCGACGCAGGTGATGACAATTTGCTTGTCCCGGGCGGCGTCAGCCGGGTTGTCCGCCAGCGTTCCGCCATGTGCGGCCACCCAGGCCTCGGCCTTGGCTCTGCTGCGGTTATAAACCGTCAGCTCATGACCCGCTTTGACGAGATGGCCGGCCATAGGCCCGCCCATCACGCCGATTCCGATAAATGCGATTTTTGCCATAGATTTCCTTGTCCCTTAATAAGGCCATAATCATTGTTCCCCTCGATGACCAGATGCGTTAGGGGCACTGGCATTATGAATGACACCCAGACCACCGCCCTGCCCTCGTTTGACTTCGCTGACGTGAAAGCCGCGCATGAACGCATTAAAGACCGCGTCGTACACACGCCTACGCTGAAGAGCATCACCCTGTCGGAACTCAGCGGTGCCGAAGTTTACCTGAAATTTGAAAATCTGCAGTTTACCGCAGCCTATAAAGAGCGCGGAGCGCTCAACGCGCTGTTGCTGATGGACGAGAGCAAGCGGCAGGCCGGGGTGATCGCAGCCTCTGCCGGCAATCATGCCCAGGGCCTGGCCTATAACGCCAAAAATCTTGATATTCCCGCGACGATAGTCATGCCAAGCACGACGCCGATGGTGAAGGTCGAGCAGACCCGTGGTCATGGCGCCGAAATCGTCATTTTCGGCAGCAATTATGATGAAGCCTATGCCCATGCGATGCTGCTCTCCGCCCAGCGGGGGCTGACCTATATTCACGCCTTCGACGATCCCCGCGTGGCGGCTGGCCAGGGAACCGTGGCAATCGAAATGCTGGAAGCCATTCCCGATCTAGACCGGCTGATCATCCCGATTGGCGGTGGCGGATTATTCTCCGGCATGGCGACCGCAGCAAGTGCGATCAAGCCCGGGATCAAGATGACCGGCGTACAGGCCGCGCTCTACCCGAGCATGTACGCAAAATTCAATGGCAAGACCATGACCGCCGGCGGCGATACGCTGGCCGAAGGGATCGCGGTGCAAAACCCGTCTGAGTTCACCGCTGCGATCATCAAGCAGCATGCCGACGAGATTTTGCTGGTCAGCGAAGCCCAGCTTGAAGCCGCAGTCAGCCTGTTGTTGCAGATCGAGAAAACCGTGGTCGAAGGCGCCGGTGCGGCCGGTCTGGCTGCACTGCTGGGCAACAAGGAAAATTTCGCCGGCGAAAAAGTCGGCCTGGTGCTGTGCGGCGGCAATATCGACACCCGCCTGCTCGCCAATGTGCTGCTGCGCGATCTCGCCCGCTCGGGCCGCCTCGCTCGGCTGCGCCTGCATTTACGCGACCAGCCCGGTGCGCTTTACAATGTCGTGAAGCAATTTGCCGAACATGAAGTCAATATCATCGAGGTCTATCACCAGCGGGTTTTCACCAACCTGCCCGCCAAGGGCCTGATCACCGATATCGAATGCGAAGCCAAAGACCGCGAGCAACTGGAAGGTCTGATCGCCGATCTCAACAAGGCCGGCTATGATGTCCGGCAGGTTGAACTGGCTGATTAGCGATGATGCGAGTCAGACCTTGTTCGACCGTCTGAAAGTCGCGTCCCAGTACATGCTGCCAAAGCGGTGGCTGACCACCTTGGCCGGGCGCATTGCGGCAGCGGAAAAAGGCGCCCGAACGACCCGGCTGATCCGCTGGTTCGTTGGCCGATATGCGGTCGACATGAGCGAGGCCGAAAATCCCGACATCGCCAGCTACAACAGCTTCAACGCCTTCTTCACCCGTCCGCTCAAAGCCGGCGCGCGGCCCATCACAAGCGCGGACTTTGCCTGCCCGGTGGATGGCGCGATCAGTCAGCTTGGCGCGATTGATGACCACCGCATCCTTCAGGCAAAGGGCCATTCCTTTACCACGGCCGAGCTGCTTGGCGGTGATGCCGCACTGGCAGAGAAGTTTCGGAACGGCAGCTTCGCCAATCTATATCTGTCACCCAAAGACTATCATCGCCTGCATATGCCTTGTGACGGCAGACTGGTAAGCATGACCTACGTGCCGGGCTCCCTGTTTTCCGTTAATCCCACTACGGCGCGCGGCGTGCCCAACCTTTTCGCGCGAAACGAGCGGGTGGTATGCGTGTTTGAATCACCGGACCATGGCCCGTTCGTGATGGTCCTGGTCGGCGCGACCATCGTCGGCAGCATGGCCACGGTCTGGCATGGCGTCGTCAGGCCAAAGCCCGCCAACAAGATTGTGCAGTGGACTTATGCCGACCAGAATATCACGCTCGAAAAGGGAGAGGAGATGGGACGATTCCTGCTCGGATCGACGGTGGTCATGCTGTTCCGGCCGGACACGATCGCCTTTTCGGACGACTGGGCAGCGGAGAGAACGGTGCGTCTCGGCGAGACGATGGGCCACCGGCCCGGTTTTTGAAGGTTCGTCTACTGACATTCGATTAAGCGAAGAAGCGGTTACTTTTTCTTCGCGTCACACCCTGATTGTTCCAGATAAGCCGGCTGGCCGACCTTGCGTATAAGTGATCGCGCGTCCGTACGGCTTGTTCAGTGCCGTTTCCGGAATGTATGCATTTGGTCTGAAATGCCTACAAACAGACCTTGGCGCTCGCCTTTCAGGAACTTCCGCTAACGCCCCAATTTCGGACGTTCCTGCAAACGCGCTCTAAGGTCAGCTATGGGGAGGGGGAAGCGCCCACTACGGATAATCAGGCTATCAGATTTGCGTGCCTACAAAAAGCAGCTTATACCGCCATCATGCGCACATCAGCTATTGTTCTAACCATTGTCTCAACTGCGCTACTTGCTGGTTGTCAACCTCAAGAACCTACTGAATCCGCACTGGCGGTGCCTCCTGTGGGACAATGTGAGCCGTCAGGTGGGAAGGTCACGAATGTCGGAATGACCGGTATGCCCGCTTGTTTGATACCGACCGACGACGCAGGCCAATCATGTCGTGATAGTTCTGATTGTGAAGGTCGTTGCCTGGTGGATGATTGGGAAGGCGACCAACCACCCCGTATCGGAACAAAAGTCGAGGGTGTTTGCGAAGCTTCTAATCTAACCTTCGGATGCTTCGCAGAAGTTCGTCGAGGCAGGGTTAACAGTGCTTTCCTTTGCGTCGACTGAACATTCGCTTTTTAGATGAAGCTCTCATTCCCGACGACATATTTTGGTGACCGCTCACCACCCAGGTGCTGCCATCCAACAAAATCAAGGCCGCTGCTCGATCGCCGGATATTGCGCTATCCAGTCTAAACCGCCGCCGTCAGCCCCGCATCGCGCATCCCGCGCCAGACCTGCAGCGCCTGCACCGTTTCCGGCACATCGTGCACGCGGACAATCTGTGCGCCCTGCTGGATCGCATGATGGGCAAAGGCAATCGAACCGCCGAGCCGTTTGTCGACCGGTGCTTCCTTCGACAAAGCCCCGATCATCCGCTTGCGGCTGGCGCCGATCAGCAGCGGCTGGCCGAGCGTGTGGAACATGGCGATATTGTTCATCAGGGCAAGATTGTCGGTCAGCGACTTGCCAAAGCCGAGACCGGGATCGACGATGATCTTCTCGCGCTCAAAGCCTGCCGCGACGACATCGGCGATCCGCTGTTCGAGCCAGTCGAGCGTGTCGGTGACGATATTGCCATAGCCGTCGCTTTTGTGCGGGTCCTTGCCACTAGAAGGAGCGTGCATCAGTACCACAGGAAGGCCGGACACCCCTGCCACCTCCAGCGATCTCTTATCATGTAACAGTGCCGATACATCATTGATCAAATGCGCACCCGCCGCGATCGCCGCTTCCATCACCGCCGCCTTGCGCGTGTCGATCGACAGCACCGCGCCGCAATGGGCCAGCCGTTCGATCACTGGCTGCACGCGCTTGATCTCGTCTCCTTCCCAGACCGGATCCGCACCGGGTCTGGTGCTTTCGCCGCCGATATCAAGAATCGAGGTGCCTGCCACGGCCATTTGCAGGCCCGCTTCGGCGGCCTGGTCCGGATCGTTCTGATGCTTGCCGCCGTCGGAAAAGCTGTCGGGCGTGATATTCAATATGCCCATCACATGCGGCTGGTCGAAACGGATGATCCGCTCGCCGCAGGTCAGCGGTTGATGCTGCCGGGTCAGATTGGCAAATTGCGTCGCGGCGCGCTGAGCCAGCGGCTCCGGAAGGGCCTGCGACCATTGCGGCCATTGGGTTATATTTACCAGCCCCCTGAGGTTCGGTTTGCCGCTCTCGACTACTAGATATTCAATCTGAGAAAACCAGATCAAACTATTGTTTAATCTGGTGTTTTTGTCCTCATGCCATTGCGGACTGTCGACCAGTCCGACCGGCTTCAGATAGAGTCTCGCATCCGCTCCACATGCTTCCAATTCTTCCACGACAGCGCCCATATCAGGGTTCGGTCGCCAGCAAATAGGTCTGCCGCAAATCGTCGATCGGCTTCAGCTTCTTGCCGTCATCATAATACCAGTAGGTCCAGCCGTTGCAGCTGGGCGCGTCCTGCACCGTCGCGCCGATCTTGTGGATCGAGCCTTCCTGCCCTTCCCAGAGCAGCGAGCCGTCGGCCCGCACCTTCGCCTTATACTTGCGGTTCTTGCTGCAAAGCTCGGTGCCGACCTTCAGATAGCCGGTTTCGACCAAAGTACCGAAAGCCACCCGCGGCTTGGATTTCGGCGACTGCATGGTCTTCAGCGAGCTTTCGTCGAGCGGCAGCGCTTCGGCGATCCGCTGTTCGGCCACTTCGCAATAGCTGTCCTCTTTCTCGCAGCCGATCCACTCGCGGCCCAGCCGCTTGGCAACCGCGCCGGTGGTGCCGGTGCCGAAAAACGGATCGAGCACGACATCGCCGGGATTGGTCGTCGCCAGCATGATCCGGTAGAGCAAGGCTTCCGGCTTCTGGGTCGGGTGCGCCTTGGTGCCGTTGCGTTTGAGCCGTTCCTGGCCGCCGCAGATCGGCATCACCCAGTCGCTGCGCATCTGCAGCTCGTCGTTGAGATTCTTCATCGCGCGATAATTGAACGTATATTTCGACTTTTCCGATTTCGAGGCCCAGATTAGCGTTTCGTGCGCGTTGGTGAAGCGCGTGCCCTTGAAGTTCGGCATCGGGTTGGCCTTGCGCCAGATGATGTCGTTGAGGATCCAGTAGCCGAGATCCTGCAGCGACGCACCAACCCGGAAAATATTGTGATAGCTGCCGATCACCCACAGCGAGCCGTTTGGCTTCAGGATGCGGCGAGCCTCGGCCAGCCACGCGCGGGTGAACGCGTCATAGGCAGCGAAGCTGTCGAAATGATCCCAGGCGTCGTCGACGGCATCGATCTGCCCGCCTTCGGGACGATAGAGATCGCCTCCGAGTTGCAGATTATAGGGTGGATCAGCAAAGACCATGTCGACCGAGGCGTCCGGCAGCGAAGCCATCGCCTCGACACAATCCATCTTCAATATCTGCCCCAGCGGCAGATCGACGGCCTGTTTCCTGTCTGGTTTTGCAGTGCGTGTCTTAGGCGCATGAATGCGCTCGATAATCCCCATGAACCTCTAATCCTTTTTCCAATCGCGCTCACGGTGAGTCCGAAATGGGCGGCGGTCAAGGCCGTTAATATAGGTTAAAGGCGTATCTTTATGGTTAATGGAATGCTGCGAAGGGAGAACGAAACGAGTCCGTCACCAGATATGGAGTCACGGCCGGCAAGCCAGACTCAATCCCTAGTGGTGTGACGAAAAAGACTCATCAGCGAATATTTCCCGAACTTTTTGCAAAATTGGCAAAATGTAAAATCAGTTCACAAAAAGCAGCGTTCCAGCTATACGGCAAGATAACAGAGCAGCCTTGCAGTCCAACAGTCCGAGGGTCAGTAAACCGATGGCGCGCAATTTTCGTGATAAATACCAGCAGGATTATGGCATCTCTCAGCAGAGCGATGAACCACGCCCGCATCCCGGCGTGATCGTCGGCGGTGAGGCTGGGCGGGAAAAGCGCAAGGAATATGCGATCGTGTTCGGCTCCAAGATTTTCGGATCTATCGCCGCGGTCTGGTGGATGTTCACCTATGACACCGGCTGGGTCGAATGGTCGGCCTTCATCGCTGGCTATATCGTGCTGATGCTCGGAATCGTACTCGGCTTTCACCGCTATTATTCGCACAAGGCTTTCGAGACCTCGGTGCCGATGCAATATATATTGGGCGCGATGGCCCAGATGTCGATCCAGTCCTCGGTCTTGCGCTGGGCCTCCGATCACCGGCGCCACCATGCCCATTCAGACGAGATCGGCGATGTGCACAGCCCGTGGCTGGACGGTCGGGGTCGGCCGACGAGCCGGCTCAAGGGCATGTTCCACTCGCATTTCGGCTGGTTCATGGACGATTGCGTCACCGACATGAGCATCTATGGCAAGGGTTTGGCCGACAATGATGTCGTGCTGTGGCTGCACAAGACCCGCTGGTTCTGGCTGGTCTTCTCGCTGATCATCTTTCCCGGCGTCTGGGGCCTTGTTTTTGGCGGCTGGGATCATGTCATCGGCACGATCCTGATCGGCGGCTATTTTCGCACTTTCGTGGTGTTGCAGATCACGCTCGGCATTTCAAGCTATGCCCATGTCGTCGGGTCGCAGCGGCACACCAAGGGCGTCGGCACCGCCAAGAACAGCTTCATCTTCTCGCTGCTGACCTTTGGTGAAGGCTGGCACAACAACCATCACAAGCATCCGCGCGCGAGCTTTCAAGGGATGGCCTGGTGGGAAATCGATATCGCGGGCTATGTGCTGCTGCTGCTCGAGAAATTGGGTCTGGTCTGGAATGTCACCCGGCAGCCCAAATATATCAAAAGCGAGAGCGGCGAGTGGGTGTTGGCCGAACGCAAGATCGCGCCCAAGGCAGCCCAGGCCGAAGCCTAGAGCAGTTCCAGTTGCGCCACGGGCGCAAAACTCCTGCGGTGCAGCGGTGTGGGACCATATTGCCTGAGCGCCGCCAGATGCTCTGCAGTGCCATAGCCCTTGTTCCGTTCCCAGCCATATTGCGGATAATGCTCGGCCGCCGCGATCATCAGCCGGTCGCGATGTTCCTTGGCCAGAATTGATGCCGCAGAGATACAGGGATGGAGCGCATCGCCGCCAATCACCGCCTCGGCTGAATAACGCCAGCGGGGCAAACGATTGCCATCCACGAGCACGTGCCTTGGCGCCAAATCCAGGCCCTCCACCGCCCGCGTCATCGCCAGCATCGTTGCCTGCAGGATATTGATATCGTCAATCTCGGCTTCGCAACATTGAGCGACTGAAAAGCGGGCACAGGCGATAATTTCCTCTTCGAGACGCGCCCGCGCCTTGGCCGTCAGTTTCTTGCTGTCATCCAGGCCGGCGATCGGGTGGTTGTCGGGCAAAATGACCACCGCCGCCACCACCGGTCCGGCCAAGGGGCCCCTGCCCGCTTCGTCGACGCCAGCGATCATCAATCATCCTCCAGAAAGTCGGTGACAAATTGATGGCCGAGCGGACCGCCGCCGCCGCCCAAACCGGGCGCTTCGATAATAGCGTTACGGGTGAATGAAATCGCCTGTTCAAACGATACATTCAGATCCAGCCCGCCGCCAAGACCGGTCGCCAGCGCGCTGGCAAAAGTGCAGCCGGTACCATGGGTTTCGCTTGTATCGAACCGTTTGCCCTCAACACGCCGGATAAGTCCGCCCGGAGCGTAGAGTTCGTCGACAACCACGGGTCCCTCTCCGTGGCCGCCCTTGACGACCAGATGGCAACCATGAGCGGATATCGCGTCTATCCCGCCCAAAGCCTCCAGTTCCGGCAAATTGGGAGTGACCACGGATGCCACATCCATCAGCTTGCCGAAGGCCGCGATCGTATCGCCATCCGCCAGCACGCTGCCGCTGGTGGCGATCATCACCGGATCGAAGATAATCGGGACGTCCAGTTTAGTCAGATAATCGGCCACGGCCCTCGCCGCCTCTGCGCTGCCGATCATCCCGATCTTGACTGCGTCGACGCCGATATCGCTGACCACAGACTCGATCTGCGTCAAGATCATTTGGGCCGGCACCTGGTGCACCGCCTGAACCCCGAGGGTGTTTTGCGCCGTGATCGCAGTGATTGCGGTCATGGCGTGCCCGCCGAGCATGGTGATCGTCTTGATATCCGCCTGAATGCCAGCGCCGCCGCCGCTATCCGAACCGGCGATCGACAATATCCGCGGACATTTCGCGGTCACAGGAATAACGGCCCGACCTGCACGATCAGAAACCATTCCATCGCACCGGCCAGCAACAGGATCAGGATCCAGAACCGGCGGAAAAAGCCTCGCGCAAAAAAGAACAACAGCAACGTTATCAGCACCGGCAGGATCAGGCCCATGACCACGATCGTGCGCGCGTCCATGGCATCGAGAAAGTTCATCATTTATATTTCCGGTCGATAGAGGCGGGATATTTTGCCAGCAGTTCCGCTGAGCGGATCGGTCTCGCGGTCAACGAACCGCCGCAATTGGGGCAGCTGCCGTGCAGACTGTCGTCATTGCCGCAGCTTTCGCAATCGAGGCGCATTTCCAGCATCAGCCAGCCACCTCTTCGACCACGGCACAGATCCGGTCGACGACCGCGTGTACCTGATCTTCGTCGTCACCCTCTGCCATTACGCGGATCAGCGGTTCAGTTCCGGACTTGCGGATCACGAGCCGCCCCTTGCCCTGCAGTTCACTCTCCGCTTCGGCGATCACGCTCTTGACCTTGTCATCATCCAGCGGCTGGCCGCTGCTGTAGCGAACATTTTTCAGCAATTGCGGCACCGGATCGAACAGATGCAATAGTTCGCTGGCCGGCTTGCCGCTCTCAACCAGTTCGCCGAGCACCTGCAAGGCAGCGACAGTGCCATCGCCGGTGGTACCATGATCGAGCAGGATCATATGGCCCGACTGTTCGCCACCGACATTATAGCCACCCTTTTTCATCTCTTCCAGAACGTAGCGGTCGCCCACTTTCGCCCGGACAAGATCCAGATTTTGCGCGTTCAAAAACCGCTCCAGACCGAGATTGGACATGACGGTGGCAACAATGCCGTCCCCCCGGAGCAGGCCATTACGGCTCCAGCTCGAGCCAATCAGTGCCATCAGCTGATCGCCATCGACGATCTCGCCTTTTTCATCGACAACGATCAATCGGTCAGCGTCGCCATCCAGCGCGATGCCGATATGCGCGCCGGAAGCGACGACTGTTTCCTGCAAGATCGTCACGTCGGTAGATCCGCATTTGTCGTTTATATTAAGCCCATTAGGGCTCACGCCCAATGTGATCACCTCTGCGCCCAATTCCCAAAAGGCAGATGGAGTCACTTGATAGGCCGCCCCATTGGCGCAGTCGCAGACGATTTTCAGGCCATCCAGACGGATATGATCGGGGAGCGACATTTTTACGGCATGGATATAGCGGCCGCGGGCATCTTCAAACCGTTTGGCGCGGCCAATATCGGCCGCTGCCGCCAATTCGGCATCCTCATCCAGATAGGTCTCGATCGTCAGTTCATCTTCGTCAGACAGCTTGAACCCGTCTGGTCCGAACAGCTTGATCCCATTGTCAAAATAGGGGTTATGGCTGGCGGATATCATGACCCCCAGATCCGCACGCATCGACACCGTCAGCAGCGCCACTGCGGGCGTTGGCATCGGTCCGACCTGCACGACATCCATGCCGACGCTGGTAAAACCGGCGACCAGCGCATTTTCCATCATATAGCCTGAAAGTCTGGTGTCCTTGCCGATAACGACGCGGTGGCGATGGTCGCCGCGCTGAAAATGGCGACCCGCCGCCTGTCCCACTTTCATGGCGATCTCGGCGGTCATCGGATGTTTATTGGTCAGACCGCGTATGCCGTCGGTGCCGAAAAATCTTTTGGTCATGTCTACCTGTATCTCAACCTCTTCACGAGTTGGTCCTGACATCCCTAGCCGATGGAACGGCGGGAAACCAAGAGGAATGAATTTAAACGCTTAATTTAGCGATAATCATCGCTTGCCAGCGACTGCTCCCCATGGTTGATTGAGAAACCGGCACGGCAAAGGGACAGAATATTTGAAAAAAGCGCTGATTATATTGCTCGCCCTGATTTTCGGTATCCTGATCGGCCTGTTCGTCGGCCCGAAGAGCGACCTGCTGGTGGAAGCCGCTGATGTGGTCGGCAATATGTGGCTCAACGCCTTGCGCATGACGGTCATTCCGCTGGTCTTCACACTGCTCGTCGTCGGTATTGGCAAGGCGGCATCAATGGCCCGCGCCGGGCGAATGACCGCGCGCGCCATCGGGTTCATGATTTTCATTCTCTGGTGTTCTTCGGCGATGGCCGCTCTGGTCACTCCGGCCCTGCTTGAACTGTTTCCGCTGAATGGGGATGCTGCTGCGGCCTTGCGTTCGGCGCTGGGCACTGCGTTACCGCCGGGAGACGTGCCGCCGTTCAGCGAATTTCTGCGCGCGCTGATCCCGACCAATGCGATTGCCGCTGCAGCCGAAGATGCGGTTCTGCCGTTGATGATTTTTGCTCTGGCTTTTGCCTTTGCGATTACCAAACTGCCCGATACCCAGCGAACGATGCTCGACCAGTTCTTCAATGCGCTGGCGGACGCCCTGCTGATCCTGATTCAATGGGTATTGGCGCTGGCACCGCTGGGCGTCTTTGCGCTAGCGGTGGGCGTCGGTGCCAATGCCGGACTGGCGGCATTCGGGGCGTTGCTGCACTATGTGCTGATCGTCAGCAGCGTCGGTGCCGTGGTGTGGATATTCAGCTATATCCTGACCTATATCGGCGGCAAACGCGGACCGGTCGAATTTTTCAAAGCCTCGGCCAGGGCGCAAGCAGTGGCCATTTCGACGCAAAGCTCGCTGGCGTCCTTGCCGGCCATGGTCAGCGGCGTTAAAGCCATGGGCGTTGGCGATCGATCAGCGGACGTTGTTCTGCCGATCTCAGTGGCGCTGTTCCGCGCCACCGGGCCCTGCATGAATCTCGCGGTCGCCATCTATGTCGCCTATCTGATGGGCATAGAATTATCATTCGGGGTTCTCGCAATTGGTGTTGTGGTTGCAGCGATTACGACAATGGGCGCGGTCAGCCTGCCCGGATCGATCAGCTTCATCACCTCGATCGCACCGATCTGTCTCGCCATGGGCATCCCGATCGAACCCCTCGTGCTGCTTTTGGCGATCGAGACATTTCCTGATATCATGCGGACCGTAGCCAATGTCAGCGCGGACATGGCCGTGACCACAACAATCGCGAGAAGCGAAGGAGATTTGACATGAAATATCGCACCCTCGGATCGGAACTGGAAGTCTCGGCACTGGGTCTCGGCTGCATGCCGATGGCCGGGATCGGCAAGAGCATGTATGGCATGGCAAGCCGGCAGGAAAGCCTCGCAACGATCGACCGGGCGATCGAACTGGGTGTCACTTTCTTCGATACCGCCGAGGTTTACGGCCCCTATGTCAATGAAGAGCTTCTTGGCCATGCCATCCGCGGTCGGCGAGACCGGCTGGTCATTGCCACGAAATTCGGTTTCGCGCTCAACGACGGCAAAGTGAACGGTGTCGACTCTTCGCCCGCCAATGTCCGCAAGGCCTGCGAAGGGTCTTTACAGCGACTGGGCGTTGAGACGATTGATCTGTTCTATCAGCACCGAGTCGATCCCAATGTGCCGATTGAAGAGACGGTCGGCGCGATGGCGGAACTCGTCAAGGAGGGCAAGGTCCGCTATCTCGGCCTCTCGGAAGCAGGTGCAGAGACGCTGAAAAAAGCGCATGCCACGCATCCGATTGCGGCATTGCAGTCGGAATATTCCCTGTGGGAGCGCAGCATCGAGGAAGAGATTCTGCCGATCTGCCAGGATCTCGGCATCGGCTTCGTACCGTATAGCCCGCTAGGCCGGGGTTTTCTCACCGGCCAGATCAGCAGCCGCGATGATCTTCCCGAAGACGATTATCGGCGCAACGATCCGCGCTATTCGGAAGAAAATTTCGCCCGGAATATGAAGCTGGTCGACGTCGTGAAGGCGGTTGCCGAGCGGCACCATTGCTCGCCCGCGCAAATTGCCCTGGCCTGGCTGCTGGCGCAAGGCGACTTCATTGTGCCGATTCCCGGTTCCAAGCGACGCGCGACCCTCGAAGACAGCATGGCCGCCGTTGATATAAAACTCGACAATAACGATCTCGACGAGTTGGAAGCGGCCGCTCCTGTCGGTGGAACCGCCGGTCCCCGCTACGGCGAGACAATGATGTCGATGGTCCGCCTCTAGTCGCTAGCGGTCATAAGCCTTTGGCAGCGCGCCAGGCGTCGGGTTGCTGTAGCGGTCGCGCAGGCGCATCTGACGGTTGCTCAGAGACTGATCGACACCGTCGATAATCACCTTGTCGACCTGGGTCGAAAGCTCCATCGGATCGCCGGTCCAGATCACGACATCAGCCTGCCGCCCCGCCTTCAGCGAACCGAGCTTGCCACCAAGATCCATGATCTCTGCGGGGCCGGAGCTGATCGCGGCAAAGGCCTCGTCCCAGCTTAGCCCGGTGGCGCGCGGTACCTTGTTGAGCGCAACCAGATTGCCCGCATATTGCACGGAATAGCGCAGCTGATGCGCATCGCGGTCGTTGATCATGCCGATCGCGACCTCGACACCGGCGTCCTTCATCCGGCCAATATTTGACTGGGTCGAAGACAGGTCCTCAAAGCCATAAGGCAGATCGCTAAGCGCCGACGCCAGAACCGGAACACCGGCTGCCGCAATATGCTCGGCAACGCGCCACCCTTCATTGGCGCCCACCAGCACCATCTTCAGGTTCGGAAAATCCTTGCGGAGCTCCAGCACCTTCAGAATATCATTGGCGCTTTCCACATGGATCAGCAATTTCGTCTGGCCGTTGATCACCGGCAGCAGCGCCTTGGCATCCGATGCCTTGAGCAGATCGCTGTCGAAGGCCGCTGGATTGCGGGCGTAGGTGCGCGCTTCGTCGAGCATCGCGCGGAACTGGATATGCGATGCAGAGCGGCTTCCCCCGGCCCGGCTATGACCGGTTTCCCCCAGTTCGACAAACTGGAAAGCGCGCGCCTCGGTGATCGGGCTGTCATCCTGTCCGAGGTCGATCACCGCGCCATAGCCACCAAAGATGGAAGTGGCCGTCTCCGGCGATACGACAGCGCGGGTAACGCCAGCAGCCCGGTTCACGGATATCGGAGAAGCGAAGGGATTGATCGCATATTGAACATCCAGCGCCGCCGAGAAAGGCGAGCCGCTGGCGTTCGTGTCATTGGTTTGCGACACGGCGCCGACTTCTACCAGACCGACCCGGCTGAAACCGGCAAAGATTCCGGGTGTGACCCATTTTCCGGTCGCATCGATGCGACGCGCATCGGCCGGCACCGCGACATTGGCGCCAGCGGCCACGACCCGATCGCCACGGATCAGCACCGTGCCGCCGTCAATCGGCGCGCTGCCGTCGCCGATCACGACCTTGCCGCCGGTGATGGCGGTAGTTTGCGCGGCGACGGGGGCCGCAAACAAGGCTGCTGCGGAGGCGAGAAATATCGAAAAACGCTTCATTTGACATCTCCTTCACCGGGCTGGCCAAGCTCGAAATCGCTGACCGGTCGGCGGTTCGGATCGCTGCTGTCGAATAGCAACGCGCCGTCGATCCAGACTTTATCGGGCCGTGAATAGACGCTCAGCGGATTGCCGTTCCACAGCACCAGATCGGCCATCTTGCCGACCTTCAGACTGCCCGTCATTTTCTCGATACCCATCGCCTTGGCAGGATTATAGGTAATCCACTGGATCGCCTGCGCATCGCTGATTTCCATGCCCATCGCACGGCCATCGGCCAATGCCTTGGCGGCTTCCTGATTGAGCCGCTGGATCTGGTTCTCGTCATCGCTGTGGATGATCACGCAAGCGCTGGCCTTCTGCAGCAGCGCGGCGTTTTCGGGGATCGCGTCATAGGCCTCCATCTTGAAGCCCCACCAGTCGGCCCAGACAGCCGAACAGATGCCTTCTTTCGCCAGGATATCAGCGATTTTATAGCTTTCTACCGCGTGGTGGAACGCTGTGACCTTGTAGCCGAACTCCTTCGACATATCGATAATCTGGGCCATCTCGTCGGCGCGATAGCAATGGTTGTGGACGAGTATATCCCCGTCGAGCACACCAGCCAGTGTTTCCTTACCCAAATCGCGCTTCGGCGGTTTCGCGTCGCTCCGTTTGCTGCGATACTCCTGCGCATCGATCCAGGTCTGCCGTTCGAGCGCCAGACTGCCCATCCGGGTCGACGGCGTGCGACCACGGCCGCCATAAACGCGCTTGGGATTTTCGCCACAGGCCATCTTCATTCCATAGGGTGCGCCGGGAAATTTCATTGCCTGGACGGTGCGCGCAGGCACATTTTTCAGTGTCACCGAGCGTCCGCCAAAAAGATTGGCCGAACCGGGAAGGATTTGCAGTGCGGTGATCCCGCCATTGGCCATTGCGCGCGAAAAACCGGGGTCCTGCGGCCAGACACTATGTTCGGCCCATACTTCCGGGGTGACTGGCGATGTAGCTTCATTACCGTCACTGTGCGCCGACACGCTGGGGGTGGGATAGTCACCAAGATGGCTGTGCACGTCGATGATGCCCGGTGTCACATATTTGCCAGTGCCGTCGACAATCGTCGCATCGGCCGGAATCGCGGTGTCAGCGCCCCCGACGGAGGATATCTTGCCGTTCGCCATCAACACGGTGCCATTGTCAATGCGCCCGCCTTCGCCATCATAAATGGTCACACCGGTAATCGCGGTCTGCACCGACGGATACGCTGTGTAGGTCGAAGGAAACGGCGTATCCACGGATTTGGCTGGCGTAGCTGTGCTTGCCGAACTGGTTTCCGTCGCCGTGGCGGCGCAACCCGCCAATAGTGATCCGCTGGCCAATAGCGCCAGCAAAGCCCGAGTTTTCATGAGACGCCCCTCTTTATTATTTATATTAAGATTTGATCGTCGGGTGAACACCGGCCGCTTGCGCTTCGCCGAACTCCCCCTGACCTTCCAGATCATCATCGACGGTGTCATCCGTCAACGTGTCCAGATGCATCAATTTTTTGATGAGTGGCGAGATCAGGATAACGCCCACACCGACAGCAACCGCGACCCAGCCAACGGTGGAATAGACGTCCAGAACCCGATCCGGACCTGCGCCTTCCGCTCCAACCGCGGAAGCGATCAGTCCGGCAGCAAAATTGCCGGTCGCCGATGCAAAGAACCAGGTACCCATGATCAGGCTGGCCATTTGCGATGGCGCGAGACGATTCATCGCGCTCAGGCCAACCGGAGACAGGCAAAGCTCGCCGGTCGTGTGCAGAAGGTAGATCAGGAAAATGAACAAGACCGGCGTCAGATTGCCGGTTCCGGCAGCCAGAGCACCGGCCACGAGAACCAGAAAGCCTGCGCCAAGCTGGATCAGGCCCAGGCCGAACTTTGCCGGTGCGGAAGGTTCAAGCCCCCGGCGGCCCAGCATCGTCCATATCAAGGCAAAGACCGGCGCGAGCAAAACGATATAGATCGCGTTGATCGACTGAAATACCGAAGCAGGCACTTCGACGCCGAAAATATTTCGATCAACGCTGCGGTCCGTAAACAGGTTCAAGGACGATCCGGCCTGTTCGAACAAGGCCCAGAACAGGATAGAACCGAAAATCAGGAACATGGCCGCAAAAATGCGATCGCGATCGTGAGGTTCCAGCTTGGCAACGGCGGTATACAGCACATAGACCACCAATATCGCCCCCGCGATGCCCAGCAAGGAACCGACCAAGGCCTGGTACTGGATCAGCACCCAGACCAAACCGACGGTGGCAATGCTGAGAATATACAGAAGCCATTCAAATTTGATGCCGCCGACCTTGCTTTCGAGAAGTGCGGGATCATTTGCTTCGCCGCGACCAACGAGCAAGGGCTTGCCCCAGATAAAGACGATCAAGCCCAGCAACATGCCGAGGCCCGCTGCGCCGAAACCGTACGACCAGCCATAGGTCTGCCCCAGCCAGCCAGCGATAATCGCGCCCAGTGCGGCACCGAGATTAATGCCCATGTAGAAAATCGTATAGGCCGGATCCCGGCGGATATCGGTGCGGGTATAGAGCTGGCCGACGATGACCGAGATATTGGCTTTCAAAAAGCCCGAGCCGACGATGATGAACGCAAGCGCCAACCAGAAGATATTGATCGCAGGATCGGCCTGACCAGCGCCATCGCCTTCAAATGCCATCAGAAAATGGCCGAACGTCAGCAACAGCGCCCCGAAGGCCACCGCCTTGCGCTGCCCAAGATAGCGGTCAGCGAGATAGCCGCCTACGACGGGGGTGATGTAAACCAAAGCGGTATAGGCACCATAGATGACGCCGGCTTCGCTGTCGGAAAACATCCAGTGCTGAACGAGATAGAAAATAAGCAAAGCGCGCATGCCATAATAGGAGAAACGCTCCCACATTTCGGCAAAAAACAGGACAAACAGTCCCTTGGGATGACCGAGAAATGTTCCTCTCGCATCGCCCGATTCTAGATACGCACCCGCCATATATATACTCCCCGAAAATCACTCTGAACCGGCATTCGCTGCCCATTTGACCTGCACCCTAATGAAAAAAAATCGCAAGTGAAGCAGATTGTTTCAACCGAGACCGGTTTATCTTCAAATTTCCTTGCAATCAGCCGCGCGTCTTCCAAAGTACCCACCATGAGCAAAACGCAATTCAATGACCTGACCAGCCTTGCCACTTATCTGCCATCCCGCCGGTCTGGCCGACCGCGGAATATGGTCGCACCGGGGCCAAGCGATGCCCAAATCTCGGATATCATAAACACCGCGCTGAGGACCCCGGACCACGGCAAGCTTGCTCCGTGGCGTGTCGTTTCCGTCGCTCCCGACCAGCGGGCCCGGCTCGCCAGCGACATCAAATCAGCCTATCTCAAAGAGAAGCCGAACGCGGGCCGGATGGAACTCGAAGGCCTTGAGGCGATGGCCCATGAAGCGCCGACCCTTCTGGTTGTGCTGTCATCGCCGGTCGCCTCAACAAAAATCCCTCTGTGGGAACAGGAACTCAGTTGCGGCGCCTTTGCCATGAACATCCTCCATGCCGTGCACGCCATGGGTTTTGTCGGAGGATGGATTACCGGCTGGCCAGCCTATAATGAAGATGTCCGTAACCTGTTCGGTAGCGCGCCGGAAAAAATTGCCGGTTTCATGTACATCGGCACGTCCAATATCGAACTGGAGGAGCGCCCCCGGCCCGGACTGAACAATATATTGTCGTTGTGGACGCCCGAAGCGGCGGAATAGCTGGTATCATTCTATACTAAATAGCAGAAAAACCATAACTATCCCTTGTCCGCTTCGCTGTATTATGGCAGTGATGCAGCATGAACAATGCAAATAAACCCGTCTATCTGAAATTGCGGGACATTATCTCCGACTCCATATTGGATGGCGAATTTCGCGAAGGCGACATGTTGCCGTCCGTGCGCGTGTTTGCAGCAGATCAGGGAGCCAATCCGCTGACCGTTGCCAAAGCCTATCAGGGTTTCCAGGAAGACGGCCTGGTTACCGTGAAACGCGGCGTCGGCATGTTTGTCGCGCCCGGGGCCAAAAATCGCCTCCGCCTCGCGCAGCGGGAAGATTTCATCAAGAATATCTGGCCGCCGGTCGAGCGGCAGATGAAACGTCTGGATCTGTCGATTGAGGATCTGGTAAAAAGCGACGCCTGAAGTGGGTTCAGCTTTGCCTGCCGGTCGCGCGCTGTTTTGCATAGGCGCGCCGCAGACTTTGCCGATAGGCCGGATTGTCCGGCATGATCGCAACCGCTTTTTTGAGCAGGCTGATCCCATCTTTTTGACGATCACCATCGGCCATCAACGCTAGACCATATAGATGCGACACGACCGGACTTGACGGTTGCACCCGATAGGCCACCTTGCCAATGGCGATTGCTTTTTCGGTTTGGCCGAGACCGGTATAGGCCTCCGTCAGTCCAGCCATTATAAGGGCATCATTGTCGCCAATCCGCTTGCGAAGATTTTCCAGGATTTGCGCCGCCACTGTCCAGCTTTTGGTTTCCAGATGAGCATAGGCCATCCAGCGCAGGGCCGCGATATTGCTCGGATTATAACTCAGATATTGCGCGAGGACCTGCCCCGCCTCCTGCCTGTCGCCCTTGGCCCGTAAAACCTCGACCAAACGCAACATCACCGGCTCGGAAAAGCGGATGCTGCGGGCTTGCGCCAGCGCATCGAGCGCTTCGTCGTAGTTGGCCATTGCTGCCGCAACGTCGGCGACCAGAAGATGCGCGGGACTTGCGCCCGGATTGGCCTGTTGCAAGCGTTTGGCCTCTACCAGAGCGGCACCAAAATCGCCAGCATCGTAGAGCGCGCGAATATAAGGCACGACCGCGCGCGCATCATTGGGGTTGCGCTGGGCCTCTGCCTGGAGCACGCTCAACGGCGCATCGGCGAGCAAGGCGCTCTCGCGGCCTGCATTGTGAAAGGCCGCGCGGTTCAGCACCGCAGCCGCCTGCCCGCGCTCACCGATCGCCTCAAGCGCCCGCCCAGCCTGCCACATGGCATAGGAATCGGCGCCGCTGCGGTTAACCTGGGGCTTCAGGATCTCCAGTGCATCACCCGGACTTCCCGCCAGATAGAGCGACCGCGCAAGAAGGTCTTGCACCTGTCGATTGTCGGGCTGAACCGAAATCAGGCGCTGAAACTTGTCAGCGGCGGCGTTGTAATTGCCCTCGGCATGTTCGATGATACCCTCCACCAGCATCACCGACGGGATATTGTCGATCGCGCCCTTGGTCTGTTGCATCAGCCTTCGCGCCAGCCCATAATTGCCAGCGCGCGCGGCCAGCACCGCTTGCATGAACAAGGCCCGGGGATTGCCTCCATCGAGAGCGATGATCTTGCGTGCGACGGTCAGCATGGCGGTCATGCGTCCCATATCGCCCAAGGTCGCTGCATATTCGGTCAGCAGTGGCACGTCATTGGGATCAATCTCAAGCGCGCGTTCAAACCACGGCAGAGCCGCCCCCAGACCGAATTGAAACCGCAGCAGTTCCCCGCGATATTGCAGAGCGCGAATATTTTTCGGGTCGAGTTTGACCGCGGTATCGACGGCGTTGGTTGCGCCAGCCTGATCGCCGGTGTTCGCTCGGAACCGCGCGATATCAACCCAAAGGTCAGGATTCTTGCCGTCCAGTTCCATCGCCCGGTTGAATGCCGTGCTGGCCAGTTGCGGGTCTTCCATCTGCAGGGCAAGTTTGCCGATCATCCGCGCGGCATAGCCCTGATGTTTCATCGGGATATCATTGGCCGACAACTGCTCGCGCGCTTTTTGCCCTTCGCCCTGCAAGACATAGGCATGGCCATAGAGATGCCTGACGTTCGCCGGATCCTCGCCGAGCTGCACCGCGCGGTCGAGCTCTGCTTCTGCGCCAATGCCGTCGCCAAGGCTGAGCAAGACCTCGGCCTGCGCGATCCGCGGATCGATCCAGTCCGGATCCGCCTTGATCGCATTCATCAGTTCAATCCGCGCCGACCGGATATCGCGGCGAGCGCGAAACTGCTCCGCATTGGCAAAGGCTTCGCGTGCGTCTTCATTGCCCTCGCTGGCACCATAGATCGCGGTAGGCAATCCGATCGTGCCGATCGCCAAAGCAGCCGCAAGAACCAGCGGCAAAGGCTTGCCGCAGAAACGCCGTTTATGAACGATTTCAACATCCGACATTCAGCTTGCCTGCTGCATTTCATATTGCTTGAGCAGATCGTAGAGCGTGGGGCGACTGATCCCCAGCAATTTCGCTGCATTGGATATATTGCCGCTGGTCTGGGAAATGGCGCGCAGGATCGCCGACCGGTCAGCTGCTTCCCGTGCGGCCTTCAGGTTCAGCAGACCAGACGCGACATCATCGTCAACGTCCAGATCCAGATCCTTGGCGGCTATCATCTTGCCATCGGCCATGATCACGGCCCGCTTGATCCGGTTTTCCAGCTCGCGGACATTGCCCGGCCAATGCCAGGCTTCGAGCGCCGCCAGCGCATCGGGAGCAAGCCCCTTGACCGCAGGATTGATCTCGGCTGCAAATTTTTGCTGAAAGTGCCGGGCCAACAGGCTCGCATCGCCGGATCGCTCGGACAGCGCCGGGATCTTGATGATGATTTCTGCCAGTCGATAATAGAGATCTTCACGAAACCCGTTTTCCTCGATCATCTTTTCCAGATTTTGGTGCGTCGCGCAGACTATTCGCGTGTCCACGGCGATCGGCTTGCGTCCACCGATCCGCTCAATCACCCGTTCCTGCAGAAAGCGCAGCAATTTTACCTGCAGCGGCAGCGGGATATCGCCGACTTCATCCAGAAACAAGGTGCCGCCATTGGCCTGTTCAATCTTGCCTTCGGTGGTCTTTATCGCTCCGGTAAACGCGCCTTTTTCATGCCCGAACAATTCGGATTCCAGCAAATTCTCCGGAATGGCTGCACAATTGATCGCGACAAAGGCCTTGTTGCGGCGGTCGCTGGAATCATGGAGGCCCTTGGCCAGCAGTTCCTTGCCGGTACCGCTCGCGCCCAACAGCATCACCGAGGCATTGGTGTTGGCGACGCGCTCGACCATCTGCGCGACCTTCAGCATCTCGGGTGCACCGGTGATGATATTGCCCAAAACTCGTCCATCGCCAGCAGCCTTCCCTGCGAGGCTGGCATTTTCCTGCTCGAGCTTGTGGACGTGAAAGGCGCGGCGGACAATCAGGCCGAGTTCGTCAATATCGACGGGCTTCTGATAAAAGTCCCATGCGCCAGCGGATATTGCTCGCAACGCACTAGTCTTTTCACCATGGCCGGAAGCCACGATGACCTTGGTATCGGGTTTCAGGCTTAAAATTGCATCCATCGTAGCAAAGCCTTCAGTGACGCCGTCGGGATCGGGCGGCAGGCCGAGGTCGAGCGTGACCACATCAGGCTCTTCCGCCCGCAACATGTCGATCGCCGTTTCACGGTCGCCGGCGATGAGCACCTCAAAATCGTCATATGCCCATTTCAGCTGTTTTTGCAGACCCGGGTCATCTTCCACGATCAGCAGCTTCTCTTTCTTGGGTAGATTTTTGTCCGGCATCATGCTGCCCTTTCGTCTGCTAAAATTTCGTCTGACACATATTTGGCGAGCGGCAGGATCAACGTAAACCGGCTGCCCTCACCTTCCCTGCTTTCGACTTCCAGCCGCCCGTTCATGGCCTGCGCGAGCGAGCGGGCTTCATAGGCCCCGATACCGAAACCGCCCTGCTTGGTGGAAGCGAACGGCTTGAAAAGCTGACTTCGGATGAACTCATTTGACATGCCTTCACCCTGATCACTGACGTCGATGGCGATGCTCAGGTCGCGACGACGGGCGTTGATGGCGATCGCCTTGTCTTTTGGACTGGCATCTATGGCATTCTGGATGAGATGCCCCAGAATCTGCTCAACCCGGGCCGGATCCGCCAACACGGTCAGGTCATCAATGCGCTCGCTTTTTACATCGTGCAGCAGCTTTTTCTTTTCGATCATTGACCGTATCAGGTCGGCGATCTTGAATGGTTTCGGCTCCTCCGGATGGGCTTTGTTATGCTGCGACAGCCGTTCGAGCAGACCGTTCATCTTCTGCGCTGAATCCTGCAAGGTTTCGATCATGTCAGCCTGAAATTCAGGATTATCGGCGTGCCGCTTGGCATTACCGGCGAGCAGACTCAGCTGGCTGACGAGATTCTTGATATCGTGCATGATGAACGCCATGCGGCGGTTGAACTCGTCAAATCGTTGCACTTCGGAAAGCGATTCCTGGCTGCGATATTCAGCCAGATAACTGGCCACCTGACGGCCGACGACGCGCAGCATATCAAGATCTTCCCAATCCAGCGTTCGGTTGATCCTCGGACGCGCCAAAAGCATCAAGCCGGCCAGACGGTCAAAATGGACCAGCGGAACCGCTGCCCATATCTCCTGGTCTGCGTGCATCCAGTCAGGAATGGCAGTGCCGTCGCACTTTTCGTCCTGACCAGCGCGCAGCGTGTCAAATTCCACAATATGGCTGGAGCTCTCGAAAAATGCCGCCGTCCGGACCTTGCTCGCAGGTACGGGCACCTCGATGGCGGACCAGTTCCAGCGGGACTGCAGCACCAGCTGTCCGGATTCGTCTGGCACCAGCAGGATACCGGCTGGCGAGTCAGTGATGTCGGCAATCGCCTTGATCACGCGCTCGTGAAACGGCTCGCTATCCGGGCCGGGCCGGCCGATAGTATCGGTGAAGCGGATCCACTCCGACCGGTAGTCATAGCGATGCTGGAAAAAATTCTTCGCCAGAGTGACTTTCAACCAGGCGCGAAACCGGCCTGAAGGCAGCAGCAACAGCGCGCCGATCGTGGTCCCAAACAGGAAGCTGATCTGGGCCAGACGGGCGTAGTCGCCGCCAATGATTTGCAACGCCGTCGCAATGACGATCATCATCACCAGATAGCTGCCGATCGCGAACAACGACAGCGAGCGAAAGGCTACACTGCGCGAGAGTTTGAGATTCCATTCCGTATTGCGCATCGAGGCCAAAGCCAGAATCGGGGCAATGACCGCAATCATCGGGCCGCGCATCGCGTAAAGCTCGGTCGGGTTTTGCTGCGTCAGATAGGTGATCGTGTACAGATTGAGATCGAACGTCCAGATAGCTGCCAGCGACGCCGTCGGCAGCCGGATGCCCCACCGTGTTTCCGGCGCGGAAATGGAATAGAGATTATGCACCAGCACCAGCGCGCCGACAGCAAATATCATCCGCATGACCAGCGAGGTGTACAGGGTAACACCTTCCAGGCGCGGACTTCCGCCAAAGGCTGGAAGCAGCGAATCGACCAGCATCTGGCCGATCAGGACAAAGGTCAGCGCCGCATAGATGACATTGACCGTTTTCGGCTCATCGCGGCCTTCCCCGGCCTTAAGCAGCGTGAACATGAAAGCCAGCCAGCCAAAATTGCGGAGCGTTTCAGCAAATCGGGCAATTGGCGACAGATATCCCTCCACCGCAATCGCAAGCGCCCAGAAGCTGGTCAGCGTAATCGCGACGATCAGCCAGATATGCTTGTCGGTACGCTCCACCTTGCGCTGAAATTGCCAGATCGCCAGCGCGCCAAACAGAGCTGCGGCGATGGCGTGGCCGAATATACTGATATAATCCAGGAGCGACGGCATATCAGCGGGCACCTTCTGGCCACAACACCACCCGGATGGTCTGCAGGATGATCAGCAGATCCAGAAATGGCGTGTAGTTTTTCGCGTAATAGAGGTCATATTCCAGCTTGTGGCGCGCATCCTCGATCGACGCACCATAGGGATAATTGATCTGCGCCCAGCCTGTAATGCCAGGCTTGACGATATGCCGCTCGGCATAGAAGGGCATTTTGGTTTGCAGGTCATCGACGAACTGCGGCCGTTCTGGACGCGGCCCGACAAAACTCATCTCGCCTTTCAAGACGCTCCACGCCTGCGGCAGTTCGTCGATCCTGACCTTGCGAATGAATCGGCCAATGCGGGTTATCCGCGGATCGTTCTCGCTGGCCCAGATGGCCTTCCCGCCGACCTCGGCGTCCGCGCGCATTGATCGCAATTTGAGAATTTTGAATTTCTGCCCATAGAGCCCGACTCTCTCTTGCGTGAAAAACGAGCCGCCATTGCTTTCCAGCTTGATCAGCAGTGCGAACAACAGAATCACCGGTCCCGTAAGCACCAGCAAAAGGAAACTCAGGATTATGTCAAAACCGCGCTTGAACAGGGTCGACAGCCGGCGCCCCGATGAAAATCCGTCCGAGAAAATGAACCAGCTTGGATTGACGCTGTCGAGATCGACGCGGCCGGTTTCGCGCTCCAGAAAGCTCGACAGGTCATTGACATGAACGCCGGTCGTCTTGATCGTCAACAGGTCGGCGACTGGCAAGGAATTACGCCGTTCCTCAAGCGCCAGCACCACTTCGCTAACCTCAAGATCAATCACATGTTGCGGAAGGTTTACGATGTCCTGGCGCCGGACAGCGCCCTCGATCAGGCTCGGTCCTTCGTTCATATCGACATAGCCAGCGACGATGAAGCCACTTTCCTGACGTTGTTCCAGGTTCGAAATCCGGGCCGCTCTCGCGCCGGCCCCCAATATCAACAGGCGCCGTTTGAAACTGTCGCTGTCCAGTACCGCACCGAGCAATATCCGGACGACCACCAGCAGGAAGATCGCGAGTAACATCGCGTAAAGGGAATTGGAGCGCCAAAGCGTAATGCCCGGCAGCGCAAAAGAGAGCAGCGCCAGAAAAATTACCCCCAGCGAAATCGCAACCAGAATCCGGGCAGTGGCAAAACGTACGGATTGCAAGGCCTCGGATCCATAGATCCCCACGGAAATCAGCGACAATTGGAGAGCAACGGCAAAACTGATAATCGGTGCCGGACGGTCAGCGACTGTCCCTACCGCCATATCGATCTGGAGCGCACGCAAGATCCAGCCGGCCTCGGCCGCCACAAGCAAAAGCATAAAATCGATAATACCCAGCACAAGCACTGGATAGGGAATATAATGTTTGAACAATCGGATCATAAAGCGCCGGTCTTTCCTGGGTCACAAGGTCCCTTAAGGAAAATTCGTTAGCTGTCGGTAAACTTTACAGGTGATTTTACACGATATCGCGAAAAATCGTCGCAGTTGTTCAATATGCCGACAGTCTCCGCAGCCCGTGCGCTGCCGTTTCCAGCCTGATCCTAGTCATTCACAAAATCGAATGGCGTTAATCCGCGTTCCCGCTCGTCGAATTTCAGAGCGCGGCTTCGCGGCGGTGCAGACCGCTGCGAACATTGCGGCCGCGTACAAGCGGAGCAGCCAAGCCCGATCGGGTCGGCATGCTCGATATTCAGGTCCTTGCCGCGTGCATAGTGCAGCGACGATGCAACTTCGGCAGAAACGCCCAGGCCGATTGCGAAAGCGGGCGTATGGCCGCCCGCACCGGATCCGATACCCTGCACCGCTCTTGAAAGCGTAAACCAGGTAGACCCGTCTTCCAGGCCCACCAGTTGCGACCGGATCTCGGCCGGCTGTTCGAAAACCCTGTGAATGTCCCAAAGCGGGCAGCGATGGGCACTCTCGACAAGCGGAGCGTTGCTGGCACCGGCGTAGCGTTTTGAGATCATGCCGGAGCGGTCGATCCGCACCATGAAAAACGGCAATCCGCGCGAGCCAACCCGTTGCAAGGTGGTCAGTCGATGGGCGACCTGTTCGAAGCCTGCCCCGAACCGGCGCTGTAGCAGCTGGATCCGGTATCCGCTTTGCTCGCATGCTTTCAGGAACCGCTCATAGGGCATCATCAAGGCGGCGGCAAAATAGTTGGACAGGTGTCGACGGAACATTTTCTCTGCCGCAGGATCGAGAAACTTGCCGCCGGCGGCGAGCGCATCAATCTCTGCCTTGGCCTCGATCTGGCCGAGCAACAGTGCCGCCTGAAAGGTCCGGGAAGCGGGATCGAGCATTTCCGACAACTGTAACTGGCGCGCATGAAGATCGAGCCGTCGCAATTTATCGGGCAAGACCGCCTCTGGCAAAATTCGGATCATCAATTGGTGTTTTACCCGGAGCCTTTCGGCAATGGCACCGTAGAGGTCACCCGCACCAAGACGCAATTCATCGGCCAGTTTTTCGGCCATGGAGTCAAGATCCGCGAAATGGTTTCGCCAGCGCTCAATCTCGCGGCGGACGGCCTGTATCGGGTCAGCGGTGTGACCTTCCACCTGGTCGCTGTCTGCCGTCCGATTGTCAAAAAGTCGTACAAAGGCTTCCGCCGTATTGGGCGAGGCGATCAACCATTCCTCCAATTCAGCCCGATCAATCGAAAGGTCTTCAAACAACGGGTTGGCCAGTCGCTGACGAATGGCATCGAGTCCGCCACCGGGCTCCGCAGCGATCAGCTGACGCGGGTCAAAGTCAAACCGTTCGGCGAGCAGCAACATCAAACGGGCGCTGAGCGGGCGTTGATTGCGCTCAATCAGGTTCAGATAGCTGGGAGAAATATCGAGCGCTTCGGCCAACGCGACCTGCGTCATGGCGGCGCTGCGGCGCAGCCTTTTGATCGCTGCACCGGCAAAAAGTTTCTGATTGGTCATGCCGCGTCTATGTAAATTAGTTTACAATATTTCAAGCGATATTCGCTCTGGCTGAAAATTTGATGACCGCTTCCGGGACCGAACGCGGTCACCGAAGGTCGGGACCAAATGCAAAAGGTAAACGTTTCTTAACCGCGCGCCGCTATTTGCGGACGGAAATCTAAAGGAAATCAGGGCAAGGATATGCTCAAAGAATCAATCTTGCTGGTCGCCTCCACCGGAATGCTCGTCTATGTGTTCGCGCCGTCGGAACCGCCTCCTGCGCCAGAACCTGCCAAGGTAGAAGTGCAGAAAAAGGTAGAACCCCTGGTCCCGCCTTCGGAGGAAAGCTGGAACAATGAAGACGCAGGTGACGAAGTGTTCACCTTCGGCGAGCCGGTAGCGTTTGAGGACGGCGAAGCAGATCCGATACAACCCGGTCAGCTTCAACCCGCTGGGACTGTGCCACCAGCAAGATCCAGATCATCTTCGGGGGGAAACAACAATCCCGTGGCCACCAGCCGCCCGCCCGGATCGCCTGGCACTATGGAAAACCCGATGGCGGCTCCACCTACCGAACCGCCGCCCCCGGGAGGCAGCTAGTCGAGATCTCTCGCCATGTCGCGACGGCACTCATCGCTTATGATTGCGGCATGGCCGTAATTGGGATGGTCAATCTGAACCATCACCTGTCCTTCCATGCTTTTCCACATCCGCGCCTGTTCGTCGGTCAGCGGAAAATGAACAAATTGCACCGCGCTCGCCTTGCCGTCTGAACGGGTCCGGTCGATGTCCTGCTCCGGCTCTGCCGACACCTTCTGGTCGCCAATGATCAGGTGAATATGTTTGTCGACACCGCCCAGCCCCTTCAGAAAGGCCGTCCGGCGCACTTCCTCATCGATTTCGAACATTAGCGTGCCGGTAAATTCGGAACCGTTCGGCACCATCGGATTATAGGCGGCCAGTTCATCGGTCAGTTGCTCATCGCCGCCCTTTTCGATCCGCAGCATTTCCTGGATCTGCAGCCACATGCTCTCCCAGCTTTCAAACTGGATAGTGGCATAGGGGCCAATGGCCAGCCTCCGGAACTTCTTGCGAAGGATGGATTCCTGCCGCTTGTCCTTTCGAATCGACTCATAATCTTTCAACGAGATGATATCATCGCGGGTTATTTCATGGGTATCGCGGGGCATATTGGATCCTCAAATCTTGGTTCTTGCTAGCGGCGGAACAACGCCATTCTGACGCCTTGCGCCGCTAAAATCCGTAGGCTTTGGCGATCAGTTCGATCGGGTGCCCGATCCGCTCGGGGACATCAGACTGACGACCGCTTTCCATGATCTGCTTGAGATGCGGACCGGCGAGCGGGCATTCGCTGACCATATAGTCGGGATCGCCTTTGGCGACGGCGCGAGCGGCAGGGCGACCGACCTTGACCGCCTTGTCGAAATTCTCCTTGAAGATACCCCATTTGCCGCCGTGACCGGAACAGCGTTCGGTGATCGTCGGCTTTGCTTCGGGGATCAGCTTCAGCATCTCCATCGCCTTGGGCCCCATATTCTGGGCGCGGCTGTGGCAGGCAAAATGAATACCGATTTTAGCATCCATCGGCTCGATTTCGACCAGCCCCTTGTCCTTGGCAATTTCTACAACATATTCGCTGAGGTCTCGGGTGGCCTCGGCCAGTTTTTGCACCGCCGGATTGTCGGGCAGGATCAGCGGCCATTCGAATTTCATCATCAGCGCACAGCTTGGGGTGAGCGCGACGATATCAAAGCCCTCGTCGATGATTGGCTCGAAATAGGCTGCGACCTCTTCCGCCGATGACGCGACGGCCGGCAGGTCGCCGTTCTCCAGTTTCGGCATCCCGCAGCAGCCGGGATATTCGACCCGGGTCTGCACACCATTGTGGGACAGCACCTCCAGCGCCGCCTTGCCTGCGGTCTGGTCGTTGAAATTGCCATAGCAAGTGGCATAGATTGCCGCTTTGCGCCCGAAGGCAGGCGCCTCGGCATTGGGGACTGGACCATGGCCGACATGCTTGTAAGTGAGAGGAACGTCCTCGAATTCTGGCAGATGCGCCCGCTTGTCGATCCCGGCGACACGCTCCAGCATACCGCGGGCAAACCCGTTATCCTGTTTCGTCGCCCAGTTGGTCAGCCCCGAAACGGTTCCGGCGACCGCCGCATTGCGGTCGATTTCGGCCAGCTGCTTGTCGACGAAACCGGTCTTGCCCTTGCGATTCTCAACCGCTCTATGGCGCAGCATCAGATGGGGAAAATCGAGGTCAAATTCATGCGGCGGAACATAGGGACATTTGACCATGAAACACATGTCGCAAAGCGTGCAGGCATCGACGACTTTCTTCATGTCGCCGGCGGTCAGATCTTCGACTTCCTCATTGGGACTCTCGTCGATCAGATCGAATAATTGCGGAAAACTGTCACACAGATTGAAGCATCGGCGACATCCGTGGCAAATGTCGAAGACCCGGCGCATCTCGGCATCCAGCGCTTCTTCGTCATAGTAAGATTCCTCCTGCCATGCGATCGGATGCCGTGTTGGCGCGCCCAAGCTGCCTTCTGTCATGATATTTTCCCTTTCGCCCAAGGGACGGTTTCTGGATCTGGTAAAAGTCCGCCGCCGCCCGTCCGAAGGACGAATGCGGCGACGGCATAATCAAAAATATGAACGGATCAGGCGTCCATCGACTCCAGGGTTTTCTGGAATTTGCCTGCATGGCTTTTCTCAGCCTTTGCGAGCGTTTCGAACCAGTCGGCGATTTCATCAAAACCCTCTTCACGGGCCGACTTCGCCATGCCTGGATACATATCGGTATATTCGTGGGTTTCGCCAGCGATCGCCGATTTCAGATTGTCGGAAGTCGAACCGATCGGTTCACCGGTCGCCGGATCACCAACTTCTTCGAGAAACTCGAGATGCCCATGGGCATGACCAGTTTCGCCTTCTGCGGTCGACCGGAAAACGGCTGCAACATCGTTATAGCCTTCAATGTCGGCTTTCTGGGCGAAATAGAGATAGCGACGGTTGGCCTGGCTTTCTCCAGCAAAGGCGTCTTTCAAATTTTGTTCTGTTTTGCTTCCAGCAAGTCCCATGATTTTCTCCTCTTGGCATGAATAAATTGTCTACCGATATCAAGAATCGGATTGGCCAGACAGTACGCCCGCGCGCGCGGGCACTCCATTGAATTTTTTGATGATCGATGATCGGAATAATCGATCAATATATTGCGACTTATTCGCAATAACGATCACGCTATCGGCATCGTTTCAACTGGTACACATCGGGCGCGATCGTGAAATCAAATCTGTCCTGATCGACAATATCGACCGGGCCATCCATCCGAAATCGTCCGCCAGCTTCTCCCGTTTCTTCGTCAATCGCAAGGTCATCGAGCCGCAACACGAGTTCCCCCGCCTCCCAGGCCCATGTCCCCGTCAGGTCTTCAGAAACAAAATTTCCACCAGCGATCATCGTCCAGTTGGTTGGTGCTGTGCAGCTTTCCTCGAGCGTCGCCCAGCGCCCCTCGAAATAGGACGGATCCGCGTCCGGCGGTGCCGCGTCCTCGGACGGCGTCCCGGGCGCTGCGAGAAACGCCAGCAGCAAGCCGCTCCAGCCCATTTATTTCTTCATGATCTGCAAGGTTGCCGCGGTCAGCGCCTCGGCACCCGTCATGATTACTTTTTCGGCTTCCGGAGCCCAGAAAGCACTGTGCAGGGATGGCAGTTTCTTGTCGGTTTTCAGAGATTCCTGATACTCCGCCATCGGCACACCGCCGACCCAGAAGATCATGCTTTTGATATTTTCGTCGGCGCGCCGATAGCGGCTAAAATCCTCGCCGCCCATGACCGGCTTCGACTGCACGACCCGCTCCTTGCCAAAGCGGGCTTCAAACAGCTTGGCCATCTCTACCGAAAACTCCGGACTGTTGTAGGTGGCCGGCGTGAATTCCGCTTTGCGCAGGGTCACCACAGGCATCCGGTCCTCCGGCATGCCGGCGGTAATCGCCTCGCCACGCGCAATCCGCTCGATCCCGTCGAGCAGCTTGGCACGCGTTTCGTCGCCATAGCTGCGCACGGTCAGCAGCAACAGCGCCTCGTCCGAGATGATATTATGCTTGGAGCCGGCCTGGAAGCTTCCGACCGTAACAACAGCCGGGTCCTGCGGGTCCATTTCCCGGCTCACCAGCGTCTGCAGCGCGCCGACAATCCGGCTGGCCAGCACGATCGGATCCTTGGTGGTGTGCGGATAGGCACCATGGCCGCCAACGCCCTTGACCCGGATATCGACGCTGTCGACATTGGCCAGTGCATAGCCAGGCGCATAGCCGATATAGCCTGCCGGCGCGCCCGCAGCATCATGAAAGGCCAGTGCATAATCGGGTTTTGGAAACCGCGTATATAGTCCGTCCTCGAGCATTGCCAAAGCGCCCTCGCCGGTTTCCTCTGCGGGCTGCAGGATCATCACCAGCGTACCGGCCCATTGATCCTTGCGCGCGGCAAGCTGGCGGGCGGTCGCTACCCAGCCGGTCATATGCGTATCATGACCGCAAGCGTGCATCACATAGGTCTCGTTGCCCTCACGGGTTTTTGCCTTGACCTTCGATGCGAATGGAAGGCCGGTTTTTTCCTCCACCGGCAAGCCATCCATATCGGCGCGCAGCAAGACGGTTGGTCCCTCGCCATTTTCCATCACTGCAACCACACCGGTGCCACCGACCTTTTCGGTGACGGTAAAGCCCAGACGCCGCGCTTCGGCCGCCAGTTTGGCCGCCGTGCGGACTTCCTCACCGCTCAGTTCAGGATTGGCATGGAGATCGCGATATAAGTCCATCAGCGACGGCATGTCGGCTGCTATCGCGTCGTTCAGCGCGTCCGCCTGCGCCGGAGAAACCGCCAGCATCGAAGCCGCTGCCAACAAAGTCAATTTACCAAATTTCCGCATCATCATTCCCATATCTTGCTTGTCATCACCCTGATTAAGCGCATCGGGGGCGCTTGTCAGTTCTAAATTCTATTTCGCATCGATCGCGCGCGGCTGCAGGCGCATCACTGCGCTGTCCAGCCACCGTCTATCGAGATATTGGCACCGGTGATCGCGCGCGCTTCATCCTTGCACAGAAAAACCGCCAGGGCCGCGATCTGGTCGATCTGGACAAATTCCTTGGTCGGCTGTGGTGCCAGCAGCACGTCGTTGATCACCTGCTCCCTTGTCAGGCCACGCACTTCCATGGTGTTGGGAATCTGCCCCTCGACCAGCGGCGTCCAGGTATAGCCGGGGGAAATGGTATTGACCGTGATACCGTGGGTTGCGACTTCCAGCGCCACAGTCTTGCCAAAACCGTCGATCGCGTGCTTTGCCGCATTATAGGCGGATTTATAGGGGCTCGCGACCTTGCTGTGCATCGAACCGGTGTTGATGATCCGGCCCCAACCCTTTTCCTTCATCCCCGGCACCACCGCCTTGGTGGTATGGAAAGCGCTGTTCATGATGATATCCATGACCGCGTTCCACTTGTCCTCGGGAAATTCATCGACCGGAGAGACAAATTGAATGCCGGCGTTGTTGATCAGGATATCGACCGTACCCAGCTGATCGGCGCAGTCGCTGCACATCTGCCGGATCTGGTCCGGCTTGGTCATGTCCGCATTGCTATAGGCGGCCTTCGCCCCGCTCAGCGATTCCAGCTCCTGGCGCAGCGATTCAATCTCTGCCTCGTCGCCAAATCCGTTAATAATCACGGCCGCGCCTTCGGCTGCCAGCGCTTTCGCATAACCGCCGCCAATGCCCGACGTCGACCCGGTGATGAGAGCGGTCTTACCCTTTAAAAACATGCATTATTCTCCTTTGCGGCGACTGTAAAACTGTCGAGTGCAACTGCAATGCTTTTGTAAAAGAAATCGGCGGCGCTTGCGCTTTTCGAAAAATCAGGCGAATTGTGAACCGGTGAGGAGATAGTGCATGCGTTTGGATGATTTGGACCCTAGCAGGAATGTTCGTGACCAGGGCCGCGGCGGCGGGCGTGGATTTGGCGGTGGCGGCGGAGGTCTCGGCATGTTGCTCAGCTTTTTGCCGATGCTCCTCGGCCGAAAATTGGGCTGCGGCACGATCCTGCTGATCGGCGGCGCAGCGCTGGCCTTCATGTATTTCAGTGGCGGCAGTCTGCAGCTATCCGACAACACCGGTGCCGGCGGATTCCAGTCGCAGAACTCCGGGGCGAACGTCGCCTGTGATACCGAGGCAGAGCGATTCGCCTGTCAGGTGCTCGCTTCAACCGAACAGACCTGGGGGAAGCTATTTGAGCAACAGGGTCAGCGCTATCGCCCGACCACGCTTACCTTTTACGAACAGTCAGGGCAATCCGGCTGCGGTGCGGCGCAAGCGGCGATGGGCCCCTTCTATTGCCCCGCAGATCAGGGCGTCTATCTCGACACCAGCTTTTTCAACGAGATGGCGAGCCGGTTGGGCGCCAAGGGCGATTTCGCTCAGGCCTATGTGATCGCCCATGAAGTCGGCCACCATATCCAGAATCTGACCGGCGTTGCGGATCAGGTCCGTCAGGCCCAAAGCCGGGCGAGCAAGGCCGAAGGCAATGCGCTGCAAGTGCGGATGGAGTTGCAGGCCGATTGCTACGCGGGTGTCTGGGCGGCGCAAAATGCGGACCGCATGGAACCCGGCGATGTCGAGGAAGGTCTCAACGCGGCCCACGCGATCGGCGATGACACGCTGATGCGCGGGGCGGGCCAGCGACCCGTCGAGAGCATGTTCACCCACGGCAGCTCCGAGCAGCGCATGGCTTGGCTGCGCAAGGGCCTGCAGAGCGGCGATCCGGCAGCATGTGACACATTTGCCAGAGGTGCGGTCTAGCGAAACGGGTTCCGGCATCGTGACGGAACCCGTCGACCGCCTATGCCTTGGTACGGCTCAGACTGGTTGACCAATCCAGCCGCCGGGTAACGAACATCACGCCGGCCAGCGCCGCGAAGATCAACAGCGATCCGATCAGCAGCGAATAGGCTTCAAGGCTGAGCAGGATATAGATCGCGCCATAAAGCCCTGCCAGCAATCCGCCGATCAGCGACGCCCGCCGCCAGCTGTGCAGCACCGACGCCGAATAGGCCGTGATCAGACCGATGGTTGCCGCCGAGGCCACGATATAGGCCAGCGCAAAACCAATGATCTCGGCAAAGGCGAGCAGCAGCACGAAGAACAGCACGAGCGCGGCACCGACCAATATATATTGCACCGACGATATCCTGACGCCGCCGATCAGGTCGAACAACAGCAACGCGACAAAGGTGAATCCGATGATCAGGAAACCATATTTGGTGGCACGGTCGACCTGTCCATAGAGATCGACAGGCTGGATCAGATCGACGGTAGCGCTTGCCGAGCCGCCATTGGCAAACGCTGGCTCATAGCGCGACATGTCGCTGACCCGCATCGGCCGGACTTCCTGACCAGGCTCGGTCGAGATAAGCGATGTACCCAAGGCGAGATTGGTGATCACATATTTCGCCTGGAATCCATCCGCGTCAATCTTGCGCTTTTCCGGCAGGAAGCTGCCGGTAAAGCTCGGATGCGGCCATTTTGACCGCACCGCCCACTCGGTCTGCCCGGCATGCGGCGCTATCGTGACGCTGCGGTTGCCCTTGAAGCGTACGGCAAATTGCGCCTCGATCGTCCCATTCTCCAGCGAACTCGCATCGACAAAGGCGAAGAACCCGCTGTTTCCTGCCTCTGCCAGCCCTTTACCGGGTTGCAGTGCCAGAGCCTCGCCGTTGACGATGACCTTGTTATCGCCCGCCAGACCGCGGGCATCGGACAGGCCAAAACGCAATTCGGCGCGGCCAAAGTCGATCTGGTCAAGGCTCACGCCATAGCGATCCAGATCATCGGGCAGCCTGAATATGGCGGTACCGGACATGGCGGTGTCATAGACAACGACCTCATAGATCGCGCGCTGCTTGGTCTCGGTGTTGAGCTCACTATCCAGCGTCACCAGGTCAGGGGCGACCAGCAACTCACGCGTGACGATATTGGTCCGGGTCACGGTCTTGCCATTCTCTTCCAGCGATTCCGTTATTCTGGCCTGATAGGGCAGCGCGATCTTGGGGCCGGCAAACACCTGTTGTCCGCCCCACCCCGATACAATCGACTGCTGCGCCGTTTCACTCTGGCTCTGCCGGTCGTAGTTCAGCAACCAGACGGTGAACAGCGGTATCGTGATCAGAAAGCCCATCAGCAACACCATCAGAAATTTCGCGCCCGGTGACCGCTCCGGTTTGGATTGTTCCGGTTCGCCCGGATCGATTTCTGACATAATTTCCCCTCTCAATTTACCACCATAATGGTGGCTTGCGGGACGCGCGTGATCGTCTAGAGTCGCCGCTGCTTCCAAGATGAAGCTAAGACGAACAGAGGCACACGTGCGCCGAATCGAAAGGCCTTTATGAATATCTCGGATTGCCACAATGTGAATGACTTCCGCGCACTCGCCCGAAAACGGCTGCCTTTTCCGATCTTTGACTATATCGATGGCGCTGCCGATGACGAAGTGACCAGACGGCGCAATACGGCCGCATATGAACGGTGCGATCTGGTGCCCAATGTTCTTGCCGGCGTCGAGAATATCGACATGAGCACAACGGTGATGGGTCAGAAGCTGGCAATGCCGCTTTTCCTGTCACCCACCGCCCTGCAGCGCCTGTTCCACTGGCAAGGCGAGCGCGCTGTTGCTCGCGCCGCTGAAAAATTCGGAACCTTCTTCGGTATTTCCTCACTGGCGACGGTCAGCATAGAGGAGATTGGCGAAAGCATCAGCACGCCCAAAATGTTCCAGCTTTATGTTCACAAGGACAAGGATCTGAACCGGTCGATGGTCGAGCGGTGCAAGGCCGCCAAATTTGACGCGCTGACCCTGACCGTTGACACGATCGTCGGCGGCAATCGCGAGCGCTGCCTGCGGTCGGGCTTTACCAGCCCCCCGCGAATCACGCCGACCAGCTTCTGGAGCTATGCCGCCAAGCCGGCCTGGGGCCTGAACTATATGTTCCGCGAGAAGTTCGAGCTGTCGAACCTCAAGGATCATGTTTCGGAAGGCACCAGCGTGCCCAATTCCGTCGCCGACTATTTCACCAATATGCTCGACCAGTCGCTTGACTGGAAAATGGCCGAGGAAATCGGCAAGGACTGGGGCGGAGAATTCTGCCTGAAGGGCATCATGTCGGTTGCCGATGCCCAGCGCGCGGTTGATATCGGCGCGACCGCGATCATGGTCTCGAACCACGGCGGGCGGCAACTCGATGGCAGCCGGGCGCCGTTCGACCAGCTGGCCGAGATTTGCGATGCGGTCGGCGACAAGCTCGATGTAATCTGCGATGGCGGGATCACGAGAGGCAGTCACGTTCTCAAGGCGCTTAGCGTCGGTGCCAAGGCCTGCTCCGGGGGACGCCTCTATCTATATGCGCTCGCCGCCGCCGGACAGGAGGGGGTTGAGCGAATCCTGTCCTTGCTGCAGGCAGAAATAGAACGCGATATGAAACTAATGGGCGTCACGGCAGTTGATCAATTGAACCGCGACAACCTTCGCTTTCGCTAAGCAGTGCGTTCAGGGGATTGAAATGATGAAAATGATTAAATTTGGCGGCGTCTTGATGTTCGCTGGCATGGTCGGCACCGCAGCTCTCGCACAGCCGGGTGCACAAGAAGACTCTACGCTTGAATCAGCGGGAAACAAGGTAACCGAGCCCTTTGATGGCAAGGAAGTTCCCCAGAAGCTGAAAGACATACAGGATGATCCCTATTCGCTCAGCGGCTTGAGCAGATGCGCGCCAATCATCGCCGAGGTGCGGGAACTGAATGAAGTTCTCGGGCCCGATGTAAACGAGCAAGTCGACAAGAGCCGGGCCAAAAAACGAGAGCAGACGGCTGCCCGGGTAGCGGGTAGCGCGATTGGTTCGATCATTCCGTTCGGTGGCATCATCGGTGAAGTGACCGGAGCCAATGCCGAGCGGCGACGCTACAACGAAGCCGTCTATGCCGGTACCGTCCGGCGCGGTTTTCTGAAAGGCGTGGGCCTGCAAAAGGGATGCAAGGCACCCGCTCGACCCTAGATCAACCTTGGGGGCAACAAGGAAGAAATATTATGGGTTCGGCAAAACTTGTCGCCCTGTCTGGCATTGTATGGCTGGCCGCGGGCCCGGAGCTTCGGGCTGCGACACCGGATGCCGATCAGCCGATGGTCGACCATATGGAAAACGCGGTGACCCAGCCGGCCCGCGACGTCAATCTGAAGCAGGACGAGATTCCCGGACGCTTGCTGGAAATCCAGAAAGCCCCCTATGACCTTGCCGGCATCGAAGGATGCCGCGCCATCACCAGCGAAATCGCCAGCCTTCGCCCCATTCTCGGTCCCGACGTCAACGAAGCCATCCGCATATCACGCGCGGAGAAACGCGAACGCAGCGTCAGCCGCGTGGCGAGCGGAATTATCGGCGGACTGATCCCGTTCCGCGGCATCGTCCGCGAAGTCAGCGGCGCCAACGCCGCCGAGCTGCGCTATCAGCAGGCCATGGCCGCCGGATTTGCCCGGAGGAGCTTCCTCAAGGGGATGGCGCACAGCAGCGGGTGCAAGACCGAAACAGCAGAACTTGTGGCCCCGACAAACCTGCTGCCGCAGCCGGTTGTGCAGTCGCGGCCACAGGATTGATCGTACTACCAATATTTGGTATATTTGCATCCATGAGCAAAAACACTTCGATTTCGCTGAGCGACCATAATCTGGATTTCGTCCATCAGCAGGTGAATTCGGGCCGTTTCGGATCGGCTAGCGAGGTCATTCGCGATGCGTTGCGATTGATGGAGGAACGCGAGGTTAAACTCGCCATGTTGAAACATGAATTGCAAAAAGGCCTGGACAGCGGTCCGGCCCAGCCATTCAATTGGGATTCCTTCATTGAACGGGCATTCGCGCCTGACAATGGCACTTGATATTGTCTATCGACCCGAGGCGATTGTCGATATCCACAATATAGCGGCATATACGATCGAGCGATGGGGAAGGCAGCAGGCACAAAATTATATGGCCACGCTGCGCAAGGATATCGAGAGCCTGACGGAATTTGCACTGCGCTATCCGATACACGAAGCCAGCGCACTCAACCTGCGGCGCATGAACAGCGGCCATCATCTGCTTTTCTATCTCGTCACGGACCAGACAGTCGAGATCATCCGAATTTTGCATGAGCGAATGGATTTGAATGACGCGATTTAACCCGCACCCAAAAGGAATAGAATGCTGGATCAACCAAACCAGCCTTTAACAGTTTCAGCCAATCCCTACCGGCATCCCAGCGAAGGCTGGCATCCAAACCAATCGTGGTTGCAGGGAGAGTCTTCCCTCATTGAAAATCGCGTTAGGCCCCAACATGCGCCCGGGCGACATCTCGCTAAACAGTTTCTTTTCGTGCCACTAACCAAGGGTTATGCCCGCACGAGAGAATTCCGTTATCACTCGAACAAAACGGTTTTCGTCGCCGTTTTGTTAGATGTTGGGACCACTCAAATTTATCGCATTGAGAATATTCGCTTAAGACATACAACATTTCGAGATACTACAGCACCCTGTCTTTCGACCAAACTTGCGGAAACATCATTACAATTGGCTGCTCATCATCCGCAATATCCGTTCCTTGCCATCTCACTGTCCAGCGAGATTGAGGCACCTCAATAAACCCGCTTCTTCGGCTTCACATATTCCGCTTCGTCGGTGAGCGTATAGTCATGGACCGGGCGATAATCTATAACGACCTTGCCGCCTTTGCCGCCCCAGCCTTCGAAGGTCGAGGTGGTGTGCTTCATCCATTCCTTGTCATTCCGGTCTTCATAATCTTCATGCATATGCGCACCGCGACTTTCCTTGCGGTTGGCTGCACTTTTGATCGTCACCATCGCCTGGCTCATCAGATTGTCGAGCTCGAGCGTCTCGATCAGATCGGTGTTCCAGATCAATGAACGATCAGTCACACCGACATCAGCCAGCTTCGCATTGACTTTTTCCATCTCGGCGACGCCTTCTTCCAGCAGCTTGTTGTCGCGGAACACAGCGGCGTGGGCCTGCATCGTTTTCTGCATTTCCATGCGCAGCGCGGCAGTCGGGATCGAGCCCTTTGCGTTGCGGAAATGGTCCAGACGTTCGAGTGCCAGATCAGCGGAGTCCGCCGGAAGCGGCTTGTGCGAGGCGTTCGGAACCAGCTTTTCTTTCAGGCGCAGACCGGTTGCCCGGCCAAAGACCACGAGATCGATCAGCGAATTCGAGCCCAGTCGGTTGGCACCGTGCACGGAAACGCAGGCCGCTTCACCGACCGAGTAAAGCCCGGGCACAATGGCGTCCGGATCATCTGCGGTCGGGTTGATCACTTCGCCGTGATAGTTACAGGGAATGCCGCCCATATTATAGTGGACCGTCGGCACAACCGGCAGCGCTTCCCGGGTCAGATCGACGCCAGCGAAAATCTTGCCGGTTTCGGTGATGCCCGGCAGACGCTCGGCCAGTACTTCCGGCGCGATATGGTCGAGGTGAAGATAGATATGGTCCTTCTCCGGCCCGACGCCGCGGCCTTCACGGATTTCAGTGGCCATGCAGCGCGAAACGACGTCGCGGCTGGCCAGATCCTTGGCGCTCGGCGCATAGCGTTCCATGAACCGCTCGCCTTCGCTGTTGGTCAGATAGCCGCCCTCGCCGCGCGCGCCTTCAGTAATCAGCACGCCTGCGCCGTAAATGCCGGTCGGGTGGAACTGGACGAACTCCATGTCCTGCAGCGGCAGACCAGCGCGCAGCACCATGCCGCCGCCGTCACCGGTGCAGGTATGGGCCGAAGTTGCGCTGAAATAGCAGCGTCCGGCACCGCCAGTCGCCAGCACGACCGCATGGCTGCGGAAGCGATGGATCGAACCGTCTTCGAGACACAGCGCGATCACGCCGCGGCATTCGCCATTTTCCATGATCAGGTCGATGGCGAAATATTCGATAAAGAAGTCCGCGTCATATTTCAGGCTCTGCTGATAGAGCGCGTGCAGCATGGCATGGCCTGTTCGGTCGGCGGCAGCGCAGGTGCGCTGAACCGGAGGCCCCTCGCCCATATTCTGCATGTGGCCGCCAAAGGGCCGCTGATAAATCGTACCGTCTTCGTTGCGCGAGAATGGCACGCCGGCATGTTCCAGCTCGTAGACGGCCTGGGGTGCTTCGCGGACGAGATATTCAATTGCATCCTGGTCGCCGAGCCAGTCGGAGCCCTTGACCGTGTCATACATATGCCAGGACCAGTGGTCAGGCGTGTTGTTGCCCAGCGATGCCGCGATGCCGCCCTGCGCCGCAACAGTATGCGAACGAGTTGGAAAAACCTTGGTGATGCAGGCCGTTTTCAGGCCGGATTCTGCCGAACCCATGGTAGCGCGCAGGCCTGAGCCGCCAGCACCGACAACAACCGTGTCATAGGTGTGATCGATAATCTTGTAAGCAGGCTGGGTGGATGTTTTACTATTCATGCGACCACTCCGGTAAACGCTATTTTCGCGACCGAGAAAATACCCAGCGACGCGCCGCCAATGGCGAAAAAGTTAAGCAGGACGATCAGGCCGAATTTGACGCCATGATCCTCGACATAATCCTCGATCAGGACTTGCAACCCAAGCCGCAGATGCCAAAAAATGCTGACCAGCATCAGGATCATCGGCACCGCGACGAGCGGCGAGGAAAGCCATTCGACCATCAGTTCATAGCTGAGATTCGGCAGACGGATCAGCGAGAATACCAGCCACAGCACCAGCACCAGATTGCTGACTGCGGTGACCCGCTGGACTATCCAGTGATGCGCGCCTTCTTGCGCTGATCCAAGGCCGCGTACCCGGCCAATATTGGTTCCTGAACCCATGTTCCGATTCCTAATCTATAGAATGTTTTTGGAAACGATGTAGAGCCACATCGCGCCGGTGGTGAGGATCGCCGCCAGAGGGACGGCAATCGACCACATTTTATTGGTCTGCAATTCATAGCCCGCACCGGCATCGAGGACAAAGTGGCGCAAACCCGAATACATATGCTCAAAAAACGAGAAGCTCATGCCGACCAGAACAATATAGCCGAGATAGAGAAAATCGAACCAGCTCTGGAAATAGGCGTAGCTTTCTGGCCCGGCAGAAATGGCATATAGCCACCAGACGAGCAGCGGCACGCCAACAAGGGCCATGCCATCACCGGTCACCCGGTGCAAAATGGAAACCAGCATGTGCGGCCCCCATTTGTAGACCTGCAAATGCGGTGAAAGCGGTCTGTTCGATGCTGAGCCTGATGCGCCGGCCATGGTCTTCCCCTGAGCAATATATCCGGGACATGCCGGAGTCTTTGAAAACGAACCATTCCCTTAGCGAAAAGCGCGTCTCATGCAAACCTGATGGAGCGGAAATCGCTATTTTATTAGTCCATGGCGCTGCAGCGGTCATGCAAATCACAAAATCTGCATCATCCATGGACGCGCGCGCTTCGTCGCTCTAGGTATTTACGGATGAGCAACAGAAAAAAACATATTTTGGTCACCGGTGCCAGTCGCGGCATCGGCAAGGCCATTCTCGAATCGCTGGATCAGGACAATGTCAGACGGGTCGGTCAAAGCACCGGTGGCACCGATGGCTTGATCGCAGCGGATTTCACGCAAGACGGTGCGGCCGACGCGCTTTGGAAAGAGGCGCTGGATCAGCTCGACGGGCGGATTGACATATTGATCAACAATGCCGGACTGTTTCAGCCGAACCCGATCGGAGCCGACGACTGGCTGGAAAGCTGGAACCGCACGATGACGATCAACCTGACCGCCTCGGCAGAACTCTGCCGCCTCGCGGTGCTGCATTTTCAGCAACGCGGCGAGCCCGGCCGGATTGTCAATATCGCCAGCCGCGCCGCCTATCGCGGCGATGGTCCCGACCACTGGCATTATGCGGCCTCCAAGGGCGGTATGGTCGCGATGGCCAAGTCGATCGCCAGAGCCTATGCCCATCAGCAGATCCTCGCCTTCGCCATCTGTCCGGGCTTCACCATGACCGGCATGGCGGAGGATTATCTGGCGAGCCGCGGCGGCGACAAATTGCTTGCCGACATCCCGCTCGGCCGGGTTGCACAACCGGAGGAAATCGCCTCAATGGCCCGTTATTGCGCGCTCGATGCACCGGAAAGCATGACCGGCGCGGTGCTCGACGCTAATGGTGCAAGCTTCGTCAGATGATCGCCCGCGAACTGCTCGATACCGCCACCATCCCCGGCGGCGGAGAATTGCGCCTGTTCCGGCGGGCTCTCAAAGGGGCCGACGAATTTTCAATCATGCTGGGCCGCATCGAACTGATGAACAGCCGGCTCAGTGGGTCGGAAGAAGCGCTGGCAACCCTCACCTGCGCTGGCCTGAACGTCAAAAACCCACGCCTTCTGATCGGCGGCTATGGCATGGGATTTACTTTGCGCGCCGCTCTCGCGGTTCTGCCACCGCAGGCGCATGTTGAAGTTGCGGAACTGATTCCGGCGATCATCCAGTGGGCGCGCGAGCCGATGGCTGAGCTTACCCAAAATGGCCTGAACGATAGCCGGGTCACGGCCACGCTGGGCGACGTGTGCGATATCATCGGTCAGGCCGACCGAGACTATGATGCGATATTGCTCGACGTCGACAACGGGCCGGACGGCCTGACTCACGAAGCGAACGACCGGCTATACAGCATGGCCGGTCTGTCTACGGCAAAGACAGCGCTCCGCTCAAACGGCATTCTGGCCGTCTGGTCGAGCGAAGGCGATTCGCGATTCACATCACGGCTGCACAAAGTCGGCTTTGCGGTCGACGTCAAAACCGTCCCGGCGCGCAGCAATGGCAAGGGCGCCAAACACACGATCTGGCTGGCCCGCAAGCCAAGTTGACGCCGGCTGTGGCTATTACTTTCGCGCCTCGGCGCTCGCATCGCGAATGTCCTTGAATTCCGATCCCGCTTTCCATCCCGGCCAGCGGTCTGAATAGGCCAGGCTTTCGCCAATATCGAACATCACATTGATATCCTGCAGCGCGCCATCCAGGTTCCAGTCGGGTGACCAGGCATCGCAGGCGGCGTGATAGCAATTGCCGGTATAGTCATCGATCCATTTCTGGCCAGCGGCCCGGCCGCCCTCAACCAGATCGGATGCGCCGGCCAGGCCCATCATCAGCAGCACCGGCACGCCGCGCTTAGCGAGCGAGAAATGGTCGGCCCGGAAAAACAGACCGCGCTCCGGAAGACTTTCTTCCGTAACCACGCGCCCCTGCTGCTTGGCATATTTCGCCAGATCATCTTCCAGCGTCCCCTGCCCCTTGCCGATCAAGATGACATCTTTTGCCTTGCCGGCGGTCTGCAGAACATCAATCGTCAGATTGGCCACGGTTTTTTCCAGCGGATAGACCGGATTCTGCGCATAGACCTCCGAACCGAGCAACCCACGCTCTTCCGCTGACCATGCCGCGATAACGATCGTGCGGTCGGGCTGCGGCATCGATTTGAACTTGCGGGCGATCTCCATGATTCCGCCGAGACCCAGCGCGTCATCATTGGCCCCTGCGCGATAGATATTGCCATCCTTGTCGGGTGGCCCTTCTCCATAGGCATCCCAATGCGCGCCATAGATGATCGTCTCGTCGGGGCGTGACTTGCCAGGAATCTTGCCGAACACATTCTGGCTCTGTACGGTCTCCTGCGTCACTGGATAATCGGCATTGAAGCGAGCGCCCAGCGGCACTGGCTGGAAATCACTCTTGCGCGCCGCCACCCGCAATTTGGCGAGGTCCAGCCCGGCGTCATCGAACAGCTTCTCCGCCGTGCCGCCGCTGATCCAGCCCTGCAGCGCCAGGCTCGTGCTATCGCCAGCTATGCCGTAATTTTCACCCTGCGGGCTTTCGACAACGCTCCAGCCATAGCCCGCCGCTTCAGTTTCGTGGACGATCAGCGCGGCCACCGCACCGCGCCGCGAGGCTTCCTCAAACTTGTAGGTCCAGCGGCCGTAATAGGTCATCGCCCGGCCACCAAATTTGCCGGCAACCGCCTCGCCATCTGCGGCAGCAAAATCCGGGTCGTTTACCAGAAAAACCGCAACCTTGCCCTTCAGATCGACATCCTTGAAATCGTCCCAGCCGCGTTCCGGAGCGGTCACGCCATAGCCGACGAAAACCATTTCAGCATTATCGACAACCGCCTGGTCCTTTGGCTGCAGCGTCGATACATAAATATCCTTGCCTGCGTTCAGCGCCATCGTGCCGCTCTTGCCGGTGATCGAAAGCGTTTCCGGTTTCCCCAAAGCAGTGTGCAATAACGGCACCGGCTGCGTCCAGCTGCCATCAACGCCGCCCGGCTCCAGACCCAGCGCCTCAAATCGCCCGATAAGATAGCCGATGGTCCGGTCTTCACCAGCGGTCCCCGGCGCGCGCCCCTCAAACTGGTCGAGAGTCATCGTTTTGACCGTCTGGGCAATACGGTCGGCACTGATATCGACCGGCTGATCAGACGATTGTGCGGAGACGGGCGCCGCATAAGCCATAAGGGCTGCGGACAGTAAAAGGGTGACGCGACCTGAAAACAAAGCAATACTCCTGCAAAATCAATATTCGCTTCTGTATTAGCGCCTTGAACGGGCAATTGCACATCAAGTTTTTTGTGCCCGTTTTTTTGCCGATCGCGGGGAGCCCGTTGACAGCGGCGGCGGCGGTTCTTGATTCATCGCCGACAGTTGTCGTAGCCGCTGGCCCCCTGGTCTGAACGCGGCAATCTCTGCGCCACTTACAACGCATCAGGGCAAATATCACTCCAAGGCCACCCCTTCGAATGCGGTTAGCCGTAATTTAACCCGTTTTGACTAAGCTTCCGTGATACGGTTTTAGCCAGCGGAACAGATCTCATATGGAATTGCCAGTATCATCTTCTGTGTTCAGCACAGCGAGGACACTCGATTCCGTATCTATTCCAACAGCATTGGTTGAACGCGAAATGCTGAAACGGGCTTTGGGGAACCCGGTGATAAACCGCTTGCCGACCCTCATCCCGCTGTTCCTGATCGGCTATGCGTCCCTGGCGCTCGTGGCCAGAGACGATATGCTGGCACTGGTCAGTCTCCAGATTCTGATGATCGTGATGACCTCCTACACGGCACTCCGGGTCACGGACAAACTGGCTGACAACGAGATATCCGAACGGGCAGAATCGCGGGCTATCCGATTATGGCTCTTTTTCGAATTCCTGAGCGGGGTCATCTGGGGTTTGATGATCGGACCCATTGCAGAAGCGGGCGATACGGGAGGGGCGAAGACCGTCATATCGATCACGCTTATTGTCACGGTCGCTCTGGCTGCCGTCGTCGCTGCGGACGCACCGCAGTTGATAAGAGCATTGCTGGCCGGATTTGCAATAACGGCGATTTCTACTGGCATGTATCACTACGATCACTTTGGCTCTCGTGTGGTTTTTGCCATCATCCTGTTTCCGCCAACGATCTACTACCTCTCCCGTGCCCTGGGAAAACGGGCACAAAGCGCCCTGCAAACAGAGATGGAAAATGTCGTTCTGAACAAGAAGCTCTCCGAAGCCCTCAGCATATCGGAATATCTGTCCGCTCACGACAGTCTGACGGGATTGCTGAACCGGCGGGACTTCGAGCGGATGGCGGAAGAGCTGCGCACCCGGACGAAGGCCAGCGATATGGCGATAATCATGGTCGATCTCGATCATTTCAAGCAAATCAACGACCGCTACGGCCATAGCCTGGGTGACGATGTATTGAAGACAACAGCGCGCCTGATGCAGTTCCAATTGCGCAGCCTGGAAGGGTCTGCGGACAGCGGGCAAGCTATCGCCCGCTGGGGCGGCGAGGAATTTATCATTGCGCTGGCCAATTGCGCTACCGACGATGTTGTGCGGATTTCGGAAAATATCCGCTGCAGCCTGGAAAACTACCGGAACGCCGACTGGCCCAAAGACCTGAAACTGTCGGGCTCTTTCGGCGTCACCTACTGGCTTGAACATGAGCCTCTGGATGCGGCCATCCAGCGCGCGGACAAGGCGATGTACAAAGCCAAGTCAGAGGGACGAAACCGGACCCGCTTGGTGCAACCGGTTAAACAAGGTGCATCGGCCATCACGGCCTAGCCAAAGCGCGCCGCCAATCACTGCGGCAGATGGCCACATTCGCTCTTTCCCAAGGGTAGCGGCGGTCGCCGGTGAAAATTCGGGCAATAGTATTGATAGCCAAAGGACCGAAGCTCGGCTAACGGCAGCCGATGCTCAATTTTAGCAATATAAATGTGCGCCTCGGCGGCACTGTGATCCTTGACGGCGCGACCGCAGCGCTGCCACCCGGCGCGCGGGTTGGCATGATTGGTCGCAATGGTGCCGGCAAGTCGACCCTGATGAAGGTTATCGCAGGCATGCTGGAACCGGACGACGGCAGCGTTGACATGCCAAAGGACGCGCGGCTTGGCTACATCGCCCAGGAAGCGCCAGCGGGTCAGGACAGCCCGCTCGACACGGTGCTGGCAGCAGATGTCGAGCGCGCGGCCTTGCTGGAAGAGGCGGAGACCGCATCCGATCCGCATCGCATTGGCGAAATTCACGAACGGCTGAACATGATCGATGCACACAGCGCACCGGCGAGAGCGGCAAAGATCCTGATCGGACTCGGCTTTGATGAAGCTGCCCAGCAGCAGCCAATGGACAGTTTTTCCGGCGGCTGGCGGATGCGCGTTGCGCTGGCTGCGCTGCTCTTTTCACAACCGGAAGTGCTGCTGCTCGACGAGCCTTCAAACCATCTCGATCTTGAAGCGACCTTGTGGCTGGAGAATTTCCTGACCAGCTATCAGGCGACGATATTGGTGATCAGCCACGAACGCGATCTGCTCAACAATGTCGTCGATCATATCCTGCATCTGCAGCACGGGAAGACCACGCTCTACCCCGGTGGCTATGACGCGTTCGAGAAACAGCGGGCCGAGCGGCAAGCACAACTCGCCTCGTCGCGCGAGAAACAGATCGCCCAGCGCGAAAAGCTGGAATCTTTCGTGTCCCGCTGGGGTGCGAAAGCGCATAGCGCGAAACAGGCGCAAAGCCGCGTCAAGGCGCTGTCGCGGATGGAACCTATTGCCGAAGCGATCGACGATCCTTCGCTCAGCTTTCATTTTCCCAGCCCGGCAGAGCTCAAGCCACCTCTGATCACGCTGGATGATGCTGCTGTCGGCTATGGTGACAATATTGTCCTGTCCGGACTGAATATGCGGCTCGACCCGGATGATCGAACGGCGCTGCTCGGACGCAACGGCAACGGCAAGACCACCCTCGCCCGGCTGCTCGCCAGCCAGCTGGAGCCGAAAAAAGGGTCGATCAACAAGTCGGGAAAGCTGACCGTAGGCTATTTCACCCAATATCAGGTCGAGGAACTGGACACGGCCGATACGCCGCTGGAACATATGACTCGCCTGATGAAGGGCGCTGCGCCCGGCGCGGTGCGCGCGCAACTTGGCCGTTTCGGCTTTTCCGGCGACAAGGCGACGATCAAGGTCGGCAAGCTGTCCGGTGGCGAGCGAGCGCGGCTGGCGCTAGCGATGATCACCCGCGATGCGCCGCATCTGCTGATCCTCGATGAGCCCACCAACCATCTCGATGTCGATGCGCGCGAGGCTCTGGTCCACGCGCTCAACGAATATAGCGGTGCCGTCATATTGGTCAGCCATGACCGCCATATGCTGGAGCTCACCGCCGACCGGCTGGTGATGGTCGATAGCGGCAAGGCGGAAGAATTTTCCGGGACGCTGAAAGACTATACCGATTTTGTTCTGGGCAGAAATCAGCCCGGCTCATCATCGGGCAAAGCCAGCGGAGGCAATCGCAAGGAAGAGCGGCGTCAGGCGGCCGAGCGGCGCAAACAGCAGGCCGAATTGCGCAAGAGCATCAGCGCCGCCGACAAGCAGATGCAGCAACTCGGCGCGGAATTGTCAGCGATCGACCGCGCGATGTTTGATCCAGCTACGGCGGAACCGAAGCACGCCGAACTGACGATGACCGATCTGATGAAGCTCCGGGCGGAAACGCAGGACAAGCTCGACAAGGCGGAAGCGCTCTGGATGGAAGCCACCGACAAGCTTGAAAACGATGATAGTGACGGCTGACCGGCGCGAGAGATGACAGAAACCTGGAAAGTATCAATCCCCTGCACTCGCGATGAGGCGCGGACGCTGACGGCGGACAATTTGTTCGTCAGCTCGGCCGATTCGACGCCGACGGTTGTGGCGAGCGAAATCGACAGCAAGCATCCCGACGAATGGATGATCGACGTCTATTGCCAAGAACAGCCCGATCCGGACCTGGTCAGCAATCTGCTATTATTATCGCCATCGGCAAAGGCCGCGGGTCTGGAGCCGTTGGTAGAGCTGCTGCAGGACGAGGACTGGGTTACACTGAGCCAGCAGGGTCTCGATCCGCTCCGGGCCGGGCGCTTTCACGTGCATACGTCCAGCGATGCGCCGGTGGAAGATCCGACGCTGACCAATATATGTATCGACGCCGGTCAGGCTTTTGGAACTGGTCATCATGAAACCACCATGGGCTGTCTGCAAAGCCTCGACCATTTGCGCCGCACCGGCCATCGTTTCCGCAATATCGCCGATGTCGGCACCGGCACCGGCCTGCTCGCTTTTGCCGCGCACTATCTGTGGCGCGAGGCGAAAATTATCGCCAGCGATATCGACCCGATTGCGGTCACCGTCACCCAGTCCAACGCGGAACTGAATGCCATCCCGCTGGGCAATGGCCGCAGCCATATCCGGCTGGTACAGAGCAATGGCCTCGACCATCCCGCGCTTGGCCAACGCGCCCCGTTCGATCTGATCATCGCCAATATTCTCGCCGGCCCGCTGGTTGCCTTGGCCCCGCAAATCGCCGCCGCCTCGGCACCGGGCACCGTGTTGCTGCTGGCCGGTCTGCTGAGCCGCCAAAAAATCGAAGTCGTCCGCGCCTATGTCCGCGAAGGCTTTCGCCTGAAACATTCGCGGCTGGAGAATGAATGGCCATCACTCACTCTGGTCAAGGCAAAGAAATACGGCTGGGTCCGCAAACCGCACCGCAAGAAATCGCCGCTGGCGTCGGATTATTTCGGGGAGTGCTGAACGTGCTCCGCACCTGATGCGGAGCTCTGGCGGCAAGAGAGCCTTATCCGGCACCAGCTCGGCATCAAGTGCGGAGCACAGCGCGTTCAAACAACCGTGGCTTCGCCCTTGGACCGCGCATATTCCTGGGTCCCCTCGGTCAGCACCTCATCGCCTTCGACAATATCGGCAATCTTGATATCCGGCAGATCTGTGATCCGATCATAGACCGGCTTGAAATCCGTCTCCACCGTCACCCGCAGCAGCTCGTCGAGACTGGGGATGACGAAATAATTCTGCTGATAATCATCGATCCGGTACTCGGTGCGCAGCACCCGCTCGAGATCGAACAATATCCGGTTGGGACTCGGGTCGTCGAGTGCAAACACGCTCTCGCCATAGCTGGAGACGATGCCCGCGCCATAGATGCGCAGGCCCTCGTCTTCCTGAATCAATCCGAATTCCACCGTATACCAATAGAGCCGCGCCAGCTGTTTCAGCGTGCCGAATTTCAGCGCCCGCAATCCCCCGCGCCCGTAGGCCGCCATATAATCGCCGAACCGCTGGTCCGCAAGCATCGGCACATGGCCGAAGACATCGTGGAAAATATCCGGCTCCTGCAAATAGTCGAGCTGGTCGCGCCGGCGGATGAAATTGCCGGACACAAAGCGCCGGTTGGCGAGATGGTCAAAAAACACATCATCCGGCACCAGGCCTGGCACGGCGACAACCTGCCAGCCGGTGGCGTCCATCAATATCCGGTTGAGCTCGGCAAAATCGGGAATACCGGGCCGCGACAGCTTCAATATGTCGATACCATTGAGAAACGCCTGCGCCGCACGGCCGGGCAGCATTTTCTGTTGCCGGGCGAACAGGATATCCCAGGTCTCGTGGTCTTCCGCTGAATAGCTCTGCCAGTCCTGATCAATCGTCCAGTCGGCATTTGCGTGCGCTGGCGGCTTGTCATAGACATGGCTTTCGGGGTCGGCTTCACTTTCGGGTGCAGGCTTGTTGAGCATGACGCATCTTACAGCAGAAAAGGTTTCAATGGCAACTTCAGTCGTTAAATACCTGAAACGCGGCCTATTGGTCATGGCAGGCGTGATTGCGCTCTATCTGCTCGCCGCGCTTGTCGGCAGCTTTTTGCCCGCCAACCCCAACTGGGAAAGCCCTGACGAGGGGATCGAACTATTTATAGAGACCAACGGTCTCCACACCGGGATCATCATGCCGATCTGGAGCGATGTGCACGACTGGCGGCCGTTGATTCGGCCGGAAGATCTCGCCAACCCTTCCGCTTACGGCAGCCATATCCTGGTCGGCTGGGGCCATGAAGGCGTGTATCGCAACGCCCGCTATTGGAAGGACCTGCGCGCGAGCGACGCGCTCAGCGCCTTGTTTGGCAGCGACGATGTGCTTATCCACGTCGATCACCTGCGATATCCACAGGCTTATCCCCCATATCGCCGCCGGCTGAAAGTCAGCGAAGCGGAATATCGGAAAATCGCAGCCGCGATCGAGGCACGGTTCGTGCTCGACGATGAGGGTCGCGCGCAACCGACACCGGGCTATGGCCAATATGACCTGTTCTACCGATCGCGCGGCCATTACAGTGCCCTCCATACCTGCAACAACTGGACCAGCGACGTGCTGCGGCAGGCCGGTATCCGCACCGGCCTGTGGACACCGTTTCAGGGCGGCGTGATGCGCTGGTTTCCGGACTCCGCGGAATGACAGTCTAAACCGCCACAAATTTCTCCAGAGCCGCTTTGTCCGGGATGGTCACCGACCCATATCCGGGCTCGATCAGCCCCGAAGCATGCAATTTGGTGAGCGCCTTGCCCAGCGACACGCGTGACACGCCGACCAGATCGGCCAGGTCCTGCTGGGTCACGCTTATCGTCGCGCGCTCCTGCTGATCGCCGCGCAGTTGCAGCAGCGCCTGCGCCAGTCTTTGCGGCACCGACAGGTTCCGGCTGGCCTCGATCAGGTTGAACGCATCCTGTACCGTCAACGCCATCGTCTTGAGCAACAGTCGCGTGATCGCCGGATCGGACGTCATCAGACTCTGCAGCTCTGTGTTGCCAATCCGGATCAGCGTGCAATCGCTGCCGGCAATCGAGTCCACGGTGCGCGGGAATTCGCCCATGAAGGCCAGCTCGCCGAACGTGTCGCCCGGCCCGAGCAGTGCCAGCAGCACTAACCGGCCCCCGACGCCATAGCGTCCAACCTGCACCGACCCGCTCTCCACATACCAGAATTCGTTGGCCGGATCGCCGCGCTGCTGGATAATCTGACCCTTGCCGAATGTGCGCGCATGGCCGCTGGCCAGCAGATCATCGCGAACCGCCGCTGGCAGCGCCTTGATGAAGCCGGTTCCCGCTAGCGATGTTTCATCCATCAATATTATCCCAATTGATAAGGTCTTTGCATTTGCACGCACGTCTGTGGGCTATCGAGCCGCCAGAATCAAGTCTCCGGGAGAAACATCATGCGGCCTGAACTTTTGGCAATTACGGGAATCTTCCTGTTCTTTGGAATGCTCGAATTTTTGCGCACCCGGCTGTTCAACAAGCCCGAGCAGACGCGCGATGACGCTCTCGTCGAAATTATCGGCTCGTTCGTGGTGCTGGTCATCACTCAGCCCGCCATCATATTGGCGGTCCAGTATATTCTTGGAGCAGCAGCGCCGCAATGGTCCGGCGCACTCTCCCATATTCCGCTGATAGCCGCTATCGCGCTGTTCCTGGTGCTCGACGACATGATGCAATATTGGTGGCACCGGTTGTCGCATAGCGTGCCCTTTCTCTACAATCTGCACCGCTCGCACCACAATGCCCGCTACATGAGCGTGCGCCTCGTCTACCGGAACAATATCTTCTATTATCTGACCATGCCGAGCATCTGGTTCTCCGGCGCGCTGATCTATCTCGGCCTCGGCTGGGTCTATGTCGGCTATATCATCGTCAAGATGGCGGTGATCGTCGGAGCGCACAGCGATGTTGCCTGGGACGCGCCGCTGTACAAGATCAAATGGCTGTCGCCGGTCATGTGGGTGGTCGAGCGGACCATCTCGACCCCGTCCACCCACCACGCCCACCACGGCCGGCACAAGAGCGACGGCGTCACGCACTATAAGGGCAATTTCGGCAATCTGCTGTTCTTCTGGGACGTGCTGTTCGGCACCGCCCATATCACCCGCCGCTATCCCGACAGCTACGGCGTCGAAAATCTCGCTCCCGCCACCTTGGGCCAACAGCTGGCCTGGCCGATATTCCCGGAGAACAAGGAAGGCGGACATGGGGCCGCGGAACTGGCAGCCATGGAGAGAGCGGCCAAGATCTAGGGCCGGCCCCGCATCATTGCGAACATATTTAGCGGCCTATCACCATGAACGGTGCCCAGAATGCCGGATGAAGCTTGCCGTCTGACTGCGCCCGAACGCTTGCAATCGCGCGCTGCAAGGCCTGCGGCGCCGACAAGCCTTCGCCCGCATATTTCAATGTCTCGAGCGTCAGCATGCTGGCGATATCGTCCTGCACGATCCAGTGAGTCGCCAAAATATGGCGCCCCCCTGCCCGCATAAACGCTTCTGCGAGACCGGACAGTCCCGGATCATCCGGACCGATCGAAGCCGCGCTATTGCAAGCCGAAAGGATCACCCATTCGGCGGGCAGCGACAATTTCGCGATCTCGGACACGGTCAGCAATCCATCGGACTCATCATCGGGAGCGACCAGCAGGGCCGGTTCCTTGAGCCCTTCCAGTTCTCCGGAGACGAGGCCATGGGTTGCGAAGGCAATGATCGATTGCGGCGGCACCATCGTCGCGGCAATCGCGGTCTCCGTCGCATCCGGCCCCAGCAACAGCGCGGTCTTTTTGCCGTTGATGATGGCGGCCAGATCGCGCAGCTCCTTTTCACTGGCTGGCAATGCCGGCAAGTCGGCAACGACGCGCGCGTCGCTGGCGGACCGCGACGCCAGTGTCTGATAGTCACCATTGCCACTGGATGCCGCCCCGATCCCGAGAAACAGCCCGACATCGCCGAGCGCCTCTGTGCCGCCAGCGCGTTTCAGGAACTGGATCGAGGGAAGCTGGGCCAGACCGATCTTGTCGATCAGAAAATGCGCGCTGGTCTCGCCATCAGGCCCGGTCTCTTGCGCCGACAACAGGGAGAATGGCAGAGCATCGAGCGCGCCGTTGGCGACATAATATAGTTCCGACCGTCCCTCCAATATGCCGGACGGCAATACGCCCAGCAGACCCTGATATAATTTTTGCGCTGCCTCCTCGTCAAACGCGGTCTGCGCGGCGGTCAGCGGATCTACGGACGCCCGGATGCGATCGACATATTCCTTCGTATCGCGCGCCGAAAGGTCCGACAGCACACCGGTCTTTTTGTCGGCGTCGATATAGAAGACCGCGACCTGGTCATTCAGTTCCGTCGCCATCAGCACCGCTGCGCTGTCGGTCAGAGCGGCGTTGACATCCGCAAACTGCAGCGGCTGGAATGTCTGAACGGGCAGATATTTCGTCAGCCCGGCGGCCTTTATCTGCTGCTCCGCCACCGCCATTTTGCGATCAATTGCGGCGACCGCAGCCACGTCATCGGCCAGAGAAAATTCGGCTTTCGCATTTGCGATACGGCCGCTCGCGGCGTCGAGCAGAGCAGTACGCTCGGACCGCAGAGCAGCATATTGACCGAGCAGATCAGCATCCGGCTGATCGAGGCCGTCGGTCGGCATGTCGGCCTCCGGGATCGAATCCAGCCTGCTGAAGGCGACATATTGCAGCGCCAGAAAACTGGTCTCCAGATCCTCGCCGGCGCGCAACAAAACCTCGGAGAGATAGGCAAAGGCCTTCCGCTCTCGCTGCCCGATCGCACCATTTTGCGAGAGTCCCAGATTGCGCTGCATGATCATCAGCAACGCCTTTGCTTCGCTGGTCAGCTGTTCTGGCGAGCGCAGCTGCAGACGGCTGTCGATGGCGAGCGCCATGGCTTTCGTCGCAAGAAGCTCGGGATGTTCGGCGACCAGCGCCTGCGATTGCAAGGCAATTGCCTGCGCCGCCGCTTCCCGCGCCATCTCAAGCCGCCCTGCTTTCAAGGCAATCGAAGCCAGCCCGATATAGGATCCGGCCCGGTCGCGGTGGAATTCCGGCAGCTTGGAATCCGAGATCAGGGCGACCGCCCGCTGCTCCGCCAGTGCTTCATCATAGCGCTCCAGTTGCGACAGGGCCGTCGCGCGATAGGTGCGGGCGAGCAGCGTCCGGTCGGATTCCGCCCCCAGCTGATCGACCAGGATCGGCAGCGCCGCGTCGAGAAACGTGATCGCATCGGCATAGTCGCCGTTGGCAATTAGCGCGCTGGCGTAAATCGACCGGATGGCCGCGCTATTCTGGGTCGGCCCCCCGGCGGCCTTTTCCTGTACTTCAAAGGCGCGCCGGGCGAAGTCCAGCGCATCATTGGGACGCCCCTGCCGGTACAGCAGACTGGCCATATTGGCGAGCATATTGCCGTTCGAGGGATGATCCGGCGGCAATATTTCGCGCATCCTGGCGAGGCCTTCCCGCCCTGCTGCGATGGCCGCATCGGTCTGTCCGGCCTGATAGAGATAAACGATACGGTTGGCGAGCCATACCGGCGTGTCGAGCGGCACGGGATCCAGCGCAAAGGCCATATCGGTGGCGCGCTGATTATATTCCAGCGCAGCGTTCAGATTGCCCTGTTCCAGCTCGCTGGCCGCCATATTGTTCAGCGCTGTTGCAAGCTCTAGATGTGGCTCATTGGCGGCTGTCTCCTCCCAGAACGCCAGGGCTTCCAGAAAGTTTTTGCGCGCCTTTTCATGCTCGCCTTTATAATTGTAAATCACCGCAAGATCGGATCGCGTCTTGATCAGATCTTGCCGCGCCTCTTCCCCGGCTTCGGCAAGGGACTTTTCCGCCGACTGGAATGCAGCAAAGGCCTGGTCGACATCGCCAAGATGGAAATAGGCCTGACCGATTAACTGGTGGACGCGGCCGACCGATCGCGGATCGGGCGGCGCCAGTGCCAGCGCGTCTTCAAGCATTTGCTTGCGGAGTACCAGAGAAGCGGCAGGATCCACCGACGCATCGGCTTTTTCTTCCGCATCGATCCGCTGTGCAAATTTCGCTGGGGCGGGCGCCGATGCTGTTTCGGACTCCTGGGCCGATACGGGGAATACAATTCCTCCGACATTCGACAAGCCAAGAAACACAGAGGCCAACAGAGGTCTCTTGACCACCATTCCACGTTTAGAAATCAAGATATTTTCCTCCCCTGAACAATCTACACCGCAGCCCCGGCCTGTCAATCCGATCCCACTGCCTGCACGATCTCGGCCCAGGCAGCTTCGTCGATCACCTCGATCCCAAGCTCCGCCGCCTTCTTCGCCTTCGATCCCGCTCCGGGTCCGGCTACAACGAGATCAGTCTTCGCACTCACTGACCCGGAAGCCTTGGCACCCAGCGCCTCGGCCTGCGCCTTGGCTTCGTCGCGGCTCATGGTTTCCAGCTTGCCGGTAAAGACAATGGTCTTGCCGCTCACTGCGCTTTCGCGGGTCTCGACGATATAGTCCGGCGGGGACACCTCGCTGAGCAAGTCCTCCCAGACTTCGCGATTATGCGGTTCGTGGAAAAAGTCAGCCAGCGCCTGCGCCACGGTGGGGCCGACTCCATCGATAGAGACAATCTCCGCCCAGGCCGCATCACCGGCTTCTGTCCCTGTCGTTTCGAGCGAAGTATCCTCGCGCCCAGTCTCATCCGCCTCTCCGTTCGTGTCGAGCGAAGTCGAGACACTTTCCGCCGCATCCCCGTCTCTCGACTTCGCTCGAGACGAACGGTAAATTTCGGATTCCTGGGCTAATTCGGCAACCTCACGCACCCGTTCCAAGGTCGTGAAATTCTTCAGCAAGTCCTTCGCCGTCACCGTGCCAATATGCCTTATGCCCAGCCCGAACAGCAGCCGCGCCGCATCCGGCTCCCGCTTCTTTTCCACAGCGGCCAACAAATTATCCACAGACTTGTCCTGCCACCCTTCGCGCGCCAGAATCTCCGCCCGATGCTTGCGCAGGCGGAAAACATCCGCCGGGCTTTCGATCAGACCCGCCTCGATAAATTCGGCGATACTCTTCTCGCCCAGCCCGTCTATATCCAGCGCCGCGCGCGAGACAAAATGGGCAAGCCGCTGAAAGCGCTGCGCCGGGCAGATCAGGCCGCCGGTACAACGGACATCGACCTCGCCTTCTTCGGCCACCGCTTCGCTGTTGCATATCGGACAATGGTCGGGGAAATCCCAGGGCTCGCGCTTTTCGTCGCGAGTCAGATTTTCCACCACCTGCGGAATGACATCCCCTGCCCGTTGGATCACCACCCGGTCGCCGGGCCGCACGCCGAGGCGGCCAATCTCGTCGCGATTGTGCAGCGTCACATTGGACACCACCACACCGCCTACGGTCACCGGCTTCAACCGCCCGACCGGGGTCAGCTTGCCGGTGCGCCCAACCTGGATATCAATGCTCTCCAGCGTCGTCTGCGCTTGTTCGGCGGGGAATTTATGCGCAATCGCCCAGCGCGGCGCCTTGGCAACAAAGCCGAGCCGCTGCTGCCAGTCGAGCCGGTCAACCTTGTAGACCACGCCGTCGATATCATAGGGCATATCGGCACGCTCCGCCTCGATATGGCGATAATGGCCGAGCATGCCGTCGAGCGTTTCAAACCGTTTCACCAGCGGCGACACCGGCACTCCCCAGCTGGCGATCGCCGCCATGACGTCAGATGCGGTCTCGCCCGGCAATGCGCTATGCACACCCCAGCCATGCGCCCAGAATTTCAGCGGCCGCTTGGCGGTGATATTGGCATCCTTCTGCCGCAGCGACCCGGCAGCGGCATTGCGCGGATTGGCAAATTGCCGGATTTTCTCCGGATCAAATTCAACGCCCTTGGCCGCCGCCTCGGCTCGGCCCTCGTCCATCAGCCGCTCGTTGAGCCCGGCAAAATCCGCCTTGGCCATGTAAACCTCGCCCCGGATTTCAAACAGGTCGGGGATCTTGTGCCCCGGCGAAGGCCGGGGTCCAGTCGATAGGGACTCTGGGCCCCGGCCTTCGCCGGGGCACAACATTTGCGGAATATCCCCGATCATCCGCACATTGGCGGTCACATCCTCCCCCACCTGCCCGTCCCCGCGCGTCGCCGCCAGCACCAGCTCGCCTTTCTCATAGCGGAGCGAACAGGACAGCCCGTCAATCTTGTCCTCCGCAGTCACCGCCACCGGCGCATCTTCCGGCAAATTCAAGAACCGCCGCACCCGCGCCAGCCATTCGGCGATATCCTCGTCAGCAAAGCCGTTATCGAGGCTCATCATCCTTTGCTCGTGCTTGACCTTCGACAAAGGCGAAGCCGCCACCGCCGCCCCGACCAGTCGGTTCGGACTGTCGTCGCGCACGAGATGCGGAAAAGCCTCCTCCAGCGCATTATTCCGCCGCACCAGCGCGTCATAGTCCGCATCGGAAATTTCCGGCGCATCCTCGGCATGATAGAGCTTATTATGATGCGCGATCTTGCGCGCCAGGCGCATCAGTTCATTGGCGGCGTCGGCTTCGGATAGATTTTTAACAGGAATGGAGGTCACGAAAAGCCCCTCCTTTTTAAAGGAGGGGTTGGGGTGGTTTCGTGCCGCTTGTCGCTACGCGAGCGAAGTTCACACATCGCCACCACCCCAACCCCTCCTCTGAAGAGGAGGGGTTCAAAGTGCCCTAATCGGGAAGGAACCGACGCACGGGGAATTCCCACTCAAACCCCCTCCAACAACCGGTCCGCCTGCGCTCTTGCCTCATCCGTCACATCCGCGCCGGACAGCATCCGCGCAATTTCCTGCCGCCGCCCCTCGTTGTCCAGCGCCCGCACATCGGTGCGGGAGACGGTGCCGCTTAGCGACTTGTTGATCAGCATATGGGCATCGCCCTTGGAAGCGACCTGCGGGCTGTGGGTGACGACCAGCAGCTGCGCGCCCTTCGACAGGCGCGACAGGCGGTCGCCGATGGCAGAAGCGACGGCGCCGCCGACGCCGCGGTCGACTTCGTCAAAAATGATCGATTTCAGCCCATATTCTTCCGCTAATGCAACTTTCAGGGCCAGAATGAACCGCGAAAGCTCGCCACCGGACGCAATCTTGCCGAGCGGTGCCAGCGGTGCCCCCGGGTTGGTCGCAATCAGAAATTCGATCCGGTCTATTCCGCTTTTAGTCCAATGCTCTTCGGGTAGTTCTTCAAGCAAAGTCTCAAATCGGGCCGCATCCAGCTTGAGCGGCGCCAACTCTCCGGCCACCGCCTTGTCCAGTGCCTTCGCCGCCTTGCCCCGCTGCGCCCTCAGCTTTTCGGCGGCCGCCACATAAGCGGTTTTCGAACGGAGCAAAGATGCTTCCAATTCTTCCATTGTCTTGCCGCCATCGCTGATCGCCGTCAGCTTTGCCTGCAGCTCATCCAGCAGATTGGACAGCTGGTCCGGCTCCACCCGATGCTTGCGCGCCAGGCCCCTCAGATCGAACAGCCGGGTCTCCATATCGTCAAGCCGCTGCGGGTCAAAGCTCAGCGCAGCCGCCGCTTCATTGAGTTTGTCCTCGGCATCGGTGGCATCGATGATCGCGCGGTCCAGCGCATCCAGCGCTTCCTTGAGCAACGGGTGATCCTCGGCGATCCGGTCGAGCCGCCGTGCCGCCGCCCTGAGCGAGGCCAGTCCCCCGTCCGAGCCATCAAAGGCCGATCGAATGGATTCGAGGTCGCCGGTCAGCTTCTCGCCCTGCATCATCGTCGCGCGCTCCAGCGCCAGTTCCTGCTCCTCGCCCGGCTGCGGCGCAAATTTGGACAGTTCGGCAACGCTGTGCTCGAGATATTCCCGATCCCGCTCCGCCGCGTCCTGATCCTCTCTGGCCTGTTCCAGCGCGGTCTTTGCGTCCTGCCAGGCATCAAACGCCTCGCGCACGGCTTTGCCGTCAACACCGGCAAACGTGTCAAGCAGCGCCCGGTGTCCCTTGGGATTGATCAGACCGCGATCATCGTGCTGACCGTGAATCTCAATGAGTTGCCCGCCGACGGTCCGCAGCAGCGTCGCCGAGCAGGGCTGGTCATTGATAAACGCGCGGCTGCCGCCATCTGCCTTGACTGATCGTTTGATGATCAACGGTTCACCGGGTTCGATTTCAATATCATTTTCGGCAAGCATGGCAGCCAGCTTGCCCCCCGCTGCCGGAGGCGCAAAACTGGCGGTAACCTGCGCCTTTTCCGTGCCTTGCCGGACGAGACCGCTATCCGCCCGATTGCCCAGCGCCAGACCGAGACTGTCGAGCAGGATCGATTTGCCTGCCCCGGTCTCGCCGGTCAGCACGGTCAGGCCCGCGCCGAACTCGAGATCGAGCGCCTCAATCAATACGATATCGCGGATGGAAAGGGACTGCAGCACAGCACCCTCTTAAAACACGTTTACCCTAGCTGCAACGCATTGCAGCAGATCGGATGCTAAGTCGCGCCGTGTTTGTTGACCAGCTCATAAGCACGCTCGTACCATTTGGTACCCGGATAGTTGGCACCCAGCACGGCAGCCGTCTTCTTCGCTTCCACCGGAACGCCCAGAGCAAGATAGGATTCGGTCAGCCGCATCAGCGCTTCTGGCGTATGAGTAGTGGTCTGATATTTGTCGATCACCGTCCGGAAGCGGATGGTGGCGGCGAGCCATTTGCCGCGCCGTTGGTAAAAGCGACCGATTTCCATTTCCTTGCCGGCCAGATGGTCGTTGACCAGATCCATTTTCAGCTTGGCATCGGCAGCATAGCGCGAATTCGGATAGCGGCGAGCGACCTCACCGAGCGCGGCAAGCGCCTGTTCGGTGATTTTCTGGTCACGAGTCACATCGCTGATCTGCTCATAATAGCAGAGCGCGATCAGATAATAGGCATAAGGCGCATCCTTGTTGCCCGGATGGATCGACAGAAAACGGCGCGCCGATTCTGTTGCCTTGTTGTAGTCACCGGCAAGATAATAGCTGAACGCGCTCATTTGCTGTGCGCGGCGGGCCCAGGGAGAATAGGGATGCTGGCGCTCGACTTCGTCGAACAGCGCCGCCGCAATCTTGTACTGGCCGCTGTCGAGCCGCCCTTTTGCAGCGTTATACAGCGTATCAACATCGCGCGCGACGTAGCGGGTATCGGTACCACGTCCGCTACCACCGCCACCGAGCAGTGCACAGCCGGAAAGCATCGTCGCGGAGAGGCCGATTACGGCCCATTTCATCATGTGTTTGGTCATATGGGGAACCTCTTAACCGCTTGTTTTCGTCCAGCCAAGAATAAAGCAAAAAAAGCCTCGGAACCAGATCGCCCCTTACTGTTCTGTTGCAGCTTTACTGGACATTAATCCGTTGCTCCAACCCGCGACGGATTCACCAGAAAAACAACAAAACCGCGAAAATTTGGCATGTCACGCAGACGATCGGGCTCTTGCCACTGCCCGCCCTGAACCAGACCGAGGCGAAACGGCATCGGCAGGTCGCGCAGTCGTTCGAGCCACTGCTCATATCCCGGGATCGACGCGCGGTCCTGATAGGTCTGGAAAACGGCCTCATCGACAACATCAGCGAGCGCGGACAATCCCTGTGGATCACCATTGGCACTCCAGTCGAGCAAACCGGTGATCGAGAGTTTGAAACGGCCGGGCAGAATCTGGCGAAAGGACCGCAAAAATGCAGCATAGCCTTCCAGACCATCGGTGTGCGCGTCAAAATCGATCTGGACACCGGTCAGCGGCCGATCTTGCCTGTCCCATTTTTCAGCCAGTTCGATTATTTCGGCGGCAACTGCTGGCGACCATTCAAGCGTCTCGACCCTTATGACAAGCCACAGGTCTGAAGAGGAAACATCGGGCGTGGCCGGCCTCAGCTGTCGAAATCGCCCGGTGTCACCTGCCCTGACTTCCCCGGCCAATATATAGATCGACTGCGCCCGATCGAGCACAGGCTGCGGTTTTACCCCGGCCCATAGCCAGAAGGAATCATAATCTTCGGCGACCACCGTTTGCGGGTCTGGCACAGCGGATCGGCCACATCCACCCAGCAGCAGGATGGCAAATGACAGGAAAAGCAAACGGGCCAAGGACTACCAGTAGAATTTGAGCTTTTGCGCCCATTGCGAGGAAGGATATCGTGTTTTCAGCTCGCGAAACCAGGCCGCGCGCTGTCCCTGGCCGACCTCCTCGCCGCCGCAGCTGTTTTTACCAGCAGGGCCGTAGCACCATACGGCCCGATAGAGCGCGTAGGCACGGTTTTCGCGACTGGAACTCGGAGCAGCGATGATCCGCTTATAGGCTTCCAGCCGTGAGAATTTTGATCCGGGGAAGCCCTGCTTTTGGCCGCCCAGACTGTCGGCTTCCGGCTGTTCGTCGAGCCAATAGTCATCAAAACCGGCCATGCGCAAATAATCCCCCAGGCACAGCTGGGCACGCGGATCATTCGGGCTGGATGCCAGCGTCTGAACCGTCTGCTTCAGCCGGGGACAGCCAAAAGCAGTCGTTTCATTAAATTTGGTGAACAGTCCCAGCGACACAGGCCTTGGCTCGACTTCATAGCCGTAATTATTTTCGGTGCTCAGGTTGTAGAAGGGCTCGGCCAGTTTTGCATCGGCCGGGACCAGTTTGAGGTCATCCAGAAAGGCCGAATAGTCCCGATGGGTCAATTCCCGGTACAGCAGTACATATAGAGCCAGATCACGCTCTCTCTTGACCGCCACGGCGTCTTTCGCCTGCCTGCGCAGCAGGGCCGGTCCCGCTGAATATTGCAGCAATATTTCCCGCAATACCGGCGTTTGAATAACAGAATCCGCTGCAAAAACATCGGCAACTAAATCGCTCCGCTCCAGATTCCTCGCCAGTGCAAATTCGACCAGACCGCGCTGATAACCGCTTTCTGCGCCAGAGAGAAGCTGCTGCCAGAATCCGCGGGCATTGCGATCGCCGACAGCCTCAAGGGCCCGCCCGCGCAACACCTGCCGGCTGAAATCCAGATAGCCATAATTCGGACGCCTGGCGTCATCCCGGATCGTTTCCACCACAAACTTCGGATTATTTCCGACATAAAATGCATGAGCCGCCAGCAGATATTCGAACAGGCCCGGGCGGCTGGCCAGCGAATCGCGCATCGCCTCTATTTCACTGCGGCTGATCGCCGGCTTCGGTTTTTTCTCGCCATAGGGATCATAGGGTTTCCGCATCCGATACAGAGCGGACATCGCCAGAAGCTCCGGATCATTTGCGATGCTGCCCGGAGACAGGGTCGGCAGCAACTTGTCGTCCACTTCCTGGATCAGGACGGGAAGCTGTAATCCGGTCGCGCTTGGCCTGCTCAGAACCTCTCCATATTCCGACGAAAGCTTCTTTGTGTCTCCGGCCAGCCAATAGACCCGGCGGAGCAATCCCTTGGCCGATTGCTGATAGGATCCCTGGGGATAGATTTTCCGGTACAGATTGAAGCCGCGTTCGGCATTGCGGATCGCTCTCTGATCGACCGCGCTCGGTCCTTCAAAATATCCGTAATCGCCAAATGCCCGAACCTGAGATCGATTGAGCTCGGAACGGGCGATCATGTATAGCGATGTCTCTTTCAGCCAGTGATTTTTCGCCTGTACGAGCGAACTGAATCCCTTGGTCGCCATGTCAAAACCGCCGTTGTAAAAGGCTAGCGCGCTGGTCAGATAGATTCCAAAATCCCGCGCTGTCTGGCTCTTCAGCGCCGTCAGTCGATTTACGCCTCCGGCGCTCGTGGTCGGGTCTTCGCAGTCCGGCGAAAGCGAGCGGCGCGCCGCAATCAGCAGATCGCGTTCCATCTGTGGCATGTTCTTAACCGCACGAACCGCCTGAACAAAGGCGTCGCGGCCGGTGTCGACGGTCTGGCAGCGGGAATGCGAGTAACGACCGTTTGATTCAGAATCGGCTGGAGCGGGATATAGGGAATTGGTCAGCTCGGGCCATTCGAAGAAGACCCTTCCTTCACCGGCGGTTGCGCTTGCCCGCCGCTTATCCTGCAGCAGAAGCAGCAAATTTACCCGGGTATCATTGCCGGGTTGCAACATGGCCAAATTGTTGCCCGGTGAGAGTTGCTGGCCGTTCCATGCCCAGGTGCGTTGGTGGAAATAATCCGAACTCGCCTGCGCTGGTAAGCCGGTGGTTGCCCAGATCATCAGCGCGATACCGAATATCCGAATGAACCTCATCTCATAGTCCCTGATTCCATTAAACTGCTACCCCCGAATAGCCCGTTTTTCCCCGCGGCCAAACAGACAAAAAAAAGAGCCCCGATTTCTCGAGGCTCTTTCCAATTCATGCTGATCAGGTTCAGTCTTCGGTGATTGAAGCAGGCAATGGAATATCGCCGCCGCCTTCGTTCTTGGGACCGTCGTTGTTCCGACCGCGTCCGCCGCCGTCACGGCCACGTCCGCCACCGTCGCGTCCACGACCACCGCCATCACGGCGGGGTCCACGAGGCTTGTCACCGCGCGGTTCGCGGGCAGGACGGGTGTCCTCCAGCTCTTCACCGGTTTCCTGATCGACAACCCGCATCGACAGGCGCACCTTGCCGCGCTGATCGATTTCGAGAACCTTGACCTTTACCGACTGACCTTCGCTCAGTTCGTCGGACACCTTCTCGACGCGTTCATTCTTGATTTCAGAGACGTGGACGAGACCGTCCTTGCCGCCCATGAAATTCACAAATGCACCAAAGTCGACCAGGTTCACGACCTTGCCTTCGTAGATTTTGCCGACTTCGGCTTCTTCCACAATGCCCTTGATCCAGGCAATCGCCGCATCGATCTGGGATTTGTCGGAAGAAGAAACCTTGATCAGGCCTTCATCGTCGATATCGACCTTGGCGCCGGTTTCCGCAACGATTTCGCGAATAACCTTGCCGCCGGTACCGATGACTTCGCGGATCTTTTCCTTGTTGATCTGCAGCGTTTCGATGCGCGGAGCATGCTCAGACATTTCGGTACGAACCGAAGACAGCGCCTTGCTCATTTCACCGAGAATATGAGCGCGACCGCCGCTGGCCTGTTCCAGAGCCGATTTCATGATTTCCTGCGTAATGCCGGCTACCTTGATATCCATCTGCAGGGAGGTGATACCCTTTTCGGTACCTGCAACCTTGAAATCCATGTCGCCGAGATGATCTTCGTCGCCGAGAATGTCGGACAGAACCGCAAAATCTTCGCCTTCAAGGATCAGGCCCATCGCAATACCGGAAACCGGACGCGCCAGAGGCACACCGGCATCCATCATCGCCAGCGAGCCGCCGCAAACGGTCGCCATCGAAGACGAACCGTTGGACTCGGTGATGTCGGACAATACGCGGATCGTGTACGGGAAATCTTCCACTGTCGGCAATACCGGACGAAGCGCGCGGAATGCGAGCTTGCCATGGCCGGTCTCGCGGCGGCTGGTAAATCCGAAACGGCCCACTTCACCGACCGAATAAGGCGGGAAGTTATAGTGCAGCATGAAGTTGCTGTAGCTCAAGCCGTCGAGCCCATCGATCATCTGCTCGGCGTCTTTCGTGCCCAGGGTGGTGGTCACAATCGCCTGCGTTTCACCGCGGGTGAAGAGTGCCGAACCATGGGTCCGTGGCAGCAGGCCAACCATGGCTTCGATCGGGCGAACCTGATCGAGCTTGCGGCCATCGATACGGGTGCCATCCTTGATGATCGCGCCACGAACGATTTCAGCTTCCAGCTTCTTGACCATCTTGCCAGCGGTCATCTGGGTCTGGCCGTCTGCATCGGCATATTTTTCTTTGGCTTTGTCGCGAACCTTGTTCAGCGCGTCGCTACGCTCTGATTTGTCGGTTTTCTTGTAAGCCGCAGCGATATCGTCTCCGACCAGCTTGCGCAGGTCTTCCTTGATTTCGCTATTGTCGTCGCCGGCGTCGAGCTTCCAGGGCTCTTTCGCAGCCTGTTCAGCCAGATCGATGATCAGGCCAGCAACATCCTTGGACGCTTCATGAGCGAACTGGACCGCGCCGAGCATGACTTCTTCGGACAGCTCCTGGGCTTCCGATTCAACCATCATTACCGCACCATGGGTAGCGGCAACCACCAGGTCGAGTTCGCCTTCAGCGACTTCTTCCATGCTTGGGTTCAGCTGATATTCGCCTTCCTTGTAACCGACACGTGCCGCACCAATCGGGCCCATGAATGGAACACCAGAGATCGTGAGGGCAGCAGAGGCCGCAACCATCGCCAGAATGTCCGGTTCGTTGATGCCGTCATAGCTCAATACCTGGCAGATCACGTTGATTTCGTTGTAGAAACCTTCGGGGAACAGCGGACGGCAAGGACGGTCAATCAAACGCGATGTCAGCGTTTCTTTTTCCGTCGCACGGCCTTCGCGCTTGAAGAAGCCGCCCGGGATACGACCGGCGGCTGAGAATTTTTCCTGATAGTGGACGGTGAGCGGGAAGAAATCCTGCCCTTCGCGCACGGATTTGGCGGCAGTCACTGCGCACAGTACAACCGTTTCGCCGAGGGTCGCGAGTACCGCGCCATCAGCCTGACGGGCGATACGGCCCGTTTCGAGGGTGAGGGTCTGTCCGCCCCACTCCATTTCAACTTTCTTTACATTAAACATTCGTATTTTCCTTTGTCCCGCCTGCCCTATGCAGTGCGGGGGCTTTCTAGTGCCCAGCAATCCGGCTGAACAACGGTTCGGGGTCATTGTGCCCCATTTACTCGCCTCACTTCACCTTATTGCGAAATTTGGCACTGTTCCCCGGCCAAGGCCGGGGTCCATCTCGGAACATTACGTCTAGTTGCAACGCCTGAAGATGGATCCCCGCCTGCGCGGGGATAACGCAAAACGTAAACGGCCCGCATAAGCGGGCCGAACGATTGCGTTACTTACGCAGACCAAGATCCTTGATCAGCTTGGCATAGCGCTCGACATCTTTCTTGCGGAGATAGTCCAGCAGGCTGCGCCGTTTGTTGACCATCATCAACAATCCGCGACGCGAATGGTTATCTTTATGATGGCCCTTGAAATGCTCTGTCAGATTCACGATGCGCTCGGTGAGCACGGCAACCTGAACTTCAGGAGAACCGGTATCGCCTTCGGTCTGGCCGAATTTCTTGATCAGTTCCTGTTTTTTTTCTGCAGTAATCGTCATAAATTTTTCCTTCGAACATCATTCACATATTGAACCCGCGAACCACCTTGATGGTGCCATCAACAGCCTCGGCCAGCGCAACCGGAGAACCATCGTTCTCTGTCGCGAGAAAAAGCCCGTTGAGTGCGGGGTTCCCGATCATTTCCCGTTCGTCCAGCGTCATGCCTTGTCGAAGCAGTTTTGCCTGATCAGGAGTGAGGTCATAAGCCGGGATGTCGTCCAGCCCTGCCTCAAGCGGCAAAAGATAGTCTGTAATGTCCGCGCCCTTACCAATTTCGTTGAGTTTGTCCAGCGAAATCGCCCGTTCCAGCGTGAAGGGACCGGCCTTGGTCCTCCTTAACATGGTGACATGGCCGACCGTGTTCAAGGCGCGCGCAATATCGCGGGCAAGCGAGCGGATATAGGTTCCCTTGGAGACTTTGGCCGTTAGGATGATTTCTTCCAGTGGTTCGTCATCCTGAACTTGTTTCAGGATCTCCAGGGGTCCTGAAACAAGTTCAGGATGACGAGTGGCGGTATCAGTATGACTCATGGCAGTATCAGCATCACGAACGGCGAGCTCATATATCGTCACCCCCCGCAGCTTCATCTCCACATCCACTCCGGCCCGCGCCAGATCATAGGCGCGCTTGCCGTCGATCTTCAGCGCCGAATATTTGGGTGGTATCTGCTCGATGGGCCCGGTGAATTGCGGCAAGATCGATTCAACCTCCGCCAACGTCGGCCGGTGGTCGGACGTCTCCGAAACCGCTCCCTCGACGTCGAGCGTCTCCGTCTCTGTTCCGAACCCGATCGTAAATTCGTAAATCTTCGAAGCATCGAGCATTCGCCCACACAGCTTAGTCGCCTCGCCGATCGCAATCGGCAAGACCCCGGTCGCCAGCGGATCGAGCGTGCCGCCATGCCCTACTTTTCGCTTGTTCCGTCCTTTTCCCATCAGCCCAGCTTCACGCAAATTGCGTTTCACTGCACCCACCGCCTGAGTCGAACCCAGTCCGAGTGGTTTATCGAGAATGATCCAGCCGTGCATATCTGCCTGTTGCTCCAAATGTCAGGGCAATGGCCTTAGGCGGCGCGGCGGCTTTCCTCCAGTATAAAGCGGGGAATCAGGCTTTTGCCAGGCCGTTCCGAAGACAGGTCCTGCAAGCCGCTCAGTTCGACGATCGTTGGCCAGATGTCGAGGATCGAGACTTTGTCATCATGCACCGCATGATCGCCCGTCGCAATCCATAGGCAGCCGTCGGGATGGTGGCATCCGCTCTTGGTGGCCTCCATCGCATAGAGCCAGTCACCAAATTTATGCGAACGGCCAGTGGATCGGTCGCAAATGATCGCTCCATCGTCCATCACTGTCCGCAGCTGGCACCCGAAATAGAGCGCATTTTCGTCGCGGTCATGTTTGCTGAATCCAAAAACCTGCTCACCGGTTTCGGTCTCCCATCCTTCCAGCCTTGCGCGCGCGGCATCGCGTGCGGCACGGTCCTGGAAATGCAGCATATATTGATGCGTCATTGTCGGTTCGGCGTGGCTCGGAGACAAGCCACAGCTATTGAGCAGTGCCTGGAAATCGCGCAGGCGGTAAAAGTGCTGGCTGCCCTGGTCTTCATAACGCAGAAAAGGCTGCTGGCTCAACGCGGTCTGGAAGATGATCAGCGCATCCTGCTTTTCAGCGAGGCGCAGGAAGCGTCCAACCAGATGATCCATCGCGACATAGCCGTCCCTGATCGCGCTGCCATATTTGTCGAGCTCCGCAGGGGCTGGCCGAACGGTGAACGTCTCGGGATCCATGGGCCGCCAATAGCTGTGCTGCAGATGCGCCACCGAATTGACGAAAAAGCTGGCGAAGTCAGGGGTCAATTTTCGGAAATAATGGGCAAAAACATCATATTGCATCGCGTCCAGTATCGCGACACGCTGCGCCGTGCGGGCAGGATCGGATTTTTCCGCGACCAGCTGCGACAATGTCCGCATGATCGTGTCGGGACTCCAGCCATGAGTGATCATGAAACCGATAAAGGCCGCATAGCTCGAGACATCGAGTTGGCCGTTCCGGTTCGAATGTTCCCGCACATTATGCGCCACGAAATCCCCGAAGCGATTCAGCTCGGCCGGAAAACTGCGTCCATCATGGCACCAGGGATCGGCGAGATAAAGCGATCCCGGCGCCGCAAAAGGCGCAGCATTCATGCTGGAGAAGTTCATCACCGATTTGCCCTTCGCGAGCAAAAACTGCCAGATATCGACATCCTTCGCTTCGCGCCCATCGGTCAGGTGGAACACATCATGATCGGCAAAGGGCAATCCGGTATGGATCGAATACCATTGGATCCACGGTTCCAGTTCGTCGGCTTTTTCCGTGTCGGGATAGGTAGTAAAAACCTGTGACTGTGCACGCAGCCGGGAAAAATTGGGAAGCAAGCCCTCGCCCATCCACAAGTCCAGCAGAGGCGGGCAAAGCTCGTTTAGTTCAAGCGAGATGATGGACCTGTTCATAGACCAGCCCAATAGCCTGTAATGGTTCACAAAATGTTAGCTTTAGTCGGTGGCAATCGCCCGCTTAGCCCTGCCACTCTTCCTTGAGCAGGCCAAATACCGCAGTATCCCGGACATAGCCGGTCCAGGTAATCCGGTTCTTGCGCAGCGTCCCTTCATGCTGCGCGCCCAGTTTCAGAACCGCCGCCATCGACCGCTTGTTGCGGGTATCAACGCGGAATTCGATACGGGTAAAGCCATTCGCGAACGCGTGATCGATCATCAGATTTTTCATGATATCGTTGAAGCCGCTGCCCCGCACCGAGGGCGCGATATAGGTGCCACCGATTTCGGTCACTTTGGTGTTCATGTCCGGATTGATATAATTGGTCATGCCCACGAGTATATCGGTATCGGCGTTGATGACGGCAAAGCGCACCCAGTTGCTGGTATCGTGGAAGGCCCGGATTGCCTGATCAAAATTGTCATCCAGCATAGAAACTGGATAGATTTCCCAGATTTCCTGATCTTCGGCGCAGGCGGCGCGCAGCGGTTCAAGATGATGGTCGGCCAGCGGCACGAGACGAACCGGGCCCTGTTCCAATATTGTTGACAGTTCAGCCATTGAGCCGCTCCCGGAAATGCTTGCGGCACAGCGCCAGATAGCTTTCATTGCCGCCGATTTCGGTCTGGGCACCGGCGGCGATCGCCCTGCCCGCTTCATCGATACGCAGGTTCATCGTCGCCTTGCGCCCGCATTCACAGACGGCTTTCAACTCGACCAGACTGTCGGCAATCCCCAGCAGCTTGGCCGAACCAGGAAACAGATTGCCCTGAAAATCGGTCCGCAGGCCATAGCAGAGCACCGGAATACCGGCCTCATCCGCCAGTCGCGCCAATTCCCATACCTGCCCTTCGGTCAGAAACTGGGCTTCGTCGATCATCACACAGGCCAGCTTGCCTGCTTCATGCTCTTCGCTGACCGCAGCAAACAAATCCGTGTCTTCGCCAAAGCGATGGGCATCGGCATGGAGACCGATCCGCGATGCAATGGCGCCGAAACTCGCCCGATTGTCGATCGCGGCGGTCCACAGCATCACCTTCATGCCGCGCTCGCCATAGTTGAAGGCCGCCTGCAGCAGATTGCTCGACTTGCCGGCGTTCATCGACGCATAATAGAAATAGAGCTTGGCCATCTGTCCTGTCACTCGTCATCCTGAACTTGTTTCAGGATCTGGAGAGGTCCTGAAACAAGTTCAGGATGACGACAAGAGGAATTTAGGAATCGCCGTCCAGATCCTGCGCAACCTTGGGATTGTTCAGCAAGTTTTCGATATGCTCCGCCGTATCGAAGCTCTCGTCGGCGAGAAATTTCAGCTTGGCCGCATATTTCATCTGAACCCGCTTTGCGACTTCCTTCTGAAAAAAGGCGGTATTGGTCTTCAGCGCCTTCAGCACATCGGCCTCGTTCGCGCCCAGCAAAGGCTTCACGAATACCGTCGCATGGCGCAGATCCGGCGACATGCGCACTTCGGTGACGCTGACGCTGGTCGCAGTCAACAATTGGTCATGCACCTCGCCGCGCATCAGCAATTCCGAAAGGATATGCCGAACCTGCTCGCCAACGCGCAGCAAGCGGACCGAACGGCCTTCGGGAGATGTGTCGTTATATTTTGCCACAATAATACAGCCTCAAATTCGTCACGCCGAACCTGTTTCGTCGTGCTTCAGAAGCGCCGCAACTGGCACCACTGTTCACGCAGAATTCGGAAACAGGCCCGGGATGACAATATTATCAGAGAACCCGTTCTTTCTCCGTAACCTGGAAGACTTCGAGCATATCGCCTGGCTTGATATCGTTGGTATCTTCCAGAACCGCACCACATTCCATGCCGGCGCGGACTTCCTCGACATCGTCCTTGAAGCGGCGCAGCGACGCGATCGTCGTTGCGCTGACAATGACATCGTCGCGGGTAAGACGAGCGAACAGACCTTTGCGCAAGGACCCTTCGGTAACCAGCAAACCGGCTGCCTTGTCCTTCTTGCCCGATTTGAACACGTCCTTGACTTCCGCACGGCCGACCACATTCTCGATCTTCTCGGGACCAAGTTCCCCGGCCATTTCGGCGCGAATATCGTCGGTCAGATCATAGATGATGTCGAAATATTTGAAGCGGACCCCATCGCGCTTGGCGATTTCACGTGCCTTCGCATTGGGTCGAACGTTGAAGCCAATGATCGGTGCCTTGCTCGCTCCGGCCAGAGTCACATCCGATTCCGTGATCGCGCCGACACCGCTGTGCAATATGCGCACCTTGATATCGTCGTTCGAGATTTTGTTCAGCGCCTGCACGATGGCTTCGGTCGAACCCTGAACGTCGGCCTTGACCAGCACGGGGAATTCCACTGCGCTGTTGGCGGCGGCGGAGAACATATTCTCGAGGCTGGTCGGTGCCTGCGTGGTGCGTTTCAGTTTCTCCTGCTCAGCACGATAAGCGGCAACCTCGCGGGCACGGCCTTCGTTCTCGACCACGGTCAGCTTGTCGCCAGCAGACGGAACGCCTGAGATACCGAGAACTTCCACCGGTGTAGAAGGCCCCGCTTCCTTGACCTGCTTGCCCTTGTCATCGATCATCGCCCGAACTTTACCGGTCTGCGAACCGACGACGAAGACATCGCCGCGTTTCAGCGTACCGCGCTCGATCAGCACGGTTGCAACCGGACCACGGCCAATATCCAGCTTCGCTTCGACCACGGCGCCTTCGGCAGGACGATCGGGGCGCGCTTTCAGTTCCAGCAATTCAGCCTGAACGTGGATCTTGTCCATAAGCTCTTCGAGCCCGATTTTCTTCAGCGCAGATACCTCTGCATCCAGAACGTCACCGGACATTTCCTCGACGATGATTTCATGCTCGAGCAAGCGGGTGCGGACCGTTGTCGGATCCGCGCCTTCCTTGTCGATCTTGTTGATCGCCACGATCATCGGGACGCCAGCTGCCTTGGTGTGATTGATCGCTTCAATCGTCTGCGGCATCAGCCCGTCGTCGGCGGCAACCACCAGAATGACGATATCGGTGACATTGGCACCGCGCATCCGCATTTCGGTAAAGGCTTCATGACCCGGCGTATCAAGAAACGTGACCTTGTCGCCATTCTTCATCGTCACCTGATAGGCGCCGATATGCTGGGTGATACCACCCGCTTCGCCGGCAACCACATCGGTTCCGCGCAGCGCATCGAGCAGCGAGGTCTTGCCGTGATCGACATGGCCCATAATAGTAACGACGGGCGCACGCGGCTTCAGCGTCTCTTCCGGATCGACATCGCCCTGCGTATCGATTTCCACATCGGATTCAGACACACGCTGGATGTTGTGACCAAATTCTTCGACCAACAATTCAGCGGTATCCTGATCGATCGTCTGGTTAACGGTAACCATCGAACCCATGTTGAACAGGGATTTGACCAGATCGGCACCCTTTTCGCCCATACGCTTGGCCAGTTCCTGGACGGTGATGGCCTCCGGCACGATCACGGAACGGATCTGCTTCTCGCGCGGTTCGCTTGGACGACCGGACCGCTGGGCCCGCTTTTCCTTTTCCCGCGCACGTTTCAGAGCAGCCAGGGAACGGGCGCGCGCAGCACCATCTTCGCCGCGCAGCGCACGGTTTACCGTCAGCTTGCCAGATTGGCGGCGATCATTGCGATCCTCGCGTCCGACCTTCTGCTTTTCCTTCTCGGGCTTGGCACGCTTCGGCGTTTCCACCGGCGTAAATTTGCGAGCCGGAGGACGCGCATCGGTCTTTGCCGCAGGTGCTTCCGCACTTGCTGGCTCTTGCACGACAGGAGCATCAGCAGCAGCTTTTTCAGCGGCAGCAATTTCTTCCTGCGCCTTGCGCGCTTGCTCTTCTTCGGCCTTGCGATTTTCCTCAGCCCGCTTTTTCTCTTCAGCGGTCTGCTCTTTCTTTTCGCGCACGTCACGCTTGCGCGCTTCCTGCATCGCCTCAAGGCGCGCTTCTTCTGCCTCGCGCAGCAATTTCGCCTGCAACTCCTGACGAGACAGCGCGTCGGTCGCTTTTGGCGCGGCAGGCTGTTTTTTCGCTACAGGCTTCGGTGCTGGAGCCGGTGCCGGAGCGGGCACAGGCGTTTCCTTGACGATTTCCTTCGCCGCTTCCTGTGCTCCGGGCTTGCCGACCAGCTTCTTGCGTTTGACTTCGACGACCACCTTGTTGGTGCGTCCGTGGCTGAACGTCTGTTTGACTTCGCCAGGCTCGACCGAACGCTTCAACCCAAGTGGTTTGCGTGCTGGTTTTGCCGTATCTTTTTTATCTTCACTCATCGAACAGACTTAATCCTTAAAATATATATTACTGCAACATCTTACCCAGCGTTTCAAAACCGGATCACGCAACTTTCTTTTCGGCATCATCATCCACTTTATCAGAACCGATCAAAGTGAAGCCATCTTGTCAGGCTGTGCGAAATCCGCCCCGCTGCGCGCTTGTCGGTGATACCGATGTGCACGACATTCTGGCGGCCCAATGCCACAGAAAGGCCCTGCCGGTCCACCGGCAAAATCAAACCACGGACATTTGTACCTTCGCGGTCGCTGCCGACCCGCCATGCCTGATCCAATTTGGCGCAACCATCGCGCCCGGCGTCGGACGCATGGAGCAGCATCGCGAGATCGTCCTGACGCGCTGCTGTTTCGATCTTTTCGGAGCCAGTCAGCAATGTGCTGCCCCGCGCTTCGAGACCCAGCCTGTCCAAGGTGGAGCGCTCGAGCGCAGATTCAAGCATTTCCGCAAGATTGTCGGGAATGTCCATCTGCCCGGTTTTAAAGGCTCGTGCCAAGGCGCCCTTCAACTGCCCCTTGGCCTGCGCCGCCTCAAGCGTAGCCCGATCGACACCTATCCAGGCACCGCGACCCGGTGCCTTTGCACGAACATCGGGAGCAATTTGCCCATCCGGGCCCATCGCCAGGCGCACCAACTGGTCCTGAGGAAGGCTTTCCCCAGTCAGAATGCATTTACGGTGTGGCGCTTGATCTAGAGGTTTAGACCGCGTCTCATTGGGGAGATTCCGCATCTGCGACCTCCCGGGTTTCTTCGCTGTCGGCAGCGACCGGCTCGTCTTCATCGTCGAACCAATGCGCACGCGCCGCCATGATGATCTCGTTACCTTGCTCTTCGGTCAGGCCATATTTGGCCAATACACCATCGGGCTCGGGCTTGCGGTTATCATTGCGGCGACGCGGCTCCGATTTGCGTTTCAGAACCAGTTCGTCGGTCGCAAGGTCGGCCACATCATCAAGCGTTTTCAGCCCCGCTTCACCCAGCGTCACCAGCATGGCTTCGGTCAGGTGCGGCAATTCAGCAATGGCGTCTTCAACGCCCAGTTCGATGCGCTTGTCACGGTTAGCCGCTTCGCGCCGTTCCAGTGCTTCAAGCGCGCGGTTCTGCAGTTCGGCAGCCAGTTCTTCGTCGAAGCCTTCGATGCTGGAAATTTCTTCTGGCGCAACATAGGCGACTTCTTCCAGCTCACTAAAGCCTTCGGCAACCAGCAACTGCGACAAGGTCTCATCGACGTCCAGATCTTCCTGGAACATCTCGGTGCGTGCGGCAAATTCAGCCTGGCGCTTCTCGCTGGAATCCGCTTCGGTCATGATATCGATCGCGAGACCGGTCAGCTGCGACGCCAAGCGGACGTTCTGGCCGCGGCGACCGATGGCGAGGCTGAGCTGGTCGTCAGGAACGACGACTTCGATCCGACCTTCTTCTTCGTCGATGACCACGCGGCTCACGGTAGCGGGCTGCAAGGCGTTGACGACGAACGTTGCAATATCGTCCGACCACGGAATGATGTCGATTTTTTCGCCCTGCATTTCCTGCACGACAGCCTGCACACGGCTACCCTTCATGCCGACGCAGGCGCCGACCGGATCGATTGAGCTGTCGTGGCTGATCACGCCGATCTTGGCGCGTGATCCAGGATCACGAGCGGCGGCCTTGATCTCGATAATGCCGTCGTAAATTTCCGGCACTTCCTGTGCGAAAAGATGCCGCATGAAATCAGGATGGGCGCGAGACAAGAATATTTGTGGTCCGCGGTTTTCGCGGCGCACATCAAGAATAAGCGAGCGGACGCGATCACCAACCCGGGCGGCTTCGCGCGGGATCTGCTGGTCGCGGCGGATAACACCTTCGGCGCGGCCCAGATCGACAACCACATGGCCGAACTCGACCGACTTCACGACGCCGGTGATAATCTCGCCCGCGCGGTCCTTGAATTCTTCAAATTGCCGCTCGCGTTCAGCGTCACGGACTTTCTGGAAAATGACCTGCTTCGCCGATTGCGCATCAATCCGGCCCAAATCGACTTCCGGCAGCGGGTCGACAATGAAATCGCCAACCTTGGCACCGGGCTCCAGCTTTTCAGCCTGCTTGATGTCGACCTGCTTGAAATAATCTTCGACTTCCTCGACCACTTCCACGACGCGCCACAAGCGCAGGTCACCAGTGTTGACGTCGAACTTGGCGCGAATGTCATTCTCGGCACCATAGCGCGCGCGCGCTGCCTTCTGGATTGCTTCCTCCAGCGCCTCGATCACAATCGTCTTGTCGATCATTTTTTCCGTCGCAACAGCAGTCGCGATCGCAAGCAACTCGGCTTTATTGGCTGAAATAGCACTGCCCATGATTAGTCTTCCTGTTCTTCTAAAGTCTGTTCTTCAATTTCGTCCGCACCGTCAGTTGAAACCGGAACGGTTGCAGCGATCAGCGCGTCTGTCAGAATCAATTTTGCCTTATGGACATTCGTAAGGGGCGTCTCCTGACTTCCCGTCTCACGATCGTCAATCTTTATTACATCGCCGTCTATGCCTTGCAGCAGACCACGAAGCTGTTTCTTGCCCGCCACCGCATCGATCACGCTGATCCGCGCCTCATGGCCGACCCAGTTCGCATAGTCGATCGCGCGGGTCAGTGGACGGTCAATACCCGGCGAGCTGACCTCCAGACGATAGGCATAATCGATCGGATCGCGCCCCTCTTCTTCCAGCGCATCAAACTTCGCCGAAATCCGCCGCGACAACGCCGCGCAATCATCAATGCCGAGTTGTCCGGTTTCCGGACGCTCGGCCATGACCTGCAGGGTCGGCTCGTCCGCCCCGGCCACGAATTGCACCCGCACCAGATCAAAGCCCAGAGCGTCGACTTCCGGCTTAATAAGGTTGGTCAGGGCAGCGATATCAGTCAAATCAGTTCCATTTCCAAATGCAAGACCTTGGCTGCCGGCCCCGTCTGGCGCCAGCCCCTTCAAATCTCAAATTGTTGGGATAGATGCTATTTAGTATCAGATTTTTGAAATTGCAACGGCTGATTCAAACGGCAACGACATTATAGACCAGTAGCACCAGGTAGGTGACCAGCAATATCCCGCCTTCCCAGCGGGTTATCTTGCGCCCGGTTGCGGCAAATATCAGCAGCAATATCGACGCGGCAACCAGCACCGGCAGACCGAAATTACTGATCTCTCCTGGAATAGTACCAGGGGCGATAATGGCCGTCACGCCGCCGATCAGCAGCAGATTAAAGATATTCGATCCGAGCACATTGCCCAGCGCGACGGCGCTAGCGCCCTTATAGGCCGCGATCACTGACGTCACCAATTCAGGCAGCGAGGTGCCGATTGCAATCACGGTCAGGCCGATCACTGCTTCACTCATCCCGACCAGTCGAGCGAGGTCAACCGCGCCATCAACCAGCCAGCGCCCGCCGAGCACGATCATCACGATGCCGAAGAGCAGCACCAAAATCGAACGCCAGAGTGGCTGCGCGTCATGCAAGTGGGTATCGGAAACCTCGAGGGCCTCAGCTTTTTCGTGCAATGCACTGGCACCCGCTGGCTGGGTCTGTTCTGCCCGATAGGCATAAGCCAGATAGCCGACCAGGACCAGAATGAAGCCAATGCCAATGGCGACCGTTGTCCCCGTCGTCGTCGCCACCAGCCACAGCAAGATGGTTGCAGCCAGAGCCAGACCGCCATCGCGCCACAGCGGTCCTCTCGGCACCACCACTGGCAGAATCAGCGAAGCCGCACCTAGGATCAGCAGGCTGTTGGCGAGATTGGAGCCGACAACATTACCCCAGGCAATCCCCGGCGAACCGGCGCGCGCCGCTTCGATACTCGCCACCAGTTCCGGCGCAGACGTACCAAACCCAACAATAGTCAGGCCAATCAATAGTTCGGACATCCCTGCCCGCTCGGCCACCCGGACAGCGCCCCGAACCAGCAACTCGCCGCCCACAATCAGCACGACAAAGCCAGCCAGCAGGATGAGCAGCGGAATGAGCATCAGCGAAACGCCATTCTAGATGCCATTGCGTTTGCCCAGCAATTTCAGCCGCAGCGCGTTGAGCTTGATAAAGCCTTCTGCGTCTTTCTGATCATAAGCGCCGGCATCATCCTCAAATGTAACGACTTTCTCGCTGTAGAGACTGTCTGGCGACTTGCGCCCGACGACATTCACCGAGCCCTTGTAGAGTTTCAGCCGGACGGTGCCGTTGACCCGTGCCTGGCTGTGATCGATCGCCGCCTGCAGCATCTCGCGCTCCGGTGAGAACCAGAAACCATTGTAGACCAGCTCGGCATAGCGCGGCGCAAGCTCATCCTTCATATGCGCTGCACCGCGATCCAGCGTCAGCTGCTCGATGCCGCGATGGGCTGTATGATAAATCGTGCCCCCTGGTGTCTCATACATGCCGCGCGATTTCATCCCGATATAGCGGTTCTCGACCAGATCGAGCCGACCGATCCCGTGCTCCCGTCCATAGTCGTTGAGCTTCTCGAGCAATGTCGCAGGGCTCATCGCCTCGCCATTGATCGCGACGCCATCGCCACGTTCGAAATCAATCGTGATATATTCTGGCGTGTTGGGCGCATCCTCAGGGTTATTGGTCCGCGAATAGACATAATCGGGAACTTCTTCCCAAGGATCTTCCAGCACTTTGCCTTCCGAAGAGGTGTGCAGCATGTTCGCATCGGTTGAAAATGGTGCTTCGCCGCGCTTGTCCTTTGGGATCGGAATCTGATGTTTCTCGGCAAATTCGATCAGCCGGGTACGGCTGGTCAAATCCCATTCGCGCCAGGGCGCGATCACTTTCACGTCGGGGCTGAGGCCATAATAGCCGAGTTCGAACCGGATCTGGTCGTTGCCCTTGCCGGTCGCGCCATGAGCAACGGCGTCCGCTCCAGTAAGCTTGGCGATCTCAATTTGGCGCTTGGATATCAGTGGACGGGCGATCGACGTCCCAAGCAGATACAGGCCTTCATACAGCGCATTGGCGCGCATCATCGGAAAGATGAAATCCTTGACGAATTCTTCGCGCAGATCGTCGATAAAAATATGCTCGGGTTTTACACCGAGCGTTTCCGCCACGCGTCGCGCAGGACCCAGTTCTTCGCCCTGCCCCAGATCGGCAGTGAAGGTCACGACCTCGCACTGATATTCCTGCTGCAGCCATTTAAGGATCACACTGGTATCAAGCCCCCCGGAAAAGGCCAGAACCACACGCTTGACGGAATCGCTCATTTTATCGTCTTTCCATGAATTAAGCGCCGCGCCTAACAGGCTCCAATTTGCCGCGCAATATGATATGCTGGAATAATGAGGAGAGGATTGTGGCAAAAGCGGATTTGAAAACCAAAGCGACCAGTGCAGATGTCGAAGCCTTCATCGCCACCGCCCAGCCGGAACGCAGGCAGAAGGAAGCCCGGCAACTGATCGACCTGTTCCGGCGAATAACCGGCGAGGAACCGAAAATGTGGGGTCCAAGCATTATCGGGTTCGGCAGCTATGATTATAAATATGAAAGTGGCCGAGAAGGCACATCCCTGCGCGCCGGCTTTTCGCCGCGGAAGGCCAAACTCAGCCTCTATCTGATGGGTGCTTATTGCACACCCGAAGCACAGGCCGAGCAGGACCGGCTGTTGGGTTTGCTCGGCAAGCATAGCATCGGCAAGTCCTGCCTCTATATCAATCGCCTTGAACAGGTGGACAAGGCAATATTGGAACAGCTCATCCGCAACAATTGTGAGCTGATGAACGAGCGCTATCCCAACTGAACAGCATTTCCCTGCGCCATCTGCGACCCGAGCATCTCAACCTGCGAGATTTTTCTCCGTTTCGCCGATGTAGTCGCGCGTTATCGGCAACTCGTGACGGTTGCGGCTGAACTGGATCTGGTAATTGCACATGCCCCCATTCTCGAACGCCGCCGTGGCACCGGCCAGATAGAAGGTCCACATCCGATAAAATCGTTCGTCGTAGAGGGTAATGATTTTTTCGCGATTTTGCACCGTCCGTTTATACCACTCACGCAGAGTGAAAGCATAATGCAGTCGCAAGGTTTCGACATCGGTAGCGATCAGCCGAAATGGCTCGCTCGCTGCCAGGGTTTCGCTCAGCGCCGGAATATAGCCGCCTGGGAAAATATATTTGCGGGTAAAGGCGTCAGTTGTTCCGGGTCCGCCCATTCTGCCGATCGTATGCAGCAACATTACACCATTGTCGGTCATCAGATTGGCGCAGCAGCGGAAGAAGGTCTTGAATTGCGGCGTACCGACATGTTCGAACATCCCGACCGAAACAATCCGGTCAAATGCCCCGGCGTCGCGTTGGGCAAGGTCTCGATAATCGATCAGTTCGAACTTTACCTTGTCGGCGACGCCATCCTTTTCGGTCCGTTCCCGGGCCTTTTTAAGCTGCTCTTCGCTGAGCGTGATCCCGAGCACCTCCGCTCCCGTTTTGCGGTGCAGATAGAGCGCCATGCCGCCCCAGCCGCAGCCGATATCGAGCACCCGCTGCCCCGGTTTCAGATCGAGCTTGGCGGCAATAAGCGCTTTTTTGTCCGCTTGGGCCTGCTCCAGCGTCATATCCGGACCATGCTTGTCAAAGTCCCAGTAGGCGCAGCTATATTGCAGGTCGTCGTCGAGAAACAGTTCGTAGAGGTCGTTGCCGATATCATAATGATGCGCGACATTGCTTTTGGACCGGCCAAGCCGGTTGATCCGGTCAAGGCTGCCCGCCGCATGATCGCGAACCTTCTTCAGGGGGCTCGGCTCTTTCAGCTTGCCACCGCGTTCGAACGGCCGATTGGCGCGGAGCAGCTGGACCAGTTCCATAATGTCGCCCTGCTCGACAATCAAGCGACCATCCATGAACGTCTCGGCTGCGCCCAGCCGCGGATCCAGCAAAATCTGCCGGATCACGCCTTTGTCGGCGAGCCGGATACCTACGTCAGGATAGCCCGCAGTCGATGTGCCAAATTTCTCGGTCGACCCATCCGCATGGGTGACCCGTATTGAGCCTTTCTCAATGACGTTTTGCAGAAATCTGCCCAATATCGACATATATTCACTCCCGATCAGACCAAATTATGATGAAATCAAATGCCCGCATACCATGCGTAATTGGCGACATCCTGCCAATAGCCGCCCTTGCCTTCTCCGATGCCGGCGAGGGAGGCAACGGCTTCTATGCCGGTTATATATTTCGCATGCTTATAGCCCAGTTGGCGCTCCACCCTGAGCCGCAGCGGTGCGCCATTTGCCACCGGTAAAGGCTGACCGTTCAACCGGTGCGCCAATATCGTCTGCGGATGAAAGCTGTCCACCAGATCAATACTTTCATAATAGGGTCGGTCGCCCAATTTGTCGGCGCAATGAAAAACCAGGAACCGTGCGCGGTCCTGCAGACGCGCGATATCGAGCAGTATCTTGAGCGGCACTCCCGTCCATTGTCCGATCGCGCTCCACCCCTCGACGCAGTCGTGACGGGTGATCTGGGTGCGCTGTGGCATCGCCTGCAGCGCCGCCATGCTGAATTGCTGAGGCTTTTCAAACAGTCCGAACAGCCGCAGCGACCAGTTGGCAAAGCCCTGCGCCTCGCTGGCTGCATAGGCCGGGGTCGCCGGGTCCCGGGTGCCGTTCGCGCGGAAAGTCGGAGACAGGTCCGCTACGCTATATTCGCTGGCCATCTGGAACCTGTCGCCCAGCGCCCGCTGGGCCGTGAAATTCGCCGTTTCGGCGCTCGCCAATATCCGCTGAAAATCGGGGTTGCGATTCAGGGCATCGCAGCCGGTCAAGAGGCTGCCTGCGCCAATAGCAGCGCTGGTTATCAACGTTCGGCGCGAGATGATCGTCATTACGATTGCTCCTTGCGGGTGCCGCCAAAAATAATGCCACGGATCTGGCGTATCGGTCCCGACAACAGCACCATGACCATATGGATCACGAAAAACAGTACCAACAGCGAGGCGGTGATAAAATGCACCGACCGCGCGGACTGGCGGCCGCCAAACAGGTCCGTCAGCAACGGCCAGTTGGCGTCCATCGCAGGCGACATCGCCAGGCCGGTACATATCATCAGCGGCAGCAGGATGAATATCACCCCGATATAGGTCAATTTCTGGATGACATTATAATCCTCGGACCACGATTGCCGGATGACGGAGATCCTCGTGTGATCGCGGAAGGATCGCCAAATATGGGAGGGCTTCCATTCCCGTTTTCGCATGTGCAAATTTGTTTGGACATGCCGGTTCCAAAGCGACCGGATCATGAACAGCATCAGACCAAGGCTGAATATCCAGGCAAAGAAAAAGTGCCAGCGGCGGCCGTCGGCCAGACTGTACGAGGACGGTATGGTTGCCCAGCCGGGAAAGGCCCATGTGCGGGTTCGCCCTTCGCTATCCTGCCAGTTTCCCAACACCCCGGTCGTTTCAATGCGCGTTTCACCGATCCGGAGATATCCCATGGTCGATGACGAGCCGACCGCCATCCAGGCATAATCATCATTGGCCCCATATTCCCCCCAATAGAGCCGCGGATGGGCGTTGAAGATCGTCAGACCGCTCATCAGCAATATCAGCAGGCACAGCGCATTGACCGCGTGCCAAAGGCGCGTTGTCAGTCGATGGCGGGGGTGGTTTTGCATAAGAACGTCCCTTGGCATGAATACACTCTAGCTGCTGGTTCGACATTGCCAAGCCTATCGTTACTCTCAGCCGCCAAGTGATCATCTCACTCCGCCTCCCGCACCTATTCAATTCGTCGATTTCTTGGCCATCTTGCAGTCGCCGTTCAGAGTTGCAGGCCTATGAGAATCCCCGCCACAGAAAATGGGGCGGATAGTGATATCGACCCTTTTTGTGCCTTTCCAAAATGCCCAAAATCCGGCAAAATACAGGCTCATGGTTTGAAGGATCGGATATTATGAGCGCCTATAAACAAGTTGTAAAACTGGATCCTGATCCGCTTGCGCCCTACGCGATATCACCGGGGTGGCAGGTTGGCGATCTGCTGTTTCTCTCGGGCCAGGCAGCGATCAATGAACAGGGTGAGGTCGTCGGTCCCGCCGATTTCGACGCGCAACTGGCGCAGGTTTTCAAAAATATCGACCGCGTTCTGCATGCGGCGGGCAGCTCAAAGGACCAGATCGTCAAGGTCACCATCTATCTCACCGATATGCAGAATTTTCCCAAAATCGTGCAGGCCCGCAAAGTCTATTTTGAATATCCCTATCCGGCGGACACGATTGTCGAGGTACAAGCCCTGGCCTTGCCGGATCTAATGGTCGAGATTGACGTGATTGCGGCCGTCTAGCCCAGCGCCGCCTGTTTTTCTTCCGCCAGACGATCCAGTTCTGCGCGGCTCTTCTTCTCGCTGGCCGATTTCAACTGGCCGCACGCCGCCATGATATCGCGCCCTCTCGGCGTCCGAACCGGCGCACTGATGCCTGCGTCGAAGATGATCTTCGAGAATGCCTTGATCCGCTCCGGCGCGGAACATTCATAGTCGGAACCGGGCCAGGGATTGAACGGGATCAGATTGACCTTGGCCGGCAAATCATATTTGCGCAGCAGATTGACCAGCTCGCGGGCGTCCTGATCGCTGTCATTCTTGTCTTTCAGCATCACATATTCAAAGGTGATCCGCCGCGCATTATTGGCCCCGGGATAGTCGGCGCAGGCCTGCAGCAGTTCCTCGATCGAATATTTGCGGTTGAGCGGCACGATCTCGTCCCGCGTTTCCTTGTTCACCGCGTGCAGCGAAATCGCTAGATTGACATTGATCTCGGCACCGGCGCGCGCGATCATCGGCACTACACCGCTGGTAGACAGCGTGATGCGGCGGCGGGACAGCGCCAGTCCGTCACCATCCATGACGATCTTCATCGCATCCCGGACATTGTCGAAATTATACAGCGGCTCGCCCATGCCCATAAGCACGATATTCGTCAGCAACCGGCCGTCGGACTTGTACGCCTGATTATATTCCTTGGTATTTTCCGATTCTTCGTCATCGGCAAAATCCATCACGCCTTTCGGCCACTCGCCCAGCGCGTCGCGTGCCAGCATCACCTGTCCGACAATCTCGCCGGGGGTGAGATTGCGAACCAGCCGCATTGTCCCGGTATGGCAGAAACGGCAATTGAGCGTACAGCCGACCTGGCTCGAAATGCAAAGCGTGCCGCGATCCTCGTCGGGGATGAACACCATTTCATAATCCTGGGCATCCGCCGAGCGCAGCAGCCATTTGCGGGTCCCGTCTTCCGAAAGATGCGCTTCGACAATTTCCGGCCGTCCGATGACAAACCGTTCGGCCAGCCAGGGCCGCAGCGCCTTGCTCATGTCGGTCATCTGCGCGAAGTCGCTGATCCCGCGATGGTACATCCAGTGGAACAGCTGCTTCGACCGCAGCTTTCCCTGTTTTTCCTCCAGCCCGGCGGCAATCAGCACTTCGCGTATTTCACCAACGCTGAGACCGATAAGGTCCAGCCTTCCGTCGGGGCGCGGAGTGACCTTGGCTGGCAAGGGAACGGGATCGATATGGCCGGGAATCTGCATGAGCGGCATATAAGGACTGTTTTGAGGAAAATCTACCGCAAGCGCGAACATCCCAGCGATGCCGCGTCAATCGCCGTCGCCGCGCCGCGCAAGCGGTAGGCATCAACGATCGGCTTGCCGTCGCGACCGACGCTCTCCACGGTCATGCTGGTCGCCGACCGGATCGCGGCAACGATGGCGGCATCCATACGCTTGTCCTGCGACCAGCCGTCTCTGCGGCTGGCGGTCAGCTGAAACCGGCGACCGGCAATGCTCACCATCACCCGGCTGTTGGTCGAGCGGTCGCGGCTCAGGCGGACATGAAATTGCCGCCGGATTGACCGGTCAGGCCAGAAACCAATGGTGGCGAAGGATTTGCGCTGTGCCTTGCCGGTAATTTCTTCCGACTCCGCAATTGCATAGCAGCGCGGAACATCCGGATCGCGGAACGCGCCCCAGCTGTTGAATATGCCCAGAGAGTCTTTTGCGATCGCTGGTGTCGCAAGGGCAGATGCGGCCAATGCGAGAAGGACGAGCCGCTTTTTCAAGCCTTCTCTCCCTCCCCTCCACCGAGATGAACGATCTCTTCCACACCATCACAAATCTCTACGATAGAGCCCTGCGGCAAGCCTTCTGCGATCGGCGCACCAAAGCGGGGGTGCGGGGCCATACCAGTCAGCAGACCGCGCAACACGCGGCTCGTCATGCCGTGACTGATCACCACCGCATCTCTGGAAAAATCCTGGTCCGCAATCCAATTTTCGAGCCGTTTTGCGATAGCCCGATAATCCTCGCCACCGGGAGCCACGGTCACAAACAACCGCTCCGTTTCGTCAATTTCAAGTTTTCCGGCGAGATCGCGGTACCAAGCACCGCCCCATTCCCCCATGTCGATTTCGCGCAGCCGCGGATCGCTGCGCGCCTGATGCCAGTCGGCGCCGACATTCTCGGCAATCAGCGACAAAGTTTGCAAGGCCCGATCGGTGTCGGAAGCGACAAGATCCAGTATCGGCTCCTCGGTTTCCAGATGCAGTGCCAGCGCGCGGCCCATTTCATCGGCCTGGGCGAAGCCTGTGCGGGTCAGTGGTGTGTGAACATGCTCGCCCTGAATCCGGCCCGCCAGATTGAAGATCGTTTCGCCGTGCCGCGCAATAAACAGGCGTTTACCGTTAGTGTCGATGCCGCTCATATTAACCCTATTCTGTCCCGAAATGGTAAAACCAACCCCTTACCACTGCGGCTTTAGCTGCCTCCACGCTTTTTTCCACAGTTTTTCACGGCATTATCGGTTATGGGAAGGCGATCGGGCTTGCCCTACGGGACTTTATTGTTAATGAAGCCATGGACTATCCGTGAACCAGACCGGAGTGCTTCCGCACATCTATTTTCACGGATAACTGGGAACAAGAAGGACGGTTTATGAAAGCGACCATTGAACGCGCGGCATTGCTAAAGAGCCTGGGCCATGTCCAGTCCGTGGTTGAGCGGCGCAACACCATTCCCATATTGTCCAACGTGCTGATTGAGGCGAGCGCTGACGGCAGCATCAAGCTGATGGCAACCGATCTCGATCTGCAGGTAGTCGAAACCGTGGAGGCCCAGGTCGAGACCGCTGGCTCGACCACCGTTTCCGCTCACACCCTGTTCGACATCGCCCGCAAATTGCCCGACGGATCGCAGGTCCAGCTCGACGCCGCCGATGGCAAGATGAAGGTCAATGCCGGTCGTGCGCGGTTCAACCTGCAGACGCTGCCGCGCGACGATTTTCCGGTCATCGCCGAAGGCGAACTGCCGACCAGTTTCGAACTGCCGGCCACCTCGCTGATCCAGATTATCGACAAGACCCGCTTTGCGATCTCGACCGAAGAAACGCGCTATTATCTCAACGGCATCTTTCTGCATGTGCAGGATGAGGAAACGCCGGTGCTGAAGGCCGCTGCCACGGACGGCCACCGTCTCGCGCGCGTCACCCTGCCCCGCCCGGCCGGCGCAGAAGGCATGCCGGATGTGATCGTCCCGCGCAAATGCGTCAACGAACTCCGCAAATTGCTGGACGAGAACAGCGAATCTTCCGTGCAGATCAATCTGTCGGCCAGCAAGATCCGCTTCACGCTCGGCACCGCGATCCTGACCAGCAAGCTGATCGACGGCACGTTCCCGGATTACACCCGCGTCATCCCGACCGGCAATGACAAGCTGCTCAAGATCGACCCGAAAAGCTTCGCCCAAGGCGTCGACCGCGTCTCGACCATCGCCACCGAAAAGACCCGCGCGGTCAAGATGGCGCTCGGCGACGACAAGATCACGCTCTCCGTCACCTCGCCGGAAAATGGCAAGGCCGAGGAAGAAGTGCCCGGTTCCTACAAGGACGACACATTTGAAATCGGTTTCAACTCGAAATATCTGATGGATATTCTCGGCGAGATCGAAGGCGATACCGTGGAGCTGCACCTCGCCGATGCGAGCGCGCCAACGCTGATCCGCGAGAATGACAAGAGTGCAGCGCTATATGTGCTGATGCCGATGCGGGTTTAAACGAGTCGGGATTCAACCGACTTTAGTGTTTTTGGACGGACCATTCCCTCTCCCTTAAGGAAGAGGCTTGTGAAAACTTGGCAACTTGTTGTCTAGACGGAGCTGGGTGAGGGCTAACCTGCCTATCGATCACAGAATAGCCTCATCAAACTGCGGCTAATCTTGCCGATAAGCCTCTGTATCATTCTTCATCGCGAGAGAAGGGCAAGATGGACTGGCATTTGTGCCCTCTGCCCAATATAGCGCCTCGCAGAACCAATGACTCGGCCCTTCTCCCTTTCCCGGTTCCTTAAAACCAAAGCGGCGTTGCATGCTTTCGCAGTGCTCGCTCTGGTCGTCAGCGTGCTTGCCCCGCAAGGCTTTATGCCGACCCAGACCGCCGAGGGTTTCGCGATCAAGCTCTGCTCCGGTCATGCCAACAACCTCCTGACGGTAGCGCCGGACGATCCGGACTATGCATTGCTCAAGCTGGTCTATGGCGACAATCAGAAAGATACACCCGAACCCGCGTCCAAACAGGACATATCGGCCTGCGCCTTTGCCTTCGGTTCCGCCTTCGGCCCCGCTGCAGAGACTCCCATGCTGTCGCCGCCAACGCTGCAACCGGCCACGCATGACCCCTCGGAGCCGCGTCGCTTTGCGCTGCGAAACCGGATCAATATCCCGCCGGCGACAGGGCCGCCTGTAGCCGTCTGAACCCCTAGCTTTCATTTTGCAATGCGCCTGACGGCGATCATTGCGTTCAGACTATTACAGGAAATTTCAATGACGAAACTTGTTTTCGCAAGCGCGATGATCGCGTCTTGCACCCTATCCTCGCCTTTGCTGGCCCATGACGTAAGGGCCGACGACCATGCCCCGATCGGCGTCATGGCCGACCATGCGCATAAAAAGGGCGAGGCCATGCTTTCGGTTCGCCATATGCATATGGAGATGGCGGGTAACCAGATCGGCACCGATAGTGTCTCGCCAGACGAAATCGTCACCACCGTCCCCAACCGCTTCTTTGGCATGCCGGGACAACCGCCAACCTTGCGAATCGTTCCAACCGCAATGCGCATCGACATGACGATGATCGGCGCCATGTACGCGCCCACCGACTGGGTCACGCTGGTCGCGATGGGAAGCTATATCCAGAAGGAAATGGATCATACGACCTATATGGGCGGCATGGGCACCAATGTGCGCGGGCAGTTCCAGACCAGCCCCGAAGGCTTTGGCGATATAACGGTCGGCGGTATTTTTCCGCTGCTCGGCCACGCGCCGAAAATGGCAGAGAGCGCTCGCGAACTGAACGTCCGGGCGGCGGTGTCGCTGCCCACCGGCTCCAACAGCGAGACCGCCGAGATCCTGACACCGATGGGCGAAACCCCGACCGCCCGTGCGCCCTATATGATGCAAATGGGTTCGGGCACCTGGGACTTGAAACCCGCCGTCACCTACAAGGGCTGGGCGGGAAAATTTGGCTATGGCGCGCAATATGCCGGCACCATCCGGCTCGGCACCAATGATCAGGGCTACAGCTTCGGCGACGTCCACGAAGCCACCGCATGGCTCAGCTATCGCGCAGCCCAGTGGATCAGCCTGTCAGGGCGCGTCAAAGCCAGAACAACCGGTCGCGTTCAGGGCATGGATCCGGTGATCATGGGGCCCGTCCAGACCGCCAATCCCGATTTTCAGGGTGGGGAGCGCGTCGACCTGATCGCCGGTATCAATACGGTGGTGACCCACGGCGCATTGGCGGGCCACCGCTTTGGCCTGGAAGTCGGCGCACCGGTCTATCAGGATCTGAACGGACCGCAGATGGCCGGTGACTGGATGCTGACGGTCGGCTGGCAGAAGGCCTTTTAGGTCTGAAAACGAAGGCCCCTCCCGGATCCGGGAGGGGCTTTTGCCGCAATCAGCCTTCGAGCGCTTGCCAAGTCTTCGGGCCGACAATGCCATCCGCGCCCAGCTTCTTGTTCTTCTGGAACTGCTTGACGATGGTCTCGGTCGCAGGTCCGAAATCTCCGTCGATCGCCACCATATAGCCTTTCTCGCGCAGCATCCGCTGCAAATCAGATACCTGACCGCCCTTGAGGCCACGCCGCAATACCGGGCGAGGACCCGACTTTGCATTGGCCGCCTGCCCCAGCGCCTCAACCCGCGCGATGGCGGTTTTTGCCTTGCTGAGATAGCGCCGACGATCCTCGAGTCCGTTCAGGCCTCCGTTGACCGCCTTGGTCACCCGGATCAGGTCATCCCGATCACAATGGCGATTGATTTTGCGATCTTTCCAATATTCGCAGGCAATGACCAGCGACGTCGCTGGCTCAGCCGCCAATTCAGGCTCGCCTTCCAGATCCATACCGATTTTCTTGCCCAGAGCACGGTAATTGGCGCGTCCGGTCAGCTGCAACAAGCCGCGGCCTTTATAGCGCCGGCCATCGCCCGGTTCGCTATTGCCGAGATCCCTTCGGCCTTCATAAGCGGCTCCGGACGCAAATTCTTCAGTGGTTCGGAAGCCCGCCGATTCATGCGCGATCTGCGCCAGAAAATGGGCGATCCGCAAAGCGGTATCAATCTCATATTTCTCGAGCGTCGCCTGCATCGTCCCGGCAATGGCTTCGACAATCCGCGCCTGCTTGCTATGGTTTGCCCCCGAAAAGCGCGGCATAATATTGCGTAATACGTCTAAATCTATGGCGATCATCACATTTTCTCCTGCTGAAAATGCGACCCTCTGTCAGCGGGTTTCCCTTCCCGCTTTCTGATATGCAAAGATTACTACAAGCCATCCACCGCGAATAGGACCCAACGGACTCCCCTCGCTGCGGTCGCTATTCCGCCGCTTCAAGCATCTCCACCATCTGCGGACCACGGATCAGCCCGCCGGGACGCTTGTCGGTCACAACACCGCCCTTGAACGTTACTTGGCCCGATTTGATCGTATAGTCATAGCCGTCCGCCTTCTGCAGCAGTCTTTTGCCGCCCGCTGGCAGGTCGAAGGCCAACCATGGCTTGCCAAGCTTGATCCGGTCCATATCAATGACATTGACGTCAGCGAGATAGCCAGGCTTCAGCAGTCCGCGATCATTGAGGCCATAGAGACGCGCTGTATCCAGACATTGCCGCTTTATCGCATGTTCGAGCGTGATCGTCCCGCGCTTGCGGTTCTTCACCCAATGTTCGAGCATGAAGGTCGGGCTCGCTGCATCGCAGATCGTGCCGCAATGGGCGCCGCCATCGGACAGGCTGTTCACCGTGTCATCGGCCTGCTGCAGGGTCTCCAGAAAATCGAGATTGCCATCCATATAATTGAGCAATGGCAGATAGATAAAGCCTTTGCCGTCGTCCGCCATCATCAGGTCATAGGCATATTCGGCGCCGGATTTGCCAGCGGCGTCGGCGCGGGCAGCGATGCTCTCATCGGCCTGCGGCTCGTAGTTGAAATCAGGGTCCATTTCAAATTGCATCGCCCAGCCCTGCGTGATCACCATGAACACCGGCATCATGTCGACCTGTTCCGGCGGGGTGCTGGTCTCACTCAACAATTGCGCCTTGAACGCCGGGTCCTTCAACCTGGCATATTTTTCATCCCAGCTTAGCTCTTCCATCGCCATCCAGCTCGGATGCCGGATGAACGGGTGCACCGTGCCCTGCCAAGCCATGACGATGCCGTTACCGCGCAGCGCGATCTGCGCAACGATATTGGCACCATTGTCATTTTCCGCGCGCATATTGGCGATCTGTTCATCCAGCGGCTGGTCCTTGGCAATCGATTGCAGCGCGGCAAAGGTCACCGGCATGCCGGTTTCGCGGCTGAGATCACCCATCCAGCCAAATTCGTCCCATTCCCTGTTGAGGTCGCTGGCCATTTCGAACACGCCATAGCCGACCCGGCCCATCGCCCGGCCAATACCAATCAGCTCTTCCTTGGTCGCCGTGGTGCCGGGCACCAGCTCGCCATCGACGCTCCGATGCAAAATAGTGCGCGAGGTCGAGAAGCCGAGCGCACCTGCCTTCAGCCCGTCCTCGACAATTTTCGACATCTGGTCGATTTCATCTTCGGTGGGAACAGCACCGGGCTTCTCACGGTCGCCCAGGACATAAGCACGGACCGCGCCGTGCGGTACATGGGTGGCAACATCGACAGTCCGGGGCATTCTTTCCAGCTCATCGAGATATTCCGGAAAGGTCTCCCAATTCCAGCTCATTCCTTCGGCCAAAGCCGTGCCAGGAATATCCTCGACCCCCTCCATCAGGTTGATCAGCCACTCGTGCCGGTCCGGCCGAGCCGGCGCAAAGCCGACACCGCAATTGCCCATCACCACAGTGGTGATCCCGTGCCAGCTGGAGGGCGCCATCTCATCATCCCAGGTCGCCTGGCCGTCATAATGGGTGTGCACATCGACAAAGCCCGGCGTGACAAATTTTCCGGTAGCATCAATCTCTTCGCGGCCCTGCGCCGCCACTGTGCCGACCAGCGATACCCGGTCGCCATCAATCGCGACATCCGCCACAAAAGGTTCGCCGCCGCTTCCATCAACCACAGTTCCACCGCGAATTACCAGATCATGCATCGAGTCTCTCCTGTATATTTTCGCACTGCTTACCAGATTTAACTGGATGATTAAAGCCTGATGGTGGTAGGAAAAGAATATGGACAATTCATTTTCCTGGAACCCCGCACCGGCAAGCGGCATCACCATGCAATGGATCGAAGCCAACGACCAAAAACTGGAAGTGGCCACCGCTGGCGAAAGCAAGAAACTGGCCCTGTGCCTGCACGGCTTTCCGGAACTGCACTACTCATGGCGCCACCAGATCCCGCTGCTCGTCGAATTGGGTTACAAGGTCTGGGCACCGAATTTGCGTGGCTATGGCGGCTCCAGCAAGCCGGAAGGTGTCGAGGCTTATCGCCTGAACACGCTGGTGAAGGATGTAGCGGCGCTGATTGATGCCAGCGGTGCGGAAGAGATCACCCTGATCGCGCACGACTGGGGCGCAATCATTGCCTGGCATTTCGCCATCCTGAAAATCCGGCCGCTCACCAGATTGGTGATCATGAACGTGCCGCATCCGAAATGCGCGCAGCGGGAGTTGAAACACTGGTATCAGCTGAAGAAAAGCTGGTATATTTTCTTCTTTCAGCTTCCACGGGTCCCCGAATGGTTTCTCGGCCGGAACGGTGCCGAGCGGATCAAGCGCGCCTTTTCCCGCATGGCCGTCGACAAAAGCCGCTTTCCGGAGGAAGAACTGCAGGTCTACGCCGACGCCGCCAGTCGTCCCGGCGCGCTACGGTCGATGATCAACTATTACCGCGCCCTGCTGCGTACGCCAGATGCGCGCGACATTGGCGATGGCATGGTGGACGTTCCGACGCTGATGATCTGGGGCGAGGAAGACAGCGCGATCGATATCCGCTGCACCGACGGCACCGGAGACTGGGTCCCCGATCTCGAACTGCACCGCCTGCCTAGCGTGTCGCACTGGGTGCAACAGGAAGCGCCTGAGAAAGTGAACGCGATTTTGCGGGAGTGGCTTTCGGCCTAGTTTTTCGCCGCAATCATTTCATCGATGTCGGTAAATTTCTCGCGCGGCGATCCTTCGCGGGCGCGGGCGATTTCTGCCTTGTCGATTTTCTGCCAGTCGCGGAACGTAACCGCATCAACGCCGCGACCTGCCAGCATCGCGTCAAGGCCGGGTCGGCCAGGCTTGCTACTGTTCTCTCCGATATCTTCATCGATCATGTCGGCAATCGCGAAACCATCAGGCTTGTTGGTGCCAATCGTTCCCGATGGTCCGCGCTTTGCCCATCCGACGCAGTAGAGACCCGGCAATATCCGCCCGTCGCTATTGGCGAAACGGCCGCGGCCATGTTCATAGGGCACGCCTTCTATCGCTGGTGTGCGGTAGCCGATACAGCTGATCACGAGCTGACAGTCGAGTGCATAGCGCTCACCAGTACCGATCGAGCGAAGGTCCTTGTCGAGTGTCGTCTTTTCAACGATCAGCCGTTCGACCCTGCCCTCGCCCTGCACCTCAACCGGCATTGCGAAAAAGTCGAATATGATTTCGATTGGCTTCGATTGCGCGTCCGCTGCCGCAATCTGGAAATTGCGCAAATGGGTTACCGATTTTCTCATCCCCGGCTCGAGCATCGCATCATCGCCGATATCCGGAAAATCGCCGGCATCGACGAGTGGCCGGGCGCGTTGAAGTTCGCCCAGTTCGCCCAGTTCCTTTGGAGTCATCGCAATCTGGTGGGGGCCACGCCGCCCGAGAAAGGTGATTTTCTCGACCTTGCTCTGGCGCAGGCGATCGAGCGCATGAGCAACGATATCGCTGCCGTCCAGTTCCTGTTCGGTCTTCGCCAATATCCGCGCGACGTCCAGCGCTACATTGCCATTGCCAATGATCGCAACCGATTTGGCATCAAGCGGCGGGTCCAGATCCCGAAAGTCCGGATGGCCATTATACCATCCAACAAAGGCCGCACTACCGAGCACTTCCGGTAGGTCGCTGCCGGGAATTTCCAGCACCCGGTCCATCGGCGCGCCAGTGGCCAGCACCACCGCGTCGTACAACTCTTGCAGCTCGGCAATGCTGATATCTTCGCCAACGGTCACATTGCCGACAAAGCGCACCGTGTCGCCGAGATTGGTTTTCTCATAGCGGCGGGAGACCGCCTTGATGGATTGATGGTCGGGGGCGACGCCGGAACGGATCAATCCAAAGGGGACGGGCAAGCGATCAATGATATCGACGGAGACATTTTCGCCAAATTTCTTCTGAGCCGCTTCCGCCGAATAATAGCCTGCAGGTCCCGATCCTATGATCGCAATATGACGCATCGTCCTGCCTCCCCGATTAGCCCGTTTATGCTAACGCCTTAATCTCAAAAGAAAAGCAAAAGGCGCTGTCAATTTCGTGAGGCCTTGCTTTCGGGCGCAGCTTACTAACCGCCGACATTCGCGACATTATAGCGAAGCGCTTCTTCGGTGGTCAGGCAGCGACGGGTGGACTGGTCGCCATCCTCGGTTTTCACCGCATTGGTCCTGTACATGACTTCCGACAGCAATTTGCGCGACACGCCCATTCTGATCAGGAAATCATTGTCTTCGGTCGCCAGCAGCGCGCTTTGCTGTTCGACTTCACCGATCAGGCCGACGGTGGAGTCGGTGCCCATTTCGATGCTGTAGTTGATCGCGTTCCGGTCATTGGTCATGGTGAACATATGGACCATGAAATGGGCGCCTGGCTCAACGATCCGCGCTCTGCCGCCCATGAACACGAAGTTGCAGGCGCTGAAACAGGTCCAGCCTGCCGGTATGCGGGTGATAATCAAGCCATCGGCTTCCCGAATAACGCGGCCGGCTTCGTTGCCCGCTCTTGCATTACCGCCGGATGACCGCAGCCAGATCTCGGCAATATCAGGATTTTTGGCCAGCATCTTGCGCAATCGATCCGGTAGCCCCTGATCTACGGCCCCCTCGGCCAGCAATATCTTGGTGCCATCGATGGTCGTTGGCGTCAGCTCCATCGTTTTGTTGTTCGACCAGTTGGGCGTGCTCGGGCAGGTCGGATTGTCCGGATCCATGCCCGGTTTCACATCGGTAGCGCCGATTGTAAAAAGAGAAGCGACGACGATTGCGGCTTTGATATTTGTAATCATATTTCACGCCACGACTATATATCGTGTTTCTCCCGGAGCTTTGCACATCCGCTTGGACACGCGGGTTTCTTCACCGTCGACAATAACAACATCCGTGATGGACATGCAACTTGAACCGTCTGCCGTCAGCGACTTGCTGGTTGCGGTGGAACTTCCGAACACGCCGGGACGCGTCTCGCTGGTCCATTGAACGCTCTCCCCCAGCTGTTCGGACTCGGTCACGCTACGCGTCGCTTCTGCTGCCTGCAACTGTTCCTCCGGGTCGAGCCGGCAAGCGATCGAATTGGTCAGCGTTTCGGCCACTTCCGCGCGCGGAACAAAGGAGCCGAAAGCGCCCATGCCTCTGGTCGCCCGCCGCGTAAAATCGCCGATCACATTGCCCAATATGGATTTGCCAATCGAACTTTTCGCATCGTTCGCACATCCATCTTCATCCGATTTCTGATCGGCCGGTGGTCTTTTTTTGAACAGGCCGCCAAATTGGGCCTGTGCGGGTACGAGTGCGACAAGGGTCACCATCAATGTCGCAGCGACCAGAGCGGAGGTAAAATGACGAACCGTTTCAAACATGACAGAGCCTCAATAGCGTTTCGAACCCACAGCCTAGCCTCTGTAGCCGACGGCGCAGTGCCATGGATCACATCTGCGACAAAAGCAGGGGCTGGAAATATGAGGATTAGCTGTTAGTCTGCCCGAAATGATAGCATGGTTTCGACAATGATCAGCAGATTTACGCGGTTTTTCCCGGCAATGGCATTGCTCTTGGTCGGCGCGTTGTCCGGCGCAAATGGTGCTGCGGAAACCGGCGAAATGTCGGGTACGCTGCTGGTCGGCAACAAGGCCGAGGACAGCCTGAGCTTTATCGATTTGCAAAGCGGCAAGGAAACTGCGCGGCAAGCGACGGGCGACCAGCCGCATGAAATAGCGATATCTCCGGATGGCCGGCTTGCTGCCGTTGTCTCCTATGGCGGCCAGACCGTAGATATTTTTGACATTGCAGCACAGAACAGAAGCGAAACCGTATCGCTTTTCCCGGAGCGTCGGCCGCATGGAATTTTGTGGCTGGACGACGGCCGGATCATTGCAACGACCGAAGGCAGCGACAGCATCACCATCGTCTCTCCACCAAGCGGCGCAGCCCAGCAACGCAAGATTTCCTCGATCAAGACCGACCAGAAGGGCAGCCATATGCTGGTGGTCACCCCCGACAAGTCACGCGCGTTTGTGACCAACATGCAATCAGGCACGGTCAGCGTGCTCGATCTTGCAAAGATGCGCAAAATCACCGACCTGCAGGCAGGAACGGAACCGGAAGGCATCGCGATCACGCCTGATGGTGCGACGGTGTGGGTTGCCGATCGAGCGGGTGACCAGTTGCATGTTTTCGATGCCGAAAGTCTGAAGCCATTGAAGCAGATCGAGACCGGGAAATTTCCGATCCGTGTGGCGATAAGTCCGGATGGGAAAACCGCCATCACATCTAATTTTGGCGACGGCGCGCTCGGCCTGTTCGACGTAGCGAAGCGATCGGCCAAGGGCACGATCGAGATAAGCGGCACCGCTGATAGCCGACAAGTGACCATCCTCTTTTCGCCAGATGGCAAAAATCTCTTTGTCGCGGAAACCGGCCCTGATACAATTGCCCAGGTGGATTTGGCTGCTGGCAAGGTTGTCCGCCGGTTCAAGGTCGGCAAAGACGGAGACGGGCTGGGCATCGTCCTGACCGGCAAAGCCGAACAGGACTAAACCATAACAAATGACACCCCCGGGTCGCACCACGGGAGATGATAGTTGAAAAAGCCATTTAATCGCCTTCAGGCCCTGATGATCAAGGCGATGGCTGAAGCGCTGTTTCACAATCGCAAAATGGCTATTTCGCCCGACCAGGTGGTCGAGAATCTGCAGGAGCATTTCTCCAATATCGATGGCAACAAGCCCGCTGAGATCGGCATGGCTCTTTATGGGCTGCTGCTCGTTTTGGGCGGCCCCTTTTTTCTGATCGCGCCGCCGGCCATTCGAAAAAATTTGATCCGCCGCCGGTTACAGCGGTCACGGATCGACCTGTTTCAGGATATCGCGCGTACCAAGGGAGTCATTCTGGCAGGCTATTACGGCCATTGGCAGCCGGGCGATGAACAGGATAATTTCGACAATCCCATTTACGCCGATCTTGATTTCGAATTGCCGGCGCAGCGCGACCGCACGGCGACGGGGGAACGTCCGGTCAGCCGCGAATCCGATCGTGATCTGACGGCAAAGGTGTTTGTCGGTCATGGCGCCATTCCAGAAGAAACCGACGTGATCGTGATCGGATCGGGCGCTGGCGGCGCCGTCGCCGCTGCTGCGGTTGCCGATGAGAGGCATGAAGCGCTGATCATCGAGGCTGGTCGGCATTACCCTTCATCGCGGATCACCCATGAAGAAGCGCGGATGACCGCGCGGATGTTCAAGGATGGAGCCCTGCAGACTACGACGGACCGCGACATCATCGTGTTTCAGGGGCGGGTTGTCGGCGGCTCTACCGTTATCAACAACGGCATCTGCCTGCGCATGAAACATGAGGGCCTGGTGCATCCCGATGCCGAAAATGTCTATGACACCTGGGCCGAACTGGGGGCTCCGATCAGCGAAGCCGATCTTGCCCGCAGCTATGATGCGATCGAGGAGGCTCTCGAGGTCTCAGAAATCGATCCGATTGTCGGGCGCAACAACGGCCCGCATCTGATCGACGGCTGGAACAAATATGCGGCGCAGTCTGACGACCCGATGGACAAAAAGGCCATTACCGCTTGGTTCCGGAAAAACTATGGTCCAACGCAGTCGAAAACCGAGTGCGTCTATTGCGGCTACTGCAACACCGGTTGCCCCTATGGCCGAAAGAAAGCGATGCCGGAGAGTTTCCTCGCCCACGCCACCAGCGAAAAGCGCAGCAAGCCAGCCCGGATATTGGACCGCGCCGAAGCAACCGAAATCCTGTGGGACGAAGGGGCCAATGGCAAGAAGATCGCACACGCGGTCACAGTCAGGCTGAACAATGGCAGAAAACGAACCATTCGCGCGCGCAAAGGGGTCGTCGTCGCAGCCGGCGCCCTGGCGTCCAGCAATCTGCTCCACGACAGCGGCATAACGCAATCCGGAACCGGTATCTCGCTGAATATAGCCTGCCCGGTCGTGGCCCTGATGCCCGAAGGGACCGAGGTCAATGTCTGGAACGAGGACCAGATGGCGACTTATGTCGATCGCGGGGACTTTCTCATCGAGAGCCATTTCCAGCCGCCGATGAGCATGGCGACGCTGGTGCCGGGCTGGTTTGAGGATCATTATGAGCGGATGCGGAATTACAATCGGCTGGTCTCTGCCGGCGTGCTGTTTCCTGCCGACCGCCTTGGATATATGGACAATGGCAAGCTCAAACTGAAAATTGGCGCGGAGGAACTGGCGCTACTGCGGCGGGCGCTGGCAACCATGACCAAAGTCCATTTTCTTAACGGCGCCATCGAAGTCTACCCTGCCCTGCTCCGCGGCCAGACCCTGACCAGCGATATGAGCCATGCGGAGATTGATGCCTTTTACGAGAAAGCGATCCAAGAACCGGATGATGTGGTTCTGTCGAGTTCTCATCCGCATGGGGGGAACGCCATCAATATTGATCCGGAAAAGGGCGTGGTTGACCTCAATCAGCGGGTTCACAATACCACCAATTGCTATGTTACCGATGCCAGCGTCATGCCCAGCTGCATCAGGGTCAACGCGCAGCTGACCACAATGGCGATGGCGCACCGGGCGATGGCAGGCAAAAGACGCTTTGGCTAGGCCTTGAAATGGAAATCCGGCAAGGATTGAAACGCGCTTCTCAGTGCATCCCCCCAACCTTCCGAAATCGTCTGGAAATAGGGATCGTCTTTGCTGATCCGCTGTTGCTGCGAAATCGCGAAATTGTCCGTCTCGTAAACTTGCATATCCAGCGGCAAATCCACTGCAAGATTGGCGCGAATGGTGGAATCAAATGAGACCAGTAGCAGCTTGACCGCATTTTCGAAGGACATGTCAGGGTCAAAGGCGCGAACCAGTATCGGCCGGCCATATTTCGTTTCTCCGGTCTGAAAAAACGGACTGTCATCGCTGGCTTCAATGAAATTACCAGCCGGATAGATCAAGAAAAGCCTCGGGTCGCTGCCCTTTATCTGACCGCCAACGATCAGCGTTGCATCAAAGGGAGACTTGGCGTCCTGCCCCTCGTTCGAATAGGTTTTGACCACTTCGCGCAAGGTTTCACCGATGATCGTTGCCACCTGAAACATGGAAGGTGCCTGCAGAATCGATGGATTGCGATCATCCGGATGCTTGCCCCGTTCATCCAGCAGACTGACGACCGCCTGTGTGGTCGCCAAGTTGCCCGCAGACAACAAGGTAATTACCCGATCGCCCGGCACTTCCCAGCTGGTCAGTTTCTTGACCTGGGAGATGTCGTCAACGCCGGCATTGGTTCTGGTATCGGACATGAAAACAAGGCCGCGTTTCATCCGCAGGCCTACGCAATAAGTCATCGTCAAATTCCTGAATGGAGGTGAAACCTGCGCTTACTGCTGAACCTGCAGCGTGACAATCATATCTTCGTTGGAAGCACCATATCGCATGCCGGATATCGGCGACGCTTCCCGATAGTCCAGGCCGGTTGCAACGCGGACATAGCGTTCATCCGGAGAATAGCCGTTGGATACATCAAAACCGACCCAGCCAAGACCCGTAATATGCGCTTCTGCCCAGGCATGGGTGGCATCCTGATCCACCCGGTCGCTCATCATCAGATAGCCCGACACATAGCGGGTCGGAAAGCCGAGCAAGCGCGCGGCTGCGCAGAAGATATGACTGTGATCCTGACAAACCCCGGCCCCGGCCTTAAGAGCGCCCTCCGCATTCGTTTCGGCGTCCGTTTCGCCCGTCCGATAAGGCACTTTCTCAACGACTGCAGCCGACAGACGATGAAGTTTCGCCACATCATTTTCAAAATCGTCGCCGAGCGCTCCGACCAGTTTCTTGGTCTCCGCGCCCGCTTTCGTTAGATCCGTAGCCTGCTTGAAATACCAAAGCGGTGCAGATCCGCTGTGCGAGCCAATGATCCCGCTGCCATTACTATTCTCGACTTCTCCGGCGCATTTTATCGATATTTCGGTGCGCCCCTGATCGATGCTGATCAGGTCGACATGATTGCAGTGCTGATCCTCGAAGGACAGTTCCACCTTGCCGCCGTCGATTTCGATATCCCAGCTTTTGACCTGCTGGCCAGCACGCTCTTTCGGTCGTAGCCGCACTTGCTGGAGCCCATATTGCACGGGCGCATCATATACATAGCGGGTTTCATGATTAATCTTCAACAGCATGGCTATCCGATCCTGTCCTGAAAATTGAAATCCGTCTCGATTTGCGCGGCCAGACCGTTATTCGCGATAATGAACTCGGAAATATATTCGTGCAGCCCATGTTCAAAGATCGCTTCAATCGGGCGGCTCAGAATATCGTTGCATATTTCATCAGCAAGTTCTCCGGACCGGCTTTTCCGCCCGTAATTGTCGTCGATATAATGCAGATTGTCGCGGATTTTGGAGTAACAGAAGGTCAAGGATCGCGGCATTTGTTTATGCAGGATCAGATAGTCAGCGACGGCCTGCGCGCTGATGTCGGTGCCGTTGAGCCAGCGAAAGGACCGATGCGCTGATACCGACCGCAATATCGTCTCCCATTGGACATTGTCCACCGAGGAACCGATCAGAGCGACCGAAGGCAGGAGCAGATAATATTTCACGTCAAGAATACGCGCGGTGCTGTCGGCCCGCTCCAGAAAGCTGCCGATACGGAGAAAATTGAACCCGTCATTGCGCAGCATTGTGCCGAGCGTCGCGCCCCTGACAAGCGCGCTTTGCTGTCGGATCAACCCCAGCGTTTCCGGCAGGTCCTGCTCCTTTACGGGCTTCGCCATGGCCGCTTTCAATGTCATCCAGCTCTCGTTGGTCGCTTCCCAAACTTCGCGGGTCAGCGCGGTTCGTGCGGTTCTGGCACTGTCACGGGCCTGTTTCATCAATGCCATGACACTGCTGGAATTATCGCGATCGCGGAGCAGGAAATTTATGACCTTCGAGGACTCAAAATCATCATGCTTGGCCCGATAGGCTTGAATCACACCGGATGACTTGAGCACCGACGACCATTCTTCGCTGGCCGAAGCCGAGCGGGTCAATGCAATACGGAATCCGGCATCAATGAAACGCGCACTATTCTCGACGCGCTCAAGATAGCGCGACATCCAGAACAGGCTTGCGGCTGTTTTACCCAGCATCAGACACGCCCCCTCATTCTTCCAGCACCCATGTATCTTTGGTGCCTCCGCCTTGACTGCTGTTCACCACCAGCGAGCCCTTGGTCATCGCTACCCGCGTCAGACCACCCGGCGTAATGCTGATCCCGTTCGGCGAAACCAGCACGAATGGCCGGAGATCGACATGCCGCGGGGACAGCCCCTTTTTCGTGAAGATTGGCACGGTGGAGAGCGAAAGCGTCGGCTGCGCGATATAGTTGCTCGCATTGTCGATCAGCTTTGCCCGGAATGCTGCAACTTCCTTCTTTGAAGCGGCAGGTCCGACCAGCATTCCGTATCCGCCAGAGCCGTGCACTTCTTTCACGACCAGCTCTTCCAGATGCTCCAGTACATAGGCCAGCTCGTCTTTCTCCGAGCAGCGCCACGTCGGCACATTTTCGAGCAGCGGTTTTTCGCCGGTGTAGAATTCGACGATGTCGGGCATATAGCTATACAACGCCTTGTCATCGGCTATCCCGGTTCCGGGCGCGTTGGCGATCGTTATGCCGCCTGATCGATAGACATCAAATATCCCTGGCACGCCCAGCATCGAATGCGGCTGGAAATTCAGCGGATCCAGATAATCGTCATCGATCCGGCGATACAGGACATCGATCGCGGTATAGCCCTCGGTGGTCCGCATGGCGACCCGGCCATCGACAATCTTGAGGTCATGGCCCTCGACCAGCTCCACGCCCATCTGATCGGCCAGAAAACTATGCTCGAAATAGGCGCTGTTGTGGATACCGGGCGTCAAGACCGCGACAACCGGCTTGCCCTCACATTTCTGAGGTGCGCAAGCGGCGAGTGATCGGCGCAATTGCCCCGGATAGTTGCTGACTTCCTGCACCTTGATCTTGGCGAACAGCTCAGGGAACATCTGCAACATGGTTTCGCGATTTTCGAGCATATAGCTGACACCCGACGGGGTGCGCGCATTGTCTTCCAGCACGTAAAATTCTTCGTCGCCGGTGCGGACGATATCCGTGCCGATGATATGGGTATAGATGCCACCAGGCGGGTTGACACCAATCATCTGCGGCAGAAAGGCTTCGTTATTGGCGATCAGTTCGATCGGCACACGCCCTGCCCGCAGGATTTCCTGTCGATGATAAATATCGTACAAAAAGGCATTGATTGCGCGAACCCGCTGCTCGATGCCTTTGGACAGCTTGCGCCATTCGCGCGCCGACAGCACCCGCGGTACGACGTCAAACGGTATCAGGCGCTCATCAGCCTCATCTTGCCCATAGACATTGAAAGTGATCCCGGTCTTTCGGAAAAAGGCTTCGGCCTCTGCGGATTTGCGATGGAGCCGCTTGACGTCCTCGTCATCTAGCCAGCGTTTATAGTCTTGATAGGGCTGGCGGACATCGTCCCCGCTCCCCAACATTTCATCGAACAATAAATATCCCCCTGGCCGACGTGATCAAAACGCTCCTCCGACAGCAAGGCTAACGCAACAAGGCGCGGGAAGCAAAGGAAATACCAAAATCAGCGGGACTGGGTCGGTCAAACCGGATATTTGACGCCCGTCAGCTCTTCCGACACCGCCCATAGCCGCTTTGCCGGCTCGATCTTTTTGGCTTTCGGGCGCGATTGCACTTCGCGCGCTGGCCCGACCCACTCGCCGTTCCGGCTCGGCCCGAAATAGTCGCCTCCTTCAGCACCGGGTGCCGTGGCCGCAGCCAGCGTCGGCCAGGCCCCCTCGGCTGCGCTGTTCATGAACAGGCTCGACACCGGCCGGATCAGCGATACAAGGACGCCGGGAAAATTTCTGGCAAGCTCGGTGTCAGCAACGCCGGGATGACAGGCCAGCGCCATGATCGGCGACTGTGCGGCGCGCAAACGGCGGTCAAGTTCGTACATATGCAGCAGATTGGCCAGTTTGCTCATCGCATAACGGCCCCACCGACTGTAGCTTTCCTCTGCATTGATATCGTCGAAATCGATCCGGCCGCTCCGGTGCGCCATGCTCGACGTGATCACCACCCGCGGTGTCCGCCCTTTCGAGAGCTTGTCGAGTAACCGACCGGTAAGCGCAAATGTGCCCAGATGATTGACGCCAAATTGCGATTCAAACCCATCGAGAGTCTCTTCCCTTGGCGGCATCATTATCCCCGCGTTGTTGACGAGGACGTCCAGTCGCGGTTCGGTGGCGATCAGCTTGACGGCGTCGTCGATGGAATCCAGGTCGCCAAGGTCGAGCGGGAGGAAGCGCAGGTCGGCATTCGCATGGGCGTCCCGGATGCTCTCCATCGCCGCCTTCGCTTTTGCGTCCGACCGGCACCCCATCAACACGCGCGCGCCCTTGCCTGCCAGTACTTTTGCCGTCTCATAGCCCAGCCCGCTGTTGGCGCCGGTCACAAAAAAGACGCGCCCGCTCTGGTCGGGCACGTCCTTGTCGGTAAAATTGCTTATCGCCATGCCGCCGTCTCCTGATCGCCTTGCCTTATCTACCACAAAAATGCGGCGTCTCACAGAAAATCGGACAGCCGCCGGTTAGTCCGGCGCGACAACCAGACGGTTGTTCAGCGCTCGCACCGGACGCGCACTGTCCCCCATCAACTCTTCAAATGCCTCGATCTGGTCCTCGCTCGCGGTGATCGGCGCTTTCAGCACATGCCAGTTCACCCCTTCGCTGCACGGCGGCGTGGTCAGCGAGCCCATATAGCGATAGACCGAACGATCTGCAGGCAACAAGCCATTGGGATCGATGCTCTGGCCAGTTACCGTTACGGGATCCGATTTCTCCTCCGGAGCAACCGCAAGAATTTTCGCCAGTTCCGCATTGGCAGCGCCCTCTTCAAACATCACACCGAGAACGCCCAGCTTGCCATCCTCTGTCGCATGGACGAAATGGCCGGTCAGCGGGTAGCGCTTGCCGGAGATCGCATGTTCTGACGGGGTATGAAAGTGAATCTGGATCAGGTTGAAGGTCAACCCGCCGCTAGTCATGGTCGAACCGGGCGCAAAGTCCGCCTGAACGGTCAAGCCCTTGTTGGAAACCGTCAGCGGTCCGGCCTGATAGTTTACCGATAGCGCGATATTGCCGAACGCATTCGCGCTGGACAGATCTATCGGTGATTGCATGTCACCGCTCTCGCACAGCGCATATTTTTCGTCCAGTTGACCCCACTTTTCCGCACCATTGTCGGCTGCATAGCCGAAAGCCTGGTGGTGATTGGCGAGCGCCGGACCTGAGGCTAGCAAAGCAGCCGCCAAAGCTCCTGAAATCCTAAGATATGTCATGCTATTCCTTTCTGATATCCGGGCTTGAGCCCGAGGACACATTCACTAGATAGTCGCCTTTAAACGAGCCAATCGATAGATAATTCTCAGATTAATAGAAAATGTAAATAATACACCCGCTTCGTTATGCCGACCTGCGCCACCCAACCGGCACACCACTTTACTTCCCGGCGATATCGTCTAATCGCTGCTGCCACTAGCTTTGGAGATTATCATGCGTGCCGACGCGCAAGCCTATGTCGACCGGATCGACGCCGCCCTAAACCTGATCAGGACTTCGCTTAACTGGGATGTCGCGCTGCGCCGTCTCGACGAGCTGAACGCTCGCGTAGAGGACCCGACCCTGTGGGATGATCAGGCCGCTGCGCAGGCGGTGATGACCGAGCGCCGTCGCCTCGATGAATCGATCAGCGCGGCCAGGGAAATCGAGCAGGAACGCGACGACGCGCTCGAGTTTATCGAGATGGCCGAAGAGGAAAATGATACGTCGGTTGCCGACGAAGGCGTCGCCAGTTTGGAAAAGCTCGCTGCTCGCGCCGACCGCGACAAGGTCAACGCCCTGCTGTCCGGCGAAGCCGACAGTCTCGACACCTATATCGAAATCCACGCCGGCGCCGGCGGCACCGAGAGTCAGGACTGGGCCGAGATGTTGCTGCGTATGTATCAGCGCTGGGCCGAGGCGCGCGGCTACAAGGTCTCCATGGTCGACTATCAGGCCGGTGACCAGGCCGGCATAAAGTCGGCGACGATCGAGGTGAAGGGCGAGAATGCCTATGGCTATGCCAAGACCGAGAGCGGTGTCCACCGGCTGGTCCGCATTTCCCCGTTCGACAGCGCCGCCAAGCGCCACACGAGCTTTTCCAGCGTCTGGGTCTATCCGGTGATCGACGACAGTTTCGAGGTCGAGATCAACGAAAGCGACCTCAAGATCGATACCTATCGCGCCTCCGGCTCCGGCGGCCAGCATGTCAACACTACGGACAGCGCCGTACGCATCACTCACCAGCCAACGGGTATCGTCGTTGCCAGCCAGAACGACCGCAGCCAGCACAAGAACCGGGCCACCGCCATGGGCATGCTGAAAGCGCGCCTGTTCGAAGCCGAACTGCAGCGCCGAGAGGCCGAAGCCTCCGGTGAATATGAAGCAAAAACCGAAATCGGCTGGGGTCACCAGATCCGCTCCTATGTTCTGCAACCCTATCAGATGGTCAAGGACCTGCGCACCGGCCACACCAGCAGCGCCCCCAATACCGTGCTCGATGGCGGCCTGGACGAATTCATCGCCGCGACCCTCGCGCAGAAAGTGACCGGCGAGAAGGTCGATGTCGAGGATGTCGACTAGCGCGGACTGCGCTGCTTATGGGGAAAACATAGCTCTTGCCCCACCCGATCGTCCTGAGCCTGTCGAAGGACAGCCGCAATGCGCTGACCGCAACTGCCACTCGTGCCCCTGCGCAGGCAGGGGCCCATCTCCCGAAAGACAGGCAATAGTCAACGGTGGTAGAGAGTGATCGCGGCAGACTTGACGCACCTCCTCACTCTTCCTTTATCCGCAAAAGCAGGAGATGGGCCCCTGCCTGCGGAGCGGAACTCCAATCCGCTCTACTTGGCCTCCTCCACTGCCTCCACCACATCACGCCAGCTGATATATTTGAAATTCTGCGTCTGGTCGCCGTTGTCACCATCCTGCACGACCATCAGGCCATCGGGATATTGCGGTCCGAAATCCCCGAGGACCACCTCAATCCCGTCGGTTTCCGACGTGCCATCGACGACGCCGTCGACCAGCCGAAACCGGTTAACATAGGCCCCCGTCACCAGATCGTAGAGAACATAGGCATTATCGCCCTGGCTCGAGGCGACCAGATAGCCGCCATTCTCGCCCTTGGGCGCCAGCGCCAGCCCCTCGACGTCAGCGACCAGTTCGCGTCCGTTCACATCGGCAAAGCGCTGCGGCACGAAGGCATCGGCATTCAGATCATACAGCCAGATCGCGGCACTTTCCTCGCCAACATAAAGCCGTCCGGTCCGGTCATCGACGACGCAGCCTTCCGGCTGCGTCGTCAGCTTGTGCTCGCGCGTGACCGAGGCGTTGGGGACACCTCCGGCGAACGACAATTTCATTTCCCGGACATTGCCGGCCTTGGTGATCATATAGGCGAATGTTTCACCGGCAGCATCCTGTCCGAAGCAAAACCCGTAGGCCTCGCCCGGGCCAGCCGGATATTTGCCCAGCGGCTTCAGTTCGGCGCTATCGGTGTCGAGCTCGTACAGCCCGATATGCGCATTATTCGGATCATTGCGGATGCTAGCCCCAACCAGAACCGTCTTGCGTCCGTCAATCATCACTTCACGCAGATCGACATTGTTCAGCTCGCCCTCGGGCAGAAAGGATTGCTTGGCCCCATCCATGCCAAAGACATAAAGGCCCGCCCTTTTGTCCGTGCCGATCACCAGGCTTTTCGAGGGATCAGCAGAATTGCGCCAGATAGCAGGATCATCGGCGGCATCGCGCGCCGTTGTGCCGACGGGGACGGTTTCACCCGTTGCCGTCAGTTCGAGCGTGGGGACCAACGATCCACCGGATACCGAATCGACACCGGTTTGCGCAGCACAGCCCGCCAGAGCCAGTGCGGAAGCGGCGAGGAGTATCATTTTCATTTTCATCACATCGTCACCTTGACGCCGAATTTGAAGGTGGAGCCATATTCTTCATATTGCAGGTTGCGCTGCGCACCGCCGAAATTCTGGTAGGCAAAATATTTGGCGTTGTTGATGTTGATCCATTCGCCGAACAGGCGGATATTCTTGGTCAGCTTGAACTTCACGCTCGCATCCAGCTGGAAATGGTTGTCGACGATCCGGTCAGTCGTTGCATCATCGCCAAGCTCGTCGAGATATTTGTCCCGATAGGTTCCGGCCAGCCGGAAATCAAACGGTCCCTTTTCATAGCCCAGCACCGCGTTGAACGTATGTTTCGAACTGCTCGGCAGGTTGATTTTCCGCGGCTCATCGATATCGCCATCGGTCAGCACCGTGCCGGTGGCATCGGTATAGGTATAGTTCAGATTGACCAGAAACCCGTCCAGCGGTGATGGCAGGAAATCCAGCAACTGGCTGAAGCTGGCTTCCACCCCGAAGATTTCGGCCTTGTCGCCGTTGATTGCGCGGGTCAGCTCCTGATAGTCAATCCCCTGGAAGGTACCCGGTGTGGTCAGGGTCTGGTCGACGATGAAATTGTCGATCGACTTGTAGAAGGCCCCGATCGAAACCGCACCGTTGCTGCTGAAATAATATTCGGCGGAAGCGTCGGCATTCCAGGCGCGATAGGGCAACAGGTCCGGGTTACCGAATTCGGCTTCCTCGTCCTCGTTGATCGTGAAGCGCGGTGCCATTTTCGACAGCTTCGGACGAACCAGGCTCTTGTAGCCCGCCAGACGCAAGACCAGCTGGTCCTGCGGCTGGAAGCGCACGGTCAGGCTGGGAAGCCAGTCAGTGTAGCGGCGCTCGACATTGACCGGGATGACGTTGGTGACATCATCGCCATCATCGACCACCAGCTGCCCCAACAGCTTGTTCGATGTGCGCTCGGCGCGCAAGCCGCCGATCACCCGCAGGGTAGAGCTGTCGTAGCGGCCGAGCAGATAGCCGGCCAGAATATCCTCATCGGCGGAATAGTCGCTGGGCAGGCTCAGCAGGTCCGTCTCATATTGATCAACCTCGAAATTGCCGATGTTCGCAAACAGGAATTCGGTGGCACCGCGATAGCTGGCCACGGGCCCGATATCTGTGATCCGGTAGGTCTGGCTACCGAGCACATCTGCAAGCGTATAGTCGCCGTCATAATCGCCGTAGAATATGCCGTCGAAATCATAGCTCTTCGTCCGCCAGCGGGATTTGAAGCCGGCCTGCACGGTGAACTTGCCGCCATCCATGATGAAACTGCGGCCTAGGTCACCCTTCAGCACATATTCGGTGTCGACGCTGTCCGACAGCTGGCTCAATTCGGCGCGGTTGAATCCATATTCTGCCGGATCGTTGAACAGATCGGCACCGCTGGTAACGTTGTACAGCGGAATGCGGGGATCGCTGTAGTCCATGTTGACGTCTACCCCGTCACCGTCGAAACGGGAGCGGAACCGTGTCGGGTCAACCGAGCCGTTCTCCTTTTCACTGGACCGGGCCCAGCTTCCGGACAGATGGGCATTCCAGACGCCGTCGTCATGATCCAGGCCGATCTGGTAGGTGGCGATCCGCTGGCGTTCGAAACGGTCCTTGATGTCCCGGCGCACTTCGATCCGACCGTCGGCATCGGTGAAAAATGCGCTGTTGGCATCGCCGCTAGCTGGGGCTTCGTCAAAGATGATCGTCGTCCGGCGGCGATATTCCTGATCGTCGAACACACTGTAATTGCCACGTACAAACATCGTGGTGAAGTCCGAAGCGCGAACATCGACGTTCAGCGATCCGCTGATCCGCTTGCGCGTGACATCATAATCACGATATTCGACTTCCTCGGCATAGACGGTTCCGCCATCCTCGTCCCAGCCTGCGGCCTCGATATTGTCGGATTCAAACTCCCGCTTGTAATAGCTGAAACCGCCGGAAATACCGACATTGTCACCAATACGCGTCGAAAAATCGACGCTGCCCTTGGGGGTGACGCTGTCGGCATATTCATTATAGCTGCCCTCCGCCTTAACCGCGAACAGGCCCTTCTTGCGATCAAAGGCGCTGGTGGTTTTGATTTCGATCGATGCGCCGATCGTGTCGGCATCCATATCCGGGGTCAGCGATTTCTTGATTTCCACCGATTCGATCAGATCACTGGAGATGACGTCGAGCGCCACCGAACGGACATCCGATTCCGGGGACGGCAACCGCACGCCATTGAGCGAGCTTGCGTTCAGTTCCGGATCGAGCCCCCGTACCGAAACAAAGCGCCCTTCGCCCTGGTCGTTGAGAACATTGACACCGGGCAGCCGGCGGATCGACTCCGCGACATTCTGATCCGGAAACTGGCCGATCGAGTCACGGGTAAGCACCGATGATATGCCGTCCGCCTCGCGCTGACGGGAAAGCGCGCTGGCCTGGTTGGCCCCCTGACCAATGACAAGAATTTCATTGTCCACCCCGGAGCGCAGCACGATATCGGCGCGAACAAGACCGGTCTCGGTGACGGTGACGCTTGTCTGGGTGGTGTCGGCACCGACATAGCGGGCTTCCAGCGTATAGGTACCCGCCGGGACATCCGGAAAAGTATAGCCGCCATCGCGCTCGGTGGTGACCACCCGGTCGAGCTCGACAATCCGCACCTGGGCCGATTGCAGCCCGCGGGTTTCGCTGGGATCGACAACCGCTCCCGTTATGGTCCCAGCCCATGCCGCAGTCGGCAAGGCGCAGCCCAGCATAAGAGCGAGTTTGAAAGCGGTAGTCACTGATTTGGATTGGCGCGACATTTTTCTGTTTTCCCTGTTGGTCATGATGAATCTGACGCCGCCCTAGGGAAGTTGAATGACTCTTTCTGACCAATGGTGTGACGGAGATATGTCGGTGATATTGGGGATTTGTGACAGGGAGGGATGAACAGTGGATGCGTGGTTGTCGGGACAGCAACTGACAACGCCGCGCCCCAGCGAAAGCAGGCGACCGAGCCCCAGCCCCTATCCATTTGTCCTGAGCCTGGCGAGCCGAAGGCTAGCGCAGATAACGACCCGATGCGACGGAAAGCCGTGCCCAATAGTTTTTAACGACTTTCTGCCGGCCCCTGTTTCCGCTTTAGGGGGTGTGACCCGTGTCACCCAAAGTCCATCTGTCCTTGCCGTCGCAGCTTTATCGTCGCGCTTCTTTTGCTTCGACTATTTCTTTCCCGCGTCGGAGGTAAGCGCGTTCAGGCGATGCGGTGCCCAAACAAAGATTGAACCGCGCCATCCGCTCGCCTAAGTCTTTTGCCAATGAAAAATAGTGCCGCGAAATCTGCCCGGCTGTTGCCAGCCGCCCCGTCACCTGCCCGCATGGTCGTCGGGCTGTCCGCTCTGTTGCTGCTGACCACACCGCTCGGTGCCTGCAAGCGGATCGATGATGCCGATGCCGATCGCGCAGAGACCGCGCGCGCCTATCCGCCGGCGTCGCGGCCAGTCTCGGCGCTTGGCGGCAATCAATGGTCAACCGAAACCGCCCGCGACAATCGCGGCGAGGCTGAGGAAATCATGAAAGCCGCTGGACTGGAATCCGGCATGACCGTTGCCGATATCGGTGCGGGAGAAGGCTATTATACGGTCCGGCTGGCCGAGAAAGTTGGCGCCAACGGCCGTGTACTGGCTCAGGATATCGACGAGGGCGCGATCAACCGGCTGGCCGAGCGGGTCAACCGGGAGAGTCTCGACAATGTCTCGATCAAGCTCGGCGCACCCGATGATCCGCGCTTGCCGGAGAATAGTTTCGACCGGATTTTTCTGGTCCACATGTATCACGAGGTCCGCGAGCCCTATGCGTTTCTGGCCCGGCTGCGGCCGGCGCTGATTGACAAGAGCGAGGCACGCGGCGCTGGCGAGGTGATCGTAGTCGATGTCAACCGCGATGTCACCGAACATGGCATCCCGCCCAAGCAGCTATTCTGCGAATTTGAAGCCGTCGGCTATGAACTGGTCGGATTCATGGAGCGGCCCGAACTCGGCGGATATTTCGCACGGTTCCGCGCCAGAGGGCCCGGAAAAACGCCCGAGGAAATAACACCCTGCCCCTATCAGGCGCAGCCCGAATAGGATCAGCTGTTGGTCAGGCGCTCCATCCATTTGCTTCGCTGCCCACGCGCTTTGCGCGCCAGTCGCCGCCAGTGACGGCGGTCACGGGAAGAGAGCGAGCTATCTTCCGCCCGCTCGCTCAATATCGTCGGAGCATCGACTCCATATTTGTCGAAAAAATAGCCTATATCTTGATCGTCTCTGGCCCGTCGATGATTCGCTTCAAAAAGGGTGAACATAGGGACTCCATGAACTGGATGCGACCCTCTCAATCTTTTATGGTGAAGCGAACATAATCTATTTTACATCGCGTTTCAATCGCTCTGAGTCTTCCATTCGTCGCAAAATAGGACAGATTGCAAGCGCCCAATGGGGAAATCAGCCCTCGTCGCCCATCTTTAGCGCCGCGATAAAGGCCTCCTGCGGGATGCTGACATTGCCATATTCGCGCATCTTGGCCTTGCCCTTCTTCTGCTTGTCGAGCAGCTTCTTCTTGCGGCTGATGTCGCCGCCATAGCATTTCGCCGTCACATCCTTGCGCATCGCCGAGATCGTCTCGCGCGCGATCACCTTGCCGCCGATCGCCGCCTGGATCGGGATCTTGAACAGATGACGCGGGATCAGGTCCTTGAGCCTTTCGCACATGTGCCGGCCACGGAATTCGGCAGCATCACGGTGCACGATCATGCTGAGCGCATCGACCGGATCGCCGTTGACCATGATGTTCATCTTGACCAGCTGTCCAGTGCGAAGCCCGATCTGGTGATAGTCAAAGCTGGCATAGCCGCGCGAGATGCTCTTCAGCCGGTCGTAAAAGTCGAACACCACCTCGTTAAGCGGCAGCTCGTAGACCACCTGCGCCCGGTCGCTGACATAGGTCAGGTTCTTCTGCACCCCGCGCCGGTCCTGGCAGAGCTTCAATATGCCGCCGAGATATTCGTCCGGGCAGTAGATCGTCGCCTCGATCCACGGCTCCTCGATCTCGCGGATCTTGACGATGTCGGGCATGTCCGCCGGGTTGTGCAGATATTGCTCGCTGCCGTCGTTCATCTCGATCCGGTAGACCACCGACGGCGCGGTGGTGATCAGGTCGAGATCATATTCGCGGGTCAGCCGTTCCTGGACGATTTCCAGATGCAGCAGCCCGAGAAAGCCGCAGCGGAAGCCCTGCCCCAGCGCCGCGCTGGTCTCCATTTCAAAGGTGAAGCTGGCGTCGTTGAGCCTGAGCTTGCCGATACTCTCGCGCAGCTTCTCGAAGTCCGCCGCATCGACCGGGAACAGGCCGCAGAACACCACCGACTGCACTTCCTTGAAGCCCGGCAGCGGCTCGGGCGCCGGGTTCTTGACCGTGGTAATCGTGTCGCCGACCGCGGTCTGGCTGACTTCCTTGATCTGCGCCGTGATAAAGCCGATCTCGCCCGCCGCCAGTTCCGGCAGCTGCTCGATCTTCGGCCGCATGCAGCCTACCCGGTCGACCAGATGCTCGGTGCCCTGTGCCATGAACTTGATCTTCAGCCCCTTGGTCAGCACCCCGTCGATCACCCGCACCAGAATGACCACGCCGAGATAGGGATCATACCAGCTGTCGACCAGCATCGCCTTCAGCGGCTTGTCGCGGTCGCCGTCCGGTGGCGGGATCTTGGCGACGATCTGCTCGAGAATATCCTCGATGCCGATCCCCGACTTGGCGCTGGCCAGCACCGCCTCGGACGCGTCGAGCCCGATGATCTCCTCGATCTCCTTGCGCACCCGCTCCGGCTCGGCGGCGGGCAGATCGATCTTGTTGAGCACCGGGATGATCTCGTGATCATGCTCGATCGACTGGTAGACATTGGCCAGCGTCTGCGCTTCCACGCCCTGCGCCGCATCGACCACCAGCAAAGCGCCCTCGCACGCCGCCAGGCTCCGCGACACTTCATAGGCAAAGTCGACATGGCCCGGCGTGTCCATCAGGCTGAGCTCATAGGTCTCGCCGTCCTTCGCGGTATAGTTGAGCCGCACCGTCTGCGCCTTGATCGTGATACCGCGCTCTTTCTCGATATCCATATTGTCGAGCACCTGCTCGCTCATCTCGCGCTCGGTCAGTCCGCCGGTCTGCTGGATCAGCCGGTCGGCGAGGGTCGATTTGCCATGGTCGATATGAGCGATGATGGCGAAATTGCGGATATGGGAACGTTCGGTCATGGCCAGCCGTTAGCAGGGGCGCAAAGGCTTGTCAGCAGGAAACGACGGCAGCGGCGGCGGTGCTTTTCCACGCTCAGCCCTCGCCCGGGCCAACGCTTATCTTGACAAACTTTACAGGGTTAAAGGGAGAAACGTCTTTCCCCGATCAAAGTGGCAACTTCACCACCTTATGGGCGTGCGAGTGGCGAGACCGTTCAGCTTTCAAGAAACCTTGCTGAACAAAAAAGCGCCCGCGCAAAGGCAATCGCCGGGCAAGCCGTTCCGGAACCGGATTCGATTGTCAAAGAGCCAGCGGGGAATATGGCACGGGGCGGGGACTGTAGGAAAGGGTGTTGGAGCCCCTGTCCTCATCTATCGGTTATGCTTCGCCTGTAGAGCCGCTCGATTGAACAAAAACTGTCTTGGAATTTGAAATTCAGACAAGCTCAACAGCCTTAAAATTTGGCGACAAATTCGGCTCCCATTCAGAAATGTTTTTACACAATTTTAGAAATTCTCTGACGGTGCCCCAAACAATGCATCCAGTAGGAGGTTCGGCAACAAACTCTTTTCTGAAACCCTGGAAGGTGTGCCAACTGTGATCGTCTGAGGTCAGTCCGTGAGAATATTTAAATAGCCCAGCATAGAGGCTGGGAACAGCGATTTGCTCAGCGATAAAAAATTGGCTGCTCTCAAGCATTGATACCAAAGTCCGGCACTGGCTATGGGAAACTCCTCCTAAAAGCCACACCTCACCGAACGCTTTATAATTAGAACCGTCAATGTAAGCGTACTGAAAGACAGAATAACTCGATATATTATCGCTAGCAACCACGTTCAAAACACCTTTCGTTATGCCAAGCCAGCAGCTCGGGATCGGGAGCGAATCTGACCGAGGGTCTTATCGCCACATTTTGATATGGCTCAAAATAAAGCCTTGTATGTGTGTCTTTATGCCGAAGAAGTTCAGACGAAATTTTTACGCGCCCTGTCCGTCGTCAGATAATTTGAGACATATGGCGTTTTAAAATAGGCGAGTATTTGGTTTCATCTGGTTGGTTGATTTTAGGCGGCGATCTTGCGGTA
>NVXM01000003.1 GCA_002733865.1 Sphingopyxis sp.
CCCCCCCCCCCATTCCGTTATTACTTAACTAATCGCTCGATTAAGTCCAGGCTCAAATCGTGAAACATCTAGTTTTGCTCCATTTTAGCACGATACACAGGCAAATTGATGCAATTTTGCTACAAAAAAGCCCTGCCGATTTCTCGGCAGGGCCATATTTTGTAATTTTAATGTCTCACCTTTGAAGGAAACTCACCAGCTTATAGCTGGTAGAAGACTTCAGCCGTTATTGTTTGCTCAGCACTATCCTCCAGAAAATGACCGGCTCGCAGGCGAAGTCATTTTCTGGAGGATAGTGCTTATGCCATATTCACGCGTGAGAACGGCGGTGCAAAAGTCGGCCACGGTAGCGGCGGGATGAGCTTGCTGCGGGCGGTGTAAAAGTCGTCCACCTTTACCCTTTCTGGCGACAGGGAGGGCGGGAGGATTTTTACTGTGGATTTATATCGGAAGGTTCGGCTGGCCTGTGCTGAGGGCATGAGCCAGCGGGAGGCAGCGCGGCATTTCAACATCTCGCGCGACAGTGTAGCCAAGATGATGGCGTTCTCGGTTCCGCCGGGTTACCGGCGATCGGCACCGGTCAAGCGACCGAAGCTGGATGGCTTCACTGGGATTATCGACGGCTGGCTGGACGGCGATCTGGGGGTTCATCGCAAGCAGCGGCACACAGCGAAGCGGGTGTTCGACCGGCTCCGCGATGAACACGGGTTCACCGGCGGCTACACGATCGTGAAGGACTACATGCGGGAGCGCGAACGGCGCGGTCGCGAGATGTTCGTGCCGCTGGTCCATCGGCCCGGCCATGCCCAGGCCGATTTCGGCGAGGCGGTTGTCATCATTGGCGGTGTCGAGCAGAAGGCGCATTTCTTCGTCATGGACCTGCCGCACAGTGATGCCTGCTTTGTGCGGGCCTATCCGGCGGCAACGGCGGAAGCCTGGGTTGATGGCCACGTCCACGCCTTCGCGTTCTTCGGCAAGGTGCCGATATCGATCCTCTACGACAACGACCGCTGCCTGGTTGCGAAGATTCTTCCGAACGGAACGCGTAAGCGGGCCACGCTCTTCAGCGGGTTCCTGTCGCACTACCTGTTCCGCGATCGCTACGGCCGCCCCGGCAAGGGCAACGACAAGGGTAACGCGGAAGGGCTGGTCGGCTATTCCCGCCGCAACTTCATGGTACCGATCCCGCGGTTTGCGAGCTGGGAGGCGTTCAACGCCTATTTGGAGGAGCAGTGCCGCGAACGTCAGGCGGATGTCCTGCGGGGCCAGTCCGAGACGATCGGTCAACGCCTCGCGCGGGATCTGGCGGCGATGACCGGCCTTCCTGCGGCACCGTTCGATGCCTGTGACCAGGCAACCGGAAGGGTCAGTTCGCAGGCGCTGGTGCGCTACAAAACCAACGATTACTCGGTACCGGTCGCTTACGGCCACCGCGACGTCTGGATCAGGGGCTATGTCGACGAGGTGGTTATTGGCTGCAGCGGCGAAGTCATCACACGCCATCCCCGCTGCTACGACCGCGAGGACATGGTCTTCGATCCGCTGCATTACCTTCCGCTGATCGAGCGCAAGATCAACGCCCTGGACCAAGCAGCTCCCTTGGCTGAATGGAGCCTGCCGCCCGAGTTCGCAACACTGCGCCGCCTGATGGAGGCGCGGATGATCAAGGCCGGACGCCGCGAGTACGTGCAGGTTTTGCGCCTGCTCGAGACCTTCGACATCGACGATCTGCATGCCGCCGTGAAGAAGGCCCTGCAATTGGGGGCAATTGGCTTTGATGCCGTCAAGCACCTTGTTCTCTGCCATGTCGAGAAACGGCCGCCGAAGCTCGACCTCGATGTCTATCCCTACCTGCCGCGCGCCAATGTCGAGACCACATCGGCCGCCAGCTACATGGCCCTGATGACGGAGGCGGCGGAATGACCGACGCGCCGAAGATCCTGCTGGCCGATCATCTGAAGACGCTGAAGCTGCCGACATTCCTGCGCGAGTATGAAAAGCTCGCGCGCCAGTGCGCCGCCGAGGGGCTGGATCATGTCCAGTTCCTGGGACGTCTGGTCGAGCTGGAGCTGATCGATCGCGAGCGCAGAATGATCGAACGCCGTATCAAGGCCGCGAAATTCCCGGCCACCAAGAGCCTCGACAGCTTCGACTTCAAGGCGATCCCAAAGCTGAACAAGATGCAGGTGCTGGAACTGGCCCGCTGCGAATGGATCGACCGGCGCGAGAATGTCATCGCCCTTGGCCCGAGCGGCACAGGCAAGACCCATGTCGCCCTCGGACTTGGGCTGGCTGCCTGCCAGAAGGGCCTCTCGGTCAGCTTCACCACCGCCGCGACGCTGGTCAACGAGATGATGGAAGCCCGAGACGAGCGCCGTCTGCTCCGCCTGCAAAAGCAGCTGGCCGCGGTCAAGCTGCTCATCATCGACGAGTTGGGCTTTGTGCCATTGTCCAAGACCGGTGCAGAGCTCTTGTTCGAACTGATCTCGCAGCGCTATGAGCGCGGCTCCACGATGATAACCAGCAATTTGCCATTCGACGAATGGACCGAAACCTTCGGCACCGAACGTCTGACCGGAGCACTGCTCGATCGGCTGACCCACCACGTCAACATCCTCGAGATGAATGGCGACAGCTATCGACTCGGCCAAAGCCGTGCCCGGAAGGCAAAAGCCGCCACCTGATCCAGCCAATCCAGATTTGGCCCTGACGGGCCAAAGCGGCCAGTCAACCGCCAGCTATTTGGGGAGCGCGGCTGACTGGCCGCCGCCATTTTGCACCCATCACGCTCAACCAAAAACTGGTCTACTTTTGCGCCGCCATATGGCCTGATTTTACTCCGCCGTTGACAATTATGACAGCCATGCCCAGCTGACCGCGCATCTCAACGACTTCATTGACGCCTACAATTATGGTCGGCGGCTGAAGACCCTCAAGAGACTCACACCCTTCGAATACATCTGCAAAATGTGGACAACTGAACCAAACAGATTTACACTTAATCCAACTCATCAAATGCCTAGACTAAACACCTAGCTTCAAATCAAGGTATCAAAATTCATATTTGGTATTCTCGACCACCCAATTCATCGAAGATATGACAGGTCATTCTAACATTGCGGTTAGCGTTCGTGGGAGCTTTTCCAAAAAGAAAGAACGCTCCTGAGAGCTGCGACAAAGGCCAATGGCTGATCGAGCATCAGGTGGTGGCGGGCTTCCGGTATGGCTATTATCGGGATGTCGTTTCCACCCATCTCGCGGATGTAATCGGCAGAATCCTGTGAGAAGAGCAGACTGTTACCGCCGTGCACGATTGCTTTGCGGCCCGGCGCTTGCACCAGCCGCTTACCCATGTTCAGCCACTCCTCGGGCCTATTGCTCCGCCGGAAAACCTCTGGTGAGAATTTCCACGTCCAACTGCCTCTTTTATGCTTCAGCGAATGATACGCAATATAATCTAGCAGGAATGGCTCCTCGGCGGGCTGAGGCGGCGATAGGATGTAGCGCGCACGCGCTGCTTCATAGCTGGGATAGCGCTTGTTGGGCTTGTCCGGATTCCCTGATCCCGGGCTCGACCGATCGTTCTTCCAGTATTTTTCAAGCAATTCAGGGCGCATGATCATAAGGTCGCATACGACCACTCCAGCAAAGGCGTCGGGCGACTGGGTCACGGCTGTCAGCGCGGCACCCGAACCGAAGCTGTGCGCGATGATCGTTGGCTTTTGGCCATCCGCAAACATGTTCAGGGCCTCGGCAACCTCGGTGAATTCCCTCCCGCGGGCCGCCGTGTCAGCTGCCCCCCGCATTTCGCTGTCCCCCATACCCGCCAAATCGAATGCCACGACATCATATTCTTCCGCGAAGAACGGCGCAATAAAAGCGAAGCAGCGGGCATGGGCGAGGAAGCCATGTGTCATTAGCAATTTGGGCTTATCGGGGCTGCCCCAGCGGAGATAGTGCACCTTGGCACCGGAAATCTCTACATAAGCTTCTTCGCGCGGCACGTTCAGTGCTGCTATGAACCATTCGGGCAGGTGCGAACCGTCCCCGGCCCACAAGGAATCGATGTCAGTCGGAAGGTTGTTTACAGGGGTCATTTCATTCATTGCGCGAAAGGTTCCTTGTTGGTGAGTTTTTAGGTGGCGAATCCGCGATAGGCATTTTGCGCTACGTCGTCGCATACGGCGGCATAGCCAACCACGCTTGGGAAATTGATAAGCTGGCGCTTCTTGCTCGGGATGTTTGCGCCCATGTACCAGGAGTCCGCTTCGGGAAAGAGTGTCATCGCGCCAGCTTGGGCGACTATTTCGGTCCAGGTCGTCTCGGCCTGCGGTTCGGCATCGAAGAGCTTGATCCCGCCTTGCCTCAGCCATATCAGAAAGTCGCAAATCCAGTCGCCTTGTATCTCAGCGCTCGTTGGGCCGTTCGCAAAACCTGATGGGCTCAGGGGACCGTAAGAAAACAGCATATTGGGAAAGCCCGTCACGGACATGCCCAGATAGGCGCGCAAGCCATCGTTCCAGGCCTGTGCCAAACCGAGCCCGCCCAGCCCGGTTATATTCATGTCGATCAGTCCGCCGCGTCCGGCATCGAAGCCTGTTGCAAAGACGATCAGATCGCAGTCAAACGCCCCATCCTGAGTTTCGATACGGTCCGCGCTGATCCGGACGATCGGCGTTTCCTTCAGATCGACGAGCGCGACATTTTCCTGCGCAAAAATCTCGTAATAATTCTGTTCCAGCGATGGCCGCTTGGTGCCGAAGGGGTGGGGCGGCTCGGCAGGAGCAAGTTTTTCCGCAAGCGCCGGATCGACGATCCGCTCCCGGACTTTGTCGCGCCAGAAATCATAAGCGTAGCGGTTTGCTTCGCGGTTGGTGAGCATATCCGCAAAATTGTGATACCAAAATTTTAGACCGCCGCGCTGCCAGAGATGCTCGAAATGTGCGGTGCGCTCCTCATCGCTAACCTCAAGTGCCGATTTTTCCAGCGACTGGTATTCAAAACCCCCGCTGGTCTGCTTGCGTTGTTCGAAAATGGCCGGATACCCCTGCTTTTCGCACACCTGCCCTTCCTCGGTCATTGTCTCCTGGCGCATGGGAAGGGCCAGGATCGGCGTCCTCTGAAACAGTGTCAGCCGGTCTGCTGATTTTGCTGCCTCCTGTGCCACCTGCACACCGCTGGCGCCGGTGCCGATCAGGCAAATCTTGCGGCCTGCCAGATCAATGCCTTCCTGAGGCCAGCGCGCGGTGTGGCACCATTCGCCAGCGAAGGTGTCGAGGCCGGGAATGTCGGGGACATAAGGCTTCGACGCGAAGCCGAGAGCCGGCAGGAGAAACCGCGCTGTCACCGTGTCCCCACCGTCCAGATGCAGGCGCCAGAGCGATGCCTTTTCGGCGAAGCGCGCGCTTTCGACCCTCGTGCCCAAACGCATGTGCGGCCACAGATCGAGGGTATCGCAGACATGACGAAAATAGGTGCGCAGCTCTTCCCATCCGGGAAAGCGCTCGGTCCAAGACCATGTCTGCCATATATCTGGGAGTGAGAATTCGTAAAGCGGAACCTGCGAATCGACCCGCGCGCCCGGATAGCGGTTCCAGTACCAGATGCCGCCGGGCTGGGCGGCAGCATCGACCAGCAGGATATTGAACCCGGCCTCGCGCAGTTTGTGAAGCAGGTAGATGCCGCTGAAACCGGCACCGACGATCACCGCGTCATAGTCTGGCGTGGTCTTGCCGCTCACGCTGCCGCCCTGCTGCCTTCCGCAATTTTCTTTGCCGCTGCGTAATCCGCCTTTCCGTTCGAGGCGCGCAGAGGCGTGTCGGTAGGATGGATCGCCTTGGGCGTTTTATATCCCGCCAGCTGCTGGCGGACGTGATCCTTTACAGCTTGCTCATCAAATTCAGCCTGCTTGTCGAGATGAACCACGGCGGTTACCGCTTGACCCCATTTTTCGTCCGGCACGCCGACCACCAGCGCATCGGCGATGGCGGGGTGGGTCTTCAGCACTTCTTCGACTTCTTCGGGATAGACCTTTTCACCAGCGGTGTTGATGCACACGCTGCCCCGGCCGAGCAGGGTCAGGCTGCCATCGGTCTCCACGTGGCACCAGTCGCCCGGTATCGAGTAACGCACACCGTCGATTGTCTTGAAAGTCTTGGCCGACTTTTCGGGGTCCTTGTAATAGCCGACCGGGATCGCACCCTTGCGCGCGATAAAGCCGGGCACGCCGCTGCCCGGTTCGACCGTCTGGTCGTTCTCGTCGAACACGTCGCAGAACTCGCCGATGCCGAATTTGGCGGTGTTGGTGCCGCCTTGCGCGGTGGTGACCGAAAGGCCGTAGCCGAGGCCTTCGGAAGCGCCGAAACTGTCCATCAGGATGACTTGAGAAATGTGCTTGCAAAGACCGGCCTTGACCTCCTTGCTCCACATCACGCCGGACGAGATGATCGACACGAGGCTGCTGGTATCCCAGCGGCCGGGATGTTCGTCGAGGGCGCGAAGCATCGGCTTGGCGAAAGCGTCACCCACGATTGCGATACTCTCGACCTTGTGTTTCTCGACCGTCTCCCACAACTCTTCGGCATCGAATGACGGGTCGGAGAGTGTAACGATTGCACCGCCCGACATCAGCGCGCCGATCCCGGTGATAAAGCCTGTGCCGTGCATCAGCGGGCAGGAGGGGAGGGTGCGGCGTCCCGGCCCCTGGCTCTTGATCAGCGCGACGTTTTCTTCGTGCGACTGCGGCACCGGGCCGAGCAGCTTTTGCGCGTCGAGCTGCGCCTTGCGCATGTCGTCGTGCCGCCACATCACGCCCTTGGGCATGCCGGTGGTGCCGCCGGTATAGATGAACAGCAGATCGCCTGGTGAGCGCTCGATGCCTAGAGGCGAACCGTCTCCCTGCGTCGTGAGATGTTCATAGGGAACGGCGAAAGGGGCGATTTCCGACGCATCACCGATCTCGACGAAAGTGTGGACCTTCTCAAGCCGGTCCTTCAGCTCAAGGATATAGTCGCGAAATTCGGAGCTGTAGACGATCACCTCGCTGTCGGAATCGTCGAAGATGTAGAATACTTCTTCGGGCACGTAGCGATAATTGATGTTCACATGCGTGAGCCGACCCTTGAAGCAGGCCGCCATCAGCTCGCCGTATTCGGGACGGTTTCGCATGTAGAACGCCACCTTCGCTCCGTCGACGGCACCGCGTTCCCGCAGGTTGCGCGCGAGATTGTTCGAACGGACTGACATTTCCGGCCATGTGATGATCCGGTCGCCATGGATCAGCGCGGGCGCATCCTTCGGCATGGCCGGTTCGATAGCATCAAGAATGTCGCCAAGGTTCCAGTCGATCACGTTTCCATCTCATCTCTTGGCGGGGCGCCGCTTGTCTCGCGGCGTCCCCGCAGCTACTTAAATCACGCTGCCCGGGTCCACCCCTGCCGCGCTGCTGCTTCGGCTCTCACCGCTTCGGGGCCGCCAAGAACCTGGCGATCGAAACCGATCCGCTTGAACCAATAATGGAGCCCAAGCAGGTCGGTGAAGCCCATCCCGCCATGCACTTCGGTGGAAGTGCGCGCGACGAAGCGATACACCTCGCCGGTATGCGATTTCGCATGGCACGCGGCGAGCGTGGCTTCATCCGACGCCGCGTCGAAAGCATGCGCTGCGTACCAAATCAGGGAGCGGCATGGTTCGTGACGGGCTGCCATTTCCGCGCACATATGCTTGACCGCCTGAAAGCTGCCAATGATCCGCCCGAATTGTTCGCGCTGTCCGGCATAATCGACCGCCTTCTCAATCATGGCCTGACCCGCGCCGAGGCTGTCAGCGGCCAGGATCACCCGGCCCGCATCGCGCAGCCGTGCCGCAGTCGCTCCGCCATCGTTGGCCAGTGGTTCGGCCGCAACGGTCTCGAACCGCATTTCCCCTACGCTGCGGGTGCGGTCGATCGTCGTCAGCGGGATTTTCTCCAGCCCCGGTGCATCGGCGGGGACGAAGTGCATCCGCCCCGCGGTATCGGCCACCAGGAAGGCCTCGGCGCCGGTGAAATCGAGTGCGAACAGCGCCGTGCCGTCCAGCTTGCCGCTGTTGCAGGTTACGCCCGCCCCGTCGCGCGCCTCAATAGTCTCGGCAATGGCAACGGCGATCTGCGCTTTGCCGCTGGCGATCTGAGGCAACCACTCAGCCTGCTGCTGCTCGTTGCCGGCTTGCGCCAGCGCGATGGGTGCAAGCACATGGCTGGCGAGAAACGGCACCGGAGCGACCGCATAGGCAAGCTGTTCGGCCACAATAGCTGCATCTAGCAAGGTCATACCGAGGCCGCCATGCTGTTCGGGAACCATCATTCCTGTGATGCCCAGTTCGCTCAGTGCAGACTGCACCTTTTCGCTGTAAGAAGCTTCGCCTTCGGCGCACTCACGCACATGGTCGAGCGGGCAGGTGTCGGCGAGGCATCGCGCGACTGTATCGCGCAGCATCTGCTGGTCTTGCGACAGTCCGAAATCCATCAGGCGGCTCCCTGTTTCTGGCGGGCCGCGACGGCGGCGCCCTGTTCGGCCGGCGCAGGTTTGGCCAGCTTAGGTTCGCGCGGCATATCGAGACCGCGTTCGGCGATGATGTTCTTCTGGATCTGCGCGGTACCTCCACCGATGATAAGGCCCAGCTGGAACATGTAGTTCCACTGCCACGCGCCTCCTTCGCGCTCGCGATTGCTACCGTGATAAAGGATGCCGATCTCGCCCATGGCGTCGATCGCCAGAGCCGATATCTGATGCGCCAGTTCGCAGCTTTGCAGCTTGACAATCAGCTTGGCCATGCCGCCGGGTTCGCCCTTCAGATTGTCCGAAAGGATACGCATTCCGTTGTATTTCATCGCTGCAACTTCGGCCTGAAGCGCCGCCAACCGGTCGCGCAGCACGGCATTGTCGATCGCGCGGCCTTGGCCGACACGTTCTTTCTGCATTAGCTTGACCAGTGCCTGAAATCGGTTTTCCAGCGCATCGGGATCGCCCAGCATGCCGCGTTCGTGACCCAGTGTCGCATTGGCGACGAACCAGCCTTGACCACGCTGGCCGACGATCTGGTCCATCGGCACCCGCACGTCGGTGAAGAACGTCTCGTTAAATTCGGCGTGACCGGTCATGGTCTTGAGCGGACGCACCTCAATCCCCGGCGTATCCATCGAGAATATCAGATAGGAAATGCCGCCGTGCTTGGGCGCGTCAGGTTCGGTCCTGACCAGGCAGAAGATCATGTCCGCCTGCTTGGCCGTGCTGGTCCAGATCTTCTGGCCGTTGATCACGAATTCGCCGTTTTCGATCCGCGCGCTGGTTTTCAGGCTGGCAAGGTCCGATCCCGCGCCGGGCTCGGAATAGCCCTGGCACCATACGACCTCGCCTTTCAGCGTCGGCTCGACCCACTGGCGTTTCTGTGCCTCAGTTCCCAGTTCCAGCAGTGTAGGGACCAGCATCGATATGCCTTGGTTGGCAAGTCCGCCGGGAATGCCGGCGCGCGCGAATTCCTCGGCGATGATTCGCGATTTGAGAATGTCGGGCTCGGCCCCGTAACCCCCGTATTCCGTGGGGATCGTGCGCGCGGTATAGCCATGTTCGATCAGCAGCTTTTGCCACTCGACCGCCTCGGGACAGGGGCGGGCGGCCCGGCCCTGCTCGGCTGGCGCACGATTCCCGTACGTCTTTAAGAATTGTCGCACTTCCTCGCAGAAAGCGTCATATTCGGGTCCATATTCGAGATCCATTTCGTGCTTATCCTTCGTGGGGTAGGTTCGTATCGGGGCGGAAAACCGGCAGGCGGAAATCCGCGCCGATCAGTTCGAAATCGAGCGTTACCGGAAGGTCCAGCTCTAGCTTGTCGCGGTCGCAATCGATCAGACGCGTGGCCATGCGGACGCCTTCTTCCAGTTCCACCACCGCCGAGACGAACGGAATGTCAGCGGCAAAGGCAGGGTGCAGAGCCTGATGTGTGACCGTCCAGGAAAACAGCGTACCTTTTCCGCTGCTTTGCTCCCAAGAAAAGTCGGGCGAGCCGCATTTTGCGCACATGTAGCGCGGCAGGTGGCGGAAGGTGCCACATTCGCCGCAGCGCTGGAAATAGAGATTGCCGTCCTGGCAACGGTTCCAGAATTCCTGTTCCACCGGATCCTGCGGGCGCGGTTGCGGCTTTGGCGGCGCCTTCTGCGCCGAGGCACGCATTTTGGGCGGAAGATTCTTCTCGTCGCTCATGCAAACCTCCTCAGGATAGCGATACTGCCATCGCCCAAGTCGCCCCAGCCGGTGACCAGCCCGGTCTGCGCGCCTTCGACCTGGCGTTCGCCGCAATCGTGGCGCAGTTGACGCACCGCCTCGACCACGTGGTTGAGGCCCCAGACATGCGCTTCGCTCAGCAGGCCGCCATGGGTGTTGACCGGATAGCGCCCGCCCAGCTCGATCTGCCCGTCGGCGACAAATTCACCCTGTCCGCCCGGTTCGCAATAACCCAGCGCTTCGAGCTGTAGCAGGACGACATAAGTAAAGCAGTCGTAGATCTGCAGGAAATCCATGTCCTCGCGGCGAACGCCCGCCATGTCGAAGGCGCGCGGGGCGGCATAGCTGAGGCCGATTTTGAACGGATCGGGCCGGGAAGGAATGTCGTCGGCCGGATAGGGATGTCCCTCGGCTGCGCCCGCAATGCTGACGGGGACATGCGGCATGTCTTTTGCCCGGTCCATCCGCGAGACGACGACCGCGCAGGCTCCGTCGGTTTCCAGGCAGCAATCGTAAAGGCGGAAAGGTTCGGAAATCAACCGCGCCGAGTGATAGGTTTCCGCGTCCAGCTCGCGCCCATAGGTAAAGGCCTGCGGATTCATCTGCGCATGGCGGCGGCAGGCCAGCGCGACGGCCGCCATTGCGTCAGGCCCGACGCCGTAAAGCTTTGAATGGCGGGTCGCGAGCCAGGCATACATTTGCACCGGCAAAAACACGCCATAGGGACTGTAATAGCCTTTGACCGTGTTGGTCAGCGTGTTCATGTTCATCGGCCGCGTCGGCGGCGCACCTGGCTTGGGCCTGAGCGCCGAATATCCGTTCCAGCCCAGCGTTATGAGCACATGGTCGCACAGGCCGCTGGCGATCGCCATTGCCGCGTTTTGCAGCGCCGTAGTCGGGCTGGCCCCGCCCATATGCACTGTGGCGGCATAGCGCAGCACATCGATACCCAGATTGGCGGCCATTTCCTCTGACGTCGTATAGATCGGCGGCGGCACCATGCCATCGATATCGGAAGGTTTCAGCCCGGCATCCGCGATGGCGCGGCGCGATGCTTCCAGCATCATGTCCACTGCGGTGCGTTCGGTGCCTTTGACGAAAGCGGTTTCGCCAACGCCAGTGATAGCGGACCTGTCGCTGAAGCTTAGGGCGGCGGGACCGTTCATGCCTGCAGCTCGCCTTGCCGGCGCGCCTGAAACTCACGCTCCAGTCGCTGTGAAAGATCACGCACGCCTACATATACTGCCGGGGGCTGGAGGTTCAGATCGCGGCGCACTTCCTCAAGCGGGTGATCGAGGTACCTTTCCCAATAGAAAGTGGTCAGGTCCGCTGCCTTGCGACCCAGTCGCCACGCCTCAAACGCGGCGCGCGCGACGGGGAGCTGCCATTGCTCCGCCAGCAGTTTGGGAATACCGACCGCAACGATGAAGGTGATGCCGTGATTGTAGAATTGTGCATTGCCAAAAGAGAGTACGCACAATTCGCCCAATGCATCGCGGCCATAACCGGTCACCACATGGAACAGATCGTGCGAATCGCGCAGACGTTGGCGATAGAGCGTGACCGCAGGATCGCTGAATTCTGCCATGCCGCTTGCCTCGCTCGCCTCGGCCAAGCCCTGAGCGGTCAGTCCCTCGCCATAGACGAAATCGAGATAAGCGCGGCCAAGCGTCCCCGGCGCGCAGCGCGCCAGACGCTCCCGGTCGCTGAGCGTGCCGAGCAAATCGGCCCGTTCCGTCAGGATCGTCTGCCCTTGCGGCGAGGCGGCGAAGCGGCGGAAGTTGCGGTAGTAGGAATTGCCCGATAGCGCCTGGACGATGCGAAATACCTGCGAAGTGTCTTCCTTGTCCGCTATCAGCCGGCGCATTGCCGAAAAGGCTTCTCCAGGGCGAATGCCGCGGCGCAATTCGTGCCCTTGCGGCAAGTTTGGTACTTCGTTCATGACAATACCTCCGTCGCGGTTCACGAGTAGGACTTGGCGGATGAAAGCGCCTCTTCGGCCCCCGTGACGAGATCCTGCATGACCTCGGAGGCGGGACGGATCGCGTCGATCAGTCCGATCCCCTGACCTGCGAAACCGGGAATAACGTCTTTTCGCTCCGCCTTGATGCCGGAGGCCATTACCGGCCCGGAAATCATCGATTGGTACGGCATGGGGAGGGGCTCTTTGCCCGCCTCAACCCATGCATCGGCCCATCTGTTGCGAATCATGCGCGCAGGCTTGCCGGTAAGAGAGCGGCTGACCACCGTGTCGTCCTCGCCGCTTTCGGTGATCGCTTCTTTCTGGAAGTGTTCGATACCCGCTTCCTCGGTCGCGAGGAACGCCGTTCCGATCCATGCGCCCTCGGCGCCCAGCATCATCGCGGCAGCAACGCCGCGGCCATCCGAAATGCCGCCGGCACCGATGACGGGAACGCGATCGCCTACCGCATCGACCACTTGCGGGATGAGCGAGATGGTGCCGATCGGCGAATTGTGACCGCCACCATCGTGACCCTGCGCCACAATCATGTCGATGCCCGAACCGACCACTTGCTCGGCATGTTTAACCTTGCCGATCACCGCCATGACCTTGGTGCCATTGGCATGCAGGCGGTCCATCCACGGTTCGGGATTGCCAAGACCCGCAGCATAGACGGACACTTTTTCCTCGATCACCACTTCCATCTGCGCTTCAAAGAACTCCTTCGAGAAGAGCTGAGGCCCGCCTTTCCCCATTTCGGGGGCGCCAGCCGCCCGCATGGCCGCCTCAGTATCAACTTGAGGAAGGCCTTCGCGGTCCATGAAATCGCGGGTGAACTGCTGGTATTCGCCCAGCAGTTCCATCGGATTTTCGGGTGCGCCACCGCTCTGCGGTGCGGATCCGCGCGTGACCGAGGCGGGCAGCAGCGTATCGACGCCGAAGGGCTTGTCGGTCAGCTCGCGGGTCTGACGAATCCAGTCGCGCAGCTGTTCAGGCGAACACGCCGCCGCACCCAGCACGCCCAACCCGCCCGCATTCGATACTGCCGCGGCCAGTGCCGGAACGCTTGCACCGCCCATGCCGGCCAGCAGGATCGGATATTCGATTCCCAGCATTTCACAAATTCGGCTTCTCAGTGCCATTTTCTCTTCCTCTCCGCATGGATGCCTTTTGGCACGCTTCAATTGGTTACAACTGCTAAATTTGCCCCCATTTGACCCGTTGGGACACCAGTTCCGGGCTGCGTTCCGCAAGATAGGATGCCGAGCCCGAGACGAGGCGGCTCATCGCCTGCCGCGCAGCTGCCTGGTCGCCAGTGCGCACCGATTCGAGAACGCTGCGCAAAAATCGTAGTTGGACCGCTCGCTCTTGTGCCGAATACCCCAGCGAGTTCGAGAATTCGCGGGTCAGCAAATGCATCGTCGAGGTTAGCAAGCCAAAGAGCGGATTGCCGCTTGCCCAGCCAAGCAGGTCGTGAAAACGGCGGTTCAGTTCCTCGAAATTATTGTCGGCTTCATTGCGCTCCAGTTCTTTGAAGCAATCGGCAAGTGCACTCAGGTCGCCCGTGGTCGCGCGCAGCGCGGCATAGGCAGCGACATCGGGCGCAATCGCCTCGCGCAGTTCCAGCAATCCGCGCAGGTCCGCTTCCATGAAATGCAGGATCAGCGACAGGCTATTGGCGAAATCACCAGTCTGCGGGCGTGCCACCACCGGCCCGCCTCCGCGCCCCAGTTGCAGGTGGATCACGCCCTGGAGTTCCAGGAAGCGCAAGGCTTCGCGCAAGGTCGCACGGGCAACCTCGTAGCGCGCCAGCATCTCGTCCTCGTGCGGCAGCCGGTCCCCAGGAGAATGCGCCCCCGCCTCGATGTCGCGCACGATGTTCTGGGCGAGCGATAAGGCGCGCTTGGTTTTCTTCACTGTTTCGACCTGCGGCTGCATCGTTGCCCCTTGGCTAAAGTCGTATAACATTTAAAAGCGTTCAATGCCCGCTGTCAATGGCCTTGAAACGATAGGGTGGGGTAAAAAGTAGAAAATATTATAAGCTTTCTTGACAAGAATCGGCTAGACCATTATTTTTGTAAGATTAGGGCAGGATTGCTTGCGGGAGAGGAAGACAGGATATGAATACCCAGATCATGGAAATGGATACTGCAGACAAGATCGCCGCGATTCCGATTGAAGAGATCGACGTTGCCCGGCCAAGCCTGTTCCAGAACGATACCATCGGATTGTTCTTTGATCGGCTGCGCAAGGAAGATCCGGTTCATTACTGCCGCGACAGCTATGTCGGCCCTTATTGGTCGATCACCAAGTTCGACGACATCATGGCGGTCGATACCAACCACAAGGTGTTCTCGTCCGAGGCGAAGCTTGGCGGTATCGCGATTCAGGACATGCATTCGGTTGAGGGTGCGCTTGACCTGGAAATGTTCATTGCCATGGATCCACCCAAGCACGATCAGCAGCGAAAGGCTGTGACGCCCTCGGTCGCGCCGTCCAACTTGCAGCAGCTGGAACCGATCATTCGCCAACGTGCCGCCAAGATTCTCGACGACCTGCCGGTCGGTGAGGAGATTGACTGGGTCGACAAGGTTTCGATCGAATTGACCACTATGACGCTCGCGACGCTGTTCGACTTTCCCTGGGAAGAACGGCGCAAGCTCACCCGCTGGTCGGACATCACAACGGCTGCGCCGGAAACTGGCATCGTCGAATCCTACGAGGCGAGGCGCGAAGAGCTCATCGAGTGCGCAATGTATTTCAAGGGGCTGTGGGAACAGCGCATCAATGAGGAGCCAAAGAACGACCTGATCTCCATTATGGCGCACTCCCCGGCGACAAGGGACATGCCCTTCCTGGAATTTCTGGGTAACCTTCTGCTGCTCATCGTGGGCGGCAACGACACGACCCGCAATTCGATCAGCGGAGGCGTGCTGGCTCTTAATGAGAACCCCGATCAATATCGCAGGCTGTCGGACGACCCTTCGCTCATTGGCAGCATGGTGCCGGAAATCATCCGGTGGCAGACGCCGCTGACCCATATGCGCCGCACTGCGCTCCAGGATTGGGAGATCGGCGGCAAACAGATTAAAAAGGGCGACAAGGTCGTGATGTGGTATCTCTCCGGCAACCGCGACGGCAGCGTCATCGACCGAGCGGACGAATTCATTATCGACCGCAAAAATCCGCGCCATCACCTCTCTTTTGGCTATGGAATTCATCGCTGCATGGGCAGCCGCCTCGCCGAACTGCAACTGCGTATCATCTGGGAAGAGATTCACAAGCGTTTCTCAAGGGTCGAAGTGACCGGCGAGCCTGAGCGCCTGTTTTCAAATCTGGTGCGGGGAATCACCAATCTGCCGGTGCGTTTGCATGCCCGCTGATTGTCCGAACCAAATATTGCGGAGATAGAAATGGTAAAGGTAACGTTCGTCGCGAGCGACGGAGAGCGCCGGGAAGTCGAGATCGACAAAGGCGAAACCGCGCGCGAAGCGGCATTGTTCAACGACGTGCCGGGTATCGACGGCGATTGCGGAGGCGTTTGCGCCTGCGCGACCTGTCACGTTCATGTCGACCCCGAATGGATCGACAAGGTCGGTCGGCTGCAGGAAGACGGGATGGAAGCCGAACTGCTGCAGTTCGCCGAAGGCACTACAGAATACAGCCGCCTCGCGTGCCAGATTCCGATGAAGCCGATGCTGGACGGCCTAGTGCTTCACGTGCCCGAACAGCAATATTGATCCATCGAGATAGATCTCGCAATCCTCGCCCAATCGATGGAGAAGCAACCCTGATCCTCAGATGGAGACCATGATGGCGACCCAGCTGAAAGAGAACACCCACGCGGACGACGACGCGTTTCGCACAGAAGTACACGAATTCCTTAGCGAAAAATTCCCGCAAGAACTCAAGAGCAAGGTCAACCTTGCTAGCAGGCCTGAAAATTCCGACAAACGAAACGCCTCTTCATACAAAATGGCGTGAGTCATATTGGTGCTCGGGGCTGGGCACGCCCACTGGACCCAAGGCATATGGAGGCAGTGGCAGGCTGCTGCCGAGATGCTCGATTTGGCGCAGGCATTGTTCGACAGCACGCTTGACTACCTGAAGCAGCACGTGCGGTTCAACCAGATGCTCGCTTCTTAGCGCTTCAATACCGCGCTGAGCTTTCGCCTGCCGCTAGCTGCGCGAGGAAGGCTAGCTAAGCGGCATGTGGGCACGCAACTCTCGCGCCCACGATCCGAGCGGTCGTCTCATCCGCCCGATCATTTTTCGCAGGTGCTGAGACTGTCCGTCGAACAGCACAGTGGAGGTTTAAATGCATTCGGGCCTACTTCTTTCGTAAGCGAGTTCGGCACCGACTTGCTGCCAACCTCTGCCTTCCTCTCAGCAGGTTGATTCTTCCCCCGTCAATTCTGTCCGCCCCCGAGTCCAATCAGAACAGCCCGGGCTGGACGGCCTGCGAATAGGCGGAACTGTTTGCCCTTCATTCGAACACCCATTCGTTCAGGAGCTATCGGGAATGCAATCTCGTCAACCTACTACTTCACTGGCTGCCCCATAACCCGCACTCTCGGGAATGGTGAGAATGTTCTTCCCGTCACGCTGAACGATTTTCGGGAGGACTGGCGCGATCAAGCGCGCTTCGGCACGTTCGACGCAGTCCTGCGCACTGCTGGCCTGGGCCAGCAGTTCCAGGTTCAGCCTGGTGGGAAAGATAATCGTCCGCTCCCCGGCTTCGCCCATAGCCAGTGCGCCGCCAGGTGATAACCATTCGGCATCCACGGTTTCGTAGCCATCGCACGCCGCGATCTGGCGTTCGGGAGCGCGGGCGACGTAGAACCAAGTGTCGAAGCGCTTGTTCATGAAGGTGGGTGTGATTCACCGAGCGAAATCGCTAAGCCTGTCCAGCCGCAATTGCACATCGGCCTCACGAACCACGTCGAGGAACGCGAGTTCGCCTTGTTCGACCGCCTTGCGGCTTGCCGGGTCGCAGGAACCCTCGAAAGCGCTGCCATCGCTTTTATCGGCCAGCAGGATGCCCGCTTCCTCATAGGCTTCGCGAACTGCGGCGATCCGCAGGGTCCGCTGTGTCGGTTCAAGTGTGTCCCAGCCGGCGCAATGGTCGGCCCATTGCGCAGCATCATCACCCGTAGCTGGTTTCCCACCCGGAAAGACCAGCGCGCCGGAGGCAAAGTCGATCTGGTGGTGCCGCTTTACCATCAGCACTTGGAATTCCGGCTCGTCGCGCAGCAACAACATGGTGGCTGCGGGGACGGGATCGACGGGTTGCGGGCTGGTCATATTTCTCTCTCCGGTTTGATCTTCGCTTATTTGTGTTGGCTTTAAGACATGGGCAGTCGGCTGGTTCAATTCCATTTCCGGACCAATGCGATCAGTGCGAGCGCTAGGGTGATCCCTGCCAGCACCCACGACTGGTCGGGTCGATGGTCACGGGAATCGAGCCAGATCGGGCGATAATGGTGGCATTGCCGATTAGGTCTGGCAGGGAAGCCGAAAGACCGAACAGTCGGCGGCGCAGCTTGGTGAGCTGGCTGCGGGTCGCACCGAACGAGAACCGTTCCGACAGCAGTTCAATAAGGATGGGTCTGGTCTCTTCGGCAATGTTGTAGTCTGGCGCGAACGCGAGGACAGGGCCTTCGGTCGTCAGCAGTGTGCGCAGCAGGATGGCAAGATCGGGCGGCAGGACGAGGCTGTATTCGCGCAGAAGGCCGAAAACCCGGTCGAAAAGCGCCGATAATTCGATCCCCGACAGCACCGTGCCGCGAAATTCTTCGATGATATGGTCCAGATCGAGGGCGAGCTGGTCGCGATCCACCGCCGGATTGCCGGCCCAGTCGAGCAGCAGATCGGCAACGTCCTCCGCCTGTTCGTCGGCGATTGCGAGGATCAGACGGACGATTTCCTGCCGACTCGCTCCGCTGAGAAAACCGACCGCGCCGAAATCGATGAAGCCAACCTGGTCAGCATCCATCCGGAAAATATTACCGGGATGGGGGTCGCCATGGAATTTGCCATTGAGGATCATCATCCGCAGCACAGCATCGGCATAGCGTTTGGCAAATACGATGTTTCGCGCCTTCTCCGCCACACGGTCGATCTGCGATGCGGTGCGATCTCAACCGGTCGATGCAACACAGGCGTTCCAGCACATTCACCCGCAGGCCGGTGAGATGCCAGTGTATCGCCGGGGACTTCGCTCCCAGCGTTTCAAGGTAGCCGCCGATCCGCTCGCAGGCCCGCGCTTCTGCAGCGAGGTCCATCTAGCGGGCCAGGTTCTTGCCGAAGGTCTGGAGGAACTCGACTGGACGATAGCGGGCGATGTCGCTCGACCGCCGCTCGGATAGCTTCGCCAGCCGCACCAGTATGCGCATGTCTGCTTCCAGTCTGGCCGCAGTGCCCGACCGTCGAACCTTCACGATCACGTCACTGCTATTCAGCAAGGTTGCCGTATAGGTTTGGGCGATAGAGGCGGAGGCCATCGGATCGCGCTCGAATGCCGTGAAATCTTCCTCCCACTTCTCGCCCCAACTGGCGACGAGAACAGGCTCGATCGCGTCAAACGGCAGGGGCTCGACCCGGTCCTGAAGACTGGCCAAGGCGTCTATCCACTCGTCAGAGAACACATCGCCGCGCGTTGCGAGAAGTTGGCCGAGTTTCACACCGATCGGGCCAATATCGCGCAGCAAGGCAACCATTGATTTCGGTCGCAAGTGCTCTGGACTGACATCTTCTTCCGGAAAAGGTGCAATTCCAAGGGCATTACCCAGATTCATTGCACCGTGACGGGCAAAAATTCGACCGAGTTCCGCCAATCGCGAAAGGTCGCCTATGAGTTTTTCCGAATCTCCGGGCATCTGGCTCAGTCCGTTGCGTCCGGGAGTTTTTCAAGGTTCTTGGATATCCGATCATCGTCAGTGATTATCTCCCGACGGTCTTTCGATTCGCGCACTTGGAGTTCATAGATGGCCATGGGATTGCTTTAGCCAACTTGGTATGAAACACCAAACAAATATAATAAAGTGCTTTACGATCTGTAGGGCTATCTCTAACTCACCCGTTAAATGAATCGGGATCGATAGAGTGAGCGGACAAATGAAGGATATTTCCGAAGCTGTAGAGGGCGACAATGAACCGGCTGCGGGATCGCGTTCCAACAGGAAACTACGCCTGTTCATCCTCGCGGCGGTGATCGTGGCCGTTCTTGCAGGTGCCTGGTGGTATTATCGTTATGTTACCTACGGGCAATACATGCAGTCAACCGACAATGCCTACGTTGCAGCGGACAGTGTGGTGGTCTCTTCCAAGGTGGCCGGATACGTCGATGCGGTGCTGGTTTCGGAAAACCAACAGGTTGCCCGCGGCGAAGCACTGGTCCAGCTCGACCTGCGTGATTACCGCGCCCAAGCCGCTCAGGCACGCGCCCAGATCGCGGCCACGGTGGCCGGTGCCGACACGATCCGCTCGCAGGTGAGCGAACAGAACGCCGCGATCCGCCAGGCGCGCGCGCAATTGGCCGTCGCGCGCGCGACGCTAGACCTTGCCAACAAACAGGTGAACCGCTATCGCCCGCTCGCCGCCAGCGGGGCGGAACCGCGCGAAAAACTCGACCAGTACGTGACACAAGCGCAGCAGGCTCGGGCCGAACTTGCCTCCGCGCAGGCTGCGGTCGCGGCCGCCACAGGGCGCCGCGCCACGTTGTTTGAGCAGATCGAGCAGACCCGGGCACAGGCCGATGCTGCTCGCGCGCAGCTCGATGTTGCCGACCTCAATGTCTCTTCGACCCGGCTGGAAGCGAGCAGGGCAGGGCGCATTGGTGACCTGTCGGTCCGGGTCGGGCAGTTCGTCCAGCCCGGCCAGCGGCTCATGACTCTGGTGCCGGTGAGCCAGATCTACGTTACCGCCAATTTCAAGGAAACGCAGGTCGGTCTCGTGCGACCGGGTCAGCCGGTCAGACTCGAAGTGGATGCATTGCCAGATGGCAAGATTGCTGGAACGGTGGACAGCATCTCGCCCGGAACCGGGGCCGAATTTTCGATTTTGCCACCAGAAAACGCGACCGGGAACTTCACCAAGATCGTCCAGCGTATCCCGGTCCGCATATCCATCGACGCAGCACCCGAAGTGCGCCGCCTGCTCGTGCCCGGCATGTCGGTCGTCGCTACCATCGACACCCGCGGTGCCGTCGGCGAACTCGAAGAGATTTCGAGCGCTGCCGAATGACCGAGGCAGCGCCTGCCCAAGCTGGCCCGACCGGTGCTCCAACCAAGCCGCAGAATGCCGACGTCACTGCCTGGGTCGCGGTGGTGGCGGGCGCGCTCGGCGCTATGCTGGCGACCTTGGACATCTCAATCGTCAATTCCGCGCTTCCCGTCATTCAGGGCGAAATCGGGGCGACCGGTACCGAGGGCACCTGGATCGCTACCTCCTTTCTCGTCGCCGAGATTGTCGTCATCCCGCTCAGCGCCTGGCTGGAGCGCCTGTTTGGCTTGCGTACGCTGCTCATCATCGCCGTGACTGCGTTTACAGGCTTCTCGATACTATGCGGGATCGCGACCGATCTGACGACTATGATTATCGGTCGTACAGGTCAGGGATTTATGGGCGGCGTACTGATTCCGACTGCGATGACGATCGTGGCGAAGCGGCTGCCTCCCCACCAGCAACCCATCGGTATGGCGCTGTTCGGCATGACCGTCGTCTTAGGTCCGGTCATGGGGCCGCTGATCGGCGGATGGTTGACTGAGAATCTTAGTTGGCACTACGCCTTCTTTGTCAATGTCCCGGTCTGCGCGACCCTCCTCTTGCTCCTATTCGTAGGTTTGCCACACGAAAAGCCGAACTGGGAATATCTGACCCAGGCAGACTGGGCCGGTATCCTTGGCATGATTCTCGGGCTTGGTGGACTGACGGTCGTGCTGGAGGAAGGCCACCGCGAGGAATGGTTCGATTCCTCTCTCATCCGATGGCTTACCCTGATCACTGTAATCGGGTTCGCGTCCCTCATCTACGGTCAATTGTACGCCTCCAAACCCGTTCTTAAACTCCGGCTACTCTTAAGTCGGCAATTCGGGAGCGTCGCTGTGATGGCGCTCGCGTTGGGGATGGTGATGTATGGCTCGATCTACGTTATCCCACAGTTCCTGGCGATTATATCTGATTACAACGCCTTCCAGACCGGGCTGGTAATCTTCTGGATGGGTGTGCCGGCGTTCCTGTTGATGCCGGTTCTACCCTTCATGATCCGTCGCGTTGATATCCGCATCGCAGTAGGGGCTGGTATGCTCTTGATGGCCCTTAGCTGTTTTGTGAGCACCAGCCTTACAGCCGAATCCGGTGGCGCAGTGTTTACCGAAAGCCAGCTAATACGCGGGGTGGGTATGATCCTGGCGATGATGTTCCTCAACCAGGCGACTGTTGCCTCGGTGGCGAAGGACGAAGCCGGCGATGCTTCGGGCATCTTCAATGCCGCGCGCAATCTGGGGGGGTCATTCGCATTAGCGGGCCTCGCCTCGTTCCAGGACCAGCGCACCTGGCATCACAGCCGCCGGATGGAAGAAACTCTGAATGCAAACAGCGTCTCGCTGCAGAGCTACCTGGATTCGCTGGCGCGGACCTTCGGCGGTATGGATGAAGCAATGGCCGTGCTGGACCGGACCATCCAACGTGAAGCCTTTGTTATGACCTATAACGACGTGTTCTTCGTGATGGGTCTGTTGACGGTGATAACGGTGCCGCTTGTCGTGTTCCTCAAGCCGCTGCCCAAGAACGTTTCCCTCTCGATGCACTGATACCGACATGATCCGAAAATCAATTCCTTTTCTTCTTATTGCCGCCACTCTGGCAGGATGCACCGCCGGCCCAGACTATGCGGGGCCGCCCGAGTTGGCTGCCGCCGGCGGAGCCGGGGGTTTCATCCGGGCCGGCGACAAAGTGAGCAGCACAGTGCCGGAACTCGCCGAGTGGTGGATTCTACTCGACGATCCCGGACTCGATCGACTGATCGAGGCGGCGCTCGCCGATAATCCTTCGCTGGAGGCGGTGGGTGCGCGCATCGCGCAGTCCCGCGCATCCCTCGCGCAGGAAAATGCAGGCCGTCTGCCATCGCTTGGCACCCAAGCAACGGTCGTGCAGGGCCGTCTGCCGGGTTTAGACATTCAGGGCGGTCCGCCACTTCCTCCAGGGACGCCCGGAATGCCGCCAGAAGAGGAAGACGATACCATCAGTTTTTATAATGCCGGCCTCAACGCCAATTGGGAGATCGATTTTGGTGGCGGGACCGGGCGGCGGATCGAGGCAGCCAATGCACAGTTGGCCGCTGCCGTAGCGAATGCCGAGGATGCGCGAGTCCAGCTAACTGCAGACGTCGCCAACGCCTATGTGAACCTGCGCGAGGCACAGCAGCGGGTCGTGCGGTACCGCCTGCAAAGCGAGTTGCAGGAGCAGATACTCGTTCTGACCTATCAGCGTTATCAGCAAGGTACCCTACCGCTGTTTCCGGTCGGAAATGCTAATGCAGAACTGGAGTTGCTCAAGTCGCAACTGGCCGAGGCCGAAGCAGATGAGGCCGTGTTGCTCGATGCGCTCGCCGTTCTGACCGGGCGCGCTCCGGGAGCGCCTTCTCTCGAAGTTGCACCGATTGGCGAGATCCCCCTGCCGCCCGAAAGAGTGGCGGTAGGTGATCCCGCTAGTCTCATCGCGCGGCGGCCCGATATCCGCGCCGCTGAACGCACCTTGGCCGCCGCGACGGCGCGGGTCGGTGTGGCCGAGGCTGCGAAGTTTCCGAAACTCTCGTTCATGGGCATCCTCGGGCTGGGGGGAACCTCGCCGGAAGATATCTTCGACGTAGGCGAGTTTTCTGCCATTGCGATTCCGCGCCTGCAATGGAATTTCCTTGATTTCGGAAGGGTCGACGCGTCGATCGACCGGGCAGGTGCGGCTCGCCGCGAGGCTGCTGCAAATTACCGGCAGACCGTGCTTGCAGCTTTGCAGGATGCCGAGCGCGCCTTAGCCCGTTTCGCGCAGCAGCGCGCTGCGCTGGCGGCTTTGATCCAGGTCAAGCGACATGCCGATAAATCGGCGGATCTCAACCGGCAGCGCTTTGAGTCGGGGGCGATCTCGCGCATCGATCTCAACCGGACTTTGCGCGAGCAGGAGAAGGCCAATACGGACTTGGCCCGGGGCAGAGCTGCCCTTACTCTTGCGTGGATTGCGGTGCAAAAATCGCTCGGCCTGGGATGGCAGGCGCCATCCTAGATGCCGACCCTACAGGTCACCGCATATATAGGCACCGCGCCCGCTAGCGAGCAATTTTTCATTCGGCCCGGTAACGCTGGTTTCGGCCACTGAAATTTGCTGACCGACTTTCACAATCAAACCGGTTGCGACGAGCGGGCCTGAGGTTGCCGGGCGATGATAATCGACCCGCAGATCGGCAGTAGCCTTTACTTTCGTGCCCTGTGCAATGAGGGCGTAGAAACCGGTCAGGTCGATCAGAGACGCAAGTACGCCGCCATGGGCCGATCCGATTATAGGATTGGAAACGATTTCGTCGCGCCATGGCATTTCGAGCTCCAGCCGCTGCGGAGTCAGCGACCTAACCTTCAGATCGAGCCACGCATGGAAAGGCGCGATACGGAGAATTTCCTCTATGCGTGCCCGATCTATTCGCGCTGGCGCCTCGCTCATGTTTCTCGCCCCCGCATGGAGTGATGTCGTTTCAGGAAATCGAGAATGGCGTGAGAAAACGAATCGTTCGCATCGCCCACAACCATGTGAGTGGCGCCGGCGATGTCGGTATATTCCGCATGCGGCGCAAGTTCGCGTAGATGCTCCACCGCGTCTTCGGAAACGAGGTCGCTCGAACCGCCGCGAATGAGATGGACCGGCAAGGTGAGGTTCTGGGTCGCCTGGCTTAATGCTTCAAATTGGCGTTGATGGCGCCCTTCATCGCGTTTGCTGACCGTCCTGCTGCTAAGGATAAAGGCTGGATCCCAATGCCAGTAATACCGCCCATCGGCTTTGTGTCGTAGATAGTTACGCAGCCCTTCGCCGCTCGACCGCTTGCGTCGAAGGGGCATATAACGCGCGATCGCTTCCGACGCCTCTTCGGGCGAGGCGAAACCGGTTTCGATATGCTCTTCCATAAATCCGACAATGCGGTTGACCCCGCTTACTTCCATCTGCGGTGCGATGTCGACAAGTGTCAGGGAAGCGAAGCTGCCGGGCGCCAAATCCCCTTCGGCGAGTATACCGGCCATTCCGCCCAGCGACGCCCCGACCAGCGCAAGCTTGCGCTCCATCCGTGATACGATGGCGACCAGATCGGACGCGAAATCGTGTGTTTCGTAAGCGCCATCGGCTGCCCATTCGCTGTCGCCGTGGCCCCGCATGTCGATGGCGATTGCGTGGAAACCCGCCTCCGCAAGGTCGCCGACCACGTTCTTCCATGCACGACGTGTTTGCCCACCACCATGAGCGAGCAGGACGGGCATCGCACCACTCTCGCCGTTGGCTTCGGCTGTGAGGGTCAAGCCTCCAGCTCCTTCAATGCTGACTGTTTCGCAATACATGGGACTACCCCCTAGCTTCCGGCGCCCCAAACAGTAAAGTTATTTAATGTCTCGCCTTTGAAGGAAACTCACCAGCTTATAGCTGGTAGAAGGCTTCAGCCGTTATTGTTTGCTCAGCACTATCCTCCAGAAAATGACCCGCTCGCAGACGAAGTCATTTTCTCGAGGGTTGTGCTCATGCCATATTCATGCGGGAGCCACACGGCTTTTCATCATCATTATCATATTGTCCGGACTCCAAAATACCGCTTCAAGGTGCTGCATGGGGAGGTCCGCCTGCGGGTGCGGGAGATCATCCGGCAGGTCTGCAGCGAACTGGGCGTGAAGATCATCCATGGCGTTCTGTCACGCGATCATGTGCATATGTTTGTCGAGATCCCGCCCCATATTGCAGTCAGCGACTTCGTGCGCCGGGCAAAGGGACGCTCATCGCGCAAGATACAGCAGGAGTTCGAGCATATCCGCAAACGCTACTGGGGCCAGCGCTTCTGGCAACGAGGCTATTTCTCGACCACCTCAGGCAATATCACCGACGACGTGATCCTCAATTATCTCGACAAGCATACTAACCCAAACAAAGCTGGCTTCAGCCCCAACCCGTGAACCTACATGGAGTAATCGCGGGAGCGTGTCGCCTTGACGGCATTTATGCAGTAAAGGGCTTTATATTATATTGAATTTACGATATGGTCACTATCATGACAACCGAAACAGCTACAATGAGCGCAAACGCGCAAGACGGCTTCCTGAATGAGACCGATGAGTTTGCGTTTTTGCTGGAGGAAGTACCGCGAGTCCTGCGCAAGTCATTTGATGAATCGATTGCCCAGTTCGGCTTGTCCCGCACCCAGTGGAGAACATTGGCCTATCTGATCAAGACCGAGGGAATGACGCAAACCGAGCTGGCAGTTTGCCTAGAACTGGAACGAGCTACGATCGGATTGACGATTGATCATCTTGAAAAACTGGAATTTGTCGAACGTCGGTCCGCAGAAGATGACCGGCGTGTCTGGCGGATATTCCTGCGTCCAAAGGCAATCGACATTATTCCGGAACTTCGGAAAGAAGCCAACGCCGTTTATCAGAAGATGTTCAAAGGCATTTCCAAAGCAGACTTGACCATCATACGAACCGCGATGGAAAAAATGGTTGGGAATCTAAGGGTGTGCTGAACACGTCAGATCCCAAAATCTAACTGGTTCTGATCCTTCTCTCCCATAGGATCAGCTGGAGCGAGTGGCTGGGGCCACTCGCTCCCTTTTTTGGTATAAGCCAGTTATTGGCGTTGCTAGCGATCGACTCCTGCCGGAGCATAAATCAGGCAGTCATCCGCGGCTAGAAGTTGCTTAACGGGATGTACGACGTGGATAGAGTAGATATCCTCATCCTTATATACAGCGGATATGATCTACACTGCGCCATGTAGCCGTTGGACGGCATAGCGCCCGAGACTACCGAGAATCTCCCAGCGCGGATTGTGTTTGCTTGTAAGAATACCGAAGAGGTGGTCGACCGACCGACAAGAGGGCGGGTTGTGTTGAAAAACTCGGTCTTGTCAGCATTGTAGAGATGCGATTCAGCATTCCTGTAGAGGCGGGAGATGCTGCGATGATGGGCGAGCGGACGGTGATGCAGGAGGCGCTGTTTTTCGGGTCGATGGTCCGGCAACCAATTTGCTCGCTGTTTTCGGTGACTGGCAAGTGGTTCAGCCGAGCGTTGCCAAAGCACTTGATCGCCTTTTTTCGGGGGAAGGTGAAGAGTTTGCGACCACCGACTGTGCTGCGCTGATGCCGCGCAGCTGGCAATGGCTCGACGGCTCTGCCTTTTCAACTCATGGAGACCTTATGCAAGTCGCGTTTGGTCTGGATCCAATCAATACCGACAAACCGCTCATGTATCAGGGTGTTCGGATCGGTTTTTCGGCCCGACCGAAGATGTGTCGTTGCCCACTATCGAACATGGTATTGATTTTGAAGGCGAGTTCGGTGTTATTGTAGATCATGTTCCAATGGGAACATGCGCTACGGACGCAACGAAACACATCAGACTAATCGTCAAAATCAACGACTGCTCTTTGCGCGCGATTGCTCCGATAGAAATGGCAACCGGCTTTGGTTGGGTGCAGGCAAAACCGGCCTGTTCGATGGTGCCCTTTGCGGTGACACCCGATGAACTGGGTGAAGTCTAGAAAGATGGCGTGTTTGACACGACTTATAAATTGACTTGTACGGTGAACGTTTTGGTGCAGCCATGGATTTTGGTTTCCAGGGACTGGTTGCTCATGCTGCATTGACGCGCGATCTGGTAGCGGCAACGATTATTGAGTCGGGTACCGTTTCCGATTCAAACTATACAGAAGTCGGATCAAGCTGTATTTCAGAGGTTCGTGCGATCGAGGTGATCCGCGACAAGGGCCTAGCCACAACGCCGTTCCTGTCTTTTGGTGACCCTATTCGCATCGAAGGGCGCGGAATTGACGGCTCATCCCCATGTGGTGTGATCGACCAGCAGGTCGTTCAAGCCTGACGTGCGACTGCCACTTTCTGAAAATAGTATAGGAAAGCCTGATTTGTCATGCCAAGATCGCTCAATTGAAATTGTTTTCAATTGAACCTATTTGGTTGATCTTTTTGACCATGTTCTAGAATGAGCGTGAAATCCATAGGGTGCGATGAGAACAAAAAGAGAGTATCCGCACTTACATTGCACTTACAGCGGTGATATAAGAATTCAGCATTTTGAAAAAATGGCTGAAAACTGGCCGGGACGAGAGGATTCGAACCTCCGATCCCCCCCAGCATCGACTGCTCAGGATAACGCGATCATCTTTAGCCAGGATTGTTCAATCAGTGTTTATTTTTGTCAGAAAAAAAGATTACCATGACACATCTTATTCGTCTGCCCTCTGGTGTTGTTTCGCTGAACACCTAAAGCTCTTGTTCGCATCGCAATTTGAATCGTGATACAACGCAACTATGACCAAGCCAGATCCAGCAACATTGAAAATTGTGGCGGCGCTAATTCGAACCCGCATGGACCGCCTTTCCGGCGATCAGCGACTTGATGGTCTAGAGCGCCTTGGAGCATATCGTGAGTTCAATCAATTGGCGAAAGATCTTGACGCGACCGCAGTCGAGTTTACTCGCGACGAGAAATGGTAGCAGGCGCCGCTACCGGAAATCGTTTTTACATTTATCACTGTTTTGGGTTGGATGGTTCGTTGGTTTAGCAATCAACGCTGTTGTATTCCCTACCTTTGAAAGAACTGGTCCATCATCAGTTCTTCGAATATTGGAATTTCTTCCATTTGCTACCCAAAATGCTACCCAAGTTGCAAATATTGCAACTTCGAATATCATTCTGTCAGAAAATCGTTTATCTTCAACGTATTATGGTGAGCCCTGCTGGGTTCGAACCAGCGACCTACTGATTAAAAGTTAGTATTTGCGGCAAGTGTCCGGATGGTGATGTTTGGCACTATTCCAATTCAGGCGATCTCATATTTGAAGAACCTATCTGGTTGGCGCAAATATTCCTCCGATGATGATCCCCGGGATGATGGTGATGCTTTGGAGAACAAAAACAGAAAATCTGCACTTACATTGCACTTACAGCAGTGATATAAGAATTCAGCATTTTAAAAAATGGCTGAAAACTGGTCGGGACGAGAGGATTCGAACCTCCGACCCCCACACCCCCAGTGTGATGCGCTACCAGGCTGCGCTACGTCCCGACCGAGGCTGGGCATATATGGCGGTGCGCGGGTCTTGGCAAGTCGTTTGCGCCGTGATTCCAACCTTTCCGAAATACGGATTTCATTGCGCGCTGGCGAACTGCGTGATAAGCGCGCGCATCATCGGGGTCGGCCGTCCGGGGCCTTGAAAGACAGGCCCGGACACCTCACATCACAATTGCAATTATCGGGACGAATTCATGACAAGTATTTCCATATTATCCGCAGCAGCAGGCACCGGCGGTGCCGGGGGATTTCTGATTTCGGTCATGCCGCTGGTGCTGATTTTTGCCGTTTTCTATTTCCTGCTGATTCGCCCCCAGCAAAAGAAAATGAAAGAGCATCAGACGAAAATTGGTGCGGTTCAGAAGAATGATCAGGTTGTCACTGGTGGCGGTTTGGTGGGCAAGGCAGTCAAGGTCGATGATGAATATGTCGAGGTTGAAATTGCCAACGGGGTTCGCGTGAAAGCGGTCAAGGCCACTTTGTCGGATGTGATGCCGCGCGGCGGAGCCAAACCTGCGAACGACTGAACGCAGTGATATAGAAAGTTAATTTCAATGCTCGATTTCCCGCGATGGAAAGTCATTTCCATTTCCCTGTTGCTGGCCTTTGGTGTGCTGATGGCAATCCCCAGCCTGCTGGTCGGGGAAAGTCACAAATATTGGCCGAGCTTTTTGCCGGATGAAACGATCAATCTGGGTCTCGATCTCCAGGGCGGCAGCCACATCTTGCTGGAAGCCGATCCAGCCGATGTCGCAAAGGCCCGGCTGGAAACCATGGAAGAGTCGGTGCGCGCGGAAATGCGCCGGGCATCGCCGCGCATCAGCATTGGCGATATCTCGCGTCGCGACGGCGTGCTCAGCTTCATGGTACGGGACAGCACGCAGGTGGATGCCGCCCGTGACGCAATTGTACCGCTGACGAGCGGTGCCGGGCTGACCGGTCAGCGCGACTGGAATATCGAGGTGCGCGACGATACGCGCTTTGTTTTGACCCCCACCGAAGCGGGTCTGGAAAATGCCGTCGAAAATGCGATGGAAACTGCGACTGACGTGATCCGCCGCCGGATCGACGAAATGGGGACCCGCGAGCCGACCATCATCCGCCAGGGCGATAACCGCATCGTGGTGCAGGTGCCTGGACTGGATGATCCAGCGGCGCTGAAGGCTTTGCTTGGACAAACCGCGAAGCTGGAATTCAAGCTGGTTGACTTTGAAGCCGATCCCAATGCCGTGGCCGCTGGTCGCGCGCCGGTCGGCAGCCAGATTTTTCCCTATCCCGATAATCCGTCCGGCGTTCCGAACATTGCTGTCAAACGGCTGGGCGGCATCAGCGGTGACAAGCTGACCGATGCAGGGCAGGGCTTTGACCAGCAGACCAACGCTGCCGTGGTCAATATTACCTTCGACAGCGAGGGCGGTTCGAAATTTGCCCGTCTGACACAGAATAACGTCGGTCGACCCTTTGCGATCATTCTCGATGGCAAAGTGTTGTCCGCGCCAAATATCAACGAGCCAATCCTCGGAGGCTCCGCCCAGATTTCCGGGAACTTTACCGTGCAAAGCGCCAATCAGCTGGCGATCGCTCTGCGATCCGGTGCGCTGCCGGTGGAGCTGAAGATCGTCGAGGAGCGGACGGTCGGTCCCGATCTTGGCAAGGACTCGATCGACAAGGGGATGATTGCCGCGATCATCGCCACCGTCGCCGTGCTCACCTTCATGGTCGTCACCTATGGTCGCTTTGGCATGTATGCCAATATAGCGCTGGCCCTGAACCTGTTCATCATCGTCGGTGTCATGGCCTTGTTTAACGCTACATTGACGCTGCCGGGTATTGCCGGCTTTGTGCTAACCGTCGGGTCAGCGGTTGACGCCAATGTGCTGATCAACGAACGAATACGCGAAGAACGCAAGCGAGGGCGAAGGGTCGTGCAGGCGATCGAGGTCGGCTATAAGGAAGCATCCAGAGCAATCATGGATGCCAATATCACCAATATCATCGCTGGCGTCTTGCTGTTCATGTTCGGTTCCGGACCGGTCAAGGGATTTGCGGTCGTGCTGATGATCGGCATCGCTTCGTCCGTCTTCACCGCTGTGGTCGTAACCCGCATGTTTGTGGCGCTCTGGGTCCGCCGGGCCCGTCCGCAGGAGTTGGTAATATGAGACTTTTGAAACTCGTCCCGGACGATACCAATATCGGCTTCCTGAAATGGCGGAATATCGCCATGGCATTCAGCATATTGACGATCATCGCCTCGATCGGACTGGTCGCGGCCAAGGGGTTGAATTTCGGCGTCGATTTCGTCGGTGGTCAGATGATCCAGGCGACTTTCACGGAAACCGAAACGGCTCCGATTTCCGAGTTGCGCGATCGCATCGGCGGACTTGGCTACGGCGAAGCAACGATCCAGCGGTTCGGGGACGCGAATGAGGTCTCGATCCGCATGCGGCTGCCTGCCGAAGCGGAATCTCGGCCGGAAGCAGCCAATGAAATGACGGAGAAGATCGTCTCAACGATCAAGGCCGACCATCCCGATGTACGGATCGATGGTGTCGAGTCGGTCTCCGGCAAAGTATCGTCGGAGCTTTTTGAAACTGGTGCCTATTCCCTGCTGTTCGCGGTGATCGCCATTTCCATCTATATCTGGGTTCGCTTTGAATGGCAGTTTGGCGTCGGTGCGCTCTTCGCTCTGGTCCACGATGTCGCGCTGACCTTTGGCCTGTTCGCGCTGACCCAGATGGAGTTCAACCTCAATATCGTCGCGGCGCTGCTGACCATCATTGGCTACTCACTCAACGACACAATCGTGGTGTTTGACCGTATTCGCGAGAATCTGAAAAAATATCGCAAGATGGATATTATCGCCTTGCTGGACCTATCGGTTAACGAGACGCTGGCGCGAACGGTGATGACCAGCTTGACGATGCTGATCGCGCTCGGCGCCCTGATCCTGTGGGGACCGGATGTGATTTTCGGTTTCTCGGTCGCGATGTTCTTCGGCGTTTTCGTCGGTACCTACAGCTCGGTCTATATGGCCGCTCCGATCCTGATCTGGCTCAAGGTTGGCCCGGACACATTTGTGCCAGCCGAGTCCGCTAATGACAAAGCGGAGAAAATGGGCGGGCCGGAACAGATTGGCTGAGCTTTGGTAGAGCTGCGCAAGGATGTCGAATTTATCGGCCCGGTTGTCACCGGCTTCACGCCCCAGGGTTACAAGGTCGGTGACCAGCGGTTTGAGCAGGGGCTGCTGATTTCGCCCGAACAGGCGCTCGGCTGGACCGGAGCAGGGCTTGACCGGCTGGATCTGGGCGAGATATTATCGAACCTCAACCTGTCGCCGAAACCCGAGTTTATTCTGCTGGGAAGCGGCGCATCGATGCTGCAACCGCCTGCGGCGTTCCGGCGGGAAGTCGAGGCCGCCGGCATGGGGCTTGAGGTAATGGACAGCCGTGCCGCAGCGCGAACCTGGGGTGTGCTGCGCGCCGAGGAACGCTGGATCATCGGCGCCTTTTTGCCGCTCGCCTAGACCGCTCCCGCGGCATTGCGCAATATCGCCAATAGCTGGTCACCATTATTCTGCCAGCTGAACCGGCTGACCGATGATCGCACCAGCTGCTGTTCGGGCGGTTCGGCCAGGATCGCTTGAGCAGCCTCGACGATCGCTTCGACAGACTGATCGACGATCCGCCCGGCTCTGCTGCTGGACAGCAGTTCCCGGGCACCGCCGGCCTCGCTGATGATCACGGGGGTCCCGCAGGCGAGCGCCTCTACCCACGCATTGGCAAGTCCTTCGGATTTCGACACCAATATGGAAATGTCCGCTGCAGCGGTGAGATAGGCCAGCTGCTCATGTGCGACGCTCCCCAGAAAGCGGATCCGGTCTGAGACGCCAAGCTGCTTCGCCAATGCGCGGTAATTCTGTTCTTCTTCGCCCTTCCCGGCGAGCATCAATGTGGCGTCGGGAAAACTCGTCATCGCACGGATCGCCAGATCCTGGTTCTTGCGGGGAATGAGTGCGCCCGCGCTTATAAACAAAGGCCCGCTGACGCCCAGCTCGTCTTTCGCTGCCGCCCGGTCAACGGGTACAAAACGCTCCTGATCCAGGCCCGTATAATGGACGGTAATCTTCTTACCATCCATGCCCAAAGCCATCATATCACTTTTCAGTGCTTCCGAGACCGCCAGCAGTGCGCTGGCTTTCTCGGCCGCCCGTAATATCTGGGCACGACATTGTTGCTCGCTGGCCCAATGATGGATATCAGCGCCGCGTGCCTTGATCGTGAACGGGATGTCCAGTGCATCAGCCAGCCGCATTGCTGCAGGCCCGTCTGGATAGAAAAACTCTGCGTCAATTATATCAAATGGTCGCTGTTCGTGCAGCGCCTTCACCAATGGCATTATCGCGGCGGCAATGCGACGAGGATTGTTGGGGCCGCCGATCTTCGGGATGAGCTTGAACCGGGGGCGGTAAACATCAAGCTCATGCCACGATTCATGCTCTGCGAGAGCGTTTAACGCGCTATATTGCTTGTGTTTGTTCAAAGGCCAAGGCGGTATGCCTATGGGGTTGATAACCGTGACATCTGCTTCCGGGCGGCTTGCCAGTTCGGCGGTTTGCCGCTCAACAAATATCCCGAAATTGGCCGCGGCCGCATTCGGGAACAACGTCGATAGTGTCAGGATGTTGAGAGGGCGGGTCATGGGAGCTGTCCTTAGCACACAGGCCCTAAAGCTCCCTTACCAGACGGACTGCGACGCCGATCCATTCAGGATCGCTGACAATCTGCTGGCGCGTGCCGCTGCCGAGCGGAAGTATTTGCAAACGGTTGTCCTCGCGACCGATCAGTCTCCCGAACAGATAGCGACCCGCCGGGCGAGGGACCAATATGTCCCGATTGACGGCGCTGCCATATTGTTCGGGTACGCGCCGCGACAGCCATACGTCATCGCCTGCGCGATAATCACCGATGCTGCTCTTGACGCGAAGCGCGACCATCTCCGGCTCGAATGGCGGTTGGTAGATATATTCAACATTGCTGAGAGCGTGCGCGCCTTTATGGTCCAGAATTGCGGCAACCGGCAGTTCTTCCTGATCCGGGAGTGATACCAGCGCTGCGCTGTCCACGCTCAGGGCGTCGGCAATCCGGTTCAGCCAGCTAAGTGACAAGGTTCTTGTGCCGGTCTCCAGCCTGCCGATGGTTTGAGCCGTGGTCGGTGGTTCGCATCTCTTGGCAACTTCATCGAGAGTCAGTCCTTTTGCCTTCCGAACATCTCTGATACGGCTGATCATTTTCGGTCTCCAACCTATTTGGTTTTTTACTTTCCTACAATCCACCGGCAATGGCAAGTAGATTTAGTTCCATTTAGGAGATATTATGGCAAAAAGAAAAACCAAACAAGCCGCGGCTTACACTGATCCGCGATTGCTTGCCGAACGTGCATTACCGCAAGATGGCGAAGACCGGAATGCGCGAAAACGCAACTCTGGGCGTGCGCGCAGCGTTACCGTCAATCTGGCAGAATCGCCTTTGGGCTGGCTTCATGCGAGAGGCCATCTGACCGATCGGCAGTTCGACGCAGGCGAGAAGTTGCGGGCCGATTGGGAAAGAGCTCATCTCGCCCCCCGGATCACAATGTGCTGGGATGCGGCGCCCATTTCCGGAGGAAAACGTCGCAATATCCCGGTCGTTCTGAACGAAACCGAGGCCCAGCTCGTCGCGAAACAGCGTTTTACCGAGGCCATCAACCATCTTGGCAGTGATCTGTCGGATATCGCCTGGCGGATCATTTGCGGCGGGGAGGGCACGCCAGTAGCTGAAAAAAATCTGGGCTGGCCTGCGCGGTCGGGCAAGCTGGTCTTGAAAATCGCGCTCGATAGGCTGGTCGATTTCTATCGGTTGCCGGGCTAATCCGCCTGGGCCAGCCGTTCGACCTCTTCTGCCAGCTCAAGCCAGCGCATTTCAGCGGCCTCTTTTTCTTCGATCAGGCCCGTATTTTCTTTCGTCAATGCGTCAAACCGTTCAAAATCGCGACTATACAGGTTGGGATCAGCGAGTGTTTGTTCGATCTCCCCGATCCGCTTGTCGATCGATTCGATCCGCTCTGGCAGCAGATCATAGTCGCGCTGGTCTTTATAGCTCAGCTTCTTGCTCGGACTACTGGAGCGAGAGGCTGGACGAGGACTCGCGGAGGCAGGTTTGGATGCGTTCTTCTGGTCAGAATCGTCCTGCTTGCGCTTGGCTTCCCATTCTGCGTAACCGCCGGCGATCACATCGACTTTACCGCTGCCATCGAGGCCAAGGGTGACGGTCACAGTGCGGTCCAGAAAGTCACGGTCATGGCTGACCAGCAGCACTGTGCCTTCATAATCGGCAATGACTTCCTGCAGCAAATCAAGCGTTTCAAGATCCAGGTCGTTGGTCGGTTCGTCGAGCACGAGCAGGTTGGACATGCGAGCAAATTCGCGCGCCAGTAGAAGTCTCGATTGCTCGCCGCCTGACAAGGTGCCGACCCTTGCGTCGATCAGACTGGGCGCAAACAGAAATTCCTTCAGATAGCCTTGCACATGTTTTTTGGTGCCGCGGACATCAATCCAGTCGCTACCGTCTGCCAGTACGTCGCGAACCCGTTTGTCCGGTGTCAGCAGGCTCCGTTGCTGGTCGATGAAAACGCCATTGAGCGTCTTGGCGAGCGCAACACTGCCGGTGTCTGGCTCGAGCTCCCCGGTCAGCATTTTCAGCAAGGTGGTTTTGCCCGCGCCATTGGCTCCGACGATCCCGATCCGGTCGCCACGCTGGATCCGTAAAGAGAAATCGCGGATGATGACGCGTTTGTCGTCGCCTTCGCCGAATGACTTCGATATATTGGTCGCGGTGATAACCGATTTGGTTCGACTGTCATCGCTTTCGGCTTGCAGCTTGGCAGCACCGGCCGGGCCGATCATTGCCGCGCGCTGTGCCCGCATTTCCCACAGCTTTTCAAGCCGTCCCTGATTGCGCTTGCGCCGGGCAGTGACGCCGCGTTCCAACCAGTGGGCCTCCAGCTTCAGCTTGGCGTCGAGCCGCTCCGCCGAGCGCGCCTCGTCGGCGTAAATCTTTTCCATCCAGGCATCATAGCCGCCAAACCCCACTTCCAGCCGCCGGATCGTTCCGCGGTCCAGCCATAAGGTCTGTTTGGTCAATCGGGTCAGAAAAGTACGGTCATGCGAGATCGTTATAAATGCGCCCTTATATCGCCCCAGCCATTCTTCCAGCCAGTCGATCGCACCGAGATCCAGATGGTTTGTCGGTTCGTCCAGCAACAATAAATCTGGCTCCGAAGCGAGAGCCCGACACAGCGCGGCGCGCCGTTTTTCGCCGCCGCTCGCCTTGTCCGCGCGGGTTGAAAGGTCGGTTCCCAACTGGTCTGCAATGGCCTCGACTTCATGCAAAGCGGGGCCCATCTCGCCGGAAACGGCAAAATCGCGCAATGTTGCAAATGGTGTGAAATCCGGCTCCTGTTCCAGCATCACGATATTAACGCCCGGCTGGATGACTCTCTTGCCTTTGTCGGATTCAATTTCGTCGGTAATCAGCCGCAACAACGTTGTCTTACCGGCTCCGTTGCGGCCAATGAGTGCCAGCCGGTCGCGTGGACCAACATGCAAGTCGAGATCGCGGAACAGCCATCCTTCCCCCTGGTGGAGTGAGAGATTCTCATAGGAAAAAATCGGGGGCTGTGACATCGTTACCGGGCGTTAGGGGCAAGCGGGCTCTGGCTCAAGCCTTCTCTTGTGAACAAAGATCATTGACGTGCTGGGGCAGATGGGATTGGTAGGGCTCAGCTTGACAATTTTGGCGACGGGAGCGGACTGTGCGTATCGTGTATCTGAACGGCGATTATATTTCCAAGTCCGCCGCAAAAATCTCCATATATGACCGCGGCGTGTTATTTTCAGATGCCGTCTACGAAGTGATTTCGGTCATCGACGGTCAGCTCATCGATATGGAGCGCCATATTACCCGTCTGGAACGGTCGCTTGGAGAGCTTTCGATCAATGCCTACGCTGAATGGTCAGCGATTGCTCAAAAACTGGTGGCCGACAACGGCGTGCAGGAAGGTGTGATCTATCTTCAGGTATCGCGCGGGGTCATGCATGAGCGGGACTATCGCTGGCCGGCGCCAGACACGGCTCCGACCATATTTGCTTTCGCTCAACAACGAACTCTGATCGAAAATCCGATGGCGGCACGCGGGATGCGGATCATCAGCCGGCCGGATCTGCGATGGCAACGCTGCGATATCAAAACCACCCAATTGCTTTATGCTTCACTGATGAAAATGGAGGCAGAAGCTGCAGGTGTCGATGATGTCTGGATGACAAGGGACGATCTTGTGACCGAGGGTACGTCGCAAAATGCACATATCATAAGTCAGGAGGGCGTGCTGATCTCGCACCAGCTCGACCGCAGGATATTGCCTGGCGTGACCCGGATCGAAATGCTCGCTCAGGCAAAAGCAATGGGACTGACGGTAGAGGAGCGGCCTTTTTCCATCGATGAGGCAAAGCAGGCAGCCGAAGCGTCCATTTCCTCATCAACCCTTCTGATCATGCCGGTCGTCGAGATTGATGGCCACAGGATTGGCGATGGGCGGCCCGGAGAAAAGACTGGCAAGATTCGACAGAGCTATTTAGCTGCCGTTCAGACAGCAGTGCCTATAACAAATTGAATAAATGGAAAATATTATGAGACTTTCAATTCTAATGGCTGGTGCAGCCCTGATTCTGGTTCCGGCAAATCTTGCGCAAGCCGCGAATGTCGAGATTGTTGCCCAAAATCCGGTGATCGAGCTTAGCGTTTCCGAACAAGTGGATAGCGCGCCTGACACCGCTACATTCAGTACCGGTGTTGAAACGAAGGCAAAAACGGCCTCTCAGGCGCTGAGTGAAAATTCCGCGCAGGCGCGAAAAGTGGTCGAGCGTCTCAAGGCGCTTGGTATCGCCGAAAAAGACATTCAGACCACCGGAATAAATCTGCGGGCGGATTATGACTATGATCAGGAAAGCCGCAAAAATAATTTCGTTGGCTATGTCGTTTCAAACCAGGTTTCGGCGACGGTTCACGACATTTCAAAGCTGGGCAAAATTCTTGACGCGATCGTCAGCAGCGGCGCGACCAATTTAAATGGCCCGTCTTTTTCGATCAGCGATGACAGTAAGTTGAAGGACGTGGCGCGGGAGCGCGCGCTGGCCAGTGCCAAAGCGCGGGCGATGAGCTACGCGCGATCCGAAGGATATACCGGTGTTCGGGTGCTCTCGATTAGCGAAGGCATCTCAAATCAGTCAGAGGCACCGATGATGAGGGGAAAAGTCATGGCCGAGGCGAGCGCATCCCCTCCCGTTGAGCCTGGCCAGGTGGGTACCGTCGTTTCGTTGAACATTACCTTTGAAATGACTCGCTGATAGAATCGGCGGGAGCCTTATCCCGCCATTCACCTCATGTTAAAACCGCAGAGTTTAGAGAAGCGATCATGCTGAAGAAATTCATCTTTTCCTGTCTTCTCTCGCTCTGCGGTATTGCGCTGCTGCCACAAACGGCATCGGCCAAGGATCGTCGTGGCGAGCAGGATGAGGCTCGCGCCCAGATGATGGCCGGCAAAGTGAAATCAATCCGCTCGATTGAGAACAGCGTTTTGCCGAGGATGGCGGACAGCGAATATATCGGCCCCGAATTTGATCCTGCCGCTCAGGTCTATCGCCTGAAATTTATCCGCGATGGACGCGTGATATTCGTCGATGTAGATGGCAGAACAGGGTCGATTTTGCGCCAGACCCGCTGAGCGACAGCGGCGATTTCCAGATTTTCTAAAACATTGTGCGGTTTCGGGATGGTGATATAGGCTATGCCACAGAAAAGCACTTTTTCGGAGGACAAGCATGCGCGTCTTGATTGTTGAAGACGAACCCACGCTCGGACAGCAGCTCAAATCGACATTGGAGGCCAACGGCTATGCCATCGATCTGTCGACAGACGGCGAAGACGGCCATTTCATGGGATCGACAGAGGACTATGACGCTGTCATTCTGGATCTCGGTCTGCCGGAAATCGACGGCCTGACGGTGCTGGACCGCTGGCGCAAGGAAGAGCGGAATTTTCCGGTTTTGGTGCTGACCGCCCGGGACAGCTGGTCGGATAAAGTGGCCGGACTCGATGCCGGCGCCGATGATTATCTCGCCAAGCCGTTCCAGACCGAAGAATTAATCGCCCGATTGCGCGCGCTGATTCGCCGCGCTTCGGGCAACGCATCATCCGAACTGACCGCCGGTGCCGTGCGGCTTGATACACGGTCGGGGAAAGTCACGCTGGACGGCAGCCCGGTCAAGCTGACTGCGCAGGAATATAAGCTGCTTTCCTATCTGATGCATCACAAGGGCAAGGTTGTATCCCGGACCGAACTGATCGAACATATCTACGATCAGGATTTTGACCGGGATTCCAACACTATAGAGGTGTTCGTGACCCGCATCCGCAAGAAACTGGGCGCCGAGGTCATTTCGACAATCAGGGGGCTTGGCTATAGTCTAGAGGATCCCGAAGCCTGAATGAATCCCGTCCGATAGATAGTCCAGTCGATGAAAAGGCAGCAACACCCCACTCCCGGCTAGGCACCCAGACCACTGGCTCGCTGGGCCGGAGAATGACCGGTATTGCTGCTGTCTGGATTGTCGTCTTGCTATTTGGCGGCGGCCTCGCTCTGGACCGTGTTCTGAACGACGCGGTGACCCGCAATTTCGACAATCAGCTGGAATATGTACTGACGGCGATGATCGCCTCCGCCGAGATCGGTCCGGATGGAGAGGTTTTTTTGAACCGTCCTCTGGGAGACCAGCGCTTTCTAGAGCCGAACAGCGGCCTCTACTGGCAGATCAGCGGCGCAGGCCATGATGACTTTCCGTCCCGCTCGCTCTGGGACCGTACGCTGCAATCGAATATCAGTCATGACGACCGCGAAACCCATATATATGACAGCGACCAGTTTCCGGACGAACCGTTGCGGATGCTGGAGCGCAGTATCATCCTCCCGGATTCCGATACAAAGTGGCTGTTCCAGGTCGGGCAAAGCCGCGACGGGCTGGATGCCCAGATTGCCAATATCCGTTCCATACTGGTCAACAGCTTCCTGATCCTGGCGCTTGGGCTGATCGGGATGGCGGCGCTACAAACGCTCTATGGCCTTTGGCCGCTGCGCAAGATCCGCATTGCCATTGCGGCCATGCGGACTGGCCAGCAGCGCCGGGTGGTGGAGCCGATGCCGATCGAGGTGACGCCGATGGTCGACGAACTGAATGCATTGCTCGATCACAACGAGAGACAGGCAGAGGAGGCGCGGCGTCACGCCGGTAATCTCGCCCATGCTTTGAAAACGCCGCTGACCGTTATAATGAACAGCGCCACGGCGAAAGCCGATGATCTGGCTGATACGGTGATTCGCGAAGCGGGTGTCATGCGGCGGCAGGTTGATCACCATCTCGCTCGCGCCCGGGCGGTCGGCAGGCGAGGTCAAGTGCACAGCAGGGCAAAGGTCTGGCAAAGCCTGCAAGCTGTCGAACGCGCGGTGGGCCGACTCTATCCCCATGTCCGGATCGATATTGACGGTGACAAGGAAGCCGTCGCCTCTGTTGAGCGTCAGGATCTGGATGAAATGATCGGCAACCTCGTCGAAAATGCCGCCAAATATGGCGGCGGCAGTGTGTTTATCACCGTCGAAAGCGATGACGCATTCGTCGAACTGCAGATCGAAGACGATGGTCGCGGCATTCCGGAAAAAGACCGGCAGCGGATATTTGATCGCGGAGCCCGGCTCGATAGCGGCAAGCCGGGGACGGGGCTCGGACTGGCGATTGTCCGGGATGTTGCGGAAATCTATGATGGCTCGGTATCGCTGGAAGAAAGCGAAGATCTGGGCGGCCTGCTGGTGCGATTGCGGCTACCAAAGGCGGAAGCGCAAATTGTCTAATTTCCTCTCCTGACAGCGCCGGAGAATCGATCGTCATGCTTGGCAAACTTAATATAGCGATAACCGGCTGCGGACCCGGCGGATTGGCCACAGCTCTGTTTCTCAAACGCCAAGGTCATGCGGTAACGGTGTTCGAACGGTTCGCAAAACCGCTGCCAGTGGGGTCTGGATTGCTGATCCAGCCTTCGGGGCAGGCGATACTCGATATGTTGGGATTGCTGGACCGCATAAAATCATTGGCCAGCCCGGTGCGACAGCTTCACGGTATCTCCGTACAACATAATTTTCGCGCTCTCGACATGCACTATTCAAATACAGGCCAAGGGACAGCTGCATTGGGAATCCACCGCGCCAGCCTGTTTTCCGTTCTGCTGCAAGCGGTTGAGGCCGCTTCTGTTCCGATTGTGGTCAATAGCAATCTGGTCGGCGTTCAAGAGAGCGAAAATCTTATTACACCGGTCTTCGAAACGGGAACGTCCGATATGTCTTTCGATCTCCTGATCGATGCAAGCGGAGCGCGAAGTCCGATGGCTTCAGGCAAGGCAATGCGGCTTAGCTATGGAGCTTTTTGGGCGACGGTCGATATGCCGCTCGAGCATGCGCTGATACCGGACGCTCTGGATCAAAGATATTATCGGGCCAGTCAAATGGCGGGCATCATGCCGATCGGTTTGAACCCGGCATCCGGTAATCCCGGTGCTGCAATTTTCTGGTCGGAAAAGCCGGAAAATCTTGAGAGCATAATCGAATCGGGCATTCACCAGTTCCGGAGAAACTATTGCGATCTCTGGCCGGAAGCGGAACCCTTCGTTTCGCAGCTAACATGTATGGAAGACTTGAGCCTCGCCGTTTACCACCACCGAACGGACGGGCCGTCTTCATCGACTGGTCGCTTGATCCGGGTCGGAGACAGTCGGCACTGCACGAGCCCTCAACTCGGACAAGGGGCCAATATGGCGCTGATAGACGCGGCGGCTTTGGCGATGGCATTGGAACAGTCTGGTTCGCTGTTGGAAGCGAGCAAAAAATACCGCCAGACACGCCTGTCGCATATTCGACTATATCAGGCCCTCAGCGTGGTTTTTACACCGCTTTATCAGTCGGACAGCGTAATCAAACCCTGGATCAGGGATATCATCATTCATCATTTTGCGAGATTACCGCTGATCCGCAGCCTGATTGCCAGGACGGTTTCTGGCAAGCTCGGTCTGACGATCCGATAATGGCCCTATAAACTAGCTTTGTTCACGGATCCGTTCGTGGTGTCGAATCACTTCATCGATGATGAAGCGCAGGAATTTCTCGGAAAACTCGGGATCCAGATTGGCATCGCTGGCAAGCTGGCGCAAGCGGGCGATCTGCTCCTTTTCACGCGCACCATCAGCCGGCGGTAGGCTGTTCTTCGCCTTATATTCGCCAACCGCTTGGGTGACCTTGAATCGCTCGGCCAGCATGAACACCAACGCGGCGTCAATATTGTTGATGCTTTCGCGATATTGTTTCAGCTTTTCGTCCATGATGTGTCGCCCGATTTCCGCCCGCCAGTAAATTTTGCCCACTTACGCGGTCTGCAAGCTCCAGGGGCCTTATTTCACTTGCCTTATCCCTAGTGAATTGCCACATCCGGTGCAACATGTCAGCAACGATCCATCATCTCGGACGCGACACCGCGCCTTCACTTGAACCCATCATATCGCTGGTCGCCAGCGATATGAATCAGGTTAACAGTGTGATTCTGGATCGGATGCAATCCGAAATTCCCCTGATCCCGGAACTTGCCGGACATCTGATCGCCGGTGGCGGCAAGCGCATGCGGCCGATGCTGACGTTGGCCGCAGCAAAGCTGATTGGATATCCGGGGGACCGCCATTTCAAATTGGCCGCTGCCGTCGAGTTTATTCATACCGCGACCCTGTTGCACGATGATGTGGTTGATGGTTCGGATTTGCGGCGTGGCAAGACAGCGGCCAATCTCATCTTCGGCAACCCGGCCACTGTTCTGGTTGGCGACTTTCTGTTCAGCCGGTCATTCGAGCTGATGGTTGAGGACGGTTCGCTCAAAGTCTTGAAAATATTGTCCAATGCTTCTGCGGTGATCGCCGAAGGTGAAGTCAATCAGTTGACTGCCCAGCGCAAGATCGAGACCAGCGAAGACCGCTATCTCGATATCATTGGCGCGAAAACCGCGGCGCTGTTCGCCGCGGCGAGTCGGATATCCGCTGTCGTCGCGGAATGCGATGACGAAATCGAACTGGCACTGGACAGCTACGGACGCAATTTGGGCATTGCATTTCAGCTCGTCGACGATGCGATCGACTATTCCTCCGATCGTGAAACGATGGGCAAGGATGCCGGTGATGATTTCCGCGAGGGGAAAGTGACCTTGCCGGTCATTTTGGCCTACGCCCGCGGTAGCGAAGAAGATCGCAAATTTTGGAAAGATGCAATTATCGGCCATAAATCGTCTGACGAAGATCTCGCACGGGCGACGGATTTGATTCGCTCGACGGAAGCGATGACGGATACGATGTCGCGGGCTCGCCACTATGGCCAGCGCTCAATCGACGCACTCGGAATTTTTCCATCCGGGAAAGCGAAAGACGCGATGACCGAAGCGGTTGAATTTGCGATTTCCCGCGCTTATTGACGCCGTTCACGACAGGAACAGAAAATGGCCGCACGAATTTATCAAAAACCAAGAAACGCGATGCAGTCGGGCAGGGCATTGACCGATAAATGGATACTCGAATTCGAGCCGGCAGAAGCGCGCAAGCCGGATCCCCTGACCGGTTGGGCCGGTTCCGGCGATACCCAGCGCCAGGTGCGTCTGACATTCGGTTCCTGCGATGAAGCCAAGGCCTATGCCGATAAATATGCGATTGATTATGCCGTGATAGCAACGCCGCAAAAGACGTTGAAAATTCAGGCCTACGCCGACAATTTCAAATAGCTGTGTTCCTGCGAAGGCAGGAGCCCGTCCACACAATATTCTCCATGCAAATTATATTGATACTGCGGTATCCCCGCTATCGTCAGCTTGTCTGAAGAAAAAGCATGAGCTTCACATCGATGCCGGCGCCGTCTTGGCGTTTCCGCTCGATGAACCCGGACAGCTCCGTCAGCGGGACCCGATGAACGGTGATATTTTCTCCTTCGACTCCGCCGCCTTCTCCGACCTTGGTTAGCCCGTGCGCCCGAAACAGGCAGAAGCTCTCGGAAACCATGCCTGGGGACGAATAATATTCGCCGCAATTTTCCATGGTTTCGGCCCGATAGCCGGTTTCCTCTTCCAGTTCACGGGTCGCTGCGATCGCGCTGTCCTCGTCGGCATTTTCGTCATGATCGCCGACCAGTCCGGCTGGCAACTCGATACAGTTTTTGCCAAGCGGTACGCGATATTGCTCGACCAGCAGAACATGCCCTTCATCAATTGCCAGAATGACAGCGGCCCGGATACCGCGACTGCGTGAAACATATTCCCACTTGCCTTCGCGCTTGGCCGTAATGAAGCGACCCTGCCACATCACCTCTACTGCAGCGCCGTCATGATCGCTCAAAGTTCGATCAACCGGTCAGGCAGTTCATTGGGATTCTGGTCGGTTTTGGGAAAATGTTCCGATAGAACAACGCCCATCTGGCGCACGGCTTCTGCCATGCCTTCGCCCGGCGCGCCAATACGGACAAGATCAATCATCGCAATCATGGCATCTCCCCATATCGCGGGCTCCACTTTTTCGGCGATCGCTTTATCGGCAACGATTTCCGCGCGATGCTCACGCATCGACAGATAGAGCAAAATACCCGTGCGGCCGACTGTCCGATAGTCCGTCGAAACCCGAAACAATGACGTCGCCCGTTTGCGGACACGGGTGGCCTTGATCGGATTTGGGATCAGCAGGAACAGCAGCGGTTTCCACATCAGCACCAGCCTCGCGCCAAAAAATTTCAGCGTCGTAAAGGCAAACAACGCCCAGTAGGGAAGGGCGGTCATTCCGCTCCAGCCGCCAGCGAGCCAGTTGATCATCGTCAGATAAATCTCTGAAAACAGGCTGACCACCAGCAGGGCCGTCAGCGCCAAGAGACCGGAAATAGCCCAGGCAATATCGCCATAATGATCGGATTCCTCCGTCACGATGGTTACGATTTCGCCATCGGTTGCCTTTTCGGCCAGCGATACTGCGGATGTGACGATCTCATGATCGGCGGGCGTAAACTGATTCACCTTTGCCACTACCAGCCTCCCGAAGCGCCGCCGCCGCCGAAGCTGCCACCGCCACCGCTGAAGCCGCCACCGCCTCCAAAGCCGCCACCGCCGAAACCGCCGCCACTGCCACCGCCCCAGCCAGATCCGCCGCCCCAGATGACCACCGGCCCGGCACCACGGCGATAGCGTTTGCCGTCACGGTTTGCGAACATCGGGATGATGACGAAGAAGATCAGAATGAAGCCCCAGAAGATGATCAGGCCGATATTTTCTCCGCCGCCCTGGCTGGATTGCTGCGCCGCATCCTTGGCGATGAGGCGCGCTTCGTCTTCGGGAAGGGTCAGTTGCGTTGAAATGCGGTCCACACCGGCAATGATTCCGCCCGCCATATTATTGTCCCGAAACTGGGGAAGGATATCATTCTGGATGATGATGCTCGAAAGCGCATCGGTCATGATGCCTTCCAGGCCATAGCCCACTTCAACGCGAACCTTGCGTTCGTTCGGCGCAACCAGCAGGATCAGGCCGTTGTCTTTTTCCGTCTCGCCTTCGCCATCCTGTCCGATACCCCACGTCCGACCCAGCCGATAGCCATAGTCGGCGATATCATAGCCCTCGAGACTGTTGACGGTCGCGACAACCAGCTGGCGATTGGATTGGGCCTCCAGTTCAGCCAGCTTTGCGGTGAGCTCCGCCTCTTGTGCCGGATCCAGCAGATCGGCCTGATCGACCACGCGGCCGTTCAGTTCCGGAAAGCTTTGGGCGTAAGCCAAATTGGAAACAGCCAAAAAGGCGACAACCAGGCCGACAAGAACCGATTTTAACGGCAGAATGGACCGGAATGCGATCACTCTTAAAAGCTGACTTCAGGTGCTTTGTCTGCGCCTTGTGACGCCTGAAATGGAACCATCGGCTTTGCTCCGTGGATGATTTTCGCGCCGATGATGTCCGGGAAAGTACGGATCGTGGTATTATATTCGCGGACCGCTTCATTATAATCGCGCCGCGCAACATTGATCCGGTTCTCCGTGCCTTCCAGCTGACTCTGTAGCGCGAGGAAATTCTGGTTGGATTTGAGATCGGGGTATTTCTCAACGATGACACGCATTCCATTCAGTGCCTGAGAGAGGCCGTCTTGTGCCATCATATAATTTTGCATCGTTGAAGCATTGTTCAAATCACCGGGGTTGACCTGTATGGATGTGGCCTTCGCCCGTGCTTCGGTCACTTTGGTCAGCGTGTCCTGCTCTTGCGTCGCATATCCCTTTACGGTTTCCACCAGATTGGGGATCAGATCGGCGCGGCGCTGGTAGCTGCTTTCAACATCAGCCCATTTGGCCTTGGCATTTTCTTCGGCTGTCGGCACGCTGTTGATGCCGCAGGCGCTAAGCGACAAGGCCACGGCCGGTACAACCAGAAATTTAATCCATCTATTCAGCATGTTCGAATACCCTCCATCCGCACGGCGAAACGCCGCTCCATTATGTAAAAAATAGTGAGCATTGACCGCATTTGCAACGGCTGTGCTCGACAATTTCCGAATATTCATACATTCACGGCGCTTGAGAAAATTGAATCGAGGTGAATATGTTGAAAGAGTTTAAAGCCTTCGTCCTCAAGGGGAATGTGCTTGATCTGGCCGTCGCCGTCATTATCGGTGCCGCATTTTCGACAATCACGACATCCCTGACCGAAGATATATTGATGCCGGTTGTAAGCGCGATAATCGGCGCACCCGATTTTTCGGATCTTTTTCTGCTGCTGGGTTCTCCGCCGGCGGATTACACAGGTTCAATGACCGATTATGCTGCGCTGAAGGAAGCGGGCGTGCCAATGCTTGGCTGGGGCCAGTTTCTGACCGTCGTGATCAACTTCGTTCTTCTGGCCTTCATCATCTTCCTGATCGTTCGCTATGCGAACAAGCTGATCAAGAAAGAAGAGGCAAAAGCACCACCGTCTGGCCCAACTGAAATCGACCTGCTGATCGAGATCCGCGACAGTCTCAAAAAGTAGCAGGTACAGGCTTTCAGTCTCGTGATCATCATAGCGCTGCCTGTGGCCTGAGACCCAGGCGCGAGCCAAGCCCTGACGTTAGCCCGAAAGAGGCGGAAATGGCTCGATGAAAACCCTCGAAATTGACCGGAATATAAATAATAAGTAAAATAATTCAAATGGTTAGGATTGGCTTCTATTTTTTGAGATACATTCAGAATTTTCGATCCTATAGGCCGGTTTAGCTGGTTTGATTCTCAGCTATTTGACCGACAAAATGGGGACTAATTATTATGCGTAAATTCGCTGTCTTGGCTGCATCAGCAGCTGTATTCGCTTTGAGTGCTTGCAATGCTCCAGCTGACGATGCTGCAGCAACCGACGAAGTTGCAACCGAAGAAATGGCACCTGCTGAAGATGTCATGGTTGTTGAAGAAACCGCTCCTGCGGCTGACGAAGCAACTGTTGAAGCTGCGCCTGCGGACGAAGCTGCTGCTCCTGCTGAAGAAGCTGTTACCGAGTAAGCATTTCGTATCTGGAACTTCCTGTTGGGAAACTAAAAAAGGACCAAGCGAGCGATCGCTAGGCCTTTTTTTCCTCAATCGGGAACCAATCTTTCGCCGACAGGTTGGAAGAGTTGAGGAGCTCTTATTTGCTCCTTCAAAATAGTGAGGGATTAACATGCGTAAATTAATGATTTTGACCGCTTCTGCGGCTGCTCTGGCGCTGAGCGCTTGTGCACAAGAAGACACCAGCGGTGCTGAAACAGCAACCGAAGTTGATGCTCAGCAAGCTGAGATGGAAGCTGATCGTCTCGACGACGCTGCTGACGAAGCTACGACGGAAGCCGGCGAAGAGATGCTGGAAGACAAAGCTGACGCAATGGAAGACAAGGCTGATGCCCTGGAAGAAAAAGCCGACGCTGAAGAAGGCGTTCTCGCTCAGTAATTTCGATATCCCTTTGGGGAACTAGAGGAGGGTCAACCGGGCAACCGGTTGGCCCTTTTTCTTGTCTGTGCACTGTTCATTCAGAATTATGTCCCTATATAGGGAGCGTCCGTTCCGACGGACTATGGCGATAAATGATGGCGTGTAATAGACACTACGGACCCGGGGGCAGTACCCGGCGGCTCCACCATTTCAGGCGATTTGCAGCAATGCGGGACGCCTCTGTTGATGGGGCCGAACTAGGATCGACGGGTGTTCAAAGGCGTTATTTTTGCCCGGCCTGAGTATGCCGTGATTGCTCAAAACTTATAAGTGCAAACGATAACGAAGCACTCGCTATTGCTGCCTAACCCATTGACCTCACGGTCATAAGTTAGAAAGCTACGCGCGGTTGAACCCACCGGGCAACAGAAGGGAATTCAGCGGTTTGGAAGGCACCGGGCAACAGAAGCCTTCCACTCATCACAATCAACGGCAAAAAAGCATTGGCGGACCGAACGCGGCCCGATCAATATTCGGAACTGTAAATCCGGTTGAGGTCAATGGCCTCGATCATCTTGGCCCCCGCCATGAACACCGCTCCGGTAACCGCCAGAAACAGCAGTTTTCCTCCCCATCCGGGATATTGGACCAGATAATGCTGGCCACGCTGAACCGCGCCGGTGGCAAGGGCATATATGATGAGGAAAGCCTCGAACTTGGTCTTGATCACGAAGAGCCGTCTGATTTTTTTCCACATGATGATCCATCAGCAAGCGTCGTGCCAAGCGCAGAAAGCCGCCAATGCTGTCAAAAAAATATAGTTAACTGTAAGTTAACCCGACACAACAAGGCGTATGTCAGCGATCCAGCTCGGCCAGTCCGCAGACCGCGAGCAGCTGCTGTCTTGCCTTGCTTATGGTATCTATAAGGTGCGGATCCGATAGTTGATCCGGACGGATCGCTTCCGGCCATCGTTCGGTGACGACCGCAGTAATCGCGTCCAGTTTTTCCGGCGTTGCTAGAAAGCGCGGATCGACCGTCGCAGGGTCGGCAACCACCCGCAAGCGCAGACAGGCCGGACCGCCGCCATTGGCCATGGACTGGCGCACATCGACCGGACAAAGCCGACGGATCGGTCCATTACCCGCCACGAGGTCCGTCAGATAGCGCCAGACGGCTTCATTCTCGCGGGCCTCGCTTGGCAGGATTAGCGCCATGCCGCCGCCGTCAGGCAGCGTCACCAACTGGGCGTTGAAAAGATAGGACTTGATCGCATCTGCCAGGCTTACCTGGTCGGCCGGCACCACGATTATCTCGGTTTCTGGCAATTTCTCGCGGATCGCGTCATAAAGTGCGTCCGGATATTCAAAAGCCTGCTCATGGGTGAACAGGACGCGCTCATTTGCGACGGCCACAACGTCATTGTGGAATGCGCCGGCGGCAATGGCTGTTTCCGACTGCTGCGCAAAAAGCGCCCGATCATCGCTCAACCCGTGTTTGCGTGCGACCGCTTTACTGGCCTCCATATGCTGACGCGCGGGAAACGGTCCACCGCTTTTGCCAAATATAAAAATCTCGATCCCCGTCACGTCATGACCAGAGCAAAGTCGCATATGATTGGCCGCGCCCTCGTCACCGAAGGGTGATGGTATCGGCTCATGAACGTAAAAATGATCATGGTCCGCGAACGCCATTTTTAACTGCGCGAGCGTTCCCGGCCATTCGTGGCTGCGGTGCGGCATGGTCTGCAGATTTGCGACGGTAAGGTGGCATTTGCCGTCATCAGTGTCTGGCGCGGGGGACACTGTCGCGGCATTGGCCGCCCACATCGAAGAGGCAGAAAATGCCGCAGCCCGGATGTGGGGCTCGGCGTCGGCTGCAGTCGTCGCCAGGGAAGCCAGCCAGCTCTGGTTGGGCCGGTCGAGCGGCATGAAAAAGCCCTGCGCAAGACCAAGGCCGAGATTATGCTGCATCTTGGCAATGCCTTGCAGCGCGGCTTCGCGGGGGTAGGCGGTCTCTCCGGCGTTGGAAGAGGAGGCAATATTGCCGAGGCTCAGCCCGGCATAATTGTGACTCGGGCCTATGATGCCGTCAAAATTGATTTCAACAAGCGCGCTCATCGCGGAATATGCCAGATAGTGTCGCCGACGCTCATCCCCATGGTATCGGCGGCTTCTTGATCGATCATGACGCCGTCATCATGGACAGAGACCATTGCGTACGTAGCCTGGAAAGTTTCGAGCGTGCCGCTGGCGATAATCGATTTGATAGCACCTTCTTTGATGGCGCTTATCACGGCCGATTTGGCATTGCGAATGCTGGTAACATCGTCGGTTTTCGCGATCATTGTCGGGCCACCGTCAAAAATATCGACATAGCCGTCATAAGAGAAATTTTCATTCTCGAGCATCCGCATCGCTGCTCGGCCACTGGTGTGCGGAACCCCGATCACGGTTCGCGCCGAATCGCTCAGCATGGCGGTGTAAATCGGATGTTTCGGCATCAGGTCGGCGATGAACTGATTGCCGTGAATGGCGTTGAAATAATCAGCTTCCTGAAAGCTCATACCAAAAAACCGGCCGGCGAGCCCGTCCCAGAACGGGGATCCGCCAGCCTCATCGATCACGCCACGCAATTCGGCAAATATCTTGTCGCCGAACCGCTCGCGATGTTCCTTGATGAACAGATAACGGCTACGGGCCAAAAGCATGCCCAGGCCACCGGCCCGTTCGCCTGGATGCAGGAACAGGCCGCCGACTTCGCTCGCGCCTTCCAGATCGGTAACCAGACTGAGCATTTGCGCGCTGAACGTGCGGTCCAGCTCCTTGCTTGTCTGCGACAGGTTACTCAGACGATAGGAATAGAATGGCCATGTCTGCCCCACCTTGGTGAACAATTGCGACGTACCGCGCACAGCTCCGGTTTCCACATTTTCCAGCACCATGATGAACAGGTCATCGCCATGTTCTTCTGTATCGCGCTGATAGGCGCGCTCGGATCGCTCCAGCTTTGCGGTCAGCGATCCGCGATCGGCTGGCAGATTGGTAAAGCCACCCCCGGTCAGTTTCGCCATTTCATAAAGATGCTGCAGATCGTCGATCCGCGCCGCGCGTATCCGAAAACTCATAATCCTCCCTTTTCGGCGATCCGCATGATCGTCAGCGCCGACAATTGTGCCCGTTCGACCAGACTTTCTGGTATCAAATATTCATCCGAACTGTGGATCGCTCCGCCTCTGACCCCCATAGTGTCGACCACGGGAATGCCGCAAGCTGCGATATTATTGCCGTCGCACACCCCGCCAGTGCCGCGCCAGTTGATGTCGAGACCGAGTTCAGAACCGCATTGCTTGACCAGACCGAACAGCTTCTCTGCCTGGGGGTCGATCGGCTTCGGCGGTCGGCCGAAGCCGCCATGGCAATGAACGTCCAGTTCATGGGTAGTGGCGATGGCCTTGACCAGCTTGTCGAGCGCCTTCTGGGCCTCGGCCTGATCCTCGAGCGACTTGGGGCGGAAATTGACGCGCAATATGGCATGATCCGGCACCGCATTATTCGGGCCACCACCATCGATCTTCGCCGGGTTGACGCTCAGGCCTTCCCGGTGCAGCGCTTTCAGTCGCAAGGCCATATCCGCCGCCGCGACCAGCGCATTGCGTCCCTCATCCGGGTTGCGCCCCGCATGAGCGCTCTTGCCAGTAAAAATGATCGAGAAATTGCCGCTGCCGCCGCGTTCTCCGGCAAGCGTGCCATCAGGCAGGGCGGGTTCGTAGGTTAGGGCGGCGGTCTTGCCTTTCGCCAGTCGGTTGATCAAAGATGCCGATGATCCGGAACCCACTTCCTCGTCGCTATTAATCATCACATCATAGCCGATCCGGCTGGCATATTCGCTTTGCTCGAGCAGCTGCAATGCACCGAGCATGACGGACAGGCCGCCTTTCATATCGGCTAGGCCGGGACCATTCAGAGAGCCGTTTTCAAACTCCTTGATCTGCTGAAATGCATGGTCCGCCGGAAACACCGTATCCATGTGCCCGGTCAGCAGGATACGAACGGGCGCCTCCGGGCGAACCGATACGCTCAGATGCTGGCCGCGTTTGATCTGATCAACCGTTCCATCAGGGCGCACTGTCTCAACCGGCTCCGGGTCGACCAGCCGGGTTTCACCCGGCAATACGGAAAACGCCTCGGCGAGCAATTCAGCAACGCCTTTCAGGCCAGCAAGATTGGTGGTGCCGCTGTTGATCTTCGCCCATTCCAGAGTGCGGGGCAACAGCGGCAGGTCGACCGCCCGTTCGAGGATATCTTTTTCAGAGAAGGAATCTGCTTTCATCTGAAACCGATAGCATTTGTCATGCTGTCATGCCACCCGCTCTGTTCCCGTGAGCAGGCTGTCCTACACGGGCGATTTCCGATATGTATGGGAATGTTGCACCATCCTCTTTTTCAACGGAGCACTATATAACGGAGCACTATATGAAGCTGAGAAAAATCGCTGAACGACCCGCGCTGACCGAAACTGCCTACGGCCGGTTAAAGTCAACAAATTATCAGTGCCTTGCTGTCTTATTCTGAGAATGTTGGAGAACAATGGAATAAAAATTCATAACACTGTAAAGTTTGTCAAGTTCACCTGTGACGTTTTGCTGCATCAGCGTCCCATTTACAGCGCCAGCAAGAGCCGTCATAGACGCTTGTGATTCCTCCCCGGAAAATTTTGAAAAGCTGCAGCACACCCGGTATGCCGCAGACAAATGCATTTGAACGAGGAGATACTATGTCCGAATATGTCAGCCAGAACGGCATCCAGATCGCAACGGAACTGATTGATTTCGTCAACGACCGCGCCTTGCCCGGAACCGGTGTGGACGCCGCAAAATTCTGGCAGGGCTTTGCAGAGATCCTCGCTACCTTCGCACCTCGCAACGCCGAGTTGCTGGCAAAGCGCGAGACGTTGCAGACACAAATTGATGCCTGGCACATAGATCGCAAAGGACAGCCGATTGATCAGACGGACTATCAGTCGTTTCTGAAGGACATCGGTTATCTGGTTGAAGAACCGGCCTCTTTTTCAATTACGACGGAGAATGTTGATCCGGAAATCGCGACCATGGCCGGGCCGCAACTGGTGGTGCCATCGCTCAACGACCGCTTTGTCCTGAACGCTGCCAATGCACGCTGGGGAAGCCTTTACGACGCCTTTTACGGCACCGATGCGCTGGATGCGCCGGCAGCGAAACCGGGCGGCTATGATCCGGAGCGGGGAGCACATGTTATCGAGGCAGCCAAGGCCTTCCTCGACGAAGCGGTGCCGCTCAAAGATGGCAAATGGGCTGACCTGACGGACGTAAATGAAAAGGGAATCCCGCTCAAAAATCCGGCGCAATATGTCGGGAAAAGCGACAAGGGCTGCCTGTTCCGCCACAACGGCCTGCATATTGATGTGATCTTTGATGCCGAGCATCCGATCGGAAAGGACGATCCCGCCAATATCGCCGATGTAGTGCTGGAATCCGCGCTTACGACGATCATCGACATGGAAGACTCCGTTGCCGCAGTCGATGCCGAAGACAAGACGCTTGCCTATAGCAACTGGCTCGGCCTGATGCGCGGCGATCTTGACGCATCGTTCGAAAAGGGTGGCAAGACCGTTGAACGCAAGGCCAATCCGGACCGCGATTATGTCGATCCTGACGGCAAGCTCTTTTCTCTGCCGGGCCGCAGCCTGATGTTCGTCCGCAACGTTGGGCATTTGATGACCAATCCCGCCGTTCTACTGGCCGATGGCTCGGAAGCGCCGGAAGGGCTGCTCGACGGGGTCTTCACCAGCCTGATCGCGATGCACGATATCAAGGGTCTCGGAACGCTCCGCAACAGCCGCGCCGGGTCGATCTATATCGTGAAGCCGAAAATGCACGGCCCAGAAGAATGTGCTTTCACCAACGATCTGTTCGATGCCGTGGAAGACCTGCTGGGCCTCGACCGCAACACGATCAAGGTCGGCGTGATGGACGAAGAACGCCGCACCTCCGCGAATCTTGCTGCCTGCATCCATGCGGTCAAGGACCGCGTCGTGTTCATAAACACCGGTTTCCTCGACCGCACCGGTGACGAGATCCACACCTCGATGCAGGCCGGAGCGATGCTGGCCAAGGGCGATATCAAGAAAAGCGACTGGATCACTGCCTACGAGCAGCGCAATGTCGCCATCGGCCTTGCTTGCGGCATGTCTGGCAAGGCGCAGATCGGCAAGGGCATGTGGGCCGCGCCCGACATGATGGCAGACATGATGGAGCAGAAAATCGGCCACCCGATGACCGGTGCCAACACCGCCTGGGTGCCTAGCCCGACTGCGGCGACGCTGCACGCGATCCACTATCACCGGGTTAATGTGTTTGACCGGCAGAAAGAAGTCGCGGGCGAGGGCATAGCGCCGCTCGAAAAGCTGCTGACCATTCCGCTTGCCGATGGCCACAACTGGTCCGACGAGGAAATCGAGCACGAACTCGATAACAATGCGCAGGGCATATTGGGCTATGTTGTGCGCTGGATCGACCAGGGTATTGGCTGTTCCAAGGTCCCTGACATCAATGATGTCGGCCTGATGGAAGACCGCGCCACCCTGCGCATTTCATCTCAGCATATGGCCAACTGGATGCTGCACGGCGTCTGTTCAGTGGAGCAGGTCGATGCGGCTCTGCTGCGGATGGCGGCCAAGGTTGATCGCCAGAATGAAGGTGATCCGCTCTACCGGCCGATGGCCCCCGATCCGGATGCCAGCCTGGCCTTTCAGGCAGCCCGTGATCTGGTGTTCAAGGGTGTCGAGCAACCGAGCGGCTATACCGAACCTCTGTTGCACGCCTATCGGCGCAAGCTGAAGGCGGCGGGCTAGGGCGCCGGGGAAAGCAGGCGGGCGATCGCGACAAATTCGTCCACGCTCACCGTTTCGGGTCGTCTGGAACTGTCTATTCCCAGGCTTTCCAGGGCGTCCAGCGCTCCGGCCATGCCTTTCAAGCTCTGCCGGAGCATCTTGCGCCGCTGCCCGAAAGCGGCCTGGGTGAGATCCGCTAGAACCTTCGGATCGACACCTTCCGGCTGGGCCTTGGGGACGAGATGAACGATCGCCGACATCACCTTCGGTGGTGGTGTGAAAGCGGATCGATGCACCGTCATCGCCATGCGCGCGTCGCAGCGCCATTGCGCCAGAATCGACAGCCGCCCGTAGGCTTCGGTTCCTTCGCGGGCGACAATCCGGTCGGCGACCTCACGCTGGAACATCAGGGTGAGCGACTGCCACTGTGGCGGCCAGTCCCGTTCGGACAGCCATTTGATGAGCAACGCCGAGCCGACATTATAGGGAAGGTTGGAGAGGATATGGAAAGGTGCGTCGAACAGACTGGCGAGATCGATCTTCAGCGCATCGTCATCAATGACGGTCAACCGGTCCGGAAAATACTCGCCGAGCTCAGCCAGTGCCGGCAGGCAGCGATCGTCGCGTTCCACTGCGGTAACTCGTGCTCCGGCCTGCAGCAGCGCTCGCGTCAGGCCGCCCGGTCCGGGCCCTACCTCAAACACCTTCTGGCCTTCCAAGTCACCCGGGACTGCCGCGATCCGATCCAGCAACTGCATATCGAACAGAAAATTCTGGCCCAGCGCCTTGTTGGCGGAGAGGCCGTGCTTCTTGATCACCTCCCGCAACGGGGGCAGGGGAACCGGGGCGCTCAATGGTCGTGAATCTGGCGATTGGTCACAGCGGTAGCCGCCATCTGAATCGCGGCAATCATCGAACGAGGATCGGCGATTCCCTGGCCGGCGATATTGAAGGCGGTGCCATGGTCGGGAGAAGTGCGGACGATCGGCAGACCCAATGTTATGTTGACGCCATCAAAAAAGTGCAGGGTCTTCAAGGGAATCAGCGCCTGATCATGATAGGGGCACAGAGCGACATCAAAATTGATCCTCGCCTCTTCATGGAACATCGTATCCGCCGGAAGCGGATCGGTGATATCCATACCCTGATCCCGCAGCTGATCGATCGCGGGCTGCATAATCCACTTCTCTTCCTGGCCGAGATTGCCGCTTTCGCCTGCATGCGGATTGAGTCCGGCAATCGCGATACGCGGTTTTTCAATGCCGAAATTACGCGTCATTGCTTTCTCGGCCGCCCGCGCACAGGCTATAACCAGTCGCTCGGTCAGATGCTCCGGAACATCCTTCAGCGCGATATGCGTCGTCATCGGCACAACCCGCAATGTCGGTCCCGCCAACATCATCACCGCATTTTCTCGCGCTATACCACATCGTTCGGAAACAAATTCTGTTTGGCCAGGATAACGAAAGCCGATTTTGTAGAGCTGCGTTTTGGACACGGGCGCCGTCACAACCGCCGCCGCATCCCCGGAGCGTGCAAGGCCGCTAGCGATTTCAAGAGCATGCAGCGAACATTGCGCACTGTCCAGGGTCGCCTCGCCGGGAACCGCTGCCGCGGCCTCATGAATATGCAGAACGGGCAGTGCGTCGCGGAAGGTCGTAAGGGCATCCTTGGGCTGGTCGATCTTCTGCACGGGAACGCCTGAAAGCTTCTCAAAGTCGGCGAAATTCCCTATCGCGAAAAATGGCTTGAGCCCCGCTTCAACCCGTTGGAGCCAGCTCTTGCCGATAATCTCTGGGCCGACACCGGCCGGGTCTCCACAGGAAATGGCAAAGGGCTTGGCGATCCACTCGGCCATTAATTATATTCAATAATGGCGTCGCGTCGCAGATCGCGCAGATAGATTTGCGCCCGCTTGTTGATCCGGTCATTTTCCAGGCGCGACATGATGGCGTCAAAGGAAGGTGCCGAAGCGGTTTGAGGATCATCTCGTCCACACAGGATCAGAACCCGCACACCATCTTCGATCGAACCGAAAGGTACGCTCGCCTGACCAATCTGTAGTTCGCCGATCGCTCCCTGCAACGCGGCAGGAAGGTCGCGCAGTTTGACCTGATCGTTATCGACTACACTGGCGCCCAGCCGCGCGGCGACTTCATTGGCAGCGCCACAGCCTTTAATGCCCTGCGTCGCCTTGGCAAATTGTTCAGCCTGCGCGGAAGCTTGTGCTTCGGTGACTCCCGCCGGAAAACTTATCGCCAGCTGTTTCAGGCTGAGCAGCGCGTTGCGGGGGTCGGCAGTCAGCACCTGGCGGGAATCGATGAGATACAGGATCGAGAAGCCGCCGGGAACTTCAACGGGCCCGACAACCTGTCCGACTTGCATCTGCTCCGCTGCATCTGCAAGTGATTGCGGCAATTGAGCGGGACGAACCCAACCAAGGTCGCCGCCGGTCGCGGCTGTCGAAGCTTCCGAAAACTGCCGGGCGTAGGCGACAAACGAGCCGCCACCACGAATCTGTTCGAGTATCTTGCGCATATTCTCAGCGACTTGCGGTGCCGTTTCCTGAGTGGCCGACATATAGATCTCGCCGATCCGAAATTCGCTCGTACCTTTGGAAGCGTTCAAGCGTTCGATGATGGCGTTCACTTCTTCGTCGCCGACATTGATAAAGGGCTGGATGTTCCGGCGAAGCAGACGGCTCCAAGCCAGTTCGCCCTTGATTTGCCGTTTCAGCGTGTCGGTCGATGATCCCTGCGTACGCAGATACTGATCAAACGCGTCCAGATCCTGTTTGAAATTTTGCTGGGCTACCTGACGAAAAGTGGCTTCAACTTCCTCGTCGGCAATGACGATTTCATTGGCCTCTGCTTCCTGAATCTGCAGAGTCTCGTCGATCAGATTGCGCAAGACCTGAAGCCGCAATCGCTTTCTTTCCTCATCGTCAACTTCGCCGCCATTGGCCGCGACGATCAGAGCGAGGCGTTGACTTACATCGGTTCCGGTAATGATGTCGCCATTGACGATTGCCGTGGCGCGGCGAACATTGGGATCGTTTTTGCCGAATATTGTCAACTCGTCGGGAATATTAAGTCCGGTCTGCGGCAGGGAAGTGTCGGCGACCGTTTGGCTAACGGATGGCGAAGCAGCGGCGATGGCAAGTGCTACGGCCAAGGTCGCTTTGGTTTTGAAGCCTTGGGGTTTCAAGCTCAATAAATTCATTTTTTGTTTCTTCTCAACTACAAAGAGTAAATTTGACGCAACAAATAGCAAATATCTGCTGAACCCAATATGAGCGGCTCAACCGGTTTGTGGGACCTTTACACGCCCAGATTGCGCAAGGCCAGTCGGAACAGAAAAGTACTGCCACGGCGCGCGTCGCCAGTATCTTCATAATCATAGCGCCACGTCACGCCCATGGAGAGGCAACCGTCATCATAGGCGACGCCAAGGCGGTGCCGCACCGGTTCATAGCCGTCGGCCACCGAAATTGGATCTTCGCTGCGGTCAGTGAGGTCAATAATCGCGGAACCAAACACAGACCAATATCCATCAATCTGGTAACGCCCGCCGACGCGCACCTCTTCGCGGTCCCTTAGATCCTCCAGTTGTGGTCCGATATTTCGATTTAGGCGCAGATAGCCGATTTGCGCATAAGTCCCTTTAGAACCAATCGTGGCGTCAATCTCATTGCGCCGTATTGCCAGATTATCCTTGTCCAGCCGGTAACGGTGGGTGAATTTCACGATATCCTTGAATCGCACATTGGTGCGACCGACGATATCGGAAAAACGATCAGACAGCCCGGTTCCTTCCGGCACGATATTGTTATTATTTTCCAGCCGATAGCTTTGGCCGACAATCATATTGACTTGCAGATTTGGCCGATTGATTTCCCATTCCATCCCATAAGTCGCGCGAACATTGTCTTCGTAGCGATCATATCCGGGAAACCGGTTGAGAGCGAAAAGATTGCTGTCTTCCAGATCAACCGCACGGGAATCTTCGTTCGGTACGGATAGATTTGCCAGGCCGGGGGTCGCCACAATCTGAAAGCGAGGCGTGATCGTCTGCGTGCCGCCAAAAGCTTCGCCGATCAGAGGCCACTTGACGTCAATTGCTGCAGAGGCAATCGCACGAGCTTCCCAGCCGCTTTGCCCCCGATAGATAGCGGTCTCATTGAGCGCGTTGTCGTCACTGTGATAAACATCGCCCCTGACGAAACCGGTCAATGTGATTTCTTGACCCCAGTCGGTTAGCTTCCGCATGTCCCAGCGGGCCGAACCAAAGGCACGCTGCGTATCTTGCCCCTCGCTACGCGCGATTGCCAGACTGTTAGCTTGAACTTGAAGACGGCCGCCCAAAATCGGATCGTCGAACCGCTTGCGATAGTCCATTACCGGCAGCGCAACCGGAACTCGGTTTTGCGGATCGTTCACCCGCAATGTCTGGAATGCCCACCCAGCCAGCGAGAAATAGCTGCTATTGCTTATCCGCTCGAAGTCAATCGTGGAGCGGAGAGTGTCATCGTCGCTAATGTCGTAGCGTCTTAGAAAAGTGCGATCTGATACTATGCGGGCCGATTGGGAAACCGTCCATTTGTCGTTCAGCCTGAACCGACCGCTGGTCGCAAAATAACCGCGAAAATCTTTCTGGGCATTGGGCAGGATCTGAGAGGCAGCAGTGGGAATGCGGGAACCATAAGTGGCGTAACCGGTGAACTGGAATGCCCCTTTCTCATCAAGGCTGCGAAACGTACCACTGACCAGTGGAGCAACGTCGGTAAAAACCTGGGTTGTAATGGTGGCATCCTGATTGGGTGCGAGGCTAAAATAATAGGGGACTGTGACCCCAATGCCGTTCACGGTATCGAATTTGACATCGGGTACCAGCAAACCGCTGCGGTTCTCGTCGCTTATCGGGTGCGACAGACCAGGTAACGGAATGACAGGCAGCCCAAAAATCTCGATGCGAGCGCCCTGATATTTCACCCGTTTTTTTACGGGATCATACATGACCTTCACTGCTTTGATTTGCCAGCTCGGATTTTTGGGGCATCCAGCTTCTGTCGTCACGGCGCAGGCGGTATAGGCCGCATTATGAAGCTCCAGCGACCCGTCTGCAAAGCGTTCACTGCGCTGAGCCGCCAATCGGCTACCATCCTCAAGCACCAGCAGCAGATTGTCGATGGCACCGTCGCGAAGGCTATCGGTCAGTTCAATGCGGTCGCCGTAAGCGACGTCGCCATCGGGCGTTATCGACCGGATATTGCCCTCGGCTACGACCGCGCCAGTTTTGCGGTTCCACAGCACCTGATCGGCGCGTAATTTATATCCGTCGCGATTGAGAACGACGTTGCCGGCTGCAGTGACAAAGTCGTTTTCAAAATCATAATCGATCGTATCAGCACTAAATTCGATTTCATCATCTTGCTGATCCGGTGAAACGGCCGCTTCGCCCTGTAATTGCGCCATCGCTGAGCCCGGCGCGACCGTAGCCAAGGAGAGGGTAAAAAGCGCGAGTGAAGATTTCATCGACTGGCTCAACCTGCTTTTAGTCCCATTTCAGACAGTATCAAATATTGCACTGTCCACATTCCGATCGCCTATTGCACCTGTTTGCTCAGTCTGCAAATTTTCTTTGCCAGATTCTGATGAACAGATGCTTGACCAGAAAACCAAGACCGTGCAGCAACGCCGCACAATTGAACAAAAATCGATCCGCCACTAGGTTGAGTCGGACCGAAGAGTGAGCCGCTGGAAGCTTTTCACTCCTTCAAGCACAAGAACAAGGACAGTTTTAGATGAATTTCAACTTTGCCAATGAGCGGCCTGCCGATGCTGATGCGATCATATTTGCGGTCCCCAAAAATGGATTAGCTGATCTGCAGCTCGATCTGGAGCAGGGCGGCACCGTCAAGGCCGGCGCAAAAGCTGCAAGATTTGACGGCAAATTGGGCGAGGTTTTTGAAACTTTCGTGACCGAAAGCGACAAAATACTGCGAGTGGTGTTGACCGGACTGGGTAAGGGAAAGGCGAAAGACGCGGAATCGGCCGGAGGTTCGGCTATCGCCAAAATTCTGGCATCTGGTGCCAAACATGCTGCCGTCGATCCATCCAGTCTTGATGAGAAAATACTCGCGCGATTCCTGTTCGGCGCAAAATTGCGCAGCTGGCGGCACGACAAATATCGTACGAAGATGCCTGAAAAGCAGAAAGTCACGCTGCAAAATATTACGGTGCTGGATGCAGATCTGGCGACTTCAAAGGCTTGGACCGATCTGTCGGCTGTCGCTGATGGCGTGGCTTTGACTCGCGAACTTGTCGCAGAGCCGGCGAACGCCATCTATCCTGAAAGCTTTGTCGCTCGCTGTGAGGAATTGAAGGAACTCGGCGTAGAATTCACCGTCCTCGGCTGGGATGAGATGGAAAAGCTTGGTATGGGTGCGCTGCTTGGGGTTTCGCAAGGATCTGAACGCCCGCCCCGGTTGCTGGCGATGCGCTGGGATGGGACCAATGGCGAGCAGAAAACGCCTCTGGCCCTAGTCGGCAAAGGAGTCACTTTCGACACCGGCGGTATCTCATTGAAGCCCGGTGCGGGGATGGAAGAGATGAAATGGGATATGGGCGGCGCGGGTGCCGTTGCCGGAACCATGAAAGCGCTTGCCGGCCGCAAGGCCAAGGCCCACGTGGTCGGTGTCTGCGGGCTGGTTGAGAATATGCCCGACGGAAAGGCGCAACGTCCAGGCGACGTGGTCACCAGCATGAACGGTCAGACGATCGAAGTAATCAACACCGATGCGGAGGGGCGGCTCGTGCTTTGCGATGCAATGCACTGGACCCAGGAAACGTTCAAACCGGACGTTCTGATTGATCTGGCGACTTTGACCGGCGCAATGATCATCGCGCTTGGTAACGAACATGCTGGCTGTTTCAGCAATGATGACGGCCTTGCAGAAAATCTGCTCGAAGCGGGCAAGGATTCCGGAGATCCGCTGTGGCGGCTTCCCGTCGGCCCCGCCTACGACAAGCTGATCAATTCGCCGATCGCCGACATGAAAAATGTTGGACCGCGCGGCGCTGGGTCGATTACAGCAGCGCAATTTCTCAAGCGATTCGTCCAGGACGGCGTGAAATGGGCACATCTTGATATCGCTGGCATGGTCTGGGCCGACAAGCCCAGCCCCGTCTGGGACAAGGGCGCGACTGGTTATGGCGTGCGATTGCTAAACCAATATGTCGTCGACCAGCTAGAAAGTTAACGGGTTTCACCAATGCCGACGTGGCTGATTCAAAAGTTGGGAAGTTGCCGCTGTGCGGGTTGATTTTTATCATCTGACTCGGGGTCCGGCGGAAAAGCTGGTGCCGATGTTGGCGAGCAAATCGCTGGATGTTGGAAAAAAGCTGGTGCTGCTTGCCGCAGAAGAAGAGCATCGTACGGTGTTGAGCGATGCCTTGTGGCATGCGGACCCCACCAGCTTCCTGGCCCATGATTTTGCCGGTTCCGGGCGGGATTCGGACCAGCCGATCCTGATATCCGATCGCTGCGAACCGGCAAACGGCGCTTCCTACATCCTGCTGGCGGACGGGCAGTGGCAGGAGGAAGCGCTCGATTTCGAGCGCGCCTTCTTCCTGTTCAGCGCCGACCAGATTGAACATGCGCGGTCGACTTGGCGGCGACTGGCGGCCAATGAAGTTGTCACTCCGCGTTACTGGAAACAGGATGGCGGTCGCTGGGTCGAGGGACCCTGATTTGCGAATTGCAGCAACATCCGGTACATAGCGCACCGGTCGCGCGCTAAAATCTGGAGCCTGTCCCATGTATAAACATCTGATCCTGTCCTCCACCTTGTTGATCGCTGCTTGCGGCGGAAGCGATGATGAAATTGCATCAGGCACGTTTGATGATGGCGAGGGCAATCAGGGCAGCTATGGCGTCAGCGGGGATGAGGGCAATAGCGAAACGGTCATCCAGTCCGACCGGGGTGAGGTGCGGATCGCCAGTGGCGATAAGGCGGTCAAGGATTTGCCGATGGGTATCGAGCTCTATCCGGGGGCAACAGTCCAGACCAGCATGAGCGGCGTGGGTGACGGCAAGTCCGGTGCAATGGTGGTGTTGAAGACCGAAGACAGCGTCGATGAAGTCATGTCCTTTTATCGCAAGCAATTGAAATCCAAGGGTATCGAAGTCGGAACGCAGATCAAATCCGGCGATATGCAAATGATCGGTGGCGAATGGGTTGATGGCGAGGGGTTTAGCGTTTCGGCGACCAAATCACCCGAAGGCGGCGTGACAGCGACGATTATCACCGGCGGAAACGGCTAGCGACGAATCGAAAACTTGCCATGCTGCAGCGCACCGGCTAAGGGCGGCGCAATCTCAGAATATCCCCGAATTTATGGAGCAATATCATGGCCGTGACCCGGACATTTTCGATCATTAAACCCGACGCGACTCGCCGCAATATTACCGGCGCCGTCACCAAGATGCTGGAAGAAGCAGGCCTGCGCGTTGTTGCATCCAAGCGTATCCACATGAGCAAAGAACAGGCCGAAGGCTTTTACGCCGTGCATAAAGAACGCCCTTTCTTCGGTGAACTGGTCGACTTCATGATCAGCGGTCCGTGCGTCGTTCAGGTTCTCGAAGGTGAAAATGCGATGCAGAAGAACCGCGATATCATGGGGGCGACCAATCCTGCTGATGCTGCTCCGGGTACGATCCGCAAGGAACTGGCCGAAAGCCTGGAAGCCAACACGGTTCACGGTTCCGACAGCGAAGAAAATGCCGCGATCGAAATCGCTTATTTCTTCAATGACGATGAAATCGTTGGCTAGGCCCAACGCTTTTTGACGATCTACGGACGCCCGGTTGCAGATGTTGCGGCCGGGCGTTTTTTATTGGGTAGGGTTGAACCATTGAATAGCAGCGGTGTTGTCGTCAGCTGGTCTCAAGCATGTTCAAGGCAGTCGGTCCACTATCCATCAGCTGCAATATCAATTTCTTGATCATAGCCAATATGGTCGAGAAATTTTCGGTCGTGGCTCACCAGCATGAGCGCGCCGGTGTAGGATGAGAGCGACTGCTCCAGCATTTCAATTGCCTCCGCATCAAGATGGTTCGTCGGCTCGTCAAGGATCAGCATTTGTGGCGTGCAAACGCCTCCCGTAATCATTGCCAGCCCCGCCCGCAGTCGTTCACCGCCGCTCAGGGTTGACGCAGGACGCAAAGCATCCCGGTTGCGAAATGCGAAGCGGGCGAGCACTTCATGCGCTTGCCCATTCGTCATCTCCCGATGGTGCGCCTGCATATTGGCAACAAGATCGAGGCCAGGGTCAAGAATATCCACATGCTGATCGAGCATTGCGAGCGCCTTGTCGACGCGCGTCACGCAACCGCTACTGGGTTCCAAAAGGCCCATCGCCAACCGCAGCAGACTGGTCTTGCCGCTGCCATTGGGCCCCCTCACTACCACCCGCTGCGGGCCTGTAACAGAAAAGGAGAGAGGACCAAACAACCGGCTGCCGCCGTGTTCAAATGTCACGTCTTCGAATTTGAGAAGGGTGCGGTTGGCAGGAAGATCGGGTTGTTCCAGATTGATAGTCAGCGGTGTGACGATCTCGACCTGTCGCCGCGCCTCCTCGGCGGCCTTGCTCGCATCTTCTATTAACCGGCCAGCAACATGGCTGTCCCGAGCGCCGCTGTGTTCGGCTCTCTCCGCTTGCCTGTGCAGGAACATTTTCGGTTCGCTGCCTTTTGCGCGCAGCGCGCGTCCTGCTTTATCGCGGCGCGCCTTTTTTTCCTTCTGATGTTGCACGGCCAGGCCTTGCTGCCTGAGATCACGCTCGGCGCGTTCCAGTTCGGATTCCAACCGTTCACGTATGGCCTCGCGTTCCGCGACAAACGCGCTCCAACCGCCTTTGACGGAGAATATCCCGACGGGGGAAAGCTGGACGATCCGGTCCATTCGCTCAAGCAGCTCGCGGTCATGACTGGCGATCACGGCACCACCGGACCAATCCTCCAGCAGGTTAACGATTATGTCCCTTCCTTTTGCGTCGAGATTGTTGGTCGGCTCGTCCATCAGGAGCAGATGGGGCTCCTCCAGAAGCATGGCGGCAAGGCCGAGCCTGGTCCGTTCGCCGCCACTGAGCGAGGCCACGCTTCGGCTTGTATCGATGGGCGGTAATTGAACCCGATGGAACGCCTCTTCGATCCGCTTTTCCAGAGTCCAGTCCGCGAGCCCCGCATCTTCCATACTGCCTTCACCATTTTCCAGACGGCGAAGGCGGGCCAGATCGGCATCGACCGCCAGCGCGTCAGCAACGCTGCCTTCATCGGGCTGGATTTGCCTCAACATGGCCATGCCCGAAGACCGGTTTATCGTGCCGGAGCGAGGAGCTCGCTCGCCATTTGCTATGGAGAGAAGGGTTGATTTGCCTGACCCGTTACGCCCGACGATCCCGACGAGCTCGCGCCCGATGGATAATGTCAAATCGGAGAATAAAAGGCGTCCGTCAGGTGCGGCAACGGAAAGATGATCGAATGTAAGAAGGGCAGACATAAAATAACTCGGTAGTTTGGAAGTGGGACAGGCGATCCAAAACTGAGTTATTCATGAGAAAGTCCTTTTAGTTACTGACCGTAAAATAGGGTCGCGATCGCTGATAGTCAAACAGCTAGCGGTGTGGCTCGTTCAGGCCTTGTCGGCTCCACTCTGGCCGAGAGTAGGACCACAACTTCTTACATTGCATCTTGCAAGTGATAATGATTATCAATAATGGCTCTGGAAAGTTTCACAAAGGAATTTGGATTTGACGCGAAGAGCGATCCGGCTCTGGTTTCTGGTGCACAAGTGGAGCAGCCTCGTCTGCACCGCTTTCCTGCTGATGCTCTGCCTGACAGGCCTCCCGCTGATATTCCATGACGAGATCGACCGGTTGACGGAAGACGCGCCGCAGTTCGGTCTGCCCGGCGTCGGCTCCTCCGGTACCGCGGAAGGTCTGCTGCCGCTGGACGAGATGATGCGCCGCGCGCTCGCCAGCCGTCCCGGCGAGGTGCCGGTGTTCATGGCCTTCGACAATGATCAGCCGTCAATGACCATCACCACCGCGCCGCGTCCCGATTCGCCCGCCGCCGACATGACCATCCAGTTTTTCGACCGCTCGACCGGGCAGCAGATCGGCATGGTCGCAGAGAGCGACGGCGGCGTGATGCACTTCCTGTTGCAATTGCACACCGATATGTTTCTCGGCCTGCCGGGCATGCTGTTCCTCGCGCTGATCGGGATCTTGTTCACCGCTGCGCTGGTATCCGGCGTCGTGCTGTACGCGCCGTTCATGCGCAAGCTCGATTTCGGCACCGTCCGTGTCTCACGCAGCCCGCGCCTCAAATGGCTCGACTATCACAACCTCTTGGGCATTGTCGCGCTGGCCTGGATGCTGGTCGTCGGCCTGACCGGCGTGATCAACGCGCTGTCGACGCCGATCGAGGATATCTGGCAGGCGGGCGAGCTGGCCGACATGACCCGCGAATATGCCGGGCGCGAGGCGCTGCCGCCCGCGCGCTACGGATCTCTGGACCGTGCCATGGCGCAGGCGCGGGCGGTGCTTCCCGGCAACAACCCGCAATTCATCGCCTTCCCTAGCGGCAGCTTCAGCTCGGACCATCATTATGCCGTGTTCTTCCAGGGCGACACGCCGCTGACCGAGCGGCTGCTGACGCCGGCGCTGATCGACGCCGAGACCGGCGCGTTCACCGATGCGCGGCCGATGCCCTGGTATTATCAGGCCTTGTCGCTCTCGCGGCCCCTGCATTTCGGTGATTACGGGGGGCTGCCGCTCAAGCTCCTGTGGGCGGCGCTGACGCTGTTCACAATCGTGGTCCTGGGCAGCGGCCTCTATCTCTGGCTGGTCAAGGGGGAGTCCTCGTCGCGCGCACATCTGCGCAAGATCGAACAACTGGCGGTCCCGGCGAAATGAGCAGGCACAACAAGCGCAGGCTGCCGCTGCGGGCAATCTTTGGATGGCCGGCGGCGATCTTCCTGATCGGCATATTCGGCTTGGTGAGCGCGCTGACCGGGGACGGCTGGCGGGACGGCCTGTCCTGGCTGGCGCTGGCCGCGCCGGTGACCGCGCTCGCCTGGGCGATGCGGACCCGGCGTTACTGAGCATCAGAATTCGGATTTGAAAGGAAATGACAATGATTCACGAACACGTGCTCGGCGCTGCTTCTCGCTGCGGGTTTTACCGCGACCGCGCTGGCGGTTCCGGCGCTGGCGCAGGAATCGCAGGCGGACAAGGACATGATCATCGTCACCGCCCAGCGCGATAACCAGACCGGCGTGCGCCAGGGCGGCAGCGCGGGCGTGCTGGGCAACAAGGCTGCGGAAGACCTGCCGTTCAGCGTGCGCAGCTATAATGCGGCGTTGATCCTCAACCAGCAGCCGCAAACGCTTGGCCAGGTGCTTGAGAATGATCCGACGATCCGGACCACCACCGGCTTCGGGATCGCCGGAGAATTGTTCAACATTCGCGGTTTCACCCTTGCCGGCGATGATGTCGGCTATGACGGGCTCTACGGCATCATGCCGCGCCAGCTGGCCGCGCCGGAACTCTATGAATCGGTTGAGGTCCTCAACGGCTCCAGCGCCTTCCTCAACGGTGCGGCGCCGGGTGGTTCGGGCATTGGCGGCAGCGTCAATCTCATTCCGAAGCGCGCCACCGGCAATGAAATCACTCGCGCGACGCTGGGCTATACTGCGTCCGAACATGTCGGCGGCAGCTTTGATGTTGCTCGCCGCCTGGGCGCTGATGGCGAATGGGGCATCCGCATCAATGGCGCCGCGCGCGGCGGCGATGTCTCGGTCGATGACGAATTCCGCAGCACTTATGTACTGGGCGGTGCGATCGACTATGATTCCGGGCCGCTGCGCGTTTCGCTCGACCTAGCCTACCAGCGGGTCAAGGTGGCGCATTTCCGTCCAAAACTAAGCGTCTCCGGCCTTGGCGTGATCCCCGAAAAACCCGACGCCAGCACCAATTTCGGTCAGCCCTGGCAATATACGACGCTGCGCGACGTCTTCGGCCAGTTCCGCGCCGAATATGACATCGCCGACGATGTGATGGCCTATGCCGCCTTCGGCGCGCGCGACGGATCGGAATCCGGCGTCTACAGCACGCCGACGCTGGTCGACGCGGCCACCGGCGACATTTCGGTCAGCAGCTCGTTCATTCCGCGCACCGACAACAACGAGGCAGCGACGGCCGGGTTGCGCGCCCGGTTCGAGACCGGCGGGATTTCCAACGAGATCAATGTCGGCGGCTCGATCAACTGGCTGGTTAACCGCAACGCCTATGAATTCTACACCAATTCGCCGGGCCTAAACAATCTCTACGACCCGGTCGAGCTGCCTCGTTCCACCACCGTCTCCTTCGCCGGTGGCAATCTCGACGATCCCTTCCCGATCTCGCGCACGCGTCTTCGCAGCGCCTTTGTCTCCGACACCGTCGGCTTTTGGGACGACAGGGTCATGTTCACCGCAGGCGTGCGGCTGCAGGAAATCCGCTCGAAATCCTATTCCTATTCCGGCGGGGCGCTCCAGAGCGAATATAAGGAAGATGCCTGGACGCCGGTCTTCGGTCTGGTGGTCAAGCCGGTCGAGGGATTGTCGCTTTACGCCAACCGCATCGAATCTTTGGTGCAGGGCGATAGCGCCCCGGTCAGCGGTGCCAACCCGGCAGGCGGCGATCCGCTGCAAGTCAGCAATGCGGGGGAAGTGCTTTCGCCCTATGTGTCCGAGCAATATGAGGTCGGCGGCAAGCTCTCGCTGGGCCGGCTGGACATGACACTGGCGCTGTTCCAGATCGACAAGGAAACCGCGATCCTGCGAATTGATCCGGGCGATGCGACGATGCTCGAATACGGACCGTACGGGATCCAGCGAAACCGAGGTATCGAGTTCACCATTGCCGGTGAAATCAGCGACGGCCTGCGGCTGATTGCGGGCGGTTCGGTGATCGATGCCAAGCTGCGCGATACGGAGAACGGCGTCAACGACGGCAAAAATGCTGTCGGCGTGCCGGAATTCCTGCTCAACGCCAATGTCGAATGGGATGTGCCCTTCGCGCCGGCGTTAACCCTGACGGGTCGCGTCGTTCATACGGGCAAACAGCCTGCCGATATTGCCAACAGCCTGTATCTCGATTCCTGGACCCGCTTCGATATCGGCGCGCGCTATGTCGCGCTGGCTGGCGACAATCCGCTCACGCTGCGGTTCAGCGTCGATAATGTTGCGAACACCGCCTATTGGGCATCGGCCTTCGATACGTTTCGTCCGGACCTCGCGCTGGGCACGCCACGCACCGTCAAGGCCTCGGCGACTATCGAATTCTAGACGGTTCCGGGCTCCACCAGTCGAACGTCGCAGCGTCGGTGAAGCAGTTGCGAAATAAATTCAAAAGTCGCGGTGACTGCTTTGGCCGGTTCTGTTGCTGCACCGGGCCGAACATGACCGCGAATCCGAGCGATATGGCTAACTACCCCCGACGTGATGCCCCACTGTCACCGCTGAACTCGAGGCCTTTTCGGAGCGTTCCCAGTCATGAACCGCTACGCGGCGGACGATGATCCAGCTGCCATCGCGGCGTTCCAGCGTGTCGCAATAGCGGCCGGCAACGATCCAGTCGGTGGCCTTGCCGTTGGTTTCGCAGGAGGGGAAATCCGGGTTGCCGGGCTCGATATAATGATAGGCGACGAAATTGGCTTCGGTGGTGGCGCTTTGGCCGTCTTCCGAGAGCGTGATATGGACGTTGGAGATAGAATGGTGAGAGCCCGGAATATTCTCCAGAACCTGGCTGGCAAAGCCGATAAACTCGTCCGGCGGGCCTTCATAATCTCCATGTTTGTGGACATGGTCATCGGCAAAGCAGGAGCGGACCAGCGGCCAGTCGCGGCGATCGATACCCTTGCAATAGCGGTGCAGGACATCCCGTATTTCCTCGCGGGCCGACAGTTGCTCCAAAGTGTACATTCCGGTCGTCTCCTCATTTTGCCAGTCGTTATTCTTGGACTCTGGTCTTAGCTTTCCGTGCAATAAACGGTTAGGAGATAGAGCATGGGCAGACTGCAAGGCAAAGTGGCAATAATAACAGGCGCGGCCAAGGGGCTGGGCGAAGCCGATGCGCGGATGTTCGCGCGCGAGGGTGCCACGGTGATCCTGACCGACATGGACGCTGAGAACGGCAAGCGGGTGGCGTCGGAAATTGGTGAGGCGGCGGAATTTCATGTGCAGGATGTCCGCGACGAGCAGGGGTGGGAAGATCTGATTGCCGATGTCGTCTCGCGGCATGGCAAACTCGATATCCTGGTCAACAACGCGGGCGTGGTCGAACCCGGCACAATCGAGACGCAAACTGCAGAGGAATATCGCTTTGTTATGGCGGTCAGCGCTGATGGCGCTTTTTATGGCTGCAAATATGCGGTGCCCGCGATGAAGGCTTCAGGCGGTGGCGCTATCGTCAACATGTGCTCGATTGCCTCGATCGTCGGGGAGCCGATTGTCGTCGCCTATGCGATGGCCAAGGGTGCGATCGAAAGCCTCACCCGCAGCGTCGCGGTACACTGTGCCAATAACCAGTATAATATCCGCTGCAACAGCGTTCACCCGGCTGGCATATTGACGCCGATGGTGGAGGGGATCGGGCCCAAGGTCATGGGCCGGGACGACCTGCGTCCGGCGAGCGAAGGTCCCGCACCCAGCGCGCTGGGTGAACCGGACGATATTGCCAATACCGTGCTGTTTCTGGCATCGGACGAAAGCAAGTTCATCAATGGTGCCGCCATTCGCGTCGACAATGCGAAGTCGGTGATGGAGGGCGTGGTTCCCTGACTTTCCATCGGGAGCGGTTGATCTGGTAAATTTATTTGCGGAACTAAGAGACCGGAATCGGATTTTGGCTGTCGAGTCCATGGTTCTTTGGTACGTATCCCCCTGTTGATTGCAACGCTTTAAACGATAGTTGGTTTCTATTGGCGGTTGCGAGCTCGCCCGACATAGGCCAAGCCGTGCATGCAATGGATAGGGGTATCCCGGATGACGCTTCGCAATTTCTGGCTCTTGGGACCGCTGATGGCCCTGTCTGCCTGTGGCGGCGGTGACCGCGAGGAAGGCAGGGGGGACCCGCCGGTTGTTGTCGGCGGAACTGTCACGCAGGCGGAATTTGTCAGCGAGATTGAAGCGGTGGGCACGGCGTTCGCCAATGAGCAGACCGTTATCACCTCACCGGTCACCGAACGCATCGAGCGCATCGGTTATGCGGACGGCGCGGTTGTCCGGCGAGGGGCGGTCATCGCCCGCTTGTCGAGCGGTGAAGAATCGGCTGATCTCAGCTCGGTCGTCGCAAGAGCGCGCGAAGCCGACAAGCAACTGGACCGTTTGACTGAGCTTCAGGAAAGGGGTTTCGCGACCAACTCCTCGGTCGATCAGCAAACGGCTTTGCGCGACGCAGCGCGGGCCGATGCCAATGCGATACGATCCCGGATTTCCGACCGCGTCATTCGTGCCCCGTTTGACGGTGTGCTGAGCCTGCGGACCGTGTCTCCAGGAACCGTCGTGTCATCGGGCAGTCCGATTGCGACAATTAGCGATATCTCTGCGATCAAGCTGGATTTTACCGTGCCGGAGAATTTTCTCAGCGCGCTGGAGCCCGGCCAGGTGATCGAGGCAAGAACAGCGGCTTATCCCGACCAGAGCTTTTTCGGGACGATTGATAATATCAGTCCGCTGATTGATCCTCTGTCGCGCAGTTTGACGGTGCGGGCAAAATTGCCGAACGAAGGCCGCAAGCTGAGGCCTGGCATGCTGATGAGCGTGCGCATCGTTTCGGAAACCCGAACCGGGCTTGCTGTGCCGGAGACGGCCCTGGTCGCACAGGGCGACCAGAATTTCGTTTTCGTGGTCGACAAGGAGGGCATCGCCCGGCGCACCGCCATTGATATCGGCCTGCGGTCGAAGGGGATGGTGGAAGTGAAGAGCGGTATTTCGCTTGGCACCAAAATCGTCGCTGACGGCACCGTAAAAGTCCGCGATGACTCGCCGGTGAAGGCCGTGCTGCCGGGCAGGGAAAACAAGCAAGATTCTGCAGGCAGCGCGTCGCAGGCCAGCGACAGAAAGGGATCGGCCGGGTCATGATCCTCTCCGATGTCTCGGTAAAGCGGCCGGTTTTCGCCGTCGTTCTCAGCCTGATCCTGGTGCTGGCGGGCATCGTGGCTTTTCTGGACCTGCCGGTGCGGCAATATCCGGCGATCGAGCCGCCGATTATTTCGGTTGATGTGAACTATCCCGGGGCTGCCGCCAATGTCGTGGAATCGCGTATCACACAGATATTGGAGGATCGGGTTGCCGGGGTCGAAGGGATTGAAATGATCCGCTCCTCGTCGCGAGACGGGCGCTCGGACATTACCATCGAATTCTCGCCTGACCGTGACGTCGATGCGGCGGCGAACGATGTGCGTGACCGTGTGTCCGGGGCGCTGGACAATCTGCCGGAAGAATCGGATCCACCGGAAATCAACAAGGTGGATGCCGACGCCCGTCCGTTCATGTGGCTCAACCTGACAGGCGAAGGCAAGGACTCCCTGTGGCTGGCCGACTATGCCGACCGGGTCTTGTCGGACCGCTTTTCGTCGATTGATGGGGTCGCCCGTGTGCAAGCCAGCGGGGCATCGCGCCCGGCAATCCGGGTCTGGCTTGATCGCGAAAAAATGGCGGCGTCCGGGATTTCCCCCAATGATATTGAACAAATATTGCGAAGAGAGAATGTCGAATTGCCTGCTGGCCGGGTCGAATCTTCGGACCTCAATCTCACCGTGCGTGTCGCCCGGGCCTATAGCAATGTCGATGATTTCAAGGCGCTGGTGATCCGTCGCACGGCCGACGGGGCGCTGTTGCGTCTGGGCGACCTTGCCCGGGTCGAACAGGGGCCGGAAAATGTCTATGCGCATTTTCGGTCCAATGGTTTGCCCGGTGTGGGCATGGGCATCATTCGGCAATCCGGCGCCAACGAGCTGCAGGTGGCGAATGACATCAAGGACCGGATCCAAGAAATCACGCCGCTTTTGCCGCCCGGCGTGCAACTGGCGGTGAGCTATGACAGCAGCGTTTTCATTGCCAAGGCAATCGAGAATGTCTGGGAGACGCTGGCTTTTGCTGCGCTGTTGGTGATCGCGGTCATCTACCTGTTTCTGGGCTCGGTCCGCGCCACCATCATTCCTGCGGTGACCGTTCCGATCTCCATTATCGGCACGTTTTTTGTGCTCTGGCTGCTTGGCCTGTCGATCAACCTGCTGACCTTGCTGGCGTTGGTCATGGCAATCGGTCTGGTGGTCGATGATGCGATTGTGGTGCTGGAAAATATCTATTCCCGTATCGAAAGCGGCGAAACCCGTCTTGTCGCCGCGTTTGAAGGGGCCAGACAGGTGGGATTCGCCGTGCTCGCTACCACGGCGGTCGTGGTGGCCGTGTTTGTGCCAGTGATGTTTCTGCCCGGCGAAACGGGCCTGCTGTTCCGTGAGCTGGCGATCACGATGATTGTTGCGGTCATGATTTCCACCTTCACCGCCCTTACCCTGATTCCGGTGATGTGCTCGAAAATCCTGAAAAAGCGCGGCGCGGAAACGAAATTAAGCCGGTTTGTCGACGGCAAATTCCGCGAAACCAGCGCAGGCTATCAAAGCCTGTTGTCCCGCTGGGTCCGCCGTCCGCTCGTGCTGGGCGGTGCCGCCTTCGGGTTGTCCGCTCTGTTCGCCGTTTTTGCATTGGAAACGCTGAAGACAGAAGTTGCTCCGCCTGAAGACACGGGATTCATGTTCGGCAGCGCGTCGATTTCGGAGGGTGCGGGCTGGGACCGGTTGGTGAAGGTCATGTTTGATCTGGAGGAGCTGGCGCTGCCCTTTACCGAAGAGGACGGGCCGCTCCGGCGCGTGCTGTTTCGCGCACCCGGATCGTTCGGTCCGTCGGGGGACTTCTCCTCCGGCCGGATGATCATGTTCCTCAAGCCGTGGGAGGAACGCGACATGACCACTGCGGAAACGGTTTCCGCGTTGAACGGGGTGTTCAAGGACTATCCGTCAGCCAGAGCCTTCGTTTCCGGTGGTTCGACGATTGGTGGGCGCGGCGGCGAGGCGATTCGATTTGTCATCGCGGGTGACACCTATGAAGAACTGACGCGCGCGCGGGACGCGCTGTTCGTGGCAGCCGAGGGATATCCGGGCATCGCCACTCTGGAATCGGACTATAAGGAAACGCGTCCGCAGCTGGTAGTAAACGTCGATACGCTGCGAGCAGCCGATCTGGGCGTGTCGGTGCAGGAAGTCGGCAGGACGCTGGAGACGATGATGGGGTCGCGCAACGCCGGCACCTATGTTGATCGCGGTGAGGAATATGACGTGATCCTGCAAGCGGAACCGGAAGACCGGGTCACCGCCGAGGATCTCGCCAATGTCTATGTCCGTGCGCGGGACAATAATCTCGTGCCGCTATCGGGTCTTGTCACGCTGACCACACGGGCCGAAGCGGGCGAGATGAACCGGTTCAACAAATTGCGGGCGATCACGCTGGAGGGAACGGTTGGCGAAGGCTATTCTCTCGGGGAAGCCCTGACGTTTCTGGACAATGAAGCGGCGACGCTGCCCGAGGTTGTCGCGATCGGCTACGAAGGCCAAAGCCGGGCCCTGCGGCAAACCGGCGGATCGATATGGCTGGTGCTCGGCTTCACCATCATTCTGGTATATCTGGTGCTTGCCGCGCAGTTCGAGAGTTTTGTCAGTCCGCTGGTCATCATCCTCGGCGTTCCGCTGGCGATTAGCGGCGGCTTGCTCGGGCTTACGGTCATGGGGGGCACGCTGAACCTGTATAGCCAGATCGGACTGGTGATGCTGGTCGGGCTTGCTGCGAAAAATGGGATATTGATCGTCGAGTTTGCCAATCAGCTGCGCGATGAAGGCATGGAATTTGAAAAAGCCATCCTGGAATCGGCCAAGCGTCGGTTCAGGCCGGTGTTGATGACCTCTATCGCCACGGTCGCGGGCGCATTGCCGCTGATGCTGGCAACGGGGGCAGGGGCGGCCAGCCGGGAAGCCATTGGCATTGTGATCGTCTGGGGCGTCGGGATCTCGACCATATTAACCCTGATCATCATTCCGGCATTCTATTATTTGCTGGCCCGTGGCACCAGCAGTCCGCTTGCAGTTACCCGAAGGCTCAAGAAACTGCGGGAGGGCAAGGCTGTCAGCGAGGCCGGGTGAACGGACCGGCAGGCCGTTCAATCGCGCGTCAGTGCATCGACAAAGCGATCGATAGTGGCATCGAGCAAAGCCAGCGCTTCGGCGTCGAGCGCGTTGCGGCCCAGAATCTGAAGCGAGACATCGCGGCCGGTGTTGAAGGCGAGCAGGCTGGAAATCAGCATCAGCGCCTCGGTGCGATCACTTTCTGTGGCTTCTTGCTTGCCCTTTGCGCCAGCCAATAGTTCGGCGGCCACGGCGACGCCGGGCTGCCAGAGCCGCTGGTAGAGAACATGAAAGGCGGGGCCGCGCTCACGCATCTCGCGCGAGACGAAATCGGCGCGCGACTGGGCGCTCTCGGTCTCGGCGAAGATCCGCAACACCATCTGCAGCACGCGCTTCAGATCGGCGCGACAGCGATCCGGATCGCCGCGTGCGTCGATCGCAATTTCTCCTGCCGCGACCAGCGCTGCGGCACTCCGCTCATATTGCGCCACGATATCTTCGGCGCACGCCAGATAGAGGCCTTTCTTGCTGCCGAAATGATAGGCGATCGAGGGCAGGGTCGCTCCGGCCTCGGTCGCGATCGCCCGCGTCGTCGCGCCTGCAAAGCCGTGCGCGCCAAAGGCGGCCAGCGCCGCTTTCAGGATTGCAGTGCTGGTTGCATCGCTTTTCGCATAGCCTTGAGGACGCGGGGAGGGCGGCAAGGTGGCTGCTTCAGCCATGATTTTTCCTGTATTTGGCACCGTCGGAGACAAATTCGGCGTGGCCATAGCGCTTGAGCAGCCGGTTGAGCTTGCCGACCAGCCGGCGGTCCGCTGCGACCCGGACGACGGGTATCTCGGCGAGCAGCTTGTACAGACGAAGCCGGGAATAGATGCGACCGGCAGCGCCAAGCGCGAGAACTCTGTCGCGCAGGGTGTAATGAATCCCCATGGCCGCGGCCCGTTTGGTATCGCCCTGCAGGAACTGGCGGATGAAGAAAGCCTTGGAAAAGCCCCGCTCCAGTTCCCGGTCGATCCGACCCGATGGCGACCGGTCATGCGACAATTGTGTATTCATCGTCCCTCGCACCAGCGCGCCACAGGTCTCGTCATCGAAGGCGCTGCGCAGGGTCGCCTGGCGGGCCAGCATCAGGCGGGTGATCGCGCGCGGCGTTTCGCCGAGCAACGGCTCCGGCAGGCCCAGCAGGAAGCAGCGGTAGCGGGCAATCTCGATCCGGGCCTGCTCTTCGGCTGTGAACTCCCCGCGGCCTTCGCGCATCGCCTGGAACGCGATCAGAAACGAGCCGATCTGGCCGGCCGGCATCTGGTCGACCTGCGGGATGGGAATGCCATAGATTTTTTTGTCCCATATGCCGTCGCGCTGCATCACATTATAGCGGACCATGGAATGCATCAGCCGGACCATCGCGGCTGCTTTGAACGCTGCGCCGTGGCGTTCCAGCGCACCGGGAATGACGGTCAGGGTGAAGAATGTTGCGGTCTCGTGCACTCGCCGGGCCGCCAGCTTGTCGGACAGTGCCCCGGTCAGCGCCATTGGCAGCGCCGAATAGCGGTTCATGAAGGTTGCCAGAAACGCGCCGCGGATCGCAAACGGTACGAGATGGGCATATTGGTTGCGTTCGACCCGCGCACCCTCGCGCACAAGGTCCATATCGACCCAGTCGGGCCGCGCTTCCAGCGCTTCGATAAAGGCGGCCAGTTCGGGCGGGGCATCGGGCACCGCGGACAAATCCTTGTCGCAGGCGGTCTGCAACATGTCGATCAGCGTCCGGAACCCGAAATCCTTCATCCGCGCCGCATAGGCGTCCGCGACCGGATCACCCATATAGGTATAGGCCGCCATCATCTCGATCAGCTCGTCATCCGCCATCAGTTCGGGGATCATCTCTTCGAATCCGGTCATGCCATCGCCCGAGGGGTCGGTGGTAAAGCGTTCCGGCGTCGCGGCAAAATCGAAGTTTCCGAAAATCGCTGGCGTGTCGACGGCCTGCTGTTCGACCCGGGCCCAAAGATCGGGATGATGGTGACGGTTTTGCATACATATGTGCCTTGATGGAGACGCAAGCAGCTTATCTATCGCTTGATAGAAATTCAATTCAATTCGTTCGCTGTTGGAAAAGTACCAATTTTGGCGGCAACAGGACGGGGGCAGGATCTGCTCCCGTGGCGATGCCGGCTTCCGCAAAAGGGCTCACAAAATCGGAATTTGGAATGAACCGCCACCAGGGCGTGCTACTGCTTGCCTTGAGCCGTGAAAATCGCGTAGGTTATTGTCCATGGATCGCGATAATAATCCGAGCGAACAAGACCAGATGGCTATATCCAAATCGGATTTGCCAAAAGCCTCTGTCATGGCTTTGATTGAAAAAAGTCCGATCGCTTCTGTTATCAGTAATCCAAGACTAGCCGATAACCCAATTGTTGCCGTCAATGATGCTTTTCAGGAGCTTACGGGCTATGACCGGGATTTCATCATCGGGCGAAACTGCCGGTTTCTGTCGGGCGACGCGACTGAGCCCTGGCTGACCGAAGAAATTCGGCGCGGCGTAAGGCAACAGAAATCCGTGCTGGTGGAAATATTGAACTACAAGAAAGATGGTACCCCGTTTCAGAACGCCGTGCTGGTTGCTCCGCTGTTTGATGAAGAGGGAGAGCTGGAATATTTTCTTGGTTCACAAGTTGAAATCGACGCGGATGCTCCCAGCCTTGCCAAACCGCGCCGGATGCGGGCCGTGGCGATCGTGAAGGACCTGTCGAAGCGGCAGCGCGAAGTGCTGCAATATATCGCCAAGGGCCTGCTGAACAAGCAGATTGCCCATGAACTGGGGCTTAGCGAGCGGACCGTCAAAATGCATCGCTCGATCCTGATGAAGCGGCTTGATGTACCGAGCGCCGCCGATATGGTTCGTTTGGCGGTCGAAGCCGGAATGTAGGATTGCGATCGGTACGGCCCAAGTGCCGTATCGATTTTCAGACGGCGCGCGGTTATTGGTTTATCAGCATCACGGGCTGAAGATTATTCTCCCATTTGGGGTCGCAGACTTTTTTTTGGGCAGCATTTCTCCCTCCTCCTTGTTGTCCAAGATATTCAGTCCGTGATGCACCTTTCTCCTAAAATTCATCCGCAATTCTGATCATCTTGGTTAGGCGTTTGGGCGCGACCAGGGACCAGCTTTTGTGCAGCTGTTCTGCAATATGGTCCCAGTCTGTTTTTCCCTGATCGAGCCGGATCGCGATCCAGCCGGATTTTCCGTAGAATTTGGGTGCGTAATAAAGCTCCGGATTGGCTTCAATCAGGGCGGCTTGTTCGTCCAGTCCGGTGGTTTTCACGAGCAGGGCGATATTGGCCTCGCCATGACGGCTCCGGGCAAAATAGGCGAAATATTTTCCGGTCTTTTCGCTGCCGACGCGCCAGCCGGGTGCGCCAAAGCTGGGCCGTTCATGGGTTTCCGCCAGCGCTAGCGCCCGCTTGCGTATTTGCGTCAAGATCCAGTCCGGATCGGCCTCGCGGGTGACATATTTGGCAACGGCGGCTGGATAGAGCTGATGCTCGGCGATCAATATCCGACTGGCCAGGCGGTCGGCATCGTCATCGGGCAGTATCGCCACTTCCGTCTGCGCCAGCACCGGCCCGTTATCCAGCTCGGCGGTGACTAGATGGACGCTGCAGCCCGCGATCTGGTCTCCCGCATCAATGGCGCGCTGGTAGGTATCAAGCCCCTTATATTTCGGCAGCAGGCTGGGATGAATGTTGAGCATATGATCGGCCCATTTGCGCACAAATCCATCACTCAAAATCCGCATATAACCGGCGAGCACAACATATTCGGCTCCGGATTCTGCAATCGCCTCGTGCATGATCTCGTCATGCGCGGCACGCGCCAGTCCCTTGTGCGGATGAGAAAAGACGGGGATGCCTTCGGCTTGCGCCAGGGTCAGGCCCGGCGCATCGGGATCGTTAGAGGCTACCAGTACAATCTCATACGGGCAGTCAGACGATTTGGCGGCATAGACAAGCGCTGCCATATTGGATCCGCGACCAGAAATTAATACCGCGATTTTGGCTTTTTCAGCCATTGTGGGTGGCGGTCCAGTCGGCGGTTGCTGACCAGATGCCACGGGATCCGGTTACCGAACAGCCTTTGCTGCCGGTGCGAACATCGCCGATCCGATGCACGGTTTCGCCAGCCGCTTTCAGGTCCGCTGTAATCGCGTCCTCTTCGGCTGGCGCAACCGCCAATACCATGCCGATGCCGCAATTGAAGGTCCGCGCCATTTCCTCGGGCTCGATATTGCCCTGGGCTTGCAGGAAGGCCATCAGCCGAGGCTGGTCCCAGCTGGCAGCGTCGACATGGGCGTGCAAGCCGTCGGGCAGCACGCGCGGGATATTTTCCAGCAGGCCGCCGCCGGTAATATGAGCGAGGGCCTTGATCCGCCCGCTCTGCATCAGCGGTAGCAGCGACTTCACATAAATTCGCGTCGGCGCGATCAAGGCTTCGATCAGCAATATGTCAGGGTTGAACAGGGCAGGCCGGTTCATTTTCCATCCCTTGTCCTCCGCCAGACGACGGACCAGCGAAAAGCCGTTGGAATGGACGCCCGAGGATTCGAGCCCGAGCAGGACATCGCCGGGCTCAATCGTGGCTCCGGTGACCGCTTTTTCACGCTCAACCGCGCCGACGCAGAAACCGGCCAGATCATAATCGCCTTCGGCGTACATGCCCGGCATTTCCGCCGTTTCCCCGCCAATCAGCGCACAGTCGGCCATTTTGCAGCCATCGGCGATACCAGCGACGACGCGTTCGGCGATGCCGTTTTCCAGCTTTCCGGTGGCAAAATAGTCAAGGAAGAACAGCGGCTCTGCACCCTGTACGATCAGGTCGTTGACGCACATCGCGACCAGATCGATTCCGACCGTGTCATGGCGATCATGATCGATTGCGAGCTTGAGCTTGGTCCCCACACCATCATTGGCTGCAACCAGCAGGGGGTCTTCATATCCTGCGGCCTTGAGGTCGAAAAACCCCCCGAAGCCGCCGAGTTCGGCATTGGCACCGGCGCGCGCCGTGGCTTTTGCCATGGGCGCTATCGCCTTGATCAGGGCATTGCCCGCAGCAATGGAAACACCGGCTTTCGCATAGGTGTAGGAATCCGGCTCATTTTGCTTTTCACTCATAACTTGTGCGATTAGACAAGTCGCGGCTGGATTTCCACGCCATAATCGTCAAAAGGGCGCAAATGAGTTTTTTGACTGACTTCAGGATCAAGATCGCTGCCATCGTAACCGTCGTGACCATGTTCGCGGGGACGGTGGTCTATGCCCAGCTGGAAGGCACTGAGCGCGGGGTTGCGCCGCTGGCGAGTACGGGTGACTTTGAGGTGATGGGCGTCGAAGTCGATATCCATGGCGACAATGCGGCCGATGCCCGCAAAAAGGGCTGGGAAGAGGCCCAGCGCAAAGCCTGGAAGATGCTCTACAAGCGCACTCACGGTACCGAAACGGACGGCCTGGCCGATGCAAAACTGAACACGATGGTCTCGGCGATCATCGTTGAACAGGAGCAAATCGGTCCCAAGCGCTATATTGCCACACTGGGCGTAATGTTTGACCGGGCGAGAGCGGGGTCGATTCTGGGTGTCGGTGGCCGGCGGCTGCGGTCGCCGCCACTGCTGGTGCTGCCGATCATGTGGAGCGGAGGATCGCCACAGGTCTTCGAACATCGCACGGAATGGCAAAAAGCTTGGGCGCGGTTCAGTTCCGGCGACAGCGTAATCGACTATGTCCGGCCTTATGGTTCGGATAGCGAATCGCTGGTGTTGACCGCTGGACAGGCCGAACGTCCCAGCCGGCGCTGGTGGCGGAATATACTCGATCAATTCGGTGCAGCGGATGTCATCATACCGATCGTGCGGCTGACCTATGAATATCCCGGTGGACCGGTGACCGGTCGCTTTACCGCCCGCTATGGTCCCGACAACCGTTATATCGACAGTTTTACGCTGAAAGTGGGCCGCAGCGACGACATTCCCAAAATGCTCGATCAGGGTATAGCGCGACTGGATAATATCTATTCCAGCGCCTTGACCCGCGGCGTTTTGAAAACCGACAAGTCGCTGATTATCGAAGACCCCTTCAATCTGGATGAACTGGATCTGGAAGACTTCGACATTGCAGATGAAGAGCCGCTTGAAACAGGCGAGGGTGTATCACCGGTCGCACCGGCGGGCGCCGATTCCGCGGGCTCAGGCAGTGAAGCGCCAGCAGCGGCTGCGGTAACCACCATTTCCTTGCAATTTGATACGCCAGACGTTGGCGCGGTTGGACGCGGCGAATCGGCTGTGCGATCGATACCGGGCGTGACCGGTGCCTCGACATCCAGTCTTGCGCTGGGCGGCGTGTCTGTCATGAGCGTGACCTATAGAGGTGATATTGCCACGCTTGCGCAAGCGCTGCGCGCGCAGGGCTGGCAGGTTCAGCAAGGAGCGGGCGCCTTGCGCATCAGTCGTTCCGGACAGTAGTGAAGCGAGGCCGTGAGTCAGATAGCCCTCCCTCTTGAACCACAGTCTTCTCCGGATCATGGCGGCTATCTGGTGACTGCCGCAAATGCCGATGTGCATCGGCATTTGCGGCAATGGCGCGACTGGCCGCACAATACGCTGATTCTGACCGGGTCGGCTGCCTCTGGCAAAACCGCAATGGCTGCGGCGTTCGTCGCTGAAAGCGACGGGCTTTGCCTTGATGATGCGTCCGAACATGAGGATGTGGAAATATTTCATCTCTGGAATCGGGCGAATAACGAGCACAAGCCGTTGCTGCTTGTGTCAGCGCAGCCCGTTGCGCAATGGGAGGTCGCGCTGCCCGACCTGCAATCCCGTCTCGCGGCGTCGCTGCACCTGGAAATTGGTGCCCCCGATCAGGCCATGATTGACGGCCTTTTTCAGAAGTATTTTGCGGTTCGGGGCCTAACCATATCGCAAGACGCATTGCGCTATCTGGAAAAACGCATGGTTCGTTCCTATGCTATGGTCGGCCAGTTGGCGCAAAAAATGGATGCACTCGCAATAGAGTCTAAAAAACCGATCAATCTGTCGATTGCGAAATCCGCGCTCGGTTTTTTTGATGATGGTGATGAGAAGGTGGAAGTTTAATCGATGGAAAACCCTGATGACGAGTCGCTGGATGCGAACCTGACGCAAGGGGATGCCATGGATGGTTTGTCGGTGGAGGATAGCAGCAAGCGCTATTTCAACCGGGAAATAAGCTGGCTGGGCTTTAATGAGCGAGTAATTGAGGAGGCGGAAAACAGCGCCCATCCTTTGCTCGAGCGGCTGCGTTTCCTGTCGATCTCGGGCAGCAATCTCGATGAATTTTTCATGGTTCGCTTTGCCGGACTGGTGGGCCAGTATCGCCAGAATATAGAGGAACGATCAGCCGACGGCCTGACGGCGACGCAGCAACTGGAAGCGATAGCGGCGCGCACTGATTCTCTTGTCACGCATCAACAACGCGTATGGTCATCCCTCTCCAAGACACTGGCTGATGAGGATATTTTTGTATCGAATGTGGCCGCGCTCTCCGATTCTTCACAGGCCTGGCTGCGACAGCATTTCATCGACCAGATATTTCCGGTGTTGACCCCGCAAGCGCTCGACCCGGCCCATCCGTTTCCCTTCATACCCAATAAGGGGTTGAGCGTGGTTTTCGATCTCGTCCGGGAATCGGATCATCAGGGAATCCGGGAGCTGGTGATGATCCCGTCGGGCCTCGCCCGGTTCATCCGTTTGCCCGGAGAATCGGCTGTCTACGTGTCGGTCGAAACGGTGATTGAGGAGTTTTCCGATATTCTCTTCCCCGGCTATAGCGTGAAGAGCAGCGGTCTGTTCCGGATCATCCGCGACAGTGATATCGAGGTGGAGGAAGAGGCCGAAGACCTGGTGCGCTATTTCCGTAGTGCAATCAAACGCCGTCGGCGCGGCGATGTGATCCGGCTGGAGATGGGGCCCAACCTTGCCGAGCCGGTGATCGCGATGCTGCGCGAGCATCTGCTGCATGACGGGGCTACCGAAAGCCGGATCAACGGTCTGGTTGGCGTCGGTGACCTTGATATCCTGGTCGAAGAAGATCGGCCCGACCTCAAGTTTACGCCCTATAGCCCCCGTTTTCCCGAGCGTATCCGGGATCATGGCGGCGACTGTTTCGCAGCCATCCGCGACAAGGACATATTGGTGCATCACCCCTATGAATCCTTCGAGGTGGTGATCGAATTTTTGCGGCAGGCCGCTGCTGACCCGGATGTGGTGGCGATCAAACAGACTTTATATCGCGCCGGCAAGCAGTCTGCAGTAATCCGTGCGCTGATCGACGCCGCTGAAGCGGGCAAATCGGTAACAGCAATCGTCGAGCTGAAGGCGCGCTTTGATGAAGAGCAGAATCTGCTGTGGGCGAGTGCTCTGGAACGCGCGGGTGTGCAGGTGGTTTACGGCTTTATCGAATGGAAAACCCATGCGAAAATTTCGATGGTCGTGCGCAAGGAGCAGGAAGGCTATCGCACCTACTGTCATTTTGGCACCGGCAATTATCACCCGATAACCGCCAAAATATATACCGATCTCAGCTTTTTTACCGCTGATCCGCGGGCCGCTCGCGATGCCGCACAATTGTTCAACTATATCACCGGCTATGTCGAGCCGAAGGCGCTGGAACTTATTTCCATGTCGCCCCGGGACATGCGCAGTGACCTGATGGGACTGATCGATCAGGAAATTGACAATGTACGCGCTGGCAAGCCGGGCATGGTCTGGGCAAAGATGAATTCACTGGTTGATCCGGCGCTGATCGAGAAACTCTATCAGGCGAGCAATGCCGGCGTCGAAATTGATCTGGTAGTCCGTGGCATTTGCTGTCTGAGGCCCGACGTTCCGGGCATGTCCGATCATATCCGGGTGAAATCGGTGGTCGGGCGTTTTCTCGAGCACAGCCGTATCTGGGCTTTTGGCAATGGCCGAGAATTGCCGAATGACCAAGCGAAACTCTATATTTCTTCGGCCGACTGGATGCCGCGCAATCTTGACCGGCGAGTGGAATATATGATGCCGATAACCAATGCGACGGTGCACGATCAGATATTGGACCAGGTCATGGTCGCCAATCTGATCGACGACGAGCAGAGTTGGGAACTCAATGCCGACGGCAGCTACACCCGCGTGGTTCCCTCGGACAAGCCGTTCAATCTCCACCGCTATTTCATGACCAATCCCTCTTTGTCGGGACGTGGCAAGGCGCTCAAGAAAAGCAATGCGGTGCCCCGCCTCAGCTTGCGCCGCCGCAAGAAAAAGGCGTGACCGAGATCCGTATGGACAAGGAGACTATCACCCGGTCCGGTCAAGCACGGAAAAAACACGCCACCCAGCGAACGGCTATTGTCGATATCGGCTCCAATTCCATACGTCTGGTGGTCTATCAGGGGCCGGTTCGAGTTCCGGCGATATTGTTCAATGAAAAGGTGATGGCCGGTCTGGGCCGGGAATTGTCGACTACCGGCGCGATCGCTGAAGAATCGATGAAACTGGCGATCCGCGGCCTTGAGCGATTTCATCGCCTGTGCATGGAAATGGAAGTCGACAGCATCAAGACCTTCGCCACCGCTGCGGTGCGCGATGCCAGCAACGGCAAGGATCTGCTGAAAGCGGCGGGGGCCATCGGCTATGACGTACAGGTCCTGCAGGGCGAGGAAGAAGCGGAGCTGGCGGCGCTTGGCGTCATTTCCGGCATCCCGGAAGCGAAGGGAATCGTCGGCGATCTCGGCGGAGGCAGCCTTGAACTCGCTATGGTTGACAAAGGCCGTGTGCTGGAACGCTTTTCCTTTCCGCTCGGGGTGCTGAGGGTCGCGGATCTGCGGAGCAAGGGCCAGGACAAGCTCAAGCGCCAGGTACGCAAAATGCTGAAAAAGACCGGCTGGGACAAGCAGGCCCAGGAGCTCCCCTTTTATCTGGTCGGCGGATCATGGAGATCTCTGGCGCGGCTGGATATGTTTGACAGCCATTATCCGCTGCCCGTCATCCACAAATATGAGATGGAGCCGCGGCGAGCGCAGCGGCTGGTCAGCCGGCTGGCCCAATTGAACCGGGACAAGCTCAAGAACGTACCCGGCCTGTCCTCGTCCCGCATCCCGACACTGAAGGATGCCGCCTGGCTGTTGTCGATGCTGGTCCGCTATCTGAACAGCAGCAAGATGGTTGTTTCCGCTTATGGCGTGCGCGAAGGCCTGTTGTTCCAGAATATCAACAAGCAGGAAGCGGCCCGGGATCCGCTGTTGCTGGGAACGGAAGATGCGGGTGCGGCGCAATCCCGGTTTCCGGCCAACAGCAAGTTGCTGGGCAAATGGATTTCAGAAATTTTCTCCGACGATCCCGCGGAATGGCACCGTATCCGTCAGGCCGCCTGCAATTTGGCGGATGTGGCGTGGCGAGCCAACCCCAATTTTCGGGCCGAACGCGGTCTCGAAATCGGACTGCACGGCAACTGGGTCGGGATCAGTGGGCCGGAAAGGGAGATGCTGGGGCAGGCGCTCTACACTAGCTTCGGCGGCGGCAATAACGTCTTTCCGGGTGGCGGTAAGCTGGCTAGCGAAGAAGCGACGCAGCGGGCGATCAGTTGGGGGCTTGCGATGCGTTTGGGACAACGATTGAGCGGCGGCACCCGCAATCCGCTGGAGCAGACCCATATTCGCAAGGCCGGGAAGAAACTGGAGCTGACAATCGCCAGTGAACTGGTCCATCTCTATGGCGATGCGGTGGCCAAGCGGCACGGCCATCTGGCGAATATATTGGGCCTGGAGCCCGTCATGGAGAGCGTTTAGCGTCCAACGACAGCTATTCCGATCCGTCGGTGTCGCCTTGTTGCTGGTGAGTCATCTTTAACTTGCCATCCTTCACCGTAAAGCTCACCCGGCCTTCGACCAGATCGAGGGCATCGCGGCCGAATTCTTCGTAGCGCCAGCCCTCGAGCAGCGGCACATCTTCGCGCTCGCCGGCGACGATCCGTTCAAGATCGTCAGCCCGGGCGAGCAGGCGAGATGCGACGTTCATCTCCGCCGAGCGGATTTTGAGCAGCAATTTCAAGAGGTCGGTCACCAGCGCATTGGATTTGCCGTTTTTTGGACGCCGGCCATTTTTCTGCGGCAGATCATCGCGTGATAGCGGTTTTGCCTGATCGATCACGTCCATCAGACGCGCGCCGATATCGTTATTCTTCCAGCTCGCCGAAAGTCCGCGGACTTGTCCCAGCTTGGCCTGATCCTTTGGAGGATGGGCGGCAATATCCGCCAGCGTTTCATCGCGCATGATCCGCCCGCGCGGCAGATCTTTCGATTGCGCTTCTCTTTCTCGCCAGGCCGCCAGCGCCTTCAGTCTGCCGAGCATGTCAAGATTGCGGCCCTGCGACTTGACGCGCAGCCAGGCCTTTTCCGGATCGTTCACATAATTGTCCGGGTCGGCGAGCTTCTCCATCTCTGCATTAATCCACCGGCCGCGACCGGTTTCCTTCAACTTCTCCAGCATCTTGGGAAAGATGGTTGCCAGATGGGTAACGTCGGCGATGGCATATTCCAACTGGCGTGTGTTGAGTGGTCGTCGCGACCAGTCGGTGAACCGGGCGCCCTTGTCGAGCGTGATGCCCAGCCAGCTGTCGACCAGATTGGCGTAGCCGATCTGCTCGCTCTGGCCGATCGCCATGGCGGCGATCTGGGTGTCGAATATCGGGTGCGGGGTCTTGCCGGTCAGATTGTGGATGATTTCCACATCCTGCCCGCCAGCGTGGAAGATCTTCAACACGTCCTCGTTGTTGACCATAAGGTCCAGCAGCGGATCAAGATCAACGCCTTTTGCGAGCGGGTCGATCGCAGCCGCTTCCTTGCCGTCGGAGATCTGGATCAGGCAGAGAATGGGCCAATAGGTATTCTCGCGCATGAACTCGGTGTCGACCGTCACAAAATCGGCCGTCGCGAAACGGGCGCAGATATCGGCGATGTCCTGATTGTCCGTCAGCAAATTATGGATGTGCATTTTTATCCTATACAGCGGGCAGCTCGTCCCGCAAACAATTCGTGGGCGCAGAATAAAATTCGGGGGAAACCATGGCATTTTGGTCACTGATTTTGATCGGGGTACTGGCGTTGTTGCTGCTTGGGCAGGTCATGGCGCAATGGGGAGACGCCTGTCTGGCGGTAGCGGACCCCCGCCCGATCGGCGGGAAAACGATTGAAATCACGATATTGGCCTGGGGCTTCGCGTCGCGGCGGGGACGATCGCTGCAAGCCGACGACTGTTACCGGCTTGGCATCAACGATATGCGGTTTTTCATGACCGGGCAGGCGATATTGATCTGTGTGGTGACCCTGGGCTTTGTCCGGAAAATCAGTATCGCCTATCGTTGCTATGCGGGCGATTTTGACGTCGGAGATGCATGATGGCGCATGTCCTGCATCTCGGTCATCAGGTCTGGAACAACTATCACCAGACCGCCGCCTGCAATCTGAAGAGCCGGATCGAGCTGATAAACGGCGATCAGCCCAACGGCCGCGCCCATCTGAAAGCCGTTGCGAAAACCGTTCTGGCATTGCTCCGGGAAGCCAGGCAATATCAGATACCGGTGCGGCCGATCGGAGCGGGCTGGTCGCCATCGCCGATCAATGTCGTCGAAGACGGCTGGCTAGTCGAGACATTACGGCTCAACCGGACCTTCAAGATCGGGGCCAGCAATCTGCATGCCGATTGTGATATCGGAGCAGAAGCGCTGCTGCTGGTGCAGGCCGGGGCGACCGTCGATGAGGTCTATGAAAGCGCCGAGGAACTGGGCCGGTCGTTGCGTACCGGCGGCGCCAGCAATGGCCAAAGCTTTGCCGGTGCCTGCGCGACGGGCACGCACGGCAGTGTCTGGCAGGCGGGCGGCATTCAGGATCATGTCCGAGCCGTGCAACTGGTGACGCCGGAGCGGATATTGTGGATCGAACCGACGCGAGCCTGTCTTTCCGATGATTTTATTGCCCAGACCGGCTCCGAGATTATCCGCGATGACCGGATATTTGCGGCGGCGCTGCTGCATGTCGGGGCGATGGGTTTTGTCACGGCGTTGCTGATCGAGACCGATCCCATCTACATGGTGCAGAATATCCAGAAAGCGGCAAAGATCCGCCGCGAACATATCGACTGGCTGTGCCGCGGCGAATTCCGTAAATTTTCCTGCGCGTTTGGATTGAATGAAGAGCCCTATTTTCAGCAGCCTATCCTCAATCCTTGCGACCCTTTCGACAAAAAGGCGCTGCTGAGGTTTCTGTATAAACGGCCCTATGACCCGAGTATACCGTCGCCGCCTCCCGGCGAGATGGGGGCGGGCTATGATGCGCTGACGCTGCTCGGCAAGGCGATGGCCGAAAGCGACTTTTTCCAGGCGGAGATATTGCAGCTGGCCATGGAGCAAGCCTATCCCGACAACCGGGATGTCGATGATCCGCCTGCGATCGCCACCTGGGGCTGCACCACGGAAGAACATGCACCGATCGCCAGCCTGTTCAACGGTTCCGTAACAATCGAACGTAACAAACTTAGCGAAGTATTTGATTTAATAATCGATAGTTTCCGCCGTGGTGGAGGGGGAACGGTCGTCACCCTGCGCTTTGTCCGCAAGGCCAACGGCCTGCTGGCACCGGCCCGCTGGCCAGACAATGTCGTGATCGACTTTGACGGTCCGAATGTCGAATCCAGCCATCAAGGCTATAAAAAGGTGGTCGAGGCACTCGATGACGCCGGCATCGCCTTCACCCGTCACTGGGGCAAGACCAACAATCTCAACGAATGGCGGGTGCAGCAGGATTACGGAAAGGATTTCGACGACTGGAAATGGGCCCAGGCGCAGGTAATGCCGGATGCTGCAGACCGTCAGGTGTTTGCCAATGATGAATTGGTGAAGCTGGGGCTGATCTAGGCTGGTCCTGCAAAGAGACGGGCGAAGTCGGGCAGGCGGCAACAATGGCGGCCCCAATCCTGCGATTGTTCGGTTGCGGACCGTTGCCGGTCACGCCGGCCGCCATCAGCGCAGGGCGGGATATCGCGCAAACAACCTGGCGCGTATCTTCGCGAGGGGATTGACGGCCAGAATTAATCCGCTGGGTTTGACCACTGGCACGTTCCCGGCACTGCTAGAGCTTTGGGAAAGCGACGGATTGACGCAGAAGCAACTGGTCGAGCGGCTGGATATCGAACAGGCAACGATGGCCAACACGCTCGCCCGCATGGAGCGCGACGGACTGATTATCCGCAGGAAAGATGCGAACGACGGGCGGGTGCAAAGGATATGGCTGACCGAACGGGGACAGGATTTGCGCGATCCTGCGATCGAGGCCGCGATGGCGGAAAGTTTGGAGACGCTTTCCTGTCTCTCCGAAGATGAGCAAAGAGAATTTGTCACGACCATGCAGACGATTATCGCCGCAAACCGAACCGGGAGCGCCTGAGCCAACTTGGGTGCTAGACCAACATATCGACAAGCGGCGCGTGCAGCGGGATTATGAGCAGAATTTTGTCCACGGGAAATGGGCGCAGGCGCAGGTGATGCCGAATGCGGCCGACTGGCAGGTGTTTGCCAATTATGAACGTGTGAGATTGCGGACGATCTGGCGGTTCGTCAACTGATCACGAGGTTCATTTGTAAATTGCTGGCGGGCCGTTTGGACAGAAAAGCGCGCGATTATGCTCACGCTGTTGACACTATCCATCTGATAGGGAATGATCTTTTCGGGGACAGGCCATGGCCTTGAGAGGAGGCAATGGATGCCAAGACATTTTATCGCAGGTTTTTCTTTGGCAATTGTTGCAGCTATGACCGGGGTGCCGAACGATGCTTTTGCGCAATCTGTCGATCGCTGCGAAGGAGCGAGGGCAATTCTAGGTGACTCCGGCCTGAGCGCGGAGGAAATCGGCTATTTCAAAAAAATACTGCAAAGCGCCGAATGCACGCGCCAGAAAGCCAAGGCGGCAACACCTGCTCCACAAGCGCCAGTAGCGGCTCAGCCCAAGAAGGCTGCGATGATATTACCAGAGGGTCCATTTTCCGCTGCCCAGTGCGACGCCTCGGTAACCAAGCTCGCACAATTGCAGGAAGCACGGCAGTCAGAGACGATCGAAGGTAAACGCGAATTCGCGATCTGGTCGAGTAGCGACTGCTCGAGCAGGCGGAAAAAAGGCGCAATGAATGTGTCGCCGGACATCCAACATATGGCTGCGCGGCTGAAGGCCGATAATATCGATCTTGACCAACGGACAGAGCTGGAACGGCAAAAATGCTCACTGCTGACGGACGAAGGCAAAAAGGGAAGCTGCCTGCTCAATAGCAGGCTGGTTGCCTATTCCAAGGCAATCAACGAGGTAAACGCCAACAGCAGGAACGCGTATCAATCGGGCGTCCGAGACTATCAATCGAAACTTGCTGATGTGGAGCGGATTAAACGGGAACGCCTCGCCAAAATTGAAGCCGACAAGGCAGCCTATAACGAGTCTATCCGCAAATGGCGTGAAGGCGTTGCACTGTGCAAAAAAGGCAAGCGGGAATATTGCGCGAAATAATGCGGATCGAAATCGCCAAAAAGCAAAAAAAGGTAGGCAAATTGAAAATATCCAAATTCGTGATTGGTTTGTCTATTGGCTGGCTCGGGGTTTCAGGCGCGTTGGCGAACGAAATGAAAAACACGCCGGAATATGTTCCGGTGGCGGACGCGACCAAAAATGGAACACGCTTTGTAGCAGATATTTCATCTACCGATGGCCCGAGCATTGATATTCCAACCGGCGGTTTTATCGATTCAATCTATCTGCATGTCGAATGGGACCGGCTGATCGGCCAACCGACGGAATTTTACGGTATGAAATGGACAATGGGAGATCGGGTGGACATTCCGACAACGGACGGCGGGATAGTACGGCAGTTTCCGCTCTCGCAGCTCGATAAATATCCCGACTTGAAGGCCCGCTTCCTGGATTTGCGACCCGTTGATTTGAAACTGTCCTTCAAATTCGGACTCGGTTTCAATGACTCGATGAACGGTCTGGTCGATATGACGGACGGACTGAAAGAGCCACATTTTTACACGGTAAAAAATAACGCAGACGGAACCAAGATTGTCTCGCGTGTGCCGCATCTGATCATTTTGGGTTCGGCGCAACAGGGCAATGACTTTATTCCATCCAGCCCTCCCGACTGGGCAAGTCTCGCAAGCTGGGAATATGGGTTAGCCACGAAAGTCGGACAGAACACCAATCTTGCGGCCCAAAATACCTTCGAGCAGGCGACCCGGATGTCGCTGTCCAATTTGAAAGTGGAATCAGTAGATTTGCCGAGATCTCAGATGACCGCGATTTATGATGAGTTTCAGAAACGCGAGAAGGCGCAGCGGGATAAAGCCCAAGCTGAAGCAGAAGCGAGGCACGCTGAACAAATTGCAAGTTCTGCAGAGGCGAAGCTTGCCGCTAAAATGAAGCAGATCGAGGCGCAAAAGGCGACTGATGCGAAACGGCAAACAGAGCTGACGGTTGAGCAGTCGGCTGAAGCGAAGCTGGCTGCGAAGATGAAAGCAATGCAGTCCACACAGACGGCTGCAGCGACGCCAGAAGACAATGTCGGGTCCCAACCAAGCGCCATCGAAGTTGAACGCCACCGTCAATCGGTGCTTGCAGAACGAGCAGCAGAGCGTCGTCGGGCAGAGGCAGAGCGGGAGCGACAGCGTCGTCTGGCTCAATTGAAACAGTTGCAGGAGGAAGAGCGCCAAGCGCGGCTAGCTGACCAACAAAGGAGTCGTCAGGCCCGAAGCAGCAGCTCGGGCGGAAATATGGGCGCCTGGGGTGATATTGCAAGAGCAGCACGGGTGTTTCAAGGAACGATGAATGCAGAGATCCGGAAAATGGAAAGTAATGCTGCCAGAACCCGGGCGCGGCAGGCACGTTTGAACGCTGAGGCAGCCGAGTCAAGGCGGCGTCAAGCTTCCGCAGACAGAAGACAGAGAATGGCGGAACTGGAGCGCCAGGCCAGAGCGGCCCAGGCTGCAGCTGATCGCGCCGACCGTGCAGCAAGAGCTGCTCGAGAGCAGCGCGCTCGGCAACAGGCTTCGATCAACAGCCAAACGCGCCCGTCAAGTCAGGGCGGCACCGCACGAACAAATCGGCAGGTTTCAAGTGTCAGCACCCCGCGCAGTCAGCAAACAATTACATCAGGATCAGGCAATGGTTACAGATCCAGTTTTACATGGATGGAAAACCCTTATGGTGCATGCAACGCTGCGGCTAACAATGTCTCGTTGGAGCGAGACAATCACAATAGGTCATCGGCAGTGGCCGCATTCAAAACGGGATGCACTTTTGCCCATCGACTGAAATATAGTACGGCCAGCGTTCCGTCGAAACTACAATGCTCCATTCGGTCAGCGTTTAGACAAGATGTCGCGACGGCGCTCTCAGAGAAAGGGTTGTCAGAATATAGCGGATACGCAGATCAAGCATGGGATTTATGGCGAGCAAACCAGGGTTGCCGTTAGCATTATGAATCGAGCGATCGTAGCGGCTTGAGGGTTGCCGACTCGCAGGCCTCAGTCTTGGACAGATGGCTGTCGATGCGGCCCGATGAACGGCGGTAGCGTATTCCTCTCGAAACGCCGCACCAACAGCGGCGCACAGCCCGTTCCACCAATCTCAAGCCTTGACAAATGGCCCGCAGACCTGTGTTACGCCTCCAATCTTTCCATTGAGGAAAGCACCCAATTTCCAAAGGTCCATCATGCACGCATATCGCACCCACAATTGTTCCGCGCTCCGTTCCTCTGACGTTGGCGAGACCGTCCGCCTGTCCGGCTGGATCCATCGCAAGCGCGATCATGGCAATCTGCTGTTTGTCGACCTCCGCGACCATTTTGGCCTGACCCAGATTGTCAGCGAAACCGGCAGCGAGGCATTCAAGATGCTGGACGGCGCGCGCGTGGAATCGGTGGTCACGGTCACCGGCAAGGTCGTCGCTCGCGACGAGGAAACCGTGAACACAAACCTGCCGACCGGCGAAGTCGAACTGGTCGCCGATACGGTCAGCATGCAGGGACCGGCAGAAGAATTGCCGATGCCGGTGTTCGGCGAGCAGGAATATCCCGAGGATATCCGCCTGCGCTACCGCTTCCTCGATCTGCGCCGCGAGTCGGTCCACGCCAATATGATGCTGCGCTCGAAAGTCATCGCGAGTCTGCGCAAGCGGATGACCGATCAGGGCTTTACCGAGTTCCAGACGCCGATCCTGACCGCTTCGTCACCCGAAGGCGCGCGCGACTATCTGGTGCCGAGCCGCGTCCATCCCGGCAAATTCTATGCGCTGCCGCAGGCGCCGCAGATGTTCAAGCAGATGCTGATGGTCGCCGGCTTTGACCGCTATTTCCAGATTGCGCCCTGTTTTCGCGACGAGGATGCCCGGGCTGACCGCTCGCCGGGAGAGTTTTACCAGCTCGATTTCGAAATGAGCTTTGTCACCCAGGAAGATGTGTTCCAGACGCTGGAACCGGTTCTGGCGGGTGTGTTTGAAGAATTTGCCGATGGCCGCTCGGTCACGCCAGCTGGAGAATTTCCGCGCATTCCCTATAAGGAATCGATGCTGAAATATGGCAATGACAAGCCGGATCTGCGCAACCCGATCATCATCCAGGACGTCAGCGAGCATTTCAAGGGCTCCGGTTTCGGCCTGTTCGACAAGATCACCTCGACCGGCGGCACGGTGCGCGCCTTCGTTGCACCGGAAGCGGGCAAGAACAGCCGCAAATTTTTCGACGACATGAACAACTGGGCGCGCGGCGAAGGTTTTGCCGGGCTCGGCTATATCAATATGAAGGACGGCGCGGCTGGTGGCCCGATTGCCAAGAACCATGGCGAAGAGGGCACGGCGAAATTGCTGGCCGATCTCGGCTGTGGTCCCGATGATGGCGTCTTCTTTGCCGCCGGCAAGGAAGCCGAGGCGGCCCGGCTGGCTGGCGTCGCGCGGACTCGGGCGGCGGAGCAGCTCGACCTGATCGACAAGAATGCGTTCAAATTCTGCTGGATCGTCGACTATCCGATGTTCGAATATGACAACGAACTCAAGAAAATGGATTTTTCGCACAACCCCTTCTCGATGCCGCAGGGTGAGCTGGAAGCGCTGGAAAACCAAGATCCGCTCGATATTCTCGCCTGGCAATATGATATTGTCTGCAACGGCATCGAACTGTCCTCCGGCGCGATCCGGAACCACCGGCCCGACATCATGTACAAGGCGTTCGAGATCGCCGGCTATACCAAGGAGCAGGTCGACACAGAATTTTCCGGCATGATCAATGCGCTGAAATATGGCGCGCCGCCGCATGGCGGGTCCGCGCCGGGTGTTGACCGGATCGTGATGATGCTGGCGAACGAGCCGAATATCCGCGAAGTCGTGCTGTTCCCGATGAATCAGAAGGCAGAAGACCTGATGATGAACGCGCCAAGCCCGGTGGCGATGAAGCAGCTGCGCGAACTGCATATCCGCGTGGTCGAGCCGCCGAAGGAAGGCTAGTCTCAACAATTCAGTCAGTTCCGTTCGTGTCGAGCCTGGTCAAGACACAGCGAGATCGGAAAAATCTCTCGGCTTCGCTCGAGACGAACGGAGTTTTGAGATGACCATGACCAGCCCCGCTGAACATCACCTCCCGTCCTCTCACGGCGATATCTGCTGTTTTGAATGGGGCAAAGCGGGCGAAGGCCCGTCGGTGCTGTTGCTCCATACTACCGGCTTTCATGCCCGCTGCTGGGACAAGGTGGTGGATGCGTTTCCGGGCGGAACGCATGTCGTTGCGGTCGATCAACTGGGTCATGGGCGCAGCGCCCGACCGGAGATCAGGGACTGGGCAATGATTGCCGGAGCCACGGCGGAAGTACTCGAATCTTTTGGCACCAGCTTTGACATCGGGGTTGGCCACAGCATGGGCGGCCATTGCCTGGTGCAGGTCGCGGCTGCCTTGCCGGACGCGATCCGGAAGCTGGTGCTGGTCGACCCGGTGATCATGCCGCGCGAAGCCTATCAACAGCCCTCCGATTTCAGCGCTACCAGCGAGATGGTTGGCAAAAGGCGCAACCACTGGGACGGGCCGGACGCCATGTTTGACCGGTTCAAGGATCGCCACCCCTACAGCCTGTGGGACCCTGCAGTGCTCCGCGACTATTGCGAATATGGCCTGCTGCCCGACGGGGAAGGCGGCTTTGAACTGGCCTGTCCCCCGAAAACCGAGGCTTCCGTCTATGCGACCAGCCTGACCATCGACCCGTGGCCGCTGATCGAAAATATCGGCCAGCCAGTGAAGGTGCTGCGGGCGCCACAGCTCGCACCGGGCGAGACGTTCGACTTTGCCAGCTCGCCGACGCCGCCGACGCTGGCCAACAGATTTGCCGAAGGCAGCGATGTCTATTTGGCCGATCTGACCCATTTCATGCCAATGCAGAATCCCGGACGGATTGCAGAACTGATCATCGGCCAGAGGTAAGCGAAGCGATCGTGCGGTATATGCCGCTGCGTCATCGAACGTAAGTCCGTTGGCTACTGTCCCGCCTAGGGACTGACATGGTTAACCGATTAGCGATCGCCGTAAACCTAATATAGACTGCCGCTTTCGGATTGAACTTGGCACTGCCTGTTCGCAAACGAAAGATGCGATGTGCGCTGTCTGCCCTGCGGTTCGACAGCCGCGCGCCAATTGGAGCGAAAATGACCATAAACCTGTCCGATTATGAATCTGGCGACAAATTTGATGGCGATTATGATGATGCGCTGGAGGCCTTGCAGGACCGGCTGGCGCGCGTCCATTTCAAGCATATCATCCATGGCTGCCGCTCGATTCTGGTGTTCGAGGGCTGGGACGCCGCGGGCAAGGGCGGCGCAATCCGCCGGATGACCGGGCAATGGGAACCGCGCTATTATGATGTCTGGCCGATCGGCGCTCCGACCAAGGAGGAGAAAGACCGCCATTTTCTCTGGCGCTTCTGGCAGAAACTGCCGGGCAGCCGCGAAATAGGGGTATTCGATCGCAGCTGGTACGGCCGTGTGCTGGTCGAGCGGGTCGAGGGCTTTTGCGAGCCGGCGGAATGGAAGCGCGGCTATGACGAGATCAACGAATTCGAGGCGCAGCAGATCGACGGCGGTACCAATCTGGTCAAGCTGTTCTTCCACGTCACCCAGGACGAGCAGGACGCGCGGCTGGCCAAGCGGCTCGACACGCCGCACAAGCGCTGGAAGATCACCGAAGAGGATTTCCGCAACCGCAAGAAGCGCGATGTCTATCTGAAGGCTATGCACGACATGTTCGAATATACCGACACGCGCTGGGCGCCGTGGAAGGTGATCGATGGCAACGACAAGAAGTCGGCGCGCATCGCCTCCATGACGCATGTCGCTGACACGCTGGAGGCGGCTTTGCCAAAGGATTTGCCGGAGGCAGATCCGAAGCTGGTGAAGCTCGCGGAAAAGGCTTTTGGTTATGAGGCTGAGGATTAGTACGGGCCAGTCCAGCTCTCAGTGAGAACCATCGCTTTTTGCAAATTTGTCAGGAGCTCATTCGGGAAACGTCAGGGAAGCATTAGCCGGGGCGCAGATTTCCGAGGAAACCGCTTGCGGGTGGCTAGCGAACAGCGACAAGGGCTTGGTCAGGCAATCTTGGCTGGAGAGATAGGCAGCGTGCGGTGCATCCACCAAGGTCAAAACTGCAACTGGAGTCACGGCCTGGAGCATGGCTCCCCGCTTGACCGCCGAATCATAGGGGGTTTTCGGATCCATCGTTCCTTGCAAAATAAGTATCGGCGGCATGCTCGTTGACATCGCCAGTGGCGGCGGCGATGGATAGAGGGGAAATTGATTGTTCGCGAGGAGAGCGGGAAGCGGGCTGGTGAATCCAAGGGCGGATTTTTCTTCGACCAGGGCTTCCGCTGTCAAATCGGGCCGGCCATTAAACTCTGATCCGGAGATTATGGCCGACAGCGGGATGGAAGACGTCGCCTGCTGAAATTGGGTGATTTCGCCCCAATAGGCCTCGACGCTCGCGATTGCATTGCCGATCAATTGCTCTGCCGCCGGATCTCTTGCAGACAAGCTGCTGATTATTGCCGGGATCCGGTTTCGGGCGACGGGCACATCCAGAAGCAAACCCAGGAATTGCCGAAGATCGCCGTTGGGAACCTGGTCAAGGCCGGGTATCTCGGCGCCCGCATCCAGGTCTTTGAGCAGAGCGCGGTATATATCGACAGCATCTGTTCCCAGACTGCACGTGCTATCTGCCGCAAATCGCTCAAGCAGGGCCATGCCAACCCGGTCGGTCGTTTGCGAACGGTAGGATAGATCGCTTGCTGGATCAGATGGGCCCGGTGTGAGAGAATCAAGGATGAGACCGTCGATGGCGCCGTCAGCGAGTTTGGCATATTCCAGTGCAAGCGAAGTGCCATAGGAAACGCCGTAGATCAGCGTCTTCTTGTTTGAACCCAGAGTGGAAACAAGCACTTCCAGATCGCGAGCGGCATTGCGCTGGCTGAAGCTGTTTGCTCTTGGAATGTCGGCGTAAAGCGACTCGAAACAGCTGCCCCATTCTTCGCCAGCAAGCGCCATGCCGGCAACGCTGTCCGCAGTTTCTTCAGGGCTGCATAATTTTGACGAATAGCCAGTGCCGCGATGATCCGGAACCATGATATCGTAGTTTGCGAATGTCTTTCGAAAGAAATTGATGTCCGCATAGAAGCTGGCACCTGATTCACCCGGCCCGCCTGCGATTAACCAGACCTCGCCTAGATGGTCTCCGCGTGTCGGGAATTTGCGTACGAATAATTCGACCGGCATATCTGCATGCTCGATCGTGGTTCTGATGCAGACGCTGTCGGACAGATTGCTATGCAGTCCCCGATCACTGCAGGCGACGAAATCGGATTGTGGCGACCCGCTTTCCGGAGCAGTGAAGGCCGTCAGCATCAGGAACGCCAGACCAGCGGGCAGGAATGATTGTAGAAATTTCACAGGCAACTTTTCTGATAACTTAGTTCGACGTTGATCGGCTCCGATCTGAACCCTCAACCCTTGTCATTCTTCCCGATATAGCGGGACAGCGGCGTGTCGCTGCGGACCGTCGGCCCGCGCGGGTTTTTCGTGTCATAGACCACCGCGTTTTCCAGCACGCGCTTCACATAGTTGCGGGTTTCGGAAATCGGGATCTCCTCGATCCACTTAACCCAGTCGATGCCGCCCATGCGCGGGTCGCCGTTGGCCCGGAGCCATTTGTTCACATTGCCGGGACCAGCGTTATAGGCAGCGATGGCGAGCGGATAACTGCCGCCATAATAGTCCATCATCCGCTGGATATAGCCGCTGCCGAGCCTGATGTTATATTGCGGATCATCGGTCAGCGAAGAGAGGTTGTAGGACAGATTGGCCTTGCCGGACTGTTCCCGGGCGGTTCCAGGCATCAGCTGCATCAGGCCGCGCGCACCGGCATGGCTGATCGCGCCTTCGGCGAACTGGCTTTCCTGCCGGGTGATCGCGTGGATCAGCGTCCAGCTGCTTTCATGGCCGAAAGGAACCTGCATGGTTGGAAAGGATGTATCGTCGATCGGTCCGACACCGGCACTGTGCGCGCTGATGCCCTTGATCACACCGAGATCCCGCGCCCCCGTACGAGTCGCAAGGTCGCTGAGCAGCATATAGTCTTTGGCCGTCTTGGCATTATAGGCGAGCGCCCGGTGAAAGCGGATCTGCTCGCGCCAGGGTCCGGTGCGGATCGATGCCTTGGTCGCGATAACCAGAGGCTCGCTGTCATAGGCCTTGCGGTCCTCGTCGGTGATTTCGATGGCCGGCTTGCGATCGAAGACTGGTAGCGGGCGGCCCAGCCGTTCCAGCGACAACTGCCCGTAGAAATAATCCGGAAAGGCAGCGGCTTTCTCGAAATAGGCATTGGCCTGTTCGGTCTGGCCGGCTTCTGCGGCCGCGCGGCCCGCCCAATAATAGCCCTTGGAGGTGATATTTGGAGAGTCATAGGACTGCGCGTATCGTTCGAACAACGGCACCGCCTTGGCTGGCTGCCGCATTCCGTTGAGTGCGGCGGTGCCGGCGATCCAGGCGAGATCAGAATATTTATCGCGAACCCGGGAATTCTGGTCCGCGATCCGGGTAGGCACCGCATAGGCATCATCGATTTTCGAGGCGATATCATAAGCCAAGGTCCATTGCCGGTCGTTGGCTGCCGCTTCCGCGTTGATCAACATGGCCTCGAACCAGGTTTCAGGGGAGGCGGGCTTGACGCGCAACGGCAAGCGCGTGGCGAGCAGCTGGCGCGCGGCATAGCTCTGGCCGCTGTTCCGCAGATAACGGGCGCGATCGGCCAGATAGCCAGCGTCATCGCGCGCGATCCCGCCGACTGCGCTGGCTCTTTCATTGGCATCCGGGGATTCGGTTAACTGAGCCAGCCTGGCTTCGAAAACCGGCCGCCGCTGGCTGGATGTAAATCCGATCTGGCGAGCGGCATCCCGCGTTGCGCGGGCCCACAACAGCGCGTCCATGCGCGCATCATGATCTTCGACAGTGAACGCGGAGCTGAAGCGGGAGAGCAGCGCCGCTTCATCTTCGTCGGTCAGCGTCCCGCCGCGCCATGCCGTTCTGGCCCATTCGTTGGCCTTGTCCCGCTGCCCGCTGGCTTGCAGGGCAACCGCGAATTTCGCTGCACCGGCGTTGGTGATTGGTTCGAATTGCGAGAAAAATGCCAGCACGCGGGTCGGCGAAAAGCTGTCGATATTGATCGCCTGTTCGGCATTGCGCCGCATTCTGGTATCTTCAGGCCAGCCAGGGAACGTTACCAGGAAACCAGCGTAATCCTCGAATGAGTAGTTGTCGGATTGCGTCAAGACACGCCAGCGTTGCAAACCCAGGACAGCGTTGCCACCGGTGGGATCGGACAGGCCTGCGCTTTCTGTCTGCCAGCCCATTTGTTCGCTGATATTATCGGCTGCCATGCAGGTGGCGGGGGTCAGAAGGAGCGTTGCTATAACAAATCTTGATACCATACTGGACATTATACGGTTAGGCTCCTTATCAGGCGCTGAACGGCGAACTATATCACCGTTAAAAATGAAAATGACTTGGTGGCGGCTTTGCCAATTTCCAAGGGAAACATAAAGGATTATTAGATGTTCTCGGGCTCAATACCGGCTCTGGCGACTCCCTTTCGCGATGGATCGTTTGCCGAAGACCAGTTTCGCGCTCTCGTGGACTGGCAGATCGATCAAGGCAGTAGCGCTCTCGTGCCCTGCGGGACAACCGGCGAATCATCGACCTTGTCGAATGCCGAGCATCACCGTGTGATCGAAATCTGCGTAGAGCAGGCGGCTGGCCGGGTGCCGGTGATCGCAGGCTGCGGGTCCAACGACACAACCAATGCGATGTTGCACCTCACTTTCTCCAAGAAATGCGGAGCCAGTGCTGGTCTCGTGGTCGCGCCTTATTACAACCGGCCCAATCAGGAAGGCATTATCGCCCATTTTGAGGCGCTGACAGCCAATGTGGATTTGCCCTTGGTTCTCTATAATGTTCCGGCGCGGACAGTGACCGACATGATGCCTGACACCGTCGCGGCCTTGTCGAAACTTCCCAATGTCGTGGCGATCAAGGATGCCAGCGGCGATCTCGACCGCGTCACCGCGCATCGCCTCAATTGTGCCGATGACCTTGTGCTGCTTTCTGGAGTCGATGAGCTGTCGCTGGCGTTTAACGCTGCTGGTGGTGTCGGCTGCATTTCGGTGACCGCCAACGTGGCGCCCAAATTATGCGCCGAGTTTCAGGCCGCTTGTGCGGCTGGCGATTATGCCAAGGCGCGCGAATTGAATGATGTGCTCTATCCGCTGCACAAGGCGCTGTTCTCGGATGCGTCTCCCGGCCCGGTCAAATATGCCATGTCACAGGTTCTCGAGGATTTTTCGACTGACTTGCGCTTGCCCATGACCCCGCCGTCCGAAGCAAGCCGTAATGCGGTAGACGCCGCCCTGAAAGGCGCAGGACTGGTCTGATGGCAAAACCGCGGCCGGAGGAATTTGACAAGCAGAAGGTCGTCGCCGAGAATCGGCGGGCGCGCTATGACTATTTTCTGGATGAAAAATTCGAAGCCGGCATCATGCTGACCGGGACGGAGGTGAAATCGTTGCGCTCCGGCTCAGGCACGATCGCGGAAAGCTATGCGGAAGTGAAAGATGACGAGGTTTGGCTGATCAACGCCAATATCCAGGAATGGAGCCACGGCAACCGGTATAACCACACACCGACGCGGCCGCGCAAATTATTGCTCAATCGGCGACAGATCAACAAACTGCACGGCGCCGTGATGCGCAAGGGCATGACGATTGTGCCGCTGTCGATCTATTTCAACAGCAAGGGTCGGGCAAAGCTGGAACTGGCGCTCGCCAAAGGTAAAAAAGCGCCGGACAAGCGGCAAACCGAAAAGGATCGCGACTGGAAAAGGCAGCAGGGCCGGCTGATGCGCGAACATGGCTGACCAAAAACCCGATATGCAGGAAAAGGATTTTGCGGCTCGCTCGATCTTGACCGCCGTTCACTGGTTGCAGAGAAGAATGCCGACCCGAGCGGGGATGGAGCGTAACAAATATCTAAAACCCATTGGGCATCGTTTTTTGCGTTCCGAATTGTGGCGGTTCACCAGGCGTTCGGTGCCACGAGGCGTAGCGCTTGGCATGCTGGCTGCATTTCTGGTTCCTGTCGGCCAGATATTCGCAGCGGTTTTTCTTGCGCTTCCGGTACGCGCCAATGTTCCAATCGCGGCACTTACCACCTTCATCACCAATCCTCTGACCTATCCTTTCTGGATTGCTGCTGCCAACCAGACCGGAAAATTCGTGCTGCAAATTGATGCAATGACCGAAGGCCGGCCCATTACCACCCATATGCAGAGCGAATTTGGCCAATGGCTTAGCTGGCTGGGACGCGAGGCCGGCGTGACGGCGTTCGGATTTGTGCTATTCGCGATATTCTTTGCTGCGGTGGGTTATTTAGTCAGTTCCTTTGGCTGGCGCTGGTGGATCGCCCGGAAACGGAAGGAACGCGTGAACAAAATTTACGCCAACAGGTCCGGCGATGGCGAGTAAGGCACCAGTCAAATCAGGATTGCTGAACCCCAGCACGCGCAAGGCGATGACGGATGTTCGCGCCCGCGCTGCTATATTGGTGGTCGCGGTTTTGGCGTCCGTTGGTTTGCTCTATTGGCAAGTGCAGAATATTACGCTGATCATAGCTTTTCTTGCTCTGCTGATCAGCCTCGCCGGAGTGGCCTTCTTCTTGCGGCCGCAGAATATAGTCACGGATCAGGATTACGCCGAGCCTGAAGACTGGGCAGTGACGCGCATTGTTGCCGATCAGTCTTCGATTGGCCTGGCCATTACCGACCGCGCCGGCCGGCTGGTCTGTGCCAATGACCTTTTTACCAAATGGTTCAACGGCGCCGCTGTTCCGCCCGAACTGCCGTTGCAGGCTGGCGGCAATGAGTTGCTGGCGTCGGCTGGCCGGGCCGCCTGGCGGGACGGTGTCGGTTATGCCGAAGGGTTGAAGCGGGGAGTCGCTGAATATAGCGCAAAGGTTGTCCGTGCCGGGCAGGGCGACGAATATTTGCTGTGGCAGATGATACCGCAGATCCAGGCGGATGTTCTGGATGACATGATCGCTCTGGTTGGCGGTGGCGGTGGACGCGCTTTGTCGGAAGCGGGAATCCTGGCTAGCGTGATCGGTGGCGAGGGACGGATCCGCGCGTCCAATCAGGTCTTTGCCTTGCGCGCGACTGGCCGGATCGATGCCAATATATCCGGCCGGAATTTCATCAGCTTTCTGCGCTCCGACGACAAGGGGACAATCTTCTTCGAACGCGAGGGACGGCACGGGATGCCGGTGCGGCTATTCCACATTCCTCTGGACCGGCATAAGGAAAATGGACCGGCGCTGATTTTGCTGATCGATGATGATGGCAGCATGGTCGAGCGCGGCAAGGCGCTGGAGCAGATGGAGTCGATGCTTTCGTTGTTGCCATTGGGGCTTGCGCTGACGGATCGGGACGGACGCTTTTTGTTTCTTAACGAGGCCTTCGCCAAAACTGCCGGCATCGGCGAAAATGAACAGCCGCTCTATCCCGGCGATCTGATGATCCGCGATGACAAATCGGCGGTAGCCGATGCGGTCCGCCGTTACGCGAGTGGGCCGCCGCTGACCGGGGATCTGGCGGTCCGGTTGCGCAATGGCGGTGACGAGCCGGTCGCGCTCGGTATCGCCGGGGTGCGCGGGCTTGGCGAGGCGGCGGTGCTGCTTTCGATCCGCGACAATAGCGAAGAATCGAAATTGAAGAGCCAGGTGGCGCAGGCGACAAAGATGCAGGCGGTGGGCCAGCTTGCAGGAGGGGTCGCCCATGACTTCAACAATATCCTGACCGCGATCATTGGTCATTGCGACCTGATGCTGCTGCGCCATGCGCCGGGTGACAGCGACTATGATGATATCCAGCAGGTCAAGAACAACAGCAATCGCGCAGCCGGCCTGACCAGACAATTGCTTGCTTTCTCGCGCCAGCAGACGCTGCGGCCGCAGGTTCTGCAACTGCCAGACGTGGTCGCAGACGTGTCTAACCTGCTCAAACGACTGCTCGATGAGACCATCGAACTGGAAGTGCGGCACGGCCGGAATCTAGGCTTGGTCCGTGCGGATCCGGGCCAGCTCGAGCAGGTGATTATCAATCTCGGTGTCAATGCGCGCGATGCGATGCCCGATGGCGGCAAAATTTCGATCTCGACGCAGGCGATATCCGCAGCCGATGTCCGGGCTCTCAAAACAGAAATTCTGCCAATCGGAGACTATACCGCGCTCTTCTTCAAGGATTCCGGCAACGGGATCCCGCCCCGTGTCATCGGCAAAATTTTTGAACCATTTTTTACCACCAAGGCGGTCGGGAAGGGCACCGGGCTGGGGCTGTCGACGGTTTACGGGATTATCAAGCAGTCGGGTGGATATATTTTCGCCGATTCGAAACCGGGCGAGGGCACCACCTTCTCAATCTACTTCCCCGTTCATCGGCCAACCGCAGAAGACACGGAGAGCGCAACCTTGAATTCGCCTCCGGTCAAAGCCACGGCCAAGAAGGAATTGTGGGGGACCGGTCATGTCCTGCTGGTCGAAGATGAGGATATGGTGCGGGCTGTCGCCGAGCGGGCGTTGACCCGTCAGGGTTATACTGTGGTCACCGCCAGCGAGGGTGAGGAGGCCTTGGCCGTTCTTGCCGGTCAGGGTGACGACGAGCCGCCGTTCGACGTGATAGTCTCGGATGTGGTGATGCCGAATATGGACGGGCCGACCATGGCGAAGCATGTACGAAAAGACCATCCCGACCTGCCGATCCTGTTCATGTCCGGCTATGCCGAGGAGCAATTGCGCAAGTCGATTAATCTGGACAAGGTCAATTTCCTGCCAAAGCCATTTTCTGTGGCCCAAATAGCGGAGGCCGTGGCGAAGACTCTGGCCGAACATGCCAAACTGCCCTAGGATCTTTGGTGATTGTCGTTGAATTTGAAAGAGATATCATAAATATAGAAAAATAATGTTCCCCTCTTGTTCTATGAGAACAAATAAGGTACATCATCACAATCATTGATTGATGCTGCTTAAACATTTAGCGAAGGGGACAGGCAAATGGCCGGCAATTTAAAAGTCGTAGAATCGGAAAATCAATTGAACTCATCAGACAGGCAAAAGGCGCTCGACGCCGCACTGGCGCAGATCGATCGCGCCTTCGGCAAGGGCTCGGCGATGAAGCTGGGCCAGCGCAGCGCATTGGAAATAGAAGCTATTTCTACCGGCAGTCTCGGACTGGATATCGCGCTTGGCATCGGGGGACTGCCAAAGGGACGCGTGATCGAAGTCTACGGACCGGAAAGCTCGGGTAAAACGACGCTCGCCCTGCATGTTATCGCCGAAGCGCAAAAGGCTGGCGGCACCGCTGCCTTTGTCGATGCGGAGCATGCGCTTGATCCCGTCTATGCCAAGGCCCTGGGCGTCAATACAGACGAGCTGATCATTTCCCAGCCAGACACCGGAGAGCAGGCGCTGGAAATTACCGATACGCTGGTGCGCTCCAATGCCATCGACATTCTGGTGGTCGATTCGGTCGCTGCGCTGGTGCCGCGCGCGGAAATCGAGGGCGAAATGGGTGATACCCATGTCGGTCTGCAGGCGCGTTTGATGAGTCAGGCTTTGCGCAAGCTGACAGGTTCGATCAGCCGCTCCAAATGCATGGTGATCTTCATCAACCAGATCCGCATGAAAATCGGCGTGATGTACGGCAACCCCGAAACCACATCCGGTGGTAACGCGCTCAAATTCTATGCTTCGGTCCGTCTCGACATCCGTCGCACCGGCCAGATCAAGGAACGCGACGATATTGTCGGCAACTCGACCCGCGTCAAAGTGGTCAAGAACAAGGTGGCCCCGCCATTCAAGCAGGTCGAGTTTGACATCATGTACGGCCAGGGCATTTCGAAGGTCGGTGAAATTATCGACCTTGGCGTGAAAGCGGGTGTCGTCGAGAAATCGGGCGCATGGTTCTCCTATGACTCGGTCCGTATCGGGCAGGGACGGGAAAATTCGAAGCGCTTCCTGCTCGAAAACCCTGAGATGATGGCGAAGCTGGAAAATCAGATTCGCGGCAAGCAGGAAGAAGTGGCCGAGGAAATGATGACCGGTCCGATCGGCAAAGCCGATGACGGCGATGGTGATGCCTGACTGACTTGAAGGTCAGTGTGGCAATGGCGGAAGGCTCTATCAGATAGGGGGTCTTCCTGTCGCTCCGCTGCCCTTCGGTCGAGGATGCTTTGCTCCTTGGCCGATCCGACATAGAAAATTTCCGCATTTGCCGGATCACTCTCCCCCGAGGCGATCCATGGCATAGGGCCGTCCTTCTGTCCCCCGACACCAAGGACGGCCCGTTTTCATTCCCCATGACCTGGTTAAATTTGGGAAAAGATTGACATCTGGCGATATACAACGCTTCCTCGGGCTGAACTTTCACGAACTTTGAACTTTCCGGAAGGCCAGTCCCACCATGACCATCACCATCCACCATCTCGAAAACAGCCGTTCGCAGCGGATCATCTGGCTGCTCGAGGAACTGGGTCTGCCCTACGAAATCAAGCGCTACGAGCGGCATCCCAAGACCCAGAAGGCGCCCGACAGTCTGAAAGCCATTCATCCGCTTGGCAAATCGCCGATGATCGAGGATGACGGCGAAGTGATTATCGAGACCGCTGCCATCGTCGAATATCTGGTAGACAAGGCAGGCGGCCAACTGGGTGCACCGAAAGACGCCAAAGGCGCTCGCCTCTACACCCAATATCTCCATTTCGCTGAGGGGTCGATGATGCCGCCACTCTATGGATTGCTGGTAGTCGGTCGCCTGGGCCTGCTCGGTCTCCCCGCGCGCAAACCGGTGGGCCAGATGGTCACCGACCTTTTGGTCTGGCTGGAGACAGAACTGGCGGATCGCGATTATTTCGCCGGTGATGAGTTGACTGCGGCCGATATCATGATGAGCTTTCCGCTCGAGGCCTGCCAGTCCCGCGCCGGGCTCGACGCGCGCTATCCAAACTTGATGGCCTGGCTGGCACGCATTCACGCCCGCCCGCAATATCAGACGGCGCTGGAAAAAGGCGGGCCTTATGCCTTTGCCTGACACGGCGGCAGATTCTGCCGCTCGGTGCAACGGAAGGATTGTCAACGGCAGATCGCTCCCCTAAGTCGATGGGATGCAAACAACCAACGATATAAGACGGTCGTTCCTCGACTATTTTGCCGATCACGGCCACGAGATCGTGCCGTCGGCGCCGCTCATTCCCTATAATGACCCGACGCTGATGTTCATCAATGCGGGCATGGTTCCGTTCAAGAATATCTTCACCGGCGTCGAAAAAGTCTCTTATACCACGGCGACCTCGAGCCAGAAATGCGTCCGCGCGGGCGGCAAGCATAATGATCTCGACAATGTCGGCTATACCGCTCGCCATCATACCTTCTTTGAAATGCTCGGCAATTTCTCGTTCGGCGACTATTTCAAGGAACAGGCGATCCATCATGCCTGGAACCTGATCACCAAGGTCTGGGGAATCTCGCCGGAACGCCTCACCGCGACCGTGTTCCATACCGACGACGAAGCTTTTGACCTGTGGAAAAAAATTGCCGGGCTGCCGGATGAGCGGATCATCCGCATCGCGACCAGCGACAATTTCTGGTCGATGGGCGACACCGGACCCTGCGGCCCGTGCAGCGAAATATTTTACGACCACGGCCCGCATATCGCTGGCGGCCCTCCCGGCAGCCCGGATGAAGACGGCGACCGCTTCGTCGAAATATGGAATCTGGTGTTCATGCAATATGATCAGCGCGGTGAAGGGGATCGCGTCGACCTGCCGAGACCGTCGATCGACACCGGCATGGGCCTGGAGCGGATTGCTGCGGTTATGCAGGGCGTGCACGACAATTATGACATCGACCTGTTCAAGGCGCTGATCGCCGAATCCGGCTCGCTGACCGGCACCGTTACGACCGGTGACAATCAGGCCAGCCACCGGGTCATTGCGGATCACTTGCGGGCGTCATCTTTCCTCGTGGCCGATGGCGTGCTGCCCTCGAACGAGGGGCGGGGCTATGTGTTGCGGCGGATCATGCGCCGGGCGATGCGCCATGCTCATTTGCTGGGCGCCAACGATCCCTTGATGCATCGCATGGTCGGTTCCCTGACCGGCGAAATGGGCAATGCTTTCCCGGAACTGATCCGGGCCCAGCCGCTGATCGAGGAAACGCTGTTGCGGGAAGAGGTCAATTTCCGGCAGACTCTGGCCAACGGTCTGAAACTGCTCGATGCCGAAATCGCCGACATGGCGGAAGGCGATGTCCTGCCGGGCGAAACGGCTTTCAAATTATATGATACATTCGGCTTTCCTTATGATCTGACCGAAGACGCGCTGCGCGCCCAGTCGCTGGGTGTTGACCGCGAAGGTTTTGACAAGGCGATGGCGGAACAGAAAGCCGCTGCCCGTGCGGCCTGGAAAGGGTCCGGCGATCAGGCTTCTGATGCGGTCTGGTTTGATATCGCCGAGCGCGAAGGCAGTACGGAATTCACCGGCTACACGTCGGAACAAGGCGAGGGCGTGGTAGTTGCGCTGGTCAAGGACGGCGAAGAAATCCAGCGGGCCGAGAGCGGCGACAATGTCACGCTGCTGACCAACCAGACTCCCTTCTACGGCGAAAGCGGCGGCCAGATGGGTGATGCCGGGACGATCTCTGGTTCCGATGACTTTTCTGCTGCGGTCAAAGACACCGGAAAGCCGCTTGGCCGCCTGCATGCTCATCAGATTGAAATCAAGTCGGGCGCCGTGTCAGTAGGAGACAGGGTTCATCTTGTGGTGGACTCCAATCGACGCACGGCTCTTCGGGCCAATCACAGCGCCACCCATCTGCTGCACAAGGCGCTGCGCCATCATCTCGGTGATCATGTAACGCAAAAGGGCAGCCTCGTCGCACCCGACCGCTTGCGGTTCGACTTCTCGCATGTGTCGGCGCTGACCGATGCCGAAGTGAAGGCTGTGGAAGCTGACGTAAACGCCCAAATTCGCGGCAATAGCGCGGTAACAACACGCCTGATGAGTCCAGATGATGCGGTGGCTGCTGGCGCACTAGCGCTCTTTGGCGAAAAATATGGAGACGAAGTCCGGGTTCTGTCGATGGGCCGGGACTCCGATCTGGACTATTCCGTTGAGCTTTGCGGCGGTACGCACGTCAATGCTCTCGGCGATATCGGTTTGATGGTGATCGTTTCGGAATCGGCCGTGTCCAGCGGTGTCAGGCGGATCGAAGCGCTGACTGGCGAAGCGGCGCGCCTCTGGCTCGCGGATCGCGACAGCAAGCTCAAATCGATCGCATCGACGCTGAAAGCGTCTCCCGACGAAGCCGCCGACCGGGTCGCGGTTCTGGTCGAAGAACGCAAAAAGCTGGAACGGGAATTGACCGAAGCCAAAAAGGCTTTGGCGCTGGCTGGTGATGGTGCCGGCGCGAAAGCGGCGGAGACCGAGACCATTGGTGATGTGGCCTTTACGGGTCAGGTTATTCAGGGCCTCAATCCCAAGGAATTGCGCGGTCTGGTCGATCAGGCGAAGCAGAAACTCACCAGCGGCGTGAGCGCACTGGTTGCGGTCAATGATGGCCGGGCCACGGTTGCGGTCGGCGTTACCGATGACCTGACCGAGCGTTTCAGCGCGGTTGATCTGGTCCAGGCTGGTGTTGTTGCCGTTGGCGGCAAGGGCGGCGGCGGGCGTCCCGACATGGCGCAGGGTGGCGGTCCGGAAGGTGCTAAAGCCGATGACGCGATTGCTGCTATCAGGTCTGTTCTTGCGGGCTGAGCCCGTCTGGTACCAAATCGTCGGCGGTTGCCTGTCCAGTGGAAGTGGACATGGATTTCAGCTTGGGCTGCTGTTCCAAATCCCCTTGTTCCTGAATCTGTTTCCGATAAATATCGCGCAATTCGTGGATTGAGGCGATGACCGGCCCCATGGCCACACCATTTTCGACCAGTACCGCTTCCGACAGTTGCAGCGAGCCCTCGAGCGCTTCCGGGACGGCGTTGGTCGCACCAGCGTGATAGAGCTCGGCTGCGTGCTCAATGTCACGCGCTCTCGTAATGATCGGCAGGTCGGGCACCCACGCGCGGACCTTCTTGACGATTTGCACCGACAGAACCGGCTCGTCCATTGTCAGGACCAGCGCCTTCGCGTGGCCCAGCCGCAAACGGTCCAGCATTTCGTTCCGGGCGACATTGCCGAACATGATCGGATAGCCATCGCGGCGAGCCTTGGCGACAGTGTCGATATTGGTCTCCACTGCGAGAAATTTTTGATCATGGGTCTGCAGCAGATCCGCGACCAGCTTGCCGACCCGGCCAAAGCCGATGATGATGGTTTGCTGCGCCTCAACCGGCTGCTCATCGGGTGCCAGCCCGTCGCCGCTGCGCATTTCCATCCGCCGGGCGATATCATGGCCGAAACGGGCGAGCAGGGGGGTGATGGTCAGGCCAATGGCGGTAACAATCTGCCAGAAGGCCGCGGTCTGCGGCTGAATGAGCTGCGCCTGCATGGCCGCAGCCAATACGATCAGGGTCGTTTCCGATGGGCTGGACATCAACACACCCGCTTCGGTAGCGGTGCCGGCACTGGCTCCGGAAAAGCGCAACAAACCACCGGTTACAGCCGCTTTCACAATAACCACGCCAACGACGGCGGTGAGCAGGCTTCCCCAGTTTTCGAGGACGACGCGAATATCGACCTGCATTCCGACAGTGATCAGGAACACGCCAAGCGCCAGGCCCTTGAACGGCTGCGTGATGATCTCGACTTCGCCGTGATATTCGGTTTCCGCAATCAGCAATCCGGCCAGCAGTGCACCGACAATCGGTGACAGACCGGTCGCGGCGGTGGCCAGACTTGCCAGAATGATGACGAGCAGGCTAACGGCGAGAAACAGTTCGGGACTCTTTGTCCGGGCCGCTTGCGCGAAAATTCGCGGCAACATCAGTCTGCCGAGCACCAGCATGCCGATGATCACGGCGCCCCCCAAAATCAGCGTGCGGCCAAGATCATTCCATCCGCCATCGGCGGTGATCGCTGGCGAGATTGCGCCGAGCAGAAAAATGATCGGAACGATGGCGACATCCTCGAACAGAAGCATCGCAAGCGCTGCGCGTCCAACGGGGCTCTTTGTCCCCGACATCGGCAGCACCAGAGCGGTTGACGACAGCGCCAGCGCCAGGCCGAGACCGAGCGCACCGGCGGCATTCTGGCCGATCAGATATAGTACTGACCCGATGATCAGGCCCGATGCCAGAAGCTCTGCCGCGCCAACGCCGAAGACAAGGCGGCGCAGGGCCCACAAACGCTTGAATGAAAGTTCCAGACCGATGGAGAACAATAGCAGGATGATCCCGAACTCGGCGAAAGGTTCGATCGCCTCCCGATCGTTGATCGTGACAAATTGCAGCCAGTTATATTGATTTTGCAGCGAGCCCAGCCCTGATGGCCCGAGCAGGATGCCGACCAGAATGAAGCCGATAATTGGCGTTATCCGAAAACGGGCGAAGGCCGGGATGACAATCCCGGCAGCACCCAATATTACGATGGCGTCTATGAAGGCCGGATTATCCAGAGGACTATGCATGTGAAACCTATATATACAAGCGAGGCTGTTTGTCAGCAGCTTAGATGGCGGAGACAGTGAATGATGCAAAATCAGCGCGACATTCTGATCGTTGGCGGCGGGCCAGCGGGAATGATGGCCGGATTATTGCTCGCCCGGGCTGGCCTGCGGGTGACGGTGCTAGAGAAACATGCGGACTTTCTTCGCGATTTCCGGGGGGACACGGTGCATCCGTCGACGCTGGAACTTTTCCACCAATTGGGCATGCTGGATGATCTGCTTGCCTTGCCGCACAGCCGCGTGGATCAGGCGCTGATTCACATCGCCGGGCGTCAGATGAAGGCGATCGATTTCCGCCATCTGCCGGTCGCGGCACCCTATATTGCGATGATGCCGCAATGGGATTTACTCGACTTCATTGCAGCCAGAGCAAAGCAATATCCGGGATTTGAGTTGCTGATGCAGACGGAAGCCGTCGATCTTTGCTACGACGAAGCGGAGCGCGTATCCGGCGTTGAAACCCGGGACGGCCGAATATTGCATGCCAAGCTGATTATCGCCGCCGATGGCAGACGATCAGTGTTGCGGGGCAAAGCCGAACTGCCGTTGCAGAATATTGGTGCGCCGATGGATGTTTTCTGGTTTCGGATCGACAAACCGGAGGGATATGGCGGTGACGTCTTTGCGACGGTCCAGTCGGGGCGGTTCATGGTGATGATTGATCGCCGGGATTATTATCAATGTGCTTTTGTCTTCAACAAGGGCCAGGCCGCCGCTGTGCAGGCGGAAGGGCTGGATGCGTTTCGGGCAACTCTACGCTCGCTGGTGCCCGATCTGAGCGCCGAATTTGATCAATTATCGCATTGGGATCAGGTCAAGACGCTGGAAGTGACGCTTGATCGCCTCACGCGCTGGCATCGACCCGGGCTGCTGGCCATTGGCGATGCTGCGCACGCGATGTCACCGATTGGCGGGGTTGGGATCAATATTGCTGTGCAGGACGCGGTCGCTGCCGCCAATATTCTCGCTGGCCCGATGGCCAGCGGAGAGGATCCCGATCCGTTATTGGCTCAGGTCTATACTCGCAGAATAAAGTCGGTACGGCGGATGCAGGCGCTGCAAAAATTTGCGCAGGACAATATGATTGCGCCCTTATTGCGGCGCACCGAGCCTATCAAAAGGCCATTTCTCATATTGCGGGTGCTGAATCGGGTGCCCTGGTTGCGGCGGCTACCTGGTCGTGTCGTCGGCCTGGGTTTCGGGCGAGAGGATATCCGCTCGCCCGAAGTTGCCAGTGTCACCGAGTGACTATTTCCAGTTTTCCATTTCCTTTTCCAGATTGGACCGAACCGCTTCGAAGAATTGCTCGGTCGTCATCCAGGACTGGTCTGGCCCGATAAGGATCGCGAGGTCCTTCGTCATATCGCCATTTTCAACGGTCTGAATGCAGACTCGCTCCAGGGTTTCAGCAAAGCGCGTCACATCAGGCGTATCGTCGAATTTGCCGCGATAGATCAGGCCACGCGTCCAGGCGAAGATCGAGGCAATCGGGTTGGTTGATGTCGCCTTGCCCTGCTGATGCTGGCGATAGTGCCGGGTAACCGTACCATGCGCGGCTTCCGCCTCGACGCAATCGCCGGTCGGTGTCATCAAGACAGAAGTCATCAGGCCGAGCGAACCAAAGCCTTGGGCGACCGTGTCGGACTGAACGTCGCCATCGTAGTTTTTACAGGCCCAGACGAACTTACCGCTCCATTTGAGCGCCGAGGCAACCATGTCATCGATCAGGCGATGCTCGTAGGTGATGCCCGCCTTGTCGAACTTGTCCTTGAACTCTTCCTGGAAGATTTCCTCGAACAGATCCTTGAAGCGCCCGTCATAGGCCTTCATGATCGTGTTCTTGGTCGACAGGTAGACCGGCCATTCGCGGTTCAGGCCGTAATTCATCGATGCGCGGGCAAAATCGCGGATCGAGTCGTCGAGGTTGTACATCGCCATGGCAATGCCGGGGGAAGGGAACTGGAATACTTCCTCGTCGATCGTGTCGCCGTTGTCGCCTTCCCAGATCAGCCGCAGCTTGCCGGGGCCCGGGACCTTGAAGTCGGTGCAGCGATATTGGTCGCCAAAGGCATGACGGCCGACCACGATTGGATCGGTCCAGCCGGGAACCAGACGCGGTACATTATCGATCACGATCGGCTCGCGGAAAACCACACCGCCCAAAATGTTGCGGATCGTGCCATTCGGCGACTTCCACATCCGCTTCAGGCCAAATTCCTCGACGCGCTGCTCATCCGGGGTGATGGTCGCGCATTTTACGCCGACGCCATGTTTCTTGATGGCATTGGCCGCATCGACGGTGATCTTGTCATTGGTGTCGTCCCGGACCTCGATCGACAGATCATAATAATGCAGATCGATGTCGAGATAAGGCTCAATCAACCGTTCGCGAATCCATTGCCAGATGATCCGCGTCATTTCATCGCCGTCAATTTCGACGACCGGGTTTTTGACCTTGATTTTCGACATATTGTTTTATTCTTTCCTGAAACGGGTACCAGAGGGAGGAACGATGTTGCCAGCCTCTTAGCAAAGATTGTCGTTTGTTCAACCCAGAGTTGCAGGATCGGGGCGCTGTCGGTTGTGCTAATTTCCAGCGTTGAAATTTCAATATATCAACGGGAGTGTTGTCAGAACTATGGCCCGCCCCTAAGTAGCGTTCATGGCAATCGAAAAATATTCAAACAAGGGACTGGGAGAAGCCAAGTGGTCTTTTCCGCCCGTACATCCCGAGGGACGCAAATTCGCAGTCATTGCTGCGGCCATCACTTTGTTTTTCGCGCTGATGGCTTGGGAAACCCTGGCCTGGCCGATGGCGGCCGTCACTGCCTGGGTTTTGACCTTTTTCCGCGATCCGAAACGGGTCACGCCGCTGGATGACAAATATATTGTCGCACCCGCCGACGGTCTTGTGAACCTGATCATGCCGGTAAAGCCGCCGATCGAGCTGCAAGGCGAGGGCGGGCTTGGCGACGAGGAACTGATCCGGGTTTCGATCTTCATGAGCGTGTTCGATGTTCATATCAACCGAACCCCGATTGAAGGAACGGTGAAGCGTCAGGCCTATATCTCCGGAAAATTCCTGAACGCTGACCTGGACAAGGCCAGCGAAGAAAACGAACGGCAGCATTTTCTGGTCGAGCGCAATGACGGGCTGAAGATTGGCTTTACCCAGATTGCCGGCCTCGTTGCCCGCCGGATCATGTCTTTCGTCAAGGAAGGCGACTTTGTCGCCGCAGGCCAGCGAATCGGATTGATCCGCTTTGGCAGCCGGGTGGATGTCTATTTGCCGAAAGGGACAACGCCAAACGTGGTGCTAGGTCAGCGGTCAATCGCTGGTGAAACCGTGCTCGCGGTGGTTGGCGAGGCGAAAGAAATTGAAGGCGTCGGCCAATGACCGCTCGATGGTCGCTTTATCGATTGTGTGAATCTTATGCGTAAAAAAGGCTCCCTGAAACACCCGGAGCGGGGTATTCCGCTGCGCGCTTTTGTTCCGAACGCGGTCACGGCGCTGGCTCTGTGCGTCGGACTGAGCAGTGTACGCTTCGCCTCCATGGACAATTGGGTCCTGGCAGCCAGCTCGATTGTTCTTGCCGGCATATTGGATGGCCTGGATGGCCGGGTCGCCCGGCTGTTAAATGCGCAAAGCCGGTTCGGGGCGGAACTGGATTCCCTTTCGGATGTGATCGCCTTTGGGGTTTCGCCTGCGCTGGTCATGTATTTTTGGTCGACGCAATATATGCCGCAATTCGGCTGGGTGCTGGCCCTTACCATGGCTGTCGGCTGTGCGCTCCGGCTGGCGCGTTTCAATGCGTCGATCGACGATGATGATCAGCCGCACAAGTCAGCCGGGTTTCTGACCGGAATTCCGGCACCGGTAGGCGCTGGTCTGGCGATGTTGCCGCTCTATCTCTGGATGATTACGGGCCTGGACCTCTTCCGCCATTATGCGCTCGTTGCGCCGTGGATTGTACTGGTCGCGTTCCTGATGATTTCCAATACGGCGACGTTCAGCTGGACCTCTCTGCGTTTGCGGAAAAATATTCGGCTGGAAGCGATCGCGGTTGTTGCTCTGGTTGGCGTAGCGCTGATCAATTCGCCGTGGATCATGCTGTCAGCTATCAGCATCGGCTATATGATATTGATCCCGTTCAGCATCCGCAGCTATGCCAAGGTCAAGCGGCAACGCGCAATGGAACGGGCTGCATCAAACGATGCTGCGTCATAACCTGTGGCGTTTTGGCGGTTCGTTGCCGACAGACCGATGTGGGAAGGGCGGTGCCTGAGCGTTCTGTCCGCATCTCATTTTCAATCACGCTGACAATCCTGTCCCGATATTGCAAAAACATCGTCGCAATGACGCTCGCAGCGCCAAAAAGCGCGACGGCAAAAAAGGAAGAGATAGCGATACTGAGCATGAGATAATTCCATTCGTTCTATCAATGAACTCTTAATGTTCCATATCTGTTCTCATTGTCAAGCGGATTTTGCAACCCGGCGCCATAATCCGGTCCGGTCTGCGGGATTCTCGGGCGATATGTCAGGCCGATAAAAAGGCTCCGGTCTGTCGAGCCGGTCTTTTATTGCCTATCTCTTCCGCCCGTGACATAGTGACTTACCTACCTAAGACACGGAGAGAAGCGATCACCAACCCGATGCCCAGCTGGGTGCGCCGCCATCCTGTCATTTCCGGACTGATAGCAATCCTGTTCTTTGCGATTTTGTACAAGATCATCGTCCCGTCCGCACCCGAATATGAATATGTCGTCGAGCCGGTGACCCGGGGTGAGGTCGCCCGGATCGTGTCCGCGAGCGGCAAGGTACGGGCCCTGAACACGATCAAGGTAGGCTCCGAAATTTCCGGGCAGGTGACCGATGTCTATGTCGACTTCAACTCGCCGGTCACGGCGGGGCAGGTGCTGGCCAGAATCGATCCGACCCGTATCGATGCCCGGGTAACCCAGGCCCGCGCGCAGGTCGAACTGGCTCGCGCGACTCTGGCGCAGGCGGAAGCCTCGATCATCCGCGCGCAAACGGATTTCGCCGTACAGTCGCGCGAATTTAAGCGGCAGCAGGAACTGGCGGAAAAGGGATTTGTCTCCAAGGCGGGCATCGATCAGGCGCAAAACGCGCTGGCCACTGCCCAGGCCGCGCTGAGCACAGCGAAGGCGCAGGCGCAAAGCGGACGCGCCCAGATTGCGCAAAGCACTGCCGAACTGTCCTCCGCGCAACTGGACCTTAATCGCACCCGGATCATTGCGCCTACCAGCGGCGTCGTGATCAACAAACTGGTGGAGCCCGGCACCACCGTCGCTGCCAGCTTCCAGACCCCCAATCTGTTCGAGATCGCGGCGGACACTAGCCGCATGCAGGTAGAGGCCTCGGTCGACGAAGCCGATATCGGCCAGGTGCGGGTCGGCCAGACGGTCCGCTTCACGGTCGACAGCTATCCCGATGACACCTTTGTCGCAAAGGTCGGACAGATCCGGAAATCCGCGACCGAAGCGCAGAATGTGGTTAGCTATCTGGTGATCCTCGATGTCGACAACAAGGCTGGCAATCTGCTGACCGGCATGACCGCCAATGTCGAAATCGTCACCGGCACCCGCAAGAATGTCCTCAGGGTCCCGGCATCTGCCATCCGCTTTCGTCCGCGCAAGGATGACCGGCCCGAGGAGGACGCGGACAGCGAAGAAAGAAAGCCCGGATCGAAACGGGTCACCGCCATCTGGGTGGCCAGCGATGATCCCTACAAACCGGTTCGCCGGGTGGTCACGCTTGGCCTGATCGGCGAGGATTTTGTCGAGATCGTCAAGGGTGCGAAGGCAGGCGAGAAGGTGCTGGTGCGCACGAAGAATCTGGCCAATGAAGATGACGACGAGGATGATTTCGCCAGCGAGGACGAATAAGTCATGGCGCTGGTAGAAACCCGGGATCTGGTCAAGAATTACATCATGGGCGAAGAGACCGTGCGCGCCGTGGACGGGGTGTCGCTCTCGATCGAGCGCGGCGAATATGTCGCGATCATGGGGACCAGCGGATCGGGCAAATCGACCTTCATGAACATGATCGGCTGTCTCGATGTGCCGACCTCGGGGGAAGTACGGATCGACGGTATCGCCACCCAGGACCGGGACGGCGATGCGCTGGCCGAATTGCGCAACCAGAAAATTGGCTTCATCTTTCAGCAATTCAACCTGCTGGCCCGGACGACGGCGCTCGACAATGTCGCTGTGCCGCTGATTTACGCCGGTCTCGGCAGCGAGGAGCGTAGGGAGCGGGCCAAGACGAAATTGGAGGAAATGGGTCTCGGCGACCGGCTCGACCATTCGCCGGCCAAATTGTCGGGCGGGCAGCAGCAGCGCGTGGCGATCGCGCGGGCGCTGGTGACCGACCCGGTGATTCTGCTGGCTGACGAACCGACCGGCGCGCTCGACAGCAGGACATCCGAAGATATCATGGCGATTTTCGAGCGGCTGAATGATCAGGGGATCACCATCATCGTGGTGACGCACGAAGCCGAAATCGCGGACCATGCCAAGCGCCGGATCGAGTTCCGCGACGGCAAGGTGGTCGAGGATGTGCTGGTCGTCCATCGCCGGATGGTCAGCGCATGACCAGCAGCCTCAGCAAGAAAGCTGCGGCCTGGATCGTCAATGTGGCGATTGCCATCACCGCCCTGCGGACCAATTTGATGCGCTCGATCCTGACCACGCTGGGGGTAATGATCGGCGTATTCGCGGTCACGCTCGCCGTGGCCGTGGGGTCCGGAGCGCAGGTGTCGGTGATGCAGTCGATCAATGCGCTGGGCTCCAACATGGCGCTGATTTTCCCGCAACCGGATAGCGAAGGGGGGCGCACCACCTTCGATCGCGGTCGGCTGACGATGCGGGATGCGCGTGCGATCGAGAAGCAGATCAGCGGGATTACAGATATCGCGCCGCAGCTGCGCACCTCGATCCAGCTGGTTGTGGCCGGTCGCAACGCGACCACCAGCGCGATCGGCGCAACGCCCGGCTACGGCAAGGTCGCCAATGCCGCCGCTGAATCCGGCCGCTTTATCACCGAAGCCGACGTCCGTTCTGCCGCGCGGGTCGTGGTGCTTGGCCCCAGCGTCGCGAAGAAGCTGTTCGGGGATTATGACCCGGTAGGGGAAACGGTGCGAATCAACCGGGCCCCGTTCACCGTCATTGGCGTGATGGAATCGAAAGGCTCAAGCTTTGGCAATGACAATGATGATATCGCAATCATGCCGATCACGACGACGCGCCAGCGGTTCGTTGGTGATTCCCTGTCCGGGCCCGATGATCTGCAGATGCTGTTTGTCGGCTTTGAGGACGGGGTTTCTCTGCCCAGGGCAAAACGCGAGATCACCCGGCTGCTGCGCGAACGCTATCGGGTGAGGGGAAAGGAAATAAATCCTTTCACCATCCGCACGACGGAAGAATTCATGAAGGAGTCGGCGCAGGTTACCGGCATCTTCCAGATCGTGCTAGTCGCGATTGCCTCTATCTCGCTGCTGGTCGGGGGAATCGGCATCATGAATATCATGCTGGTCAGCGTCACCGAGCGGACCCGGGAGATCGGGCTCAGGATGGCTCTCGGTGCCAAGCGCAGCGATATCCGCAATCAATTTCTCGTCGAGGCTGCGGTGCTGTGCGTGATTGGCGGCGCCATCGGTCTGGGGCTGGCGATCGCCGCTGGCACGGCGCTGACGATCTATGCCGACTTTCCGGTCCCGATCGGGATTGGCGTGGGCATCGGCGCGATCGTCTTTTCGGCGGTGATCGGCTTGCTGTTCGGCGGCTATCCCGCCATTCGAGCCTCCCGTCTCTCGCCGATCGAGGCACTGCGCAGCGAGTAGTCCCTTCCGGTTTTCGTGCCCACCGACAGGCAGATCGTTCGGGTTGTTACCTGGAGCAACCCCCCTGCTTATCCGCCAGTATTCAATCCAAAAAAAGAGGGCTCTGACAAGCAGAGCCCTCGAAAGGCTGCACCGGGAGCGCAATTGAATATGTACCGGGATCCAAGGTCTGGCGAGAGCCTCGATATTTGACGACGTCAGAAATCGAAGCCGACGGTCACACCATATTGGCGCGGAGGAATTCCGCTTCCGAACGTGAACAGTCCTGCGACGGGCAACGCAGAGCCCAGCCCACGATTGTCGAGGAGATTGCGACCGAAAGCCCGGACATATATTTCTGAATCGTCTGCGAACCTATGCGTATAGGTGAGCGACGCAGACACATCGTCCTGCGACTGGTGCAGGCCGCGCGGATCATTTTGCCCGAAATTGCCGGGCGCAGCGACGATCGTGGTCTGATAGAAGCTGGTCGTGCTGTATTTGGCATTGAAATTCAGACTGTCATTGTCCGTGAGCCACAGCTCATAATTACTGGAAATGGAGGCTGATACATTTGGCGCCCGGCGTAACTCCCGCGTCGATGCATCTTCGCCGGGGTCTTGAACGCCGTCGAGATTCAGATCGATGAAGAAATCATCATATTTGGCATCCAGCAGTCCGAGCGACCCGACGATGGTAAAGCCGTCGAAAAGCTCGGTGCGCATATCGATTTCAGCGCCCAGGATCGAGGCTGTTGCAGCGTTCAGAGTCACGGTTTCCTGAGGATTGGGAGAGCCGGGCGGGGTGGCTTGCACCACGTCTTCCTGCTTGTCGTTATATTTGGTGTAGAAGCCGGCCATGTTTAGCGTGACACGCCCGTCTGCAAATTCTGTCTTTGCACCGATCTCGAACGAATCCACTGTTTCCGGATCGAACGAAACAGCAACGGAACTCGGGCTGTTGGCGCGGCCGTTGAAACCGCCCGAACGGTAACCCCGAGCGTAGGAAGCATAGACAAGAATGTCGTCGTTGAATCGATAATCAAGGCTGACGCGCGGCGTAAACTGGCTCCAGTCGTCCTTGTTGGACAGAGCGAGAAGCGGCCCGGGCCCGGCAAAGATCGAGCGCGTATATTGCTTTTTGTCTTTCGAATAGCGCGCGCCGACGCTCAGACGAAGCTGATCGGTCAATTTAATATCAAAGTCACCGAAAACCGCATAGGACTTGGTTTCATGGTCTGTTTCTGCGGGCAGGGGAACACCGCTGGGCGGGGTTGTGGTCTGCTGCAGCTGATATTCATTGTTGAAATAGAACAGGCCGATGACGCCGCTGAGCCATTCGGTAAAATCGCCCGCGAGACGCAGTTCCTGGCTGAATTGCCGATATTGCTGGGCGCGACTGGTTGTAAAGAACGGGATGGACGTTGCGTCAAAGTCCTGCACGACCAGCTCATCGGAATCCTTTAACGCGGTAATCGACGATATGGTCAGACTGCCAATATTGTAATTGATACGGGCCGAATAGGCATCCTCCTCGAAATCCGTACTGCCAAGTGTGTTGGAGAAGACCGTATAGAGGTCATCTTCGGTATTGCGGTTGCATTGGTTGGCAACGGCAGGAATGCCGCAGATCACCTCGCCGGTCTGGGACAGCGAGGCCACGGCGGGATCGCCGCCTATCTTGGTGAATTCGGCGGTGAGAAATATCTCCAGATCCGGGCTCGGTTCGATCAGGATCGTTCCGCCCGCATTGCGGATGCTATTTGCTCCGGTACGACGCCCCAATGTGACATTATTGTAATAGCCATCGAACGTGCGGTCCGAGGCAAAGAATTTTGCGCCAAATATATCGCCGTCGCCGATATTGAGAACGGCATTAAATTCTTCCCGCCCATAGCTACCAAAAGTTGTCTCTGCCCGCAGGCCGAATTCCTTCGTCGGCCGGGTGCGTTTGACATTGATTACACCGCCGATGGTGTTGCGCCCGAACAACGTGCCTTGCGGTCCGCGCAGCACTTCAACCTGCTCAAAATCAAAGGCGTTGGTGAGCTGGGCCGTGCTGGTGCCGGAAAAGACCCCGTCGATCACCACGCCGACCGTGGGTTCGAAGCTTTTTTCCACATCCTCGAAGCTGACGCCGCGCAGGGATATCGCCCCGGCTCCCGGACCCGCTGCGACCGGGTCGATGACCAGGCTAGGGGAAAGGGTTTCCAGGTCTTCGATGTTCAGTGCGCCCTGGGCACCAAGCTGTTCTGTGCTGACGACGGTGACGGCAAGCGGCACGTCCTGAACGGATTCCGAATCGCCGCGCAGGCGTCCGCTGACGACAATGATATTGCTGTCTTCTTCGGCCTGGTCATCCGCTGATTGCTGCGCGATTGCCGGGCTGCACCAGGCTATGGCCCCCAGCGTGACACCATAAGCCAGTTTGATTTTGAATGTTTGAATGTTCGATTTCATCGCTTTTCTCCCCCTCTGTTGTGTCGAATAGATTGACCCTATCTCTTCTATTAAATGAATATATGATCACTTATTGATACGACCCACAATCAAAACTGACAGGCGGCCGCGCGAAGGGAATTGCGACTGCTGCATGAGTCGAGCGAGGAGAGACCAATGCCGTTGTCCCACAAAATGTTTATTCTGATATCTTCCGCGTCTTTGGGATTGGCCGGATGCCAAAATGTTGGAACCGAGGCGTCCGGAAATATCGCTGCGAAAGATGTCGCGGTCGCGGACCTGCCCGATGACGTCTATTGGGGTGACCTGCATGTTCATTCCAACCTGTCCTTTGACAGCAACAGCTTTGGCAACCGGAATTTGGGTCCCGAGGCTGCCTATCGATTTGCGCGAGGCGAAGAGGTGGAGACCTCCTCCGGCCAGCGGGCAAAGCTGAGCCGCCCCCTGGATTTTCTGATGGTTGCCGACCACGCGGAATATCTCGGATTTCTGACCGGTCTGCAAAGCGGCAGCGAACAGGCCCTCTCTTCCGCGCTGGGCAAAAGATGGCGCGGATATCTGGAGAAAGCCGAAGGGATGGGGCCGATCATGAGCGAATATGTCGACATGGTCACCGGTGCACGGCCGCAGGAAGTGCCGAGCAAGGCCTTCACGAAAACCGTCTGGAACTATGTGGTTGATGTGGCGGAGCGCTACAATGATCCGGGCAAGTTTACGGCCTTTTCCGGCTATGAATGGACCTCAATGCCGGGCGGTCGCAATATGCACAGGGTCATCGTATTCCGGGACGGGCCTGAAAAAACCAAACAGATCATCCCCTTTTCCGCGCTCGAAAGCGATGATCCCGAAAGGCTCTGGGAATTTCTTGAGCAATATGAACGCACGACCGAAGGAAATGTCCTCGCCATCGCCCATAACGGCAATCTGTCTGGGGGGCTGATGTTCGGCGATGCCACCCAGTCCGGCAAGCCGTTTACTGCGGACTATGCCAAGACGCGCATGCGCTGGGAGCCGGTGTACGAGGTGACTCAGGTCAAGGGCGACGGCGAGGCCCACCCGCTCCTGTCGCCGGACGATGAATTTGCGGATTTCGAGACCTGGGACGAAACCGATATCTCGCTGAAGCCCAAACCCAAGGACCCGGTCTTGCGCAAGAAGATGCTGGAAGGCGAATATGCCCGCAGTGGTCTCAAGAAAGGACTGTCCTACAAGGCGGAGCTCGGCGAAAATCCCTATCAGTTCGGCCTGATGGGCTCGACCGACACGCACACTGGCCTGTCCACGTCAGACGACAATAATTTCTGGGGGAAGTTCAAGGATTCTGAGCCCTCTGCAGAGCGTTCATCGATCAAGATGGGGCATGCGCTATGGCCGAACGCCAAGCTGAGCGCCTCCGGCTATTCGGGTATCTGGGCACGGGCAAATACCCGGCAGGAGCTGTTTGACGCGATCAAGCGCCGGGAGATTTACGCGACCACCGGCCCGCGTATCAAATTGCGCCTTTTTGCTGGCTGGGACTTTGCTGCGAAAGATCTGAAGCGAAAGGAATTTGCCGAATGGGGCTATAGCCACGGCGTTCCGATGGGGGGCATGCTCTATCCTTCCATGCCGGGGCGGGCTCCCACGTTTCTGGTGAAAGCGCTCAAGGACCCGGAAGACGTGAACTTGCAGCGCGTCCAGATCGTCAAGGGCTGGCGCACCGCAAAAGGCGATGTGAAGGAGCATGTCTACGACGTTGCCCTGACCAAGGCAGCCAACGGCGAGCCAGAGCTTTCCGTTTTCTGGAGCGACCCGGATTTCAAACCCGAAGAATATGCCTTTTATTATGTAAGAGTGATTCAGATGCCGACCAAGCGATGGACAACCTATGATTCCGAACGATATAAGGTAAAAATCTCTCCGGAATATCCTGCCTATATTCAGGAGAGGGTCTATAGCTCTCCTGTCTGGTATGAGCCTGACCGCAATTCTTAACATGGCGGCCAAGGATATTGTCCGATCAAAATTAAAAATGAGATTCCACGCAAGAAGCGGGGGTTAGGGCGCCCGAAAGGCGGTTCAACCGAAGTCACAAAATCCAATATTCTGGATGCGGCTTCCATGCTTTTTGCAAAATATAATTATTCGGAAGTGAACATACGGATGATTGCGCGAGAAGCCGGGATTACCAGCGCCGCAATTTACAATCACTATGAGTCCAAAGACGAATTGTTCAAACAAACCGTGTTGCGGATGATGAACAATACCCGTTCCATGCTGTCGAAAGTCATGGGTGAAGGCGGGCACTGGAAAGAAAGATTCGAAAACATATTGTTCGGTCTCGGTGAAGATCTGAAATCCAGTCCGGGTATCCAGATCTTGAGCAGCACGACACAGATCAAGATGGCCCGCGACCCTGAAAAATATCAGGCTATCCGCGAGGCACGAACCGAAATCGGGCAGGTCTTTCGGACGCTTGTCCAGGAAGCGGTCGATAGCGGTGATTTGCCCGAAAGCACCAGGATCGAGATCGCCGGGGACCTGCTGATGGGCTTTTGCTTCAACGCGATTGGTGCCGTTACACTGCACTGGAACTCGCAAGAATATATGGATGGCATTGTCGAAAGTTTTAGGAATCTTACGCAACTGGGACTGTCGGACATTCCGAAGCGAGGCAGAAAAAGCGTCGGCTGACGCCGGTCTGTAACGGGGCAGTGACGTTTCTGCCCATGCGGCCGGCTAATTCATAGCGGCAATCCGCAACCCGGTTGCTGGCACTTCGATTGTCGCGGATTCTATTTTAGCCCCGTTTTAGGGTTGCATTTCGCTCCGCTTCGCCTTAACGGCACGCTCATTCCACATGGAAAGCACTCATACCGGTGCCAATGGCGGTCTTTCAGGTCGTTTGAGGTTCTCAGCTTTCCAGAGGCATAACCGGATAAGGAGAACTATTATGGCGGCCCCTGTCGTCACACTACAGCAATTGATTGAAGCCGGAGCGCATTTCGGCCACCAGACCCACCGCTGGAACCCGAAGATGAAACCGTACATCTTTGGCGCCCGCAACAGCGTCCATATTCTTGACCTTTCGCAGAGCGTGCCCCTGTTCGCTCGGGCGCTCGACTTTATCGCCAACGCCGTTTCGGCTGGCGGCAAGGTCCTGTTCGTCGGTACCAAGCGTCAGGCGCAAGAGCCGATTGCCGAAGCAGCCCGCGCCAGCGGCCAGCATTTCGTCAACCATCGCTGGCTCGGCGGCATGCTGACCAACTGGAAAACGATTTCCAACTCGATTCGCCGGATGAAAACCCTGGAAGAGCAGCTCGGTGGCGACACCGCAGGCTTTACCAAGAAAGAAGTCCTGCAGATGACGCGTGAGCATACCAAGCTGGAGCTTTCGCTTGGCGGTATCCGCGACATGGGCGGTATTCCCGATGTCATGTTCGTGATCGATGCCAACAAGGAAGAGCTGGCGATCAAGGAAGCCAATGTTCTGGGTATTCCGGTTGTCGCGATTCTCGATTCCAACGTTGATCCAAGCAACATCGCTTTCCCGGTTCCGGGCAATGATGACGCAGCGCGCGCCATTCGTCTCTATTGCGAGTCGGTTGCGGCAGCGGCAACCAAGGGCGGCCAGGACGCTTCGGTTGCAGCGGGCGAAGATCTCGGTGCAGCGGTTGCTCCTCCGGTCGAGCAGATCGTTTCGAGCGAAGCCAATGCCAGCGCCATGACTTCCGGCGAAGAAGCTGCGGTTGCCGATATTGCTGAAATAGCGGCAGAGATGACAGGGTCTGAAAAGGCTCCTGCTGCGGCAGAGCCAAAGGCTGAAGAGAAAGCGGCTCCGAAAAAGGCTGAAGCCAAGGAAGATGACGCGAAGAAAGACGACGAAAAGGCAGAAGAAAAAGCCTGAACTTGAAGCTTCTTTCTACCGTCATATATTGGCGCTAATAAATCACCAAGAGGGGCGGCATATTTTGTCGCCCCCATTTCACATTTTCCGGTCAAGCAATTGAGGAACGAATAATGGCTATTACAGCAGCAGCAGTGAAAGAACTGCGCGAGCGCACCGGTGCAGGCATGATGGATTGCAAAAAAGCACTGAACGAAACCAATGGCGACGTCGAAGCAGCGGTCGATCTGTTGCGGACCAAGGGCCTTGCTGCCGCGCAGAAGAAATCGAGCCGTACGGCAGCCGAAGGTCTTGTCGGTGTTGCTGTCGAAGGCACCAAGGGCGTTGCGGTTGAAGTGAACAGCGAAACCGACTTTGTCGCCAAGAATGACCAGTTCCAGGAGTTTGTTGCAAAGGTAACAGACGTTGCTCTCGAGCAAAGCGAAGACGATGTCGAAGCGCTGCTCGCGGCAGAATATCCTGCTGGCGGTACGGTCAAGGACGTACTGACCAACAATATTGCGACAATCGGTGAGAACCAGGCGATCCGCCGGATGAAAACCGTCGCGGTTTCCAGCGGTCTCGTGGTTTCCTATATTCACAATGCGGTAACTCCTACCATGGGCAAGATCGGTGTTCTGGTTGCACTGGAAAGCAACGCTGGTGCAGACGTTCTGGAGCCACTCGGCAAACAGATTGCGATGCATATCGCCGCTGCCTTCCCGCTGGCCCTGAATGCCGACGGTCTCGATCCTGAAATGCTGGAGCGTGAGCGCGCGATTGCCAAAGAAAAGGCAGCCGAATCCGGCAAGCCCGACAATATCGTCGAGAAGATGGTCGACGGCGCGATGGCAAAATTTGCCAAGGAAAATGCGCTGCTCAGCCAGACCTTCGTCATGGATAACAAGACTCCGGTTGCACAGGTTGTCGAGCAGGCCGCCAAGGATGCCGGCACAGATATCAAGCTGACCGAATATGTCCGGTTCCAGCTCGGCGAAGGCATTGAGAAGAAAGAAGATGATTTCGCAGCGGAAGTCGCGGCCGCGGTTGCAGGCTGATCGCGCAGCGGATTGAATATTTCAGGCGGTAACGCTTGGCAGCATGGCGCGGATTATCTATGGTCTGCGCCATTGTTGTATTTGGGGCCGGATTGTGATTCCGGCAGGATGGGATTTGCATGAAACGACCGGCGTTCAAGCGCATTTTGCTGAAGCTCTCTGGCGAAGTTCTGATGGGCTCGAGCGAATTCGGAATTGATCCGGAAACGGTCAACCGCATCGCCGCCGAAATCAAGTCGGCGAAGGAAGCAGGATTTGAACTCTGTCTGGTCGTGGGCGGCGGCAATATTTTCAGGGGGCTGGCAGCGGCGGCCAAAGGCTTCGAGCGCACCAGCGCCGATTATATGGGCATGCTGGCGACCGTGATGAACGCTCTGGCGGTCCAGAACGCACTCGAGCAGATGGGTTGCGATACACGCGTATTGTCGGCCATCCCGATGGCAAGCGTCTGCGAGCCCTATATCCGCCGCAAGGCCGTTCGACATCTCGAGAAAGGCCGCATCGTTATTTTTGCCGCCGGTACCGGAAATCCCTATTTTACAACCGATACCGCGGCAGCGTTGCGGGCAGCAGAAATGGGCTGTGAAGCGCTGTTCAAGGGCACCAGCGTTGATGGTGTCTATAATGCCGATCCTAAACTTGATGCGACCGCCACCCGCTATGACGAATTGAGTTTTGATCAGGTTTTGAGCGACAATTTGAAGGTAATGGACGCCAGTGCTGTCGCACTGTGTCGCGAGAACAAGATACCGATTGTCGTCTTTTCGATCCGCGAGCAGGGCAATCTGGCGACCGTCCTGGGCGGCGGCGGAACCGCGACCATGGTCGGAACAACCGAATAATATTTAGAGGAAACAGCAATGGCAAAATATGACAAAGCCGATCTGCAAAAACGGATGCATAGCACACTGGATGCTCTCAAGCACGACCTGAGCGGTCTTCGCACGGGCCGGGCCAATATCGCCCTGCTGGATACGATCAAGGTTGAGGTCTACGGTTCGAGCATGCCGCTCAACCAGGTCGCGACCGTCTCCGTGCCAGAACCGCGCATGCTGTCGGTCCAGGTCTGGGACAAGGGCAATATACAGCCTGTGGAAAAGGCGATCCGTTCGGCCAGCCTCGGACTCAATCCGATGGTTGACGGTCCCAATATCAGGCTCCCGATTCCCGATCTGACCGAGGAACGGCGCAAGGATCTGGCAAAGCTGACGGGGCAATTTGCCGAGAAAGCCCGCATCGCGATCCGCAACGTCCGGCGCGACGGCATGGATGATCTGAAAGCGGACGAAAGCAACAAAGAGATCAGTGAAGACGACCGGAAGCGGCTCGAAACCGAAGTTCAGAAACTGACCGACGAGATGATTGCCGAAGCTGACAAGCTGGCCGAAGCCAAAGAGCAGGAAATCCTCACTCAGTGAAGCTCGCCCGGTCCAAGAACGGTTCTCTAGATCCGGTCCAAGGCGCGACCGGCCTGTCCGATCCGACGCATGGGGCTCGCCATGTCGCGATCATCATGGACGGCAATGGACGATGGGCGAAGCGCAGGCACCTTCCACGCGCCCTGGGCCACAAGAAAGGTGTTGAGGCGGTCCGCAATATCGTGCGGGTGGGCGGAGAAATGGGCTTAGAGGCGATGACGCTTTATGCGTTTTCGTCGGAAAACTGGAATCGGCCCCAGGAAGAAGTTAGCGATCTGATGGGATTGCTGCGGCAATATATTCAGTCCGATATCGAAGAATTTGTCGAAAATGGCGTGCGGTTGAAGGTGATCGGCAACTACAAGGCGCTGGAGCCTGATATTGTCGCGATGATCGACAACGCGATTGCAAGGACCGCAGCGAATAGCAGAATGACGCTGGCGGTGGCGCTAAACTACGGTGCGCAGGACGAAATGCTGCGCGCGGTCCAGCATATTGCCTGCAGCGTTGCAGCAGGCGATGTGACGCCTGAAGCCATCAATATCGACCATATTTCGGGGGCTTTGGATACGTCCGATCTGCCACCACTCGATTTGCTGATCAGAACATCAGGGGAATTGCGGCTATCCAATTTTCTGCTCTGGCAGGCGGCCTATTCGGAACTCTATTTTACCGACACGCTCTGGCCCGACTTTGACCAGTCAGAGCTGGAGAAAGCTCTGCAATCCTTTGGACATCGCGAACGACGGTTCGGTGGGCGCTGAGCATGGCTGAACCCGCTGCTCCCGCGACTGGCAAAGCCAACGAGTTGCAAACCCGTGCCATAGTGGGCGTGCTTCTGATTACCGCAGCTGTCCTGGCCGAATATTTTGGCGGCATTTTCCTGTGGTTTCTTGTCGTGCTGATGGCGCTGGGTATCATGAGCGAATGGGCGGGGCTGACCGGCCGGCGGGACAACCGGCTGCTGGCCATGTACGCCTTGTCGGTGCCCTTGGCGATCATGTCGCCGTGGGCGGCAGGTCCGTCTTTTTTGGCCCTGGGGCTGATCATCGGCGCCGCCATGTTTGTGGCTGTTTTTGACCGGTCGTTCAAGCTTGCCGCAGGCGTGTTTTACGCTGGCTTGCCAGCACTCGCGATTGTCTATCTGCGGGATATCGAAAATGGTATTCTGCTTGTCTTCTGGACGCTCGCGCTGGTCTGGGCGACCGATATCGGGGCCTATTTTTCCGGTCGTGCGATCGGTGGGCCGAAGCTCGCCCCGAAATATAGTCCCAACAAGACCTGGGCTGGCCTGGTCGGCGGGGTTGTTCTGACCGCGGCCGTAAGTTTTATATTGCACATCTATTGGGGGCTTCCCTTCTATCTGGTGCTGCTCAGCATTCCGCTGGCGGTGCTGGCGCAAATGGGGGACCTGTTTGAAAGCTGGCTCAAACGCAAGGCCGGCGCGAAGGATAGCGGAACAATCTTCCCGGGTCACGGCGGCGTGATGGACCGGCTCGACGGGCTCATTCCGGTCGCTCCGGTGGTTGCAATGATCATGCTTGCTGACAGTCTGTCTGCAGTCTCATGACCAGGTCCGTCTCCATATTCGGGGCGACGGGATCGGTGGGCCAGTCGACCCTGGACCTGATCCGGCAGCATCCGGGTCAATATGATGTCATTGCGCTGACCGCCAACGGCAATGCGTCCCAATTGGCCGCTCTTGCGAAGGAGTTTTCCGCGCAGGTCGCGGTTGTCGCCGATGAGGCCGCTTATGCTGAACTCAAGCAGGAGCTTGCAGGAACGTCGATTGAGGCCGCGAGTGGCATGCAGGCGCTGGAGGATGCGGCTGCTCTCGGGGCAGACTGGACGATGGCGGCGATCGTCGGTTGTGCCGGACTGCCGCCGACGCTGGCAGCGCTGCGCTGCGGCAAGACGGTGGCGCTGGCCAACAAGGAGGCACTGGTCTCCGCCGGGGCGCTGATGATGACCGAGGCGCGCAAGGCGGGGGCAACATTGCTGCCGGTCGATTCCGAGCATAATGCGATATTTCAGGCGCTGCAGGGCGGGCGGATCGATCAGGTCCGCAAAATAACGCTGACCGCCAGCGGCGGCCCGTTCCGGACGTGGACGCGCGAACGGATGGCCAGTGTCACGCCGGAGCAGGCGGTGGCGCACCCCAACTGGGACATGGGCGCCAAGATTTCCGTCGACAGCGCGACCATGATGAACAAGGGGCTGGAACTGATCGAGGCCCATCATCTGTTTCCCGTCGGACTCGAGAATATCGAGATCCTCGTCCACCCGCAGTCGGTGATCCATTCGATGGTCGAATATCACGACCGCTCCACGCTCGCCCAGCTGGGTTCTCCCGACATGCGGATCCCGATTGCTAGCGCGCTGGCCTGGCCGGAACGGATGACAACCAATTGCAAGCCGCTTGATCTGGCGGAGATCGGCAGGCTGGAATTCGAACAGCCCGATGAAAGCCGGTTCCCCGCGACCATGATCGCCAGGGCCGCGATCATGGCCGGGGGCGGGAAGCCGGCGATGCTCAACGCCGCCAACGAAGTTGCGGTCGCGGCGTTTCTCAAGCGCGCGGTTCAGTTTCTGGACATCACAGAGATTGTATCGCGGCTGCTAGATAGTTATAGCCCGCCGGAACCAAGCGCATTGACGGATATTTTTGCGATAGACAAAGAGACGCGCGTTCGGACCGAGCAACTGGTCGAGGAATTGAAGGTTTGACGGATAATCCCGGTATTTTGATCTATTTATTATCCTTTCTGATCGTCATTGGCGTGCTCGTTTTCGTGCACGAAATGGGGCATTATCTGGTCGGCCGCTGGTGTGGCGTCAAGGCGGAAACCTTTTCCATTGGCTTCGGCAAGGAAATCGCCGGATGGACCGACAAGCGCGGGACACGCTGGAAAGTCTGCATGTTGCCGCTAGGCGGCTATGTCCAGTTTGCCGGTGACATGGACCCCTCCGGCGTGAAGAGCAAAGACTGGCTCAGCCTGCCGGCAGAAGAACGCAATCAGACGTTCCAGTCCAAGTCTCTCTGGAAACGCGCAGCGATTGTTTTTGCCGGACCTGCGATCAACTTCATTTTTGCCATTTTGATCATCATGGGCTTCGTCATCGCCTATGGCACCAGCGCTACGCTGCCCGTTGCCAGTGAAATTACTCCCGATTCAACCGCGGCAACGATTGGGCTGGAGCCCGGCGACAAGATAATTTCCGTCGACGGAGAGAAAATCGCACTGTTTGACGATCTGCGGCAGAAAATAATGCTGATTCCCGATCAGAATGTCGAAATCGTTTATGAGCGCGATGGTCAGCGGATCGCCAAAGAGGCCAAGATTGGCGTCAATCTGTTGGAAGACCGGTTTGGCAACGAATATCGGATCGGCATGTTGGGCATGTCATCCAGCAAGGTTGAGTGGCGCGAAGTCAGCCCGCTGGAAGCACCGGTCGTCGCAGTTGAGAAAACCATTGGTATCGTCGACCAGATCACGACCACCCTCGGTCAGGTGATTACCGGCAAGCGTTCGGTCAAAGAGCTGGGCGGGCCGCTGAAAATTGCTCAGGTTTCAGGTGAACAGTTCAAACTGGGGATGGAAAGCTTCATTCTTTTTGTCGCGCTGATCTCAATTAACTTGGGGTTCATCAACTTGCTGCCAATCCCGATGCTCGATGGAGGGCATCTGATGTTCTATGCGATTGAAGCGGTGCGCAGGAAGCCGGCGAATGCGAAAGTGCAGGAATGGGCCTTTCGGTCCGGACTGGCACTGGTCATGGTGTTCATGCTGGTCGTGACATTCAACGATTTGTCGTCATTTGGTCTATTCCGTTCTATCTCTGGCTGATTGACCATTGATTGACGGGCTGCATTGGGGCAGGGGATTGGCGAGGTTGGTGCCAATGTGCCAATGTCATTTTTTATTTTTGGTTTATGGTGTGAAAGCGAGTTTGTCTGTGAATCATAAAAAGCGGCTTCTGCCCTTGTTAATGTGTGGCACTATTCTGGGTGGCACGGCGATTCCCTCGCAGGTACAGGCGCAGGATGCGGTAGAGCCCGCGCCTGTGGTTCCAGCAGACGACACGATAAAATCGATCGTGGTCAGCGGTGCCCAGCGCCTCGAACCAACCACGGTCCTGTCCTACATGAAATTGCGTGTCGGCCAGCCCTACACGCAAGAGGCGGCTGACCAGGCGCTGAAAGACCTGTTCGAAACGGAATTGTTCAAGGATGTCAGTATCCGGAACGATCAGGGTACCGTGACCATCGAGGTTGTCGAGAATCCCGTGATCAATCGCATTTTGCTCGAAGGCAACAAGCGGATCAAGGAAGACAAAATCTATCCGGAAATCCGGCTGGCGCCGCGACAGATATTCACGCGTTCGAAAGTGCGCGCCGATGTCGCTCGCATTATCGAGCTATACAAGCGCAAGGGCCGTTTTGCGGCGAGCGTCGAGCCGAAAATGGTTCAACTGGACCAGAACCGCGTCGATATTGTTTTCGAGATCAACGAAGGACCAAAGTCAAAGGTCCAGCAGATCAACATCATCGGCAATGAAGAATTCTCGGATGGTCAGCTGCGCGGTGAAATGGTTACCAAGCAATCGCGCTTCTATCGTTTCTTCAGCTCCAGCGACACCTATGATCCGGATCGCCTTGCCTTTGACCAGCAAAAGCTCCGTCAATTCTATCTGACAGAAGGCTATGCCGATTTCCGTGTCATCTCCGCCGTGGCCGAACTCACGCCGGACAAGCGCGATTTTATCATCACTTATGTTGTCGAAGAGGGTGATCGCTACAAGTTTGGCGATGTTGCGGTAGAAAGCGAGATTCGCGATTTTACGCCAGAATTCCTGACTCCTCAGCTACCGATGAAGTCCGGCGATTTCTACAATGCCAAACAGGTGGAGGACACGGTTGAACGTCTGTCTGAAACCGCTGGATTGTTCGGCTACGCCTTTGCAGATGTCCGCCCGCAGTTCACGCGGAACAAAGACACGCTGACCATGGATATTCTTTTCCAGGTCGCCGAAAGTGATCGCGTGTATGTTGAGCGGATCGACATCAACGGCAATACGCTGACCCAGGACAAGGTCGTTCGCCGTGAGTTTCGGCTGAACGAAGGCGATGCCTTTAACAGCTTTCAGGTCAAACGGTCCGCCAACCGGATCAAGTCGCTGGGCTTTTTCCAGGAAGACCTGGAAATCGAGCAGAAACAGGGCAGTGCGCCGGATCGCATCATTCTGGAAGCCAATGTTGAAGAAAAGGCGACTGGCCAGCTGCAGCTTTCAGCCGGTTTCTCCAGCGTCGAGAATTTCATTCTGCAAGCCTCGGTGCAGCAGCGCAACTTCCGCGGCAAAGGCCAGGAATTGCGGGCCAGCGTCAGCTATTCGAGCTTTTCCCAATCCATCGAACTTGGTTTTACCGAACCTTATCTGTTCGACCGGAACATTGCTGTCGGTGCCGATGTCTTCCGTCGCGACTTGAACAGCTTTAATTTCGTCAACAACAACCGTGAGACGACGTTCGAACAATTGACCACCGGTTTTCAAATCCGTGCGGGTGTGCCGATTACCGAATATCTCTCCGCTTCCTTCCGCTATGGCCTGAGCCAGGATGACGTGACGCTGGAACCGACGCTGTTCTTCTCCGACAGCAATGGTGACGGGATAAGAGGCAACAGCCCTGCTGATACGTGCGACCCTTTGGTCGCTGGGCGTTTTCTTTGTGATGCCCTCGGGTCCCGCACGACATCCTCGATCGGGGCATCTTTGATCTATGACGATCGGGACAACCGTGTGCGTCCGACCAGAGGACAATCGATCGTCGGTAGCGTCGATTTCGCCGGATTGGGTGGCAGCGTAAAATATATCCGCGGCCGTTTGAATGCATCGAAGCACTGGCGTGTGCTGGGCGACTTCATTTTCACGGTCAGCGGTGAGGGTGGCTATATCCATTCGCTGGAAAATCGGTCGCCAGGTCCAGCGTCTGGCATCGATGACGTCCGACTGACCGACCGCTTTTTCTTGGGTGAACCACAGATTCGCGGCTTCGATATCCGCGGCGTAGGCCCTCGCGTTGTGCGGTCTGCAACGGTTCCCGGTCTGGACGCCAATGGCAATCCGATCAACGAGATTGTCGAAGTAACCAGCGGCCGTCAGACGGACGACGCTATTGGTGGCCGGGCTTATTATCTGGGCAGGGCAGAGCTGGAAATCCCGCTAGGATCCGGCGCGCGTGAACTCGGTTTGCGACCATCGATATTCGTAGACGTTGGCGCCGTATTCAAGGTCACAAAGCCACTGCTGCTCACCGATTTGCAGACGCAGCGGCAGCGGACTATTTTCAACGACGAGGGGCAAGCAATTGGCGTCGCGCCCGAATTCCTGACCGTTGATGATGAAGGGAATGCAACACTCACTCTTGACGCGGTGGATGCCAACGGCAACCCCAATCCGATCGCAACGAATTTCGTCGAGCGCTTTTTCGGGGATACGCCCAGCCCGCGTGTCTCGGTCGGCGTCGGCGTAAACTGGAATTCGCCATTTGGCCCATTCCGGATAGATGTCGCCAAGGCGCTGCTAAAAGAGCCTGGCGATGATACGAAACTATTCACATTCAACGTAGGAACACAATTCTGATGAAATGTTTACTCAAAACCGCACTCACTGTTCTCGCCGTATCCGCTGCGCCATTGGCCTTCGGTTCGGTTGCCACCGCACAGGTTTCGGGCATCGCAACCGCGAACCCGACCATCGCGATCGCTAAAACAAAGGCTTTCTCGACCGCCTATTCGCAGATTGGAACGCAATATAAATCTTCATTCGACCAGATTGATGCCCGCAACAAGACCCTGAACGGACTGCGTGCTCAGCTGGATACGGACAATAACAAGCAACTCACGCAGGAAGAGCTTGATGCGGCTGTAAACGCAAAAAGCCCCGTTCTGCAGAGCATCCAGACCGAAGAAGCGGAAATCCAGAACCTGCAAACTCCAGCGATCAAGGCGCAGATGTTTGCTATTCAAGAGATTTTCAAGGAATATTCCAATGCGCAGCAGCAAGTGGTCACCAACAAGAAAATCGCCGTTATCTTGAGCCCCGATGCGTTTCTCTATGCCCCGCCGCAGACCGACGTCACCGACGACATCACAGCGGTTCTGGATAGCAGAGTCCCGTCGGTCAGCATCACGCCTCCTGCAAACTGGCAGCCACAGCGCAACATCGTCTCGTTGCATCAGCAGCTCCAGCAACTGCTGGTCGCCAGCGCCCGCAACCAGGCCGCACAGCAACAGCCACCAGCGGCGCAACCAGCCAGCCGATAGTTGAGCGTTGATGACTGAATTGCTTGATTATGATGTAACCAGGGTGATGGCGGTGCTGCCGCACCGCTACCCCATGCTTCTGGTCGACCGGGTGGAAGAGCTCGTAAAGGACGAATCCATCCGGGCGATCAAGGCCGTCACCATGAACGAAGGTTTTTTTCAGGGGCATTTCCCCGGACGGCCAATCATGCCCGGAGTGATGATTGTCGAAGCACTGGCGCAGGCTGCCGGTGTTCTCGCCATGGAAAGCTTCGACATGGTTGGATCGGGCAAGCTGGTCTATTTCATGGCTATCGACGGGGCAAAATTCCGCCAGCCGGTAGAGCCGGGCTGTTTGTTGTCGCTGAACGTGAAATTTGAACAAAAGCGCGCACGCGTCTGCAAATTTTCCGGACGTGCGATGATTGGAGACAAGCTGGCTGCCGAAGCAAGCTTTACCGCGATGATTGCCGACCCTCCTGCGGCATAGGCTTTTTGAAAAGAATCTTGCCCTTTTGTCATTCGGCGGTTAATGGGCCGCTTCCGTCAAATTTATTCGCTTTGGGTCTGGTCGGTAACCAGCCCGTTTAGGAGCCGAAAATGAAATCCGATACGCATCCAGACTACCACATGATCACGGTTCAGATGACCGATGGCACCACCTACGAAACCCGCTCTACCTGGGGTAAGGAAGGTGACACGCTGCAACTCGACATCGATCCGTCTTCGCACCCGGCTTGGACCGGCGGCAACCAGCGTCTGCTCGATCAGGGTGGCCAGGTGGCCCGCTTTAACAAGCGCTTTGGCGGGCTGTCGCTCAAAAAGAGCTGATTGCTGTCGGGGCCGTTTGAACGGCCCCGATCGCTTACCACAAATGTATTTGGCCTAGCCACTCGGATAGCAGGGACAGCTTTTCCCGGTATATCGCTGTGGCACGCTCGGTCGTGGTTTGCACAAACTGGATCTTTGAACCCGAACGCAGCTGTCCGATCAGATGGCGATCGGCGCGGATAACCTGCGCAATTCGCGGGTATCCGCCCGTCGTCTGGGCATCGGGTCCGAGCAAATAGGGCTCTCCGCTTGGCGGCATTTGTATAGTGCCGGGAAAGACCCCGGCGCTTTGCATATTTGATGAATGACTGGTCGGCAGAGGCGCGCCTTCCAGTGCGACACCCATCCGGTTGCTTCGCGCTCCGACCGCGTAGGGGCTAAGGCAGAATTGACCGAATATATCCCCGCCCCCATTGTCAGCTTCCGGGCCTGGCGTGACCCGCAGAACATGATCGTCGCCAAAATGGGGCCGAAGAGCCGCCGGGGTGACTCGATAGATATCCCTATTTGTTGATGATGGGGCGAAGCCGATGACATCTTCTGCTGCGAGCGCCCGCCCGTGAAAGCCGCCCAGGCCTGCTGCGAGATAAGTCGAGCGGCCATCCAGCAATTCGCCCGCCTGAATTTCGGCCGAGAGGGCCAAATAGGTCCGGCATCCATGGCGGCTGGGGCCAATATCAAGCCTGTCTCCCGCCGCCAATTTTAGGGTTTCGTGCTGCGGGCAGTCCTGGCCATTGATCCGAATATAGGCTGCAGCGCCGACAACGGCGATAGCGCAGGGCTCATCGACCTCGACAACCGCTTCCGTCAGCGTAATTTCAAACGCGATCGCGCCACTGGGCTTGCCGACCAGAAGATTCGCCAGTGCCAGCGACAGACAATCGGCAGCGCCGGCAGCGGGCATGCCAATATGCCGATGACCAGTGAATGGCGCGCCCTGCAACGTCGTTTGCAGCCCGGCTTTCAACACGCGGAGGCTCATTGATCCTTCACCTGTGTCCAGTTTTCGAATTCGGCGCGCGAAATCGATCTAAAGCACACAGTTTGGCCAGGCGATAGTAACGCCGGTTGCTCTTTCGCCGGATCAAACAAGCGCAGCGGGGTGCGACCGATAATCGGCCAGCCGCCAGGGCTGTCAAAAGAATAGATGCAGCTTTGCCGGCCTATGATGCCAATGGAACCGGCTTTCACCAATTGCCGCGGACTGGCCAATCGGCCGATCGCCGGACATTCTTCCGTGCTGTCGAGGTAGGCGAAGCCGGGCATGAACCCAAGCATGGCGACGGATTGCGCACGCGATGTATGCCAAGCAGGCAATGTCTCGGGTGCGATGCCCAGTCGATTTGCCACATGCTTGAGATCTGGTGCCAGTTCCCGGTCGTAACATACTGGAATAGTTGCTGTTGATAGCGATGCTTTGGGAGCCGATGTCGCATGATCCAGTTGATCGCGCGCGATACTGGCAGCTTCGTCTGGCGAGATGACGGCAGGGTCGAACTGAAGGGCGATGCTGCCCAGAGCGGGCACTATCTCGGTCCAGTGATGATTGGCGGAGAAAGCCATTTGCGCGGCTATCACCGTTTCCTGATCGGGCAGTTGGATGTCGATCCAGTCATCACAGATGTGGATTGCGGTCCGCAGGTCAGTCACTATGCAACCCGGCCAATCTTAATGCCGTTCTGCTCAAGTGCCATTCGCATTTTTTCTGCGGTCTTCAGCGCGCCATCGCTGTCCGAATGCAGGCAGAGGCTATCGGCGGCGATCAGGAGTCGCGATCCGTCTTTTGTCGTCAGCGCAGTGCCTTCAGCCAGAACAAGGCCCTGCTGGATCCGAATCTCTTCCTCAGCGATCACCGCGCCAGCCTCGCTGCGTGGAACCAGTCGGCCATTGTCGCTGTATCGACGATCAATGAAGGCTTCCGCGATAAAATGAATGCCCTTGCGATCGGCTTTCTGCTTAATCAGCGATCCCGGCATGCCGACCAGGGCGAGATTGGTCCGGGCGGCAATATCGACCAGCAGAGCGGAAAGTGCCTCATTATCCTGCGCGTCGTTGTACAAGGCCCCATGCGGCTTGAGGTGGGTGAGCGGCACATCGACTTCTTCCGCTATCGATATGATCTCGCCCAGCTGATTCATCAAAGATGCTTCCAAATCTTCCACCGCGATATCCATTGACCGGCGACCGAAATTGATCCGGTCTGGATAAGAGGGATGGGCGCCAGGCCCAATTCCTTTGGATTTCGCTGCCTTCAGCATGGTTCGCATGCTTTGCCGTGAACCGGCATGACCACCGCAGGCGATGTTGCAACTGGAGACAATGTCCATGATGGCAATATCGCGCGCGATACCCGCTGGGCTTTCGTCCTCCCCGAGGTCTGCGTTCAGGTCGATGCTCCGGGTCATGGCCAAAATCCCAGGGCGCGAGCGATCAATCGAAAGCCCAATCCCGTTGTAATCAGCAAAATCATCGCCCCCAGAATATTGGCTTTCACGCCATTGGCATATTCTCCCAGCAGTTGCTTGTTGTTCGCCAGTTTTAGCAGAAACGCCGCTACAATGGGCAGCAACAGGCCATTGGCAATCTGGGCAATGAAAATCAGCTCAACCGGCCGGTATCCGAGTAACGACGCCAGCGTGCCCGAGACGATTACGATCAGCGCGCCGATTTGAAAGGGTCTTCGCGAATCGGAGGATTTGAAAATTTCCTGGACAATATAGCCGGTTGCCAGTGGAGCGGTGATCGCCGAGGTCAGGCCGGCCGCAAACAGGCCTGTGCCGAGCGTAATCGTGGCCAGATTGCCAAACAGGGGCGTGAGCTGTCCGGCCATATCCACCGCATTTTCTATCGTCTTGCCGCTACCGAACAGGCTGGCTGCCGCGGTTGCCAATATCGTCATCGAAACCAGTCCGCCGATGCCGATCGAAATCGTGTTGTCCAGCTGCGCTTCCGGCAGCTGCTCTGTGTTCCAGCGTTCGCGGACGCTGGCAGCATGCAGGAAGAGATTATAGGGCACGATTGTCGTGCCGATGAGAGCGATTGCGGTCATCAAGCCACCGTCCGGTACGGCGGGGACAAAGCCTTGGAGCAGTGGGCCCATATCGGGCCGGATTAGCGCGAATGTCAGCAAAAAGGCCGCGCTCATCAACAACACCAGCAGGATTAAGATCTTCTCGATCCATTTGGGTCTGGAGAAGACCAGCATGGCGGATGCAAACAGAGCAATGGTGAGGATGACCGGGGCGATGCCGAAGGCCAGTGGGCCGCCGTTGATCGCTTCAAGACCCAGCGCGGCGCCAGACATATTGCCGGCCTCATAGGCGGCATTGCCGATAACCAGCGCGGATATCAGCAAAAGCGCCGCCAACAGCCGGAAGAGAGGAGATGCAACCGTCTTCAGCATCGCCTCGGCCAGTCCCAGCTGGGTCACCAGCGCAATGCGGATGGCAAAGGATTGCAGAATGATGGTGGTGATCGTGGCGAATATCAGTGCCCAGAGCAGGGCAAAGCCAAAATTTGCACCCGCCAGCGTACATGCGGTCACGGTTCCAGGCCCGATAAAGGCGGCGGACACCATCATCCCGGGACCGGGCCGGTAGCGGCTGAGTTTCATTATCGCAGAGCCAATCGGGTCAACCGTTCCACGGCCAGGGTCTTTCGCGGTACCATTTGGTAATCACATATTTCGTCCCTTTTCGAACCTTCATGCCATGATGCAAGGTCCAGTCATTGACGGAGCCGTCAGAGTTGCGGTTATTCCAGCATAACATCGTTCCGGTTTCCGGAGTGAAGCTTTTCTTGAAATGAGTAAAACGGGTAGCGCCGCCTGCTTCCGGCTCGTTGAGATAGATCATGAACGTCCAGGTGCGCTGGCCAGAGACGGAACAATATCTCTGGAAGTCCTGACCATGCGGATCGAAAAAATCAGTGTGGGCCTTAAACTCCTGGCCTATGGCGTAACGCTGACCTTGCAGCGGTTCCCCAAATTGCGCATCAATATCGGCGAAACCGCAAATTTTGTCGTCCATTTCGACTACGAAATGATCAGAATGGTCAAGGTCACAGGTCTCGCTGGTGCGGAAATAATCGTCACCATTGGGGTCGGCAATGTCGGAAGGACGCCTTTTTTCATCAATCATCGCTATCAGCTTGCTGCATTCTTCGGGTTTGAGAAAATTTTTGACAATGCACAGTTCGATTTCCTTGCGCGGAAAGCGCTGCACTTTTCCCAATGCGACCAGATAGTCAGCCGATGTATTATTGGCCTCTGTCATACGAACGTCCAAAACTGTGCTTAATTACCGTGCCTTACGATAAATGAATCCCGGTTGATCGCAACCGCTCTTTGCGGCTTTGAACAATCTCAATATAAGCGGGGTCGATGGAAAAAATGTCAGCAATGTCCCGCGATCAAAATGGCTTTACGCTGGTCGAGATGATGGTGGCGCTGTTTATTTTCTCCATGTTGGCGGTTGCTGGCGTGATCATGCTTCGATCGGCCGTTGATGGCGATGAGATAACCGCAAAAAATCTCGGCCAAATGGCAGAAATGCAGCGTTTTGTCTCATTGATGGAGGCTGACTTGAGCCAGGCACTGCCGCGAACAGCGCGAGATGAGCGGGGCGACCGCATGCCGGCCTTCGCCAGCGAAACCAGTGGACCGAACGCGGCGTTTCTGAAATTTACGAGGGGCGGTCAAAGCAACATCAATGGCGAAGCGCGGTCCAATCTGGAGCGGGTCGAATATCGGTTGGTCGACGGAAAGCTCGAGCGATGGCGCTATCGAATGACCGACGGGGGTTCAACAGATGAGCCAGCGGTTCTATTATCGAACATTGAATCACTCGAACTACGATTTCGCGACAGGCGCGGGCAGTGGGCGAGCCGCTGGGAAGCCGGGCGGCTGGCGGAATTGCCCAGAGCAATTGAAATGGAGTTTGAGCAGCAAGGACGCCGCTACCGTCATCTGTTTCTGGTCGGGACTGGTTATTTATGAGTCGATTCCGGCAAGTTGGATCTGACGGCGAACGCGGAGCGGCGCTGCTGACGGTATTGCTGCTGGTCGCGGTGATAGCGATCTTGGCCGCGCATGGTATAGACCGGCTAGCCGGTGCGACCAAGCTTGCTTCAAACGCGCGGGAACTCTCACAGGCAAAGGCCTATCTGATCGCGGCTGAGTCGATTGGTATGGAGTCGGCCGAGCAAATCGTGTCGGCTTCACCCGGACGAACCATCAATGTCGGAGGATGGAATGGCCGGGAACAGAAAGTCCCGGTCCCCGGCGGGATTATTTCGGCGACACTGGCGGACGGAGGAAATTGTTTCAATATCAATAGTCTGGTCACCCAGCAGGAAGCGGTTCTGGCCGCTCGGCCCGTGGGTTTGGCGCAATTTGCGCGCCTTATGGTGATGCAGGGTGTTCTGGACGGCGATGCGGCCGATATAGCGGAGTCGGTCGCTGACTGGATCGACAGCGACAGCGTCGCATCACCGCGCGGCGCTGAAGATCAATATTATTTACAGCAAGAAAACCCCTATCGCACTGCCAACACTCTGATCGTGGATGTCAGCGAGTTGCGCACGATAAAGGGCATGACCGACGAGATATTTGTTCGTTTGGCTCCATGGATATGCGCCTTGCCAACCACCGATCTCTCGCCGATCAATATCAACACCCTGCGACCGGAGCAGGCAGTCCTGCTCGCGATGCTAGGGCCCGTCCCGTCCGATCTCACGCCGGCGCGGCAGTTTCTGGGGCGGCGACCGGAGCTGGGATATGCCAGTCTGAACGATTTTTGGGCGCAGTCCTATCCCGCCAGCCTGGGAGCATCGCCAGAAGTGCAGAGCCAGATCAAACTCGCTACACGCTGGTTCCGGGTTGACCTGGCGGTTGAAATGCAAAGTGCGCTGATTGAAGAGCGCGTATTGATCGATGCCGCGCTGCAACCCGCCCGACTGGTTCACCGGCAGCGCGGTGATGCGTATTAATTCTCAATCAGTCCGCTAAATGCTTGACGATTGCTAGTCGCTGTCCCTATGCACCGCGGCGCAATGCGGCTTTATGGCGCGCGGCTTGTGGCGATCGTAGCTCAGTTGGTTAGAGCGCCGGTTTGTGGTACCGGAGGTCGGGGGTTCAAGACCCCTCGATCGCCCCATTTTTCCCGTGAGAAGTAAAAGAACGGCAAGGCCACCGCTACGCGGCCTTTTGCCAAAGCTTCTCTTTATTTGTAATTAAATTACAGCTATGGGTTATTAAATTACTTCAACTTGCCAGGGATTAGAGCATGAGCGTGATGTGGGATTTGCCGGATTTTGATGACCATGAAGCGGTCCATTTTTTCCATGATGCGCCCTCAGGCCTTAGCGCGATTATCGCTCTACACAGCACCCATCTCGGTCCCGGTGCAGGCGGCACCCGTTTTTGGCACTATGAAAACCGGGAGACTGCAGTGACCGACGCGCTCCGCCTATCCCGCGGGATGAGCTTCAAGAACGCAATGGCGGGGCTGCCGCTGGGCGGTGGCAAGGCCGTGATTCTGGCTGACCGGAATCGCACCAAGACACCCGAAATGCTGGCAGCTTTCGGCCGGATGGTCGAGTCGCTTGGCGGGCAATATGTCACCGCTGAAGACGTTGGCATAACGGCCGCCGACATGGTCGCTCTGACCAAAGAGACCAAATATGTCTCTGGCCTGCCGGTGAGCAACAGCAGTGAAGCGGGAGGTGATCCGGGACCATTCACGGCAATGGGTGTGTATCTGGGCGTGAAGGCTGCGGTCGCACATAAGCTTGGCAAGGACAATATGGACGGTGTTCATGTCGCGGTGCAGGGCGTTGGCAGTGTCGGCGGCAGACTCGCACGTTTGCTGGCCAAAGACGGCGCCAAGTTGAGCATTGCTGACATCAACATGAGCCACGCCGCTGATCTGGCAGCCGAAATCGGCGCGACGGTTGTCGGGCTTGATGAAATCATGCGAGTCGAAGCCGATGTGTTCAGTCCCAATGCTTTGGGCGCCATACTGGACAAGGTTTCGATTGCTCATCTCAATGTGCCGATTGTTGCCGGTGGTGCCAACAACCAGTTGGCTACTCCAGAGGACGGTCAGCGTATCTTCGATCGCAACATTCTGTTCGCGCCGGATTATGTGATCAATAGCGGTGGTATCATCAGTGTTGGACTAGAATATCTGGGTGATGGAGATGTCGCGGAAGTCAATCGCCGGGTCGCGATGATTCCCGAACGATTGACCGAGATATGGACGCAAAGTGCATCGCAAAAATTGCCAGACTCGGTTGTTGCCGACAATATGGCGATGGCGTTGATCGGACGATAGCTGGCCGGGCTAACGGACAGGGTTTGCTTTTATTCTAGTCTGTTATGGACGCTTGCTTTGACCATTTGCATCGATAAATTCGTTTGTCCGGGTAGGTTTTTCGAATCCGTTTAGCCCCAGCCACCACTGCAAGGCGATGATCGCGCCTTTGGCCGGTTGCAGTAGACTGGCGATGAGTATCAGGGACAAGCAAATTATGATCGCCAGATTGGTCCACATTGAAAACCCAATCTCGTTGACCATGAAGATAATGACGGGCGCCATGACATGCCCGGTCACAATGATGGCGACATAGGCCGGGAAGTCATCGGCTTGCTGCGCTGTCCAGTCTTGGCCGCAGATGGGGCAGTGTTCGATCGGCTTGAGCAGACGAGGAAATAGTTTGCCTCCACCGCAGCTCGGGCAATGGCCTCTCAAGCCGCGGAAAGCAGCTTCCAATGCGGTTTTAGGTAAAGCCTGGCGATCAGATCTGTCGCAACGATTGCGGCCTGCGAACTCGTCGCTGCGCATGTCATCGACGATTCTGTCGAGCAAAGTCTCAAATCCGGCCATTCATTCTACCCTGGTTACTGATCACTAAAATATCGGCTGGCGTCGTCGCCACCCGTGGCATTTGCTGGACAACGGTTTTGCGGTCCACGACCATCGATGTGGCAGATCGATCATATCGAATGTGGAGACGGACATCGCTGTCAGAACTGTAATCGGGACATCGTGGAAAACCGGGACTCGATTACAAAACTTGGCTATACAGCATTAGAATAAATTGTTAATACTGATTTTTGATGTTTAATATATCAAGTTAGGCAATAAATGATCACGTCTCAACAAATGCGGGCTGCGCGGGCTCTGCTCGGTATCGATCAGCGCCGATTGGCGGAACTGGCCGGGCTTTCCTTGCCGACCATCCAGCGGATGGAGGCGTCGGACGGACAGGTCCGCGGCGTCGTGGATACGCTGGTAAAGGTCATCGGAGCGCTGGAAAGCAGCGGAATTGAGCTAATTGGTGAAAACGCCCCCAGCATCGCGATTGGACGTGGTGTGCGATTGCGCGAGACGGTTCGGCAAAAACCTAGCGGCGAAGTCGGCTCGATATTGTTCGATCAGGCCAAAGTTGACGCGAAAACAGAATGATGAGCCTTTCCGGTGTATAGTTTTACGCCAAAATTCATAACGACCGTCCGTGAAGGCTATAATTTTCGCCTGTTCAAGTCTGATTCGGTTGCCGGACTGACCGTTGCGATCGTGGCGCTGCCGTTATCGATGGCGCTGGCCATTGCGAGCGGCGCTTCGCCTGACAAGGGGCTTATCACGGCGGTCTTCGCCGGATTTCTGATCTCTTTTCTGGGAGGGTCAAGAGTTCAGGTGGGCGGGCCGACCGGCGCATTCGTGGTCGTCGTCTTCAATGTGATAGCGGAGCATGGCTATGACGGATTGCTGATTGCCACGTTCATGGCAGGGCTTATTCTGATCGCTGCCGGAGCGTTCAAGATAGGGCGGCTGATCAAATTCATCCCGCATCCGGTGGTAACGGGGTTCACCGCCGGCATCGCGGTGATCATCGCTTCCAGCCAGGTGAATGACTTTCTGGGACTGTCACTGAAGACTATTCCAGCCGCGTTTGTGCCGAAGTGGCAGGCTTATCTTGGAGCGATTTCCTCCGTGCATATCGCGACCCTGCTGGTCGGTCTTGGCGCTCTGTTTGTAATCATCACACTCAAACGGTTCGCTCCCAAGCTGCCGGGTTTCCTGATCGCGACGATTCTGGCTTCGGTAGCCGTTCCCATGCTCCATCTGCCGGTTGAGACTATTGGGACGCGGTTTCCGGATATGCTCACTTCGATTCCCATGCCCTCGTTGCCGGATATGTCGTGGAGCAGGGTTGCGGAATTGGTGCCGTCGGCTTTCACAATTGCTTTTCTCGCCGGAATCGAAGCGCTGCTTTCGGCTGTGGTGGCGGATGGCATGACCGGCACTCGCCATCGGTCCAATCAGGAACTGATAGCGCAGGGCATCGCCAATATTGGTTCGGTGCTGTTTGGCGGATTGCCAGCGACGGGCGCGATTGCGCGGACAGCGACGAATATCAAGGCTGGTGCAAAAACGCCGGTAGCGGGCATGATGCACGCGCTTTTTGTTTTGCTGTTCATTCTCGTTGGCGGCGGACTGATGGCCTATGTACCCATGGCCGCGCTGGCCGCCATTCTCTTCATCGTTGCCTGGGGCATGTGCGAAATTGACCGGTTCATCGCATTGTTGCGGATGCCGAATAGCGACCGTGCGGTGTTATTGCTCACCTTCGGGCTCACCATATTTGTCGATTTGACGGTGGCCATCGGTGTTGGCGTGACCTTGGCTGCGCTTCTGTTCATGGCGCGGATGAGCGAAACCGTCCAGCTGGATAGCGCGGTTCCGTTGACCGGTGATCCCGACATCCATGCTGACGATATCGACCAGCGCGACGATCTGCCGAAAGGCGTTGAAGTGTTCCGTATCAGCGGTCCCGTCTTTTTCGGGGTGGCGGGCGAACTGCTGGACGCCATGCGAAAAATCGGACGCACGCCGAAGGTCATCATCTTGCGGATGCGCCTGGTCCCGATGCTGGACGCCAGTGGCGTGACAATGATTGAGGAATTCATTGATCAGGCCCGGCTGTCGGGGACGCAGATAATCTTGTCGGGTGTTCAAGCCCAGCCCCGTGAAATGCTTGCGCGCATTGGCTTGTCGGCCGACCAGCCAGGGATTTCCTTCCAGTCCGACTATCGGGCTGCGCTGCAGTGTGCGAGAGAATTGGCCGCACCGGATTGGTGAGCGTGTATTTTTTTGGGAGCCATCATCTTGCCATCGAGCATGTCTTCTGTGTCCGCTGTTGGCGGTTGCGAAAGCTGGAAAATCGCAAAAACACTTGTCGCTGGGCCAAGCTTCTGCCATCGAATTGCGCGAATGACACTGGACGCGATCTAGCTCGAGGCAATCACCGCTCAATCCATGCACGCTTTTGCAAACCCAACCCGTTTTTTGACGCTGGCGAAGCCGCTGACCATGTGGTTTCTGGCGGTCGGTCTGGTGCTGGTAATCTTCGGTTCCACTTACGGCTTGCTCTACGCGCCGGCCGACCGGCTGATGGGCGACAGCGTCCGTATATTATATATCCATGTGCCAACGGTATGGCTGGCAATGGGTGGCTGGACCGCCATTGCCATTGCCAGCATCATGCAGATTGTCTGGAGGCATCCTCTGGCATCCGTGGCTGCTCGCGCCGTTGCAATACCCGGCGCGGCATTTACTGCGCTCGGCTTGATAACGGGCTCCATCTGGGCCCGGCCAACGTGGGGCACATGGTGGGTATGGGACGGCCGGGTGACATCGGTGCTGGTGCTGTTCTTCCTATATCTGGCCTATATCGCGCTGGCCAATGCCAGCGGAGACAAGGGCGGCGTTTCGCGGGTCACTGCGATCTTCGGTATCGTCGGCGCGATCAATATTCCGATCATCAACCGTTCGGTGGTATGGTGGAACAGCCTGCATCAACCGGCCAGTATCACGGTTAGCGGCTCTTCGATCGATAGTGCCTTTCTATGGCCATTGCTGGTAAATGTTATTGGCTTCAGCCTGCTGTTCGCGGCAATTGTGTTGATGCGCATGCGGACGATCCTGGCGGAGACAAAGGTCGAAGCCCGTCTCAAAAGAATGGCAGCCGAATGAACCACTGGCCTTTTGTCTTTGCCTCATATGCCATAGTGCTGCTTTGCACGGTCGCCGTTATCGTGGTCAGCTATGCGGCCATGCGCAAGGCAGAAAAAAAGGCAGAGCAATTGGGTAAACGAAAATGAAAGCGAAGCATCAAAGACTGACCTTGGTGCTGCTGGCGCTCGTTGCCCTGGTCGGTGCCGGGCTGCTGGCTGCTTATGCGCTGCAGGATCAGGCGAGTTATTTCTACACGCCGACAGATATTGCGGAACGCAAGCCGGAAACGGGCAAGGCTATCCGGTTGGGCGGTATGGTTGAAGAAGGCTCGATTCAGAGATCTGCCGATGGCGTGACAGTAGAATTCATTGTCCAGGATGGTACGGCGCAGCAGCCCGTCACCTTTACCGGCATTACCCCGGATCTTTTTGTCGAAGGCTCGGGCGTGGTGGCTGACGGAAGGCTTGATGCCAAAGGCATGTTTGTAGCCGAGACTTTGCTTGCCAAGCATGATGAAAATTACGTTCCGCGTGAGTTGGAAGGGATTGATATGACCGCTGGCCAGCACAAGACGGAAACTCTTGTTCAATGATCGCTGAAACGGGATTGATCGCGCTATGGCTTGCGGCGGCACTGGCGCTGCTGCAATTTGCGCTTGGGGCTATTGGACTGCGCGCCGGGCGGGATGATTATGTCGCGGCCATTCGACCCGTCGCGATCGCGCAGGGGCTATTTGTAAGCCTGTCCTTCCTGCTCCTGATCTGGCTGTTTCTGCGGTCAGACATGTCGGTCAGGCTAGTGGTGATGAACAGTGCTTCTGTAAAGCCCTGGCTCTACAAATTCGCCGGCACATGGGGCAATCATGAAGGGTCGATGTTGCTTTGGGTAACGGTGATGGGACTGGCCGGTGCTTTCATTGCTTTTTTTGAGCGGTCGCTGAGGCAAAACACGTTGGTTGCTACGCTCGCGGCGCAAGCGTTTATCAGCTTGGGATTCTACGCTTTCCTGTTGATTTCCTCAAACCCGTTTGAACGGATATTCCCAATCCCGAAAGACGGGCAGGGGCTGAACCCGCTGCTGCAGGATCCGGGGCTCGCGTTTCATCCGCCGACCCTGTACTTTGGTTATGTCGGCCTTTCCGTCGCCTTTTCTTTCGCCGTCGGTGCGATGATCACCCGCGATGTCGGCCCGGCTTTTGCAAAAGCCATGCGGCCCTGGGTGCTGGGTGCGTGGATATTCCTGACGTTAGGCATCACTGCAGGCAGCTACTGGGCTTATTATGAGCTGGGTTGGGGCGGCTGGTGGTTCTGGGATCCGGTTGAAAATGCTTCGCTTATGCCCTGGTTGGCGGCGACAGCTTTGCTGCATTCTGTAACGGTGCTTGCCACGCGAGATGGATTGCGCGCCTGGACATTGATGTTAGCCGTGGTCGCTTTTTCGATGTCGATGATCGGCACATTTCTGGTCCGGTCGGGGATTTTGACCAGCGTCCATGCATTTGCCGTTGATCCCGAACGAGGCAGCTTCATTCTGGCTCTGCTTGCGATCTATATCGGTGGCGCCATGGCATTGTTCGCACTGCGGGTCGGTACGGTGAAAGAAGGATCCCGGTTCGAACTGATTAGCCGTGAAGGCGCGCTGGTAGCGAATAATTTGCTGCTATCCGTGATTTTGGCACTGGTATTTATCGGCACGCTCTATCCGCTGCTTGTGGAGGCGGTGACCGGTGAAAAGCTTTCGGTCGGGCCACCCTATTTCAATCTGGCGACCGGACCGCTGGCGCTGTTGCTGGTGGTGGTGATGGCCGCTGGGCCGCTTTTGCGGTGGCGCCGCGATAATGCAAAGGCATTGCTGAATCGTATTTCTATCCCGGTGCTGGCGTTCGCTGCCGCCTTGTTTGCACTTGTCGCATTTACGACGGGCATGTCGATTCTGGCTTTGCTGGGTCTGGCGCTGGCCGCTGGCGTTGCCGTTGCCAGCTTTGCGCCGTTATGGAACCGCAATTTGCGCCGTACGCCACTTCATACCTATGGCATGGTCATCGCTCATTTTGGTATCGCCGTTGCTTTGGTGGGCATGGCCTGTGAAAGCAGCTTCACCGAGGAAAGGCTGGTTGCGGCGCAGCCCGGTGACGAAATTGCAATCAATGACTGGAAGCTTAATTTTCAGGCGATTGAACCGGTTGCCGGTCCGAACTGGACGGCACTGGAAGGCCGGATGACGGCGCAATATGGCGATGGCCCGATGCATGAGATAAGTCCACAGAACCGCATGTTTGCTTCAGCCCAGACGCAGACCAGCGAAGCCGCGTTGCTGACGCGGTGGAACGGTCAGCTTTACGTTGTTCTGGGAGAAGGCGACAGCGCCGGGCGATGGCAGGTGCGGATCTGGTGGAAACCGTTTGTACCGCTGATCTGGTTTGGCGGGATCCTGGTAGCGCTAGGCGGGCTTTTGGCAATGTTTGGCCGGCTAAGGCGTGGCTACAAGCATCGCAAGCAGCGCGAATTTGCCGAGGCGATGCTATGAACCGCTGGCTTCTCTGGTTACCCCTTGCATTGTTCAGCCTCTTTTTTGGAGCGGTTGCGATCGGCTTGATGATGCCCAAAGACAATATCATCGAGAGCAAAATGGTGGGCAAGCCGATGCCGTCATTTGCGTTGCCCGCAGCGATCGAACAACGACCCGGCTTGAGCAGTGCTGACCTGGCCCGAGGAAAGCCAACATTACTCAATATTTTTGCCAGCTGGTGTGTGCCTTGCATCGCCGAGGCGCCGCAATTGCTGGCTTTGCAGCGAGCGGGCGTGGAGATCAACGCGATCGCCAGCCGGGATACGCCGGAGGATGTCGCCAATTTTCTGAATCGATGGGGCAATCCCTATACCCGTATTGGCAGTGACACGACGAGCAGGGTTCAGCTTGAGATAGGGTCCTCGGGCGTACCGGAAACCTTTGTGATCGATGGCAACGGCATAATCGTGCATCAGCATATTGGCGATATCCGCCCGGAAGATATAGCGATGATTAAAAAGTTGCTGGAGGACGCGGGATGAAGCGTTTTCTTGTCTTGCTGGTGCTGAGTCTGTCCGCTCCGATTGCGGCGCAAACTGGCCTGCCACCTGCGCCTTATGCTGACCGGCAGCTGGATGATCCGCGACAAGAGGCCGCTGCCCGCGATCTTATGGAAGAATTGCGCTGTCTGAAATGCCAGAGCCAGTCGATCGCCGATAGCAACGCGCCGATGGCCGGCGATATGCGCAGCCAGGTGCGTGAACGGATAGCGGCTGGCGAAACACCGGAAGCGGTTCGAAGCTGGTTGATTGAACGTTATGGCAACTGGGTCTCCTACGATCCACCGATTGCTTCGGCGGTGACTTGGCCCTTGTGGATCGCGCCGATCGTGCTGTTGCTTGCCGCACTTTGGCTGGCGCGCGGGCGTTTTCGCAAATCGAAGGGTCGTGAATGATGGGCTGGATCATATTACTGCTTTTTGTGCTGATATGCGCTGCTGCCCTTATTAAACTGGGCAAATTGTCGCGCGCTACCTATGAAATCACCGCTGCGGCCCTTTTGCTCGGCGTCGCGGGTTACGCGTGGCAGGGGCATCCGGGGATGGCTGGCGTATCCGTCGAGCCCACAGAAAAGCCGAACAGCTTTGATGACGATCTGACTGATGCGCGCAATGAGATGGGCGAGCGTTTCGGCACGGCACGGGAGTGGCTGATTTTTTCCGACTCACTCAATCGGGCGGGAAAACACGGCGCGGCGGCCAACTATCTGCGCAATGGGGTCAAGGAGCATCCCGATGATCCCGATCTCTGGGTAGGACTGGGCAACGCCCTGGTGGTGCACGCGGATGGCATGGTCACGCCGGCCGCACAATTTGCCTTCCAGAAAGCGGCTGATCTGTCTCCTGAACATCCCGGCCCGCCGTTTTTTCTGGGACTGGCCTACGCCCAGTCAGGCAAGATCGATCAGGCCAGAGCGATCTGGAAAGAATTGCTGGCACGAAGCGCTGAAGATGCCCCGTGGCGCGCGGATCTCGAGTCGCGGCTAGCGGCGATGGAGCAGATACAGCCATCACTCCCGGCACCTCCTGATCCCGCGCCTGAGCAGTAAAACGTCTGGTTTTTGAATAAGTTGATATTATCAGTCCGTCGATTTGTTGCACCTGCTCAATGCCAGTGCTAAGCGCACGCGCTTGCTGAAACGAATGTCAGTAGACTGCCTTTTTTTTCGAAATTGATCGGGGTACGCCTGAACGGCCAACCAATGTCAGCAGAACCACATGAAAGCGCAGATGCGCAAAGCCACACGGTCCAAACCCATGGCTCGCCGCAGCGCAATACAGCTATTGCCAAGCTGGCTGCCGGTGCCATCGGTATCGTGTTCGGCGATATTGGCACGAGCCCGCTATACGCATTTCGCGAGACCTTCATCGGAGCGCATCCGCTTGAGCTCGACCGGATTCACATTCTCGGTGTTGTCAGCCTGATTTTCTGGTCGATGACGCTGGTGGTGACCATCCAATATGTCACCATCACGATGCGAGCGGATAACAAAGGGCAGGGCGGCAGCCTTGCGCTGGTGGCCCTGATATCGGGCGCAATGCGCCGATCAAAATACGGCTGGCTCGCCATATTACTCGGTGTATTTGCAACGGCCCTTTTCTACGGCGACAGTATGATCACGCCGGCCATTTCCGTGCTATCGGCGGTCGAAGGGCTGACCGTAGTGCAGCCTGGCTTGGACCATTTGGTCATTCCGATTGCGCTGACTCTGCTGATATTCCTGTTCCTGCTTCAATCTCGGGGCACTGCGAAAATAGGCGCGTTGTTTGCCCCGGTCATGTTTGTCTATTTCGCGATCATTGCTACGCTCGGTATCATTCAGATCGTCCAGCATCCCTCCATTTTGCTGGCCTTCAATCCCTGGTACGCGCTGCAATTTTTCATCACTGACGGCGTGAAGGCCTTTCTGGCTCTTGGTTCGGTGGTGCTGGCTGTGACCGGGTCGGAAGCTCTTTTTGCCGATATGGGTCACTTCGGCCGCAAGCCCATGCGTGTGGCCTGGTATGGCTTTGTGATGCCAGCGTTGCTGTGCAATTATTTCGGGCAGGGTGCGATGATCCTCTCGCTCGATGCAGCGGGCGCGACCGAGGCCATTAAAAACCCATTCTTTGTCATGGCGCCGGAAATGCTGCGACTGCCGCTCGTGATCCTGGCGACGATGGCCACTTTCATTGCCAGTCAGGCGGTGATTTCAGGGTCTTTCTCGGTCACTCATCAGGCGATTCAGCTTGGCTTTATTCCGCGCCTGACGATCAAGCATACCAGCGCGTCCGAGGCCGGCCAGATTTACATTCCCTTCGTCAATTGGGCGATCATGATTGCCGTGATCCTGCTGGTGCTGACCTTCCAGAGCTCCAGCAATCTTGCATCAGCTTATGGGATCGCCGTTACTGGCGCGATGTTTATTGATACATGCCTGCTGGCCATCGTGATGGTGGTGCTGTGGAAATGGAAGCTGTGGTTTGCGCTTCCTTTGCTGGCGATATTCTTCATCGTTGACGGCGCCTATTTTGCAGCCAACCTGACCAAGATCCCTGACGGCGGCTGGTTCCCGCTGGCTGTTGGCGGCGTCGCCTTTGTCATTCTGACCACTTGGGCGAAGGGTCGCCAGATCATGCGGAAGAATATGGCGGAGTCGGCCATGCCGATCGAAATTTTCACCAAATCTGCTGCCAATAGTGCGACGAGAGTGCCAGGTACGGCGATCTTCATGGCGTCTTCCTCCGCCGGCGTGCCATCAGCGCTGCTTCACAATATCAAGCATAACAAGGTGATCCACGAGCGGGTTGTTATCCTAACCGTCAACATCAAGGATGTGCCGACGGTCAATCCGGAGAAGCGTTGTGAAGTGAAGGATCTCGGCCATGGCTTCTATCGGCTCATTCTGCATTTTGGCTTCATGCAAGAAACCGATGTGCCGGAAGCCCTGAAAAAGGTGAAAGGGTGCGGAATGGAGTTCGACATGATGACCACAAGCTTCTTCCTGTCGCGTCAGACCTTGTTGCCGTCGAAAAAACCGGAAATGATGATCTGGCGGGAGAAGCTTTTTGCCTGGATGTTGCGAAATGCAGCGACAGCGATGGAATTTTTCAAGTTGCCGACCAATCGGGTGGTGGAATTGGGAAGCCAGATGGAAATTTAGAGATTGGGATCTGCGTTCAGGTTATAAGGATCGGCCGGTCCGGACATTTGCCTCTGCCGGAGATCAATCTTGGAATGACGCGGTGCTTCAACTATTTGGTGGCCTATCGCCGGACTCTCTACTAAATAGCGGCCATTCGATTCTAACTCAGGACCATTCCATGCGCGTCGCCATTGCCTCCGATCATGCTGCCCTTGAGATGAAGGCTGCGCTGGTCGACTGGTTGCAAGACGCAGGGCATGATGTGACCGACCTTGGTCCGATGACCGCCGACAGTGTCGACTATCCGGATTATGGTTATAAACTGGCCGAGGAAGTGGCGTCGGGCCGTGTTGATCGCGGGGTAGCGCTTTGCGGGTCAGGCATCGGTATTTCCATGGCGGTCAATCGCAATCCCGGCTGTCGCTGTGCGCTGGTTTCTGAGGGCTTGTCCGCGAAGCTGTCGCGGGAACATAACGATGCTAATGTGATTGCCATGGGCGCGCGTTTGATCGGCATCGAAATCGCGAAAGACTGTCTCGACGTCTTTCTGAAAACAGAATTTGGCGGCGAGCGCCATCAGCGGCGGGTCGATAAATTGTCCGCACCATCATTTGAAGGAGTTAGCGCATGAGCAACGTGGCAGATATGCAGGATATCAGGCAGACCGGTTTTTTTGACTTTTCGGTAGACGAGAGCGATCCAGCGGTTGCCGGAGCGATCAACTCGGAACTGTCGCGTCAGCAGAACCAGATCGAACTGATTGCCTCGGAAAATATCGTGTCCCGCGCGGTGCTTCAGGCGCAGGGCTCGGTCTTCACTAATAAATATGCAGAAGGCTATCCCGGCCGTCGCTATTATCAGGGTTGTGCACCGTCCGATGATGTCGAGACGCTGGCGATCGAGCGCGCCAAGCAGCTGTTCAATTGCGGCTTTGCCAATGTGCAGCCGCATTCCGGCGCTCAGGGCAATGGCGCGGTGATGCTGGCGCTGGTCAAGCCGGGCGATACCATCCTTGGCATGTCGCTGGATGCCGGCGGCCATCTGACCCACGGGGCGAAACCTGCCCAATCGGGCAAATGGTTCAATGCGATCCAATATGGCGTCAATGATGATGATCATCTGATCAATTATGCAGAAGTTGAAGCTCTCGCGAAGGAGCATCAGCCAAAACTGATCATTGCCGGTGGTTCGGCCTATCCTCGGCAAATTGACTTTGCGAAGTTCCGTGCGATTGCCGATGAAGTGGGCGCGATTTTCATGGTCGACATGGCACATTTTGCCGGTCTGGTTGCTGCCGGACTGCATCCCAGCCCGCTGGATCATGCGCATGTCGTAACCACCACTACCCACAAAACGCTGCGCGGCCCTCGTGGTGGCATGATCCTGACCAACGATGAAGCCATTGCCAAGAAAATCAATTCGGCTGTTTTCCCTGGTTTGCAGGGTGGGCCGCTGATGCACGTGATCGCTGCCAAGGCGGTTGCCTTTGGCGAAGCGCTGCGTCCGGAGTTTAAAAGCTATTCCGCTGCTGTCATCGAAAATGCCAAGATTCTTGCGGCCACTCTCAAAGAGCGCGGCGCCGATGTCGTCGCCGGTGGAACGGACACTCATCTGGCGCTGATCGACCTGTCGCCGCTCGGCATTACCGGACGGGATGCCGATGAAGCGCTGGAGCGGGCGGGCATCACCTGTAACAAGAACAGCATTCCCAATGATCCGCAGCCCCCGATGAAGACCAGCGGCATCCGCGTTGGTTCGCCGGCGGGCACCACCCGCGGATTTGGCCCAGCCGAGTTCCGCCTGATCGGCGATATGGTTGCGGACGTGCTGGATGGGCTGAAAAACAAGGGCGAGGGCGGTGATCCGTCGGTAGAAGCCGATGTCCGCGAGCGGGTGCAGTCGCTGTGCGACCGTTTCCCGATCTATCCGGCTTAACAGAAAGCTACATCATGCGTTGCCCCTTTTGTGCTCATGACGACAGTCAGGTTAAAGACAGCCGTCCAACCGAGGACAATACAACGATCCGCCGTCGCCGTCAGTGCGAGGGCTGCGGTGCGCGATTCACCACCTTTGAACGGGTTCAGTTGCGGGAAATCACAGTCGTCAAAAGCGAGCAGCGCAAGGAACCTTTTGATCGGTCGAAAATCGAATTGTCGGTTTCGCTGGCTTGCCGGAAGCGCGGTCTAAAGCAGGAGCAGATGGATCAACTGGTCTCCGGAATTCAGCGCCAGCTGGAAACAAGTGGCGAAACCGAAATTCCGTCCAAGAAGATCGGCGAGATGGTGATGGATGGCCTCAAGGCGCTCGACAGTGTCGCTTACATACGCTTTGCGTCGGTCTATAAGGACTTCACCGAAGCCAAGGATTTCAAGGAATTCGCGGGCAGTGTAAAAGATGTCGGCGGCGCGTGAATAATCTGCCCGCGATCATATTGGTTAATCCCCAGCTCGGCGAAAATATCGGAAAAGCAGCGCGCGCGATGCTCAATTTCGGGCTGACCGAGATGCGCATTGTCAAACCAAGAGATGGCTGGCCCAATCCGGCTGCCGGGCCTTCGGCTTCCGGGGCTGACGTGGTCCTCGAGCAAGCCGAGATTTTTGAAACCACGGCAGAAGCTGTGGCGGACTGTGCGCATGTCTACGCTACAACCGTCCGGAAGCGCGGCATGACCAAGACAGTGCTTGCGCCCTGGGAGGCTGCGGAAGATATAGCGCAGGCCAGCGGCAAATGCGCTATCCTGTTCGGGCCGGAACGCGCGGGTCTGGAAGTGGTCGACGTTGAGCTGGCGCGGAAAATCATCACCGTACCGATCAACCCGGAATTTGGTTCGCTCAATCTGGCGCAGGCGGTGATCCTCGTGGCCTATGAACTGTCCAAAATAGATCGGTCTGCCAATATTCAGCCGACGCTGGAAAAGAAAGCGGCTGAACCGGCGCCGCAACGAGAGCTCGACATGTTTTACGAGCATCTCGAACGAGCGCTGGACAAAAACGGCTATTTTTATCCAGCGGAGCGGGCTGCGGCGACGAAGGTGACGCTTCGCAACATGCTGACCAAGCCGGCCTGGACGAATGAGGAAGTCAAGACTTGGCGCGGCGTGATATCATCGCTCGAACGCCCACCGCGCAAGGACAAGGCGCAAAAGCCGTAGCCGTTACTTGCGCAGCTGATCCCATTTTTGCAGTTCGTAGCTGATCGATGTTTCCACCAGCATTTCCCATATCGCGGCCATCGCCGGGACGGGAATGCGGGCTTCCTCCGCCAGTTTCTTGACATTTTGCAGGACGACTGCCTTGCGGGTTTCATCGCGGACAACATTGCGGTCCTGCTTGATCCGGGCAGCGGCATCCATGCAGGCAAAGCGCTGTGCCATCAGAGCGATAATCTCCGAGTCAATGCGGTCAACCTGCTCTCGGACATCGGTCATTGTTTCCATGGGCGGCAATGATGTGCTGTTGGTCATCATCGGGCATTAATCTGCGGTCGATTGAGAGTCGAGGCCTGTTGGGGTTTTGCGTACGTTTTTCGGAGGGCAAGATGGTTGACAATAGTGAGTTTGCTCGTCATAGGCGCGCACTTGCAATTGGCCCCGCACCCCGGTGAAGCGGTGGCCGCATCAAAACAGCTGTTTTGGTGGTGCGCTCCGGGAAGACGATAAAACAGCAAATGAGGAGTCATTGATATGACCAAACGTACCAGTTCAAAATATAAGCTCGATCGCCGTATGGGCGAGAATATTTGGGGCCGTCCCAAATCTCCCGTCAATCGCCGCGATTACGGCCCAGGCCAGCATGGCCAGCGCCGCAAGGGTAAGCTGTCCGACTTCGGCATTCAGCTGCGCGCCAAACAGAAGCTCAAGGGCTATTACGGCGATGTGACGGAAAAGCAGTTCCGCCGTGCTTATAAAGAAGCCGCGGCGATGAAAGGCGATACCAGCCAGAATCTGATTGGCCTGCTCGAGCAGCGCCTCGACATGGTTGTCTATCGCGCGAAGTTTACCCCGACCATCTTTGCTGCCCGTCAGCTTGTGAGCCACGGCCATATTCGCGTCAATGGCGTCAAATGTAACGTTGCTTCGCGCAAGGTCGTTCCCGGGGACGAAATTTCGCTGAGCGACAAGGCAAAGGAAATGCTGCTCGTGATCGAAGCGCAGAGCCTGCCTGAGCGTGATATTCCTGAATATGTAGCGCCTGACGGCACCGACAAAGTGACCTATGTCCGTATCCCGACACTGGATGAGGTACCTTATCCGGTGACGATGGAACCCAATCTGGTTGTCGAATTTTATTCGCGCTGATCGGTTTAACGATATTCATAAAAAAGGGCGGCCCGTTGGAGCCGCCCTTTTTCGTTTCTGTTGCCGACGACTTACTTTGGCAGGAACGCAGCCGATTTCGTCAACATGTCGATCCGGGCGGCTGAATTCTGCAGGCTGTGGGCCAAGCCTTCATATTCGATAAAAGTCACGGCCTTACCGGCATTTTTCAGTTTGTCTTCCATAAATTTGGATTGGTTGATGAAGACATTTTGATCGAGATCGCCGTGAAACAACATTACGGGCGCTTTGATCTGGTCGACATTTTGTGCAGGCGAACCTTCTTTGATGTGCGGACCGCTTCCAACCCTGTCATCTTCGACAGCGCTGCTATACTCCTTATTGTTGTTGTTTTTCTTGAGCGCTAGATCGGTAACCGGCGCAATTGCAATGACGGCTTTGAACAAGTCAGGATATGTCACCGCTGATTGAAGCGCAGCATAGCCGCCGTATGACCATCCTACGATAGACAGCGCTTCAGGTTTGGCAATGCCCTCACGAATCAGCCAGCGGCCGCCATCGGAAACATCGCCAATCGCAATTTTCCAAGACTTGTATCCATTTTCCAGAAACCAGTCATCGCCATAGCCAGCCGATCCCCGGAAATTTGGTTGCAATACTGCAAAGCCTTGGCTGACGAAAAATTGAGCGAGCCAGTCAAATCCCCATTCGTCACGGGACTCCGGTCCGCCATGAGGAATGACAATTGCGGGGAGGTTCTTTGGTTCAACGCCGATAGGCAAAGTGAGGTAGCCTGGAATCTCAGTTCCATCCGCTGCCGGAAAAGTGACCGGTTTCACGGTCGCCAAATTTTGATTTTCAACCTTCGGTCTGACGCCCAGCAGGGGGCGCAATTGTTTGCTGCCACGGTCAAAAAGGAAATACTGCCCCGGATCTACATCTGAGCCGGCCCAAATCAACAGCTTGCTTTCATCCTGACTGGAATCAGCGAAGTTTATCGCGGTTTCACCACCCAGAGCGTTCGCCAAACCGGCAGCCAATTTCTCGAGGTCTTTGTCGAAATAGACGGCTTCGCGTTTCTCAATGGCATAGCTGGCTCCAACGACGCGGTTTTTGCGCCCGATTCGGATGAGCCCATCGACATCGACCTTGTCATTGGACACCAGTACTTCCTGGTCTCCGCTATCATCAAGCTTAACGGACATCAGTGCCTGACGGCCTTTATAGGGTGCGAATCCGAACACCGAATTGCGAGTCTTGTCTACCGCATAGGGATTGAAGCCACTACGGTTGGCATAGTCAAGCTGGCTTAACTCGACCCAATCGTTGCTTCCATTTTTGTAGAAATACTTAATGCGCCCCGAATCGCGTTCGGTCGCCCCCAATTTGGTCCGCATTCCCTTGATCCGAACCTCACCTTCGCCGTCAGTAATATACTCGATGGCTTCCTCAGATGGCCGCTCGACATATTTTGCTTTGCCAGTGACCGTGTCGATACGCTCAACCGCCCAGCCGAAATCCCGGTTTCCAATTCTCGTGCCAGCCGCCCTTCGCTCGGGATGATATCTGCTCATCAGGACAGCGTCCTGTTCGTCTGGTAGCCAGTCAATTATGTCACCGCTTCCCAAACTGTAGGTGAGTGTGTCGGCATCTTTTTCGAGTGTCAGTTGTCGGGCATTTTCGCCATCCGCATCAATCGCGAAAATCGTACCAAATCCGTAGATCTCGCCAGCCTGTTCCTTGAGTCCGCCAAGCCTGCAAGCAAGGCGTGCATTGGAAACCCAGCCGCACCACTGCAGGTTTTCCGGGTCCCCTGATGAACTCATTACACGTGTCGGCGTGTCGCCTTTAGCCAAATCAATCGTGTAGAGATCTGACAGTTTTTCGGGGCCGGGAGAAATGAAAGCAATCTTGGTGCCGTCTGGTGACAGGCTGATATCGCGGATCGCTGGCATGGCGCCGAAAATTTCGGCTTTTTCATTTGCCCATGCGGCGGGAATACCAAGCGTCGTTGAAGTCGCCAGCGAAATAAATAAAATACTATTACGAAACACAAAACCTCCCAACTCAAATACTGAAACCCAGACATCGCGAACCCTTTTGGCTTTGGCAACCCCAGAAATTCGATCATGACGCTTCTTGCCTTGGCGAAAGCCGTCTGCCATTGACCACGCCATGGTTTTGCAAGCTGAAAATTTCAGAAGGAAACGCAATATGTTCAAACGGTCGCTATTAACGCTTCTTCTGCCCTCACTGGTATTAGCCGGTTGCACGAAAATCGAAGAGGAAGATGCTACACTTGTCCTTCCCGAAGTCGCAGCGCCGGACCTGTCTGTGGAAACAATGAAATCGATTACCGAGGAGCTTTCCTCCGATGCCTATGAAGGCCGCGCTCCGGGTACAGCGGGCGAGGAAAAGGCGATCAAGCTGATTTCGGAGAAATTTGCTGAGGCCGGCTTGGCGCCAGGCAATGGCGACAGCTGGTTCCAGGATGTTCCGCTAGTTGGCATCACCGCGAAAAATATGTCACCGCTCAAGGTGAGCGGTGGCAAGAGCGATCTTTCGTTTGAATATGGTAGCGACTATGTTGTAGCGAGCTATCAGGAGCAGCCAAAAATCGACGTGGCGAACAGCGATGTGGTCTTTGTCGGCTACGGTATCAACGCGCCCGAGCGTGGCTGGAACGACTATGCCGACGTGGATGTCAAAGGCAAGACGGTGATCATTCTGGTGAACGACCCCGATTTCGGCACCGAGAGTCTCGAGGGGGATTTTGGCGGCCGTGCGATGACCTATTATGGCCGCTGGACTTATAAATATGAAGAAGCGGCGCGGCAGGGTGCTGCGGCAGCGCTCATCATCCATGATACTGCGCCGGCTGCTTATGGCTGGAATGTAGTTGAATCAAGCTGGACCGGTGAGCAATTCTACGCCCAGTCGGCCAATGGCGGCGCGGACCAGACGAAATTGAACGGCTGGATTCAGAAAGATGCGGCGGCCAAGATTTTTGAAGCGGCTGGTCAGGACCTGACCACGCAAATGGCGGCGGCGAAGAAAAAGGGTTTCAAGGCGGTTGATCTGAAACTGAAAGCAGCGGCTTCGCTCGAAAATGACATCAAGAAAACCGACAGCAAGAATGTCATCGGAATTTTGAAAGGCAAGGCCCGTCCGGACGAATATGTGATCTATACCGCGCACTGGGATCATCTGGGACGTTGCAAGCCGGCACCCGATGGTGATGATATCTGCAACGGCGCGGTCGATAACGCGACAGGAACAGCCGCCCTGGTTGCGCTCGCTGAAGCCTATACAAAGGCAGGCGCGCCTGACCGCAGCGTTATCTTTCTGGCCGTTACAGCCGAAGAATCAGGTCTGCTGGGATCGAAATATTATGCTGACAATCCAATCTATCCGCTCAGCCAGACAGTGGGCGGCGTGAATATGGATGCCTTTGCCATGGCCGGACCGGCGAAAAATGTCGTTGTGGTCGGAAAGGGCAAGTCGGAGCTGGATGCCTATCTGGAAGCGGCGTTGAAAGAGGACGGCCGTGTGGCCGAAGCCGAACCGACACCGGAAAAGGGCTATTATTATCGCTCCGATCATTTCAGCTTTGCCAAGCTTGGTGTGCCGATGATCTATTTCGAAGGCGGTGAAGATCTGGTCGACGGCGGCCGGGAAGCGGGCGAAGCCGCTGCCAAGGATTATACCGATAATCGCTATCATGGACCAAAAGATGAATATGATCCGAACTGGGACTGGACCGGCGTGATGGGTGACCTGAAGGTCTATTATACCGTCGGCCGGATGATGGCGATGACCGAAGATTGGCCGAACTGGAACGAGGGCGACGAATTCCGGGCGATCCGGGACAAGAGCCGCGCCGGTAGTTAACTGCTGTCGAAAGAGGCCGATATGAGATGGCCAGCAGAATGGGAGCCGCATCAAGCGGTCTGGATCGGCTTTCCCGGTGATCCGGAGGAATGGCCGGTCGGACTGGTTGAAGCGCAGCGCGAGGTAGCAGCATTTGCGAATGCTGTCGCCGACGACGGAGCGGGAGAGGCAGTCGTTCTGGTTTGTCGGACAAGTGCTGACGCCGAGGCCGCGCGCCTGCTTGTCCGGTCCCCCGTCGGAATCATTGTCGAGCCGTTCGGGGATATCTGGCTGCGCGATTCTGCTCCTATTTTTTGTGCGAGTTCAAATGGCCTTCTGGGCCAGAATTTTGGCTTTAACGGCTGGGGCGGCAAATATGCGATGGCTGGTGATCAGGATATTGGTGTGCGGCTGGCGGAGCGCTTCGATCTGAAGGTTCGCGAGCGTGACTGGATATTGGAGGGCGGCGCGATCGATGGAGACGGGGCCGGCCGTCTGATCACCACAGCGCAATGCGTGCTCAACGACAATCGCAATCACGGGCTAACCAGAGAGAAGGCCGAAGCCCGCCTGCAAGCAGCATTGGCGGTAGCCGAAATATGTTGGCTCCGCGACGGGCTGGCGGCCGATCATACCGACGGGCATGTTGATAATCTGGCTCGCTTTGTCGCGCCGGGCAAGGTGGTCATACCGGAGGCCGATACGGCCGATGATCCCAACAGCCAGATTTTTGCCGACGCGGCCAAGCAGGCCAAAGCGTCCGGATTAGATGTGGCCCGCATGCCATCCGCAGGGCTGTACAAGATCGACGGAGAAATCGCTCCGGCCAGCTATATGAATTTCTACATCGGGAATAGCGTAGTCGCGGTTCCGCAATATGCGGCGGCGAACGATAGCAAGGCCGTTGATGTAATTTCCGCGCTGTTTCCCGATCGCAAGGTTGTCGGATTGTCCAGCCAGGCGCTGTTGCGTGGCGGCGGCAGTTTTCACTGTATTTCTCAACAGATTCCGGAATTCCCGTAACCTGCGTCGCCGTGCAGGCGCGCGTTGGAAATCGCGCATAGTTGCGGCGTCGATGAACCCAAGCTTCCGGGACGGAGACATGTACGGATCGTGCAGGACACGGGGAAGTCTTTACCGTTTGATGATCTCTATCCCAGACCGGATCTGTTGCCGCAATATAAGCTGTCTATGGAAAGTGCCCGATAATACATATTGTGCCCTTATACGTGTCGGGTAGTGATGCGGTGAGAGAAGTGGTGCATAAAATATGAGAGGAAGAATGTCATGAAGAAATTGCTTATGGCCAGTGCGGCGCTGGCGCTGCTTACCGTTGGAGCGCCTGCGGTTGCAAACCATCATGAAAAGGATGGCGCCTCGATGCAGTCGGCAGGCATGAAGGCTGTTCTCGATCACGAGCGACGCGCTGATGACAAGGCGCGAGATGTTTACCGCCATCCGGCACAGACGCTCACGTTCTTCGAGGTGAAACCTGACCAAACGGTCGTCGAATATGGACCGGGCGGTGGCTGGTATACGCGCATATTGGTGCCCTATCTTGCCGGCAGCGGAACCTATATTGCGATCAACGGAGACAGTTCGGCTTCCGACTTCCCGGACCGGGCGCGAGAAGCGCGGGCCAAGGGCTGGCCCGAGAGTTTTCCGGATACAGCGGCCAAATGGACCGGGGTGGACGCGAACAAGATAATGGCGTTTGAAAGCGACGAATTGCCGGACACGATGAAGGGAAAGGTGGACCGGATCCTTATTTTCCGTTCGCTGCACGGCATGCTCAACGGCAATCGCGCTGATTCCGAGCTTAGGGCATTGCGTGAGATGCTTGCCGATGACGGCATGGTGGGGGTTGTCCAGCACCGGGCCAAGCCGGACGCATCCTACGCCATGTCCAATGGTAGCAAGGGCTATCTGAAGCAGGAATCGGTTGTGGATCTGTTCGAGCTGAACGGTTTTGAGCTGGTTGATGAGTCGGAGATCAATGCCAATCCGAAAGACATGTCCGATTATGAAGGCGGCGTGTGGACATTGCCGCCGGTTCTGGGGTCAGGGGATGCCGACAAAGCGAAATATCAGGCCATCGGCGAATCCGACCGGATGACATTATTGTTTAAGAAGCGCCCTTAAGCCGCTAACAGGGCCGCTATGACCAATATATGCGTAGCGGCCCTGCAACTGGCCTTGGCCGATGATGAACAGGAAAATATTGAGGCGGTAAGTGGCCTTGTTGCGGAAGCAGCAGAGCGGGGCGCGCAGATCATTTTGCCGCCAGAGCTGTTTGCAGGCCCCTATTTTTGCAAGACCGAGGATGAAGCGCTGTTCGCGCTGGCGCAACCGGTCGGTGAGAGCGGTCCGGTATTGGCTATGCAAAAGCTGGCCAGACAATATGGCGTCGCGATTCCGGCCAGCTTTTTCGAACGGGACGGGCCGCATCATTACAACAGTCTGGCGATGATCGATCCGGATGGCGAGATCATGGGCGTGTATCGCAAAAGTCATATTCCCGACGGGCCAGGCTATGAGGAAAAATTCTATTTCCGCCCGGGGAATACGGGTTTCAAGGTCTGGGATATTTTCGGGACGCGGATCGGAATCGGGGTATGCTGGGATCAGTGGTATCCGGAAACCGCGCGGGCCATGGCGCTTATGGGTGCCGAAATCTTATTCTATCCAACAGCGATCGGGTCAGAACCTTATGATGCCGAGTTCGACACCAGCCGGATGTGGCGCCGGGCGATGCAAGGCCATGCGGTGAGCAACTGTATGCCGATCGTCGCCAGCAACCGCATTGGCATCGAGCAAGGCCAGGCATTTTACGGTCACAGCTTTATCGCCAATCAATGGGGCGATCTGGTCCAACAATATGGGTCGGATGAAAACGGCGTGCTGGTCGCTTCCTTCGACCTTGCCGAGGCGCGCAAGCACCGGGCGGGCATGGGATTCTTCCGTGACCGGAGACCGGAGCTTTACGGCCGATTGGTAGAAGACAGATAGACTGTCTGTTCAAACACACGCTCAAACATCGCCGCCGTCAAACGGCCCGTGTTCACATTATACCGGCTGCAATGATAGCTATCGATGAGGACGCGGCCATCCGCTAACTGGTGATGGGCGCCATGGCGAAATTTACGGTCTGCCAGTCTCAGCCCCTCCATCCGGATCAGACTGTCATGGGCGACTTTACCAAGGGCCAGAATGACCCGCAAATTGGGCAGGGCACGAATAGCCATTTTCAGATAATCGCGGCAGTTGTTGACCTCGGCCCCGGTCGGCTTGTTTTCAGGCGGCAAACATTTGATCGCGTTCAGAATGATCGCGCCGTCGAGCGCTATCCCGTCGCTTGGATCATTTGCGAATTCGCCCTGTACGAAACCGAATTTGGTAAGGGTCGCGAACAGCATCTCGCCAGAGGCATCGCCGGTGAATGGCCGCCCCGTGCGATTTGCGCCTTCCTTGCCCGGTGCCAGTCCAACAATGGCTAGCCACGCCTCTGGATCGCCAAAAGCGGGAACCGGTCCGTTCCACCAGTCGGGCTTTGACCTGCGCAACGACTTGCGCAGAGTTACGAGTCGCGGACAGCGGCGGCAGCCGTATGGCGGTTCGGCAAAATGAAGGGGGCCATGATCGCTCACAGCCCCCGCCTAGGTTCAATCGGACTAGTGGTCCAGATGATTAATCTTTCAGCTCAGGTGGAACGATGCCGCCAGCTTCGGCGATCTTGTTCATCACCTGCTTGTGCAGAAGAATATTGTCTTCTGCTGATCCGCTGTAATCGGTATTGCCTAGTTCGTGCGCCAGTTCCTTGCGATTTTCGTAGCTCGCGTCGATCTGGACGAGTTTCATCAGGTCGACAATCGAAGTTCGCCAGTTGAGTTTGTCGGAGCCAGGAATATTGTCGAACCGTGCAGCGACATCAACTTCGCTGATCGCCGCGCGATGGGCGGGGGCAGCCATGACAGGTGTCACTGCGGCTTTGGCTTCCTCGGCCTTTGGTTCTTCGGCCTTGGCTTCCTTGCCAAAGATCGCGTTTTTGATTTTTCCAAAAATACTCATATTCTGCTCCTCTGCACATTGGGGAAATCGCTGTTTGGATTTTGCTTTGCCACACCCTCACGCAATCATCTCGGTCTTCGTGGCCACGGAGTCAATTGCCGTTGTCGTTTCCCAACGAACGCGGCCAATGATTTGTATGTAAAGACTTGTAACGCTGCTGATTGGTCGCTTTTTGGGCGAAAACTGTGCTAGAGCGCTGAAGAGCAAAGGAATAGATGCACGTTACGATGATGACGAGGAGTGTGACAATGAATATCATCAACATATTGCAGCAGTCGGGCGGGATCAGCACGATGGCAAAGGAACTGGGCATCAGTGAAAGCGTGGCGGAAACTGGTGCAGCGGCATTGTTGCCTGCCATTCTGGGCGGTTTCAAGAAAACCACGCAAGCGCAGCCGGGCGGTCTGGATGGATTGGGCGGCTTGCTGGGGCAATTGGGCGGTGGCGGGCTGCTCGATAGCGTGCTGGGAACGGAGCCAACGCCTGTCGCCAAGGGCAATGATGTGCTGGGGCAGATTTTCGGCTCGAAAGAAGTAAGCCGGACCGTTGCTGCAGGCGCGGAACAACAGACAGGGATCAGCAGTGAGCTGCTCAAGAAAATGCTGCCGATGGTAGCGATGATGGTCGCTGGATATATGGCGAAACAGGCTGGCAACGGCGGCGGTCTTGGCGGTCTGATCGGCGGTCTGCTGGGCGGCGGCAAGGCCTCTTCGGGCGGTCTCGGATCGCTGCTTGATCTGAATGGTGACGGCAATGCGCTTGACGACATCATTGGCATGGCCGGGAAACTGGCGCGCTAAATTTGGCGAGTGGCGATCGGGAAGGTGACTTCAAATAATGGGGGTGGCGGTCAACTGATCGGGATCGTCGACCGCCTCCAGGCAGAGGATTCCGCCTTCAACCGCGGTGATCTTTGCGATCGTTCCTTTCGCCATCTTCGGGCCTTTGGCAGGCCATTCTCCATCGCCGACTTTCACGCGGCCGCCATTTGATGAAACCGCTTCGACTACGGTGACCGTTTTTCCGATCAATTGCGCCGAACGGTTATTCAGCAGCGGATTGTCGCTCTCGACAACATGCGTGAGGTACCAGCGCCGGCCGCCAAGCACTGCGATTATGGTCGACAAGCCAAAAACGGTAAGCTGCCCGGCGACGGTCAGGTCGATGAAAAGCGACAGAATGCCGGTTACCGCAGCAGCAGCCGCAACCCAGATCAGAAAAACGCCCGGAACGAATAGCTCGGCCAGCGCGAAGAGCGCGGCAAGGCCGAGCCAGACACATTCCGGATTGTTGATAGTGAAATCATCCATCGTTAATGCCTTGTTCGCTTTCGAGATTATTTGTCCTGATTGTCGAACGGCCCCCTGCGCGGCGGGGGTGCGAAGATCTCGCTATTCTCTCCCAGTGCTTCTTTGGTCAACGCTCCGATTCCGCCCAATGTTCCAATCAGCTGGGTCGCTTCAACCGGGAACAATATGGTCTTGGCATTGGGCGAGGTGGCGAATTTGCCGACTGCCTTCACATAGTCCTGAGCAACAAAATAGTTGATTGCCTGAGCGTTGCCACCGGCAATGGCCTCGGACACCATCTGGGTGGCCTTCGCTTCGGCCTGTGCTTCGCGTTCGCGCGCTTCGGCATCCAGAAATGCAGCTTCCTTGCGGCCTTCGGCTTGTAATATCTGGCCCTGTTTTTCCCCTTCGGACCGGAGGATTTCAGAAGCGCGCGCGCCTTCCGCATCCAGGATATTGGCCCGTTTTTCGCGCTCTGCCTTCATTTGCCGGGCCATCGCGTTGATAATATCCTGCGGTGGACGGATGTCTTTGATCTCGACGCGATTAATCTTGATCCCCCACGGCGTTGTGGCGTCATCGATTACAACCAGAAGCCGGCCGTTGATTTCGTCGCGCTTGGACAGTGTTTCGTCCAGATCCATCGAGCCCATCACGGTGCGAAGATTGGTGGTAACAAGGTTGAGAATAGCGTTGTACAGATCGTTGACTTCATAGGCGGCCTTCGCCGCATCCAGGACTTGGAAGAACACCACGCCGTCGGTCGAGATCATCGCATTGTCTCTGGTGATGATTTCCTGACCCGGAATATCCAGAACCTGCTCCATCATGTTGACCCTGCGGCCGACGCGATAGAGAAATGCGGGATAAAAGTTGAACCCCGGCTGCGCTGTCGTGGTGAAGCGGCCGAAATATTCTATGGTATATTGATAGCCCTGGCGGACTATCTTGATGCTCGCAAAAAGATAGATGATGATGACCAAAAGCACCAGCAATAGCAGCGAAACGCCCATTTCCATTCTCCTCTGCGACCCGTCTCATAAGCATTGATTATTTGCCGCATAATGCCAAGAGAAAAGCGAATTTACTGTCCTGGGTGAGAGGTTGTACGGGTGATGCGTTTGTTTGCCGGCTTGTTTGTTTTTGGCCTGATGCTTTCGGGAGCGGCGCGTTCCCAGGACATTAGCGAGGCAGATTTGCGCCGGCATATCGAAATTCTCGCCAGCGATGCATTTGAAGGACGCGAGCCCGGCACCGTCGGCGAAAACAGGACTGTCAATTACATCGCGACGCAATGGTCGAAGGCTGGACTGAGGCCAGCCGGAACAGATGGTTCGTGGTACGCTCCTGTAGCTCTGACGGTGCGGACGCCGCAATCCTATCGGCTTGCGCTGACTGACAGAAATAGCGGCCAGACAGTGCGGGTTGAGCAGGACGAGATTGTCTTGCGGAGCAGAGAGTCCAGCTACCGCCAATCCGCTATCCCGGTTGTTTTTGCCGGCTATGCCGAGCAGAGTCAGGATGAGCCGTCGGTGGTCGGGAAGCTCGTGTTGCTAGCGCGTACGGCGCGCGACGATAGCGGCGGGGGGGCGGATTTTCGCAAGCGCAAGGCAAAGCTGCTTCAGGATGGAGCGGTTGGCGTGATCACGGTTCTGGATGATCAGGACCGCTGGACCAGATTTCAGCGATTTTTCCAGCGAGCGTCCACGGCCCTCGTTGGTCCTGACAATCATGCACAGCTGGAAGGGGTTATCAGCTTCGATCAATTCCAGAAACTGATGCGAAAATCTGGTCAGGATGCCGAAATGTTGCTCACCGACAGAGATGAGTTGACGGTGATCGAGCTTGGCTTGAATGCCGCTGTCAAAGCTGAGACGGAGGTCCGATCCTATATGTCGCATAATGTGATCGGGAAAATTCCCGGGACAGAGCCGAAAAGCGGGGCCATATTGTTCCTGGGTCACTGGGATCATTTCGGTATCTGCCGGGCCGAAGATCCGCTCGACCCGGACAAAGACAGGATCTGCAATGGCGCGGTCGATAATGCCAGCGGCATCTCGCTGCTCATAGAAACAGCCAAGCGGCTATCGGCCCACCAGCACGATCGCGACATATTTTTCCTCGCCACTACTGCCGAGGAAAAAGGCCTGCTCGGCGCGGAGGCTTTCGCTAACCATCCTCCGGTCGCGCTAGAAACCTTCAGGGCTGTGTTCAATGCCGATACCGTCGCGCTCTCTGCCAATGGTCAGAAGATCGCCGTCGTCGGAATGGGCAAATCATCATTGGATAGCGATATCGTGCTCGTCGCCGGGCAGGAGGGGCGGGACATCGACCGAAGCGGGAAAGCGGATGCTTATATAAAGCGCCAGGATGGTTATGTGTTTCTTGAGCGGGATATTCCCGCCTATATGATCAGCAGTGCATTCGCTGATGAGGAGTCGCTCCAAGCCTTTCTCAATGGGGCCTATCATGACGTCACCGACGAAGCGAATGACTCTCTGGTTTTGACCGGAGCAGCGGCTGATGCGAATTTTCATGTCGCGCTGGGCAATTATTTTTCTTCCACGACGACTTATCCCGGAATAGCCACTAGCGGTTCTGCCGATAACTGATTACATGGGCCGCCACAGAATCACATTCACGATATCGGAAAGTGGCGATCATGAGCAGGCCGGGCATACAAAAAGAAATTCGATTGGGACTGACTTTTGACGATGTCCTTTTGCAGCCGGCTGCATCCGAGATCGTACCGAGCCAGGCCGACACAAAAACCCGTCTGACCAAGCTGATCGGTCTGAATATTCCTGTTCTTTCCTCGGCCATGGATACGGTGACCGAGTCCGACATGGCGATCGTGATGGCGCAAATGGGCGGAATTGGCGTGCTGCACCGGAACCTGACGATCGAGCAGCAGACCGCTGCGGTGCGGCAGGTGAAGCGCTTTGAGTCTGGCATGGTGGTCAACCCCATCACAATTACCCCGGAAGCAACGCTGGCCGAAGCGCAGGCGACGATGCAGCAAAACCGGATATCTGGTATTCCTGTGGTTGAGAAATCGGGCAAGCTGGTTGGCATTCTGACCAATCGTGATGTCCGTTTTGCGGAAAATCCGAAACAGCAGATCTCCGAGCTGATGACCAAGGATAATCTTGCGACGGTTCCGGCTGGTGTGAGCCAGGAGGAAGCGCGTCGCACCTTGCACCAGCGGCGGATCGAGAAATTGCTGGTGGTGGATGAGCACTATCGTTGCGTCGGCCTGATCACGGTCAAGGATATCGAGAAAGCGGTTACCTATCCCAACGCCACCAAGGATGAATCGGGGCGGCTGCGAGTGGCTGCCGCCTCGACGGTCGGCGAAAGCGGTCTGGAGCGAACCCAGGCGCTAATCGAGGCCGAGTGCGATTTGATCGTTATCGACACGGCCCATGGCCATAGCGCGATGGTGGCCCGGGCCGTGGAAGAGGTCAAAAAGCGGTCGAACGGCGTCCAGGTCATCGCGGGCAATGTGGCCACAGCCGCTGCAACACGCGCCCTGATTGATGCCGGCGCGGACGGGATCAAGGTGGGTATTGGCCCTGGCTCCATTTGCACGACGCGCGTCGTTGCAGGCGTTGGCGTACCGCAGCTGACCGCGATTATGGATTGTGCTGAAGAAGCCGAAAAATCCGGTATTCCGGTCATTGCCGATGGCGGATTGCGGACATCGGGCGATGTTGCAAAAGCGTTGGCGGCCGGTGCATCTGCGGTCATGATCGGATCGTTGCTCGCTGGCACGGAAGAGGCGCCGGGTGAAACCTTTCTCTATCAGGGGCGAGCCTATAAAAGCTATCGCGGCATGGGTTCGGTCGGTGCCATGGCGCGCGGATCGGCGGATCGCTATTTCCAGCAGGATATTACCGACCAGATGAAACTGGTGCCGGAAGGGATTGAAGGGCAGGTGCCGTTCAAGGGGCCAGCACGCGATGTCATTCATCAGCTGGTTGGCGGCGTGAAGGCGGCAATGGGTTACACGGGTTCGGCAACCCTCGAGGATTTGCGTGAACGTGCGGAGTTTATCCGGATTACCAACGCCGGATTGCAGGAAAGCCACGTGCATGATGTTTCTATCACCCGAGAGGCCCCTAACTATCCCACTCGATAAGGCCCCAAGAGGCCGCGTGTGATCGAAGCCAAGATATTCCTGCTGTTGTTTGTCTGGCCGGTCGGGCAGGCCGAGGATCGTCCTCTTTGGACAAGCGATGCCTTCATGACCTTCGCCAGCTGTGAAGAGGGCGCAGGGAAGCTGAGAGCGAAGCTCGCCTTGGAATATGGATCCGATAGCCGGATCGAGCACCATTGCGTGCATGCGACAGATCGGATCGACCAATGACCCCTTCAGCGAGACTTCAGGCTGCAATCGAGTTGCTCGACTGGATCATTGCCGCTGCTCGCGACAATGGTGCGTCTGCAGACAATATCGCCAAGAAATTTTTCAAGGAGCGGCGCTACGCGGGGTCCGGCGATCGCCGCGCCATTCGTGAGCATGTCTATACCGCGATCAGACGCTGGGGCGACCGACCTGAAACTGGCCGGCAAGCGATACTGGGACTGGTAGCCGAGCGACCTGAATTGCGGGAGCTTTTTTCGGGAGCCAATTATGGCCCTGCTGCCATCGGAGCCGATGAGTCGGTTGCCGCAGGTCCGCAAATTCCCGGCTGGCTGACGGACAAGTTCTCCAGTCTTATCGACGATACCGAACGCAAAGCGCTGTTTGACAGAGCGCCGCTGCATATCCGGGTTAATGGTCAACGCTCCACGGATATGGAGGTAAAGTCGGCGTGGCCGGATGCTGTCGCATTGGCACTTCCAAACGCTTACGAGCTCGCGACTGGCACCAAGCTGGAAGACACGGCGCTGTTCCGCGATGGCGCGCTGGAAATTCAGGATCTCGGCAGTCAGGCTATCGCGACGGCCAGCGCAGCCGCCAAGCCAAAACTGGCTCTGGATCTATGCGCGGGAGCGGGCGGCAAGACGCTTGCTTTGTCAGCGATGCTGCCGGAGGATAGCAAGATCATTGCAGCGGACACGGATCGTGGGCGGCTAAGCCGGATCGAACCTCGCAAGCGGAGAGCCGGGGCGCGGAATATCGAGACGGTTTTGCTCGCTCCGGGCAAGGAAATGGATGCCCTCGAGCATCTGAAATCGAATTGTGACCTGGTTCTGATTGACGCGCCTTGCAGCGGCACGGGCACCTGGCGGCGGAACCCTGAGCTGCGCTGGCGGATGACGCCAAAACGGCTGGATCATATTGCCGAATTGCAACAAAGATTGATGGTTCTCGGGAGCGAACTGGTGAAGCCGGGAGGACGTCTCGTCTATGCCGTTTGTTCGCTGCTTGATGCCGAGGGCGGTGACCAGGCTGTCCGGTTTCTTGCAGACCATCCACAGTGGCGGGAAATATCGATTGATTTGCCGATTGGCCGCCAATATCGTAAAGGTACTCTTCTTTCACCGCATCATGATGGAACGGATGGCTTTTATTTTACCTGTCTCGAAAAACTGTGATAGCAAAACATGTTAAGCCAGCATGCAGCTGAGTCTGGTTATGATCGCGAAAGCTTATTGGAGTTGATTATGCGTTTTTCACCGGCCGTTTTGGCTTTGTCGCTTGTTTTTGCTACCGTTTCCAGCGCCGGTTTCGGCCAGTCTGCCGATATCGAAATCAAGCAGCGCTCGGTTGAATATATGCATATGGGCGAAGCGGCGCAAAAACGTGGCGAACTCGATCTCGCGGCGGATCTCTATGAAACATCTCTCGCCGTGGACCCGCGGAACGGATCGGCCTTCATAGCCCTGGCCCAGATCGCCCGTGTGCAGGACCTGCCGGGCAAGGCGATCCGTCTCTATCGGGAAGCGCTTATTCTGGATCCGAATAATCTGGATGCACTGGCGGGGCAGGGTGAGGCGCTGATCCAGCGAGGCGCCGTCGAGAAGGCCAGAGTGAATCTGTCGCGGCTCGAAACGCTGTGCCGGTCGCGCTGCGCGCAGACCGAACAGCTTGCATCAGCAATCAAGGTGGCGGCGGAAAAACCCGTGCTCTCTGCCGAAGCGGTGACGCCGAAGCCCAAAGTCGGAGATGAAGAACCGATTACCGAAACGCCCTGACGAGCAGGCCGTCGTTCATAATATCAGAAATCATAAACCAAAGTAGCGCGGTTGATTGTGTCGGTCTTGGCCCGTCCGACCGGCGGATTCGTCTCATGTTCGATAGTATACGAAATCCGCGCTGAAAGTGCGCCGATCAGCTTGGCATCCAGTGCCGATGTCGTATTCAGGGTTGTGTTGCCGCTTTCGAAGACCGCAACGGCTGACGTGAATCCCTGGGCATCGCTCGCCCAGGTGCCGCCTGCGTCTTGCGAGAATTTCACATTGTCCGAAATTTTCCAGTCGAAATCAATTCCCACCAGACCGGCGAGGCTGCTCCGGGATTCTCCCGTGGCAAAATCGGTGATGCGCAGTGCGGGGCCAGCCTTCACGGCCAGTCGGAGGTCCTTGGTTTTGACGACCTCATAACCGAGGCCGCCAGATATGGTGTAGCGGGCGGTGAATCCCTGAAATCGGTCACGCTCAAATTGCGCCAGCCCATAGGCGTAAAGGCGCTTGTTGAACTTGTAATTCGGCTCGATTGTGGCACTCAGCTGATCGCGCGTCGTTTTGCCATTGTTGCGTTCATAATCGGCGCGCGCTTGGAAATTGAGCCGCCATTTTACCGCATCTTTGACCAGTTTCAGGCCACCTGAAAGACCCAGATTCCTGGTATTCCCGGTAGAACGAGACGCACCAAGCTCGCCTTGCCCTTTCCAGTTTTCAAAAAAGCCCGCTTCCTGCTTTTCGCGCAGCGCGGCTGCCGCCTGTGCTGCGAGCTTGCTATTATAGTCGGCCACGATCGAGTCGATCTCCGCAACATCCTCAGGGTTCGTTGCTTTGGCGATTTTCGCTACTGCCGCAACATCCTGGTTGCTTCCGGATGCGATCGCGGCATCGAGCATGGCCCGGACCGGATCCGGCAGGGCCGCAGCAGCGGGCGCAGAGAGGCCTGCCGCGACCAATATGGCGGTGGTGAACGCTGGTCTGAACATAAAAATCCTGCTTACTATTACTAGATCAGCGGCAGAAATTCTTTCAATACTGCCCGGTACAGGTCCCTTTTGAAGGGAACGATCAAGTCTGGCAAGTCTGTGGGGTCGACCCACTTCCAGTCAACAAACTCCGGGTGCTCGGTTTGTATGTCGATGTGATCGTCTTGCGCGGTGAACCGCATCAGGAACCAGCTTTGGCGCTGGCCCCGATATTTGCCCTTCCAGATTTTGCCGAGCAACTCGTCAGGCAGGTCGTAGAGATATTCTTCTGTGCTGCGGCCAATGATGTGAACATGCTCGGGAGTGACGCCGGTTTCCTCCTGAAGCTCGCGTAAAGCGGCAGTCTCGGCATCTTCGCCTTCGTCAATTCCGCCTTGCGGCATCTGCCATGCATCCGGATAGTTGCTGTCAGCAGCATCCAGCCTTTTGCCGACAAATACGTGGCCGTCACGGTTGGCGAGCATGATACCGGCACAGGGGCGATAGGGGAGTGCACTATAGTCGATTGTACTATGCCTTTCTGAAATTCTCGGCGGGGTTGAAATTCATGATTATAGCGAGCTGATCAAAGTCTTCCAGGCGGCAATCATCTTGTCGACATCCTGCGCGGCAGACGGCACGGCTTTGCGGATATTGATGAAGCCATGTACGTTACCGGGCATTTCCATAAAATGGGTGTTCACGCCGTGGCGGATCAAATCTGCCGCATATTCTCGACCCTGGTCACGAAGCGGGTCGAGGCCAGCGGTTACCAATACGGTCGGTGGCGACAGCGAAAGATCACCGAGATACGGCGACACCCGAATATCATCGTCTTTTGGCGCATATTGGCGATCGAAATAGTCCATGCTTTCCTTTGTCAGCAGAAAGCCCTCGGCGAATTCGTCCATTGATCCGCCTTCTGCATCCATCCGGGTTGCGGGATAGATCGGAAATTGTGCGGTCAAGGGCACTGCAGCGGGCTGGGTTGCCAGCACATGGCCGACCACCAGTGCCAGATTTCCGCCTGCGCTGTCGCCGCAAGGAATCAGACCGCTGATTTTGAGTTTGAGCTGCTCCTGATTCCCGGCAATCCACCGGGTCGCGGCCAGGCAGTCCTCTGGCGCGGCAGGGAAGGGCGCTTCCGGAGCCAGCCGATAGTCAACGGCGATCACCGGCAGGTCCATCTCACGCGCAACATAGGTGCAGAAACTATGGTGTGATTCAAGGTCGCCAATCACAAAACCGCCGCCATGATAGAAGACGATGACCGGCGTTTCCGCGTCTCGTTCTGCCTGATTGTCATATAGCCGGAGTGCAATCTCACCTTCCGGAGCGGGACAGGACATATTCTCAATGCGCGAGAGATCTACGGCGTCTGCCTCCAGCATTGCTGCCATCACATTGTACATTTCGCGGGCAGCTGCCGGTTCGACTTCCGACATGAGTGGCTGGTCCGATTGCTCCATCATGGTCAAAATCATTTGTACATCGGGGCGTACGTAAGCGTCAGTCATCTGTCATCTCCAGCCGTTTAACCGGTCGATTAGATCAGGCCACGTTCACTAGGCAAGCGCTAATCGGGATCGGATGGGCAAACAAATGCTTTATCCCTATTAGTTTTTGTGGTTTGAAGCCCCTCGCATTGCTGCTCTACAGCGGCGTGCATAGTAACAAAGGCACGGAAATTTAATCATGGCCACCGCGTTGAAGCAGGAAGAACCCAATAACCCCAGTCCCGACGGCGCTGAAAACGTCGTTGTGCGTTTCGCCGGCGATAGCGGCGACGGGATGCAGTTGACTGGAGGGCAGTTCACGCTCTCGACAGCGCTGGCCGGCAATGACCTTGCCACATTCCCCGATTTCCCGGCAGAAATCCGCGCGCCTCAAGGTACGTTGTTCGGCGTTTCCGCCTTTCAGATCAATTTCGGATCGCGAGCGATCGAAACCGCTGGTGATGAGCCGGATGTATTGATCGCGATGAATCCCGCCGCTCTGAAGACCAATGTCCAGGCGGTGCGGCCAGGCGGTCTGGTGATCGCCGACGAAGGCGAATTCGGGAAACGCAATCTCGACAAGGCGCATTATGACAGCAATCCGCTGGAAGACGGCTCGCTCGCCAAATGGCAATTGCTCAAACTCAATATTTCGCAGCTGACTTTGGATGCGGTGAAGCCGTTCGGGCTCGGCAACAAGGAAGCGCTGCGCTGCAAGAATATGTGGACGCTAGGCCTGGCGCTGTGGATGTTCGAACGCGACCGCGAACCGATCGTGGAGTGGCTGAACAGCAAATTTGCCAAACTGCCGGATGTTGCGGCTGCCAATATCGCTGCGCTCAATGCCGGTCATGCCTATGGCGAAACCGCCGAAATTTCCGGCGACGGTCTGGGCGGCGGTCATCTTCAACATCACAAGGTTGCTGCAGCGCCAGCGGCAGCGGGCACCTATCGAACCGTAACCGGGGCGGAATCCCTGTCGCTCGGTCTCGTTGCGGGTGCGCGGCTGGCCGCATTGCCGATGTTCTTCGGCGGCTATCCGATCACGCCAGCGTCGGCGATCCTGCATCATCTTTCGCGGCTTAAAGAATTCGGCGTCACCACGTTTCAGGCGGAAGACGAAATTGCCGCGATCACGGCCGCCATCGGGGCCAGCTATGCTGGTAGCCTCGGCATCACCTCGTCGTCCGGTCCCGGTATCGCCCTGAAAGGCGAGGCAATGGGCCTGGCGATCATGACCGAACTGCCTTTGGTGATCGTCAATTCTCAGCGCGGCGGTCCCTCGACCGGCCTGCCGACCAAGACCGAACAATCCGATCTCTATCAGGCAGTCTATGGCCGCAATGGCGATGCGCCGATGCCGGTGATTGCCGCACGCTCGCCGGAAGATGCCTTTTACTGCGCCATCGAGGCTGTCCGTATTGCCGTGCAATATATGACCCCGGTAATGTTGCTGACCGACGGCTATATCGCCAATGCTGCGGAGCCGTGGAGAATTCCGGATATCGATACGCTCGAGCGTTTTCCGGTCAGCTTCATGACTGAAAAACCGGAAGGTACGCTGATGCCTTATGGTCGCGATGACAAGCTGGCACGGCCCTGGATCAAGCCCGGTACGCCGGGTTTGATGCACCGCATTGGCGGCATCGAAAAGGGCGTCGGCACCGGGCATATCGAATATGGTCCTGCGAACCATCAGACGATGACCGATATCCGGCGCGACAAGGTGCTGGGCGTTGCCGACAGCCTGCCGGACCAGGATATCGCGATTGGCAAGGCCGGAGCGAAATTGTGCGTAGTCGGCTGGGGTTCGACCTTCGGGCCAATCCATCAGGCGGTGTTGCGCGCTGAGCGGGCTGGCAAGGACGTCGCCCACATCCACATTCGCAATATCTGGCCGCTTCCGAAAAATCTTGGGGAACTGCTCAAGAGCTTCGATCGGATCATAGTGCCGGAAATGAATGCCGGACAGTTGAAGACGATCTTGCGGGATCAATATCTGGTCGATGCAAAGCCGGTAAACAAGGTGTCCGGTCAGCCGTTCACCATTGCCGAAATTGAAGCCGCGATCGAGGAGAATCTGTCATGAACGAGATGACCAAAATCACGACCACGCTGAAAGACTGGGAAACCGATCAGGAAGTGCGCTGGTGCCCCGGTTGCGGTGACTATGCGATCCTCAAGGCGGTGCAGCGGACCATGCCGGATCTGGGTGCCGATCCCTCGAACACGGTGTTCATCAGTGGCATCGGCTGCTCTTCGCGTTTTCCTTATTATATGGAGACCTATGGTTTCCATACGATCCACGGTCGCGCTCCGGCGATTGCGACAGGCGTAAAGCTTGCCAATCCGGAGCTGGACGTTTGGATCATCACCGGCGACGGCGATGCGCTTTCGATCGGCGGCAACCATACGATGCACTTGCTGCGTCGCAATCTGGATTGCCAGCTGATGCTGTTTAACAATGAAATATATGGCCTGACCAAGGGCCAATATTCACCAACCAGCCGGCAGGGGACGCACAGCCCCTCGACGCCTTATGGTTCGGTCGACCGTCCCGCTTCGCCCTGTGCTTTTGCATTGGGCGCTGGCGCGCGGTTCGTCGCCCGCGGGATTGATGTTCACAAAGGACTGCCAGATGTGCTGAAAGCGGCTCATGCGCACAAGGGCACTTCTTTCATCGAGATTTTCCAGAATTGCATCGTCTACAACAAGGATGTGTTCGAGGAATTTGCGGCAAAGAAAACTGCGGCTGATACCCAGTTGCATCTCGTTGACGGAGAGCCGATGCTGTTTGCCAAAGGGGCAAAGGGCATTACGCTCAACCACAAGACTCTGCAGCTGGAAGTCGCCGACGTTGTCGATGGCGACTGGGAAGCGGCTGGTGTGATCGTGCACGACGTCACCAATCGTTCGGTCGCCCATATGCTGGTTGAAATGCAGTTCGGCCAGTTTCCGATGGCGCTTGGCGTGCTCTATGACGATCCGCGGCCGACGTTTGAAGCGGCGGTTGTTGCGCAGAATGCAGCAGCAGCGGTTGGCAAGGAGCCGGATCTGCAGGGGCTGCTGAATAAGGGGCAGACCTGGACGGTGACGGAGGACGGGCCGGAACTGTAAAGTCTCTGGACTCGCACGAAGGCACGAAGGCACTAAGCTGGCGGCGTGGCACGGCTGGTAAATAGCGGTTTGCGTCGCTAGGCATTGTAAATTCCACCACCCGTCGTGTGAGGAAAACTTTTGGATAACCTGACCCACAGCCTCGCCGGTGCCGTTCTAGGGCAAATGGGGCTGAAAAAGAAGACCGGGCTTGGCATGGCAACGCTGATCATTGCCGCCAATATTCCCGATATCGACGCGGTGGCGACGCTGCTTGATGGCGTCCAGCATTTGGCGATCCGGCGGGGGATCACGCATGGGCCGATTGCGATGCTGGTGCTGCCGTTGCTGCTGACCGGGCTCATGATTGGGTTTGATCGCTGGCAGACGAAGCGCGGCAAGCGGCCTGCGGATCGGTCGCCGATCCACAAGGGCTGGCTGCTGGCGCTGGCCTATATCGGTTGTCTCAGCCATCCGGCGCTGGACTGGCTCAACAGCTATGGCATCCGCTTGCTCGAGCCGTTTTCGTCGCAATGGTTTTACGGCGACAGCATCTTCATCATCGATATCTGGATCTGGGTGGCGCTCATCGCGGGCTTCTGGGTTTCCCGGCGGCGGGAGAAGCGGGGTGCCAGCGACTGGCGGCGCCCGGCGTTGATCAGTTTTGCTGCGGTTTGTGCCTATATCTTTGCCAATGGTCTGATTACCGGCAAGGCGGAAGCGGAGACCAAACAGGTGCTGGTCGACAGCGCGGCCGTGGCGGGTCGTGCGGAGGTTTTGCAGCGGCGTGATGCGATGGTGGTGGCAAATCCGGTTCCTCTGCTGTTCTGGAAACGTGAGATATTGTGGCGCGATCGCTCTGCCTATGGGTCGGGAGCATTCGACCTGTTCGGCCATGTTGTGCTGGAGCCGGAGCACAAGATTCGTGGCAATGCGGACTTCCTGGCGGCTGAAGTGGCGCGGTCGAGCAGGGATGGGGCCGCTTTTCTGTTCTGGGCGAGAATGCCGGTTGTGACGGCGGTTGGCGATCGTGTCACGGTTAAAGACCAGCGCTTCATGAACCCGCTGATGGGTGACCGGTTTACTGTCCGGGCCAATGTCCACAAAGACAGGTTGGAACGTTCTGTTCCCTGAGTCATTGCAACGGCATGACAAAACCCACAATCATCTGGTTCCGCCGCGATCTGCGTCTGGCGGATCAGGCTGCTGTCGCGGCAGCCGGTTCCAAAGGCCCGGTCATTCCGGTCTATATTCTCGACGATGAAACCCCCAAACACCGCCTTATGGGCGGGGCTTCGCGCTGGTGGCTGCATCGGTCAGTGGAAGAAATGGAAGCATGTTTGCAAAATCTGGGGTCGCGGTTGATCCTGCGGCGCGGGCCGGCGGCCGAGCATTTGGCCGAAATTGTCAAATCAAGTGGGGCGGAGGAGGTGCACGCTCTGCATCATTATGAGCCGTGGTGGAAAAATGCAGAGCGGGCTTTAAGCAAGGCTCTGGGCGATGATGCCGAGCTGATTCTGCATGATGGCAATTATTTGCTGCCGCCGGCAACGGTCACCACCAACGCTGGCGATCCCTATAAAATCTACACGCCATTCTGGAAGTCCTTGCGCGAGTATATGCCGCCATCCGATGCGGTGGCCGCGCCAGATAGTCTTGCCGCGCCCGACCGCTGGCCGGATAGCGATGAGCTGGCCGACTGGAACTTGCTGCCGACCAATCCGGACTGGGCATCATCCTTTGGCGACCACTGGGAGCCGGGGTCCGCGGCAGCGGAAGCCAATCTGGACGATTTCGCGGACAAGGCTGCGCAATATGATGAAGGTCGCAATCTGCCTTCGGAGCCGCTGGTGTCTCGCCTCTCGCCGCATCTGCATTTTGGCGAGATCAGCCCGGCAAGGGTCTGGAACCGGCTGGCGGAGCAGGGGAGCAAGGTTGAGACTTATCTGAAGGAGCTGGTCTGGCGCGACTATGCGCAGAATGTGATCGACCAGTTCCCGCAATATGGCAGCGAGAGCTATCGCGAGAAGATGCGTGCCTTGCCGTGGCGGGATATGGACGATGAGGCGGTGCAAAAAGACTTCAAGGCCTGGTGCGAGGGCAAGACCGGTTATCCGATTGTCGATGCCGGGATGCGGGAGCTTTGGGCGACTGGCTGGATGCACAACCGGGTGCGGATGATCGCCGCCAGCTTTTTGATCAAGCATCTGCTGATCGACTGGCGGGAGGGCGAGCAATGGTTCTGGGACACGCTGGTCGATGCCGATTACGGATCCAACAGTGTCAACTGGCAATGGGTGTCGGGTACCGGCGTCGACAGCAATATGTTCGTGCGGATCATGGCACCATTGACCCAGTCGGAGAAATTCGATGCCGGGGACTATATCCGTCGCTGGGTGCCGGAGCTGGCCGATATTGATGATCCCTATATCCACGACCCGGAAGACCATGGCTGCAAGCCGGAGTCCTACCCGGCAAAAATCATCGCGCACAAGGAAGGCCGTCAACGTGCACTTGATGCCTATGATCAGGTCAAACAGGGCGAGGATTGAAATCCGCCGCGTGAACCGCTAATAAGTACGCAGAGCAAAAGGATATCAGATCGATGAACAAATAGGTCGCCATCGGGCAGCATAAATGCTGCGATCCGGTCCGTCGGGCCGGATAATATGACACCTATATTCAGGATCTTTTATGCACAGACTATCAGGAAAATTTTGCGTTATCACCGGTGCTGCTCGCGGCATTGGTAAAGCTATTGCCAAGGCCTTTGTCGACGAAGGCGCGACCGTGCTGTTGACCGATTGTGATGCCGAGGCCCTGACGGCCACCGGCGAGGAGCTCGGGTGCGAGACGCTCGCTCTGGACGTCGAGCAGGAAGCTGACTGGGAGCGGCTGGCTGCCTTGCACCCGGTCGCGGATGTTGTCGTCAACAATGCTGGGGTGACCGGTTTTGAGCGGGGCTTTGCGCCGCATGATCCGGAATATGCTTCGCTGGAGGACTGGCGCGCGGTGCATCGGGTCAATCTTGACGGCACCTTTCTGGGTTGCCGCTATGCGATCAGCGCGATGAAGGAAAAAGGCACCGGGTCGATTATCAATATCTCCTCGCGGTCGGGGCTTGTCGGCATACCAGGGGCGGCGGCTTACGCCTCGTCCAAGGCCGCGATTCGCAATCATAGCAAGTCCGTGGCGCTCTATTGCGCGCAGCAAGGCTGGCAAATACGGTGCAACTCGATCCATCCGGCTGCAATCATGACGCCCATGTGGGAGCCGATGCTGGGTAAGGGCGAAGCACGCGCTGCTACGGAAGCCGCCCTGGTCAAGGACACGCCGTTGCGGCGCTTCGGCGAGGCCAGCGAAGTCGCGGCTATTGCGGTTCTGCTGGCGTCGGATGAAGCGGGTTATATTACCGGGTCGGAACTCAATATCGATGGCGGAATTCTGGCGGGTTCGGCAGCGGCACCGGGGCAGGCGGTTGAGAGCTGAATCAGGGGCTATTTGTGGATAGTTCCGCATTGCCAAGCACTTGCCGCTGGTCCATTATGGCGCCATGAATGCACAGGCACCCAAAAGAGGCAAACATCTGCTTGATGCACGCAAGCGTTTTGGAACCGGCGGTGGCTGGTTGGCGCGCCTGACCGCGCCGGGTTTCCACCGGATATTGGACCGGATCGACGAAGGGCTGGACCACGGAACATTTGAGGGGCGATTGCCCGACGGAACCACCCGTGTTCTGGGCGGACGCGGCGACGGTCCCAGCGCGCGGATCACGCTGCACAGCTGGAATGCGTTGCTCCGGCTGGTCAATTCCGGTTCGATCGGCTGGTATCGGGCGTGGGAAAAGGGCGAGTGGGAAAGCCCGGATCTGGTCGAAGTGTTCGACATATTTACCCGCAATCGCGCCGGCCTGAAAGACACCGGACGGGCGGGAGGCTTTTTCAGGCTGATCGCCAGGATGCGCCATAATCGGAGAAATAACAACAAGCTCCGGGCGCGGCAGAATATCCAGTATCATTACGATCTTGGCAATGATTTCTATGCCCTGTGGCTTGACAAGACAATGAGCTATTCCAGCGGCTTATTCGAGAATTATCAGACTTCACTTGAAGAAGCGCAAGAAGCCAAGGTGGCGGCGATCGCCGAGCGGCTGAACGCCGGGCCCGGCGACATTGCTCTGGAAATTGGCTGCGGCTGGGGCCATTTGTCAGGGACCCTGGTGCGGAAACATGGTCTGAAGGTGACCGGCATTTCGCTCTCCGACGAACAGACGGCGTGGGCACGGGAGCACCATCCGGAAGCCCAGTTCCGGATTCAGGATTACCGCGATGTTGACGGACAATATGACGCCATCGCAAGCGTCGAAATGGTGGAAGCGGTCGGCCAGAAATATTGGCCGGATTTTCTCGATTGCATTGCCCGCAATCTGAAGCCCGGCGGCCGGGCGGCGCTGCAATATATCAGCATCGCCGATGATATTTTCGACCAATATGCCGCGAGTGCCGATTTCATCCAGACCTATATCTTTCCCGGCGGGATGCTGCTTTCCGAGAGCCGGTTCCGGGCTCTGGCGGAAGAACGCGGTCTGCAATGGACCGATCAGAATAATTTCGGTCTCGATTATGCGGAGACACTCAAAATCTGGCGCGAGCGGTTTGACGCTGTCGTGGACCGCGGCGAACTGCCCGCCGGTTTCGACAATAAATTCGTCCGCTTGTGGCGCTATTATCTGACCTATTGTGAAGGCGGATTTCGTGGCGGTGGTATCGATGTCGCCCAGGTGACACTGATAAAAGAACGATAAAACGGGAGAGAGTGATGAAACTTTTGGGAAGATGGGCGATGCTGGGGGTGGCCTGCATCAGCCTGACCGCGTGCGAACAGGTGCAGAAGGCGGCTGCCAGCGTGGCTGGTTTGCCGACTGACGAAAATGTGCTGTTCTGGACGCAGGATCAGCGCGACAATGCCTTCCGCCAGATGGAAGTGCTGACCACCACGCGGACGATTGACGCGGGTGAAAAGGCTAGAGAACTGCCAGCCGGAAAACCTTTTCCCAAGACGCTGACCACCGAAAATGGCGAAGTCAGTATCGACGAATATATGGCGGATCAGCGGCTGGCCGGACTGGTCATCCTGCAGGATGGCAAGATCAGACTGGAAGAATATCGGATGGACTTTGGTCCGGATGACCGCTGGACCAGTTTCTCGGTCGCCAAGTCGCTGGTGTCCTCTCTGGTCGGAGCGGCAATCAAGGATGGCTATATCAAGTCGCTGGATGACCCGCTGACCAATTATATCCCTGAACTGAAAGGCAGCGGCTATGACGGCGTTACCGTCGAACAGCTGCTCACCATGACCTCGGGGGTCAAGTGGAACGAGGATTATGAGGACAAGGACAGCGATGTCGCGCGCTTCAATACGACCAAGTCGAAAGATGGCGTCGATCCGGTCATTCTCTATATGAAAACGCTGGTCAACGAAGCGGAACCGGGTACGCGCTGGCAATATAATACCGGCGAGACCAATTTGATCGGCGTGCTGGTAGCAAAGGCGACCGGCAAGTCGCTCTCCGAATATCTATCGGAAAAAATCTGGAAGCCTTATGGCATGACCCAGGACGCGGCCTGGGTTCTGAATGACGGTGGCAAGGAGATCGGCGGCTGCTGCCTCTCCGCAACCACCCGCGATTTCGCCATATTTGGTCAATTTGCGATGAACGGCGGCAAGATCGGGGACAAATATGTCGTTCCAGAGGACTGGTTTGCCAAGGCTGGTACCAAACAGGCGGATATCGGTCGGCCCGGCGCGGGCTATGGCTATCAGTGGTGGACGTTTGATGACGGCAGCTATGCCGCGCAGGGGATTTTCGGTCAGGGCATCTTCATCGACCCGGAGCGCAAGCTGGTGATTGCCGGTAACGGCAATTGGCCGCGCGCGTCACCGGATGACAAAAAGCTGACCCGAAACGCCTTTTACAAGGCGGTGCAGGACTATCTGGATAGTGAAGAATAGACCTTGTTTTACACTTCTCCCGTGAGGGAGAAGGACGCGAAGACTTGCGAACTTGTTCGCTAGTCGCAGCTGGATGAGGGCGTTCTGCGCTTCAGATTGCAGAACGCCCTCATCCAACGCCGCCTGATCGCTAAAGCGATAAGGCTCTGTATCCTTCTCCCTCACGGGAGAAGGGATCGCTGCCTCCACTTTGCTGAAACAGCGTCTAGCTGATCTCGAAACGCTCGCCGGTGGCAAAATCGCTGGCGAGTATTTCGACCAGACGGTCTGCGACAACCGATGGCTGCTTGACGCTGGCCGGATCTTCACCGGGATAGGCGCGCGCGCGCATGTCGGTGCGGGTGCGTCCGGGATCGACAATTGCGGTCCGAATCTTGCCCAAATTGCGCATTTCTTCACCATAGCTGGACACAAGTGTCTCAAGCGCGGCTTTTGATGCCCCATAAGCGCCCCAAAAAGCGCGCGGTTTGCGACCGACACTGCTGGTAATCGCCAGCAGACGCGCGTCCTCACTTTTGCGCAGCATCGGATCAAAACCCGCGATCAACGCTTGCTGTGCAATCAGATTGAGGGTCAGGATCTTGTTGAATTCCTGACCATCAATTCCCGGAACCGGGCCCAGTGACCCCAGCATCGCGGCGTTGAGCACCAATATGTCGAGACCCTCCCAACGGCCGGCAATTGCGGTTGCCAGACGCCCGATACTGTCGCCATCGGTCAGATCGAGCGGCGCGATCGTGGCATGGCCGCCGGTCTGATGGATTTGCTCTTCGATTTTTTCCAGGCCATCGGCATTGCGCGCGGTAATCACGACATGGGCGCCTTGTTTCGCCAGTGCCAGGGCGGTTGCCGCACCGATGCCGCGGCTCGCGCCCGTAACGAGCGCCAGTTGACCTTCAAATTTCATATTCAATTCGCCGTTTGTTTGAGGCGCGGCAAATCACCGGAAGGCTCATTGTCGCGAGCGGTACCAGAGGAATCAGACCGTTCGTTGAGCATGGTCAGCTGATCAGGCTCTTCCTCACCATCGCGGTCGGTGAGGGCGGTCGGATAGGCGCCCGTGAAGCAGGCATCGCAATATTGTGGCTGGATGTCATGGCGGTTGTCCTCACCAGCGGCCCGGTACAGGCCGTCAATGGAAACGAATGCCAGGCTGTCAGCCTGAATGAAGTCGCGCATCTGTTCGACCGATTTCTGGGCCGCGAGCAGTTTTTCCCGCTTCGGCGTGTTCACACCATAGAAGCAGCTGTGCATGGTCGGCGGGCTGGCGATCCGCATATGAACTTCGGCAGCGCCGGCCTCGCGCATCATCTGGACGATCTTCATGCTGGTGGTGCCGCGCACGATCGAATCATCGACCAGCACGATTTTCTTGCCGTTGACCAGCGGGCGGTTGGCGTTGTGCTTGAGCTTGACGCCGAGATGGCGGACGCCATCGCCCGGCTGGATGAAGGTTCTGCCGATATAATGCGAACGGATGATGCCCAGCTCGAACGGAATGCCGGATTGTTCGGCGAAACCGAGCGCTGCCGGAGTACCGCTGTCGGGGACGGGGATCACCAGATCGGCGTCGACCGGGCTTTCTGTCGCCAGTTGCGCACCAATGCCCTTGCGCACGCCATAGACCGATTTGCCATCGACGATTGAATCGGGTCTGGAGAAATAAACATGTTCGAAGATGCAGGGGCGGGCCTTGGCATCGGCGAACGGGCGATGGGAACGCAATTCGCCGTTGGTCACGACGATCAGTTCGCCGGGTTCGACGCTGCGGACATATTCCGCGCCGACCAGATCCAGAGCCACCGTTTCGGACGAGAACACATAGGCTTCGCCGATGCGGCCCATCACCAGCGGCCGGATGCCCAGCGGATCGCGGCAGGCGATCATGCCATTGGCGGTCATGCAGATCAGCGAATAGGCGCCCTCGACCTGTTTCAGGGCGTCGATAAATTTGTCGAGCAAAGTCCGATATTTGGACGTAGCCAGCAGATGGATGATGACCTCGGTGTCGCTGGTCGACTGAAAGATTGAACCATGCCGCACCAGTTCGTCGCGCAAGGTCATGGCGTTCGAGATATTGCCGTTGTGGGCAATCGCAAAGCCGCCGGATGCAAGGTCTGCTTCCAGCGGCTGGATATTGCGCAATGTGCCGGCACCGGTCGTTGAATAGCGGACGTGGCCGCAGGCCGAATCGCCCCGCAAGCGATGGATCACTTCTTCGCTGTCAAAATTGCCCGCGACCGGGCCCAGCGCGCGATGGCTGTAGAATTCCTTGCCGTTCCGGCAGGTAATGCCCGCTGCTTCCTGTCCGCGATGCTGCAGTGCGTGGAGGCCGAGCGCAACCATGGCGGCTGCGTCTTCAATTCCGGCTACTCCGAAAACGCCACACTCTTCCCGTAGCTTGTCGTCATCAAACGGGTGGGTTGTCAGCATATATCACCTGGCTAATCAATGGTGCGGCGGGGATGTGAGCCATATAGGTTTGAAACGGGCCTTTGTCTGCCCCCAATGTCATAAAATCATAATATTACGCCAAGCAGCCGCGACAGGGGCGAACCATTGCGTCTTTAGCCGTTGCGCGGGACCGGATCGGGCCTTAATCCACTGCCATGACCAATATTGCCAATGATCGCGAGGCGGGAACCGTGCTCCAGCCAAAATATGATTCGAACGGATTGATCACTGCGGTGGTGACCGACGATTCGTCCGGAGAGCTGCTGATGCTGGCGCATATGAATGCCGAGGCCCTGCAACTGACCCAGGATAGCGGTGTGGCGCATTTCTATTCGCGCAGCCGCCAGTGCCTGTGGAAGAAAGGCGAGACGTCGGGCAATATCCTGTCTGTGACCGAGCTGCGGATTGATTGCGACCAGGACGCCTTGTGGGTGAAGGCGGTCCCGGCAGGTCCGGCGTGCCACACCGGCCAGCGCAGCTGCTTTTACCGGAAAATCGTCGATGGCGAGCTGGAGCCGGTTGCTTGACTCGCTTGTGGCCACTGGTTCTGGCGCTTGCACTGGCGGCCTGTGCCCAGGAAAAGGTCGATACGGAAAAACCGGCCGAGGAAATCTCCGCCCTTGAGCAGGCCGCTATCGATGCCGGGGTGATACCCGATGTTCGCAATGTCACGCTGTCCGGCGCCTTTGAAAGACGGAGCGATCTGGGAACCGACCGGTTCTGCGCGGTCGGCAATGACGAAAACGGCTATCAGATCGGAATGATCGCGGTGTTTGGGCCGGGAACCCAATGCGAGGGGCTGGGCGAAGCGGAGCGCGATGGCGAAAAAGTACGGATCACGCTCAACAGCAAAGAAACATGCAGCTTCACCGCCCGATTTGATGGTGTTGAGCTGGAATTGCCCGGGGAACTGCCCGACGGCTGTGCCAGCTATTGCAGCCGGCGCGCCGGTTTCGAAGGGGTCAGCTTCTACATGATCGGCGAGGGCGACGCGGTTGCGCGGTCGACCACTGGCCGCGATTTCGAGAATCTCTGCCCCGGCGGATAGCATTGACGTTTACGTTAGCGTAAGCTATAAGACGGGCATGTCAAAGCCGCCAAGCCATGCCGAACTTGATACCCCGGATCTGAAGAATCGGGAAACCTACACGATATCCGACCTGTCTGAAGAATTTGGCGTTACCGCCCGCGCTCTCCGTTTCTATGAGGACGAGGGGCTGATTGCTCCGGATCGCAAGGGATTGTCGCGGGTCTATACCAAACGCGACCGGGCGCGTCTTGCGTGGATCATGCGCGCGAAGAATGTCGGGTTCAGTCTGGTTGAGATTCGCGAGATGATCGATCTCTATGATGTCGGTGATGGTCGGCAGACGCAGATGCAGGTTACGGTCGAAAAATGTCAGGAAAAGGTCGATACGCTGAAGAAACAGCGGGCCGACATCGACAGTTCGATCAAGGAATTGACCGGTTTTATAAAGACTGTGCAGGCCGCCATGGCGGATGCAAAAGCGCAGCAACAATAGAGGATCAACGCCGGTTCGATCCGGTTCCCGCCTTTTTTAGAAAGTAGAAGATCATGCCCAGTTATACCGCTCCGATCGGCGAAGTCCGGTTCATTCTCAACGAAGTTCTCAAGCTCGAAAAATATTCCAATGTCAGCGGCTTTGAAAATGCGACGCCGGAAATGGTCGACGCGATCCTCACCGAAGCCGGACGATTCTCGACCGAAGTGCTGCACCCCCTCAACCAGTCGGGCGATGCAGAAGGATGTATCCGTCACTCTGATGGCTCGGTGACCACGCCGAAGGGGTTCAAGGAAGCCTATCAAAAACTGACAGACGGCGGCTGGACGACCTTGTCGTCGCCCGAAGAATTCGGTGGTCAGGGCCTGCCGCGCGTGGTCGGCAATGCGGTGATGGAATTCATGGTGTCTGCCAATCAGGCGCTGGAAATGTATTCCGGCCTGACCCAGGGTGCGATTGCCTCGATCCTGACCGAAGGCAGCGAAGAGCAGAAACAGAAATATGCCACCCAGATGATTTCCGGCAAGTGGACCGGGACGATGAATCTGACCGAAGCGCATTGCGGCACCGATCTGGGCCTGATCCGCACCAAGGCGGAACCGACGGCGGACGGCAATTATGCGATCACCGGCCAGAAGATCTTCATCTCTGCCGGCGAGCATGATCTGGCAGAAAATATCATCCATCTGGTGCTGGCGAAGACGCCGGGTGCACCGGACAGTTCAAAGGGCATATCTTTGTTCATCGTTCCCAAATTCCTCGTCAACGACGACGGGTCGCTGGGCGAGCGCAACAAGGTGAGCTGCGGCTCGATCGAAGAGAAAATGGGCATTCACGGCAACGCCACCTGCGTGATGAACTATGATGGCGCCACCGGCTATATGGTCGGCGAAGAGAATAAGGGCTTGCGCGCGATGTTCATCATGATGAACGCGGCGCGGCTGGGTGTAGGGCTGCAGGGTCTGGCGCAGGGCGAAATCGCCTATCAGAATGCGGTGATTTATGCTGGAGATCGCCGTCAGGGCAGGGCACTCACCGGCGCCAAGGATCCGGAAGAAAAAGCGGATACGCTGTTCGTCCACCCCGATGTCCGGCGGATGTTGATGGACGGCAAGGCGTTTACCGAGTCGATGCGGGCGCTGGTGCTCTGGGGTGCGTTGCAGGTCGATCTGGCCGACAAGGCGGAGACCGAGGAAGAGCGGCAGTTCGCCAATGATCTGGTCAGCCTGCTCACGCCCGTCATCAAGGGCTATGGCACCGCAAAGGGATATGACATCTGCACGGAATCGCAGCAAGTCTATGGTGGCCATGGCTATATCACCGAGTGGGGGATGGAGCAGTTCGTGCGCGATGCGCGGATTGCGATGATATACGAGGGCACCAACGGCATCCAGGCGATGGATCTGGTCGGTCGGAAGCTGGGCCAGAACGGTGGCCGAGCCGTCCAGGCCTTTTTCAAAGTTGTCGCCGACGAGATTGCCAAAGCCAAGGAACATGCAAAGCTGTCGAAATTTGCCGAAGCGCTGGAAAAGGCCAATGGCGAACTGCAGAAAGCGACCATGTGGTTCATGCAAAATGGCCTGGCCAATCCGAACAATGCGGGTGCCGGTGCCTATCATTATATGCATCTGATGGGCATCGTGTCGCTTGGCCTGATGTGGTTGCGGATGAGCGAAGCCGCACAGGCCGCTCTGGATGCCGGCACCGACAATGCGAAATATTACGAGGCCAAGCTGGTGACGGCGCAATATTTCGCGGAACGTTTCATGCCGGATGCCGGATCCCTCCGTCGCAAGATAGAAGGCGGCAGCGACGCGATCATGGCGCTGGATCCTGAAATGTTCGCGGTGGCCTGAACCGGTACATCAGGCGGCTTCATTCTGTTCCGCTTGCCGGTAGGCTTCTTCCCACATGTCGAGATTTCGCCGGGCATCCTGTACAAAGGGTGACCGGCGAATCGCCGATAAGGCCAAGTTGTTGGTGATACGGCCAAGCCAGCGCATCGGTCTTTTGACCTGCAACAGCAGAATGACGCGCCGTTGATCGGTGCTATTGTGCACCTGATGATAGTGGCTGTCGTCGAACACCAGCCATCGGCCGGCCTCCCAGAACAGTTCGGTATTTTCGACCTGCATCATACATTGCTCGGGACGATCGGGAACGATCAACCCAAGGTGGCAGGTGACAAGACCGCGCGTGACTCCGCGATGGCGCGGAATCGCGGCACCGGGCTCCAGAATGGAGAAAAATGCAGAGTTGAGATCGGGAATTTGCCGAACCAGCGCGGCGGTTTGCGGAGCACGTGCACAATTTTCTGCGACTTCATATCCATAGCCGACCAGAAAGAAGGAACGCCAGTTGCCGTCGCCGGCAATCCGCGCATGATCCGGCGAGATGTCCTTGAGCGGTGGTACAGCGTCGCGGTGGCGCAAGATTGATGCGGCTTCCTGCGCGATGGTCTGCCACTGTTCCGCCAGACGAACGGTCCAGGGGAATGCATCGGCGGACAGGACCGGATCGGTCGCGATTTTCGATTGGGCGGTGGCCAGGCGATTGAGCGTACCGCGGAGGCGCTTGCCGATCCTGATGACAAGGGGCCGTTTGGATGGAGTGGGTGCCTTTGCGACGGCAGGCCGGGCATCTTGCATGGTCATGGCAAGCAACCTCCAGTTGTAACTTCCGCGACCCGTTTCTCTCAATATATATGAGAATGTGACCATATTTCGACCAACTGTTGCCAAGAATCTGCCGAAAGCGCCACGAAGTCGAGGCGTGATGAACGGTGCATATTGGCCGACAAACGGCGGGAAACTGACATTTGTCCGTTATCGTGCCCGGACTGACGAAGGCGGATAGACCCTTCGAGACGAACCTGTCAGACGAGCAGGTGACAGGGGAATGAGAAGCATAAGGAGTATATGCAATGCATTCCAATATAAGCGTAACGCGGGCGAGCCGCATGATGCCTTTTCTGATGGTTGTCGGACTCGGGCTATCGCTACCGGCTCAAGCAGCAGAACCCTCACCGTCAGATGATATGCAACCCGAAATTCCGGCCCCGACCCTGGATACCGATGGTGATGGGGTAATGGATGGCTGGGATCGCAGCGGTGACGGGCAGGCGGATGCCTGGGACAGCGATGGCGACGGCGCGCCGGATTTGCTCGACAATGATGGTGATGGCGAGCCGGACTAGACCCGGCTTTTTATCCCCTCTGAAACACCGGGCCTAATATTGGTCCGGTGTTTTTTTATGTTCAAAGACTTCTTCGAACATGCTGAGCATGGCGGCCTTGCTCTGCCGGTCTGCCGACTCGTTATAGCGGACCGGTTCGACCGACGTGGCATTATTGCTGATATCGGTGAATCCGTGCAGGACGCCAGAATAGATATGCACGTGGCAATCGGCACCTGCAAAATCCATCTCTTCCAGGAATGCTCGCATCTGCTTTGGCGGAACAAACGGATCAGCCCGGCCGTGGCAGACCAGAATCCGCGATTTGATCACGCCCCGTTTCGCGGGAAGGGGCGTCGCAAGCAGGCCGTGAAAGCTGACAACGAGAGCAATATCTTCTCCGGAACGCGCCATTTCGAGCACTATTTCACCGCCCATGCAATAGCCGATGGCGCCGATCCGGCTATTGGCAAGCTTGGATCGTCTGCGCAATTCTTCGAGCGCGCAGCGGAACCGCTCGCGATAATATTCCACATCCGAGCGCAAGGCATCGGCCAGCCGGCGGGCTTCACGAATGTCCTGGAGCGGACCTGCTCCGTACAGGTCACATACCATCGCGCTATAGCCGAGCGAAGCCAGCCACCGGGCGCGATCATACATGAGCTTGGTCGGACCAGCGATCGTTGGCACAATCAATATTCCAGCGCGCGGATAGCGACTGGGTTGTGCCATATAGCCTGCCAACGATACATCACCGTGCTGATAGGTGAACTGCTGGACTTCGATGGAACTCATTCTTCGGGCAGAAACTCGGGGACCGACAGATAGCGTTCACCGGTATCATAGTTGAAGCCGAGCACTTTCGCGCCTTCGCCCAGTTCGGGCAGCTTCTGGGCAATGGCCGCCAGTGTCGCGCCAGAGGAGATACCGACCAGCATACCTTCTTCCTTGGCCGCCCGCAGCGCCATCGCCTTGGCGTCGGCAGGCTCGACCTTGATCGCGCCGTCGATGCTCTTGGTGTGCAGGTTGCCGGGAATGAAGCCGGCACCGATGCCCTGGATCGGGTGCGGGCCGGGCTGGCCGCCGCTGATTACCGGAGACGAGGTCGGCTCGACGGCATAGACTTTCAGACGGCTCCAGTGCTCTTTCAGCACTTCGGCAACGCCGGTGATATGGCCGCCGGTGCCGACGCCGGTGATGATTGCGTCCAGCGGATTGTCCTTGAAATCGTTCAGGATTTCGATCGCCGTCGTGCGCTTGTGCACTTCGAAATTTGCGGGATTTTCAAACTGCTGCGGCATCCATGAGCCCGGGGTCTGGTCGACCAGTTCCTGTGCGCGCTCAATTGCGCCCTTCATGCCCTTTTCTTTCGGGCTGAGGTCGAAGGTTGCGCCATAGGCCAGCATCAGCCGGCGGCGTTCGAGCGACATCGACTCGGGCATCACCAGCACCAGCGTATAGCCCTTGACCGCGGCCACCATCGCCAGACCGACGCCGGTGTTGCCGGAGGTCGGCTCGATGATCGTGCCGCCGGGCTTGAGCGCGCCGGATTTCTCCGCCGCCTCGATCATTGCAAGGCCGATTCGGTCCTTGATCGATCCGCCGGGGTTGGCGCGTTCGGATTTGATCCAGACATTGGCATCGCCGAACAGGCGCTGCATCTTGATATGCGGTGTGTTTCCAATGGTTTCGAGAATAGTATTGGGAATCATTATCCTGCACTCCTGTTGGTCTGTTCTTTTTCTGCCGGTTCCAGTCCCTCCGGCGGATCAAATGTCTTGGCAGCGCCCAGTTGGGGAAACAGGCGCGACCATAGTCCTGTTACCACTATAGCACCGGCACCGCCCGCTACAATGGCGGCGATCGGTCCGACCAAAACGGCGAGGCCACCGGACAGAGCGTCGCCCAGTTCGTTCGATGCACTGATCGTCATCTGGCTCACGGCGCCGACTCGTCCCCGTTTGGCATCGGGTGTATGCAGCTGAATCAGCGAACCGCGGACATAGACGCCGAACATGTCCGCGGCACCGCAGACGCCGAGGCAGGCCATTGAGAGGTAAAGATTTTTGCTGAAACCAAAACCGATCGTACCCAGTCCGAAAACGGCCATCGCCACCAGCATGCTGTTGCCGACATTCTTGCTGAGCGGGACAAAGGAAAAGATGACTGCAACGATCACTGCGCCAACCGCGGGCGAGGCTGCGAGCAGCGACAGGCCGATTTCACCCGCGTGCAGCACGTCCTTTGCGAATACCGGGATCATGGCGGTCGCGCCGGCCAGGAACATCACCAGAAGATCCAGCGTTATGGCGCCGAGCACCAGCTTGTTGGTCCAGACATAGGACAAGCCTTCGCCGACCTGTTGCAAGGGTCCCTTTGTCCGGTCTGTTTCGGGGCGCGGAACCGGCCCGATCAGGAAAATCGCCAGGGTCGCCAGCACATAGAGGCCGGCGCAGACGAAATAGGGCAGCGACTCGTCGACCTTGTACAAGGGCCCGGCCATGCCTGGACCGGCGATGACACCGACCTGCCAGGCGATGGTGGAGAGAGCGATGGCGCGGGGAATCGAAGCTTTCGGCACGAGATTGGGCGCGAGCGATGTGACTGCGGGCCCGAGAAACGCCCGGCATATACCGAGCAGCACAGCAATGATGTAGATGTTCCAGAGGGTGATGCCGCCGGTTGCGGTGAGCAACCCGAGAGTGAGCGCAATCAACGCCTGTGCGGCCAGTACAACGCGCGCAATCCAGCGGCGGTCCATATGGTCAGCAACCCATCCGACCAGCGGCGTCAGGATGAACAGGGGTACGAACTGCAGCAAGCCGAGCAGCCCCAAGATTCCGGCCGATGCGCTGATCCCCATATCTTCGCGGGCGAGATTATAGGCCTGCCAGCCGACGATGAGCATCATCGCATAGAGCGCGAACATTGACGCCAGTCGCGAAAACCAGAGGTAGCGATAATTGGCGATGGAGAAGGGATGTGGAGCAGGATCGATCACGGAATATCTGCTAGCGATTCAGGCAAGTGGCTGCAATCAATTCGTTTCTGGCCTAGCAGATTGGTGGAAAGCGGTTCGTCGAAAAATACTGGCCAAGCTGTTGTCGGCGATGCAAATCGTGGTTGCTAGAAATTATTGATGCAACGGTTCCCCAGGAGAAAATGATGAAGATCCGCAATTTGATGCTGGCAGTTTCGCTGGCTGCCCTGACGGTGAGTGGATGCCAGCAGGTCGACGCCGAGCCAAGGGCTGCGATGCAAATTGACAGCAGCAGCGCCTGGGGCAGTTATCTTTCGAATTTTCTGGACGGCTATTTTCCACTCAATCCGACATTTGCCATCTATCAGGGCAAGCACGAATTTGACGGTCAGCTTCCGGACTGGAGCCCCGACGGTCTCACCAAGATGATCGACATGCGCAAAAAGGCGATAGCCGCTGCGCAGGCGATTGACGCCGCTGATCTGAGCGAAGCGGAGCAGTTTGAGCGGGATTATCTGATCAATGTGATGGAGGGCGAGCTTTTCTGGCTCGAAACCGCCGACTGGCCACACAAAAATCCGGAATTCTACATCGGTGCGCTTGATCCCAATGTCTATATCGCGCGGCCCTATGCCGATGCCGAGACGCGGATGAAGGCGTTTATCAAATATGCCAACAACGTTCCGGCCGCGGCTGCCCAGATAAAGGCCAATCTGAAATTGCCGCTGCCCGAAACCTACGTCAAGCTCGGCCAGGCCGGCTTTGGCGGATTTGCCGATTATTATACCGGCGACGCAAAATCCGCCTTTGCCGAGGTGAAAGACGCCGATTTGCAGCGGCAATTTGATGTGGCGGCTGCCGCAGCCGCGGCGGCGATGAAGGATCTGGCCGGTCATATCGGCTCGGTGCCGGCGACCAAGGACGGCTATGCTCTGGGTGCCGAAAAATTTGCCGCGATGCTGAGCAAGACGGAAGGCGTGAATATTTCGCTCGCCGAACTGGAAGCGATCGGCCGGGCCGATCTGAAGCGCAACCAGAACGCGCTGGCCGAGGCGTGCAGCGAATTTGCGCCGGGTGCGAGCATCGGCGACTGTATGGCGAAAATGGCCAGCGACAAGCCGGCCGACGGACCGGTCGAGGAAGCCCGCCTGCAATTGCCGGGTCTGCGCGCGTTTCTGGTGGAAAAGGATATCGTGTCGATCCCTGGCACCGAACAGGCGAAGGTCGAAGAATCGCCACCCTATAACCGGCAGAACAGCGCCTATATCGACATTCCCGGACCCTATGAAAAAGGCCTGCCGAGCGTCTATTATATCTCGCCGCCCGATCCGTCGTGGGACGAAGCCAAGCGGGAAGCCTATATTCCGGGCACCAAGGACCTGTTGTTCACGTCGGTGCACGAAGTCTGGCCCGGCCATTTCCTGAATTTCCTGCACAGCAACCGCGCCAATTCGATTTTCGGCAAATTGTTCGTCGGCTATGCCTTTGCCGAGGGCTGGGCGCATTATGGTGAGGAAATGATGTGGGAAGCCGGTCTCAACGAGGGCGACCAGGAAACCCATATCGGCCAGCTGTCCAATGCGTTGCTGCGGGATTGCCGGTTCCTCTCGGCGATCGGTCTGCATTCGCAGGCGATGACGGTTGCCGAGTCGAAGAAAATGTTCCTCGAACAATGCTATCAGGATGAAGGCAATGCCGACCAGCAGGCGGCTCGGGGGACCTATGATCCGGCCTATCTCAATTACACCATGGGCAAGCTGATGATCCGCAAGTTGCGGGAAGACTGGACCAACGCCCATTTCGCGAAGCAGAAGGCCGAAGATGGCGGCGAGACTGCTGGCTGGAAGGAATTTCATGACGAGTTCCTCAGCTATGGTGGCCCGCCAATCCCGCTGGTCCGCAAGGCGATGATGAAAGAGGACGAGGCAAAAGCGGTTTTCTAGGCATGTGCCTCCCGCCCGAGGCGGGAAGTGATCTGTTGTATTGAACGCCTTCAAATGGGGCACCTGCCAGCGCGGGTGCTCGATGACACCTGTTAACGCTGTCTCTTAACGCACCTGCTTAACATATCATGTGCTGCCGTACCGCTGCGGGACGCCGCGAAAATCGGTCGTTCTTTCGCTCCAATCCATGGTAAATATTCCGTTAACAGATGGAGTATGATTCATGGTCGAGAAAATAGCCTATCGGGTGAGCGCATCGGTTTTGCTGGTAACAGCCCTGGCGATTGTTGCGATGCTGGTGATGGGTTTGACTCGCCCGGCCGCCGATTCCGATGGCGCGACTGTAACGCCGTCCAAGGCGGTGGTTGCCGCAAATGTCGATCCCGAGCCGGTAATTCAGAATGTGCCCGACAGCGTGGAACCTGAAACCGGCTCGTTCGATATCGCCGAAAAACTGCCGCTCAGCGATACATTCGTGGTCAAGCGGATACTGCAGATCGACGAGCCGTTCGTGCATGGTTATTACAAGTGGGACGACGAAGGGGTGCCGGAAGGCGAGCTCGTCGTGACCGTCGATCTCAAGGCCGAGAGCATTTCGGTGTTCCGGGCCGGTTATGAAATCGGCGCGGCGGTAATTACCTTTGGCGATTCCGAAAAACCGACCCCGACCGGCGTTTTCCCGATCACCCAGAAGGACGCGGACCATGTCTCCAATATCTATGGTTCGCCGATGCCCTATATGCTGCGCCTGACCAATGACGGGGTGGCGATCCATGCTTCGGACGTCAAATGGGGATGGGGCACGCGCGGCTGCATCGGTGTGCCGCTGGAATTTGCGCGGCGATTGTTCGAGCAGGCGAAGCTGGGCGACCGCGTGATCGTGACCAATGGCAAAATGCTCGGAATGGGCGACGCTATATTGTAGGATATTACAGTCGAGGGCGCAGTCACCCGCTGGCGATGCTGCTTATATCTCGACCGGCTTTTGATATTCATTGATCGCTTCGAAAATCGTCGTCAGCGCCTGTCGTTCGTCCGCAGAAATTTCCGGGCGCCAGATTTCGAACAGCAAAATGACCCGCCGCTGATTGCTGCGGTTCCAGGCTTCATGTTCGAAACTGTCATCGAAAACCAGCGCTTGCCCCTCTTGCCAGGGGCGGGTCTCGCTACCGACGCGTATCGCGCAATCGGGTGGCAAAATCAGCGGGATATGGCAAATCAGCCGGGTGTTGAGCATCCCGTAATGCGGGGCGATATGAGTGTCCGGTTCGAGCACGGAGTAGAGCGCCATCGGCGAGCGTTCCTGAATGACCGGGATCGGCGCGGCAGCGAGTGCCGCCATCGTCTTGGGACAATGGGCCGAATTTTCGGTGATCTCGACGCCGTCTTTCCAGAAATAATGGGCGCCCCAGCTGGGATCGTCGAGTAGCGGGTTGTTCGGCCGCGGGCGGTTGGGCTGCCCCTGAACATAGGGCTGAAACTCCTGCGTCCGTGCGATCACATCGCGCAGTTCCTGCTGCATCGCCGGAATGGCCGCTTCCATTTCTGCCAGCCACGGGAATTCCGATCGTTCGTAAAATTCCCGCTGCGGCATGCCGGGATAGTAGAACAGCGAAGGTTTCTGGTAGAATATCTCTCTGCGGCCCATCAGCAGATCGATCGCGTGGCGCACGGGTATCGGGGTGTCCTCGCCAGACAGGCCGGTCGCATCCAGCTTTTGAAGCAGAAACGCTTCAAAGCGGCCGTGAGCGCCGGCGAGAAATTCTTCGGCCTGCTTCAGTTTGGGGCGTAAATCTGCGGAGACCGTAGCGCCGACGCTGACCATGTTGAGCGCCGCCTTGTAGAAGCTGTTTGCCGCCCGGTCATCCCCGGTCCGTGCCTTGAGCTCGCCCATCAGCAGCAGGGCAGGGAGATGGCGCTTGTCGATCATCAGGAGCTTTTGCAGCGCCGCTTCTTCGCCCTGATCGTCGCCCAGCATACGGCACGCATGGGCAAGGAGCAGCCATTGCGGTTCCACGCCGCTGTCCGGTGCGCAAATTTGTTCCAGCATCGGTCGCGCTTTGGCGGCGTCACCGGCGCGCAAATGGGTGATCGCGTCGCTGCGCAGTTTTTCGGCTTCGGACGGGGTCAGGGTCATGCGATTGCTATATCCAATCCTGATAACTGTGCAATCGCTTCGACCAGCACAAAGCATCAGGATATAAGACGATGTCTTACAATCGGCCTGATCGATACCTATATGGAAACCGACCCACTGCGGTCCCGTTGTCGCAAGAATGACGGGCTCAACTCTGTGTGATCAGAAGTTTTTGAGCCAATAGTTGTCAAAGATTACCGCCGAGATTTCGCCGAACTGCCTGTTACGCCGAACGCCGTGCCGCAACCCAGATCATCCCTGTCATGCAAGCTGATGGTGTTCCGGCAACCACCGCCTGCATCCGTTTCCATCCAAAAGGATATTATCATGGCCAAATCACAGAAGAAATCGAACAAGGAAATTCGCAAGCCGAAAGCGGCCAAGGTGAAGACCAACGCGTCCAACGCTTCTGGCAAGCCAGGGGTCGTCGCGGGACTCGAGAACATGAAAACCAACCGCAGCAAATGATCGAACAGGAAAGGCGAAAGTCATGCGTGTAAAAGCATCAACCTGCCGGGAACAGGAAGCGCGGCAACTCGACCTGGCTGCCAATGATCCTTTGCTAAGCAGACGTAAGGTTGCGGCAGCCGCAGCAAAGGCTTGGGGCATTGAAGCGATCCAGGCGGAGAAGCGGGAAGCTGGACATGAGAGTCCGCGCGACAAGCTCGACGCGGAAATCACCCGGGAATTTGCCGAAGAAGATCAAGCCGACCAGCGAGAGGGCGAGTAATAGAATGGAGCTTCGATTGATAATCGCTTATAGTCTGATTGCGCTCATGGTGGTGGCGATCAGCACCACTTTCATTGTTGTACGAAAGAATATTCGAAAACGGCGCGGGCAATAATGAAACTGCCAAGCTGAGCATTGTCACCCAGTATCACAGGTGCCGAAATTAAAATGCTCACACAGGGCATCGTTGGGCGAAGCGGCCTCATTAGTGACAGCGTTGCGCTTGTTTTGCGTTCGCAATATCCTAGCCGTTAGCGGCGCAAATGTTTTCCGCCATAGAGCTGGCCGACAAATTCGCCGATCTGCATCATTTCCTCAGCCGCCACTGCGGCCGCTTTGGCGGAGCAGGGCAGCGGATCGCGTTCTGCTTCTGCGGCGCGCATTGCAACCCGGTCGCATAGTTCCTCAATATCGGCCCGGTTCAGAATATTTTTCTCGCGCAACATGCAGATTAGCGATTGCAGTATGATCCTGCTGGGATCGTCGGTCCGGTCATCGGGAAATTTGCCCATGTTAAATCCTCTCTTTGTTAGGTTATATCACCTATTTTTGGAGAGGATATCCGTAATCCCGCAAAAATCAAGGAGTGGTGGACATTCCGCCGCCTAGCGACCGATAAAGATTGATCAGGTTGAGCGCTCGCGCCAGCCTTGTATCGACCAGCTGTTGCTGCGAACTATAGGCCGTTCGTTGCGCGTCCAGCGCCACGAGATAGGAGTCAACACCGGCTTCAAATCTTGCTTCGGAGAGCCGCAACGTCGTTTCTGCCGCCACCGTTCTGTCGGATTGGGCCGCCAGCTGCTCGTCAATGGTTCCCCGCTGGGCCAGGGCATCAGCAACTTCGCGGAAGGCGGTCTGGATCGCCTTTTCATAGTTGGCGAGCGCAAGTTCGCGGGAGGCTTTGGCAAAATCGAGATTGCCCTTGTTCCGCCCGCCGTCAAAAATAGGCAGGGCCAGTGCGCCCTCAGCGGAGGAAGAGAAGCTGCCGCTGCCAAATAGTCCGCCCAGCGCATTGGAGGCTGTTCCGAGCAGTCCAGTCAGCGATATGTTCGGGAAGAAGGCCGCACGAGCCGCGCCGATATTGGCATTTTCAGCGATCAATTGATGCTCCGCCTGCAGCACATCCGGACGTTGCAGCAGGACGCGTGAGTCGATCTCGCCTGGCAAGGCATCGAGAGTATAGCCGCCGGTCCCCAGTGCGTCGGGCAGCAGATCGGCTGGTGCCTGGGTGCCGACCAGCAAGTTGATGGCATTGCGATCCTGGGCAATCTGGCTTTTCAGAGCGGCGATATCGGCCCGTGCGCTCTGAAAGGCGGTCTCGGCTTGTCGCGCCTCCAGTTCGGAGGCCACGCCGATCCGGAAACGGGCTTCGGAGAGGCGCAGGCTTTCCTGAAAGGAGGTCAGCGCATTCTGGCTGATCCGCAGTTGATCCTGATCGGCCGCCATTTGCAGCCAGGCCGAGGCGATCTCGGCGATCAGGCTGATCCTGGTTGCGCGCTGCGCTTCTTCGCTGGCGAAAAATTGCTCTTGCGCGGCGCGTGATAGATTCGCCACCCGGCCGAAAAGATCGAGCTCAAAAGCGGAAAAGCCGCCCTGCAGTGCATAATTTTCAAGAGAGACATTCGGACTGGATGTGATCGGTTGCGATCTGCTTGCAACGCCCGATACGCCAACGGAGGGCACGCGATCGGCGCGCTGGACCCTATATTGTGCCCGTGCCTGCATGACATTGGCTGCCGCGATCCGCAAATCGCGATTGTTTTCGAGCCCGGTATCGATCAGCTGGACGAGCCGCGGATCGGTGAAGAAATCGCGCCAGCCAATGCGCGTGATATCTGGCGCATCGCTGGCCGCAGGAGGATATACGCCCCCGGCTGGCAATTCCGTCGGCACCGGCATTTCCGGGCGGACATAGGTCGGTGCCATGCTGCAACCGGCAAGAGCCGTCGAGCAGACAAGAACAAATGGCAGTGAACTACGGATCAACATGTTCAATCTTCCGTCGCAATTGTGGTGGAGCCGCCTGTTTCTGGTTCCTTTTTGGAATCCTTTTCTTGCACGGTCTCCGGTTCGGTTGTGTCGACGCCTCCGAGGAAGCGGGCGGCGACGATGAAGAATGTTGGCACCAGGAAGATCGCCAATATCGTTGCTCCGGTCATCCCGCCGGCAACAGCGCGTCCGATTGCATTCTGTCCACCTGCGCCCGCGCCGGTGGTGATCGCCAGCGGCAGCACGCCGAATACAAAAGCGAGACTGGTCATCAGGATCGGTCGAAGTCGCTGGGTCGCCGCGTCGACCGTGGCCTCGAAGGCGTTCATGCCGCCAGCGATCTTTTCCTGCGCAAATTCGACAATCAGGATCGCATTTTTCGCGGCGACCCCCATGGTCGTGATCAGCGCAACCTGGAGATAGATATCATTGTCCAGTCCGCTCATCGCGGCAACAGCCAGAGCGCCAAACACACCCAGCGGCACGACCAGCATGACGGACAGGGGAATCCACCAGCTTTCATAGAGCGCAGCAAGGCACAAGAACACGATCAGAAGCGAAAGCGAATATAGCATCACGCTCTGGCTGCCAGCGGACTGTTCTTCGTAGGACAGGCCAGTCCATTCGAGCGAGGTTCCAGGCGGCAATTTCGCCTGCAGCTCTTCCATCGCGGCGATTGCATCGCCGCTGCTCAAGCCAGCACCGGGCACGCCCTGAATCTGCATCGCTGGCTGACCATTGTAGCGCGTGAGCTGGACCGGAGCCTTGGCCCAAGTCAGGGTCGAAAATGCTGTGAAAGGCGTCATCTCACCGTTCTGGCTGCGGACGAACAATTTGCCGATGTCATCGGGCCGCTGCCGGTATTGCTCGTCAACCTGCAAATACACCCGTTTCACCCGTCCCTTGTCGATGAAATCATTGACGTAGCTGCTGCCCCAGGCCGACGCGATGGTCGCGTTGATCTCGCTGATATTGAGCCCGAGCGCGCGCGCTTTTTCCATGTCGATGTCGACATTGAGCTGGGGTGCATCTTCGAGACTGACCGGGCGGACCTGATCAACGCGAGGATCCTGGGCTGCCATGCCGAGCAGCTGGTCGCGCGCTCCAACCAGTGCCTGATAGCCGATATTGCCGGTGTCGACCAATTGCATGTCAAAGCCGGTCGCATTGCCCAGTTCTGAAACGGCGGGCGGGACAATCGGAAAGATCATGCCGTCCTTATATTGCTGAAACTTCGCCGCAGCCCGCCCGGCGATCGCTTGCGCGCTGTTCTCCTGTCCGGGACGCTCTTCCCAGTCTTTCAGACTGACAAAGGCAATGCCAGCATTCTGGCCCTGGCCGGAAAAGCTGAAGCCGTTGATTGTAAAGACGCCTTCGACATTGGCTTTTTCGTCTTCGATCAGATAGTTTCTCACCAGATTGAGAGCCTTTTCGGTTCTGGCTTCCGTCGCGCCCGACGGCCCCTGGACCAGAACGAACATTTCCCCCTGATCCTCTTCCGGCAAAAATGACGATGGCAGGCGCAGAAATATCAGGCCAACGCCGAGGATGATCACCGTATAGACCAGCATCGACCGCGGCCAGTTGCGCGCGGTTTTGCGCACGCCACGCTCATATTTTGTTTTGCCGGATTCGAATGTATTGTTGAACCACCGGAAGAAACCGGCCAGCCGTCCGGTCCCGTCGGCCAGATTGGTCTCGCGGGTTTTCAGCATGGTCGCACACAGCGCGGGGGTCAAAATAAGCGCAACGAGAACCGACAGTATCATCGCCGAGATGATGGTGACGGAAAACTGGCGAAAGATCACGCCGGTCGACCCGCCGAAGAAGGCCATAGGGAGGAAGACCGCCGAGAGCACAAGGCCGATGCCGATCAGCGCACCACTGATTTCATCCATCGATTTGCGCGCGGCGTCTTTCGGCGAAAGTCCTTCTTCTTCCATCAGCCGTTCGACATTCTCAACCACGACAATCGCGTCATCGACCAGCAATCCGATCGCCAACACCATGCCGAACAGCGTCAGCGTGTTGATGGAAAAGCCGATCACAGCCATGACGGCGAATGAGCCCATCAGGACGACCGGGACCGCAATGGTCGGGATCAGGGTTGCGCGCCAGTTCTGAAGGAACAGGAACATCACCAGGAAAACCAGCAGAACCGCCTCAAACAGTGTTTCGACGACTTGCTTGATCGATAACCGGACAAAAGGCGTTGTATCCAGAGGATATTTTACCTGTACGTCGGCCGGAAAGTCTCGAGAGATCTCCGCGACCTTCGCCTTTACGCCTTCGACCGTGGCAAGCGCATTCGCGCCGGGGGCGAGATTGATCGCGAAAGCGGCAGCGGGGCTTCCATTGTAGAGGGTGTTGACGGCGTAGGATTCCGCTCCCAGTTCGACACGGGCAACATCAGCCAAGGTTACCTTTGCTCCATCCGCAGTCGATTTAAGGATGATTCCGCGAAACTGCTCTGGCGTCTGCAATCTGGATTGAACCGAGACAGCCGCATTGAGCATCTGGTCGTCCGGTGCCGGTTGGGCTCCCAGCTGACCGGCCGAAACCTGCGCATTCTGCGCCCGGACCGCTGCGGTTACATCAGGAATGGTGAGTTGGTAGGATGACAATTTTATCGGGTCGACCCATATCCGCATCGCATATTGGCTGCCGAACGACTGGGTTTGACCCACACCGTTCACTCTGCTGATGGGGTCCAGCAGCTTGGAGGCAACCAAGTCGCCGAGGTCGCTGGCGCTGTGGCTGCCATCTTCCGATACCAGACCGATCACCAGCAAGAAACTGTCCGTTGTCTTGCTCACTCTCACGCCCTGCTGCTGGACCTCTTGCGGCAGCAGCGGGGTTGCGGACTGGAGCTTGTTCTGCACCTGTACCTGCGCGGTATCGGGATCGGTACCCTGCTCAAAGGTCAGGGTGATGGTGACCGTTCCCGCAGACGAGGAACTGGACGAGAAATAGCGTAAATTATCGATGCCCTTGAGCTGTTGTTCGATAATCTGGGTTGTTGTCTTTTCAAGCGTTTCGGCATCCGCGCCAGGATAGTTGGCGGTGATCGTGACCGCTGGCGGAGCAATCGCGGGGAATTGCGAGACGGGCAGGTTGCTGATCGCCAGCGCACCGGCGATGATCAGCGCCACCGCGATCACCCATGCGAAGATGGGGCGGTCAATAAAAAAGCGTGACATGACTATCTACTTCTTTGGCTGGGCTTGTGGGGGAGCGGAGGAGGCACCCGCTTGCGGGTTTTTCGACGAGTCTTTCCACGGAACGGGCTTCACCGGCATTCCGGGGCGCAGCATCATGGCCCCCTCTACGACAACCTTGTCGCCCGGTTTCAGGCCGGATTTGACCAGCCAGTCCTGCCCGATCACCTGACCCAGGACAAGCGTCCGGGGCGTCAGCTTGCCACCCGGGCCAACGACCATGACGACGGCAGCGCCGGTGTCATCCCGGCTCACCGCGCGTTGCGGCACCAATATACCATCGGATTGTGATCCTTCAATCAGCCGCGCCCGAGCGAACATGCCCGGCAGCAGGAGATTGGACTTGTTTGGAAAAAGCGCCCGGATAGTCTGGGAACCGGTTTCCGGGTCGACGCTGACATCGGTAAACTGCAGGCGGCCCTCGGCGGGGTAGATGCTGCCGTCTTCCAATATCAGCTCAACCGCCGCAGCGCCATCGCCGCGGGTCAGGTCGCCTTCGGCAATCCGTTGCCGCAGCTTGAGGATTTCGGTGCTGGTCTGTGAAATGTCCACGAACACAGGATCGATCTTCTGGATGGTGGTCAGCGCGGTTTCTTGCGAGGCGGAAACGAGCGCGCCGGTAGTAACGAGCGATCGGCCGATCCTGCCCGATATCGGCGCGCGGATCGTTGTGCGGGCCAGATCGATTTCAGCCGATTGCAAGGCGGCTCGCTGGGCAGCGACATCGGCACGCGCCTGACCGGCGGCGGCGACCGCGTCATCATAGTCCTGCCGCGAAACGGCGTTGATCTCGACCAGTTCGCCATAGCGTTTGGCCAGAGCCTCGCTGGCGGCGATGGAGGCGCGGGCGCGGGCGAGCGCTGCCTTGGCACTGGCGACCTGCGCGCTCTGCGGCTGGGCATCGATGCGATACAGCGGTTGCCCGCGCTTGACCGATTGCCCTTCCGTGAACAGTCGACGCGTGATCAAACCGCTCACCTGCGGCCGGACTTCCGATACTTCATAGGCTGTAATCCGTCCGGGAAGTTCGGTGGTCAGCGTCACTGGCTGTTCCGCAATGGTGATAACGCTGACCTCGGGTGGTCCTTGCGCGCTCCCTTCGTCAGCTGGATCGTTGCTGCAGGCAGCGAGCGTTGCACAAGCGGCAAGCAGCAAGGCCGATATTGCGGAGCGGAAAAAAGGCATAGATATTTTTCTCTGTGCTGTTATGTGAGTGAACACTCATTCACACCGCAAATAGGGATGGGTAGTTTTTGGGTCAAGAGGAAAAAGGGTAAAGTCTATGGTGGCGGAAGCGGATCACAAAAAAGAGCTGGATTTACAGACACAAAGAACGCTGGAGCGCCGCAGCAAAATCACCGACGCTGCCCGGAAGCTGTTTATTGAAAATGGGTTCCACAATACCGGTATGGCGCAACTGTCGAAGGAATCGGGGGTTCTGGTCGGCCAGATTTACCGCGATTATTGCAGCAAGGAAGAAATCGTCTCGGCAATCGTGGAGTGGGATCTGCAGGAATCCCTCGCCGTTGAAGACTTGCGGGCTTCGATTGCGATCGAGGACCGAGACGCAGTGAAAGAGTGGATCCGTCAATATGTCCGCGGCCCGGAAGATGACAGCGGCGTGCTGTTTGCGGAAATAGTCGCCGAGTCCTCTCGCAATCCGAAGATTGCAGGGATTACCCGCGAAGCTATGGAACAGATGCGGACGGCTATCGTCGATGCGCTGACGCTATTGTCTCCCGATCCGGCCAAGGCCGAAACGCGCGAGCGTCTGGCAAGGGCAATCCTGTCGATATCCGGCGGCATGTTGATGCAACAATCGATCCCGCTTGGACAATATGACAAGAAGCTGAGCGATCATATCGTCGCGATGATTGATCGCGAAGTTTCCGCATTGGAGCAGTGAGGCGACCGGTGCAGTAGTGGTTGAATAGGGAGGCGTCCGAAGCAGATGGCACGCCCCATCTCTCGGTTTTCTCGTTGCGCAAGCTCGACGCAAAGATCACGCGGGGATTTGCCGATGAACAAGATTCGGCTGAAGAGCCGGACGATGGCCAGAATATAATCAACCGGCAGGCCCGTCCATTCATCCCCCTGAAGGCTCAGCCAGCAGCGCCGGAAGCACTGCCCGCTCGACGATGTCGGTGGTGATCTGGTGCATGTCGGGCTGGTTTTAATTGGTCGCGGTCATGACGATGACGGCGTCGAGTTCGGGCAGGATGACGACCTTATTGCCGCCGTTGCCCGACATATACCAGCCCGTGACGCTGCGCTCGGCGCTGCGAAACGCGCGCAGCCACCACAGATAGCCATAATCGTCGATTCCGGTGGCGCGGACATGCGGGATGAGCATCTCGTCTATCCAAGCGGCGGGCACCAGCCGGGTGCCTTCATATATTCCTCCATTGAGGACCAGACGCCCCAGCGGCACCAGGTCGCGGGCGCGGATTTCGAGCTGGCCGCCCGATTGCACCTCGCCGCTGGGCGAGCGCTTCCATTTGACCGCACCGATGCCGAGCGGCGCGAACAGGCGCTGTTCGACAAAATGGTCGAAGCGGATACCGCTGCGCTCCTGGAGATATTGGCCGAGCAGGAAGGCACCAGCGGTGCAATAGGAGAAGCGCCCAAAGCCCTTGGTATCGCGGACATAATCTTTCGCGACCGGGATCTGCAGCGCAAAGTCCCGCCACACCCGCTTCGGATACATTTTTTCCTCGTTGCCCGGGGATTTGGGTGTCCAGTCGTTGCAATCCAGCGCCGAGGACATGGTGAGCAGGTCGCGCAAGGTGATTTCGCCTTTTGGACCATTGGCCTGCGGCATCAGCAGCGCCCATGGCCTGTCGTCGACCGAGTCGATGGTACCATCGCCAATCGCCTGGCCGATGGCGAGCGCCGTGATGCTTTTGGCGGCCGAACGGATATCATTGCGGACTTCGGGGCCGCCTTTGCCGAAATATTTCTCATATTTGATGATGCCGCCTTGCTCGACAATGACCGATGTCACTTTGCCGAGCTTGCCGCTGGCCAGAATGGTTTCGAGCCGGGCGAGGTCGAGAGTTTCGGCTTGTGCCGGCGTCGCAAGGGTCAGGAGCGTCATTAGCGCTGCGCATAAACGGATCATTCGAGCCACCTCCATGTAAGCGTTTCTTACGCTTGTATCACTGGCCTGGTTAGAGGCAATTTCCGACTTGTTGATCTCCGTCACCATCACCACAGGGTAGCCGGATCGAGCGGAACTGTAAGCCCCTTCTATTTAGCGAACGGCGGCGGGCGTGTGCAGTGCGCCGGTTTGGGATGATTGACAGTTACGGTCTATTTGTCTACTATAGTGGACAACTAAGCGTGTTCCCGCAATATTGGCGAGATGGTTCAGATCGTTCGCACAGACGTTTACGAGCGCTGGGTTCACAAACTGAAGGACCGGAACGCGGTAGCTCGCATTTCGGTTGCTATCCGGAAGATTTCGCTAGGCAAATTTGGCGATGTGAAGTCCGTTGGTGGAGGAGTTAGCGAGGTCCGGGTTGACCATGGGCCGGGCTATCGGCTCTATTTCACGCGTCGGCACAGCGGCGAGATCGTAATTCTGCTGTGCGGCGGCACCAAGCAAAGGCAGGGCTCCGATATCGCCCGGGCAAGGGAAATGGCGAAAAAACTGTGAGTATTGCAATGGCCGACAAAATCGAACTGAAACCGTGGGATGTCACCGAATATCTCGATAGCGAAGAGATGATCGCCGAATATCTGGCGGTGGTTTTCGAGGAAGGCGATGCGGAATTGATCCGCGTCGCGCTCAATGATGTCGCGCGCGCGCGCGGGATGTCCGATCTGCAAAAGCAAACCGGCCTGTCGCGGTCTGCGCTGTACAAGGCGCTGGGCGAGGGGGGTAATCCGACGCTGGATACGCTGCTGGCGATTATGAAGGCGCTGGGGGTTAAGATGTCGGTGGTGGGGTGATTGCTTAGGTCGAACGCGGACTGTTCGTAAAATCGGAGTAGGTCCTCAAATCTAAGAATGAAATAAATGACTATACAATTTTGTCGTGATAATGCGCCATTAGATTGACCAGCATTTCGGAAAAGGACTCCAGAATGGTAAACGCTGCAGAAAACGAAGAACTTCGAACTGAAGAAGAGATTGATGAAGTTCCTTATGTCGAATTTGATATTTCTGTTTCACCATCTGACCCCAGTTTGGAACTTTTAGCGAAAAAAATTCAGGAAAAGGATATCATTATTCCTTTCTATCAGAGGAGATACGTCTGGAAAATTGATCAAGCATCAAAATTGATTGAATCATTCCTTATGGGGCTGCCGGTTCCTCAGGTCTTCTTGTATGTAAACGACGAAGATCAACTCGAAGTGATTGATGGGCAACAACGATTGATGTCCGTCAAGTATTTCTTTGAGGGGTTCTTTGGAGAAGAAGACGCTAAGGGAAATCGAAAGATATTCAAACTAAAAGGGCTTTCTGAACGATCAGAATACAACGGTAAAAAGTTCAGTGAACTCTCGGTAAAAGATCAAAGGAAGCTTAAGAATTCAACGCTTCGCGCGATAAATATTAAGCAGCTTAAGCCTCATGAGGGCTCCGATAGCGTTTTTCATATATTTGAACGATTAAATACCGGTGGGACGATGCTCAAACCACAAGAGATCAGAAATGCGGTATATCGCGGTCCAATCGTAGAATCTTTGAAAGAATTGAATCAAGATCCAGACTGGCGAAAAATTTTGGGTATGCCGCAACCGGATAAGAGCCAAAAGGACGTTGAGCTCATTTTGAGATTGTTCTCATTATTCGAGGTTTGGGATGATTACGAGAAGCCCATGCTGCGTTGGTTAAATGGAACCATGAAGGAAAACAGGAACTTTGACACTGAGCGCGCGGACCGGTTTTTTGAGAAATTTGGCGAAGTGACCCAGATAATAAATGAAAATTTGAAAAAGCCGTTCCGTCCAAAGCGGGTCATTAATGCCGCTGTCATGGAGGCAGTCATGGTTTCGATGCTTGAAAACCCCGACATTGACGGAGAAGTTCTGGCACGGAATTATGATGATTTGCTAAATGACGAAGATTTTAGTCGATTTATAACTGGTCCAACTACGGACACGTTGATGGTTAAATCTAGATTGACGCGGGCCGCTGAGATTCTGGAAAAATGACTAGAAATGAAGTCCAAGAATATCTGAATAAAATAGACGATTTGACTCGGGAGATTAATCAGCATGTGCCTGATTCAGGTCCGAGTTCTACAATTTTTAGAGCCGATCTGGCTGGATTGCTGGTCGTATCAATCGCCTCAACATACGAAACCTGTGTTAAAGAAACGCTTATTTCTTACGCCAACGGACATCATCAAGCATTTGGTAATTTTGCGACGAACAATTTTTCAAAAATGAATAGCAAAATAAATATCGGTGATTTGCACAAGTATACAAAATTGTGCGATTCATCGATAAGCACGAAGTTCAAAGATGGCCTAAAAGCCCGTAAAAATCTATTATATGAGCGAATTGGGAAAGATATAGTCGAGGCATACAACCAAATTTTATCTTGGCGTCACGACTTCGCGCATGCGTGGATAAGAAACACCACAATCGAGGAAGCAATGAGCACTCATCACTTGGCTAAGCGGGTGTTGTACGAATTTGCACAGAGCTTTGAATCCTAGTGTTCTAGGTTTGGCTCAAGCCACCTCAACAAAACTATCCAGCACCCTCTTATCCCCGCTCTTCTCGAACGCGATCTCCAGCTTGTTGCCTTCTTTCACCTTCACTTCGCCATAGCCGAATTTGGTGTGGAAGACGCGCATGCCGACGGTGACGTCGTCGCGGCCCTTGTTGCCGAGGGAGACGGCGCTGCGGCGGGCTTCTTTTATCACGCGCGGGTTTTTGTCGAAGCCGCCCGACGATGCTGCGGCGCGCTGCCAGCCGGGGCCGCGTTTGCCGGCTCTGGTGGCGTTGGCGGCGGCGAGATGGGCGAATGGATCGCTGTGCTCGCTCCAGTTGGCGCGCCACAGGCTTTCGCCGCCGCTCATGCTGCTCTCATGCTCGATATGGTCGTCCGGCAGTTCGCCGATGAAGCGCGACGGGATCGAGCTGTTCCACTGGCCGTAAATGCGGCGATTGGCGGCGTGGAAGATCGAGCATTTCTTTTTTGCGCGGGTGATCGCGACATAGGCGAGGCGACGTTCTTCCTCGAGACTGGCGTTGCCGCCTTCATCGATGCTGCGCTGCGAGGGGAAGACGCCTTCCTCCCAGCCGACGCAGAAGACGTGGTCATATTCCAGACCCTTGGCGCCGTGCATGGTCATGATCGTGACCTTGGCCTCGTCGTCACGGGCGTCATTGTCCATCACCAGCGAGACATGCTCAAGAAATTCGCCGAGCGTTTCATATTCTTCCATCGCGCGGGCGAGTTCGGTCAGGTTTTCGAGGCGGCCAGCGGCTTCCGTCGAGCGGTCGGCCTGCAGCATGGTGGTGTAGCCGGATTCGTCGAGTACGATCCGGGCGAGCTCGGCCTGGTCGGTATTGGTCGCCATCTCGCGCCAGCGAGCGAAATTGCGCATCAGTTCGAGCAAAGTGTTGCGGGCCCGGGGTGGCAGTTCGTCGGTGTCGCAGATCGTATAGGCAGCGGCAGCCAAAGCGATGCCCTGCGACCGGGCGAGGCGGTGGACTTTTTCGATGGTCTTGTCGCCGAGCCCGCGTTTGGGGGTGTTGACGATCCGTTCAAAGGCGAGATCGTCAGCGGGCTGGGCAATGACGCGCAGATAGGCGAGGGCATCGCGAATTTCCGCGCGCTCGTAGAAGCGGAAACCGCCGATGATCTTGTAGGGCATGCCGATCGAGATGAAGCGGTCTTCGAACTCGCGGGTCTGGAACTGGGCGCGGACGAGGATCGCGACATCGTTGAGCGAGACCTGCCTGAGCTGCTGCAGCGCCTCTATTTCGTCGCCGATTCTCCGGGCTTCCTCGGGGCCGTCCCAGACACCGATCACCTGCACCTTGTCGCCGTCGGTTTCTTCAGTCCACAGCGTCTTGCCGAGGCGGCCGCTATTGTGGTCGATCAGCGCAGATGCAGCGGCGAGAATATGCGGGGTGGAACGGTAATTTTGCTCCAGCTTGACCACCGTGGCGTCCGGGAAATCCTTTTCGAAGCGCAGGATATTGGCGACTTCAGCGCCGCGCCATGAATAGATCGACTGGTCGTCGTCGCCGACGCAGCAGATATTCTTGTGGCTCTGGGCGAGCAGGCGGAGCCAGAGATATTGCGAGCTGTTGGTGTCCTGATATTCGTCGACCAGGATATATTTGAAGCGTTCCTGATAGCGCTGCAGGATATCCCGGTTGGTCTTCAGCAGGTTGAGGATATGCAGCAGCAGGTCGCCGAAGTCGCAGGCATTGAGTGCCAGCAGGCGAGCCTGATAGGCGGCATAAAATTCCTGGCCGCGGCCATTGGCATAGCGCTCATTTTCGTTGGCATCGAGATCGGCGGGGTTGAGGCCACGGTTCTTCCACTGGTCGATCAGGCCCGCGAGCATCCGGGGTGGCCAGCGTTTCTCGTCGATTTCGGCGGCCTGGATCAATTGCTTGAGCAGGCGAAGCTGGTCGTCGGTGTCGAGAATGGTGAAATTGCTCTGCAGGCCGACCAGCTCGGCGTGCTGGCGCAGCATTTTGGCACCGATGCTGTGGAAGGTGCCGAGCCAGGGCATGCCCTCGAAACTCTCGCCGACGATTCCGGCAATCCGCTCCTTCATCTCGCGGGCAGCCTTGTTGGTGAAGGTCACGGCGAGAATCTCGCTCGGCCAAGCCTTGCGCGAGAAGACGATATGGGCGAGCCGCCGGGTGAGGGCAGCGGTCTTGCCAGTACCAGCGCCAGCCAAAACCAGCACCGGTCCCTCGGTGGTGAGCACGGCCTCGCGCTGCGGCGGGTTCAGGCCGCGGACATAGGGCGGATCGCTCTCTTGCGGTATATTGACGATATCGGTCACAGGTGAACAGTTAGGGAACATCGGCGGACGGAGCAAGGGCTCAATCGCGCTTTTATGTTTATGGGCCTGATCTGCGAACGGAACCATATCGCTGCTGAAGAGTATTATTGGCAGGACTAATTTATTTGGAGACCAACATGCGTAAGATAGCAATTTTGAGCGCTGTAACAGCAGCATCGATGGCTTTTTCAGGAGCCGCATATGCCAACCATCATGAGATGAAGGATGGCGCGAAGATGGATCCAAAAGCAACGGTGATTGACAAAGGCGCCAATGGCCGGGCGCAGACCGTCATGCTGAATGGCAAGGAATATACCGTGTGTGGCGGCGATGTCACCGATGGCTGCATCAATCCGCGCGAAGCGGGCCTGAATTTCGGCAATCGGGCACTGGATTATTGGCCAGGCAAGCCAGCCAGCGAAATGTAATTTTGGGCGTCCTGAACTTGTGAAGGATGTCTAAATACTACCTTCTCCCGTGAGGGAGAAGGATCAGAGGAAAAAGCGAGGCAGTTCACGCGACTGGCTCGCTTTTTACATGATTTGCCCGAAGGGACAGGTTGAAGATTATGTTGCAATGCACCATTTATCAATAAATGGATATTAAACCTTCCCGCGAGGAACACGAGATGAGCAAGAGACTGACCACGAGCGCGATTATCGCAACCCTGTTGATGGCGGCGACGACCTTTTACAGCACGGCGCAGCTGGACCAACCCGAAACCGCTTCCAAAACGGTGTTGATGGGCGGCTAGTTGCCCGCCGGGCGCAGGATATGCAGGCGCGCCTTGCCGCTATCGCGGACGCAATCGAGATCAAATCCTTTTACTTCGACAGTTTCATGCCGCGCCGTTTCGATCGCGATCCAGCTCGACGGCGCAAACCAGCCGTGGCGACCAAGCTTGTCCAGTGCCACCGCGCCTGCGCCCGAATCATAGGGCGGATCCATAAGCACCAGATCATAAGTCTGACGGGCTTGTCCCAGATGCAGGACCGAACCGATCCTGACGTCGGCGTCTGCGCCCAAAACCTCAATATTCTTCTCCAGAGCCCGCAGGGCATCCTTGTCCTGTTCGACAAATGTGCAGTGCGCCGCGCCGCGCGAGAGTGCTTCGAGACCGAGCGCGCCGGAACCGGAGAACAGGTCGAGCACCTGCAAATCCTCAAAATCGCCTAACCGACTGGTCAGCATCGAGAACAGCCGTTCGCGGGTGCGGTCTGCGGTCGGGCGGGTTGTATCGCCCTTGGGAGCGACGATCTTTCTGCCGCGCCATTGGCCTGCAATTATGCGCATCTATTTACGGACTTCAAAACGAAAATAGGTGGAGTCATTTCAGCGACTTGCGGAACTGGACCAGGTCATGCTGGCGGACCTGGTCAATCTCGCCCTTTTGCAGGTCGCCGAGCACGAACGGGCCGTAGCGGGTGCGGATCAGGCGGGAGACTTCGAGGCCGAAATGTTCGAGCACCTTGCGCACTTCGCGGTTCTTGCCCTCGGTAAGGGTCATTTCGATCCACTGGTTGCGACCGGTGCGCCGTTCAAGATTGGCGGTGATCGGGCTGTAGTGCATCCCCTCGATGGTGATTCCGCGATAGAGTTCTTCCAGCTGGTTCTGGCTGATATCGCCGAAGGTTCGCGCGCGATAAGTGCGTTCGATGCCGTTTTTCGGCAGTTCCATCTGGCGCTTGAACTCGCCGTCGGTGGTCATCAAGAGCAGGCCCTCGGTGTTCATATCGAGCCGGCCGATCGGCATGATCCGTTCCATATCGGCGGGCAGGACGTCGTAGATTGTCTTCTTGCCGGAGAAGTCGCGTTCGGCGGTCAGATAGCCATTGGGCTTGTGAAAGCGGAACAGTTTGGCGGGCGAAGGTTCGGCGACCGGTTTGCCGTCGACGGTGATGCCGGTCAGGTTCTTGAGCAGCAGCGAGGGGTGCTCGACCAGATCGCCGTTCAGAGCGATCCGTCCCGCCTCGATCATCCGCTCGATTTCACGGCGTGAGGCGACGCCGGCTCGGGCCAGCAATTTGGCGATGCGCTGGCCTTCGCGGGCCTCACCGGCGGGTGCCTTGGGAGCAGCGGGTGCTTTCGCCCCCGGCGTCGGTTTGGCGCGATAGATTTTGGCTGGTTTTTCTTCGGTCATGGGCTGGATCCATGGCGGAAAAACCGCGCCGCTGCAATCTGTAACCTTTGGCTTGGCGAGCGCGAACGGCTAGTGTCACCCCTGTGGAGTACCGAATGCGCAAGTTCATCCCCTGTCTGTTGTGTGCCGGAGCGGCTTTGGCTGCTTTTCTTGGCATGCAATTCGCGCCATCGGCCCAGGCTGGCTCCACCGGGGTGACCACTGGTCGGCAAGCGTCTGATGATGCCGCCCGGTTTGCGCATCCAGTGGTCATTGAACTGTTCACCAGTCAGGGCTGTTCGTCCTGCCCGCCTGCGGATCTGCTGGTCAGCCGGCTGGCGAAAGACGACTCGCTGCTGGTGATCACGCGGCCCGTGACTTACTGGGACCGCCTCGGCTGGAAAGATACGCTGGCGCGGGAATCCAATACGCGGTTGCAGCGGGCCTATGCGGCGAAAGGCCGTGAAGGCGCGGGCGTTTACACCCCGCAAATCGTCGTCAATGGCAGTGACGGGGCAGTGGGGTCGCGGGAAGGCGATATACGGTCGCTGGTGCGGCGGGCGGACCGGAGAGGGCCGCTGATCACGGCATCCACCGATCCCAGCGGCCAGATCATGATCACGATCAGCGGTACGTCCGACTTTATGGCCAGCGTTTCCCTGATGGCGCTCAGTTCCTCCGAAACCGTGCGTATCGGACGGGGCGAGAATGGCGGACGAACGATGCATTATACCAATGTGGTGAAGGATGAGCGGGTTCTGGGCAGCTGGCGCGGCAAGTCCGAGACCTATGCCGTTCCCGCGCGATATTTGAAGACGAGCGGTGCTGACCGATATGCAATTGTGGTTCAGAGACCGGGCGCAGGGCCGATTGTTGCGGCCAAGCTGCTCGATTTCTGAAGCGCCAAGCGATTTCATTTTGGACTTCTTGCCATAACCGGTTAGTGGCGAACTGAACGGTTAAGGAGGATCTGGTGGCCAAAACGGAAACGCAAGAAAAGCCGGGTTGGCGCAAAGTCATCGCTTCGCTGGGTAATCGCAAATCCCTGTTCATGGCTATCTTCGGTTTCGCCGCAGGCTTGCCTTACGCATTGCTTCTCGGCACGCTCTACGCGTGGCTTTCCGATGCCGAAGTCGATCTCGAAACGATGGGCGTATTTTCGCTAATTGGACTGGCCTATGCCTTCAAATTCCTCTGGTCGCCGGCGCTCGACCGCGTGGATGTTCCGCTCCTCAAGAGACTGGGAAAGCGGAAGCAGTGGATCGTTACCGCGCAGCTGCTGCTTGGCCTGATATTGGTTGTTCTGGCGACGCTGAACCCGGTTTCGTCAATCGGATGGTTTTCCCTGTTGGCCGGAATAGGTGCTTTCGCTTCCGCTACCCAGGACGTGGTTATCGATGCTTGGCGTGTGGATGTGGCTGACGAAGTCGCGACGATCGATATCCTCTCGACCGTTTACCAGATGGGATATCGAATCGCTGCGCTCGTGGGCGGGGCGTTGGCACTTTTCCTCGCCGAGCGGACCGACTGGCCGACCGTCTATATGACAATGGGCGCGGTGATGCTTGTGGTCGGCTTTGCAGGTCTTTTTGCTCCGGATGCAGAGACGACGGTACAGACTGCCACCGAAATGGCGGACGAACACGGTCTGCGCAAGGCGGGCCAGCTTGATCCGCGGTTGCGCGGCTGGGCGTTGATCGTGGTGGCGATTCTGTGGGGATGGGCCTTGCTGACGGTTGGCGTTTTCATGGTTCAGTCACTGGGCAGCGATCCGGAAACCCGTCCTGATTCGGTCGCCTTCATATCGACCATGGGCCCCCTGATCGTCGTCGCGACGGTGGTGATCCCGGCCCTTATTGCAGCCTTGCTGGTCCGGTTCGAACGGGCTGGCAAATATTTGCTGGCCGCTGACCTGCCTGCAGAAAGCATGGCGGGAAGGTTTCTGGATCACGGCTATCGTGCGCTGGTTCTCCCGCTCACCGAATTTGTCGGGAGACTGGGCTGGGCGTTGATCGTGATACTGGGACTGGTTCTTACCTATCGCATAACCGATTCGATATGGGGGAGCTTCGCCTACCCGTTTTACCTCGGCGAGCTGCAATATAGCAAAGACGAGGTGGCCGTGGCTTCCAAGTTTTTCGGAGTCGGTGCGTTGATGATCGGGCTGGCGGCCGGTGGCTATATGCTCACCACTCTGGGCCGGATGCTGACCCTGACTTTGGGTGCCGTGCTCGCGGCTGCGACCAATTTGCTTTATGCCGATCTGGCGAGGGGAGGAGCTATCGTCCAATCGGCAAGCGATCTGAGTGGCTTCACATGGCTGGTTGCCAATCTGGGCGGTGACGCCGGTCTGGCCAAGCTTATGATGGCAATTACCGGCGAAAATATCGCGGTCGGCATTGCCGGTGCGGCGTTCGTGGCCTATCTCTCGTCGATTGTGGCCAAGGGGTATAGCGCGGTGCAATATGCATTGCTGTCGTCTCTCACATTGCTGGTTGGTACGCTTGGTCGCGGCGCGCTGGGTCAGTTAATTGAGGAACAGGGCTATTTCCACGTCTTCATCCTGACCACCTTGATGGGGGGTGTCGCGGTTGTCATCTGCATTATCGAATGGATCCGTATTTCGCGGCTGGGTGTCAGGTCGGGAGTGGACGCAACGGCGCTGAAGGGCGTCTAGTCTGGCACTTGCTCGTTAAGCCTTAGCACTTCGCCGGCGAGATAGAGCGAGCCGGCAATCAGTACGGTCTTGTCCGGACCCGGCGTCAGCGCGCCTAGCGCGGCTTCGATATTGGCGGCTTCGGCCATCGGCGCGTCGGCTGAGGGATAGTCGCTCGCGGCGTGCGCTTCATGGCCGGGGACCGGGATCACCGTCACGCTGGCCAGCTTCTCGTGCAGCGGGGTGATGATCGCAGCCGGGTCCTTGTTGGCCAGCATGCCGATCACCAGATCAATCGAGCCCGCGCCATAGTCGGCGAAATATTTGGCGAGGGCGAGGCCGGCGCTGACATTATGGCCGCCGTCGACCCAGACTTCCGCATCGGTCGGCAGCAGATGGGTGAGGGGGCCGGCGATCAGGAAATGCATCCGCCCTGGCCACTGCGCCCAGCCCATCGCGGCTTTTAACGCGGCATCCGAAATTTTGACGGCATCCTGATGGCGCAGCATCGCGATGGCGAGCGCGGCGTTGTCCGCCTGATGTGCGCCGACCAGTGCGGGCAGGGGCAGGTTGAGCTTTCCGGCTTCGTCCTTGTAGTGCAACTGGCCTTCGTAAATCGTGGCGTCCCATTCCTCGCCGCGCGGAAAATGCTGCGCGCCGATATCTGCAGCATGATCGGCGATGGCGTGCAGCATTTCCGCAGCATATTTTTGCGTGAGCAGGGGGGCGTTCTTTTTTGCGATGCCGGCTTTTTCCCAGGCGATGCGGACCAGCGGATCATCGGGGGTGCCGTTTTCGGGGCTGAGCAGGAATGCTTCGTGATCAATACCGAGTTCGGCGATGCCGGTTGCAACCGGGCGGACAACGATGTTCGTCGCATCGAGCCTGCCGCCGAGCCCGACTTCCAAGATGCAGGCATCTGCGGGGGTTTCGGCAAAGGCGAGAAAGGCGGCGGCGGTGGTTGCTTCAAAGAAGCTCGGATTGATATCGGCGCTGATATCGAGGACCCGGGCGAGCAGGTCGGCGAGATAGTCATCCTCGATCAGCTTGCCGGCCAGCCTGATCCGCTCGTTGAACCGGACCAGATGCGGGCTGGTATAGACATGGGTTTTGAGGCCTTCGGCTTCGATCGCGGCGCGCAGAAAGGCGCAGGTGGAGCCTTTCCCGTTGGTACCGGCAACGTGGAAGACCGGGGGGAGACTGTCCCGCGGATTGCCGAGGCGGCCGAGAATCTCGCGGATGCGATCCAGTCCCAATATGTCGCGGCCGGGAGAAAGCAGTTCCAGCCGGTCCAGCTGGGCTTGCACCGCCGGATGATCGGATTTTGCGCCGTCGGCCATTATCCCCCCTCCCCTTCAGGGGAGGGGCCGGGGGTGGGGAATGTATTAGCAAAGCCAAGATCGGGATCAAGGACAGGCCCCACCCCAACCCAGTTCGATGTGTAACGTCCCCCGGACGTTACATGTTTATCTGGGAGATAAACCAACATCGAACTCCTGAAAGGGGAGGGGCTTTTTCAAGCCGCGTCTTTCCATGCCATCATATAGCCCATCACCCGGGCCAGCGTCTCGCGCAGTTCCTTGCGGTGGACGACCATGTCGATCATGCCGTGCTCGAGCAGATATTCGGCGGTCTGGAAGCCCTCGGGCAGTTTCTCGCGGATGGTATTCTCGATCACCCGCTGCCCGGCAAAGCCGATCATCGCGCCGGGTTCGGAAATATGCACGTCGCCGAGCATCGCATAGCTGGCGGTGACGCCACCGGTTGTCGGGTCGGTGAGCACGACGATGAACGGGATGCCCGCCTCGCGCAGCATCGAGATGGCGACCGTGGTCTTCGGCATCTGCATCAGCGACAATATGCCTTCCTGCATCCGTGCACCGCCGGCGGCGGTGAAGATGATATAGGGGCACTGGTCCTTGAGCGCGCGCTTGGCACCGTCGACAAAGGCCTGGCCGACGGCGAGACCCATCGAGCCGCCCATGAAGGAAAAATCCTGCACGCCGACGACGCAGGGGATCAATTCGATCGTGCCCTTGACGTTGATCAGCGCATCCTGCTCGCCGGTCTTGGTCCGTGCGTCCTTCAGCCGGTCGGCATATTTCTTCTGGTCCTTGAACTTGAGCGGATCTTCCTGGACCTTGGCCCAGGGGATCAGCTTCCAGCTGTTCTCGTCCATGATCTGGGCAAAGCGGACCATCGGCCCGATGCGGCCATGATGCTCGCATTTCGGGCAGATATACATATTGTCCTGATATTCCTTGAGGAACACCATCGCGTCGCATTTCTTGCATTTATGCCAGAGATTTTCGGGCGTTTCGCGCTTGGTAATCGACGCGATCTTGTTGCGGACATTGCTTAGCCAGGACATATTATCATTCCTCTATTCCGTTCGCATCGAGCGCAGTCGAGATGCCGGTTTTGGCGGCCTGTGTCTCGACTGCGCTCGACACGAACGGGGTTCGAATTCAAGTCTCTCTAGCCGCCCTGATAGCATCGGAAAGCGACTTTACATAGTCCCTGACGTGCGGCCCGGCATCCTTGCCATATTGGCCGACAATCTCGACGATCGCCGAGCCGACGACGACGCCATCGGCGACGCGGGCAATGTCGGCGGCCTGTTCGGGCGTGCGCACGCCGAAACCGACGGCGACGGGCAGGGCGGTGCCGGCTTTGAGCCGTGCGACCGCTTCCTCGATGCTGGCCTGCGCCGCCTGCTGCTGGCCGGTGATGCCGGCGACCGAGACATAATAGAGAAAGCCGCTGGCGTTGTTCAGGATGGTGGGCAGGCGCTCGGCATCGGTGGTCGGGGTGGCGAGGCGGATCACCGCCACGTCGCGAGCGCGCAGGGCGTCGCCGAGGCTTTCGTCTTCCTCGACCGGAATATCGACGCAGATCACCGCGTCGACGCCGGCATCGACGCAGGCATTGGCGAACCATTCGGAGCCGCGGATGGTCATCGGATTGGCATAGCCCATCAGTACCAGCGGGATGTCGGGATGGCGCTGGCGGAATTCCTTGGCCATGTTAAAGATATCAGCGGTTTTCGTACCCGCAGTCAGACTGCGGATATCCGCTTCCTGGATCGAGGGGCCGTCGGCCATTGGATCGGTGAACGGCATGCCGAGTTCGATGATATCGGCACCGCCTTCGACGAGGGCGTCGAGAATGGGACCGGTATCGGCAGGGGTCGGGTCGCCAGCAGTGACGAATGCGACGAGCGCTGCGCGGTCGGCGGGGAAGGATTGGGAGAGACGGGTCATGATACCCTCTCCCTCATGGGAGTTTGGTTCGGTTTCAGGTAAAACATGCTCCCAGCATATTTTTGAAGTGATCCGGGGGATCGCTTCGGCCTGAAACCGAACCAAACTGGGTGCGCAAACTTGGCAGCTTGCTGCCTAGTTGGAGCTGGGTGAGGGTTTACCCACTCTCGATGGCAGAGCACCCTCATCCAACTGCGCCTAGCTTCGTTCCTCAGCAAGGCTTCGTATCCTTCTCCCTTGAGGGAGAAGGTTTGCACATCCGCTCTCATATCTCCGTCCCCAAGGCCTCGGCAACGGTGAAAATATCCTTGTCGCCGCGACCGCACAGGTTCGCCAGAATGATCTGGTCGCGGTCCATCTTCACCGCCTCGCGGGTTACCGCAGCGATTGCGTGGGCCGGTTCCAGCGCCGGGATGATGCCTTCAGTGCGGCAGAGCAGCTGGAAGGCGTCGAGCGCTTCGGTATCGGTGGCGCTGTCATAGTCGACGCGGCCGGATTCCTTCAGCCAGCTGTGCTCGGGGCCGATGCCGGGATAGTCGAGGCCGGCGCTGATCGAATGGGCTTCGGTGATCTGGCCGTCTTCGTCTTGCAGCAGATAGGTCTTGTTGCCGTGGAGAATGCCGGGGCCGCCGCCGGCGAGGCTCGCGGCATGTTGCTTGTCGAGGCCATGGCCGGCCGCCTCGATGCCGAGCATTTTGACGTCGGGATCATCGAGAAACGGGTGGAACAGGCCGATGGCATTGCTGCCGCCGCCGATGGCCGCGACCAGCATATCGGGCAGGCGGTTGATCCGCGCCAGCATCTGGGCGCGGGCTTCCTTGCCGATCACGCTTTGAAAATCGCGGACCAGCTCGGGATAGGGATGGGGGCCGGCGGCGGTGCCGATGATGTAGAAGGTGTCGTGGACATTGGCGACCCAGTCGCGCAGCGCCTCGTTCATCGCGTCTTTCAGCGTCGCCGCGCCGCTGGTCACCGAGACGACTTCTGCGCCGAGCAATTTCATCCGGAAGATATTCGGCTTCTGCCGCTCGATATCGGTCGCGCCCATGAAGATGGTGCAGGGCAGGTTGAAGCGAGCGCAGACGGTTGCGGTGGCGACGCCATGCTGGCCAGCGCCGGTTTCGGCGATGATTCTGGTCTTGCCCATGCGGATCGCGAGCAGGATCTGGCCGATGCAATTGTTGATCTTGTGCGCGCCGGTATGGTTGAGCTCGTCGCGCTTGAACCAGATTTGCGCGCCTTTGCCCTCGGGGGCCGTTTCGCGAACATGGTCGGTCAGGCGCTCGGCATAATAAAGCGGGCTGGGGCGACCGACATAATGTTCGAGCAGGTCGTTGAATTGCTCCTCGAACGCCGGGTCGGCCTGCGCCGCGCGATATTGTTTCTCCAGGTCCAGGATCAGCGGCATCAGCGTTTCGGCGACATAGCGGCCTCCGAATTCACCGAAATGGCCGCGCTCGTCGGGCTGGTTGCGGAAGCTGTTGGGGGGTGTCTGAGTCATGGGTTCAAAATATCCGTTCGCATCGAGCGAAGTCGAGATGCATCTGTGATCGGCCTGTGTCTCGATTTCGCTCGACACGAACGGATGCTATCTTGCTTCGTCAAATTCCTGCACCGCTTGGCAAAAGGCGGCGATTCTGTCCACCTGTTTGACGCCGGGGGCGGACTCGACGCCGGAGGAGACATCGACCAAGGGCGGACTAGTGGCGGTCAGGGCGTCCTGGACATTGTCCGGATCGAGACCGCCAGCGAGGCCCCAGTCGACCTCGTGCTGGTGTCCGGCGAGCAGGGACCAGTCGAAGGATGTTCCGGTGCCGCCGGGCAAGGCCCTGGCCGGTGCGTCGAACAGCAGGCGGTCGACTGCGCCAACATAGCGACCGCTTTTGGCGAGGCCCGCGCGGTTGCGTACCCCGACGGCCTTCCAGATTTCCAGTTCCGATTTGGCCCGCACCAGTTTCACCCATTCCGGTGTCTCGCTGCCGTGGAATTGCACGACATCGGGTTTGATGTCGCCAATCGCCTTGCCGGTCAGTTTGGGATCGGCATTGACCAGCAGCAGCACGGTCCTGATCCGGTCGCCGGCATGGGCGCGCAGCTGTGCGGCGCGTTCCAGCGAGACATGACGGGGGCTTTTCTCGAAATGGACGAGGCCGATATGGGTCGCGCCCGATTCGATGGCCGCGTCGATGGCGGTTTCTGTGGAGAGGCCGCAGATCTTGATTTGGGTTTTCATGGGGCAGCTACTAGCGGAACAAACAATATTCGTCATCCTGAACTTGTTTCAGGACCCGGGCCGATTATGCTGTACCGGAAGAGATCCTGAAACAAGTTCAGGATGACGAATCTGTTGCCCTGAGCGTGCCTTAAAGCGTCGCCTCAATCGCGCGCGCCGCAGCGTTGGGATCTTCCGCGCCGGTGATCGGCCGGCCGATGACCAGCACGCTGGCGCCATTGTCGCGCGCCTGCGCCGGTGTCACCGCGCGCTTCTGGTCGCCCAAGGCGCCGCCCTTGGAGCGCAGACCGGGGACGACGAAAAAGCCGTCTTTCCAGATCTTGTGCGCGGCTTTCACTTCATTGCCGGAGCAGACGATGCCGTCGAGGCCGGCTTCCTGAGCGAGGCCAGCGAGCCGTTCGACCTGGTCATGCGGGGTGCCGCTATAGCCGATCCGGCCCATATCGCGCTCGTCGAGCGAGGTCAGCAAAGTGACTCCGACGATCTTGGTATTGCCGTTCGCCGCTGCTTTGGCATCTTCCATCATCGCGCGACCGCCGGAAGCGTGGATGGTCACGATCGCGGGTTCCAGAACATTGATCGCCTGCATCGCCTTGGCGACGGTATTGGGAATGTCGTGCAATTTCAGATCGAGAAAGATCGGCAGGCCGAGCTTCTGGATTTCGTGCACGCCATGATGGCCGTGGGCGCAAAAAAATTCGAGTCCGAGTTTCAGGCCGCCGACATGGCCCTTGACCGAGTTGGCAATTTCGAGGGCCCGGTCGAGATCAGGCGTGTCGAGTGCAACGAAGATCGGGTTGCTCATAGGTCGGACGCCTTGGTGCTATCGACCGATGAGACGGCCGGTTCGGGCTCTGACGCGGCTGCGGGGCGCGGTGTCGGCGAACGGGTTGTTGCGGCGGGAGGCACCGGAGCCGGTTTTGCCGCTTCTTCCAGTGTCCTGATCCGGCGTCTGAGCCGCCATCCGGTCCCCCGGAACAGCAGCCAGGTGGGTATGAAACCGATCAGGAAGGCACCGACAACGAAGGTGGAAACCCGGGCTTCAACCACGGCTGCGCCAAGGTCCAGCGAGGACCTCGCTTCATTGGTCCACCAGAAGATGAAGGTCGCGACAAGCAGAAGAACCCAGAACAGGATTTTGATAAATTGCATCTCTCACCTTCTTTTCGTGTGCCGGCCATCCTAGCCCGAAAAGGGGCGGGTGGCCAGATGCTATGCGTCGGCGGCGAAAAGCGGCCTATTCGCCGAAGACGCGCGAGAAGATCGTGTCGACATGCTTGAAGTGATAATCGAGGTTAAAGCGTTCCTCGAGCTCTGCATCGGAGAGTTTTGCGCTGACGTCCGGGTCGGCCTTGAGCAGGTCGAGCAGAGCGATTTCGCCGTCCGATTCCCACACTTTCATCGCGTTGCGCTGGACGATGCGGTAGCTATCCTCGCGGCTGATGCCGGCCTGGGTCAGGGCGAGCAGCACCCGCTGCGAATGGACGAGGCCGCCCATGCGGTCGAGATTCTTTTGCATGCGTTCTGGATAGATCAGCAATTTTTCAATCACGCCGGTCAGTCGTGCCAGCGAGAAGTCGAGGGTGATCGTCGCGTCCGGTCCGATCATCCGCTCGACCGAGCTGTGCGAGATATCGCGCTCGTGCCACAGCGCGACATTTTCCATCGCCGGCAGGGCGTAGCTGCGCACCATGCGGGTGAGGCCGGTGAGATTTTCGGTCAGGATTGGGTTGCGCTTGTGCGGCATCGCGCTCGAGCCCTTCTGGCCCGGCGAAAAATATTCTTCTGCCTCCAGCACTTCGGTGCGCTGCAGGTGGCGGATTTCGACGGCGAGTCGTTCGACCGACGAGGCGATCACGCCGAGCGTGGCAAAAAATTGCGCATGGCGGTCGCGCGGGATGACCTGCGTCGAGACGGGTTCCACGGCGAGGCCCAGTTTCTCTGCTACATGCTCCTCAACCCTGGGATCGATATTGGCGAAGGTGCCGACCGCGCCGGAAATGGCGCAGGTGGCGATTTCCTTGCGTGCAGCGACCAGCCGTTCGCGGTTCCGCTCGAATTCGGCATAGGCTTGTGCCAGTTTGAGGCCGAAGGTTACCGGCTCTCCGTGGATGCCGTGGCTGCGACCGATGGTCGGGGTGAACTTGTGCTCATAGGCGCGTTTCTTGATCGCGGCGAGCAGGGCGTCGATATCGGCCAGCAAGATGTCGGACGCGCGTGCCAGCTGCACCGCGAGGCAGGTGTCGAGCACGTCGCTGGAGGTCATGCCCTGATGCATGAAGCGGGCTTCCTCGCCGACATTTTCCGCAACGTTGGTCAGGAAAGCGATTACGTCATGCTTCACTTCGCGCTCGATCTCGTCGATCCGCTCGACATCGAACTTGCCCTTGGCCCAGATCGCTTCCGCCGCTTCCTTTGGCACCACACCCAGTTCGGCCAGCGCATCGGTGGCGTGCGCCTCGATCTCGAACCAGATCTGGAATTTGGATTCGGGTTCCCAGATAGCGGTCATTTCGGGGCGGGAATAGCGTGGGATCATGATCGGTCCTTGGACAAAGAGGATGATTGCGGCAATGAATTGCCTTGATTTGCCGCCCCGCTAGCACCTACGAATTGAGTCGGCAATGCAGCGGCCGAAACAGGGAGAATAAAATGCGTTTGGCTATACTTACCGGCGGCGGAGACGTCCCGGGACTCAATCCCTGCATCCAGTCGATCGCGACATCGGCCTGGCAGCGCGGCTGGGACGTGGTCGGCCTGCGTCGCGGCTGGGAAGGGGTGCTGGAAATCGATCCCGCCAATCCCTGGGCATCGGAGAATAGCGTGATGATGCTGGACCGCGACCAGGTGCGCGGTATTGACCGCCAGGGCGGCACGATCTTGCACAGCTCGCGCTGTGATCCCCGGACAACCGAGCAGGGAGACCAGACGCAAAAGGTGCTGGATGTTCTGGATGCGCTGGAAGTCGATGCGCTGATCACCATGGGCGGCGATGGAACCCTGAGATTCTCGGCCCATCTGTCGAGCCTGGGCCGCAACGTGATTTCCATTCCAAAGACAATGGACAATGATGTCTATGGCACGGATTATTGTATCGGATTTTCGACTGCCGTCACGCGTTCGGTGCAGGCGATCAACTCGCTGCGCACCACGGCGGCCAGCCATGAACGGATTGCGGTGATCGAATTGTTCGGGCGCCGGTCCGGCGAGACCGCTCTGGTCTCCGGCTTTCTTTCGCAGGCAGACCGGACGGTTATCGCCGAAGTGCCGGCCGATATGGAGATTTTGTTACCGCTTCTCCTGCAGGACAAGGAAGCGAACCCGGAGTCCTACGCCATCTGTCTGGTGTCCGAGGGTGCCCGGCTGTCGGGTGCAACGGACTATGCCGACGAGATCAACAAATCCAACACCAACCGTGACGGCCTGAATATCGGCACCCAGCTGGCGCGCGAAATCGAGGCGCGATCGGACCAGCGCACAATCGTCCAGGAACTCGCCTATCTGATGCGCGCCGGCGAACCGGATGCCATGGATCGGATGGTCGGCTTTGCCTTTGGCGCGCTGGCGGTGCAGCTGATCGAGCAGGACCGGATGGCCAATATGGTGTGCCTGACCGACGGCAATTACGGTACGGTGCCGATCGGCACTCTGCTGGAAGACAGCAAGGGGGTGAATGTCTCCGGTCTTTACGATGCAAACCAGTATCGCGCCAATCTGATCCAGGTCGAAGGGATGCCGATGTTCCTCTATTGAAGGGCAGGCGACAGGAGAATATCACACATCCTAGATCAAACCCTTTGCCCGGAAGGATGTATGGCCGTCGCGGCCGACGATGATATGGTCGTGTACAGCGATGCCGAGCGTGCGACCGGCGGCGCAAATATCCTTGGTGATCGCGATGTCCTGTCGACTGGGGGTGCTGTCGCCGCTGGGATGATTGTGCACCAGAATGATCGCCGCTGACCCCAGAACCAGTGCGCGCCTGATCACTTCGCGGGTATAAATCGCGGCCTGATCGATCGAACCTTCACTGACCAGTTCATCGCGGATGAGCCGATTTTTGCTGTCGAGATGCAGAACTCTGACACGCTCATGGCCAAGGTGGGCCATGTCCGCCCGCAAATAGTCGAGCAATGCCTGCCAGCTTGACAATATGGGTTGAGAGCGGATTGGTTCGGAGATCAGGCGCAGAGCCGCCAGGCGGACAATCTTCAGCGCCGCGACACTGGTTTCGCCCATGCCGGGAAAATTTTTGAGGGCATCGGGATCGGAAACCATAAGCCGCGAAAATCCGCCGAATTCCTCTATCAGCTGATTGGCCAGAGCTTTCGTATCACGGCGCGGAATGGCGAGTGCGAGCAGATATTCAACCAGTTCGTGGTCGTGCAGTCCGTCGCCCCGATCGGTCAATATCCGCTGCCGCAGCCTGGCGCGGTGGCCACTGCTGCTTGTCGGCAAGCCCGCCGGAATATCACTACGCTCGGACATGCCCTGTCTATAGTGAGAACAAATATAGAACGAATGGATAATTTGGCGGAAGGCCGATTTTGTCCAACCCACCGCCTTAGCGGAAAACTCTGTCCCGCCATCACTTGTACATTGCAACTTCAGGAAGACTTCTGCATTTCAACCGCAATGGAAGACGAAATCGCCAATGACCCCGTCGGTCGCCATTCCCGGTTTCGACTGTTCGGGGGGATATTGCTTGTCCTGGTCCTGCTCGGACTGATTGCCCTGTGGGTCAGTCGAACGTCATTGGCAGACAATGCCGTCCAGTCCCAGCTCGATCAGATGGATGTGGATGCCAGTTACGAAATTGAAGAAATCGGGCTTCGCCGACAAGTCATTCGCAATCTGGTCATTGGTGATCCGGAACGTCCCGACCTGACTGCGGATCTGGTGGAGGTGGGCAATAGCCTGAGCCTTGGCGGTCTCGGGATCAACTGGGTCCGGGCGAGCGGCGTAAAACTGTTCGGCCGGCTTGAGAATGGCAAGCTCAGTTTTGGTGAACTCGACAAATTTACCGATCCGAATGATGACAGTCCGCTGGCGCTGCCAGACATGTGGCTGGGATTGTCAGATGCCAGGCTTCGGATCGACAGCGACTATGGAGCTATCGGGCTTGTGCTCAATGGCGAAGGCGAATTGCATGGCGGTTTCAGCGGAGAAATGGCGGCGATCAGCCACAATCTGGCTGTCGGTGGCTGTATTCTGAAACAGCCCAGTTTTTTCGGTCAGGTGGCCATGCGCGGCAAGAAGCCACATTTGCAGGGGCCGCTGCGGCTGCCGACCGTGAGCTGCGGCGATCTCGATGTCGCCGCTGACGACGTTGCTGCACAGGTTTCCATCGATCTTGGAGAGGATCTGGCGAGCTGGGCAGGCACCATAGGTCTGGCCGGAGGACCCTTCCGCTATGCCGATTATTCGAGCCGTTCCGTCAAGGCGTCGTTTGAATTGGACGGTGATGTGAGCCAGAGCAGCGGCGATATCGATCTGACCGCAAGCGGGCTGCGGTCGCCTTATGGAACTGCCGATGAATCGCAGATCAACGGTGCCTTCAAGCTGGGCTATGCCGGTCCGGAGATGACCGCGAGCTTTGCCGGTACTCCCGAAATCCGCGGTGCACAGGTTGAGAAACATCTGCTGCGCAAAGCAAGCGGCTGGTCGGACTCGGTCGCCGCTACGCCGGTCGGACCACTTGCTCAGCGCTTGGCAAAAGCGATCCAGCAGGCTGGCAGTGCGTTTGATATTTCCAGCGATGTCAAGTTCGCCAAAGGTACCGGGCGAACCACTCTTTCGCTCAACGCCCTGGGTTTGCGTTCGCGATCCGGAGCAACGGTGAGCCTTAGCGACCCCATGCTATTGGCGTTTACGGACAAGAATATCCGAATGCTGGCCGACGGACATATTCGTCTCGAAGGCGGGGGGTTGCCGAGCGCGAAGCTGCTGATCTACGATGGCAGCCTGTCCCGCGGATTTTCAGGACGGCTTGAAATGGCCAATTATCAGGCGGGTGAAGCGGAACTGAAAATTCCGGCGCTGGCGTTTTCGCCCACGCGTCAAGGTGGAACCAATATCGACGGGCGGATCATTCTGACCGGACCGCTCGGTGACGGGCAGATTACCGGGCTGCAGGTCCCCATTAGCGGCTATGTTGGCCGGAACGGAAATTTCTCCCTGTTCCGCCAATGCGTGAACTTGCAGTTCGCCAGCCTGCGCACCGCGTCTCTGCGGGCGGGGCCAACCAGCACCCGCCTGTGTCCGCAGGGCGGGGCGATCATCAACGGTAACGGTTCCTCCGTGAATTTTGCGGCCAGTGCGCCATCGCTCAATCTGAAGGGTTATGTTGGCAGTACGCCGCTGACCATTTCCAGCGGGGTCATCGGATTTTCGCGCGCGCAAGGTCTGACAGCACAAAATGTCGGCGTTCGGCTGGGAACGGCTGGCAGCATGACGGTGCTCGATATGGCCAAACTCAGCGCCAAATTCGGGTCCACGATTAACGGAACAATCGAAGGCGCGTCAGGGAAAGTCGCCAATGTACCGCTATTGATGGAAAAGGTAGAAGGCGATTGGCGATATGAAAACGGACAATTTATTGCGGATGCCAGTCTGCTGGTCCGCGATGAGCAGCCGGTAGAACGGTTTCGTCCATTGGTCAGTAATAACGTCCTGTTCCTTTTTGACGGCAGCGACCTGTCGGCGACAGGTTTGCTCCGCGAACCGGAGACGCAGGCCGAAGTTGCGGCGATTGATATCGTGCACAAGCTGAACAACAGTACGGGCAGGGCGCTGATCGATGTTTCGTCCCTGACATTCAATGACAAGCTTCAGCCGGAACAATTGACGCCGCTCACGCTCGGGGTGATCGCCAATGTGAAGGGCGAGATATCCGGGACCGGCCGGATTGACTGGGATGGCTCTGACAATGGCATCAAGAGCAGCGGACGTTTCCGCACCAATGGCCTGAATCTGGCAGCGGCCTTCGGTCCGGTTACCGGATTGGCGGGCGAGATCAACTTCTCCGATCTGCTGGCTCTCGAAACCGGGCCGGGACAGATTGTCACACTGTCGGAGGTCAATCCGGGGGTCGCGGTGTTCAATGGCCAGCTCCGCTATCGCCTGTTGCCCGACTACAAGGTTCAGGTCGAGGGCGGTGAGTGGCCCTTTGCCGGTGGGAAGCTGTATCTTGAGCCGACCATATTGGATTTAGGCGAAGACGCCCAGCGGCGGCTGCAATTTACGGTGGAGGGCGTTGATGCGTCCCAGTTCCTGACCCAGTTTGATTTTGAAAATATGAGCGCTACCGGTGTGTTCGATGGCAAGCTGCCGATGGTGTTTGATCAGGACGGCGGCCGGGTGGTCGGCGGCTATCTCGTGGCAAGGGAAGGCGGCGGCACGCTCGCCTATGTCGGTGAGCTTACCTATGAAGATATGGGGGCCATGGCGAACTTCGCGTTCAATGCGCTGAAATCGATCAAATATCGCAATCTGACCATCGGGATGGACGGAGACATTGATGGCGAAATCATTACCGAGGTTAAATTTGACGGATTGCAACAGGGCGAAGGCGCAAGCCGGAATTTCATTACCAAACAGCTCGCGCGGATTCCGATCCAGTTTAACGTCCGGATCCAGGCTCCGTTCATGCAGTTGATGAGCAGTGCCAAATCCTATTATGAGCCAGAATTGCTGGTCGGCCAAAATCTGCCTGCGCTTTTGCGAGCGCAAGAGGCGCGGGCCAAGGAAGCTGAGAAGGTGCTTAAAGATGAATAGTCCATTCAGCCGGGGGAAAGCGATGATGCTTTATCAGACAAGCCAATTGACGGATCGGACATATGGTGCGATTCGTCGCAAAATGAGGAGCTTGACCACCAGCGCCGTGATTTTGGGGGCATTGACAGGCCTGTCCGCCTGCGTGCAGGTCACTGCACCGGACAAGCCGATTGTCATAAACCTCAATATCAACATCAAGCAGGAAGTGGTGTATCGCCTCGACGGCGATGCAAAAGATTTGATCAACCAGGAAGCGGATATTTTCTAATGTTTGAATTTGCCAAGAAAAACAAGGCGCTGGCCGCCATCGGCGGACTGATTTTGACGGCGGTCGTTGTGTCGCCAGTGATGGCGCAGCGTGATCCAGCCTATGAAGCGGCTCGCTCGGCGGGCGTTATCGGTGAGAAGCCGGACGGCTATCTGGGCTATGTGACTTCCCCGTCACCGGCGATCAAGGCGCTGGTCGAGGATATCAATATCAAGCGCAAGGCCGCTTACACGCGCAAGGCGCAGGAAACCAACTCGACGGTCGAGCAATTTGCCTTCACCTCGGGCTGCAACCTGATCATGCGCACGGTGCCGGGCGAGAAATACCAGACGCCGGGCGGCAGCTGGAACACGCGCGACAGTTCGGCTCCCGTGCGGGACTCGCGTTGCCCCTGAGCTAGCGACAAACCAAGGACGATCGAAGGGCGTGCCAGTTGGGCTGGCGCGCCTTTCGTATTTGCGCTGCCGTCACTTGCCATCAGGGGGCGGTTCTGAACTCATTTCCCCTGCGGCAATCGCCGTCGCATGATGCTGTCGCCAGCTTTGTGCCTCGATGAAGATCCGTTTGACCTGCGGGAATTCGGCTTTGATCGCTTTCTCAAAATCGGTAATCGCCTGTTCGACCTTGTCGGCGGTCAGGCGATCGTCAAAATCCACACTTGCTGCGAGCAATATATCCTCGGGCCCCATATGCATGGTCAATATTTCGTTGAGACCGGTGATCCGCTTGTCGTTGGAAACCACGGCCCTGATCCCGGCGACAACCGCAGGCGAAGCGCCTTCTCCGATCAGCAGCCCCTTGCTCTCATAGGCCAAGACCAGAGCGACAAACGCGAGCACCACGCCAATGCAGATCGAAGCAATGCCATCCAGGATCGGCATATTGAAATATTGTGATGCAAATATGCCCAGAAATGCGATGATCAGTCCGATCATCGCGGCGCTGTCTTCGAACAAAATCGTGAAAACCGTCGGGTCCTTGGAATTGCGGACGGCCGCGAACCAGGACTGGTCGCCGCGGGTTCGTCTGAATTCCCGAAAGGCCACCCACCAGGCTGCGCCTTCAAAGACCATCGCCAGCCCAAGCACCGCATAGGACCAGCCAGGCGATACCACCGGATGGGGATCACTCAGGCTGTGTACGCCTTCGTAAATCGAAATGCCGGCACCGACGGCAAAGATCAATATCGCGACGACGAAGGTCCAGAAATACAATTCCATGCCATAGCCGAACGGATGTTTTTCGTCTGGTGCGCGCACAGCGCGTTTCAGGCCAAACAGCATCAGCAGCTGGTTGCCGCTGTCGACGACCGAATGGACGCCTTCGCTGAACATCGCTGAACTGCCGGTAAAAGATGCCGCAACAAATTTCGAAATTGCGATCAGGCTGTTGCCGGCCAACGCCGCGTAAATAACCGTCCTGGAACCTGAAGCCATATGAATGCGGCCCCCTTGCCGTGAAGGGCAGACCTTTCACTACTAAATACGTTCCGTCAAGAAAGCGGGGTTGCGGCTTAAGCGTCTTTTCCTTGCCGCTGGTTTTTTCCGCTTTCCTAGTCGTCAAACTCGCCATGGCGGCCACGGCCCTTTGCAAATTCAGTCGCCCCGTCCCGGGTCTCGCCGGACTTTATAGTCTTCAGCCCGAGCTGGATTTCGTGCCTGATCGCATCCGCTTCGCTCAGGTCCCATTGATCCAGCATCGACCGGCGATCGCTGCGCAGACAGCGCTGGGGAAAGGCCGCGATGGCAGCAGCGAGCTTGCGGGCTTCGGCCAGCGCTTCGCCGTCGGGCACCAGCCGGTTGGCCAGGCCGAAAGAAAGCGCTTCGTCCGCTTTCACTTCCCGACCGGTCAGGATCATGTCTGCTGCGCGTGACTGGCCGATAAGGCGGGGCAGGCGGATGGTTCCGAGATCGATCAGAGGTACACCCCAGCGACGGCAGAAGACGCCGAAGGAAGCGGATTGCGCTGCCACTCTGAGGTCGCACCACAGGGCGAGTTCCAGACCACCGGCGACAGCAAAGCCTTCGATAGCGGCGATCACCGGCTTTGACAGTCGAAGCCGACCGGGACCCATCGGTGCCAAGTCGCCGTCGGCCAACACAGGATTGCCCTTGCCCTGTGATACCGCTTTCAGGTCGGCGCCCGCGCAGAAATTGTCGCCAGCACCGGTCAGAATGGCGACGCTAAGGCTGTCGTCCCGATCAAAATCGGTGAACGTGTCGTACAGGGCTTTGGCGGTGTCGGCATCGACGGCGTTTCTGCGGTCCGGCCTGTCTATGGTAACGGTCAGAATATTCTGGCTTCGGTCGAGCTGGAGAGTCAATGGCTGTTCCCTTGCATGGCATATCGTCGAAATTTGCGGCTATGGTGCCAAGACGAGAAGGGGCCTGGTACCGACCGGATCACAGTCGATTGCACAGGTAAAAAGACGGCGAGTCAATCCAATGCAGACGATATAATCCAGATCGCTCCGAATCCAGCGGGTGCCATGCGCCTTGCCGCGCGAATGTGCACCTGAATCCGCCCCATTTTCCGCGTTGCAGCATTGCTGTTGACTTGGGCACTCTGCTTTCCTAAACGGACCGCGCCTTGGCGGGTCGGCCTGCTGTTGTTTGTGGCTCTTTTTGGCGCTCTTCGGGGCTTTTATAGGGGCTATAATGGCGGCAAGCGAATCTGATCGGGATCCCCTCGAAGAGGATGTGCGGGTTTCGTCGCTGGAAGAGCGGCTGGGATTGGCACAAAATCGGGAGAGGATCAAAGCGGCGCACCGAAACAAGGGGCCAGACGAAAGTCAGCGGCTCGGCGGGAGGGTGCTAAGCTATTTGATTGGGGGCGTGGCTGGCGGTTTCATTCTCGGGTGGCTATTTGACACCTGGTTGGGAACGACGCCTTTGTTCCTGTTGCTATTCTTTTTCCTCGGGGCGGGGGTAGCGTTCAGGAAAATTTATGTGATTTCGAGCCAGCCGGTGAAAGATATCGGTACGGCGCTACCAGATGATGACGATTGACGATCAGGGGTTTAACTAGTGGCTACCGAAGGCAAAATTGATCCTATGCACCAGTTTGAAGTGCAACCCATCTTCGATGGTTTCACTTTATTTGGTCAGCAGATCAACTTCACCAACAGCGCGCTATGGATGTTCGTCGTCCTTGGCCTGCTTTATGTATTCATGATCGGTGGAATGAAGCGTGAGCTCGTTCCCGGTCGCTGGCAGGTGATGGTTGAGGGTATTGTCGGTTTTATCGACAATCTGATCCTCAACAGCATCGGTCCGAATGGCAAGAAATATACGCCCTGGATCTTCACCCTGTTCATGTTCATTCTGTTTTCCAATCTGCTTGGCATGATGCCGTTCGGTATTTTCCCCGGCGTCCATCCATTCACGGTTACCAGCCAATTCACGGTGACCGGTTTGCTTGCAGCGATCAGTTTCTCAATCGTTTTGATCGTCGGTTTCTGGAAGCACGGGTTTAAATTTTTCGGCCTGTTCATTCCGCATGGCACGCCGCTGCCGATGATCCCGCTCATCTTCATGGTAGAAGTGCTCTCGTTCCTCGTACGTCCGTTCAGCCTCGCATTGCGGCTGTTCGTGGCGATGATCGCCGGTCATATTTTGATCAAGGTGTTCGCAAGTTTCGTTATCCAGGCTATTGATGCGGGGGGCGCCAGTTGGGGCATCGCACTGCTCAGCATTATCTTCATCGCTTTTGTAAGCGCGCTGGAGCTTCTCGTCTGTGCTATCCAAGCCTATGTTTTTGCGCTTCTGACGACATTGTACATCAATGATGCGGAAAATCTTCACTAAGTCACTTTCAATCCTAGTTTCAAAATACGGAGTTAAAAAATGAATCTCGCTTCTGCACAAGTAATCGGCGCTGGCCTTGCTGCCATCGGTATCGGAGTTTCTGCTGCTGGTGTTGGTAATGTCTTCGCTTCCTTCCTCGAAGGCGCTCTGCGTAACCCATCTGCGGCTGACGGCCAGCAGGGTCGTTTGTTCATCGGCTTTGCTGCTGCCGAATTGCTCGGCTTGATCGCTTTTGCTGTTGCGATGATGATCCTCTATGCTCCACCGGCAGACGAGTCCGTTGAAGTGGTTGCTGTGGAAGCGGCTGCTGTTGACGCGCCTGCAGCAATGGAAGCGCCAGAAGCAGCGCCAGCTGAATAAATATCAGAGCGGGTTGGCAATGCCAGCCCGCCCTCGATTTTCGATTTTGCGTTTTGAACTATCAGGTGAATAATGCCTCAAATTAGCCAGCTCATGGATGTCTATCTCGGCCAGTTTTTCTGGTTGTTGATCGTCATCGGCATCATCTATTTCGGCATTGCCAAAAATATGGTGCCGAAGATCAGCAAGACCGTCGATGATCGTCAAAAGCGAATCGCTGACGATCTCGCGGCGGCGCAGGCCGGGCAAGACAAGGCTGAGCAGATTGAAGCCGATTATCGCGCCAGCATCAATGATGCGCGGGCCGATGCGGTCAATCTGGTCAATGACGCGAAAGCCAAGGTGGCACTCAAGAACGAAGCTGCGATCAAACGCGCAGAGACTGCAATCGGGAAAAAAGCCGACGAGGCTGATGCCGAGCTCAAGGCAGCCCAGAGCAGCGCGATGAAGGAAATCGAAGCGGTGGCTGCTGAAGCAGCCCAGGCAATCGTGAAAACGGTGTCGGGTGCCAAGGTTACGGCCACTGAAGCCAAAAAGGCGGTCAAGGCCGCTTTCTAAGCGCCTGCTGAAGGAGATAGACCATGCTATTGACGATTTTGGCAGAAGGCGCTGAAGCCAGCGCACTCGGACTGACCGCCACCGGATGGGTCGCGGTTGGCGTATTGATTGTGTTCGCGATCATGTTGTGGACCAAGGTCCCCAAGATCATTGGCGAGATACTCGACAAGCAGATCGCGGAAATAAAACAGAATCTCGATGAAGCGGCCAATTTGCGGAAAGAAGCGGAAGCTCTGAAAGCCGAGTATGAAGCCAAGACCGCTGGTGCGGAGGCTGAAATCGAAGCTTTGATGTTCAGCGCCGAAAAAGAAGCTGCGACATTGGTCGAGCAGGCTGAGGCTGACACCAAAGCGCTGATTGCGCGCCGCAAAAAAATGGCGGAAGAGAAAATCGGCGCTGCGGAGCGCTCGGCGATTTCAGCGGTTCGAGCGAAAGCTGCATCGGCGGCAACACAGGCAGCAGAAGAGTTGATCGCTGCACGCCATGACGCCGCTGCCGACAAGTCGCTGGTGGACAAGGCAATCGGTGATATCGGCAAAGCGCTGAATTAAACGCGGGTTGCTCTCGCTGAAGCGGGCAGTTCTGACTAAATTGTAATTTTCCGATCATTGTGCCGGCTTGCTGCTTTTGCAGGAAAGCCGGCACGATTGATTCTGGCATTGCGCGCGCTGCGCGCTTAGATACGCCTCATGTCCAAGGCAGACCGTCCCGATCATCCCAATGCCGCGTCCCGTTTCAACGAGGACAAGGCGACCTACGCTGTGCGTGGGGAGGGCGACACACCGGATCTCGAGGCCGGAATGGCGGCGATCCGGGAGGTGCTGAAGACGCTGCCTGCCAGACCCGGCGTTTACCGTATGCAGGACAAGCGCGGCGATGTCCTCTATGTCGGCAAGGCGCGGTCGCTCAAGAGCCGGGTCGGTGCCTATGTGCAGATGAACCGCTTGCCGCACCGGCTGATGCGGATGGTGGCCCAGACCCGGTCGATGACCATCGTTACGACTGGCAGCGAAGCGGAAGCGCTGTTGCTGGAAGCGCAACTGATCAAGAAATTCCGCCCTGCATACAATGTCTTGCTGCGGGATGATAAGAGTTTTCCTTTCATCCTGCTGCGCGAAGGGCATGATTTTCCGCGCATCACCAAGCATCGCGGAGCGCAGCGGGTCAAAGGGCAATATTATGGACCTTTTGCCAGCGCCGGCTCGGTCAACCGGACGATCAATGCGCTGCAAAAGCTGTTTCTGCTGCGATCCTGTACCGACAGTTTCTTCAACAATCGCTCGCGGCCCTGTCTGCTGTACCAAATCAAGCGTTGTTCTGCGCCGTGCGTCGACCGGATCGACAAGCAGGCCTATGCCGAACTGGTCGATGACGCGCGGGATTTTCTGTCAGGAAAATCAACCGAGGTGCAGCAGAAGCTGGGCGAAGCGATGGAAAAGGCCTCCAAAGCGCTCGATTTCGAAATGGCCGCCGTCTATCGTGACCGGCTAAAGGCGCTGACCTTCATTCAGGGCAATCAGGCGATCAATGCAGCCGGGCTGCCGGACGCGGATATTTTTGCGCTGGCGGCGCAGGGATCGACGGTCTGCATCCAGGCTTTCTTCATCCGCGGCGGCCAGAATTGGGGACATCGCAGTTTCTTTCCCGCCCACACCAGCAATGTCGAGATTGACGAGGTCTTCTCGAGCTTTCTGATGCAGTTTTACGATCAGATGCCGCCGCCCAAGCTGGTGCTGCTTGACCGGGAATTGCCCGATGCGGAACTGCTGGCCGAGGCGCTGGGCACCAAGGCCGATTATCGTGTCAGCGTGTCAAAGCCGCAGCGGGGCGATCGCCGGAAGTTGCTGACGCAGGCCAGCCGCAATGCCGAAGAGGCGCTGCAACGGCGGCTGGCGGAAACCTCGACGCAGGCGAAGATCATGCGGGAGATGGTTGAACTGCTGGAACTGGAGGCGGTGCCGGATCGCATTGAAATCTATGATAACAGCCATATTCAGGGCACGAATATGGTGGGGGGAATGGTTGTCGCCGGACCCGAAGGGTTCCGCAAAAACGCCTATCGCAAGTTCAATATCAAAAATCCTGATACCGCGCCGGGTGACGATTTCGCGATGATGCGTGAAGTGCTGGAGCGGCGTTTCTCTCGTGCCCAAAAAGAGGACCCGGACCGCGACAAGGGCGAATGGCCGGATCTGGTGCTGATCGATGGCGGCAAGGGCCAGATGAGCGCTGCGCGGGATGCGCTCGCTGAAATCGGGGTCGAGGATGTAGTGATGATCGGGGTCTCGAAAGGGCCCGACCGCAACGCCGGACGGGAAACCTTTCACCTGCCGGATGGCCGGATGGTCAATCTGCCGCCCAACAGTCCCGTGCTTTTCTATCTCCAGCGCCTGCGCGATGAGGCGCATCGCTTCGCCATCGGTGCGCACCGGACGAGACGCGCCAAAGCGGTGGGGCACAGTTCGCTGGATGATGTGCCGGGCATCGGGCCAGCGCGGAAAAAGGCGCTGCTGCTGCATTTCGGTACCGCGCGGGCGGTGAAAAATGCGTCGCTGGATGATTTGCAGGGTGCGCCGGGTGTGTCGGCGACGGTGGCGCAGAAAATCTACGACTTTTTCCATGCCTAGCCTCCGTACATCGGCGATTATCTGTTCGGTCAAGTCGCATGGCGAGCATGGCGCGGTGGTGCGTTCTTTGACGCCTGAAAACGGGCTGGTTTCGGGCTATGTGCGCGGCGCGCGCTCGCGGATGATGCGGCCGATCCTGATCCCGTCGAATATTGTGCAAGCCGATTACCGGGCGCGGACAGAGGATCAGCTGGCATCGATGACGGCGGAGCTTGAGCTGAGCAGGGGCCCGTTTCTGGGCGAACCGCTGGCCAGCGCAGCGCTCGACTGGGTTACCGCGCTGACCGCAGCCATATTACCGGAAGAGCAGAGTTATCCGCCGCTCCATTCGGCTTTGTCTGCCTTGCTGGAGGCGATCTGCAGCGCTCCGTCCGCCAAGGGCTGGGCGGTTGCATTGGTGCGCTATGAGCTGTTGCTGCTCTCGGAACTGGGCTTCGGACTGGCGCTGGACAGATGTGCGGTGACCGGATTGGAGGAAGATCTGGTCTATGTCAGTCCGAAGAGCGCCAAAGCGGTCAGCGCCGCTGTCGGGGCCCTCTACAAGGAGCGCCTGTTGCCGCTCCCTGCGTTTCTGAAAGAACCGGTCACTGCCGAATGGCATGACATATTTGACGGGTTGCGCCTCACCGGATTTTTTCTGAAACGCCATTTCTTTGAAGATCGCCGCCGGGACGTGATGGCCACGCGTTCGGTTTTGGTCGATCGCCTGAAAAGGGTGGTTGCGTAACGCGCAAAGGCGCGGCAGGAACGGCGCGCTTAATAGAAGGAACTCTCATGCATATTGCGGTGCTCGCCGGCGACGGCATTGGTCAGGAAATCATGGTCGAGGCGCTGCGCGTACTGGAAGCGCTGGACTTGCCGGATCTGCGTCTGGAGCATGCGGATGTCGGCGGTACCGCCTATCGCAACCATGGCCATCCGCTGCCGCCGGAAACGGTCGCGCTGGCTAAATCGGCCGATGCGGTTTTGTTCGGCGCGGTCGGCGATCCCGCCTGCGATAATCTGCAGCGTCATCTGCGTCCGGAGCAGGCGGTGCTGGGACTGCGTCAGGAAATGCAGACCTTTGCCAATTTGCGTCCCGCGAAAATGTTTCCCGGCATGGAAGATGCGTCAGGCCTCAAACCGGAAATCGCACGCACCATTGATGTTGTGATCGTGCGCGAGCTGAACGGTGATGTCTATTTTGGCGAAAAGGGCATGCGCAAGACCGCTGATGGTCTCCGTGAAGGCTATGACATCATGTCCTATGACGAAAGCGAAGTCCGGCGCATTGCCCATGTGGCGTTCAAGACCGCGATGGGGCGCGACAAGCGGCTGTGCTCGGTGGACAAGGCGAATGTGCTGGAAACCTCGCAATTGTGGCGCGACGTGATGATCGAGGTGTCAGCCGACTATCCCGAGGTCGAACTGACCCATATGTATGTCGATAACGCGGCAATGCAGCTGGTCCGCAATCCGGGACAGTTCGACGTCGTGGTTACCGGCAATCTGTTCGGCGACATTCTTTCCGATCAGGCCAGCATGTGCGTCGGTTCGATCGGCCTGCTGGCTTCGGCGTCGCTGGGTGAAGGCACCAAGGGGCTCTACGAACCGATTCACGGCAGCGCGCCGGATATTGCCGGACAGGGCATTGCCAATCCCTCAGCGATGATCCTGTCTGCCGCGATGATGCTGCGGCACAGCTTTGCCATGGAGGTGGAAGCCAGTAGGGTCGAAGCAGCGGTTGCTGCTGTACTGGCGCAGGGCGTGCTCGGCCATGATCTGGGTGGCAAGGCTTCCACCCCCGAAATCGGCGACGCTATTGTCGCGCAACTGACAGGCGACTAGGAAAGACAGATGAAAAGAAATACCGGCCAGAACCGCGAAATTACCAAGCAATGGCGCTCGGCAACCCAGGCGGTGCGCAGCGGCACGATGCGCAGTGAATTTGGCGAGACATCCGAAGCACTGTTCCTGACGTCGGGCTACAGCTACGACTGCGCAGAGGACGCCGCCGCCCGTTTTGCCGGTGAGCAGGACGGGATGACGTACAGTCGTTTGCAAAATCCGACGGTGCAGATGTTGGAAGAGCGGATTGCGGTGATGGAAGGCGCGGAGGCTTGCCGCGCTACTGCATCGGGCATGGCAGCGATGACCGCGGCCTTGCTCTGCCAGCTGCAGGCAGGTGATCATGTTGTCGCCAGCCGCGCGCTGTTTGGGTCCTGCCGCTGGCTGACCGATACACTGTTGCCGAAATTCGGGATCGAAACCACAGTAGTGGATGGTCGCGAGATTGAGAATTGGGAACGGGCGATGACGCCGAAGACCAAGGTCTTCTTCTTCGAGACGCCGGCCAATCCGACGATGGATGTGATCGATATCCGCTCCGTATGCAATCTGGCGCGCGCCAACGGCATCACCAGCGTCGTCGATAATGCGTTCGCTACCAATGTGCTGCAGCGGCCCATGGAACATGGTGCGGATGTGGTCGCCTATAGTGCCACCAAGATGATGGACGGGCAGGGTCGGGTTTTGGCCGGTGCCGTGTGCGGGACAGAAGAATTTATTGAGGAGACGCTCCTTGCCTTCACTCGCAACACGGGGCCGACGCTGAGCGCGTTCAACGCCTGGGTTGTCCTCAAAGGACTGGAGACGCTTGACCTCCGCATCCGCCGGCAGAGCAATAATGCCGTCGAAGTCGGCAAGTTTTTAGAGCAGCGGGTAGAGAAAATCTTGCACCCCGGCCTGCCGAGCCACCCGCAGCATATGCTCGCGATGAACCAGATGGAAGCCGCCGGACCGATCTTCTCACTCTACGTCGGCGGCGGGCGCAAGCAAGCGCATGGTCTTCTTAACACATTGAAATTGATAGATATTTCCAACAATATCGGCGACAGTCGTTCGCTGATGTGTCATCCATCATCGACCACCCATCACGGGCTGGGAGAAGAAGCGCGAGTCGAGATCGGGATCACAGAAGACATGCTGCGGATCAATGTCGGACTGGAAGACCCCATCGACCTGATCGAAGACCTGGATCAGGCCCTTTCGTCTGTCGGGCTTTAACTCTATATCATGCTGATGGAGTCATTTTTCCCCTATGCGGAGACCACTGACGGGGTCACCGTGCGCGTGTCGGTAACCTTCTTGCCCGAACAATCGGATATTGAGGGGCATCGCTGGTTTTGGGCCTATCATATCCGGATCGAGAACCACCGGGACAGGCCGGTGCAGTTGCTGACCCGGCACTGGCGGATCAATGACGAGCGTGGCGGCCTGCAAATGGTCGATGGTGAAGGCGTGATCGGCGAACAGCCAATCATTCAGCCGGGCAAATCCCACGATTATGTCTCGGGCTGCCCCCTGAATACGCCAAGCGGGTCGATGGAAGGTCATTTCACCATGGTTGGCAGCGCGCCTCCGGCCTTTCAGGTCCGCATACCATTTTTCCCTCTGTCCGAACCGACTGTCGGACAATGAAGCGGACCCATTTGCCGCTAAACGGCCTTCGGGTTCTCGATGCGGCCGCTCGGCACCTCAGTTTCACCAAGGCGGCCGACGAACTGGCCGTGACGCCGGCTGCGGTCGGGCAGCAGATACGCGCACTTGAAGATATGCTGGGTGTGGTGATGTTTCGCCGCACGCCCAAAGGGCTCGAACTGACTGACGAAGCCTCGGCGGGTCTGGATGCGTTGCGGTCCGGGTTCCTGCAATTTGAAGAAGCCGTCCGGGCGATGCAGTCGGGGCAGTCTTCGCACAAACTGACTATCGCCGCGCCGCGGGATTTCACCCAGAAATGGCTGAACGAGAGGCTGTCGCGCTTTTCCGCCGACAATCCCGACACCAGCTTTGCTCTTGTAGCCGCTGATGACGAGATCGACTTTACCGAAGCCAATCTTGACGTGGCGATCTGGCTTGGCGACGGTCCCGGTCAGCATGAAGGCAAAATGCTTGGTGATACGATATTCGTCAAAGTTGCTGCGCCCGGATTAAATGGCGGCAATAAAATCGACTGGCCGGGCTGCCCGATTTCCGAAGGCGAAGATACGTTGATGCGAGTCGCCGATGGTGGGCTGGCGATTGAAGCGGCGGCCAATGGCTTTGGCTATGCATGGGTTCCAAAAATGCTGGTCCAGCGCGATCTGGCGTCTGGCCGGGTCGAGATCATTGGCGAGGACAGCGTGTCGTCGCGCGGCTACTGGCTGATGGCGCCGCTGCCACAATGGCGGCAGCAGAAGGTGAAGGCGCTGGTTGCTGCCCTGGCGGGGCTTTAAACTATCGCTCTGTCAGCAGATTGACCAGACGGGTGGTCAGGGTCAGCAATTCGCTCTCCTGCAGAGATTGTTCTGCATTGTTCCAGTTGACAGAGACGCCATAGCTTTTGCCCGATTTGGATCGTAGCAGAAAATTGTAGGAGAGCACGCCCGGCTCGGAGCCACCCTTGTAGCCGAAATAGTCCCATTTTTGCGCCGCATCCGGACCCATACCGGGATTGATGGCGAGAAGAGCCTTGGCCTCGTCGCTTGCATAGCGTTGCAGATAGGCGAGCAGGCCAAGCATGTCGCTCGGTGTGGCAAACCATTCCAGCTGATCGATATAATTGGGCTTGCTGGTCAGGACGCGGAAGTCGAGGCTGTCGAGCGTCAGAGCGTCGTCAAAACCCTCCAGCAGCCGCTCGCGTTCGGCGGAGCCGGCGGAGAGGAATTTTGCCCTGCGATCGGCATGCACGGGCATTTTGAGTGCCGAAGCCTGTCGGGTCATCAGAAACGGCCGCAGATCTTCCGGGTTGTGGTGACCGGTGGCCGCGACAATGGCAGCCAGTTCATTGAGCCCCAATACCCGGATCAGCGTGTCCGTGGCGCTATTGTCGCTGACCGAAATCATCAGCGTTGCCAAAGTGTGAAGGGTGACCGGTGATCGATCCGGCCAGTTTTGAGTGATTCCGGACGGATGGGACTTCGGTCCCAACGGAACGACATCAGACCATTGCCGTTCACCGGTCTGGATCGAACGGTCCAGTGCGGCCAATATATAAAGCTTGGCGGCCGATGCGATCGCATAGCGGCCGTCAGGATCAAGGCTGGCGATCGGCGCCTTTTCAGAGCTATCCAGATCGCGGATCAGCAGTCCCTGGCGACCGGGCAGCGCATCGATCTTGGCGAGTACCTCATCAACGGAACTGCCGGCAGCTTCGAAACCAGTCAGAAACAGGCCGGAAATGCGGTGCGATGGACTGGCTTCAAGGTCGATGTTGACTGTGCCGACCGATTTTTCAAAGCCGATCTTGATCGTCCCGGCATTCGCACTTCGCGGGTCTATCGTTAATATTGCCAGAGCCTTGCCGTGCTGTGCGGTCACCTGCTGGACGAGGGCGCGGAACTGGGCAGGGGGCACGGCATTCAGAAAATTCTCGTCAAAAACCTCGGCTTCGATCGGCTCGCCGCGCATCAGGCGCATCACATCATCGGCGCGCTGCGACAGTTGATCGGAAACAGCCACCGTGGTCTGGGCATGAGCGGAGCTGAGCAATGGTCCGAGCGAAAAGGATAAAAGGCAAAGCGCAAAAGCGGCGAGAAAGCGCACAGAAGTCTCCAGTAAAGAACGAACGGCTTGCCGCAGCTTATTAGGCGTCGATCACATCTTCATCAAGACTCGCGGCATTTTGCTGGATGAAATTGAACCGGTGCTCGGGATTCTTGCCCATCAGACGGTCGACCAGATCCTTCACGCCGGCCCTCTGTTCATATTCCTGCGGCAGCGTCACCTTGAACAGAGACCGCGTATCCGGATCCATCGTTGTTTCCTTGAGCTGGTTCGGGTTCATCTCACCGAGTCCCTTAAACCGGCTGACTTCGACTTTCTTGCCCTTGAACGGGCCATTTTCGATGGCGGCACGGGCGTGTTCGTCCTGCGCATAGTGGCTTTTGCCGCCAGCGCTGATCCGGTAAAGCGGCGGGCGAGCAAGGAACAAATGTCCCTGGCGGACCAGTTCCGGCATTTCCTGGAAGAAGAAGGTCATCAGCAAGGTTGCGATATGGGCGCCGTCGACATCGGCGTCGGTCATGATGATCACCCGTTCGTAGCGCAGATTGTCGGGATCGCAGTCCTTGCGCGTGCCGCAGCCGAGCGCGAGGATCAGGTCGGCGATTTCGCTATTGCCGAATATCTTGGCGCTGTTGGCCGAGGCGACGTTCAGGATCTTGCCGCGGATTGGCAGGATCGCCTGCGTTTTGCGGTCGCGCGCCTGCTTGGCCGAGCCGCCAGCACTGTCGCCTTCGACGATGAAAATCTCGGTTCCAGCCGGATCATTGCCGGAGCAATCGGTCAGCTTGCCCGGCAGGCGCACCTTGCGGCCCGAGGTCGCGGTCTTGCGCTTGACCTCGCGCTCGGCCTTGCGCTTGAGCCGCTCGTCCATCTTTTCCATGACGAAGCCGAGCAGCGCCTTGCCGCGATCCATATTGTCGGTGAGAAAATGGTCGAAATGGTCGCGTATTGCGTTTTCGACGAATTTGGTCGCCTCGGGAGAGGTGAGGCGGTCCTTGGTCTGGCTCTGGAACTGCGGGTCGCGGATGAACACCGAGAGCAGCATCTCGCCGCCGGAGACGATGTCATCGGCAGTCAGCTGCGAGGCTTTCTTGATCTGCACCAGTTCGCCAAAAGCGCGCAGGCCGCGGACGAGGGCGTTGCGCAGACCCGCCTCGTGAGTCCCGCCATTGGGTGTCGGGATGGTGTTGCAGTACCAGCTGTAGCTGCCATCGGTCCAGATCGGCCAGGTGACCGCCCATTCGACCCGGCCCTGTTCGTCCGGGAAGTCCTGATTGCCGGAAAAGAATTCAGTGGTTACGCATTCGCGCCCCGCGAGCTGTTCGCGCAGATGGTCGGACAGGCCGCCGGGGAACTGGAACACGGCTTCTGCCGGTACATCGTCGCTGGCCTGACTTTCGTCGCATTTCCAGCGGATCTCGACACCGGCGTAAAGATAGGCCTTGGAGCGCGCGAGCTTGAACAGGCGCGCCGGTTTGAACTTGTTGCCCTCGCCGAAAATCTCGACATCGGGGATGAAGGATATGCTGGTTCCGCGGCGGTTCGGAGTGGTGCCCACTTCCTCGAGTTTCGAGGTCGCGAGACCCTGGGAAAAGGTTTGCCGATAGAGGGTCTTGTTCCGCGCAACCTCGACCACGGTATCGGAAGAGAGGGCATTGACCACGGAGACGCCGACGCCGTGCAGGCCGCCAGACGTGGCATAAGCCTTGTCGGAGAATTTGCCGCCCGAGTGGAGCGTCGTCATGATCACTTCGAGCGCCGATTTTCCAGGAAATTTCGGGTGCGGGTCGACCGGAATGCCGCGGCCATTGTCGCTGACGGTCAGACGGTTGTCGGCATCCAGCGTGATCTCGATCCGGCTGGCGTGGCCTGCCACGGCCTCGTCCATGCTGTTGTCGATGACTTCGGCGGCGAGATGGTGGAGGGCCCGTTCATCAACCCCGCCGATATACATGCCGGGCCGCTTGCGGACGGGCTCCAGCCCTTCCAGGACCTCGATCGCCGAGGCATCATAGTCACCGGGTTTGGATTGGCTTGGCGGGTTGGAACCGAACAGATCATCAGACATGATCGACCCTATAAGAGCGCAGGAGTCACACTGGCAAGAGACTTATGACGTCTCTTGCCAGAGCATTGAAAATTCTCGCAATTTGGCGTGTCGCCTAGCGAACCCGCGGGCCACCAAAGGGCAGCGGTGGCGGAGCCCGACGGGCTCCACGCGGCAGTTGTGCCTGGAACGCACGGCCGCAATGTTCGACGCAATAGGGAAAGCCAGGGTTCACTTCTTCACCACAGAAATGGAAATCCGGTTCGCCCGGATGATTGATCGGCCAGCGGCAGATCTTGTCATTGAGGTCGAGCAGGCTGGTCTTGTCGGCAATCTCGTCGCTCGGCTTGGCGGGAACCAGACGGCGCGGCGGTGCCGGCGGGATCGGAGCCTGCTGATCACCGGGACCCTGCCGCAAAAAGCCGCCGGGGCCGACAGAAACGATCTTCGGACCATCATGCTTGGGCTGGCGCGCCTGCTGTGCGGCATGGGTGCGCGCGGCTGGCGTTGGTGGTGGCATTGCACGGCGGGCAACATGCTCTTCTTTGGGCTTTGCAGGGGCGCTGCTTTTGGTCGCCGCTTTTTTCGGCTTGGCGGCCGGTTTCGCACCCTTTTTGGTCTGTGGCTTGGCTTTTACCGGAGAGGGACGTGACTTCAGGCCAAGGCGATGCGCCTTGCCGATCACGGCATTGCGACTTACGCCGCCCAATTCTTCCGCAATCTGGCTGGCCGTCAGACCCTTTTCCCACATATTTTTAAGCGAATCGATCCGTTCATCCGTCCAAGCCATGCAAAGTCCTAATCATTTCCGAGTTGTGGCGATATAGGGTTGCCGGGGTGATTATACAACCACCTAGTGGGCAGGATTGTGGTCTCACACTGCGCGATAGAGGGTTGTGATTGGCGACAGGAGCCGATAGGCGGAACCACTATGCTCGACCAAACCAAAAAAGATCAGACCAACCAGCCGCAGCTGGCTACGACCCGTTTCGCAGAGCCCGGCGTGGCGATTATTCGGGGAGTCAATTGGGCCGGATTCCTGGCGCTCTATTGGAAAGAGGTCCGGCGGTTTTTCAAGGTCCAGTTGCAGACCGTATGGGCGCCTTCGATTACCACCTTGTTATTTCTGGTCATATTCACAGTGGCCATGGGGCGCGGGGACCGCAGCGTCATGGGGGTCCCGTTTGCAGACTTTATCGCGCCGGGCCTGATCTGCATGGGAATGCTGCAAAATGCCTTCGCCAACAGCAGTTTCTCGATGCTGGTTGGCAAGATTCAGGGCACGATTATCGACTATCTCACACCGCCCCTGTCAGTCGGGGAATTGCTGGCAGCGCTGGTTGCGGCGTCCATGACACGAGCAGCGTTGGTCGGTTTTGCGGTCTGGCTGGCGATGTTCCTGTGGCCGGGTGTCGATGTCAGTCTGGTGCACTGGTGGGCGGTGCTCTGGTTCGGCCTTATGGGGGCTGCGATGCTGTCCTTCCTTGGCGTGCTCACGTCGATCTGGGCGGAAAAATTCGATCACGCAGCAGCGGTGACGAATTTTGTGGTGGCACCGCTGGCGCTGCTGTCCGGTACATTCTATTCGATTGACCGCTTGTCCCCGGTGTTTCAGGCGGTGAGCCATGCCAATCCGTTTTTCTATGCGATTTCGGGATTTCGCTACGGCTTTCTCGACGTATCAGACTCACCGATAGTGCAGGGTGCGCTCATTCTGCTGGCGATCAATGTCGGCCTGACGGTAATCTGCTATTTTCTGCTGAAATCGGGCTGGAAAATCAAGTCCTGACCCCGTGATACCGGCTAGTGCCGGTGAATGCTGTTCAGCTTGTATCCGCCGGTGTCGGTCGCCTGAAACAGGCGCGCGACATCAGGATGTCCCACCGGCTCTCCGCTGTCATCAGGCAAAAGATTCTGCTGGCTGACATAGGCGACATAGCTGCCGTCGGCATTTTCCGCGAACAGATGATAAAAGGGCTGGTTTTTTGGCGGCTGCAAGTCCTTCGGAATTGCTTCATACCATTCGTCGCTATTGGCAAACACCGGATCGATATCATAGATCACACCGCGAAAATCAAAAATGCGATGGCGCACAACATCACCGATCGCAAAGCGTGCGTCGAGAATGTCCGGGGTGTTTGCCGGTAACGGATTGCCGGACTTAAATGGATCTGCTGAAATCATCTGAACAATTTAAGCCCTTTTAGGCGAGATGCAAGCGCGGCATCGGATTTTGGCAGGCAAGTGAGAGGGCTTGGGAAAGCCAATGCTGGCCGGTAGCTTTTCCTCCGGAAAGGAGACGGCTGCATCGTTGTCAGGATTGCTGCCTGTCGGCCAGCACTTCGGTTTCCGGTGTCGATGTCCGCGCCAGAGGAATGGCCTGAAAGAGCGCTTTCGCGTCCGTTGTTGCCGATACTCGCTGGCTGATCCGCCAGATGGAAAAAATAACGATCAGGACATGGGCGCAGATCATCGTCCAGAACAGGGCAAGTGGGCCTACTACCGACAGGGCAGCGCCGCCGAAAAAGGGTCCGACAACGGAGCCAAAACCGAAAAACATCAGCAGTCCACCGCTGATCTGCAGAGATTGGCCAGCTTCCGCATAGTCATTGGCATGGGCCAGAACGATTGGATACATGGCGAAGATTGCAGCGCCCAATAGCGAGCCAATCAAGATGTTCTGGATACCGCTTTCCGGGGCTGTGATCAAAAACGCAGTCTCCGCCGATATCGCGACCAGTGACAGAAAAACCAGAACCTTTCTGCGGTCGAACCGGTCGGATGCCTTGCCGACGGGAATCTGGCACAAAGCGCCGGCGAGAACAGGCACGCTGCAAAACAGAACAATGCTGGTCATGCCCAATCCGATGTTATTCCCATATACGGCCGCCAGCGTGCCGAATGCCCCGTTGGACACTCCGATCATCAATGCGGCAAAGACCGCTACCGGTGAATTGTGCCAAAGCCGGGGGATGTTGAGTTTGACCTCAAAGAGCGGGGCGGGGGCGCGATTCGCGCTTATCGCGGTCGGAATGAGCGCCAGGCAATAGAAGATTGCGGCGAGCATGAAATACCAGTGCCCGGATACGTCGGCGCCGATCAGGATCATCTGGCCGCCGGTGGAGCCGATAAGATTGATCATGGCATAGGTCCCGAAAACCTGGCCGCGGATGGACGCATCGACCTCTTCGCTCAGCCAGCTTTCCACGATCATCGCCGCGCCAGCAAAACAGAACCCCGATATCGCTCGCAATGGTATCCAGGCCCAGGGGTTTGGGAACATGGATGACAGCAGTACAACGATTGCCGCTGTCGCTGCGAGGGTTCCGAACGCGCGGATATGGCCTACCCCCGAGACCAGACGCGGTGTAAACAAGCAGCCAAGAACATATCCGGTTGCCCAGCCGGTGCCCAGCAGCCCGAGGGAAAACGCGCTGAATCCCTCGTTAGAACCACGGATCGGCAATACCAGACCGTTTATTCCTCCCGCCGTCAGCAAGAATAAGGAGCCGAGCAGGAGAGCGCTGAGCGGAAGAAGTCTGGTGGTCATGATAACGGATCAACTGTTTTAGATATTGGGCGTCGAAAAGGCTTCTATCAAATTGGGGGTATGACCGGGAAGATTATTAATAGTGATCGCTCAATCGGTCGAATTCTGCACAAAAAAAGCCCCGTGCCGGGGCACGGGGCTTTTTGCAACATTCAATATGTCGAAGAAAATTTGCGGATTAGTAGGTCCGTTCAAATTCCTCGATTTCACGCTCTGCATCTTCCTGCGCACGCCCGTATTTTTCCTGGATCTTTCCGGCAAGAATTTTGCGGTTTCCGTTGATCTGGTCAAGTTCGTCGTCGGTCAGTTCGCCCCACTTTTTCTGGACGTTGCCTTTGACTTGTTCCCAATTTCCTTTGATTGTATTCTCGTTCATAAATAATCTCCTTGATCATGTTCTATCTGCATTCGCTCTACTTCACCAACGGCTGGTGATCAGTATTGGTTCCATGATCGCTGGAATTTTCTGCAAGACATTTTGGAAAATTCGGGGTGGGGTGTCGGGATATTCCCAAAAGATGCGAGATTACTTGGTGCGCATCTTTCCTCAAGCGGAACCTCTCGCTCCGTTTTGCGTAGGTACTGGAATAGAAGGCGAACCAGGAGAGTGGAAATGAAGAAACATATTGCAATATTGGCAGGCATTTCTTTGCTGGCGGGGTGTCAGGCGGCTGAGCGCGGTGCAGATGGGTCTGGCGAACCTATGGCCGACGATACGGACGGTGCGATGTCTGACGGCGTCAATCAATCTGATGAAGTTTTGGCGGAACGGTCATTATCCGGGATGGATGAAGCCGGCGTGGACATTGATCCGACCGACGGCAAGGACGACGAGCTCAATCAGGATATTTCGCTGCCGGCAAAGGCCCGTTATGCGACATATTATCTTGGCAGCTATGCTCCCAAAGGAAAATGTTCAGGCTCCGATCAATATCTTGAGCTCGACCAGGCAAAGATCACCTATGGTGAAACGACATGCATGATTGAAAAGATAGAGGGCTCCGGCTCCACTGTGAACGTCAAACTCAATCAGTGTAAGGCCGAGGGCGAGAAAGCTCCCGACCGGTCGTATCAGCTGGATCTCCCGAAAATGGATTCGCTCAAGATCTCGGGTTCGGCAAATGCCAATCTCGTCCGGTGTGGTTCAGACGGATAGCGATCGGATATTTGACCAAGCTCCGCTGCGGCCACGGATCGCGCAGCAGAGAGATGTGAATTCTGCACCGAGAAGGCTGCGCTTATTGCCATCGCGCCAGTTGGCGTAGGAATTGTTGTACGCTACTAAAAATCCGAAATGCTAACACAGGTTAGTTGTGATTTGCCGGGAACGTAGTAACTCCCGGGCAAATGCCATTACACGAACATAATATTGCGGCGTCCTTCAAGGCGATCTGCGAAAATGCGACCGCGGCTCTGTTTGTGATAGATGCCAGCCAGAACTGTATTTATGCCAATCCCGCTGCCGAAATTTTGACAGGCTTCAAGGCAAGTGATCTGATTGGTCGTCGTCTTCATGAGGTCATCCACCACACCCGCCCGGACGGCAGCAATTTCCCTATTTCAGAATGCCGGCTGGACAGGGCGCTTCCGAGCGGCGTGCGGGAAAAAGGAGAGGATGTTTTTATCCACGCCGATGGCAGTTTCTATCCTGTATCCTATACCGCCAGTCCGATCGTCGAAGATGGTGAAGCCGTCGGTACGGTCGTTGAAGTACAGGGTTTGGCAAAGAAAAAAGCGATCGCACTTGAACGCGAACGCGAAAAGGCTCTGCTGGCAAACACCTTCGATAATGCGGCGGTTGGTATTGCGCATGTCGGCCATGACGGTCGATGGCTCAGAATCAACGAGAAATTATGCGAAATTTTCGGATATGACCGCGACGAACTGCTCGGCCTGACGTTCCAGGACATCACGCATCCTGATGATTTAGACGATGATCTGGTAATGTTCGAGAAATTAAAATCTGGCGCAATCGTCGGCTATAACCTCGAGAAGCGATATTATCGCAAAGATGGAACGGTCATATGGGCCAGGCTTACCACTTCATCCCAGAAAAATGCGTCGGGCACGATGGAATTCTGTATCGCGGTGTTAGAAGACATCACCACCGAGAAAGAACATCAACAGCATCTCGACATCTTGGCGGGCGAGCTCCAGCACCGGGTCAAAAATACCCTGGCTATGGTTCAGGCGATCGCTAGAATGTCGTTGCCCGAGGACACTGCCGGGAAAGAGGCCTTTTTGTCGCGGATACTGGCACTCAGCAGGTCTCACGATCTGTTGCTTGCAGACAATTGGTCCGGGTCGGGTATCTCAGATCTTGTCGAACTGGCGACCCATCCATTCGGGGGAACGGAAAGCGGAAGGATTAACGTTTCCGGTCCGCCGTGCAGACTATCGTCTCGCACGTCGCTTGCTCTGTCTATGGCGATCAACGAGCTCTGCACCAACGCGATGAAATATGGCGCGTTAAGCGTGGACGAAGGAACGGTGAACATTCGCTGGAATTTTAATCCGGCCGACGACAGATCGCAGCTGAAATTTATATGGCAGGAAATTGGCGGACCCGAAGTTTCGCCGCCGGAAAGAAAAGGCTTTGGAACCACATTGATAGAACGTGCGTTAGCTTCTGAACTGACGGGTGAAACGGCAGTTGAATATCTACCGTCAGGCGTGACGTTCAAATGCTCGTTTCCCGTTGATTGAAACCAGAGACGAAAGCCATGCCGTGTCCGAATTTTCCATATTGGTCGTTGAAGACAATGCCATGCTGTCTCTGGCCATGGAAGATATCCTGCGAAAACTTGGCTGGACAAATTTAGAGTTTGCCTATGATCTTTCCAGCGCGCTTGAAATCACTCAGAAAACACATTTCTCCCTCGTTTTTCTGGATATTGATCTGAACGGCAAGCCTTCGTTGCCCGTTGCTCGCCAGCTTCGGCAAAACGAAGTTCCCTGGTTCTTCACAACCGGATTCGGTTCGCGCTTTGATTTCGAGGAACTGAAGGACGCGCCGATTATTCGCAAACCCTATTCTGAAAAGGACATAGAACAGGCTATATTGCAAGTTCAGGCGCGCAATCCCTGAGTTGCTACGGGTTCCTTCCGCTGAACTCTTCTCAATAAAACAACAGAAAGTTACCCGACACAGAGCAGGCATCATCTCCACCTATCCGATAACCGCGTGCCGCTGTTTCAGATCAGATACAGCCGTTTACAGCCTTAATCTTATAGAAACCCTCGGCTGATACCGTGGCAATTCTGGACAGGTTGTCGGATTTCTATGAATATGCACATCACCAAATCATCTGAGCCACGCTCAGGCCGCAGTTCGAACATTTTGAATATAGCCGCCCTTTGCGGTTCGGTGGCGGTGTTTGTCGGGTTGAGCAGTACGCTTTTGCCAACCGCGGTATCCAATATATTCGGCGGCGCCACCGTTCTTGATGAGACTTTAACGGCCGCCCTGCTTCTCAATACGGCCCTGATTCTGCTTATCTGGCGAGGTTCAATAGAGATTTGGCGCAAGTCGCAGATAGCGGATGATGCCAAACGTGAAGCCGATATGTTCGCGGTCAAGGACTATGCCACCGGTCTTTTAAATCGGCCCGGAATCGCCGCAAAAATTGAAGAGAAATTGCGGGCGAGAGAGAATATCTCTTTGATCAATCTGGATCTCGACAATTTCAAAAAAATTAACGATGTATATGGCCACCAGGCGGGCGATGACATGCTCAAGGAAGTGGCAGATCGTCTCGTATCGGTTTTGCCCAGCAACTCGGATTGCGCTCGACTGGGCGGTGACGAGTTCGCAATATTGCTTTTCGGAGAGGCTACCTGCGGAGACGCTCCCACCGCCACAGCCAAACGGATTCAGGGTGCGTTTGAAGAACCTGCGTCGGTCGGAGGATGCATCTCAAACATCAGTGCGTCAATCGGTATCTACGCAGATGTGGACCCCGGCTCAAGCGTCGCCGATGTGCTCCGACGCAGCGATATTGCGATGTATGAAGCTAAAAAGGCTGGCGGCGACAGGATTGCCCACTTCCAGAATTCGATGGAATTGGAAGTGCAGCAACGCTACCAATTTGAGGCGGAAATGCGTGAGGGGATCCCGAAAGGCGAGTTCGTCCCATTCTATCAGCCGCAATATGGTATTCGCGGGTCCAATCTCCTGGGATTTGAAGTGCTGGCTCGTTGGCACCATCCCAGCGGCCAATTGATCGAGCCGACGGAATTTATTCCGGTCGCGGAAAGTACGGGCCTGATTTCGTCGCTGTCCTTTTCCGTGATGCGGCAGGCCTTTTTGGACGCAAAGAATTGGGATCATTCGCTTATCCTGGCGGTCAATATTTCACCGGTGCAGTTGATCGATCCCAAGCTGGACAAGCAAATTATGAAAATTCTGGCTGAAACGGGCTTCCCGGCCCAGCGGCTGGAGTTGGAAATTACGGAAAGCAGTCTCCTTGAGGATACCCCGCTGGTACTCAACACCATCACAAGTCTGAAAGCGTTGGGAATCAGAATATCTCTCGACGATTTCGGCACCGGATATTCTTCCATGACGCAACTGAAGGCATTCCCGTTTGACCGGATAAAAATTGACCGCAGTTTCGTAAACTCGATGCTTGAGAATGATGAGAGCGCTGCCATCGTAAAATCGATCGCCTCTCTTGCTTCATCTTTGAATGTGCCGATCACGGCGGAAGGTATCGAGTCTGATGAGATGCGAGGGTATCTGGACGATATCGGAAGCATGGATGGGCAGGGCTGGCTCTACGGGCGGGCAACGTCCAAGGATGAGCTTATGAAGCTGCTGCCCCAGATCAGCTTGGCTGCTTCCGGCGACCAGATCAAAATTGTGCATGGTCACGATCAATCGGCCGGGACTGAAAATGAGGAAGAAGTGGAATATAAGCTATCCGGCGGGGGGTTTAATTAGACCCGGCTGAGCAGGATAGGCTATTCACACTAACCTGGCACCATGCCCCGCTTGCGCTGCACCAATTTTGGCGAGCGCCGTCTCTGTCACGCTGATGATGACGAACCTCTGTTCTAAAAGTGCTGTTTTCCAGTGCAATCGACCGATATTGGCGAAGATTGTCTGGTATCCGGCGGCATACCTTCGGAGGGTCGGGCCGTTTTTGTCTGTGGAGGTGCGTTAGGGATTCGAACCCTAGATACCATTGCTGGCATACCGCATTTCGAGTGCGGCGCTTTCGACCACTCAGCCAACGCACCTCATAGACGGGGCAGCGTGTAGCGATCATCCCGCGACCCTGCAACCCATATTGGAGGATGGATAAAATTGATTGCGCCGAATGCCAGAAGACTGCGCGGCGATCGTCGTAGAACGGTCGTGAAATGTCGTTGAGTGGAAGCGTTCCCTGTCGTCTCGGAGTGCGGCGAGCCGTTGGAATAAGGGCATTTTCTGACTGGCACGGAATCAAAAAGCCGTTTTAGCAAAACCATCGCTCTCTGAATCGATGGTTTCGCCAATATTAACTGGGAAATGCCAGTGTTTTTTGGCACGATGGGAGTGAGGCAAAGGACATCTGGATGACCAAGAAAAAAATCGCTGACTATCAATCCCATCTGCAAGACGTTCTTGATGCTCCGGAAGGCCCGCATATCGCCGCGTTGTTCGATTTTGACGGTACGATAATCGCGGGCTATTCGGCGACCGCGATGCTGTGGGAAAAGATCAAACGGCGGGAAATGACGGCGGAAGAGGTCGTCGAAACGTTCAATGTGATGGCCCAGTATAGCACGGGCACCATGGGTTTTTCCGGCCTGATGACCGGGGCCGCAAAATTCATGAAAGGCATAACCGAAGACAGCTATTTCGAATTTGGCGAGGAATTGTACGAAAAACATATCGCGCGTAAAGTCTATCCTGAGGCGCGGGCGTTAATCGAGGCGCATCGCGCCAAGGGGCACACGATCGCCATCGTTTCGTCCGCCACCATCTACCAGATCGAGCCGACCGCTCGTGATCTGGATATCGAGCATGTGCTCTGCTCCCAATATGAAGTCGAGAATGGCGAGTTTACCGGCAATATCATCCGGCCCCTATGCTTTGGTGAAGGCAAGGTTATGGCAGCGGAAAATCTGGCGGCCGGCCACGGGCTCGATCTCGACCAAAGCTATTTCTATTCAGACAGCTATGACGATATCGAATTGCTGGAACGGGTCGGCAAGCCGCGCCCACTAAATCCCAATACCAAATTGCGAGAGGCTGCCCGGGAACATGGCTGGCCCCTGGAAAAATATGAAAGCCGCGGGCAGGGCAAGCCGGTGGACTATGTCAGGACGATTTACGCCACCGGATCGCTGATCGGCTCCGCCATCGCTTCGTTACCGATCTGGGCTCTGACCGGCTCGCAGCGCGAGGCCATGAATTTTTCAACCGGCCTGTTTGGCGATATTGCGACCGCGCTGACCGGATGCGAACTGGAAGTGACCGGCGAAGAGAATCTGTGGACATCCCGGCCCTGTATTTTTGTCTTCAACCATCAGAGCAAGGCGGATGTGATGATCTTGGCGAAGCTGATCCGCCGGGATATGGGTGGCGTGGCCAAAAAGGAGGTGCGCGATACACCGGTGATCGGCAAGCTGATGGAACTGGCCGGCACAGTGTTTATTGACCGGGCGAATGCGGGCAGTGCGATCAAGGCGATGGCGCCGCTAATTGATGCGGTGAAAAATGACGGCAAATCCATCGTCATTGCGCCTGAAGGTACGCGCACGCTTTCGCCGAAATTGGGGCCGTTCAAAAAGGGCGCGTTTCATATGGCGATTCAGGCTGGCGTGCCGATGGTCCCTATCGTCATCCATAATGCCGGAGACGTTGCCCCGAAAAATGAATTTCTGATGCGCCCAGCCAAGGTCCGGATTGATGTGTTGCCGGCCGTCGACACCAGCCAATGGTCGGCACGATCGATGAATGAGCATGTCGCGGAAGTGCGGGGGATGTTCCTGGAGGCTCTGGGACAGGCCGAGGAAGAGGATGCGCTGGACACGCTGGTCAATGAACCAAAGGCGCCAGCGAAAACAACAGGCGGGACCAGGCGAACGACAAAAGCCGGGACGGCGTCGAAACGACCGGCCACAAAAAAGACCGCCGCGCGAAAGAAGCCGGCCAGTAGCAAAACCGGTACCAAGAAAGTGGTATCAAAAAAATCTTTTGCAAAGCAGCCGGTTAATCGATCTACGCCAACCAATAAAACAGCCGCCGAGCAGTCGACCAAGATAGAAGCGGCGGAATAGACCGAGACCAAGGGGCGGGGATGGACGAAGCAACACAGATAGCGAATTCCGGAGCGCTCCTTTCGCGAGGCCCGAAGCTGTTTGTGATCGATGCGCGCAATCGCGTTGAGCGTCGGCATTTACTCGATTGGCTGCACGCTTCGATGGCCGAAGGTGGCCCCGGCGGGAAACTGAATTGGGTCAGTTTGCCGATATCCGACGAGCGAGCGAAGATGCGCCTTGGCGGACTGGCGGAGAAACTGAAGGAAAATCCGGAAACGCTCGTCGTGCCGGTTCGCATCGCCTGGCGTATTCCCAATTTCGAGAAAAGTCGTGCCGTCAAAATGCGCCACGTCATATTGGGCGATCCGCGGAATCCGGGGAGTCTTCGTGCACGGTCGATACTGCTGCGCGACAAGCGCCGGGCCCACTGCCTAACCGGACAGCCCGCCACGATTGGTGAACTGGAGCAAAGATTCGCTGAACTCAGCAAGGATTATGACCAGACCGACAATACGGAATTTGCCGCTTTTGTTGTGCGTCAGGCGGGACTGGTTCTCGATATCGCCGAGCGCGGATTGCGGGGGCGCCGGTACAAGGTCCCCCGGCATGTCGCCGACGGACTGCGCAGCGATGCGCGGTTCCGTGCCGCGATGAGTCAGCTTGCGTCTGAAACGGGCCAGGAGGAAGCCGCGCTCTACGAACAGGCCGCGAAATATATGCGGGAGCTGATCGCGCGCCCGAGCCCGCTGTTCATTGACATGAAGGCCAAGCTCGACCGGTTCATGCTGTCGCAAGGCTATGAAGATGAAGTGGTGTTTGACCGCAAGGAACTGACCCGGTTGCGCAAGACCATGCGAGAGCATCCCACGCTGCTGCTGTTCACGCACAAGACCTATATTGACGGTGTGACCGCTACCGATCTTGGCTATCAAAATGACCTGCCGCTGATTCACGTGTTTGGCGGGATAAATCTGGACTTTTTCGGGCTTGGCTTCATGCTGCGCCGTGCCGGCACGATTTTTATTCGCCGCAGTTTCGAGAATAACCCCGTCTACAAACTCGTTTTGCGGCATTATGTCAGCTATCTGCTCGAAAAACGCTTCCCGATGACCTGGGCCTTCGAGGGCACACGGTCGCGGCTCGGCAAGCTGATGCCGCCCCGCTACGGACTGCTGAAATATGTCATGGATAGCGCGCACAGCAATGACATCGAGAATGTTCATATCATTCCCGTCGTCACCAGTTTTGACCTGATCCGCGATGTCGAGGAATATGCCAGCGAACAGAAGGGCCGGATCAAGAAACCGGAGTCGCTGAGCTGGTTCTTTGGCTATCTGCGCAGCCTGCGCGAGCCAATGGGTAAGGTCTATGTCGATTTCGGCGAACCGGTGGTGGTCAAAAAGGCCCCCAATCCGAATGACCGGCTTGCCTTGTCAAAGATGGCCTTTGAAGTCGCTGTGCAGGCAAACCGGGCGACGCCGCTGACCCTGACGTCGCTGATGTGCCTCTGCCTGCTCGGGACCGCTCCGCGCGCGATGACCGAAGTCGAGCTGCGCGCGGTGATAAACTTTCTCGTGGGCTGGGCCAGAGAACGGGACATCAGGATGAGCGAAGACCTGACGGACGAGAATCTGGACGGCGTTCTGCGGGTGATCGAAACGCTGGTGAACAACGGTTTGCTGGTCCGCTACGACAAAGGCTCGACGCTGGTTTACGCCATCGAACCGGACCAGCATCCGATTGCGAGTTACTATCGCAACTCCATCATCCACCATTTTCTCGACAAGGCCATCATTGAACTGTCGATCCTGAAGGCGCGGGAAGTGACCGACCGCAATGCTGCGGAGGTCTTCTGGGAAGAAACCGACCGTCTGCGCGATCTGTTCAAGTTCGAATTTTTCTATCCCGAAAAGCAGCAATATCGCGAGAATTTGAAGGCAGAACTGGAGCGAGCCGATCCGGAATGGAAGGCCAAGCTGGATGAGGGCGGTGTCAAGCTGGCCAGTCTGACCAATCGCTTTCAACCGCTGATCGGCCATGCCGTGTTCTTGCCGTTTGTCGAAGCCTATACCGTTATTCTGGACATTTTATCGCGGTTGGAGCCCGGCAACGCGATCGACAAGAAAACGTGCGTCGAGATGGCCCTGAAAGAGGGCCGTCAGGCCTATTTGCTCCGCCGCATCACCAGCGAAGCCTCGATTGGCAAGATCCTGTTCGAAAATGGCTTCAGAATGGCTGCCGGCCTTGGCTTGACCGGAGAAACCACCCCGGAGACGATTGCTGAACGCAAGGCATTGCTCCGCAAATTCCGCGCGTTATCACGGCGCATGGAGAAATCCCGACTTGAACTGTTGGCCCTGGCCGACCGTATTTTTGAATGATCACGCTGTGGAAAGGACATAGTGGATGACCGAGCAGAGCAATATAAGCCAGCTGAGCGCACAGGATGCGCAGTTTCTCTATATCCAGTCTGCCACCAATCTCACCCATGTGATGGCCGTCTATATCTATGATCCATCGACCGCGCCGGGCGGCAAGGTGCGGTTCAAAGATATTATCGAACATATGCGCAAACGGCTCGACGTCACGCCGATGTTCAAGCGCAAATTATACCGGTTGCCGTTTGATATCGACCATCCTTACTGGGTCGAAGACGAGCATTTTGATCTTGAGGCGCATATCTCCCACAGCCGTTTGCCAGAGCCTGGCGACTGGCGACAATTTTGCATTCACGTTGCTCGCCACCACAGTAAGCCTCTGGATATGACGCGGCCGCTGTGGGACATGTATGTCGTAGAGGGGCTCGACAATATTCCCGGCTATGCCAAGGGCAGCTATGCCATTTTGACCCGCATCCATCATTCCACAATCGACGGCGTATCCGGGGCGCATTTCTTCGCCGCCATTTCGGACAAGGATGTCGAAGGAACGCCTGCAATCCCGTTACCGGAAGGGAATGCGGCATCCAATAAGCTGCCCACAATATCCGAGATCTTGAGCCGCGCGGTCAACAGCACGGTTTCTTCCCCGGTAAAATTGACCCAGGCGCTGCTCAAGTTCACACCGGCCCTTCTGTTGACGGCGCAAAAAAGCCTTAAGGGCGCGGACGAGAAGACCGATACCGGTGTGCCAGAAACCCGATTCAACGGCCCCGTTACACCCAATAAAATGTTCGATGCAGTCACATTTGATCTCGAAGAGCTGAAGAAAATGCGGCTCAAGGTGAGCGATGCCACGATTAATGACGTGGTGCTGGCGATTTGCAGCGGTGCTTTGCGTCATTACCTGACGAAACATAAGGAGTTGCCAAAAGAATCGCTGGTGGCGGTGGCTCCCGTCAATGCGCGCAGCCGTACAGGCGATGAAGCCAATCCTGGCAATAATATTTCTGCGATGACGATAAAAATCTGGTCGAATATCGCCGATCCCATCAGGCGGCTCGATGCGATCAAGGATACAACACGCGAAACCAAAGCGGCAAAATCCGGCCTCAGTGCGCGGATCATGACAGATTTGACCAAGCATATTCCGGGCGTAACCATGGCCGGAGTGGCGCGGATCATGACGGATGAACGATTTGCTCCTAAAATGAGCAATCTGATGGTTTCAAACGTTCCGGGACCGCAGATCCAGCTATATATGAACGGGGCAAAGCTGACGCATCAATATGGGCTGGCACCTTTAGCACACGGCATGGGTCTGTTTATTGCTACTCCCAGCTATAATGGAACAATATCATTCAGCATCATTTCCGACCGCAAGATGATGCCCGATGTTGAGTTTTTCCGGGAATGCCTGCAAAGAGCATTTGACGAACTGAAAGATGCGAAACCAAGCGCCGTTGTAAAGCGAACCAAGAAAACGGCGGTAGCATCGAAAAAACCGGTATCTTCCCAGGATGGATCGGTGATGTATCGACGGGTTGCCAAAAAGCCGAGAACGAGAGCATCGAAAACAACCGGCGGGAACAAGCCGAAAGCGAAATAAGGAGCGGATCGATAGTCTGCCGTCCGACAGCCGGGCGGCCGTTGTTACCATATGCAATATTGGTGAAAGAGTGAATCGAATATGATCCTGAACACGACGTTGAAAATGGAAAAAGCGATGGCCCAGGCCAAAAGCTATTCCGAGTGGTCGAAAGCTGCAAAGGCGCACGACAAATCAACCGGAGTCGACATCTGGAAGTCCTCTGACGAGAGCAAACATTTCGATTATACTTCCATCCGCCGGCGCCTGAAGCGCCTATCCAAACTCTGGAAGTCTCAGGATAATGCAGGACTTCTCTACGCGCTGAATGAAGGCATTCACGGAAATATGGATGGCATGGGTCATGCCCGCCTCCATCAGAAAGCAAAATTCGGGACCAAACAGCTTATCCAGGATTATGTCGACGCGATCGTGAATTCGCTGGAGTATCTGGCGAGCGAGAAAGTAACCGACATTCCGTTTGAGGAAAAGCTGGATTTCTTCCGCCGCGCCCAGCATTGCTATGGCCGTTCCGCGTTTCTGATGAGCGGTTCTGGTGCCTTTCTCTATTTTCATGTCGGAGTTGCCAAGGCCCTTTGGGAGGAAGGATTGCTGCCGCACATCATGTCAGGTTCCAGCGGCGGCTCGGTCGTCGGGGCTCTGATAAGCACGCATGTCGACGATGATATGCCACCCTTCTTCAAACCTGAGAATCTGGTCATCGATCCCGAGCATGGCGACGATGGCCACATCGGATTGCTGGGCGGAGCGAGGAAAATGCGGGCGGATGAAATTCGCCAGAGGCTGAGCGATTTGCTCCCGGACCTTACTTTTCAAGAGGCTTACGAATTGACTGGCCGGCACCTTAACGTGTCGATTGCACCGGCCGAAAAGCACCAGACGTCGCGCCTGTTGAACGCGATCGCTTCTCCCAACGTCTATATTCGCGAAGCGGTCATGGCTTCTTGTGCGGTGCCCGGTATCTATCCGCCCGTGACGCTGGCAGCCAAGGACCATCGTGGAGAGCGCGTCCCTTATTTGCCAAACCGCAAATGGGTGGATGGTTCGGTGACGCACGACTTGCCAGTCAAGCGGCTGGCAAGACTCTATGGGGTTAACCATCACATCGTGAGCCAGGCAAACCCGCTGATCACTCCCTTTGCCACGGATTTCAGTCAGTCGCGCAATCCACTCTCTTCCATCCGCAACGCCACATCCGCCACGATGAAGGCCTGGCTCAATGCCAATGTCGAAATCATGCAGAAGCCGCTTTCGTTTTTTCCACGGCTGAACAGTATGGCCAACATGGCGTTGTCCGTGATCAATCAGGATTATACCGGCGATATCAATATCATCCGCCCGACGATGTTCTGGGGGCCTTCCAAGATTCTAAGCAACCTGCCGATCGAGGATATTGCCGAGTTGATCCAGCTGGGTGAGCGTACAACCTGGCCGAAAATCGAAATGGTTCGCACGCAGACCAAGATCAGCCAGACTCTGGATCGGATATTGTTCGAATATGAGAATGAGCTGGCGCAGGATCATGAAATGGCCATAACAAGGAAGATCGCTTGATACATCAGGACGGGATATTGTCACTTCCGGTTACCTCGAAAGCAGCTGGCGCGAAATTGCATATGCAAAAGTGGCTTCCTGATGATCCGCCAAAAGCAATCATCCTGTTGGTGCACGGCTATGCCGAACACGCCGGTCGCTATCGCTATTTTGCCAAATATTGTGTTTCGAAAGGTTATGCGGTGTTTGCCGTTGACCACTGGGGGCATGGCAAGTCCGATGGAACACCGGGCTATGTGCCCGATTTCTCCGTCTTTCATGACGGTGTGGACGAATTATTGGCTGCGGCAACTGAGGAGTTTTCGGAGCTGCCTATCATCCTGGTGGGTCATAGCATGGGCGGCTTGATCGGTGCCACCTACCTCCTATCCAACCAGTCCAAATTTGCCGCGTGCGTCCTCTCGGGTCCGGCGATAAAGGCAGCGGAGGAGCCATCGGCCTTTTTAAAAGGGATAAGCGGCTTTTTGTCTCGCTTTTTCCCCAAGCTCGGAGTGCTTGAGCTTGATCCGAATGGAGTCAGCCGCGATCCTCAGGTCGTTGTTGATTATCTTGCCGATCCGCTGGTTTATAATGGTAAAATGGGTGCGCGGCTGGCAGCCGAGATGTTGGCAAATATGTCGACCATTCAGGAACATGCAGGCCAGATTACGCTGCCGATGCTCATGCTACACGGGGGGCAGGACAGCCTCGCTGCCGTCGAAGGCTCCAGATTTCTTGACGGTCACATTTCCTCGAGCGAAAAGAAGCTGATAATCTATCCCGAGTTGTTTCACGAAATTTTCAACGAACCGGAAAAAGAAAACGTCCTGGCCGACATGACCGATTGGTTGGATAAACAGTTGATGGCGAAAGGGGCATAAGGTGGACGCAATCCAAATATTCCTGACTATATTGGGCATCCTGGTCCTGGCGCTATTTGCCGTCTACGCGTTTTTCCCGCGCGGCCTGTACCGGGTTTTGCGCAATGCGTTGCGCCGCAGGGGTAAGTTGGTCGAAAAATCGATCAAGGTGGGGGATCTGGTCTGGCCCTATCTGGAGGGTGGTCCGGCCGATGGCGAGCCATTGGTGCTGTTACACGGATTTGGCGGAGACAAGGACAATTGGGCGATGTACGCGCCGGAAATGGTCGGAAAATATCGCCTGATCGCGCCCGATCTACCGGGCTTCGGCGAAAATATCCGGGATATGGACCGCGACTATGACATGATCACCCAAGCCGCGCGTGTTCGGGAGTTTCTCGATGCGATGGGCATAAAGAAATGTCATATTGGCGGCAACAGCATGGGCGGCTTCATTGCGCTGCGCTTTGCCCTGGATTTTCCGGAATATCTGCTATCGATGACCTTGTTCAACAATGCGGGGGTTGTGGGCACGAATGAAAGCGAGCTTCAGAAAGAAGCTGTGACCGGGAAAAATCCACTCGAGATCCACAGTGCTGATGACGTGAAACGAATGCTCGCGTTTGTCGCGTACAAGCCGATGAAAGTGCCCGGGCAGTTCCGGAAGATTTTCTACGAGGATTTTGCTGAGCACCGCGACCTTTTGGACAAGATCTTCTGGACTCTGGTCGAAGATGGGACGGTGAAACCGTTGAATGACCAGCTGGGCAGGGTGAAGACTCCGACCCTTATTGTCTGGGGGCGGCACGACCAATTGATAGATGTCAGCTGCGTCGATGTTCTGGAAAATGGCATTCCGAATGCGGAGTCGGTGATCTTTGAGAATGTCGGACATGTTCCCATGATCGAAAACCCCAAAGGCACCGCCAGCCGGCATCTTGAGTTCCTTGCAAAATACTGAAAATCCCGTCACTCTGCACAGGACTGGCTCCCGATAGAGGAGTGTCCGGCGGAGGGATATATGGAACTGAAGGTGGGATTGCTGGGCGGTGGCTCGTGGGGGACAACGGTCGCGTCCCTAGTGTCGCGGAATGCGCCGATAAAACTGTGGGCGCGCGATATTGAAACCGTCCAAGATATCAATGATAATCACTGCAACAGCAAATATTTGCCGGACATAAAATTGCCGGATGCCCTGACCGCGACGGCTGAAATCGGCGAGGCCGTATCAGGTGCTGACGTGCTGGTCATGGGTATACCCTCGAACAATTTTCGCAGCGTCCTCGAAGAGGCGAAACAATATCTGCGACCGTGGGTTCCGGTCATCAGCCTGACCAAGGGGCTGGAACTGACCACCAGCAAAAGGATGACAGAGGTCATTGAAGAGGTGCTTCCAGGCCATCCGGTCGGCGTTTTGACCGGCCCCAATCTGGCGCGTGAAATTATGGCCGGGCAGGCCGCCGCTAGTGTAATCTCGATGGAAGACGAGATTATCGTGAAGCAGTTGCAGCAGCTTTTCCACTCGGGGTTGTTCAGGGTATATACCAACACCGATCTTCTGGGCTGTGAATTGGGCGGAGTGCTCAAAAATATCATCGCGATCGCCGTTGGCATGGGCGATGGACTGGGCGCCGGCGACAACACCCGGTCGGCTTTGATCACCAGAGGGCTGGCAGAAATTACGCGTCTGGGTGTCGCCATGGGGGGTAAGCCCGAAACATTTGCCGGGCTCACCGGCATGGGGGATATGATTGCGACCTGTACCAGCCCGCTGAGCCGCAATCGGCATGTCGGTGTTGAGCTCGGCAAGGGGCGGTCCATTGATGAAATTATCGAGGAGATGCACATGGTAGCAGAGGGCGTAAAAAGTGCTCCCACTGTCATAGCCCTGGCAAAAAAATACGGTGTTGCCATGCCAATTGCCGAGGACGTTTTCGAAGTCACCAAAGGCAATCGGTCGGCTGTGCGGGCGTTTCGAGGCTTGGTAAACCAATCCGCAGGCGCAGAATCGGATGCCGGCTAAATGATTGTTTTCTGGCGCTCTCAGTCATTCGGAATCGGAGGAAAAAAGTAGCGGCGACCGGGTTTTTGCGGATATTTGCCGAGATATTAACCATATTTGGACATTTATTTTGGGTCAAATGACTCAAAGATAAGAAAAATTTTGAATCAATTAAGCATGTTACAAATTCTTCTCGGTTTTACTTGCATTGAAATGGGGCATATCTTAAAATTTTTCCCATAGGCAGAGGAACTTGTTAGGTGCAGCAACACCAAACCCTTTGCCAAAAATGGAGTATCATATGGACTTTCGTGGTCGCGCTTCCAACGATTTGGATCGAAGTTCATCGATCGACCCGAATGATACAATAGTCCATTCATCAGCCGATTCTGATCCGGATATTTTCTCAAAAAAGTTCAGCGAAATAGATCTCCGATTTGATCGGTCTGACGAAATATTCTGGTGTTACATGAACCAGAAGTCGCGCCCCAGTTACACCTATGAACTGGGAGACGAGATCCAGCAGGTGCAGGACTGGATCCATTCCAATTACGCAGGGGATAGAGCAAAAAACGCTGACCCGCTGCGCTATTTTGTCTGCGGCTCCAGAACGCCGGGAATTTACAATCTCGGCGGCGACCTGAAACATTTTGCAGATTGTATCCGGCGTCGTGATCTCGGCGGATTAAAAAAATACGCCCGCACGTGCGTGCATATGCAATATGAGAATAGTACCGCTTTCGGGGCACCAATTATCACCATGGCGCTGGTGCAGGGCGATGCGCTGGGCGGTGGTTTCGAGCACGCATTGGCCTTCGATATTCTGGTCGCCGAGAAGAGCGCGCGGCTGGGATTGCCGGAAATCCTGTTCAATCTTTTTCCCGGGATGGGGGCGTACAGCTTTTTGCGCCAGCGGCTCAGCCGCAAAGAAACCGAACGGTTCATTCTGGAAGGAAAATTATTCTCCGCCAGCGAATTGTACGACATGGGCGTCGTCGATATCCTTGCGGAGGACGGGATGGGCGAGGCCGCTATCGTGGAATATACGCGCCAAAACCGCCGAAGATTCCACGCAGAACGAGCCGTTTATCGTGCCCGGAAAATCGCCAATCCGGTTAGTCTGGAAGAGTTGCTGGAAATAACGGATACTTGGGCAGAGACGGCGCTGTATCTTGAAGAGGCGGATGTTCGAAAGATGGAGCGGTTGGCTGCCGCGCAGGACCGCCGTATCATGCGATCATTGAAGGCTGTCTAACAGCGGATCGTGCCTAGGTTGTGGACTCATAAAATCTTAGCCAGAGTCTGGTTGACGCGAGTGCGACGACGGCGAGGAAGTTTCTGGCGAGTTTGTCGAAGCGGGAGGCACATCGTCGG
>NVXM01000021.1 GCA_002733865.1 Sphingopyxis sp.
ATTTCTCAAATGATTGCAGACAATGCAGAAGCAGCGGAAGGCGTTGATATTAGTTTTCGTATAATTCCAGGTGAAAAAAGTGAAGTCGTAGAACGCTTGGCTAGAACCATTGATCAAATTAATCCATTCGGGTAAGTAGTCTAATACGTAGATGAAGGGAATGGAATTATTCTTGTGATGCCAACTGATTAGACTCAAATATTTGATTTAGACAACATTGTCTGTCTTGAAGAAGGAGGAGATAACAAGACATTATCAAAGCGTGTTGTTGGTTTCATATCTGATGCAGTTGGACAAGTATCTATGCCTCTATATTGCATTGCATTATATTTATTATCACTGACCAGTTCCTGCATGATATATGGTTCATAACTTTTTGCATGCGTGGCGCGAATTCAAGAAAATAAGCCTCCCTCTCAACAGTAGCTTTCTGTGCACCACTACCCAATCCCACCATCCGAGGTGCTTCATAGGTGCCACCAGAGACTTCAAGAAAGTCGATGCCAATCTCATCAAGCCAACCGGCCACAATCATGCTGTCATCAAGGTCAAACCCGCCACGCTGGAAGTCTGCCGAGTTAAGTTTCACAGCCAATCCAAAATCTGGTCCTGTGAGCGCCTTGATACCTTTCACCACTTCAATCAATAGGCGCGCCCGGTTCTTCAGTGTCCCGCCCCATCGGTCGGTTCGGTGATTTGATTTTGGTGATAAAAATTGAGAAAGAARATATCCGTGTGCCGAGTGCACCTGAACGCCGTCAAAACCAGCCTCCTTCATTGCCTGAGCAGCGACGACAAACCGCCTAATAACGTCTTCCACCTCAACAACAGTCAGTTCGACTGGGTCACCAAATTGCAGGCCACTGGTGGCGATAAGCTTAACGGCAGAAGGTGCTTTTGGGGCCGGGTTAATGTTTATAGGAGTTTGTTTGCCCGCATGTGAAATTTGAGCCCAGATACGCGTGCCATTGCGTTTGCCCGCCGCCGCAAAAGCTCGCAACCCTTTAGCCATTGCTTCATCTGGCTTCCGGTCGACAATGATATTGCCCGCGCGCTCCAAATGAAAACGATCTACCTGGATGTTGCCGGTTAAAAGAAGCCCTGTGCCGCCATCTGCCCAACGCTCATAAAGACGTATGAGCTCTGTCGTCGGCCGACCAGCCTCATCAGACAACCCTTCGGTCATTGCACCCTTTACGAGACGGTTTTTTAGGCGTTGGCCATTTGGCAAAACCAATTCATTTGTAATAGTCGTATTCATGCATGCTTTCCATTGTATCAATAATATATCCAATGAGGTATATTATCATACTTATTGGTTCTTCAAATTCTACATTCCGTCAACCTTTATTCTCCGAGGAATACCGATGGACGATCTAAATGTATTTCGTGTTTTCCTAGCCCGATATGGCCGATCAACATATTAAAGTCGGGCTGGGTAATGTCATGGGAGCAACGGGCAAGGCCGATGTTGCTCAAACATTGGAGGCTGCACCGGCCTTTCTTGACGCTGGGGCAACAATCATCACCGTCACTGCGCCTGCCGCGCCGGAAAGTATGAGCGATATTTTCGACTTTATTGAACAGGCGGGCCGCTGGCGTCAGGATTTCTTGAGCAATGGTTAAATGCGCTCCCGCCCAACATAGAATGGCGGCCTAACACATATCCAGAGCAGTTCTGGACCTAGCATAGGAGAAAACAGTTGCAGCCAATTACACCCGGTCTTGAGAAGACCGCAAAGGCGCAACCGGGCGCGCATCTGGCATTAGGTCTTCTGTTCGCAATCGGGCTTGTAAACTATATCGACCGGGTTGCGATGAGCGTGCTGCAAGTGCCGGTTAAGGCTGAACTCCTATTGACCGATGAACAGATCGGCCTGCTGATGGGTTTTGCATTTTTCATTCCCTACACGGCGCTCTCCATTCCGATGGCGCGATTGGCGGACCGCAGCAACCGCAAGGCAATTCTAATCTTCGCATTAATCATCTGGAGCGGGATGACATTTGCTGTCGGGCTTGCGGGCAGCTTCATCTTTCTGCTGTTTCTGCGCGTGGGCGTCGCGCTCGGGGAAGCGTGCTGCCTGCCAACATCTTATTCTCTGATCGCAGATTATTATCCGAAACAAAAGCATGGCCGCGCGATAGCTATATTGGGATCGACCTTCCCTTTGGGCAGTATGATTGGTTTGGTGCTAAGCGGTCATCTGGGGGTTGAGCTGGGCTGGCGTGGGGCATTTTTCGCGATTGGTGCTGTCGGGCTGTGTCTTGTACCGATCCTGATGATTGGATTGAAAGAACCTGCGCGGACTACTGACGGGGCGGGGCAGGTTGCTACTCCGAAACTGGTCGGGGCGCTGTGCGATATATGGCGGCGTAAGGCCTTTCGCTATTGTATCTTGGGGCTGGGTATGCAGAGCATCGTGTCCATATCGATATTGACATGGGCGGCACCATTTTACAGTCGTAGTTTTGATCTTGATCTTGGTCAGGTCGCTATGCTGGTTGGATTTGTCATGGCTGGTGCGGGCGCTGTCGGCACGCTGGGTGGCGGCGTTCTCGGTGACAAAATTGCGCGTCATCGGCCCAGTCGGCTGATGCTTTTTCCTGCTTTTGCTGCAATCATTGCCACTCCTGTTGCGATGCTTCAGTTTCTAACTGGCAATCTTGTTGTCTCGATCGTCGCTGCGCTCGTTTCATCGGTTTTCGCAAATATTTATCTCGCCCCCTGTAATGCCTTGATCCAGCGTCTGGCGCTTCCCGGCACACGGGCGTTGTCGGCGGCAGTCGGGGTTACTGCCGCCGCTATTCTAGGAGGCGGGCTTGGGCCATGGGGGGTTGGCAAGTTGAGCGATTATTTATCGGGCGTTACCGGTTCACCGGCCGATGGGCTGAGCTATGCAATCGCCATTTTCATGCTGGCCGGCGTCCTATCAGCCTATTTCTTCTTGTTATCGGCTCGCCATATGGACCGGGATTCCGGCTTTGGCGAAAAGGAACATAAAATATGACATTTACGGTTACAGACGAGAGGATTGAGACTGGCGGGCTGGCACTGTCCGCCATTCAGGGTGAACCGAGTGAACCCGCGCTAGCGACGATTATCGCGCTTCCGGGTGGCGGTTATAATTCAGCCTATTGGCACCATCCCTGCAATCATAGAGGATCCCTTGTCGAGTTGGGGGCGTCGCTGGGCTTTCGCGTTTTTTCGGTTGATCGGCCCGGCTATGGTGCAAGTAGCGCACTGTTCCCCGATGGCTGTCACCTTGATCGCCAGCTTAGCCTTATAGGTGGGTTGGTAGACGAGCTTTCTCGCGCACCCGGTGCAGGGGCAGGGGTTTTTCTGGTGGGTCATTCAATGGGTGGTATCGTCACCTTGCGCGTCGCTGCGGAGCAACCGCACGGTTTGCTTGGCTTGGACGTGTCGGGTGTTCCTCTGCGTTTTTCGGAAAAGCTGGCAAGTGCAGTTTCCGCTAATTTAGATGGTGACGAGGCGCATAGTGCAGGAAAATCGGCTGCTGAGCTTTTCTATGGACCGCCTGAAAGCTATGATGCTGCGCTGCTCCGTAAAGATGTCTCGGTTGTCCCGCCACCATCCACTGAACTTGCCGATTCCGTCGTTTGGCCCTCTCAGTTTTTGCGGACCGCCAGCGCGATTGAGGTCCCGGTTCGTATCACGCTGGGCGATCATGAGGCGGTTACCGAAACTGGCTGGCCTGCGTTGCACGAGACGGCCGCCCTGTTCACCCGATCACCGCGCGTCGAAACCGCGTTGCAAGCACAATCGGGACATAACGTCAGTTTGCACTATATTGCACGTGCATTTCATCTGCGCGCGCTTGCCTTTTTTGAAGAAACGCTGGAACTGAACAAGCAGTAACATTATGTGCACTTGACTAATTTGATAACAGAGTGCAATTTTCATTTTTAATCACGTAGAATTTTCCGTACGGCCCTTTGGTTGGTCGCCTGTGGTCGTGGCCCGGTTTACCGGACTCCTCCAACGCACTTTGAGAATAAGAGATTTATGATGCTGAATACAAATACACGGACTGTCTTTGAGCCAGAGCATGAACTTTTTCGCGATCAGGTTCGCAAATTCCTTAAACAGGCGGCTGTCCCGCATCTTGATAGGTGGGAAGCTGAAGGCATTGTCGATCGTGATTTTTGGCTGGCATGCGGGGAAGCGGGCCTATTATGTCCAACGGTGCCCGAAGCTTATGGAGGGCTTGGTACAGATTATCGGTATAATGCCATCATTGATGAAGAGCTGAGCTATATCGGCTGTTCCGCCGGGGTCGTCTTGCAATCTGATGTCGCGGTTGATTATCTTGTTGATTATGCTTCTCAGGAATTGCGTGAACGTTGGTTGCCACCGATGATCAGCGGGGAAGCCATCTCTGCGATTGCGATGACAGAGCCGGGGACCGGTTCTGATCTGCAAGGGATTAAAACAACCGCCCGGCGTGATGGTAGTGACTATATCGTCAACGGGTCGAAAACCTATATTACCAACGGGCAACATGCCGATATTATAATCGTGGTTGCCAAAACATCGGAAGAGGGCGGAGCAAAGGGCACGTCGTTGATTTTGGTGGAGGCGGATCGACCCGGTTTTGCGCGCGGGCGCAATCTTGACAAAATCGGGCAGCACGCCGCTGATACCTCCGAATTGTTTTTTGAGGATGTGCGCGTTCCGGCGTGCAATATTTTGGGCGAAGAGCATGCCGGATTTCGTTATCTTATGGAAAGGCTGCCGCAAGAACGGCTGAGCATTGCGGTATGCGCGCAAGCCGCCGCACAGCGGGCACTGGATGAAGCCGTTGAATATACCAAGGGGCGCAAAGCATTTGGTACTACCATTTTTAATATGCAAAACACGCGTTTTTCATTGGCGGAGATGGCGACCGGACTACAAGTTGGCTGGGCTCATTTAGACTGGGCGCTCTCTCGCCATATTCGCGGTGAACTCAATGCTGTCGAAGCGTCGGCTGCGAAGCTGTACCATTCTGAACTGCAGGGTAAATGTTGTGACGCTGCGCTGCAATTGTTCGGTGGGGCGGGTTATATGAATGAATATATGATCGCGCGTATGTGGCGCGATGCCCGCGTTACGCGAATTTTTGGCGGGACTTCGGAAATTATGAAGGAAATCGTCGGTCGCTCGCTGTGATTTGGAGCGGCAAATTGCCCGCTGGAAGAGTTTGTGCAGTTTCACGAATAACCGAAACTACCCTCAATTTCATAAGTCTTGGCCAGCAAGGAACAAAATTGCACTGGGCATGCATTGTTGACTTGCGTTAAACTGCCGTTGCCTTTTGATATTGAATGGATCGTCTACAGGAGCGAATTATGAGCGGAAGATTGAAAGGAAAAGTTGCGGTAATTACGGGCGGCGCCAGCGGTATCGGTGAGGCAACGGCACGCATGTTTTCAGCAGAAGGAGCGCAGCTCGTCATTGCCGACATGGATGTTGTGGCTGGTGAAGCACTGGCCGCCGAACTGGGAGAAGCGATTTTTTGTCGCACTGATGTGATGGTGGAGGATGATGTCGCCGCTGCAATTTTGGCCGCCACTCAGACATTTGGACAACTCGACTGCATGATTAACAATGCTGGATTTGTCGGGGCAGTTGGCTCTATTTGCGATACGCCTTACGAACATTGGCGGGCGACTTTGGCGGTAATGCTGGATGGTGTTTTCTTGGGATGTAAACATGCGGCGCTTGCCATGCGGGTATCATCATCCAAAGGTACAATCCTTAATACTGCAAGCGTTGCAGGGCTGCGTGGAGGATTTGGGGCGCATGCTTATTCCACTGCCAAGCACGCAGTGATCGGGCTGACGCGGTCCGTCGCATCGGAACTCGCCCCTGAAGGTGTGCGCGTGAATGCGGTGGCCCCTGGCGCGGTGGTTACACCGTTGATCCAAAATTTAACCGGCGCGGATAACGACACGCTTCGCAAGCTGGCGGAAAAGGCATCCCCGCTTGGTCAGGCAATGTATCCGCGTGAAATTGCAGGTGCTTTCACATATCTCGCCAGTGACGACGCGGCGCATGTTACAGGTGAGGTAATTACTGTTGATGCTGGCGTGACGATGGCGCCCGAAGTGTCTGATTTCCATAAGGCCGATGCGGCCTTTCTCGGGCCGCAAGCTGCGCTCGACCGGATTAGTCATGGGTAAACAGGCGGATTTTATTGCTGTGTAGCTCCCAACGCCAGTCAATCAAAGCTTGACTAGAGTCGATCGCAACGCATATTGATCAAAAGAATAACATAGTGCAATTTTAATGATTGCGTAAGGCTAGATGAAGGCCTACTTTTTGAATATTAGCTAAAAGGAGCATGAAACGTGTTTGAGACGATAACCTTTGAAGTACCAGTTGAACGTGTGGCCCGGATATCGCTTAACCGGCCGGAAGCGCGCAATGCTCAGAATACGAAATTGCTTTATGAGTTGAACGATGCATTCGACAAGGCTGCGGCGGATGATGATATTTCAGTTATCATTCTTGCGGCCAACGGCCCCCATTTCTCGGCGGGTCACGACTTACGTGAGCCAGACCCGATAGGCAGTCTTAAAGATTACGACACGGTAGGCACATGGTGTGGCTTTTCCTGCGATGGTGCGGAAGGCTGGATGGCGCGCGAAAAGGAGCTGTATCAGGGGCTGAGCGAGCGTTGGAGGAATATTCCCAAACCTACTATCGCTCAGGTTCAGGGCAAATGCATCGCGGGTGGATTGATGCTAGTCTGGCCCTGCGACCTGATCGTCGCGAGCGAAGATGCGTCGTTTTCGGACAATACAGTGTCGATGGGGATGACTGGCGTTGAGTTTTTCGGGCACCCTTGGGAATTGGGGGCTCGTAAGGCTAAAGAGATGCTGTTTACCTCCGATTCCGTATCTGCACAGGATGCTCATCGCCTCGGCATGGTCAATCAAGTCGTCACTGCTGCTGACCTCGAATCTTCTACACTCGATCTGGCCAGTCGGATAGCAGCCAAGCCGTTATTCGCCCTAAAACTCGCAAAAGAATCCGTTAATGCCGCAGCGGATGCGCAGGGCCGTGTTTCGGCTATGCAGACTGCCTTTGCGCTTCATCAGCTTGGTCATAGCCACAATATGCAGGTGCATGGTCTGCCGATTGACCCGCGCGGCGCTGGCGGGCTTGTCGAGGCACCGAAAAAGTAGCACGACGGACGGGGTTCTAGTGCAACTGATAGGCTAGCCCAGGCACCCTCTATGCATGGCCCTGCCGCATCCGAAGCGCATGGGCTGATTATAATAACTCAGGGGTAAAATGATGGCTGATTTGGAATTTGTGGCCGTAGAGCGCGACGGGCCGATCACAATCGTGACGCTGAACCGCCCGGAAGTAATGAATTCGCTCCATTCACCGGCGAATATGGAATTGGACCGTGTGTTCAACGAGTTTGCCGCTGATCCTGACCAATGGGTTGCGATTGTGACGGCTGCTGGAGAGCGGGCGTTTAGTGCAGGTAATGATCTCAAATATCAGGCGGCGGGTGGTGATCTGACCATGCCAAACAGCGGCTTTGCCGGCCTGACTTCAAGATTCGATTTGACCAAACCGGTTATCGCGGCGGTGAACGGGCTAGCCATGGGTGGTGGTTTCGAGATCGCTCTGGCCTGTGACATTATCATAGCCTCTCAGGCAGCAACATTTTCTCTCCCCGAGCCGAATGTGGGACTTGCCGCACTGGGTGGCGGGCTGCACCGTCTGCCGCGCGCGATCGGGACGAAACGTGCCATGGACCTTATCCTCACTTCGCGCCGTGTAAGCGCTGAAGAAGGCAAGGAGCTTGGTTTTGTGAATTATGTAACCACGCCTGATGCGCTTATGGACACCGCGTTGGAAGTGGCGCAGACGATCGCGCGAGCCAGCCCGATGTCGATCCGTGCTTCAAAGGAAACCGTTGCGCTCGGTTTGGAAGACACGCTGGACGGCGCCATCACAAAGCAGTGGGATTACCCCGCTATGGCCGCGTTGTTTGCTTCGGAAGATCTAATTGAGGGACCGGCGGCTTTTGCAGAAAAACGTCCGCCGCAGTGGAAGGGCCGGTAGAGCCGCATTCGGTCTGTGTAGCAGCGCCCTCCGGATTAGAAACAGTAATGGATTTACGGGATTAATATGCAAACTTCACTACTTCTCGAAATGGCTGCCGATGCCATGTCGGACCGTGTCGCAATTGGTGGTGCGGATGGTAACCTAACTTATGCTGAGCTTGCGGAATCTGCACGCGGCGGCGCTGCGTTTTTGGCGGAGCAGCCTGGGACGAAGACGGTTTTCATTGGGCTCAATGGTACCGCTATGCCGGTCGCGTTGTTCGCCAGCGGCATAGCGGGAAAACCTTTTACGCCTCTGAACTATCGGTTGGCCGATGCGGACTTGCAGCGGCTGCTTGAGCGCACCGCACCGGCCATCGCGATTGTTGATGCAGATATGATGCATCGGGTAGCCGAAACCGAAGGCATTGCTTTTATAAATAGTGAGGATTTCTTGGTAGCGTGTCGCGAAAGGGGCGTCGCAGGGGCTGAGGTCTCATTCACGGATGAAGAAATTGCGGTATTGCTGTTTACCAGCGGCACGACCGGCGACCCAAAGGCGGCGGTATTGCGCCACACCAATTTGACATCTTATGTTATTTCCAGCGTAGAATTTATGGGTGCGGGTGAGGATGAAGCTGCGCTGGTCAGTGTGCCGCCATATCATATTGCCGGAATTTCTGCTGTCCTAACGGGCGTTTATAGCGGAAGGCGGATTGTCTATTTACCGAATTTTACGCCGGAAGCATGGGTTGATGCCGCAGCAAGTGAGAAGATCAGTCATGCGATGGTTGTGCCGACTATGCTCGGCCGCGTACTGGACCTGATTGAACAGCAAGGTGAAAATCTGCCTCATTTATGTGCGTTATCTTATGGTGGCGGGCGTATGCCCCAATCAGTTATTGAGCGCGCTTTGCGCTTAATGCCCCATGTTAATTTCGTGAATGCTTATGGATTGACAGAGACAAGTTCGACAATCGCTATGCTTGGTCCGGATGATCACCGCACCGCCCATTCGTCCGATGACCCTGCCGTCAAACGGCGGCTCGGTTCAGTAGGTCAGGCTTTGCCTGCGGTCGAACTCGAGGTTCGCAAACCCGATGGAACCCGCTGCCCACCGCACCATACAGGTGAAGTGCATGTGCGCGGTGATCAGATCGCTGGCGAATATATGGGGCAGAGCATGCTTGATGCCAATGGCTGGTTCGCGACCAAGGATTCGGGCTTCCTCGATGAAGAAGGCTTTCTCTTTATCGACGGCCGTCTGGATGATGTGATCGTGCGCGGAGGCGAAAATATTTCTCCCGGAGAAATAGAAGAAATTCTGCGTCTTCATCCGGGTGTGCGCGACGTTGCTGTATTGGGCTTGCCTGATGTTCAGTGGGGCGAAAAGATCGCAGCAGTTATCGTGCCCGCCAATCCGGCTCCGGACATCGCCGAATTGGCTGATTGGGTAAAATCCCGCCTACGATCAACAAAGACGCCGGAAATGTGGGAATTTCGTTTGGAACTCCCGTACAATGAAACGGGTAAGTTGCTGCGGCGGGTGTTGAAGGCTGAGCTAGCTTAGACAAAACGTTATTATTGCTATCTTAGAGCAATACGGAGCATGCTGAACGACGTTTTTCCTATTGCGATGCCGTTTGCTTCTAGCCAGTGATCGATAGACAGACGCAGCGTTGGACGGGACGTAAATTCAGTTTCACAATTAAAAGCTTGCCATCGATTGAGAGAGCAAAGCCAGAAAATCTGCACTTACGTTGCACTTACAGCAGTGACATATGAGTTGAGCATTTTGAGAACTCCCTGAAAACTGGTCGGTACGAGAACATTCGAACCACCGACCCCAAACTCCCAGTGAAAACCGAGGTGACGATAGGGACGCCGGTCTTGACATCAATGCCAACGCCTACTGGTACCGCGATTGGCCCCAACGAGAAGCGCCCAGAGGCAAAACCGATAATGGCAGCTGCCATGCCCCCCGTCAGCATTCAATAGACAAATTAGCTTTGCAAAATAGATGAGTTTTTTCAGCCAGTCTGTCTATTGAATGCTGACGGGGAACATATGACGGGTTCAGCTTTCACACGATCAACTGGCTGGAAAATTTCGGTTTTTGTGATCGCTATGGTGCCAAGGATTTCATTGAGGGCGGCAAGCGGATCGCGCTTGAAGGGGATCTGCCGGTCAATACCGTCGGCGCCGCTCTCTCGAGCGGTCGGCTGCACGCTTATGGCGCGGTCCACGAAGCTGGCACGCAATTGTGGGGACGGGCAGGGCTGCGTCAGGTGAAGGGCGATCCGCAGGTCTGCGCCACCTCCACATCGGGTGGGCCGCTCGCCGGTGCCATGCTGCTGGTGCGCGATTAAATTTCAGCGCTGCCAGACGATGTCGCCGCCGATTAGGGTCAGGCTCACCTCGCCAAGCGAACCGGTTTCTTCGGGCCAGTCGTAAAGGATCAGGTCGGCTGGGGCGCCTACCGTCAGGGCTGAATGTTGATAGAGGGTCAACGCCGCATGGCGATCAACCGCTTCACCCGCACCAACGACCGCACCATCGCGGGTCCGTCGGTCGAGCGCGGCACGTAATGCGATCCACGGATTGATATCGCCATAAGGCGCATCCGATCCACCGAGCATACGCACGTCGCGGCGCACCAGCGATCCTAGACGATAGAGGTCGTCGAGTTCGGACGGGTCAATTTGTGACCGGTAGCGGTCGCCGCGATCATGGATGAAATTGGGCTGGGTGACCACCGTCAGTCCGGCGGCGGCAATGTCGCCGATCAGGCTTTCGGTAATGACGCTGCCATGCTCGATCCGGTCACCGGGCCGGGCACCGCCGGACTGGCGCAACGCTTCTAGATAGAACAGCAATTCGCCAAGCGTCGCACAATGGGCGGCCACATTGCGGTGCAAGGCTCTCGCCGCGGCAATGCGGCTTGCCGTCTGTCCGATGGGCGGGAGGTCATTTTCGTCGAGCAGCAATTTGACCGGACCGACCGCATAGCCATCGCCATCCGGCAAGGCCTCGGTGCCCATGATCACCAGCCGTTGGGGCATGGTGCCGGCCAGCAGCTTCGCCTCTGCAGGACCGTTTCCCGCGCCGGCATCCGTTACCCCGCTGACGCCCCATTGCGCCAGTTTCTTGCCGAGAGCACGAAGCGACGGAGGAGAGCCGCCGATCCGCTCGCGCAGCCATGCATCGCCGCGCCAGATCCGGCCCGTCGGTCGTCCGGCGGAATCTCGTCCGACACAGGCGGGTAGCGGCTCGTCGCCCAGGTTGCCGATGGCGGCGCTGTTGAGCAGCCAGTAGGCGCCGGTCCGATCCTGGATCCGCAGCGGATGGTTCGGCATCCAGCGGTCGAGCAGGTCCCGGCCCGGCAATCCGGCCACCCGCTCGTCATAGCCAAAGGCGCGTATCCATCGGCCCGGAGCGCTCCCGCTGGCCCGCAGCCGCGTGACCAATGCATCTTCAGTGCGACAATCGGTCAAATCAACCGACTCCAGTCGCGCGGCGGTCGCCAGCAGATGACAGTGGTGGTCATGCAAGCCCGGTCCCAATATATGCTCTCGGGCATCATATTCAGGACCGCGGCCATCAATGGTAGGTCCAAGGGCGGCGATACGGCCGTCAACTATGCCGACCGCTAATGGCCTACCGTTAATATCGCGGGCATTGCGTATGATCAGGTCATATGTGGCTGTCATCCCACTATCCTGGCAAAGGTTGCCGCCGTGCGCGCCAGCGCAATATCGATCAGGCCAGCCTTTTGTCCTTCCAAAGCTTCCAATGCCAGCGTGGCCGCCATGATCCCGGTCAATGGATCGGCAAGAGCATCGCCGATGAAGTGCGGCCTGTCCTCTTCCCAGCGCAGCAGCCCACCCGCGGCTGCACAATCATCGCCGAACCCGACCCGCATCGCCGCATCGCCACGCCAGCCGTGGGCAGTAATGGCGATCCAGAGCAGGCCGGGGTTTCGGGCAAAAATCCGCTTTTCCTCGAGCCCTATCCGCGCCAGAGCATGCGGCCTTGCCGATGTGATGATAACCCGCGCGGTGTCGACCATGGACAGAAATTCCGTCTGGTCGAAGGCCATGCTCCGCCTTTTTTTTCGGCCATTGAGACGCGCGTCCAGTCCGGGCGTATGCCGCGCGGTCGGATCGGGACGGTTCGGGCTTTCGATCTTGGTCACCCTGTGCCCGGCTTCCGCGAGCAGGCCGCCGCAATAAGGCCCGGCCCAAAGCGCGGACATATCCAGAACCTCGAAATTTCCTGTGTCGGTATCCACAAGGGTCGAGGGAGCGAGCGCCGCCGCTTCGCCGACGATGGTCACGGGCAAGTGCAAGTCGAGCGCAGCAGCCAGCAAATCCTTCGCCCTTCGCTTCGCCGCGCTCGCTATCAGGGACTCCCACGGATCAGTGTCCAGCTCCGTGCCCAGCCATGCCGGCACCAGTTCGATATCATCCGACCGTGCAAGCGAAACCGCAATCCAGGCATCGCTGGACTGAACCAGCCGGCAATGACCATTCGGCGACCACAGGCCGGGCAGGCCCAATGTCAGATCGCTGTCGCGCTCCAGCGCTTGCGCCGGGTCGAAGCCAATTGTCCTGTTCGACGCCTTGGCCAGCCGGTCGCCGGCTTCGGCAACGGCTTCGAGCAGCATTTTCATCCTTGCTTCTCGATCGCATGCACCAGTCCCCAGTCAAGGGCCTGCGCCGCGACGATCCGTTTGCCCGACAGGAACATCCACATCGTGCGATGCCGCCCGATCGCCCGTCCCATTGTTGCGGTGCCGCCGGCACCGGGGATCAGTCCCATGCTGAGTTCGGGCAACTGGAACCATGCGTCGGGGCTGGCTATTCGCCGATGGGCTGCCGCCGCAACTTCAATTCCCGATCCGATGCACGCTCCGTGGAGTCTGACGGTCGCCTGCTCGCCAAGAGCATCAAGTGCGGTTGCGCAGCTGTGCAGGGTGCGCGCAACATGCGCTTCGGCAAGATCATTCGCCGTACCAAATTCGGGAAGCGAACCGCCGGTGGAAAAGCACTTGCCGCCGCCCTCAAGCGTCAGGTTCGGCTTGCTCGGATCGTCAAGAATATTGGCAAGAGCCTCATATAGAGCGTCCCGCATCACCGCCGACATGGCGTTGCGATTATCCGGATCATTTAGTTGCAGCGTGATTTTGTTCCCGTCCCTCAGAACCAGCACTGGATCCGCCGGTACCGGGGTTGATGTGCCGCGCTTGCTCGCATCCTGCCAACGTCTGAATTCTGCGCCGCCCAGCAATGTGGAATAGGCAAAGGACTCGACCTGGAGGGCTTCCGGCAGACTCAGTCCCGACGACAATCGCAAGACTTGCGCTCCAATGGTTGCCGCGACCGGGTTGGCATGAACCATCTCGGCAAGCCGCTGGACCGTGTCGTCAAACTGTGCCTGATCAATCGATATCCAGGGTTTCGGTGCCGCATCGAAAGTGGTCAACAGGACGTCGAATGCTTGCCTGTCAGTAGAAGGCAGACTTCCTTCCCGGTCAATCCCCACCACGACCGCTTGCAAGGGCGAAGCCGGTTTGGTCCAGCTGGCTGCGTCGACAACCAGAACCGGTGTATCGCCCAGGGCGGAAAATCGGTCGGCCCCCAGATAGTCTATCCGTTGCATGTCGGCAGGCTAGTCCTGTTCTGCCGCTTTTACCAGTTCGGCCTTGAGGACACGACGGAGCAGTTTGCCGGTTTCGCTATAGGGTAGCGCGTCACGCTGAAACCATTGTTCCGGCGTTTTGGTCGAGCGCAATTTGGCGCGGATGGCTGCGGCAATCTTGTCGGTGTCGGGGTTGCCGGAACGGGATACGATCACGGCGACCACCTTTTCTCCCCATTGCACACAGGGGATGCCCAGCACAGCACAATCCGCGATGTCGTCAAAGCTGCGCAGCATATCCTCGATTTCGCCCGGCGAGATATTTTCTCCGCCGCGCACGATCACGTCGTCCAGCCGGCCATCGACAAACAGATAGCCGCCCTCATCCAGCCAGCCCGCGTCATTGGTGGCGAACCAGCCATCATCGGCGATCGCCTTCTTGTGCAGATATTCGCCGGACACCTGTTCGCCGCGCACGTAAATTTCGCCTTGTTCTTCCGGTCTGCATGGCGTTCCGTCCTCGCGCCGGATCTCCAGTTCAATCGATGGCAACGGCTGTCCGACCGATGCAATCCGGCGGCGAACGGTCGGGTCTTCGGACGCAAAGGCGGCGCGATGGTCCTCGGCGCCGAGCAGGGCAATGGTCGAACTGGTCTCGGTCAGGCCATAGGCATTGACGAAAGCGACATGCGGCAACATCGCCAGCGCCCGCGCTATCACCGGTTCGGGCATTTTCCCGCCGCCATAGGACAAGGCCTTGAGCGCTGGTAATGTTTCACCTGTTTTTTCCATGACGTCGAGAATTCGGTCGAGCATGGTTGGCACCACCATCGCGTGGGTAATGCCTTCGGCCGCCGCGGTGGCAACCCAGTCTTCGGCCGTGAAGGCGGGCAGATAGACGATCCGCCGCCCGCTATAGGCAGCGGTCAGGATCGCCGAGATCCCGGCAATATGGTAGGAAGGGACGCTGACCAGCGCGGCTTCTTCTTCGTCGGCGCCAAGGAATTCGACCGTCGACATGACATAGGAGGTCAGGTTGGCATGGCGCAGGACCGCAGCCTTGGGCTCGCCGGTCGTGCCGCTGGTAAACAGCAGGACCGCGATATCGTTTTCGCTCTCTGGCAGCTCGATCTTGTCCGGTGTTTTGCCCGTCATGAACGTGGCTTCGAATTCGCTCCGCGCGATCAGTTCGATGCCTTCGACAGGCACTATCCGGTGTACCATTTCGTCATCGACCACAAGCACCGCAGGAGCCGTCCGTTCGACAAGATTGTTCAAATCGGTATCTGCGAGACGGTAGTTGAGAGGGACGAAGGCTGTTCCTGCCATGCCGCTGGCGAACAGCAGGACCGGCAGGACGTTGCCATTCATCCCCAGGAAGGCCGTGTGGGTCTTGTCTTTCTGGATGAGCCAGGCGGCAACCGGCGTCGCGCGCGCGCGATAGGATTCAAAATCATGGCCATCGTCCTGGCGTCCCAGAGCCCGTCGGTCCGGGCAGGCGTCGGCGGCAATCTCCAGCAACAGGGGGGTGCGCATGACCGTCAGTCCGAAGCAGGCAGAGGCTTTGCGCCCTTGATCGCCATGAGCGCGCCGTTGAAGGCGAGCGATCCCTTGCCGGCCTTGGCGCCAAGCACTTCGAGGCCGCTGTCCTCGTCGACATAGCGTTTGCCGATCAACACACCTCCGGCAAAATCCGGGTCAACCGCCCCGGTCGGCGATGCCGCATCATCAATCGGCAGCACTGCCGCACCACCACATTGGAGTTCGCCCGCGGTTTTGGGGGGGCGTACCACGACCAGCTGCGCGTCGCACACTGCGCTCTTCCAGCGCGATCCCGGCTTGAGGTCCATCATTCTCTTCCTTTTTCATTGAGACGCGTTCTCTGGCGCCATCATCTTTCTTTCTTTCATTAATTGTCCGTCGTCAGAACATTTGTCACTGAAGGCTGCGTAAATTAACGGAGCATTGGTTCCATCTGGTTGATTGATATTAAGCGGCAAGCTTACGGTGTTGCAAGCGCCGATGCTCGATGGTTTGTTTTTTGATCCTTTCTCGTTGTTTGATGATTGCGGGTGCCCTGCCGAAGTAGGCGTCTGCAGGCGTTACGTTACCCAGGCTTTCGTGATAGCGCTAATGATTGTAATGTTCGACGAACGCCTCGATTTGGGCCTCCAGATCCCTTGGCAGGAAGTAGTTTTCCAGCAAGATGCGGTTCTTCAAGGTCTGGTGCCAGCGCTCGATCTTGCCCTGGGTTTGCGGATGGAAGGGTGCACCGCGAACGTGGCGCATCTTCTTGTCGGCCAGATAATCCGCAAGTTCACCCGCAACGTAGCTTGGCCCGTTGTCCGATAGCAGGCGCGGTTTGTGCAGCACATGCGCCTGCCCGCAGCCTGATGCCTCAAGAGCCAGCTCCAGCGTATCGGTGACATCTTCTGCGCGCATGGTCGTGCACAGTTTCCAGCTGATTATATAGCGGCTGTAGTCATCGAGGATCGTCGACAGGTAATACCAGCCCCAGCCAATGATCTTGAGGTAGGTAAAATCAGTCTGCCACAGCTGGTTGGGCGCCGTTGTCTTGTCCTTGAACTCGCTGGCGGCCTTCATCACGATGAAGTTCGGGCTGGTGATCAGGTCGTGGGCCTTGAGCAGGCGGTAAACGCTGGC
>NVXM01000013.1 GCA_002733865.1 Sphingopyxis sp.
AAGTGTACTACGCGGTTTACCTGTGAGGCGAACCAGATCATTGGGCGCTTCAGGTGCATCTATCGGGAGGTCGCCCAACATCAACAGAAGGAAAAGTCGGCGGTGCTCTTCTGTTTTAAGCTTTTTGTCCGCAAATGCTACAAGCGTAGCGCGTATTTGAAGAGCAGCCGCTGCCTCACCATCATCACTGAACTCATGATCATCAGTAAGTTCAGCTGATCGCTTGCGGTGACGGCCAATTAAACGTGCATAGGCATCGCTGGCGCGGCGTCGCAACTCCCGGTGAAATGTCACCTCCCACCAATCAATACCGTCATTCTCGGCCAGTTCGGTAAGAAACGTTTGCATGGTTTCCTGGATCACGTCCTCTCTATCTCCAACATCAAACCCCGCTGAAACCCTCCTGACATAATCATAAGCATTCGTGATCAGTATTGCTACGAGACGATCACTGAGCTCCAGCTTACCGTCAGTTCTAAATCGACGAATAATTCGAACCAGCGCAGCTGGGGGAATGAAGCCACTCTTATTTTGATCCTTGATCTGCGCAGCGGCAATAAGCTGTTCGGAGGATATACCTTCTATCCAGTCGAGAGCACGGACTACAAAGGGTGGATGATATAACTCAACTGCTTCCGTATTTTCTTCGTCCACTCTTTTAATCCTACCCTGATTGATCGTTCATTATCCTAATCATTTTGTGACCCGAAAAACCTCTGAATTTTTTTTACTGCATTTGGTCACGGTTATAGGCCATAGCGGAGATTTTCTGGATTTGAGATATATTAGACCAATTCCAGAATTTCCCGGTCCCCAGAAAGAGCCTGAACGAAATCAACGCGTGTGCCGTTCCAATGATATCGAAAATGCTCGGGGGACACTGGTGGGGTTACAGCGTCGGGAAAGAAAATTGCGATGCACTGTCCGCCATCGTGACGCAAACTAGGGTAAATAAGACCATCGCGCTCCAACAACTTCTGTTCTTTAGCAAATGTTTGAGAGATTGGATAAGTAGCAATATCCGGGTTGAGCAGATGCTCATTACCCGGATCGCGGAGGTCTACAAGATCAGTATCGACGGTTCCTACAAGCTGGCGGACTTTTGAAATCCAACCAGGTTCCATCACCGCATCTCTATAAAATCGCTCCACATGAAACGTGTGTTCGCGCAAAGCCGTTTCGAGACAGTCGCCAGCATAATATACTCCAAAAGTTCCGTCGCTGAACCGTGAAGCCCGGTCAGGTGATATATGTGTAAATGCGGCCATGACCCAGGACGCACCATCGCCAGCCAATCTGCGATCAACCGGCACTAGAGACAGATCACCAATTTCCTCATAGATACGTGGATTGGTTCGCGATTGTGCACTCGCCAATGTTTCCCAATCTCGTGGATCAGCAATATCGTCGAACAAATCGATGGGAGGGAATTGAGACATCACCAAGCGGTGTGTCTTCGGCCATGAGATATGCGCGATTGCGGCGTCTACCATCCGCCGCGAACAGAATCCAAATAGCGTCTGATGCGGACAACATCTTCCATACCGCCGAGCCGCAGAACATCTAGCGCAGACTGGTCGCCGAAAGCCTTATTCGGGTTGTTAATCCAGCTATAGCCGCGCTGAGGGTCGGAAAATATAACCCGTAGAGCTTTATGAATACCAAGAAGGTTTGACATCCGGTCAGCCATATCCCGGTTTACCCTGCCATAGTCGCCATCTCTCCAGCGCCGTAAGGTCTTTTTTGATATGCCGCCCAGAATGATCGCGGCGTCAGCATCTTTGACGGCCCACTTCGAAAATAGATTTATGATGGCACGCTGCATGGCTTCGATTTCGGCCGGGCCATAATCGCCGCCCATAGGAGCGGGTTTTTTTGACGTTCCAGAGGGAATAATGTTAAGCATGTTGCGTCCTTTTGACCGCTTTTACCAAAATAATGGACATTTGTCCACACCCTTTAATATTTTAGAGCGTACGCAAACGAGATAGAGCAATCTGCAGTAAAGCATAGTCTGACGCCCCTTCGAAGTATTTGCTTTCCACCGAATTGGCGCGATGATAGACGCGGTTCTAACGGAGGCAGTATGATGTATGACTATCACCGGGCAATGACCGATGCCGTTGTGGAGGCACCAGATGTCCCGCGCGAACGACTGGTCTGGATCATGAATGATACGCACCGCGCCAGATATCGGGATTTTCTGGAAAATGAGATGGGCGTTGAGCCTGACGATGACGAATCTTTCGGCATACCGATCGAGACGGGCGAACCATCAGATGGAGAGCCATTCGAACTTGTTGCGAGGCTGGCACATTGACCGGGTCATTTAACGTCGGGATTTGCACCTAAAGGGCAGGTGATAGCCAGTGATCACTAAGGTTGATAACAAAGATTATGTTAAGTTTTATTGGATTTTTGGTATATCGAGCGAGAATAACCCTAATCCCACGAAAGTTGGTTTTTCGGTAATCTTCCAGAAGGATCGTAAACTTCAACTTTATGTGGCAATTTCGGTCCCCAGTTCCACAAGATCAAATTTGAACTATCCTTTTTTGCATCAGGTGCAAAGCTTGGAACAAGCATGCCATCATAACCGGCTGCTGCCATATCATTTGCGATCTTTTGTGACGGCGCGGTTTTTCCAGCAAGCTGGATAGTTAGCCAAGCGCAATCCAGATCTGCAAAATCTACAGACAGCGCTTTTTGGTCTTTGGTGGTTCTAAGGTCCGCGATATTTTCGCATTCAACATCATATTCACACAAAGTGATGGGCGATAAACGTCCAGAAAATCCCTGGGAACATTCAATCAGTGCGGTTACAGAATCGAGGGCCAAATAAAGCGCCGGCTGACCTTTCCTATTAAATCGTCCGCCACGCATAGCAGCGCCGTCTCCCGATATTGGCTTGAAAGACCAAAATGGATCATGGGCACGGTAACACCGCCCTACAAAATTCAAGCAAAACCACCCAGAGCGAGATGATCGAGATATTCCCGAACAGCATTTGCTTGGCCTGATTTAACCAAAGCCTCGGCGGTCCTTCCATCCAAGGCTGGAATGGGCTCTGCGCGATACCATGCCATTGCCTGTGCTTCGCTACCTGCCCAACCGCGCACGCGCACTAATATTTCAAGCATTTCTGTCATTCGGGATTGCGCTTTTGGACTATCGCGCCTTTCCACCTTTGTTACAGTGGTTTTGCCCAGTCCAGCTGTTTCAGCGAGCTGCAATTTTGACATTCTGTATGTGCGGCTTACCTGCTCAAAATCGACTTTACCGCCCTCGGCGACGAAAGAAGCCAAACTCTTGCCGCCACGCGCGGGTCGAGCGGCCCAGGCATCTGTTTTACCTGCTTTTTTTCGTTCGTCTTTATGTGCGTAAGCCATTCAGCGCCCTATCAATGTCGATGTTTATGACCTCTATATAGCCATATATATAGACATATGCAAGATATGCTAACTATTTATAAGTCGGCATTTCTCGTTCGAACTTTATTGGGGTTACAGTTAATGCTCGCCAATACGCATGCCGTAGCAATCGCTGTTTTAGTCCAAATCACGACCGCGCAGTGTCGTAGGTGAATTGGCAATCTAGTAGTTAGGCCAGCCCGCTCCCGGCCCTGCAGTGCAGCATGTTGTTTTTCAACAAGGCGGCGTAGGGCCAGCTCCGCAAGAATCAATCTTATGTCTTATGTTATATTATTGAAAATATTGACTTTTACTTCTTATGACTTTCGATGACCTGCTGTGCACTTTTAATTGCGCTGGGTGACGCAGCAAAAGGCTGCAGTGGTCCAAATAATGGCGCTTTAGACTTTCTAATTGCCATTTCAGCTGCAGGTGTCGGTAGCAAATCATCCCACGGCGGCGCTTCTTCAGGTGCGCGCCATGCCGAAGAAAAATCAGCTTGTTTCTCATTTTCTATTTCCCAGAGCCCTATACAATCATCGATCCAGCCATGTAATTTCCAGAAATATTTGTTCACATGGCTTGAAAACGGTGCGCCGAGCCAGTCATTTGCGGTGCTTTCATCCTCAAAGTCTGCAGGCGGCGATGCGGCAAACCTCATGTGCATCCAGTTATGCACGGTAATTTCAATTAGCTCGCCATATTTATCCAAGGTGATATCAGGGCGTGTAAGGAATGCCGGATCGCGCAAGGTTGTCGCATAGCCCATATTTGTAGTCAGTGCCTCAGCGCTACGCGCACCAGCTATGGCTTCAATCGTGTCTCGGATATTTTCCGGCCAGGCAGTAGGATTATCGATATTGGAAATCTGCGGCTCCGGCCAGTCCGGATCATCCGGCATAGCTGGAATATTGCTCCACCCTTCAACTTTTCCCCAATTAGGATCATTGGCGTTGCTAAGCATCATATCCACATGGTGGATCATCTGCCGGTGCATATAAAGGAAATCAAGACCGCTACCAGGCTCACCGGTCAATGCCGCTGTCCAGCCAATATCAGCCAGAGCTTGTACGATATCGATATTGGCGGGGTTTTTTACAAATCCCTCATTCTTCACCAAATGCCAGTATCGGTGACGCCACCGCATTTGCGTAGATGCCGCCATTGTTTTTACATTTGCCGGTAAATCCGGATAGGACATAGCCCCACTCCCCTTGTTATCCCGATTAGCCGGGATCTTGCTATACTTCAGTGTCGCACAAGAGCGTGACAAAGTGAAGTGTATAGAAAAAAGAACTAGTTGGCGCTTTGGTCGGCCAGATTGGGAGCGCTTTCTACTAATACACCGGCATCAATCGCGAGTTCGGCTTAACTTACAAAAGCAAATAAAGATATGCGATCTTATTGATCAAGCAAATCTGCCTTTTTCGAAAAATCCGATAGCGGTGGGCGCGCGATTTTGCCCGATGGAATGTGCATCCAAATCGGGACACCGCCGAGGCGCGCGTTAAAATTGACGTTGAATGTGAAGGGATCGGGCTCATTCGACGACAAGTCGAAGCCGTAGACTTCTTCAATATCTCTCTTCGCATATCCCATCGCGCCCAGCAATGTAGGAAAAATTCTGTAATTGCTTAACTTATCATGATTTGCTTTTGCCGCCTTCGCCCATCGCGCTTGCTCTGAAGATGGCCCGCCGATTAGAATTAACGGTACGACGCCCTCCTCAATCTCAGGATTGGATGTGCAATGTGTCGCTTCTCCATATTCGCCTCGTTCATGGAATGTCTGGCCATGATCGGAAGTGTAAATGACCATGGCATCGCCAATTTTAGACTTTGCAAAAAGCCGGTCAAAGAAGCTGCCAACATTCCAAAGCAAAGTATTTCGGTAGCTGTTGCGATAAAGCACCCAGTTGCTTTGCCGGCCATCCAGATTGTCTGGAGGTGCCTCGCTTACATCGGTAAACTGGCGCTTGAGCATAGGCGCATAACGGGCATGGGAATTCGGAAACTTGTCACTTACGGGAAAGTGTCCGCCAACTTTATTGACAAGAATGAACTGTTGTTTTTCATCATTTAGATAATCTGCCAAGCGGCCTGCCACAGCCTGATCGCGATACAGAACGGAAACTTCGTCAAATTGATCCCATTTATCTATTAACGCGCGTTCGGCATCATCCATCAGATTTTGATACACGCCTCCAGTTCGCTGTGCATCAATATAGATTGTTTCAAGATTCGCCGCTTTAGCATAAGCCCAAATAGAAGGTTTTGATTTGATCGTCTCGCGGTAACTGTCCCGTGTTCCGCCGTATCGCAGGGTGACATTGGCTCCAACGCTGCAATTGGTGATGGCCGCCGCGAGACCAAAATTGTGGACTGGCACTTTGGTCTTGGGATTCGCCAATCCAGAATAAACACCCGTCTTGCTATTGATGTCGAGATACGCACCGGCGATGCTTTCATCTACAATGAGCACGATATCTGCAGCCGGTTTTACGCCCGCAGGTTTGATAACTACCGCTTCGCGGGGGCTATGATCCTCAGTTAAATATTCGTAGCCATAGAGTAATCCATAGCTCAGTCCGCTATGCGAGGATGGCAGACCGCTCGCCCCTTCCCCACCCCGGAAAAAAAGCATGAGTGAGATCGCCAGAATAATAGGAACTGACAAAAGTTTTGAGAGCAGCGCAAATATACTCTGCGTAGCGACAGGTTTTAGACCAACGCCAAGGAGTAGAATTATCGCTTTGCCAAGCGCAAGAGCCATTATGTTGCCATGCTGTGCTGCCGCCTCGCCGAAATTTTCAGCGCTTTGGATCATAGTGATGAACGCTTCATAGTCCATGAAATCACCAACGACCCATTGATAGCTATCCACCATCATAGATCCGCCAGCCAGAAATACGGCAAGCGGCCAACGCAAAATTCCGTTACGGATTAAGCCAGCGCCAACAAGACTGAGAATACATAAGACCAACAATGTACAAAATGCTGCTATTGGGACGAATTGGTTTTCGGTTTCGAAAAGCAGAGTCAACCGGCGCCAGATTTCCGGAGCGCCTGCCAACACAGACAGCCCAATCAGAATCAATTTAAGCGTATTACCCATTGTCACGCATGGATTTGTTCTTCATCGCCTCCCGGTTGCGAAGCAATAAATAGGCTGCGGGGATAACAAACATCGACAATAACGGCGCGCTTATCATCCCTCCCACCATAGGAGCTGCAATGCGGCGCATGATTTCAGAACCTGCCCCAGTTCCTATTATGATCGGGAATAAACCTGCCAATATTGTGGCTACTGTCATGGCTTTGGGCCGAACCCTTAGTAGCGCGCCCTCACGCACCGCCCTCAGAATTTCTTCAGCTTTGGGCTTATCGCCGCTGTCGGCGAGGGCCTGCTTGAGGTAAATCAGCATGACTACACCAAATTCAGCGGAGACGCCTGCAAGAGCTATGAAGCCAACTGCTGTCGCGATCGACTGATTGAGCCCCATGAAATAGAGCAGCCAAAGCCCGCCCGTCAAAGCAAAGGGCAATGTTGCCATGATCAGCAGAGCCTCATCAAATCGCCGGAACGTAAGATAGAGCAGAAAGAATATTATAGCCAAGGTCGCCGGTATCACGACCATCATCCTCGATTGTGCGCGTTCCAGATATTCAAATTGCCCGGTATAAGCCACGCTCACACCTGCTGGCAGATCGATCGCACCATCAATGGCTTGCTGCAGATCCCCTACAACTGAAACCAAATCACGTCCGCGAGTATCGATATAGATCCAGGTAGACGGGCGGCCATTTTCACTGCGAAGCATTGGCGGCCCCGCACTCGTTTCAACATCTGCAACGGTGCCCAAGGTGATCTGTTGCATAGACGGTGTGAGGACCGGCAGGTTTCTAAGATCCTCTAAACTGTCTCGGATACCGCGAGGATAACGCACATTGATCGGATAGCGCGCTAGCCCCTCCACTGTTTCCCCAACATTCTGCCCGCCTATAGCGCTGGCTACAATCGACTGAACGTCAGAAATATTAAGACCATATCTGGCCGCTGCTTTCCGGTCGATTTTAACATCGATATAGCTACCGCCGGTCAGTCTTTCCGCCAGAGCAGAACTGACACCATCAACCTTCTTGGCCTCGCCCTCGATCTCACGTGCAACCTTATCAATCATATCCAGATCATCGCCTGATACCTTGATCCCAATCGGGCTTTTAATCCCAGTTGAGAGCATTTCGATACGATTACGAATTGGCGGTATCCAAAAATTGGCTAGCCCTGGCACTTGAACCGCCTTGTCGAGTTCCTCGACAAGCTTTTCAGAAGTCATCCCAGGTCGCCATTCTGATTCCGGTTTGAAATGGATGGTTGTTTCAAACATGGTCAAGGGCGCAGGATCAGTTGCCGTGTCCGCGCGACCGGCTTTGCCGAACGCTGTCTCTACTTCGGGCACTGCCTTGATCATCCGGTTCGTCTGTTGCAACAGTTCGCCTGCTTTGGAAGGCGATAATCCTGGCAAGGCATTGGGCATATAGAGCAGATCACCTTCATCCATTTGTGGCATGAACTCACCGCCAAGTTGACTGATCGGCCAAGCGCTGGTGGCAAAGATCAGGACCGCAATGACCAGCACCTTTTTAGGGCTTTTGAGCGACCAGTCCAAAGCGGGCTGATAAACTCTGGTCAAAAAGCGGTTGATCGGGTTCTTATTTTCTGATGGGATTTTGCCGCGAATAAAATAGCCCATCAGAACTGGGATCAAGGTGATCGAAAGGATCGCAGCCCCGGCCATGGCATAGGTTTTGGTAAAAGCGAGGGGCTTGAATAGCCGACCCTCTTGCCCTTCAAGCGTAAATACTGGCAGAAAGGAAAAAGTGATGATGAGCAAGCTCAAAAACAAAGCTGGACCCACTTCAACCGAAGATTTGATAATGAGCTGCCAATGGTCGGCTACCGGCATTTCCTGGTCAGGATTTTCACGTCGCCATCTCTCGAGATGCTTATGCGCATTTTCAATCATGACGATCGCGGCATCGACCATGGCCCCAATAGCAATCGCTATGCCGCCCAAAGACATGATGTTCGCATTAATCCCCTGAAAGCGCATGATCAGAAACGCGATTAAAATGCCCAGAGGTAAGGTCAGCACTGCCACCAGTGCGGACCGGGCGTGCCACAGGAATAGAGCGCAGACTATGGCTACAACGATAAACTCTTCACCGAGCTTGATCGACAGATTATTGACCGCTTCATTGATCAATTCAGAGCGATCATAGGTGGTCACGATTTCCACGCCCTCGGGCAAACTCGCCTTTAGCGCTGTAAGCCTTTCTTTGACAGCGTTGATCGTTTCACGAGCATTTTTTCCGGAGCGCAATATAATGACGCCGCCGGCAACCTCGCCTTCACCATTTAGTTCGGCTATGCCGCGCCTTATTTCCGGGCCTATTTGTACGCGCGCGATATCGCCCAAGGTGACTGGCACACCGCCGATTTCTGTTCTCAGAGGAATGGAACGAAAATCCTCGAGGTTTTCCAAATAACCAGTGGCCCGGACGATATATTCACGTTCGGCGAGTTCGACTATCGAACCGCCTACTTCCATATTGGCGTTTTTGATCGCCTTTATGGCGGTATCCTGGTCGATACCCAGAGACACCATCTTATCGGGATCAAGCACAACCTGATATTGTTTGACCATGCCGCCAATGGACGCAACTTCCGCTACTCCAGGGATCGTCTGCAGTTCATAGCGCAGGAACCAGTCCTGAAGGCTGCGAAGCTGAGAAAGATCATTTTTGCCGGTCCTGTCGACCAGTGCATATTCGTAAACCCAGCCAACACCTGTTGCATCGGGGCCAAGCGAGGGCACTACGCCTTCCGGCAAATCGCCCTGCACCTGGCTCAAGTATTCGAGCACCCGGGAACGCGCCCAATATAAATCTGTATCATCATCAAACAGAACATAGACATAGCTGTCACCGTTGAAGGAATAACCGCGCACTGCCCTTGATCCGGGAACGGAGAGCATAGTTGTCGCCAACGGATAAGTGACCTGGTTTTCAACGATCTGCGGTGCCTGGCCTGGATAAGCCGTCCTGATAATGACCTGCACATCAGAAAGATCAGGTAGAGCATCTACCGGCGTGGTTCGCACAGCCCAGAGGCCGGCTGCCAGAACCGCTGCCATTATCAGCAATACAAGCATGCGAGCACCGACGCTCGCGCGGATGACTGTTTCGATCATTTCGCAGCCTTTTTCCGGCTAATTCCGGTAACCGTAAAAGCCATTCCCTTCTTTTGAAAATCGATCGTTACTTCATCGCCCTTCTTAAACCCGCGAACCATTCCCGGTTTTGCGAGCTTAAAATCCATAGTCATGCCGGGCATATTCAGTGATATAATCGGGCTATGCGTCAGGGTAATGGCGTCCTTTTTAATCGCTTCTATCCGTCCCGAGGCTTTGTGCGTTCCCGCATCTTTCGGAGCAGGCTTTACCTCGCCTTGGATTGGACGAACATCAATGCCCGACAAGTTAGCCTCGGAATCCACAAGGAACTGCCCCGAAACGATCACTTTTTCGCCCGGCGAGAGGCCTGCGAGTATTTCTGTTTGTCCGCCGCCTTCTCGGCCAATTCTGACTTCAGCCGGGCGGTATCTGCCTTTATCGCTGGACAGCATGACCAACGTTCGCGTGCCGGTATCTATAATGGCCTCACTAGGGACCAGAATGGCCGGGCTGCCGATACTTCCAAAATCAACTGCTGCAAACATACCGGGCCTCAGCTTTCCGCCCTTGTTCGCAAGCTCAATACGTGCAGTCAGCGTTCGGCTGCCGGTTTCTGCTGTAGGCAATATCGCAATAACCTTGCCTCCAAAATCCACTCCGGGGAAACTTTGCAGCCTCGCGGTTGCTGATTGTCCAACACGGATCTCTGGCGCTCTTACTTCCGGAATGGCGGCATCGAGCCACACAGTGCCCAGTCCGTTGATCTGCGCCAAGGGCTGCCCTTCATCCAAGGTCATGCCCTGACGGACATCAAGACGCTCAACAACGCCGCTTATAGGCGTTGTAACCGTATAAATGCTGTGCGGCCTGCCTGTGCGCGCTACCTTGCGGATCAAACTGTCCGGCATGCCCAGGAGGCGCATTCTTGCCTTAGCGGCATTGGCAAATTCGGTGTTACCGCTGCGAGCAAGCGCAATATATTCAGCTTGCGCACCACCCCAATCGGGCACCAGAATATCTGCAAGCGGCGTGCCTGCCGGAACCACGTCACTTGGCGCACGGCGATAAGTTCTCTCGACGAATCCACCAGACCTCGCCTCTACAATCGCGATGTCCCGTTCGTTAAATTCAATGGTCCCGGTAACGCTCAGACTGGATTCAATCCTGCCCATTTTGGCTTCTGCGCTGCGAATACCCAGATTTTGGGTAATTGCAGGATCAATGGAAACGCCGGGCTCTCCGCCACCCTCTTCTTCGCCCGCATATTTGGGCACCAGCTGCATGTCCATGAACGGAGACTTTCCCGGTTTGTCGAATTGTTGATTGGGAAACATTGGGTCGTAGTAATAGAGAATATCCCCTTCACCTTCGGCCACCTGTTCATGCCCAGCGCTGCTGGTGCCGCTGGTGCCGAGCCAATAACCGCCACCGCCAGCGAGAACTATAGCAACAAGAACAACCGCGCCCCAACGCGCCTTCTGTTCAGATGAAAGTGTCATGGCAAATTCCGATCATAAGTGAATTTAATGCGAACCGTATCGCGAACAAAAGTTCTCTCCCGGTCCAGCAAATCGATTTCCGTTTCCGCGAAGACAACCGCTGCATTCAGTGCGGTGCCGAGATCTATCCGACCCGCCGCGTAGCTAATCCGGTCCATTTCAGCCTGTTTCTTGGCAAGCGGTAAAAGTGTATTTTGAGAGCGCAACCAGTTCTCTTTATGAGCGCGGTTGGATGCCAAATCAGATTGGAGTTCAGCAATCAGTTGGCGCCGCAAATCTTCCAGTCTGAGCCGCTCAGCTTCGGATTTCAGCATACTGGCCGCGATGCGCGGATTTTGCCTTTTCTTGGCAAATATCGGCAAATCTATCGTGACACCAACAGAAACATACTCGCCATATTCTGGCCGCCGATGGGCATAGGACGCGTTAAAGCTGTAATCGATATTTTTACCTGCGCGAGCAAGATCAACATCGGCCTCGGCCCGTTTCACCCTGGCTTCGCGAATTTGAAGCAGCGGCAGCAACTCTATCCTCGTAAGCAGCGCTTCACGGTCCAATTCAAATTCTGGCGCCTTGCCAGCAATTTCGGGGCTTTCGATTCTAATCCATCGCGAAAGCGTGGCTTTTGCTATTTCAACATCCGCCTCACGCCTGGCGCGCCGGTCGGCAAGTTCGGCCGTGAGGCGCTCTGGATCAAATGCTTCCGCAGGCCGCGAATATCCGGATTCAAGGCGCGATGCGACGGTGTTCGTCAAATCATCGAGGCTATCCTGCAAAATCTTGAGAATATTGAGACGCCGGTGAGCATAGTAAAGATCGACCCACGCAAGAGCAGAATAGAGATGGACATTTTGGATCTCATCCTTTTTCCCGGCTTCTGCCGCTACAATATCAGCTGAGGCCTGTTCCGCGCGGGCTCTGCGCTTTGCGATGCTCGGCACATCCTGACTGATACCAATTCTTTGCCGCGGAAACCCGTTACGGCCTGGCCGCGGTGAAAATTCGAAAGGCCCTGCTATCCGTGTGTCGAGTAGATCGACGCTCAGTTTGGGGTCCGGCAGTTGATCAGCGGCAATAGCTTCGCTTTGCGCTGCTTCTATCTGCAGTCCTCTTGCCTGAATGCCGGGCGCTTTTTCTTCTGCAAGGTCGATAGCTTCGGCAAAACTGACTGGCTGCGCATGGAGCGAAAAAGCTGGCAAGCTTAAAGCAAGAGCAGCTAGTGATATGTTGACCACCTTGATGCGGGGCTCTCCCTGGTTTGGTTTGTGCGCCATATTGTTGCTCGCCAATTCATTTAGATCCAGCGCTCGACTCTCTCGTGGGACGCAGGAATATTTGTAAATTTGTGATAAAAATATACGCGACAGCCCCTGTTTTAGTAGCGGGCGGCAGAGTAATTTTGGTCAAAAGAATGATGCAGCATAGCTGTAATTGAAGTCAGCATATGCTTTTGCAGACTATTGTCAGATATTAATGGGAGGTCTGATTTCTGGCGTTCGCAGGACGCCAACCGGATGGCTGATCGACAACCGCACCTGAGCGCTGGATGTAACAATCCCAGAGAAAATTGCCGACCAACTTCCCATAAAACTGATAGAAGCTGGCGAGCATGATTGCATTGCGGCACAATCGGAACCGCAGCAATCTCCAGAATCGTTGGATTCATCGAGATCGCCAGCGGCGTGTTCCATTTCCATCTCGTTGCAATCAGGCATTTCTGAATTACCGTCATGATTTTCTGTATGCGACGAACAGCTCGTGTCTGTAGCCACAGATTGGCTAGCCATGCCGATTAAGGCAAAGCCGAGTAAAAAAAGATAGAACGCTTGCTTTAGCACGCCCTGCTTGTCCAGAATTTGCTGAATACCGTCAAGAGTAAGTTCGCTTCTCGATTAAAAACTTCGGTTCAAACTTAGTATATCGATATTCTTTGCGATGAAAAGAAAACGATATTGAGTTTCCAGATGAGCAATTTCTATTAGGATTGGGCATCAGGCAACTCGCGAAATTGGATAGCGCGATCAACAAATTTCCGCATATGGGAAGCGGCATCTATAGTAAGTTGGTGCTGCGTCGATGCGGCTCTGGGGGATATAAAGTCAGCCATTTCCCGTATCAGTTCATGCTGCTCATCCGGCGCCTGCGTAAGCAGGGAAATAATGATGTTTTCCAACGCAATCACGCGCACACGAAGATGGACTAGTTCCGTATTGGTAAGTTCAGGAATATCTTGAAGTTCGTCTTTCTGCCGGGCATCCGGTCCACCTTCATTTTCCCAGCGAGAAAGCGCTGCTTGCTGCCCGCTTGCTTGACGTTGTGGGGGTTTTTCAATCATCCTAAAATCCTTTCCGGCAGAGATCTGCCTAAACCATTATGCCGGACTGGTCTCGGTTTCCGTCATCAATATAAAAATTAGTGAGGCGGAACAGCTTATCAGCAAGAAGCCGTTCAATGATTCCACGCCCGCCAAAAACCGCAAATGTCCGGTCGGATAAATATCTCCAAGGCCAAGGGATGTATAGTTCACCAAGGAAAAATAGAAAATTTCCATCGATGAAATATCCATCGGCTTGAAGCCGCCAAGACCAGCGCTGGATCCTGCTACAAACGCAATGGCGTAAAGGCCAGCCTCCGAAATATGTGCGATAGCTGCGGCATAAAGCCCAATCACCAGTTTACGGGTTTTACCCAAGCTTGTTGATTTGAGCCATTGATGCGTCCGGTGGATAACCTGAAAGTGGATAAACCCGGTTACTCCAAACATCGACAGACCAAGAAAAATTGTCCAGATCAATGGGAATGCCCTTCCATGCCGGGTTTGGCTTCATCGTCGGTACGCTGGGTCGACAAATAATATTTCTCGAAAGCGAAAAAACCTGCAATGCCAGCGAAAGAAATAGCAATGATCATTGGATCACTAGCTGCTTTCATGGTCAGGAATGCTCCAAGGACAATCAAATCCAGAATGATCGCGCTGAGCAAGATCCAGCCTTTAGCTTCGACATCTTCTTTGAGATGACGATAAACGCCCCAATGGATAACTATATCCATGACCAGATAAAATATGGCCCCTAAGGATGCTATCCGGCTCAGATCGAAAAACGCAGCCAACAGACCCGCTGCTATAACTGTGAAAACAAGCGTGTGCTTTTGCACGTCACCGGGCATTCCAAAATGGCGGTGAGGGATGAGGTTCATGTCTGTGAGCATCGCGAGCATGCGCGATACGGCAAAAACACTGGCAAGAAGTCCCGATGCGGTTGCGATGATGGCGACCGTAACCGTGAACCACACGCCATATTCACCAAAGGCAGGGCGAGCCGCCTCTGCCAGCGCATAATCTTTGGCAGCAGCAATTTCACTGATGCTTAATGTAGACCCCACGGCGAGCGCCACAGCCATATAGACAACCAAAGATATTGCTAGGGAGATCATGATGGAGCGGCCGATGTTTTTCTTAGGGTTTACAACCTCGCCGCCGCTATTTGTGATTGTGGTGAAACCCTTGAAAGCCAATATGGCGAGGGCGATGCCAGCAATAAAGCCGGTCGGGGAAGCTGCTTCGCTTGGTGCAGCCTGGGTGAATTCGAACGTGAACCCGGATGCCCAGAGAATAGTGAGAGAGAAGATTAGTATCCCGCCAATCTTTAATATCGCGGTGATCGAAGATATCGCGCCGATAATCTTGTTGCCGGCGATGTTGACGATAAACGCGAAGATGATCAGGCCTATCGCCAGTATCGGAACCAGCACGGAATCGCGGCCTACATTGAACAATTGGAGCGTGTAGGTTCCGAAAGTTCTGGCAACCAGGCTTTCGTTGATGATCATCGAAAAGGCCATCATCAAGGCAGCTGCGCCGGTAATGGTCGATGGCCCATATGATTTTTTGAGGATCATCGCGATGCCGCCTGCTGACGGATATTTATTGGATACTTTGATATAGGTATAGGCGCTGAACCCGCTGATCACAGCCCCTATCAGAAAGGCGAGCGGGAAAAGCGGCCCGGACAATTCAGCAATCTGTCCTGTCAGTGCAAAAATTCCCGCACCGATCATGACACCGGTGCCCATGGCTACCGACCCCGCCAGTGTTAAACTGTTTTTATTATATGAACTTTTTTGCATCTATTTTCGCCTTTGAGATATGCCGAGTTTATGGCTGCGGTTGTCGTCTTGCAAACCACAGGGTGGTCAAAGGAATGACCAGCCACATTAGGATAGGAACAAAGCCTATATTCGTACCGGGAATCAAAGGCATGAGCTCGCTATAGCGCCAGCCCCATCCGGATTCAGACGGCATATTAGTAGCTACCCATTCGATAATTACCGTTATTCCGAGCCCAGTCAGCAAATAGATGCCAATCATCCAGTAGGTTGGGCGATGCATCCAGTGCCTGTTCCGGTTCAAAATAGAAACCACCGTATAGGCGAGCACCAATATCCCCACGTCGCCAAATGTTGCCCGCGTGCAACCCAGAGTTTTCTCCCAATAGGTTGCCGACCCGACATCAAAAAATGGCATTTGCAGGATTTCCCAAATGAAGGCCGTGAAAAACCCGAACGTGGCGATGTGAACCTCAGGCTCTTTGTCAAATTTCACGAAGCGACAAACTTGGCTTTGAATAGTGAAATGGAGCCGGTTGCTGTTGGGAAGCTTAGCGTCTTTTCTGTCAGATATCCTGGAGCTACTAATATTTTTTCCAATATACCCTCAGCATTGTGTTTTGTATCTTCGACGCCATCGAGCTGTTGCACCGTCATTCGAAACGCAGCGCGCATCAGCGGTGATTTCTGCATTGCATAGTCTGCAATATGCAGCTCTCCGTCCGGGATAAGCAAGCTGCGCATGATTTTGGCTATCTCGCTCTTTTTTTCGAGCGCTACCTGATGAAACATCAAACTGGATGTTATCTTTGTAGGCTGCCATCCCTTGGGTACCGCTTCTTTTGACAGAAACCCTGGGATCAATCGAACATTGGGACTGTTTAATTTTTTGGATGCGCGTTCGAGCGCCCCGATATCGGGATCAAGCCCGATAAAATCCGCTTCCGGACACTGCTCAGCCAAAACAGCCAACAGGCTTCCGGTTCCGCATCCCACATCCAATATCCTGTCGCCTGGAAGCGGATTGATCTGTTTTACCAGTGCTGAGCGCCATGCGCTTTCCCGTGTCAGATAGCGGATCACGAGATCATAGAACGGCGTCAGGGCTTTATAGCCGAGTGGCGGGGTGTAATTGTTATTATCCATTTGCAACTCGTCGATCCGGAGGATCAATTTGCGCCGCCCAACACATATCACACACCGGATCGCCGCGAGATAGTGTTTGTTTGCGGCGATAATGACCGCGCTGACCATCATTTGCGATCACATCTGATCCCGGCGTGTCATACAGACACCAGCTGTCGTAAAACGCGTCCATATCGCCCTGATCGCCGGTTTCCTGCACAAGCTTTCTGACAAAGCTTTGTGGCGGACAATGGGTGAAATGGGTGTAGATATTTTGATCATCCGACCAGTGCTTGACCGCATATCCTGGTGCCCCAGGAGCGGTGAATGGGAAACGCAATAGTGCTTGGATTGTCCAGCGCAGGCGTTTAGCAGGATCGCGCGTTGCCAAACGAAAGGGCAGCGAAGAGAGCCGCATGAGCGATGCATACACATCCCATCCGATATCGGATATTGTCTGACGGGCTGAAACCTTCGATATACCCAGCTTTATCATCACGCGATAGCTAGCTGCGGTATAGATGGCGAACTCGACCATTATTCGGTTCCCAATATTGGGCAAAGTTTCCAAATCGGCGATGCTTCGCTGAAACTGCACTTCATTATCAAGGGTGTTGAGAAAGCCATTAACATCCTTCTGGAACCAACGCCTTGGCGTACCGTCTGATAAGCCAAGCCCCCGGCTTAATAATATTTTCCTAGCCGAGCGTGACAAAGCCCAACGCATTAGGCTGCGGATAATGCGCCATAGCGTTTTGTTTCGAAGCACCCATTTTACGGACATCAATTTACCATTCTTTCGCTGCGGGGTTATGTAGGTTCTATAGATTCTGACGCCTCAAGCGCAGCGCATTTCCGATAACCGACACAGATGAGAGGCTCATCGCTGCCGCCGCAATCATCGGGCTCAATAATATACCAAACCAAGGATAGAGGATGCCAGCTGCAACCGGTACACCAAGGCCATTGTAGATGAAGGCAAAGAAAAGGTTTTGCCGTATATTGCCCATCGTGAGCTGGCTGAGATGCCGCGCCTTGGCTATCCCGCCTAGATCACCCTTTACCAGAGTGATTCCGGCGCTTTCCATCGCTACATCGGTGCCCGTCCCCATCGCAATACCCACATCGGCTTTAGCCAAAGCAGGCGCGTCATTGATGCCATCACCAGCCATTGCGACCTTCTTCCCGCCGGCTTGTAACTCGCTGATGACCCGGTGCTTATCTTCCGGTGAGACATTGGCATGGATTTCATCAATGCCAATGAGCTTCCCAACTGCCTGCGCGGTCGCTTCTGCATCTCCAGTGAGCATAACAACACGGATATTGGCTTTATGAAGAGCCTTAATCGCATCAACAGTTGTCGGTTTGATGGGGTCTGCAACGCCGATGAGACCGGCAGGCTTCCCGTCCACGGCGACAAACATGACAGTCTGGCCCTGTGATCGTCCATCTTGCGCTTTAGCAATTAGATCAGCGCTGCTCGCGCCGAGCCTTTCCATCATCTTTTCATTGCCGATGGCAACGCGCAGGTTCTCTGCAGTTGCTTCAACGCCTTCGCCCGTAACAGAACCAAAATCGGTAGCGGCTTCAAAGACCAGCTTTCGTTCTTTAGCTCCTGCAACAATCGCGGCTGCCAGTGGATGCTCGCTGGCCATTTCAATCGCAGCCACCAATGAGAGCATCTTGTCTGCATCAAAGCCTGCTTCTGGCTCTACTGATACCAGCTTTGGTTTGCCTTCCGTGAGAGTGCCGGTCTTGTCGACCACAATGGTGTCAATTTTCTCAAATGTTTCCAGCGCCTCTGCATTTTTGATTAAAATACCGTTCTGAGCACCCTTCCCTGTCCCAACCATGATTGACATCGGTGTCGCCAAACCCAGCGCGCAAGGACAAGCAATGATCAGCACTGCGACCGCATTGACGAGCCCATAAGCAAGGGCTGGATGGGGCCCCCAAATCGACCAGATGATGAATGTAATAATCGAGATGAGAATGACTACAGGAACAAACATACCAGCAACGGTATCGGCCAGCTTTTGAATAGGCGCGCGGCTGCGCTGCGCGTCTGCGACCATTTGGACAATCTTGGCGAGCAGCGTATCTTTACCCACACGCTCGGCCGTCATAACAAAACTGCCCGTTTGGTTCACCGTCCCGCCGGTCACATCATCGCCTTCAGTTTTGCTGACCGGAATAGGTTCGCCGGTGATCATTGACTGATCAATCGTACTCGATCCTTTAGCAATGGTGCCATCGACCGGTATTTTATCACCCGGACGCACACGCAATCGGTCGCCTAGTTCAACCTGATCGAGAGAAACTTCCTGTTCCGAACCATCTTCATTGACCCTCATCGCAATTGGCGGCGCGAGTTCAAGAAGTGCGCGCAATGCACTTGAGGTCTGGCCGCGCGCTTTGAGTTCGAGCACCTGCCCCAACAAAACGAGTGTGGTAATCACCGCTGCCGCTTCATAATAAACCGCTACATTGCCGTCATGTCCGCGGAACGCGACAGGGAAAATATTTGGTAAAAAAGTTGCAACGACGCTGAATATATAAGCAACAGCTACGCCCAGTCCGATCAGCGTGAACATATTGAGGTTCATGGTTTTGACTGACTGGACACCGCGAACGAAGAAAGGCCATGCACCCCAAAGAATTACCGGCGTTGCCAGCAAAAACTGCAACCACTGCGCTACCGAGGGATCGAACCATGTTTTGAATGGTTCTCCGGGTATCAAATCTCCCATAGCGTATATAAAGAGCGGCAATGAGAAAACTGCGCTAACCCAAAAACGTTTGCGCATATCAATATATTCAGGATCAGGGCCGGTTTCTAGGGAAAACTCTTCCGGTTCAAGCGCCATGCCGCAAATTGGACATGAGCCGGGCCCTTCCTGCCGGATTTCCGGATGCATCGGACACGTATAGATCGTTCCGGCGGGCGTATTGTCTTGTGCCTCACGATGCTTTCCAGAAATATAATATTCTGGATCGGCAACAAATTTGGTTTTGCATCCGCCAGAACAAAAATGATAATCCCGAGCACCATGACGCGCATGATGCTCGGTTTTATCCGGCTCTACAGTCATACCGCAGACGGGGTCTGTGAGATGATCTGAAGAGCCTTCGTGGCTGTGGTCATGGCCTGTAAGGCCACCGGGGGAAGGATTAACCTCAGCCATTAGCGGTGTTTCCAATCCGGCTCTCAATGAAACGTTTTAGCGGAATGCCGAACAGCGCAATATACCAGCCATAAGCAAAGCTGCCGACAGCGCCCGCGAAAAAACCGGGCCATGTTAGCCATTTAAATCCAGGGAGCCAAGGCGCCCAGGCTTCATGCATATGCGCCCATTGAGGAGCTAGCACGCCAAAGCCGATGCAAATCAGATAGCTAACAAGCAGGAATAGACTCAGCGTCCATCCCCAAATGAAAATTTGCTTACTCGTTGAGATATTGGACATTTTAATCTCCATCTTTTAGTTGATAAATATACCATAGAGGGGTATAGTTTATTAGTCAATCCTGAAAATTGAAGTTTGGGCAGACTCTTTTGATTGCAAGCCAACTAAAATAAGGCATAAGAAAAATATGACAGAAAAATTCGCCAAAGAAATATCCCGGATGCACCGGATTGAAGGTCAGGTTCGCGGTATTGCAAAAATGATGGAGGACGGTCGTTATTGCATCGATATTCTCCAACAATTTTCTGCCGTGGAGGCTGCGTTGCGCGCCACAAAAATGAAAATATTGGAAATTCACACCAATCATTGCGTTGAAGAAGCCCTCACTTCGGGAAACAAAGCTGACCAAAAGGAAAAAATTGCCGAACTGGTCAGCCTGTTTGGAAAAATGGTCAAATAGGAACCGGCCCGAAGCCTTAAAATCGAAATTCTAAAACTCCGGACCCATCCTGCGACCCTATGCGGGTTTAACTATTCCGGCTTGGCCGGTTCTGTTTTGGCCGGACCATGGCCCATTTTGCTATGATCCATCTTCGAATGATCCATCATGTGGCAGGACATTTTGCCATCAGCGTCTTTTTGCATCATACCTGGCATCTTCTTGCCATCCTTCATCATTTCACATTTCTGTGACTGATTAGCACCAGCCTTGTGAGAAGTACCGGCTTTGTGTTGATGCGCCAAAGCTGCACCGCTTGAAACCAGAGCGATTGCGCTGGCGATAACTGTTAGTTTATTCATCATATTTCCTTTCTGGGTTGTTCATCTCAATTATAGTTAGTGAACACACTCTGCCCATCAGCGCCAAAAGCGATGACCTGGTAAGCTTGTGTTTGATTTTGATATTCCATGCCGGGGGACCCAATTGGCATACCTGCTACGGCAAGACCTTTCACTCCAGCAGGGCGGGTTTCGAGCAATCGCTTGATATCAGCTGCTGGGACGTGGCCCTCGATGACATATCCGTCAATAACAGCGGTATGACAAGAAGCCAGCATGGGCGGAACGCCCAAAGCGGTTTTGCGCGCCCGCATATTGGCTTCGTCTTTAACCGTGATCGTCCGGTCCATGCCTTTCTCGGCATGATCCGCCCACTTCAAACAGCAACCGCAGCCAGCATCCCGGTACATAACGATTGGGGCGGCGCTTACCGCTGTTGTGCAGGCTGCCAGCAACGCGAGCGTCATACCACTGGCTGCTTTGCGTAAAGATTTAATAGATAAGCTTTTGGTCATAAGTATTCCTCTACATTCCCATATGGTTGGGGCCGAGCGACATCTCTGCACCCCAATAGCCTTGAAATAGTATCGCCAGTGCTACGGCCGCCAGCCCGACGCGGAACACGGTGCGTTTGCCCGAGTTTGCGGGAGCATTAGACAAAAGAGCGAGCAATATGCCGGTTATGGCGATGCCGGTGCCTGTCCACCTGTGAAGTCCCAAAATCTCCGAACGATCACTCATCCGTATGCCGCCTGCGAGCCAGCCCAAAATTGCAGCCACAATGCCGCCGGCTGCACCGATCCAGACGAGGAACCGAACCGAACTCCCTACACCTGCCGTCGGATTAATAATCATGATAAGCTCGGCCAATGCGGCAACCAGGAAAAGAGCGATTGGGAAATGAACCGCCATAGGGTGTAAGCGACCGAGAAAATCGATGAGATCGAAGCTTTTGTCGGTTGCCGCCTTGTGGGCATGTTCGGCATGTGGATCTGTCATATCTCCAGATTGCATCGATGCCATGCTTTCATCAGCGGCGTTGTGTTCGTTCGATTGGGCCACGGGATCAGGCTCATTATTGCGATGCGCCTCATGCGCCTGCAATGCTGAAACTGGCGAAAATATTAGAAATACTGCCAAACTGATTGCGCGCCAGTGCATAAAAAGACTCCACATCTGCCGCTGTTTGATACTGCGGCTATGTCACTGTTACGCATCTAACGCCCATACCCCTCAAATTTTATTGAGGGTTTTCCGAATGCGGCGCGTAAGGTAATCAGGAAGGCAGTTTTGGAAAGGAAAGCTGAATGACTGAGAAGTTTAGTAAAATTATGGAAGATCTAGGCCATCAAAGTTCACCTGATATTGGTCCGGATTTTGAGGCCGGTATCTGGTCCCGTGTATCTCAAATTGAAAGCAGACAGCTTGCAAGGGGACGCAATGGCCTGGCAGCAATCATGCTGGTCACCGCGTTAAGCGTCGGCATGATAAGTGGCGGCAATGAAGCTATAGCGAGCAGTGGCTCCAGTTATTTGAGCGATGGGCCGGACTATTCACCAGCCACATTGCTGCACATTTTACCATGAGAATGGGGCCTTTTCGCATCGCGCTTCTGATTTTTCTGGCACTGGCTGCTGGATTTCTGGGGTCTTTAGCAGCCAACAAATGGTCAGCGCAAAATGGAGAAAGTCTCAGCCTTCATGGGTTTGTTCATCAAGAACTTCGTCTTTCACAGACCCAAATGAAAGACCTCGACGTAATGGAGAATAAATTTGCGGTAAAGCGCCGTACGTTGGAGCTATCGCTGCGCGCGGCCAATGGCGAACTGGCGACCGCTATGGAAGAAGAGCATGAATTTGGTCCTAAAGTTGCATTGGCGGTAGAAGACGTTCACGACCGCATGGGGGAGTTACAAAAAGCAACAATCGCGCATGTTTTTGAAATGCGCTCCCTGTTAACGCCCGATCAGCAAAAGATATTTGACCGTCACGTAGGCGATGCACTTACCGCTGACCCGCAATGACATCAATTGCATAATTTGAAATGGACCGGCCAATTTCAGTTGAAGGGGACAATATCCTTGCAAACCGGGCTGCTGATGGAGACCGGAGAGCGTTTGGCACTCTGGCGAAACGCCATGGCCCGCGCTTGCTCAATATCGCCCTTAGAACATTGCATAACTCAGACGAAGCGCAAGATGCTGTGCAAGACGCAATGGCTTCGGCATGGTTCAAAATTGGTCAATTTGATCAGAGCCGCGAGTTGGCTCCGTGGCTAACCAGAATCACGCTTAATAAATGTCGTGATCATTTGAGGCGGCGCAAAGTGCGCCGCTTTTTTGAGTTTGGAAGCGGCCAGGAGTACGAATTAGAAACAGCTGACGAAACACCGGATCAATCTTCCGACCTGGAATCCCGTCAGTTGCTATCTCTAATGGAAGAAAAAATCGCCACCCTTCCCCATTCTTTAAGAGAGCCTTTCGTTTTGGTGACTTTTGATGAACGCAGTCAGGCTGAAACGGCTGCTCTTCTAGGCATTTCGGAAAAGGCAGTTGAATCGCGAATTTACCGCGCGCGAAATAAACTGCGGGATGCAGCTAAAAATTTTGAGGGATAGGCCATTTGGGCGCGTAATGAGGTTGAACACAGACCTTATATTCAGGACAGAATTTATGCTTTCCCTCGACCGCAGAAAATTAATTACTTCATCTTTGGCGCTCGGCGGCGCTGCAGGATTATCCGCAGCGATGCCCGCATGGGCCCGTGCAACAAAAAACGGCACATTAGCCCGCAAAGGCAGTGATGTTCTCTCCGGCGAATATATGAAAATGACGGTTGCCGATGCCGCGTTTACGACCGGCAGTCGGCGCGGACCGGCTGTTACCGTAAACGGCACTATCCCTGGCCCTTTGGTGCGCCTCAAGGAAGGCCAGAACCTCGTCGTCGACATGATCAATGATAGTTCTGAAGGCACGTCAATTCACTGGCACGGGCTGCTTGTTCCGTTCTTAATGGACGGTGTTCCCGGCGTCACAATGGCGGCGCTCGAACCGGGCAAGACATTTCGCTATGAATTCCCGATACGCCAAGCAGGCACCTATTGGTGGCATGCCCACACTTTGCAGGAACCAATGGGCCACTATGGCCCAATCATCATCGACCCCAAGGGACCAGAGCCGGTAGAATATGACCGGGATTATGTAGTGATGCTGTCTGACTGGTCGCCCATGAATCCGCACACGATCATGGCCAAACTTAAAAAGGGCGAAGGCTATTTTAATTATAATCAGCGCACGATGACAGATGACTATCCGCTTTCGGCAGACGAGCGCCGAATGTGGGCCAAAATGCGGATGATGCCAACCGATATCAGCGATATATCTGCCGCAACCTATACCTATCTTCTCAACGGGCATGGTCCTGAAGATGGACTCGAATATCATTTCAAGAAGGGCGAGCGTGTACGTTTGCGCTTTATCAACGGGGCCGCTGCAACGTTTTTCAATATCCGTATTCCTGGCCTGCCAATGACCGTTATCCAAGCCGATGGACAAAACGTCCGGCCGGTTCAAGTAGACGAATTCCAAATTGGCAATGCCGAAACTTATGACGTCATCGTTGAGCCGGGGAGCAGCGACGCCTATACAATCGCTGCTGAATCAATGGACCGCTCAGGCATGGGACTTGCTACCTTAGCAAGCCGCCCGGGAGCGCGTGCGGCGGTTCCCCCGCTTCGCGATCCACCACTGCTTACTATGGCCGATATGGGCATGTCCGGACACGGCGAAGGTGGGACGGATCATTCGGCGCATGGCGCTAGCGGTGCCGTTGCCGGAGCGGCAATGGCCGATATGGATATGTCGGGCGGCATGAATATGCGTGATACGTCCAAATTGCCGCCTTCGGTCAAGGTCGGCCCGGGTGTAGACATGGTTGCGATGAACCCCGTTGATCGCATGGGCGATCCCGGAATTGGGCTTGATAAGGTTGGTCACCGCGTTCTCAATTACAAACAATTGGTAGCCGCCAAACCCAACAAAGTTCGAACTCCCACACGGCTTAAAGAAATTCACCTAACCGGGAACATGGAGCGCTATATGTGGTCCTTTGACGGCAAGAAATTTTCTGCCGTCACGGATGATCCCATCCGCTTCGCTTACAATGAACGTGTCCGGGTCAAGCTCGTCAATGATACGATGATGGCGCATCCGATCCACTTGCACGGCCATTTCTTCGAACTGGTAAACGGCGCGAAAAATGATCGCCAACCTCTGAAACACACGGTTATCGTGCAACCAGGCGGTAGCGCGCAATTTGACCTCACGGCAGACGAACCGGGCGATTGGGCGTTTCACTGCCACTTGCTCTATCACATGCATAACGGGATGTTTCAGGTCGTCACCGTGCGCCCGCTGGATGGAGACAAATCATGAAAATGATGATTGCTCTCCTGCTGTCAAGCACAGCAGTGCCCAATGTCGCGTTCGCGCAAAGTCATGACGGTCATAATATGCCCGCTATGGTTGACCCTGATGAAAAGCCGCTGGCCGACGAACCCGATCCTCATGCAGGCCATAATATGGATGCGGCCCAAACGGCGCAGGATGATGTTCCCGTCAACCATGATGAAATGGATCATGAAGGCCTGCCGCATGAAGGCACCGATGAAGCGGAAGCATCTCAGGATATGCAAATGGATTCCATGAGTGATCCCCAAATGGATCACAGCCAAATGGATCATGGCAAAATGAACCAGCAGTCCAAAGAGACTGATCCCCATGTCGGTCACGACATGCCATTAGATTTGCCCGTAAATGCGCCTCCACCCCCAGAAGCGTTTGAAGGACCCACATATGCCGCTGATCAGTTTGTTGGCGCAGAGGCAATGGCCGCTTCGCGTGCTGGCGTTGCCCGAGAGGTCAGCGGCACGCCGGTATTTTGGTTTCAAGGGGACCGCCTAGAGTTTCGAGCCCGGGAAGGTAAAAACGGTTATTTGTGGGACGTCCAGGGCTATTATGGTGGCGACCTTGAAAAGTTCTGGTTCAAAAGTGAAGGCGAAGGCAGCTTTGGAGAAGCCATTGAAAGCGCAGAAGTGCAAGCTCTGTATAGCAAGGCAATTGCACCATTTTTTGATTTTCAGGCTGGTATCAGACAAGATTTGACCGGCCCTGATCGCACGCATGCTGTGATTGGCATACAAGGTTTAGCCCCCTATCTTTTCGAGGTGGATGCTGCGCTCTTCCTTTCCAACAAGGGGGATTTAACCGCAAGAATTGAGGGCGAGCTGGATCAGAAAATCACCCAGCGCCTGATTTTACAGCCGCGCGCCGAGGTCAATCTTGCCGCCCAGGACATCCCAGAGCTTGGTGTCGGAGCTGGTCTGGATAGCTTGGAAGTAGGGCTACGGCTGCGCTATGAATTCGCCCGGGAATTTGCGCCCTATATAGGAATAGAACAGGAATGGAAGCTCGGTGGAAGCCGCGACTTTGCAATAGCTGCGGGCGAAGATCCATCGGTCACCAACTATGTCGTGGGAATACGTTTTTGGTTCTAGCAGGATTTCAAGTGGTTCCGTTCAAAGGAAAGTTCGATGAAAAATAACAAGCCGGCTCCCCGCCGTATCGCCTTAACGCTCACCTATATTGTAGTTTTTCTCGGCGCGGTCGTCATTGGCGGCTATTTGATGACCCACCAACATCAGGCCCATATCCCTGGCGTATATCTACTCCTTGGCATCGTGCTGCTAGCTTGCATTACGATGTTTCTGTTTATGCGTGGAGGGGGAAAACGGTCGTCAAATAAGAACGGGAAAGAATGAATAGGGAAACTTCCTTCTAATGACTGGTTTCCTGCCTCACTGGTCGCCGATTCTGATAATCGCCATATTTTCAATTCTTAGAATCATATATGGGCGGCTTAGTATTTATGAAAGGCGTGAGGTTAAAGCCAAACTTGGCAAAACTGCCGGAAGGTTTCTGCGCTTAGTTAATAGACCGGGGACAATAACCAATGGATAAAACTATGATAATTTTCAATGCAATCTTGCTCGCTCTCGCACCAGCCAGTGGTCTCGCAGCACAATCGAGTGACGCCCAAATTGATAGTAAGACGACCGCAATAGAAGCGGGTCCTCAAAATTCATCGCGGTCCTCTCCAGAAAATGTTCTAACCGCCTACCGGAACGCCATTCAAAAGCTTGATGCTGCAAAAATGAAGTCACTGTTTTCAGAGGAATCTCAAATATTCGAAAATGGTAAGGCAGAAGGGACATTTCTCCACTATCTGGAACATCATCTTGGTCCCGAATTAGATCATGTAAAAAGCTTTACTTTCACGCAGCCGACAGTCTCAATAACTCAGGTTGATAATACAGCGTTTGCAACCGAGACTTATGGCTATGTGATAGTTTTGCACGATGATCGTAAAATCGAACGCACCGGCATTGCGACGTCTGTGCTGGTTCGTGAAGGCGATAACTGGAAAATTCTGCGGTACCATTCTTCTTCGCGCGCTCCCAAAAAGGCTGAATGATGAAGCTCCAAGTAAAATAGTCAGCGTGCTTTCGGGGGGATAGATGTCGACAAAAGTTCATATTAAGGCAAGCAAAATACATAAATGGCTCGCACTGATCATCGGCGCGCAGCTACTGCTCTGGTTTGTAAGCGGCTCGATCATGAGCATTTTGCCTATCGAGAACGTACGAAGCGAACATTTGGTATCGCGCGAGGTGCAGCCAGTCGCGAATATTAGCAAGCTGGTTTCGCCGAGTATAATTGCAGAGCAAGCCGGCGGCCCAATTCGTGCCTTGCGATACCGGATGCTGATGGAACGGCCCGTTGCGGAAGTAACTGGGATGGATGAAAAAACTTATCTCCTTGATGGCTTAACTGCAAAGCCACTCGCACCGATCACCAAAGCCGATGCACTTAATATTGCCAGCAAGGCGTGGATTGACGGTGAGCCTCAATTCGCTGCAGTTAACAAAATCACCCAAAATTCGGTCGAGTATCGCGGTGCTTTGCCCGCATGGCAAGTGAGCACAATTGATGACGTGAGGATTTTCATTCCTGTGGCTACAGGGGACATTTCGGCTGTCCGAAGTACTACCTGGCGATTTTACGACTTCTTCTGGTCACTTCACATAATGGACTGGAAAAATCATGAAAACTTCAACAGCTGGTGGCTGATAGCCTTTGCGCTCGGCGGCGTCCTAATGTCCGTTTCGGGTTTGACACTTCTTGTCAAACGCTGGCCATTGAAACGCCGACGGAGAAAAAATGCTAGCTAGTGTTTGGACGAAGAAACAGGCTCAACCCTATCAACAAAACCTCACCATAGCGCCGTTGCGTAAAACGTGGTGATTAGCTTACATTGAGTTTTTATTTGTAACTGCGCGCGTCAGACTTCAACTGCATCGCCAAACCCAACAATTAGAATACCAAAAATCACGAGAAGGGAAAAGAGACAGCCGCGCCATCTCTGCTTTGGAAGGAGAAATGCCATTCGAGCAGCGATTGCTGCCTGCAGAGTGTAATAAAGGGCGAAGGCGCGAGAGGCATAACTGATAATCTGAAAAACGTCCGCGCTCCAAGTTAATATCAAACCTATGATTGCGAGCAACACATAGCCATTGCGCGGACTAATCCTGCCTTTTGTTAATTCTGCAATCAGACCGCCAGAACCGCTTGTATCGGCTATGGCGGCGCTGAATTGAGCAGCCAACGCCCCGGCTACCAATATCCAGGGCAATATTGGAGAAACAATTTCCATCACATCAATGATTGCCGTTTCCGTCAGCTGGAATTCTTCATGCTCAAATGACAATGCGAACAGCGTGATATAAATCATGTAAATTGCAGCGGCCACCAATTGCGCTAGCTGCATCGATTTAACCCGAACAGCGGCGCTATAATCATCGCCCAGATATCTTGAAGTCTCAAACCCCTGGACAGTAATAATCAAGCCAAAAGCAAGTGTAATGGCCGCCCAACCCGTTAATTGCGGCGGGTGAACGACGAGCGCTGAACTCATGGCCTTTTCGTAGCAATAGTAGCTGAGGCCCACCAACAAGCCGGCGATGATCGCCAGTTTGATCGTAACGGCTATATATTCCATTTTTTCAAGTGCGGAAAAACCGCGCGTATACCCAACGATCAAAATGACCAGAAAAATGAATGAGGTGAGTAGCTTGGCATTGGCAGGATTATTGAGCGATGTCAGGCTAAGCCCGAAGGCGCCAAAGAGATTGAGATAATAGGTGACAGAAATCATGAAGGCGAGCGCCAGCGCCCAGGAGGCAACAGTTTCCAGTTTCTCTGCTACGTAGTCCTGAAAAGTGACTGGCCCATTGCGGACCGTGATATTGAAACGGATTGCACTGCCAAACAAATAGGCGCCAAAGACGAGTGCGCCCATAACAAGCGGCGCCTTGCTTCCATAGGCGTACACCAAAATGGGGGCGAGAACTAGAAATCCGCTACCGATAATCGACGCCAATGGCGTAACAGTTGCCCGCCAAACCGGTGATCGCGAAAGTCTGGGGGAAAGCTGCAACGCACCTGCAAAAATTATGGCTGCGATGATTACAACATTCAATATCATATTGTCATCCCGCTAGGGCATCATAGATTGATGATCGCGGCAGAACGTTCAAGAAGAATAATCCCGCCAAAGCTTAATTGCATCAATCCACAAACTGAATTTTTGACATCAAGATTCCTGTGAGCTTTTCCTCATCGCTTTCCATCGCCCCCATTGAGGGATGAACATTGGAACCTGATTTTGATACACACGGTAATCATCCCCAAACTTCCGGAGCATTTCCCGCTCTTCCTTGCGTGCAAGAAAATAGTAAGCAATCACGATGAGTGGCAGGAGGCTAATCGAAAATATGGTAGGCCAATGAATGATGCCTTCCCCAAACAGGGCAATGAAAAGTCCAGTATATTGAGGGTGTCTTGCAAACCGGTACAGGCCGGTAGTCACCAACACGTTTTCTTGACGGGCACGATAAACCTCTTTCCAACCTTTAATGAAAAGGCCGATTCCGGTAAATGCAACGCCGTAGCCCAAAATCATCGCCGCAAACATTCCTGTTTCGCTAAAGTCCAGCAATGTCGACCATAAGCTGTTACTAACATATTCCCTATCCAAACCAAAAAAGCGGATGGCGAGGTACACGGTCAACGGGAAGCCGTACATTTCGGCATAAAGCGCGATGATAAATGCCTGTACCAGTCCCGCGCCTGCCCATTCGCGCCAACCCTTTGGTGCAAAATATCTATAGAATACCCAAGAGATCACGATGACCATGATCACGGCCAACCCCCATCCAAACGTGCCCATAAATAATCTCCGTACCAATAATCAGTTAAACCATTTGCGTAGAAAAATGCCCTGCGGGCCCCAAAAAATATCCCTGCCCTGCCTTCAATTTTCCAAATAAGTTTCATGGCTGAAGGAAGAACGAAAAAAGATGATTTTCCGGCGTTAGTAGATACAGACGCAGACTTGTGTTTTTCGTTACAGTGCTAACGCTATTTTAATCGCAAAATCGTGAAACACATTGGTGCAAAACGATGAATATAGTCTGCCTCCAATGGCGTAAGTCCTCATTTTCGAAATGCTCTCACAGGTCACTGCCAGAATCGGCTAACTGTAACGTTCAGGTCTATCATCCGTCATTATTCTTACACATCGTTCGACAGTGATTTCCGGAAAGGACCATTATGAAAACCATTCTTCTGCCTATCGTGGGCAATTCTGGCATGGAAGGCCGTTTGCAAGCGGCTTTATCCCTCGCGCATGACCAAGAAGCCCATTTGAGCTGCCTGCAAATACTGCCATTACCCTATGTATTATGGGCAGGAGAGGCGTCGGGAATGAATTATGGTCAAATGCTTAGCGACGCCGAAGGGGCCTCCAAGATCTTACGAAGTGAAACAGAGGTCCGGCTTTCTGAAGAAGAACTTAGCTGGGACTGGCAGGTTCGCACGGGCGATACAGTGAGTGAATTGATTATGGCTGCTCGGTTGGCTGATATGGTCATCGTTGGGAGTGGTTCCGGAGACGATGCACCTGCGGTTCATATTGCGGCCGATTTAGCGGTTCACGTCTCCATTCCTGTGCTGGCCTTTCCGGTAAATGCTTCGAGCTTCGATCCGGTCGGACCAATGATGATCGCTTGGAATGGATCAGCCGAGGCTGCCAATGCTCTTCGAAACAGCTTGCCGCTTATCTCCAAAGCCTCAAGCGTTCATCTGGTTGTTATTGATGAAGCCTCTTCAGCCTTCCCGGTAGAAGATGCAGGTAACTTTTTGTCCCGGCATGGCATTTCGGCCGAAATCAAACAACTTTCTGTGGCGACTTCGATAGAGGAGACTTTGGATGCAGCTGCTCGCGAGATTGAAGCAAGCTGCATCATAATGGGCGCTTATGGTCATTCTCGAACGCGAGAAATGATCTTCGGCGGTGTTACCCGTCATATGCTACAAAATAGTTCCATTCCTCTCTTATTGTCCCATTGAGGACCGCTGGAGGATGGACGCTAGGGGGAAAATGATACGCAGAATTGAACTTCCACCAAATGAGAAAATCACGGCCCAAACATTTGAGCTATGCAAAATTTTTGGCCATTATGCTCTATAGCGAAAAACTCGGGGACGAAGGTGAAACCATGGTTTTCTTACATGGTATAGCCGGCTCAACGCGTTATTGGAAATCTCGCGTCAAACCACTGGCCCACCATCATCAGCTATTGTTGGTTGATCTACTGGGTTACGGCCAGTCCCCAAAACCCTGGACAAAATATACAGTTGATCGCCATGTCGACGAACTTTATCAGGTCCTTCGTGACGAAAAGGCAATGACCATTGTTGGTCATTCATTCGGGGCCATCGTCGCAATAGCTTTTTGCGCTCGCTTTCCCCACTTGGTAAAACGTCTTATCCTGATCAGTCTTCCCTATTTTGGCGATAAACAAGGCGCTATCAAATATTTTGGTGAAAGCCATTTGGCTGAACGGTACGTTACAACGAATATCGCCTTTGCAGCGCTTGCTTGTATGATGACACGCTGGGTTCTGCGATGGTTTCTTCCCTATGTACTGCGCGATATGCCGGGTGAAGTCGTTGAGGATCTGACCCGCCACACTTGGCGCTCTTATACCTCTTCGTTATGGGACGGCGTTTATGGCCATGATCTTTTTGCTGACGCCGACAGTTTGGATCCCAATTTCAATGTCCTTTGCCTGCATGGAAGCGCAGACAAAACCGCTCCGCTATCCGGCGTCCAGAAACTGTTAGCCAATCGTTCGCAGTGGAAAATCCAAATTTTGGCAGATGGAGATCATCATCCTCTTTTGCGAAATCAGCAATGGTGCCTCGAGCAGATTGCGCTGGCGATGAAAAATTAGTCAACCCAACCGCCATTTTGAAGTCGACCAAGCAATCAGCAATATTGCCGAGATATGCGTGCCAAAAATTAGAAATTTCAAAGTCTGCAGAGGTTTGGGAGGTAAATATGCTCAGGCAAAAGCGATGTAGATCGGTATAAATCACATGCCGTATTTGAACCAGAATATCATTGATATATTTTCCATCGGATACGTCATAGCCGAGTGGACGATCCGCATAGCTATGCTGATAGTCGTCCCCTTAAGGCGGCCCCCCGGATCGGCACGCGGTTGGTTAGTGGCCGCTCTTTTTATCCCCATTCCAGCGCTTATCCTGTATTTGTTGATAGGTCGGCCGACCTATCCGCGTTGGCGGCGGAAGCGTTTCACAAAAGCACGGCAAATGCTGGCGATTGCGACGGATGAAATCAACCATTCTGAGTTTTGCTCGCGGCCCGTATTGCCTGATACGTATGCTTCTGCTTCAAAACTGGTTGAGAATCTTGGCCAGTTCCCAATAATGGGCGGCAATAAAGTCAATCTTCTTGCCGACTATGACGGAGTGATTGACGAGCTTGTTGCTGACATAAATCGGGCTCGTCATCATGTTCATATTCTGACCTATATATTCGCCAATGACCGCACAGGATCGAAAATCATCGAAGCCCTGAAAAACGCAGCTGAGCGGGGCGTTGAATGCAGGGTGTTAATTGATGCACTTGGCTCACGTCGCTGGTCGCGGGACATTATTGATCAACTAACAAGTGGCGGCGTTCAAGCAGCGCGGGCGCTTCCGGTTACATTTTTGCGCCGACGTTCGGCCCGCGCAGACCTGCGTAATCATCGGAAAATCGCAATTATCGACTCATCGCATGGATTTATAGGCTCACAAAATATTATTGATGCACAATACGCACCTGGTTTGTTCAACCGGGAGTTGGTGGTTCATGTTGCCGGACCAGTTGTACTTGAAATGCAAGCAGTTTTTGCCGCTGACTGGTTTCTTGAAACCGGTCAGGTTTTAGACGAAGCTACATTTTTTCAACATCGCCATGGCGCAGGATCCACAACAGCCCAGCTGCTGCCAAGCGGCCCCGATTATCCTGTTGCTGGCGCTGGCCGGCTTGTGGTGGCGCTCATTTACAGTGCGCGGCGGCGCATTGTTATAACAACCCCCTATTTCATTCCCGACGTTGCCTTGGTACAGGCTCTGGAAACAGCAGTTATGCGCGGGGTTGAGGTAATCCTGATACTCTCAAGGGCCTCCGACAGCCAATTGGTCGGCCTTGCTCAACGCTCTTATTATGAGCAGATGCTGCGTGCGGGCATAGCCATCTATCTCTATCCCGACGGTCTCCTTCACGCCAAACACATCATGATCGACGAACTTATTTGTGTTATTGGGTCCACAAATATCGACATCCGGTCATTTCAGTTGAACGCTGAAGCAAGTCTCATCCTCTATGATGAGAAAGTAGCGAACATGCTAGAAGCAGAACAAGATAAAAACATTGCTGCAAGCGACCGGTTAAACCGTGAAAGCTGGGATCAGCGTCCGCGGCCAGTCAAGCTAGTGGAAAATATTGCGCGGCTGGTCAGTCCCCTGCTTTGACCACTTGACGGCCCTTGAATTCCGCTAGCTTTCTAGCCATTCGCTCTTCTATACTGCCGCCCCAATTGGCTTCGAGTTTGAGCAACGCTTCCATTGCAATTTCCGGGTCATACAGGAATGTCATGACATCGCGCGCAATCGGATAGGCCGAACCTGAACCGCCACCATGCTCTACCACAACAGAAATTGCATATCTCGGATTATCGACCGGCGCAAAGGCGATAAAAAGTCCATGGTCGCGGTAACGCCAAGGTAAACTTGCATTGGACCTGACACCCCCTGCCCGTTCTGCCATTGTTATCCGCCGCACTTGCGCAGTTCCCGTTTTACCTCCCATTTTTATATCTAGAAGCGGCAGCGCGGCCCGGCGGGCTGTGCCTATTGGGCTTACCACATCACCCATAGCCTGCCGCACAAAGGCAAGATGTTCTGGTGGAATTTCAAGAGTTGCAGATGGGGGCATTTTTTTGGCGAGCAGCAATGAAGGCGCAATATCTCGTCCTGAAGCCATTCGAGCTACCATAACGGCCAATTGCAAGGGATTGGAGAGCATATACCCCTGCCCGATCGTAGTGTTTACCGTATCATAGGCTTGCCACTTTTCATTATATTTCCGTAGTTTCCATCGAGCATCTGGGACGGTGCCGTAGCTTTGAGAGGCAACTGGCAAATCATATTTTGCCCCGAGGCCGAGGGCCTTAGCCATCTGCGCAATTGGCGCAATTCCGACCCTCAACGCCATTTGATAAAAATAAATATCGCAGCTTTGATATATGGCTTTGGCCATGTTAACTCGCCCGTGACCCCCACGTTTCCAGCAATGGAAGTAGCTATTGCCAACCTTCAATCGCCCTGTGCAAATTACAGTATCATCCTTTTTTACCCCCGCCTTCAAAAGCGCCAACGCGACCATTGGCTTGATGGTTGATCCAGGCGGATAAAGGCCGCGTAGTGACTTGTCCCTCAAAGGAACATGATCATCGCTCGACAGCATTTGCCATTCGTTCTGGCTAATCCCGTCTGAAAAGCTGTTTGGGTCGAAAGACGGCATGGAGGTCATGGTCAGAATCTCCCCGGTTTGGCTATCAAGAACCACAACCGAGCCTGATTCTTCGCCTAACCGCCTAGCCGCATAGCGCTGGAGATCTGCGTTTAATGTGAGTTGGATGGATTTGCCCGGAACATCCGATCTTGTTTCCAGCTCCCTTACTATCTTGCCTCTTGCAGTTACCTCGACACGTTTGGCCCCTGGTTTACCTTGCAGGGTCTCTTCAAATCTCTTTTCCAACCCATCCTTGCCGATCTTGTACCCCGGCGCGAGAAGAATTGGTGACGGATTTTTCTCATATTCTTCAGCAGATGGCGTTCCCACATAGCCCACAAGATGGCCCACGGCGGCACCGGGCGGATAATCTCTTGAAAAACCGCGACTAGCAGAAACCCCCGGTAAATCAGGCAAGCGGACACTTACCGCTGCAAAGCGGTTCAAATCCAGGTCTGACGCAACATGGATTGGCTGAAAATTATTCGCCTGTGTCAGTTCGGCTTTTATTCGCGCAACCTCTTCCGCTTCCAAACTCAATAATTTTCTGAGAGTTGCAATAGTCGCATGCTTGTCCTTGAGACGACTGGGATTCAGGTCGATACGAAAATCAGTTTTGTTGTTTGCGATAGGCTTTCCGCTGCGGTCCAACAGCCAGCCTCGCCGCGGCGGTATGAGGGTCAAATTTACGCGATTGCTCTCTGATTCCAATTTGTAGCGGCTATTCTCGACGACCGAAAGGTAGCCCATCCGACCCGCTAGGGCCAGTCCGATACCTGCTGACACACCGCCTAACAATGTTGCGCGTCTGGAGAAGGTCAGAGATTGAATGCTGCCGGTTATCGTTCTGGTTTTCTTCATCACGATAATTTCAGAATTTCTGGATGTCTAACCTCATAGACGGATGTATATTCGTACTTCCAGGACGAGCCTATGTTCTTTGCCAAACGGACCACCAGACAATGCTCTTGAATGGCCTTCTGTATATAGGGTGCTGTCGTAGCTGAGCTCTTCATGTGAGCGGCTGTTTCTGGTCTGAACCAAGCAAAAAGGTCATTGACACCCCGGAAATGGTCAGAACAATACCAAGCCATTGGAGCGCGGAGATGTATTCGCCAAATAAAACTGCCCCCATTGCCAAACCAAAAACTGGAATGAAGAAACTGAAGCTATTAGCCCGGTTCAACGATGTTTTTTCGAGAATGCAAAACCACATCCAATAGACCAAAGAAGTTCCGAAAATACTCAGAACCCCGAGTATCAGTACGAACTGGGCGGACCATTCTACAGTTGTGGGCTCTTCAAATACAGAGGCTGCTATAGCAAGTGGGATGCTCCCAATTAGGAGCTGAAGGCCCATTGCCATCAGGGCATCGACGGATCCGGCGATTTTCTTAATCCAGACATTGCTAAAGGTTATGCCCAGGGCAGCGAGGATGATATACGCCACGCCAATCCCATAGCTTGCATTTTCACCCGAAAGATATCCAGGCAGCGCTATGAAGATGATTCCGCCGAAGCCGAGCATCATGCCTAGAATACCCAACCGAGACAGCCTTTCTCTGAGGATAAAGGCTGCGAGAATTGCAGCCAGCAAAGGCTGCGCATTTGAAATTACGGTAGCAATACCTGGAGACACGAATTCAGCTGCGTGAAACATTCCAAAAAAACCAAGGCTGGTTGCCCCTATACCTACCACCGCTATGTTTTTCCAATCATGCCAATTTGTGGGGAAGGGCTGGCGCAATGCTAGCGCAATGACAATCAACACGAGACCGGACAGGACCGCGCGGAGCGTAGCAAATGTCAGATGCGGCGCAGACTCTATGCCCCAGATAATAAACGGAAAGCAGATGGCCCAAAGAAACATCACGGTGATGATCTGGAAAATAAGGGATAAATTCATTGTGATACTCGAATTTTGTCAGATGCTTGGTGCGCTCGCTGGCGGAGCTTCAAACTGGCTCCGCCAGTAATCTCCATCACGGTGCGATTATTTTATTTTCCAGCAATTTCTCGTCAAACGGAAAGACTATTTTAGCATCAGGCTGCTCAGCATGTTTGTCCTTGTCCGGACAATCTACCAGGGACATCAAGTGACGAATGACATTTATGCGGGCCGTTTTTTTATCGTCCGTTATAACCACGTACCATGGTGCAAGGTCGGAATGAGTCCGGCGGAACATTGCATTTCGCGCCTCGCTATAATCATCCCAATGCTTAATTGCGACTTCATCCACAGGACTGATTTTCCATTGCTTTAAAGGATCTATCCGTCGGTCGCGAAGTCGGCTTTTCTGTTCGTCTTTTGAGATATCAAGATAATATTTGTAAACTTGTATGCCCGACCCAATTAGTAACCGCTCGAAAGGGACTACAGACGACATAAAAGTTTGATACTCACTCTCAGTGCAATAGCCCATAACGCGTTCGACACCGGCCCGGTTATACCAGCTACGGTTCATCAAAACCATTTCCTGACTTGTTGGAAGCTGAGCGACATATCTTTCGAAATACCAGGAACGGAGCTCTTTGTCAGAAGGCTTGCCCAAGGCAACCACGCGCGTTTCCCTCGGGCTCAGATGTTCGGTAATTCGCTTGATAACGCCGTCTTTTCCTGCCGCATCCCGGCCTTCAAATATAATCAAAATCTGGAGATCATTTTTAATCAGATGCCGTTGCAGCTTCACCAACTCTAATTGGAGTCGCTCCAGGGAGGCTTTGTACGCCTTTTTTTGCATTTTCTTTTCACTCATTTAATCACCTTTCAAAAATTGATTTCTATCTTTGCAATACCGATCATGTTGTTTTTACAGTTATGTTATGCAGTATATCCCCGGCATGCGCGAAATGGTCGGATGCGTTTGACAAATGGCGATAGATTTCACGCCGCTTCAAAACTTCCATCACATAGGCCAATCCACTAGCCACTGCCCTACAATCGGTTTCCTCCAAAGGTCCCAATAGTTGCAAGAAATCATCATGATTGCTGGATTGTTCTGCCCGGGGTTTGGCGGAATAGTATTTTGCATCGAACAACTGAGAAAGCGCTTTGCGATATAGTTTTTCAACCTGTCTTTCCACTTTTTGAACGGCCGCAGCGCTTTGTTCGGCCACGGCCGGGTCCTTTTTCAAAGTGGCGAAACCGCTTTGAAGCTTTCGCGCACTTGATTGCAGAAGCTTTGCCATTTCGAGCATTTGGGCATCGGGTTCGATCCCAAGAATTTCCATTTCTCGCACGGTCGTCTTGGCATAATTTAAACCCTCATCGATTGAGGTGATCGCCCGATAAATGTCCTCGCGATCAAACGGCGTTGAAAAAGAGCGGTTAAGGGTATCTATATTTCTTATTTTCAGAATATCCCCTTCGTGCTCCAGTCTCCGCACATCATCGGCTCGTTTCTGCTCGCCTGTTTGCATATAGCCGGCCAGCATTTCCATTGCCTGCACAACCACATCACATTGATCATTGAGCATTGAATAGAAGTCCGGCGTTCGCGGGAACACGGTGTTTATTATTCTCGAAAATCGCGAAACTTGTTTTATTTCTGTGCTCTCAGTATCAGATTGCATAGCCTGTCCAATCGTTGCTCGATTGACTGAGCCGAGTGGCCCCGTCGCGTGGCTTTTGCTTCGTTGGCGAAAAGCCGTCCCCTTGTCGCCTATATAGCTGGCATTCGGCCAGCTTTACCCGATATGGCCAACGGCACTCCCTATTCGGTTCAGATATAAACATTGATCAGAACTCCTGCCGAGATACCAATTACCAAAGCCAGATAACCGGTTAAAATAGGGCGTCGTAGCTTCTTGTCGGCAAACACAAAAACTATCCCAAGTTTAAAAATGAGGTTGGCGAAGAAGGCCAATATGATTGCGTAAACGGCAATATTGGGATCAAGGATATCATCCGATACGAGTTTCAGATTTGAAACTGTTATGGCGTCAATATCGGTCAATCCCGATAGGAAGGACACCAGGAAAACACCGGCTTCTGCAAAGACATCGTTCATCCATGCGACGAGAAACAATATCCCGGCAAAGCTAAGCGCAAAGATAGCCGCGCTTACTATTTCCGCTGGATTTCGGGTTGATACTGACGGTAGAGGCTCCTTTGTATCTTCAATCCTGCGATACGACCACAAAACAAACAGACTGCCAGCCACCCCGCCCCCTATCAGCCATGGTAGCATGAGGGGTATCAGCATAAATTCCAATATCCCCACGATTATTCCAATGCGTACGAGCTGAACTAGGTGGGACAATAATATTATGGTTGCTGCTATGTTGGAGAACTCGGCCTGTTCCTTGCTATATTTCGCATAAACCAGGGTTGTTGCCGTCGTTGAAGCCATGCCTCCCAAAACTCCGGCAATTGCGACGCCCGACTTATGCCCAAATATTTTAAGTGCGAGATAACCCAATAAGCTAAGCCCGCTGATGAGGACCACCAGCCAACCGATTTGATAGGGGTTAAATACCTCGTAAGGGCCGTAATTGTTGTTTGGTAATATTGGCAATAAGATAACGGCGATCGCTGCGAATTGGAAAAACGATATTATTTCCTGTTTGGTCAACCTTTGCGGTACCTCTCGCAATTCTTTACGAAAATAGAGCAATGCAGTCATCGTCACGGCAATCGCGGCGGGCAATAACGGATGGCCAATCCATAAAATATATCCTAGTATAAAGGTAATTAGCGCAGCGACTACCGTCGTGGTATCTGGCTCTCTAGCTCGGGATTTTATTTGGGCGATCATCAGGCAGGCGGCGACAAGTATCAAAAGCGTCCAGGCGCCGATTTGAGAATCAGTTTGCGCCCAGATATACCCGCCGAGTGAACCAGCAAGTGCGATTAATGTGAAAGTCCGTAGCCCTGCGATGGAATTTTCATGGCGCTGTCTCTCCAATCCGACCAAAAAGCCAAGGGCCAGGCTTTGGCCAAAGAGCATCAAATGCGAAATTTGAGGGGCATCGTTAATCATCTTTGACTAATTTCCCAAAAGCCCCGTTGAGAAACGCACATGTGCTGTCTTAGACGCGAGCTTTGCCAGAAGCCCATTGGGCCAATCGCGCAAAATGCTACTTTTCCGGATTTGGGAGCCTGCCATATATGGTTTTCCATCAAAAAAACTTTCCAGCCAATTGGATCAATCCGTAAATGCCAATGGAAACGCTCGCAGCGCCAGGTATCGTGATCAACCATGTCCCGAAGATATGCTTTGCAGTGCCCCAGTGAACTGACTTCGGCCGCTCTGATGTGCCAACGCCCATAATTGCAGTGCTGACCACCTGGGTGGTGGAAACAGGGGCTCCGAGGGCAGATGCCGCCAAAATCACACCAGCTGACGCCAATTGTGCATCCAACGCGTGGATTGGCCGAACTTTGTAGATCCCGAAACCCAGAGTACGCACGATGCGCCATCCGCCTGTCAGCGTGCCGATTGTGATCGCGGTTGCGCTCGCCAAAATAACCCAAAACGGCACATAGAACTGCCCGCTGACACCGCCCAGGACTAGGATCATGGCAATCACACCCATGCCTTTCTGGGCATCATTTGTTCCATGAGAAAAGGCCAGAGCCGCCGTTGTCAGCCATTGAAAGGCGCGAAGATATTTATTGGCCGATGGCTTGGCGGCCCGCAAGGCGAAGACCATGATGCGGTGTAATAAGCCGCCCAGGAAAAACCCCAGAATGGGTGAAAGAAACAAAGCTCCCACTATCTTGGCGACACCCTTGAGATGAAAGCCGTCAGTTAGCTCAAAACCCCAGACGACATGGCCTGGACCCGCAGCGACAATTACCACCCCGACGAGACCTCCAACAAGAGCTTGGGAAGAGGAGACGGGAAGTCCAAACCACCAGGTTAAAAAATTCCAGATGATCGCGCCGCCCAGACCTGATAATATGACAGTCAGTGAAAAAATATTCCCCAGATCGGAAACATCAACAAAACTACCGATCGTATTGGCCACCGCAGTTCCTCCAATGATAGGTCCAAGAAAAGTGAACGAGGACACTAGAATAATTGCCTGTATTGGGGTCATTGCATGCGAGGCAATTGCCGTAGCCAACATGTTGGCAGCGTCTTGCATTCCGTTCGAATAGTCAAACAACAGAGCAATGAAGACGCCCAGGATGACAAGGACCATCACACCGCTCATAGCGGAGCCTCATTTTGATATCGTTTGAACCGGCCTGCCCTCGCGTTCCGATTCTGCATCGGTATCATTTTCTATCCCAGAAAGCTTTGGTATCGAGGAACCGGTTTACATCCTTGAAGAGCTTTTTTTCGGTAAATTTAGCTTCGCGTTGGTGCCATCCGATGACAATGCCAGCGGTATAAAACCATGCTGGCGTGGCAGCATTGGGTTCCGCACTCAGCATTTTCTCGACGAGCAGTTCCGCAGCCAGGACATCATTCAAATAACCCATCCGACTTTGAATGGGACTAAGCGTTTTCTGAAATTTCAGAACTTGCTTATCTGGATAAATATTAGCAGAAAAATCGATGGTATAACGCAGTTTCTTCATAACTAATCTTAGATTATGCCGCTCTTCCTCAGACATTTTCTTAAGCTTTTGACAGTTTTTGCGCACAATTCTATTCTGCTTCTTCAGTTGCTTTACGCAAAATTTTCTCGCCGCCGCTGACAGGTCCATTGCTTTTGGAGAGGGTGCGCTATCCCGCCAGATGTCGCTATAAAGCCATGTACTAAGCCCTAGAATAAACTCCGTATAGCGCGCGGAATTGACTGCGCTGCGGGCTTGTTTGCGATGAAGAACTCTTTCTTTCTCGGCAGCCGACAAAAGCAGTTCAAATCTGGTGGCCGGTTCGGAAAGTTTGGCGACCGGTGCCACGAACTCATCGATAAAAACATCCCAGCTGCGCGCTGCCGACAGCTCATCCCTAAGCCACTTTGCTTCGCTCACAATCCAATCATATTTTTCTTGTGCAATATTGGCCTGGAAAATCTCCAAGCCTGCACGCAAACGCCGCAAGGCAACACGCATTTGATGAATGCCCTCAGCATCGTCCAGGAGAACCGACGCTTCATTGGCTTGGAGATAGCTGATTGCCTGTTGAAGATTGTCGACAAAGGCCTGTTCTCCAGTGAAGTTCTTAAACAGCTTAGACTGCCGCCATTTTTGAGCGCGTGGCTCTTCCTTCGATAACAATGAATAGCCGCGCGCTGCTTTGCTAACAGTGCTGATCCGAAATGGGACTGTCTGATTAATAGTTGCCGCAAGTTCAAATATGTGAGCGGCTGAACCGCTCAAAAGTTCAAGCTCTAATTCACAAATTGGTTGGACTGCATCACCTGCGGTGACTTCGCCCACATCGATGTCGAGCGACACTGTCGTACCATCATCAAATTTGAGTTTACGGGACTGCCGTCTAACAACGGATTGGAAAACAGCTTGTAGATTATCTCCCGTCAACCGTTTTAACTTGGTCCGGATTTTCTTGTTTTCAAGAAGGTCAATTTGTGGGATTTGATCCGGCAATTCAGCCTCCCATTCTATTCTCCCTATAATGGCACCCAAAGGTTCGCTTTGCCGTTTCAGGCACTGGGTATAAGTCTTGCCGATTTTGCGAACACGCAATGAATAGCCGTGCTTGTGAAGGGCATGATCGGGCGTATCAAAATATGTCGTTGTCAGAACGCGAGAAACTGCCTTATTGACTGCCAGATCGGTAATGGCAGAAAGACTTTTTAACTGCTCCAGCTGTTCGGCCTTGAATACCCCTTTTAATTCCATTTCATTGTTCATTGACACTGGTTCTTTCCTTTGCGGTAAAGAGGTTCTTCGGGATTCCGCGGTCGCTAGTTAAATTGCAGGCCAACGCAACTAATGTTTGGGTTGCTCCGCCCAGTCAGAGTCAGGCAGCTTGATGTTCTCGGTGACGGTTAGTCTCATGACGGATTATCGTCGGTTCACGCTCAGCGAAGGTTTGTGCACGATCAATCCGTGATAATACTGTGCGCAATTCATCGGCCTCGGTAGTGTCTTGCTGGCCATGCGCTTCCAGCCTGGCAAGCTTCTGCCGGAATATTGGGGCGTACATCGTGATAATCTCTTTGTCTGCATTATCATTTTCGGCATCGTTCATCTGAAATTCTCCAAAATTTTCCTAAGTGACTGGATACATGGTGATGTCTCAAACTAGCGGCGTTCCTCGACATCGAGAACGGTCTGTTGGGTTCAATTATAAGGACGTGGCAAACAATGATTTGTTACACTATGTTAAATGTGCCTCCAGCCTTCCTACCAAACTCCCGGATCATGCAGCACGCCTTGAATATCTGTCCTGCAGTTGCGAAGGGACGAGATAGTCGCGTGTAAGCGGGACAGCGTCCTGCTTTTTGGCCAATTGAACCTGAAAGACCACATGCCCATTTTGTCTGAACGCGAGCTCGCTGACGACAAGGTAAAACCGCCACATACGGCAGAACCGTTCATCATATATTTTGCGAACCTCATCGATTTTTTGTTCGAATCTGTCGCGCCATGCTTTGAGTGTCTCGGCATAATGGAGGCGTAAAACTTCGACATCCGTAACATATAGACCTGAGCGTTCAGCAGCGGCCATTACTTCGGAAAGAGCTGGAGAATATCCTCCAGGAAATATATATTTTGCAATCCATGGATTTGTCGCACTCGGACCATCGGCTCGGCCAATAAAATGGATTAGCGCGATCCCATCGTCCGCTAGACTGCCATGTAACTTGGAAAAAAACTCCGAATAGTGGGGTATGCCGACATGTTCGAACATACCGACCGACACTATGCGATCAAAGGTTTCGGTGACCTCTCGATAATCTTGCAAACGAAATTCTGCGCGGGCACTTGTCTGCAATTTTTCTGCCCTCTCAAGGGCAACATTGTGTTGCTCACATGACAGCGTAACCCCGGTTACATGCGCGCCGTGCTCTTTGACCAGATGAAGGCCTAACCCGCCCCAACCGCACCCGATATCCAAAACATGATGACCCGGCTCAAGCATTAGCTTGGCAGCAATATGATTTTTCTTGTTTTTCTGTGCCGTTTCCAGGCTGTCATCGGGACCGACAAAATATGCGCAGGAATATTGCATGTCATCGTCCAGAAAGAGCCGATAAAAGTCTTTCGAAAGATCATAATGATGCGCCACATTGTTGCGGGCTATGGTCAACGGATTATGTTGAGCGAAATATCGATGAAATTGCCGATAAAGGGTAACTTTGCGAGAAAACCAGCTTGGGCGTTGCAATGCTTGGTTGTTGATCAACAACTCCAGCAATCCATAAATATCGTCATTTGCTACGGTCAGCGAACCGTCCATATAGGCCTCGCCCAAAATAAGCTCGGGGTTGAGAAATAGCTTTCTGGGCAGACTGCGCGAATGTATTTTGATACTTATTGGATTTTTACAATCTGGGCCATATTGCTGTTCCTTTCCGTCCGGAAAGACTACACGCAGGGCACCGTTTTTTATGAAACCGGAAAGAAATTTTGATAGAAGATATGTCCACATTTGCTGTCCTCACTATCTGTCTGTGATTGCAAGACAGGGCTTTTTGGCCCGTTTTAAATATCTTGCGTCAATGTGAGGGACGGCAACGAAGTGGGTTTGTTACAGTTTGACAACTACCAGGTAATCGGGTCCACTAAACATTGTAGACATGACGATATACAGGCGCGAAGCGGCCCAAGCGCTGCTTGCCGGGAGTGAATATGGCATCTGAAGACAAAGAATCGGGGGAGGATTATTCCGTGCATAAGGTCATGGCCGAGGTTCAAGCGGAGTTCCTTCGGTTTTTGGTCTATAAGCTTGGAAATAGAGACGAAGCAGCGGACGTGCTGCAAAATTTCTATGTCAGGGTTTTGGATCGCATTGATGATGTACGAGACAGCGAAAAATTAAGAGGATGGATGCGCAAAGTGCTCCATACAACCTTGATCGACTACTATCGTACTCAGGGCAAACGACGCGTCATTGAAAAGGAATATGCAAACTTTGAGAAGCTGATGGATAGCGAAGAAGCAGAACATGAATTGGATCGCATGATTTGCATTTGTCTGTATCAACTCCTCCCGACCTTGAAATCCGATTATGCCGATATTCTCTGGCGTATTGATATCGTTGGCGAAGCGCGCGAGAGTGTATCCGCCGCCTTGAGCATCAGTGAAAGTAATCTGCGGGTACGCCTGCACCGCGCGCGTCACGCGCTGCGCGATCGATTGAAAGAAACATGTGAAACCTGTCCTGTGCATGGATTTCTCAATTGCGATTGTTCGCATGCAACCCACGCCGCTCCCTTGGATTGAGCTAAACTATCCTACGACTGTAACGAAGCGCATCCCAGTCCGTCTATCTTGCTGTTAGTTTGAGTATCGCTGTTGGGCGCAATCTTTCCAACCGCGATCTGTCGACTAGTTGATATTGAAGAATATGCTGTCGTTTGGCAATGAACCGCCAAAAAGATGAAAAATCAAAGAGGGATACATAATGCGGACCGCTGTAATTGAAGTCTCCGGGTTGCTTTCACCATTAAGTTCACAGGGCGTTGAAAAACAGCTTTCCAAGTTAAGGGGAATAGAAAAAGCATCCGTAAACTCTGCCAGCGGCAGCGCCACCGTAACTTTCGATGAAAAAGAAATAGGGCTGGTAGAAATCGAAACAAAAATTGCCGAATGCGGCTATCACTGCGGCGGAGAGCTGTTGCCAAAACATCTATGCGAAAAAGAACATCCAACGGCCAATGCTGCTGATCATAAAAACCACGAGGATCAGGGTAAAAAAGCCGCTGAGCTGGGCAAAGATGACAAGCAGGCCGCAACCGATCATACCGCTCATGAAATGGGTCATGGCGGCGGTATGGACATGGCCGAAATGGTAAAAGACATGCGCAATCGCTTCTGGATTGCGCTGATATTTGCTATTCCCATTTTCATTTATTCGCCAATGGGCGGACTGTTTACTCCGCCAGCGCCGCCTTTCGGGCTGCGTCTGGATCTTTGGCTATTTTTCCTTGGCAGCGCAGCGATTGTTTACCCGAGCTGGCCGTTCTTTGTTGCCGCATGGCGCGCGCTTCGAAACGGCGTTCTCAATATGGCGGTGCTCGTCGTCTTATCTGTCGGCACCGGATATTTTTTCAGCGTCGGATCAACATTCTTTTTCCCTGGGGTGCAGTTTTTTGAGGCAGTAGCAGTGCTTCTGGTTTTCATTCTGCTGGGACACTGGCTCGAAATGCGGGCACGCGCAGGCGCATCCAACGCTATTCGTTCGCTAATGGACTTAGCGCCGCCGAAAGCTACCGTATTGCGCGACGGCAAGGAAATAGAAATATCAACGGCCGAAGTGCTCAAGGATGACGTGATAGTCATTCGGCCAGGTAATAAAATCCCGGTGGATGGAGAAATTCTAGAAGGCGAAACGCTGGTCGATGAATCCATGTTGACCGGGGAATCCATGCCCGTCAACAAGAAGCCTGGTGATAATGTCTTTGGCGCAACGATCAACAAAAGCGGTAGCTTTCAATATCGCGCGACCAAGGTTGGCGCCGATACCGCGCTCGCGCAAATCGTCAAACTGGTTCAGGAAGCCCAAAATTCAAAGGCTCCCTCCCAACTACTCGCGGACAAAGCCTCCCAGTGGCTGGTCCTGATCGCTGTTGTTATCGGCCTTGCAACCTTTGCCGTCTGGTTTTGGTGGCTCGGTCAGCCGATTCTATTCGCCTTGACCTTGACTATTACCGTTTTTGTAATCGCTTGCCCCGATGCTCTTGGTCTCGCTACGCCTATGGCCGTTATGGTAGGCACCGGTCTGGGCGCAATGAACGGTATTCTTTTCAAAAATGCCAGCGCGCTCGAAGACGCCACCAAACTCGATATCATCGTCTTTGATAAAACCGGAACATTGACGATGGGCGCTCCCGAAGTGGTTGAGGTTGTCACATCTTCTGAAGCGTCCATCGATGAGGTACTTGCGATGGCAGCAACTGTCGAGCAAGGTTCTGATCATCCCCTGGCGCAGGCCATAATGAAGCGTGCTGGTGATATGCCAAAGCAAAAATTGGCAGCTTTCGAAAATATCGAAGGTAAAGGCGCGCGCGCCGAGCTTGACGGCGAAGAGATTCTTCTCGGCAACCGAAGGCTCATGGATGAGCGTGACGTTTCGATGAGTGAACTCAAAGCCGAAGCGGCGCGATTGCAAGCAGCCGGCCAGACTGTTGTTCACATTGCCAAGGGCGGCAAGCTAACTGGCCTCATCGCAATTTCCGACGCGCCGCGTCCGACAGCCGCTGCCATGGTCGAAATGCTAAGCAAGCGGGGCGTCGAAGTCGCCATGCTCACAGGCGATAACCAAGAAACCGCAGAGCGGATCGCCTCTGGTCTTGGAATTACCACCGTCCTAGCCGACGTTTTGCCAGGACAAAAAGCTGAAAAAATTAAGGAACTGCAGGCTCAAGGCAAAAAGGTCGGTATGGTAGGAGACGGCGTCAATGACGCCCCTGCCCTAACCCAGGCCGATGTCGGATTTGCCATTGGTGCTGGCACAGACGTCGCGATCGAAAGCGCCGATGTCGTGCTCATGAAAAGTGACCCTTATGATGTTCTGGGCGCGATTGAATTATCGCGCGCAACATTGCGGAAAATGCATCAAAATCTATTCTGGGCCGTCGCCTATAACGTCATTGCGTTTCCGATGGCAGCCGGCGTTCTTTATCCTTTCATCATAAGTCCGGAGGTTGCAGCGCTTGCCATGTCAGGCAGTTCTGCCTTGGTCGCCGTCAATGCATTATTACTGAAACGGACCCGTCTGGAGGGTATCCATGCAGCACCGGTGCCCGCATAGATTTATGGGGCCTAAGCCAAGCTAGACCGCCGAAGGAGAAATTCACTGACATGGCTGAAAACCTTCTATCGAATAGCTTAAAATCACGAAGCGATCCGATTGCCATTGTCGGTGCCGGTCCAGCAGGTCTAGCTTGTGCCATTCTGCTCGCGCGGGCCGGACGCAAAGTGGTAGTGCGTGAATGGCACAAGACCGTTGGAAGCCGGTTTCACGGCGATTACCAAGGTATAGAAAACTGGAGCGGCAAGCGCGATGCGCTGGAAGAACTGAACGAAGCGGGTATCGAAACAAGTTTCAACGCTCACCCCGTCTTTCAAGGCACTGCCTATGATTATCGCGGTAAAGAGTACCCGATAATCGGTCATCGGCCGTTATATTATCTTGTACAACGCGGTGGTCAGACGGGCAGTCTGGAACAAGGCCTGCTCGATCAAGCTATTTCAGCCGGTGTGGAAATTCGTTTTGGTGACCGCGCGGTGAGCATCGACGGGCCTGCAATCTCGGCGATCGGACCTAGATCAGCCGATGCAATTGCAGCGGGTTATATATTCGAAACCGATCAGGCCGACAGCAATCATATTGCTTTTGATAACAAGCTTGCTCCTCATGGCTATGCCTATTTGCTGGTCCACAATGGCCAGGGTACGCTAGCAAGCTGCATGTTCAGCGGCTTTAAAAACCAAGCGATGCACGTAGCGCGCTCTGTAAAGTTTTTCGAAGACAAAACCGGACTAAAAATGAACTCTCCGCGTCCGTTCGGTGGATTTGGAAATTTCCGTATCCCCAACACGGCAATGCAAGGCGGCCATCCGCTGATTGGCGAACAAGCTGGCTTTCAGGATATGCTTGCAGGCTTTGGAATGCGGTATGCTTTGCGTTCGGGTATTTTGGCGGCCCAAAGCTTGATTGATAGCACTGATTACACTCGTTTGTGGCGCGCGCAGCTCCTGCCACTATTAAAAACCGGCATCAGCAACCGTTTTTTGTACAATGCCGCCGGTGACCGCGGAGCGCGATTGGCGCTGCGGAATATCAGCCGATCAAACGCATCTGCAAGGCTGCATCGTCTGTATCAACCCTCTTTTCTGACGAAAATCATATTCCCGCTTGCACAGCGGCAATTTCGCCGCCCGCTTCATGATCCAAGCTGTGATCATGTTGCATGCCAATGTGTCTGGTGTGAGCATGGAGTGGGACACGCCGTCTAGATATTCTGACGGACGCCCAAATTTCAAGAGCCGCAGCTGTCCAAAGTTGGCGAATTTGAGTGGTCGACTGTAACGCCGCGCGTTTTCTAACGTCTATTCCTATAAGCAATCTTTGAGCGTCGGCTTTTTTTAGAAATGCCGCGCTCGTGCGATTATGAAAATGGAGGTATGAAATCATGCAACACCAACACAAGGCATCCGCGTCACAGCCATCCAACTCCCGCGTAAAATTTATATTTTACGGGTTTTTGGCAATAGCGGCCTTTGCGCTATATTTTGAGCATCAAGCCCATATCCCAGGCGACTATCTGCTGCTCGGCGGCTTGCTGCTTGTTTGTGTTGTCATGCACAGTTTCATGCACGCCGGGCATGGTGGGCATGGTGGGCATGGTGGGCATGGTGGGCATGGTGGGCATGGTGGGCATGGTGGGCATGGTGGGCATGGTGCCAAGCGCGGCGATCCTGATCAAGGGTCAATCCCTGACAAGTTAGGAGAATAATGATGGATATGTCTGCCTACGGGCTATGGTTTCTGGTTGTTTTCAATTCGGCCATTTTCATCATCTTTGCGTTTAGTTTTTTCAAACCTCGGACAAAGCGAGATTGGCGCTCTTTTGGCGGCTTTAGCGCATTTATTGTTGCTCTTTTTACAGAAATGTATGGCTTCCCATTGACCATATATTTCCTGGCTGGCTGGTTGCAATCCAACTATCCCAATATAGACTGGTTCGCGCATGATAGCGGACATTTGCTGGAAATGGTTTTCGGATGGGAGGCTAATCCTCATTTTGGGCCTTTTCATCTGCTAAGTTTTATCTTCATAGGCGGCGGATTCTATTTGCTCTCCGCAGCTTGGCGGGTGCTTTACAAAGCACAGCATAGCGGCGAACTAGCACAAACAGGCCCCTACGCGCGGATAAGACATCCGCAATATGTTGGTTTTGTGATGATCATGATTGGATTTCTATTCCAGTGGCCAACCCTACTGACGCTCGCAATGTTTCCCGTATTGCTGATTATGTACTGGCGGCTCGCACTTAAAGAAGAACGCGAAGTCGAAGCGCAGTTGGGAGATGTTTACCGCAGCTATGCAGCTAAGGTTCCTCGCTTTATTCCGCGATGGGGCGGCAAATCAGCGACAGTTTCCATCGGTCAGGATGGATCATGAACCAAGTTGGCAAGGGCGTATCAGCGGCTCATCACATTGCTGGGAATGATCCAAAGAGGCTGTGATGGCGACAATTGCCGAAAAAAAGATAGATTTAGATTCCGCCGGTATCAGGCGGAGAGACTTCATCCATATCGCGCCCGTATCTTTTGCCGCTGTGGGGGTTGCCGCATCGGCCATACCTCTTGTCGACAGTATGAACCCGTCGGCAGACATATTGGCGGTTTCCTCGATTGAAGTTGATCTTTCGTCGATCGAGCCTGGGCAGCGAGTAACGGTCAGCTGGCGTAATCAGCCAGTATTTATCGTCCGGCGCAGGGCGACCGATATTGCCCGAACGCAAGCAGATGACGCCAATCCAGGCTTGATCGATCCCTTGAGCGATAGCGCGCGGGTTCAGAAATCCGAGTGGCTGATTATGATAGGTGTTTGCACCCATCTCGGCTGTATCCCTCTTGGTCAAAAAGAGGGGGACGCTCGGGGGAAATATGGAGGTTGGTTTTGTCCTTGCCACGGGTCGCTCTACGATCTGTCCGGGCGCGTTCGCCGCGGCCCTGCGCCGCGAAATCTCGATATTCCGCCTTATGTTTTCTTAAGCGATACGAAAATCCGCATCGGATAAAAAGCCTTGCGGCCTGACTTTGAAGTGCACCAATATATATTCAAAATTTAGCGCAGATCAAATTCTCGCTGGAGTTAAACACGGTAGACCAATGATAACGAGAAACCGCATATATGCGCTAATAGCTCTTTTGATCCTAATCGCGGTTGGGACTTATGCTTACTATATACTCCGAGACGATCACCAGACTGATGGGCATATTATTCTATATGGCAATGTCGATGTTCGCCAGGTGAACCTGGCATTCAAAGTTCCCGGCAGGCTTCGTGCAGTCAATGTCGAAGAAGGCGACACTGTTAAGGCCGGCGAGCTGATAGCCATTCTTGAACCGCAAGATTACGAGGACGATGTGAATTTGTCGCAAGCCAGAGTCCGCGGTCAGTCCGCGCAATTGGCTGCGCTGCAATCGGGAACCCGTCCTCAGGAAATTGATCAAGCCGCTGCCATTCTAGCCGAAGCAAATGCCTCCCTCTCGCTTGCCGAAAACACCCTGAAACGTCAGCAGTTTTTGGCGGACCGTGATTTTGTCTCCCCGCAAGGCCTTGAAACAGCCCAGACCGAAAGAGACCGCGTCGCTGCCGCAAAAGAGGTTGCGGAAAAGGCATATAAATTGGCGCGCATAGGCCCGCGCTCCGAAGATATTGAACGAGCCCAGGCTGCGCTGAAAGCGGAACAGGCGTCGCTCAGCCTATCTGAACGACGCCTAAAAGATGCCAATCTCATTGCGCCATCATACGGACGCGTATTGACAAGAGTGAGAGAGCCCGGTTCGATAATCGGAGCCGGCGAAACGATAGTTTCAGTATCATTGGTTTCGCCAGTCTGGGTGCGCGCCTTCTTGGCGGAGCCAGACTTGGACCGCGTCAAACCTGGAATGAAAGCGGAAGTCAAAACGGACTCCGGCGGAATTTATACCGGAAAGGTCGGATTTATTTCCCCAGTTGCTGAGTTCACACCCAAAACAGTGGAAACGCCAGAGCTGCGCACGAGTCTGGTATATCGTGTGAGAATCATTGTCGAAGATGTCGGCTCACGCCTCAAACAGGGCATGCCCGTCACGGTTATTCTAAAACCCACGGCCAGACAGTGAAGCACGACACAGCGCTCGTTGCGATTAGCGGCCTCTCGAAGCAATTTGAGAACGCTAATATTCCCGCGATTTCGGATCTTACGAGTCAAATTAAACCGGGAGGAGTGACGGGTCTGGTTGGACCAGATGGTGCCGGGAAAACAACTCTCCTGCGCCTCATTTCTGGTCTTTTGCGGCCGAGTGAAGGCAAACTGGAAGTTTGCGGCTTTGATCCTTTAAAGGAGCCCAATGCGGTTCACGAGGTTGTTGCCTATATGCCCCAGCGCTTTGGCCTCTATGACGATCTTACTGTCTTTGAAAATCTCAATTTTTACGCTGATTTGAGGTCAGTAACCGGGCCGCAGCGCGCTGCCACTTTTGAGCGACTGTTGGAGTTTACTGGTCTGAGGCCGTTCACAAAGCGCCTGGCAGGCGCATTATCTGGGGGAATGAAACAGAAACTTGGGATCGCATGTGCTTTGATCAAAACGCCTCGCCTGCTTTTGCTCGACGAGCCAAGTGTTGGTGTCGATCCTTTGTCACGGCGGGAATTGTGGCAAATGGTCTACGAATTGGTCGATCAGGGAATTGGTGTGATCTGGAGTACAGCCTATCTGGACGAGGCGGAACGCTGCACTTCAGTCATGCTGCTCAGTGAAGGAAAACTTATATATGATGGTCCGCCGGACGCACTTACGGACCGGGTTCAAGGACGAGCCTTTCTCTTAAGCAACATAGAAGGAGATAGAAGGTTAGTACTAGCCCGAGCTCTGGAAAACAGGGCTGTTTTGGACGGCGTCATTCAGGGGCGAAATATTCGTATCGTAACTGCAAAGGGAGCCATAACGCCTTTGCCATCGGATTTATCAGCAGGCGAAGCCGCTATTATGGCTTCCATACCGCCTCGCTTTGAAGATGCTTTCATGGACCTCATGGGCGGCGGCCAAAAACAGCCCTCGCCCTTTTTGAAATTGCAATCGACTAATGCGCACCAAAACGAAATTGCCATTGAAGCAATTGGACTAACTCGCCGTTTCGGAGATTTTACAGCTACGGACAACATAAGTTTTGAAGTGAAACGCGGAGAAATATATGGCCTAATTGGACCCAATGGAGCTGGCAAATCGACCACCTTCAAGATGCTATGCGGTCTCCTACGTCCCTCGGAAGGTCTTGCACGCGTTGCCGGTATGGACTTGCAGGAGGCGCCGAGCGAAGCGCGAGCACGCCTGGGTTATATGGCGCAAAAATTTTCACTTTATGGTGATCTGAGCGTCAGTCAGAATATGGATTTTTTCGCTGGAATCTATGGGCTGACTGGGAAGACGCGCCGTGAGGCAATCGATGGGCTCGTCTCGACTTTTGGCCTGGATTCCTATTTGGAAACAAACGCAATCATGTTACCATTGGGTTATAAACAGCGACTTGCTTTGGCATGTGCCGTCTTGCACGAACCTGACGTGTTGTTTCTGGATGAACCGACGTCCGGCGTTGATCCCTTGACGCGCCGGGAATTCTGGTCACACATTAATGCGATGGTCGCAAATGGCGTTACCGTCGTTGTGACCACACATTTTTTAGAAGAAGCTGAATATTGCGACCGCATGGCGCTAATTTATCGCGGACGAATGATCGCTGCTGGCGCTCCCGATGAGCTGAAAGCCAGTGCACGTTCAGAAGATATTCCAGAGCCGACACTAGAAGATGCTTTCATCGCGCTGGTGGAAAAAGACGACCGCCAGAGAGAACAGACTTGAGCCGCCGTTTTTTCCCTCTGCCAGTCTCCATGACACGGATGGTCGGGCTAACCCGGAAGGAAACTCTTCAAGTTTTGCGGGATCCCAGCACGATAATGATTGCGGTCATATTACCTCTCCTGCTGTTGTTTCTATTTGGATATGGCGTAACATTTGACCCCCGATCATTTAATGTTGGCTTAGTGATCGAACAACCAACGGCTGAAACAGGAAGTTTTAAGGCGTCTCTAGAAAATTCACGATTTTTCCAAGTGGAAACCAGCCATGATCGGCGCTTTTTCGAACAAGATCTCGTCGCCGGTCGTCTCAATGGAATCATTATACTAAGGGAAGATTTTGCGCGGGTTGTTTATCGCGCCGATACAGCGCCTATACAGGTCATTGTCGATGGTAGTGATCCCAACACCGCTTATCTTGTTAACAATTATGTACAGCTCCTCTGGGCGAATTGGCTTGAGCAGGTGTCTATCAGCAGCGGTCAGTCGCGCGGGCCTCCTCTCGCCAGTCTTGAACCGCAAATATGGTACAATTCCCAAGTCTCCAGCAAAAATTATTTAGTCCCGGGGTCGGTGGCAATCACGCTAACGATGATAGGGGCATTGTTGACGGCGCTGGTCGTTGCACGCGAATGGGAACGGGGGACCATGGAAGCATTACTGGCTACGCCCGTTGGCATCACTGAACTTATCATCGGAAAAATTATTCCCTATTTTCTGCTCGGACTGGGTTCTATGGTCTTGTCGGTGATAACTGCAATTTTGGTTTTCGATGTTCCTTTCCGGGGGTCATTCTTGCTGTTGCTTCTTACGTCATCCGTGTTCATGCTTTGCTCGCTAGGGCAAGGGCTTTTGATTTCGACTATAACCCGCAATCAACTGGTAGCGGCCCAAGTGTCGATATTGAGCGCGTTCCTTCCAGCTTTCTATTTTTCAAACTTTGTATTCGAAATTGATAGCATGCCGTGGGCACTGCGCATGATCAGTTATGCCGTACCGGCGCGTTATTTCGTTTCAAGCCTGCAAACTTTGTTTCTGTCCGGTGATATCTGGTCCGTCATTGGGCCTGATCTCATTGGTCTTGGGCTTTTTGCCGTGTTAATCTTTGCGATAACGGCACGCGTGACACGAACGACGTTGGATTAGGGCAGATGTGGCACCGTATTTTGGCTCTAATTATCAAAGAATTGTGGACCAACGCGCGCGATCCTAAAACACGCTGGGTGGTTCTCTTCTCCCCTCCCTTTTTGTTGCTCATATATGCTTTTGCCATAACACAAGATGTCAGCAACGTGCCGATTGCGATATACAATCAAGATATGGGCGTTGAATCGCGAGAATTCATAGGCAGGCTGGAAGGTTCTAGTACCTTCAGCAAGATTGAATATCTGCAAAGTTCAGCTGAAATTATCTCCACTATAGAATCCAAAAGTGCCGCGATGGTTATTCAGTTTGGTCCAGACTTCTCGCGTAAACTGGGGGCGGGCGACGACGTAAATATCCAAATTATTCTAGATGGTAGGCGTTCGAACACAGCACAGATTTTGATCGGTTACGTTTCACAAATATTGGAAAGCTATAATCGCGAACGGTTGGCCGAGCGCGGATTTAGCGCTCCAACCAAGATCGTCTCTCGCATTTGGTTTAACCCAAATCTAAAACCAATTTGGTCAGCAGTTCCTTCCCTTTTCGCCGTAATGACCGCCATTGTCGGATTTATGATTTCAGCTCTCACTATTGCGCGAGAACGCGAAATGGGTACTTTTGAACAATTACTGGTATCTCCTCTCAAGCCGCTGGAAATACTCATTGGCAAAACTGCGCCAGCATTGCTCATCGCTATTACAAGCGCAACTGCCATGTTAGTCCTTGGGACGCTCGTTCTTGACGTTCCGGTAAGAGGTTCGCTGGCGCTGCTTTATCTATCGATGATCATCTATCTAGCCTCCATCATCGGCATCGGCCTGTTTATCTCTTCTCTCGCTGCCACGCAGCAACAGGCTATAGTCGGCTTGTTTGTTTACATGGTGCCTGCAGTTCTGATTTCTGGCTATGCAACACCAGTTGAAAATATGCCGGATTTTCTCCAATGGGTCGCAGAAACCAATCCTATCCGGCACTTCATTGTTATCTGCAAAGGCGTGTTTCTTAAGGACGCGCCGCTGTCCGTGGTTTTCCAGCATAGTTGGCCCATGGCACTGATCGCCGTTGTAACGCTTAGTTCCGGAGCCTGGCTGTTCAGGCGGCGCGTTTCTTGATATTCAAAAAAGGTTGGCCGGATCGCTTTTTTCGTATCATGACTACTTTGATATTTTTCATTGGGCCTCTGTAGATTATTGGGACACAGATTCAGGGAAGGACCCTAAATAAAAGCTGCAATTCCGGTATCGCCCCAATATTAGCCTTTCCGATGCTTCAGACGTCACTTATAAGCAGACGTCCAGTTGGACCACTCGAACGAGAAACTCGTATGGCGATGAATGCTTTGCAGGACCTAAAAACCATTCGTCGAATGGCGGCAGAAGAGTCAGTTGGACACCTGAAACTGTTGAAGTCCCATGCCGTTACGATTGTGGATTCTCTCCTCGAAAATGCAGTGCACGAACACCCAAAGGCAATCTGCGCGGATTATCGCCGTCGCGGAAATCAAATCAGCGATCAAGAAAAGAAGGCGCTGAAAATCCGTAAAAATGCGTTTATGAATCAGCAGGCTCTCGCCGAGATTTCTGATACTGGCTTGCAAGACCCTATACGCGCGCACGAATTGACAGTCTTGCGTGCCACTTTCGTTATTTCCCGTTATCGAACAGCTTTGTCCGCGGAACGGATGATCCTCGAGTATGCTCATTATCCAATTGAGGTACAGTATGACGTTTTTCATCCTGACGCCTGCGCAGTTTGCAACTCTCTTTATCGTAAGCCAGTACCTTCTGATTGGGCGCTGTTTCCGCCAAAGGGCTGCACTTGCGTGACTGCGCCGTATGGCTTGCATCTCAATGTTGACTATATTGGAGGCTACCTCGAGGAAGAAAAACTGGAGAAGACGTCTTCCTCAGTATCAATTGTTGAAAAAATAAAGGAATACTTCCGTTAGTCTCTGAAAATTTGATGACCCACCTTCTTTGCGGAAGCGTACGAAAGCCGAACGCTGCCAAGGCAACCAAGTTTGGTCATTCAGGGCGGTCAGTTCGCGTCCTCAAAGCGATCATTAGCCAGTTCGAGACGAGGGTGCTTGTTTCGACTGAACACGCTATCCAAGCTACTTTCCGGCTATCATCGCTTGGTTACGTTACGATCCATTGCAAACACCACTGACTAGGTGTGAGGTATTGCGGTAAGAAAGGCTGCGTTTTGGTTTGCGAGTAGAGAGATGGCGAAACAGCTCGCAATAGATCAATCGACACTAGCAAAACGATAAAACGAATGATCCATGTGGATAGCTGGTTTAGAAGTTTTTCTTATTGCGTGAACTATGCCGCTGCAACTATGGAAATTCAATTGAAATTGGGGGGGTATAAATGAAGATCAAAGCACTTTTTGCGATAGTATTCTTCACTATCGCGACACCTGCATTAGCGGATGAGCCTTTTGCTGTTACACCTTCAGGCGCAACAGAAGCTTACTTTGATATGGGCATCACAGAAACGAGCGATATGCTCGCGAATAAATGCGTCGATCTAGGTTGGACTATGCTCAGTTCAACCGATACCACCGTTGTGTGTGAGGTGCCGGTATCATTTGGGAACAGACTGCTCAGTGCCTTGGCGGCACCACGCTATGCTACTCCACCGCGTCAGTTTTTCCGTTTCAATCTCGCTGGAGCACAAGGCTACACCCGTGCCCAGGCATCAAGCTGGCAGGAGATTCAGACCGCTTTTGGGCAAACTCAACGTACTGATCTGCAATCCGAAAACTACCACAACAATGTTATGGGGTTTTTTATGAGTGTTGGTGGCTTCTATCCGGCTAACACTCAATTTCCTAATCACGCGGCCATAAATACTGACTATGAATTCGTTGAATCGCCTCGCGATGGAATGGTCTTGACGGGAGTGAAGCCAACGGGCGCGTTCGCGCAAGCAGGCCTAATGGATGGTGACATTGTCGTTAGAATTGCGGGCGAGCGCATCAAGGATAACAATGATGTGTCAGATGGTTTACATAAGGCCGTTCGCGATGAGACCTTTGAAGTGCAGTTTTATCGCGAAAGCGAAAAAATGACAGCGCAAGTGCCGCGCACGTTCCGAGATACAGTCGGACCGCTGCCCGAACCATCCAAAATCGAAGTTCTAGATAAGCCGGATGTAACCACGATAGTACGAAACGAGTTATCAGTTGCAGAAGAGCTAGCGAAGTTTGCCGAATTGCATAAGCAAGGAGTGCTGACTGATGAAGAATTTGCCGCCCAGAAGGCCAAGCTACTAGCTCGATAGTCTTTGAGCTTGGTTTGGATCTGGCAATCGAAGGACGGCCATATGAAGACAGAAAAACCAACTCTCTCGCCTAACGGGCTTATTCCACACGAAGATTTTCCGTTTGAGCCTTCCGCCGCTCAGGCTCTGCCGCCAATCGTTGACTAGATAAGTCGGCTTTCGGGAGCCAGTAGACAAAACCCGCCATTCAGCAATCCACCCCAGTTTCGGTCATTCAAGCTGATTGAATGAAAATAAAAAACGGCTGGTCGGGAACCGCCCCAATCTCGGGCGTGTGAGAGCAATCGCTCAAGCCCCAAAAGCAGACAGCGTTTTCACTATCTCGGTATCTCGGAAACTGGGGGTGAAAGCAGACGTCCAGATCCGAAGAAAACGCAATTCTTGTGTGTGCATCAGTATGCGCTTAGAATTCTTCAATGGACGATCACGAACAGCAACAATTTGAAAGCCAATTCAATTCAGCTTTTGTCGGACCACAGTGGCAGCATATCAAGTCAGAGCGTGGGCGTGATCTTTGGATTGACACGGAGGTCCTAAGGGATAGCCTTGCAGGCCCACTCTACAACATCGCGATGAAAGGAAACTGCTCCTACGTCTATAGTCGGGAAGATCGTTACTTCAAAGGCGTAGACGATCCCGAAGGTTTGAAAAACCGTCTGCGAGAATTTCTCGATGAGTTGGTTGAAGCCATCGATCAGTTTGGCCCTAGAACGGCGGATGAACTGTCTGATCAGGCATCAGTGTATAAAAATGCATCGGATATATGGGCGGCTGTGGAGGCAGCTATTGAAATTGAACGCCGTCATTACAAGAATTCGAACTTGGTCACAGATTAGAGTCCGAAACTAGGGTGGTTAGCCGCCATTGGGGACTTTAGGAAATGACGTCCGCTTTGGCTATTTTGAGCTGCAAAGGCGGACTTTCTGCAAACCACCCAGTTTGCGACATTACAGCATTGCAGGGTCGAAATAAAAGCAGCCTGACAGCCAACGCCCCATTTGCGGTTGTTTTGGGATGAGCCGAAAATTTCCAATAGCGGGCATTCATAATTCATCGGTTAATCTAGCTAAGTTTTTGCCACGCAAACATGGATTGACATTAAATTAGATTACTCTAATTTAGATATTCCTTATATAAGAATCTGTTCGATGCTTGACCAATCTCTGTCCCTACTTTCTGACAAGGCTGCAGAAGCCGCAAACTTGCTTAAAGCGCTTTCCAATGAAAAGCGCTTACTGATAATGTGTCATCTGATTGCCTCCGGTGAACTTACGGTGGGAGCGCTAGTAGATGAAGTTGGCCTTAGTCAATCGGCATTGTCGCAGCATTTGGCGCGTTTGCGCAGCGATGGGCTAGTGTCATTTCGGCGCGAAGCGCAGACGCTATATTACCGAATTGCTGACCCGAACTCAGGCCGTGTGATTGAGGTGTTGCGCGACATTTATTGTCCCGAACTTGGTACTGAAACATCAAAATCGGGAGAGAGAATTTCATGAATCGACTTACTCAACTCAACACATGGCTTGCACCGGCTGAAATCAGGAAAACTTGGTTTGATCCCATCTTTCGTATTACTACGAGTTTGATATTTGTCATTGGCGGTATTGGCCATTTTGGTGCCCATGCTCACATGCTTGCCCGGATGGAAGACTCTCCCTGGCGCGATGCTGTAAATATGATTGGCGATCCCTCGTTGTTGCTCTGGACAAGTGGCGCTGTCTTTATTGTTTTCGGGACTGCGCTGGCGTTTGGGTACCTGACCCGGATATCGGCATTGCTGATTCTCCTGACGCTTATTCCCATTACACTGGCCATACACATTGCGCCTGGTCATACAGGGCCGCTATTCAAAAATATCGCTATCATGGGCGCATTGCTCTATTTTTATGCGAACGGACCGGGCCGGTTTGCGATTGACCGACAGGGCAAAGAGCACAGTATTTAATGCACGGAAGGAGAGCGCGAAAATGAAATTTGCAAAATTATACAAGATAATCACAGCTGGCATTTTAGCTATGTCATCGCCGGCACTTGCCGAACCGACGGAAGTGGTGGTGCGGGTTATCAGTCAGGATGCCAAGTTTGTCGGTGATCAGATGGGCGGTGCCCGAGTTGTATTGCGCGACGCAGAAACCGGGGAAGTGCTGGCCGATGGAATAACGACCGGAGGCACAGGGAACACCAAACAGATTATGGATTCGACAGGGCGAAGCCCAATGCTGGCTACGCCAGACGCCGCAGCGTTCACCACGCAGCTTGATCTGTCGCAACCTACACTCATAACGGCAGAAGTCGTTGGTCCGTTGGCTCAGATGCAAGCCAGCATTCGCGTTACGTCACAGCGCTGGATTGTTCCCGGACAGCCCGTTACCAGCGGAGATGGTTGGGTAGTCGAGTTACCCGGTTTGGCCGTCAACATTATCGCACCACAACCTAATACGCACAGCGCTAAGGGTAGCCGAACAATCGAGGTTATGAGCTCAACCATGCTTATGTGCGGCTGTCCGATTACCAGTGGTGGTCTTTGGGATGCTAAAGACTATGAAGTTGAAGTCGCAGCCTATCAAGCCGGCCGCAAAATCGCCAGCGGCAAGCTTGATTTCGTTGAAGCCCCGGGCCGATTTGGAGGCGATCTCACCCTACCCGAAAAAGGCGCCTACGAGCTGTTCGTATCGGCACGAAATACGCGCACGGGCAATACAGGAGTTGACCGAACCAGCGTTATTGTCCCGTAAATCGATTAGGATCAGACGTTGTGCAGCCATTGGGCGTATCGGAATTGTCAATTTTGTATAATATATGCTGCGAAGATGTGTTGGGTGGTTGAAATTCTTACTTTACAATATCGTCGTTAGTTTGGTGTTTCCAGTACCGGCGCGAACCCGCCGCCCGGCGTCCGCATATTGGTCGTTTGCCCTTGATACAAGCGCGCCGCAATCAACAACACGTTTCCCTCATAAGTATAAAGCCGCACATCGATCTTCATCTCCAGCGTTTTGCCATCGCGCTCGACGCGGCGGAAACTCGGCGGGGCATAGGTCTGAGCGATATAGTTTCCAGCGATGATTTGGGACCAAACCTTGCGGGTCAGCTTGGCTCCACGATAGGCGGCCTTACTGCCATAGCCGCGCGCCGGCTTGAAGAACAAATTGCGGCGATCGGCCCAAAGTGCGTCCGCATTATCACCAGTGACGAGCACAGTTTTTGGAACGGCAGACTTGAGAATCTTAGCCTCCCCTGCCACCAATCCCGCTTGAGCAAGTAACGGGGCATCGGAAAGCAGCGCAAGATTGCGTTTGTCGGCAAACATAGCATGCACATGCGGGTTAGGTGTGACGACAACCTTTCCGTGCAAATAAGCGTTCCTGAGCGCTCTATGATCCGGTTCGTCGAGCGTAAAATCGACCAGTCGGTTATAGACAAGATCGATATGAACCCCGTCAACTGATAGTCCGTCATCAGAAACCACTAGCGTTTTCGGGTCGGCAATGATTACTGAAAAACCGTGCTTTTCTAGCACCGCCTTTGCCAGCAACAATTCTGGATAGAGATGCTGCGTTTCGGGCTCATCATCGACGATGGCAATTACCGCCGGACGCCCGCTGCTTCTCTGGTGCTTCCACTCACTCTCAAACATGGCGACGATCTCGAGATCAAAATCCTGCTTTGGCCGGGATGGATCGATACCCAAACCCGCCTCGAAGCAACAGACCCGTTGGGCCTTGGCGAGAATAGCGTTGAGAAACGCACCACCCGCATTCGTATTGACTTCAATCAGAACGGGCCCGGCTTCGGTGAGATGAAAGTCATAGCCCATCAGCACGCCAGCGGGCCCAAAGTCTGCGGCAGAGATATCCGGCGCCCATTCGAGTGCTGCAGCACGAAACGGCGGCAGTGCGACAGCCGCTTCAACAGCCTCGACGATCGCCTTCATTGCCGCCATTGTTTCGAGTGACATAAAGACGGGCGAGTTCGCAAAAAGATAAGGGTGCGAGGCCGCCAAGCTTACGCCAAAACCTTCCGAGCCGGTGCTTTCATCTAGTATTTTTACCAACATTTCTTGGTCAAGCGTAATGCATGAACAGGCCGCATTTGCATGCAGAGCACCCTGGCGTATCTCCAACCCTGCGTTCATTCCACTCCCTCGTTCGATGGTGAATTTAATGGTCCATAGACTATGACATTCGTTATGACGAGTGGCTAAGCACCCTATACGAATAGGCCGTGAAGGCCGTCCAGAGTTCTACAGAAAATTGTTGCAAAAGCTGTACGTGACTGAGGCATTCAGGCTGTTGGTATCGGAACAACAAAGTACTACAGCATGGCTTGTTATCAATTGAGATTTGGATTTTATCGGTTACCTAATTGTCTCGATTTCTAATTAATATCAAAACGATAGTCGATGATGGCCTTCTCTGACTCCATCAAAGCGGTGGTCGTTTTGATGAAATCTCGCGAGCTTAGTTTGGGATCGACGGGTGCCGCTAAGGCTACAGTGATGACGCCCGGCCGCAACGGGCCACCGCCAATTCCCCAGAACGAGCCAGAATTTACGACCATGGGGATAGAAGGCACGTCAAGCATCTTGTAAAGCAGCTCGACGCCGCGTTTAAACTCGATGGGCGCACCGACGCGCTTGCGTGTCCCTTCAGGAAAGATGAGCACGGAGCGCCCGGCGGCTACAGCTGCCCGGCTTTGATCCACCATCTGGCGTAGAGCATTGGCGGCGGCGTCACGATTGATCAGTATCATCGGTGAACGCCGCAAATACCAGCCCATAACAGGGATACGCAGGAGCTCGCGCTTGGCAACAATTGCGACATCTGGAAATAAAACCAACGCGGCTAGGGTTTCCCACATCGATTGATGGTTTGAGATGATCAGGCTAGGCCCTGATGGAGCGCTCTCTCCGTTCCATAATACGTATTTTAGTCCCACAATACCAGAAAGCATAATAAGTATACCGCGCGCCCAGAACCTTGAAAGCATCCGGACGATTTTGGGAGGTGAGCCGCTCAGCCAGAGGAAGGGAATAGCTAATCCAAACAGGGCGGTCCATAGCGCCCATGCTATATAAAATATGATAGAACGCACGGTACCCATATAAAACCTTTGGCATTAACCGAGGTTACAACCCTCATGCCTTAAAGACGCCGGAGCGAAACTTTCGTTACACCGAAAGAGCCAACGGAAAATAGAAAGCTTTTCTACCAGACATTAGTAGATAATTTTCCGGAACAGCGGTCACTGTGCACAGAAACACATTTGCTGTGAAAAGTTGTCTCGTTTGCATAATCGGTTGCAAGTTCCAGACGGGGAGCCAAATCGATTTCCAGTACATTTTTGTATTTTGAAACAATCGAAATATTAGCTGCAGTGAGCTTGGTAAGCCTGGCAATTCGATGTCATCTCTTGGTTTGGTACCATTTGAAAATGGTGGCACCCACGTATTCGAAGTGGCAACACTTAGCTTACGAAAACTCTGAGATGGAGATCACATGAAAAGAATTGCTACACTGACTCTGAATCCGGCTATCGACAGCGCGGCGGAAGCCTTCCCCGTGGGGTATCCGAGGATTTCTATACTTCTATAGCTACGATATGCCGAAGACGGAACATCAAGCTCGTTCTCGACACCTCGGGCGAGGCGCTGCGCGCTGCACTCGGCCAAGGGCGTTTATCTGGTCAAATCCAACTTCGGTAAGCTCGAAGGCTTGCTCGACCGTAAACTCACCCACCCGGAGGCGCAGGAGACGGGAATTAAAGAGCTGATCGCGTCCGGCGCAAGGAAGAGTTCCCGACGACGCCTTCGCTTACGGTATGGCCGCAGGCGCGGCCACGGTGCTACCGGCAGGGACAGGTCTGTGTCGCCGTGAAGACGTTGAACGCCTCTATGCCGATATCCTGCAAAAACCGCAATCAAGAGGTTTGCGTTCTGGCGAGTTTCCCTCGCCTAATATTCTTCACTTCCTACCATATGATCATACGTCCCACTGAGCGTCACCCCCTCAGTAATTATACGTAACTAGCCGGTTTTTCCGAGGGGACGGCATCCCCCAAGCGTATCAATCAATAGAAACACTAATTTGAAGGCGAACCGACACCAAGAAATTGACTGCAAAAGGGAAGGAATAAATATGTCTACCGAGATCACGAGTTCCATTTCTAAAAACCGAAGAATAGTGAACGAGGCTCTGGTGGAATCCAAAGATCGTATCTTTCATTTTCTCCTGCGGCACACCCGAAATGAACAAGATGCACAGGATGTTTTACAGGATTTTTTCGTCCGCGTTTTAACACGGGCAGATGATCTTCAAAGCTGCGAGAAAATTCGCGGATGGCTCTCCAGTATATTGCGTTCGGTTCTTTCAGATCATTTCAGAAAGCGGAATCAAGAGACCAAAAAATTGAACAAATATGCCACGTTCCTGACGCTCTTGGGACCGGCAGAGGAGGAGTCTGAAACAGACTTTCCATGCATCCAAGAAAATCTCTCCAAGCTTAATCCAAATTACAAAAAATTGATCGAACGAGCTGATTTACGCGCGGAAGATCGAACGAAGATATCGAAAGAGATTGGTTTGTCACCCAATACACTTCGTGTGAAATTGTACCGATCGCGGAAGGCCTTGGGCCGTAAAATTAGTCTCGCTCATGCAAGCTGTATCCATGAATGTGATTTGCAGACGGTTTGTCATGCAAGAGCGCTTCAAGCGAAACCAGCTATGAGCGCCGGGATGCCCCTTGGCTAACCCAACTACTGACTATCTAAGTGTAACGTTTCACGACCAAATCCGTCTTTCTAACCATAACGACAAAAAGGAAAATAGACATGAGATCCCCCAATATTATTTCAATTGCAGCCTTCGCCTTGCTGGCAAGTTCCGCAGCCTATGCTGCGCCCCAAACATCGCAAGCACCCGCACATAAACATGACATGCCAATGTCAAAAGATGGCGCACAAATGCAAATGATGAAAGACAAGGCTGCAACGGCAAAAACACCGGCTGAACGCAATAAGCTGATGGCAGAGAATATGGCCCAAATGAAGGCTCATATGACTTCAATGAAAGCCAAAATGAGCGAAGGCGGCATGATGGCGCAGGGCAAAGGACCGATGACTATGGACCCGGCGCATATGCAGAAGATGCAGCAGCATATGGGCATGATGCATCAAATGATGGAGCGACTGATGCTTCAGCAGCAACTCATGATGAAGCCTGAAAAATAGCGGCAACGACTTTGGCAAATTAAAGGGGAAGAAGCCGAGCTTGGAAACGGCCTGACTTCTTCCTCGGTTGTGTAACGCGAAGGCTCCATTTGCGTCCTAACTACTGGCAGCACCTATTTTTTCTGTCGCTGCCCGAACAAATCAAACTGTCTGAACGATCTACAAAGGAGAAATGCCATGAGCAATCTAACAACTGATCCCAAAACCTCCGCACCGAGAAAAATACTCAAAGCCATTATTAAACCTACCGATCCAGTCGAACCCCAGAGCAAAGGGTGCTGCTGTTCCGGTAAGAAACAAGTTAAGGAAGATAAGCCCGAGGTTAGTTCAAAATCGTGCTGTTCTAAGAGCTAATCGCCGGTTGAAGGGTCTTTTGATCCAAGCGTGGCCGGTATCTCTGGTCCGAAGCGTATAGCGCTTTCCGGCAGATATCGCGCGCTACAAACCTGTCACACCTATAATTTCCGGAGATTGCCAATCTCCCGGGAAGACCTTGCGATTAGCGGGTCGCGCAGGAGCAAAGGGAAAGATGATAAAAACTATTCGCAAAAAAGCAGCTTACGCGGAAGGACAACAACAAACCCGGCCTAGCCCGCTGCCACATCTGTTGACGATTAATTGTGGTTCATCAAGCGTCAAATTTGCAGTCTTTCGTTTGGGTAATAACATCGAACCGGTATTGCGCGGGAAGGTCACGGAAATTGGAAAGGCACAGGGCCATTCATCCGCGCGATTGGCCGACAGCACATCCCTTTGGAATGCAAAAAGTTCGTGCAAAAACCATGGCTCAGCCATTGAACATATCCTCAATCAGCTGGAAAATTACGCAGAACTTTGGAAAATATCGCTTGTTGGTCATCGGATAGTACATGGTGGGCCAGATTTTGTTTCGCCTCTCGCATTGGATTCAGTTATCGAGGCTGAACTGGAACGCCTAACACCGCTAGCTCCTCTGCATCTACCTGCAAATCTTGCTGCTATTGCAGCGGTTCGAACACGGCTACCCCGCGCAGAACAATTTGCGTGCTTTGATACTGCTTTTCACTCCAACATGCCGGAAAATGCAGCACGAACTGGCCTGCCGCTAAATATGGACGACGGTGTTATTCGTCGGTACGGCTTTCACGGCCTTTCCTATGAATCTACGCTCTACCAACTAGAGCGGCGAGAAGGAGCAGCAGCTCTGAAGGACCGTATTGTGGTCGCCCATCTTGGTGCGGGCGCCAGTATGGCGGCAGTGCATGGCCGGCGGACGATAGATACATCCATGGGCTTTAGCCCATTGTCAGGTCTTCCAATGGCCACCAGAAGCGGCGATATTGACCCTGGACTTATCCTTTATCTCTTAAAGGAAGAGGGCTGGACGTCCGATGAACTGGCCGATCTGCTAAACAACAGATCGGGTTTGCTTGGACAATCAGGAACAAGCGGTGATGCCCAAATTCTTGTTACAACCAATGCCGGTAAATCTGCCGAAGAAGCGATAGCTTTTTTTTGCTATCAAGCCCGCCGTCACTTCGGCGCATTGGTAGCCGCCATGGGCGGCATTGATCGTTTGATTTTTACCGGCGGAATTGGTGAACATTCTCCAGAAATACGGTACCAGATCTGCAAACCATTGGAGCAATGCTTTGGAACCATAATCGATCCGAAAAAAAATAAAGCCAATAAGCCACTGCTATCTCCAAAACATGGCTCAGTTACCGTGGAGATCAGTTCGGCGGATGAAGAATTAATGATTGCACGTCACGTGGCCGAACTTGTTGGTGCCTACCAAAATGGGAGAGAATTATCATGATATCTTGTTTCCCACACCGCAATATCGCTGCACTCCTTGAAAAGGTCAGCTGATGGATATCACCGTTGAAGACCCGGTCTGCAAACGCAAATTTACGTTGGAAAAAGCGGTCGCCGCTGAAGAATATGAGGGCTGGACTTATTTCTTCTGTAGCACAGAATGTCAGAATATATTCATTGGATCTCCCACAACTTTTGCCAACGGCCCAGCGCCGTTATATTCAGATCCTTAAAATGGCGAGATGAGCGAATAAAAACGGCATTGGCACAAATATAGAGATGGGTTGGCGGGATGTTGGCCAAAAATTCCGACAACCGTATCTTTAGGGGCGATCGCGCACTGTCTTCCCCAGCGGTCGCCCCACTCCTCAAAGCCCAGCTGCGTCGTAGTAGCCTTTTTTGGCTTCAAACCGTCTGGCGAGTTCTGATCAACTGTAACATTAAGCGCCGCAGTGCGTCCTTAACAATAAACCGGTTGATATCGATCATCACCCGGCGCTGATTACTCCAAAGAAGACCAGGAGAAAACCATGACAGACAATCTTATTACGTTTTCCGCTTTGCTGTTCATCCTGCTTGCAGTTGGCGCTAGCGCTATCCGCATTGTGGTCGAATATGAGCGCGTGGTCGTCTTCACGCTAGGCCGCTTCACAGGAGTCAAAGGCCCCGGTCTGATTTTTATTATTCCCTTTGTTCAGACTCTATCCCGCGTGGATTTAAGAACCATCGTCCTTGATGTACCAACGCAAGATCTTATTTCACGCGATAATGTGTCGGTTCATGTCAATGCTGTCATATATTTTAAGGTTGTCGATCCTGAACGCGCGATAATTCAGGTGGAGCAATTTATCGATGCAACCAGCCAGCTCGCACAAACCACCTTACGCTCGGTTCTTGGAAAACATGAGCTTGATGAGATGCTCACGGAGCGAGACAAACTCAACAAGGATATCCAAGAGATAATCGACACCCAAACAACCTCATGGGGCATCAAAGTTGCCAATGTTGAAATCAAGCATGTCGATATAGATGAATCCATGGTTCGCGCGATGGCGAAACAGGCTGAAGCCGAACGTGAGCGCCGGGCAAGAGTGATAAATGCTGAAGGAGAACAGCAGGCAGCGCAAAAGCTTTTGGAAGCTGCAGAAACGCTATCCGGTCACCCTGAAGCGATGCAACTGCGTTATCTTGGCGCGCTTGGCGAAATCGCTGGAGAACGCAGTTCCACAATTGTATTTCCATTCCCTGTTGAATTTGAAAAATTTTTCAACGGGTTTGCTAGTCAAGACAGCAAAAAGCTGGCCGGCAATGCAGCCAATGAACCCACGCTCTCTGCAGGCAAGAGTGCGGGGTGACTTTCAGCGCTCATAAGCGGCATTTGCTGGTGAGCGAACGAATATGCCAGGCCAGAATAGTGCAGTCGAATAGGGTACGGCAAACAATTTGGAGGTTGGTTTAGAGCATGTTTATTAGCAGTTTCGAAAACCGACTCTTCAGGGGCGGTCGGGCTCCTCCTCCAACCCAGCGCGGTCGCTCCACTTTTAACTGTGGTGGCGACGCCATTTTTGCACCTTCTCGATTCCAGATAAACATTCACAATGCTGTTCCATTTAGGCTGTTCGCATACGGCAACCGTGACGTTTGAGGAGGGTTTTCATTGACAAAAAACATATCAAACGACTGGCGCACAGGATTTGGCGTCATCGAGCACAGCGCTGCAACAATTGCGCGTACAGATGAATTTTTCGCAAAACGTCAGTACTGGCAAGGATTTACCGATTCCGCCCAAGCAGAGACATTGATTGTAGCGGCCGACCGATTGGCCAACGCCGCGATGTGGCTCACCGCCCATATGACCTATGCCTCCCGGGTTGATATGAGCGGTACCGATTTGCCGGCAGACGCATTTAAACGAAACCCTGAAGGTCATACTGGCGGCGCCCTCAATGTTGCCATCGGGTTTGTTGGCTATTTACTTGCCAACGCCCTGTCTGGACACACGCGTGCCTGGACGCTTGGTCAGGGTCACTGCGTTGCTGCAATAGAGGCGATCAACACGCTGACTGGGGACTTGTCCCCTGCACAAATCGGTCGTTATGAGCGCAGCGAGACCGGGCTTTCCCATCTCGTTTCAGACTTTTACAGCTATGCGATGAGCGCTGATGGAAGACCCGCGGTACCGCTGGGGAGCCATGTCGGCCCAAACACTGCCGGCGGTGTTTCAGAAGGCGGCTATTTGGGCTTTTCCGAACTCCAATATATCCATATGCCGCTGCCGGGAGAGCGGCTTGTTGCCTTTTTGAGCGACGGCGCATTTGAAGAACAGCGCGGGTCTGACTGGTCTCCGCGATGGTGGCGAGCCGAAGATAGCGGTTTGGCTGTGCCAATCATGGTCCTCAATGGCCGGCGGATTGAACAGAGAACCGAAATAGGTCAGGAAGGCGGGGCTGAATGGTTTGAAGCCCATTTGCGTCTCGCTGGATATGATCCGATGCTGATCGACGGTCATGACCCTCTCGCCTATGCGATGGCGATATTGGAGGCAGAAGAAAGGCTCAGCCGATTTATTAGATCAAAGCAGGCCTATCCAGCTCCCCTTCCCTATATTATCGCGCGCTGCACAAAAGGATTTGGCTTTCCAGGAGCTGGAACCAACAGATCCCATAACCTGCCACTTTCAGGAAATCCGTCTGACAATGCGGCCGCGCGGGCTGAATTTCACGAAGGCGCTAGAAAGCTGTTTGTCCCGGCTGACACGCTGGAAACAGCCGTTAATGCTTTGGCGGTCCATGACCAGCAGTCTCGGCCAAGAGAAAGTCAGAATTCACTAGCACGCCGGAACGTCGACCTGCCCAGCCTACCCGTGCCAGATTGGACCGATGTCAATAGTCAGCGCGAACGCTGCGCGATGGATGCGATCGATGAATATTTTGTCGATATTGTCCGCGCCAACCCGAAGCTGCGACCACGTATTGGCAATCCAGACGAGCTAAGAAGCAACCACATGCCGCGCGCGCTTGAGCTTCTGCATCACCGCGTGAACATACCTGAAAACGGTACGCCAGAGGCGGTGGGTGGGGCGGTTATCACGGCACTCAACGAAGAAGCGGTCATCAGTGCGGCCTTGGGTAACAAAGGCGGGATCAATATCGCTGTGAGCTACGAAGCTTTTGGGATGAAAATGCTTGGCGCATTGCGACAGGAAATAATTTTCTCGCGCCGCCAGCACGAACTGCTCCAGCCACCAGGCTGGATCAGCGTTCCATTAATTGCAACCTCCCACACTTGGGAAAACGCAAAAAATGAGCAGTCGCATCAAGACCCGACATTGCCCGAAGCATTGCTGGGGGAAATGTCAGATATATCTCGCGTTATATTCCCTGTTGATCCCAATAGCGCGGTTGCAGCGCTGCGCGCGGTCTACCGAACGCATGGCCAAATTGCGTGCCTGGTAACCGCCAAACGCGATGTGCCAATCCTCTTTTCAGGTGAACAGGCTGAATTTGCGATGGCGAAAGGTGCAATACAATTTGAGGGCGATGCTACAAACGCACAGGTACAACTGGTCGCCATCGGCGCTTATCAATTGCAGCAAGCAAGACAGGCGCGCGAACGCCTCGATCAACGCGGGATAAACTGCTCAATCACGGTCATTTTGGAACCGGGGCGGTTTCGGGAGGCGCGCGACGAGATCGAATGGAAATATGCCGTTTTAGACAAAGATTTGCATGTGCTGTTTCCCACAAATCTTCCGCGGATAATAATCTCGCACACGAGACCGGAGCCAACGCTGGGTCTATTGAGGCGGCTTGATGGCGGGCCGAGCCAAACCAAAGCGTTGGGATATTTGTCCAGAGGCGGCACATTGGATGTTTTTGGCATGTTGTTCGCCAATCGCTGCACTTGGGCGCATGCGGTCGCCTCCGCTGCAGGTTTGCTCAAAATCGATCGGGGTTCCCTCCTATCACAGGAAGAATTGGATGCCGTCGACGAGCAGGGTGACCCGCAGATATTACGGCGGGACACATCGGGCTCAAAAAATGAGGAGAAAATCCCATGACGCTCACATTGCATAGTCTTGGCGGAGCCGGGACGGTAACCGGATCTCGCCATCTCATCGAACATGACGGACGCCGGATAATGGTCGATTGCGGACTTTTCCAAGGATATAAACCCTTACGCGAACGCAACTGGAAACCGTTTCCGGTTTCGCCAAAAAGCATCGATGCCATTATTTTAACCCACGCGCATCTCGATCATAGCGGCTATCTTCCCAAATTGGTGCGCGAGGGATTTAAAGGCCCAATCTTCTGCTCATCGGCAACCACCGATCTTTGCGAAATACTTTTAAAAGATAGCGCATTTATCGCCGAGAAAGATGCCTTTTTGGCAAACAAACACAAATATACAAAACATGCCCCCGCACGCCCGCTTTATACCATCAAAGACGCCGAAGCAGCCTTAAAGCAATTGCGGCCGATCACGTTCCACAAAGAGATTGAACTGCCGGGCGGCGGGCATGCGAAGCTGCGCCGGGCGGGGCATATTTTAGGAGCGGCCACCGCCGAGCTTCATTGGGGCGGCAAGACGATCGTCTTTTCGGGGGACATTGGCCGCTACGATGATCCCTTCATGCTCGATCCAGAACCCGTTGCCGAGGCCGATTATGTGCTTGTGGAATCGACCTATGGAGACAGAACCCACCCCAAAAATGACCCAATGGAAGCTCTTGGAAGCGTCATCGAAAAAACGGCTCGTAGGGGCGGAACAGTCGTTATTCCGGCATTTGCTGTCGGGCGCGCCCAATTGATCATGTATTATCTATGGAAACTGAAACAGGCCGGAAGAATAAAGATCGTTCCGATTTTCCTCGATAGTCCGATGGCAATTAACGCCACAGATTTGCTGTGCCGCCATCTGGATGATCATCGCCTCCCACCCGATGTCTGCAAGCAGTCTTGCGATATTGCAACCTATCTGCGCGAAGTCGATGATTCCAAACGCATAACGCGCGATACTATGCCCAAGGTCGTGATCGCCGCTAGCGGCATGCTGACCGGGGGGCGCGTTCTCCATCATCTCAAGGCCTTTGGCCAGGACAGCAGAAATACAATCCTGTTTTCTGGCTATCAGGCAGGAGGAACACGCGGAGAAAAACTGCTGAATGGAGCCGAAAGCGTCAAGATGTTCGGCCAATGGTTTCCGATGCGCGCAGAAATTGCAAGCCTTCCAGCTTTATCGGCCCACGCAGATTCAGACGAAATCCTGAAATGGTTGTCCGGCTTTAAGAACGCTCCTGCCCGAACTTTTGTGGTGCACGGGGAACCTAAAGCTTCCGACGCCCTGCGCATGCGGATTGAAGAAGAGTTGGGCTGGAACAGCACTGTTGTCGATCCGACTGACCGTTATTCTCTGGAAAGTTAAATATGACGTCGAGCGCCAACCATATTGAAACCCATAATTTGCTGAAATCAAAGCGTCTCAGGCTCTACACGCAAGACGAGGTGATCGTGCTCATGCGCACCGACTGCCCGGTTTGTATATCAGAGGGCCTGACCTCCCGATCTCGCGTGCGTCTAACGTCTGTGTCGGGGCGAGAAATTATAGCAACACTCTATCAAGTCGATAATGACTGGCTAACAACAGGGGAAGCTGGATTGTCCGAGGCCGCCTGGGCGAAACTTGGGATTGAAGATGGGGCGGATATTGCAGTTAGCCATGTGCCGACCATAGGATCATTGGCAGATATCAGACGCAGAATTTATGGAGGACGCCTCGACGAGCCGGCCTTCCAGGGCATTATTGGCGATATTGCCGCTGGTCGCTACGCAGATATCCATCTGGCAACGTTCATTGCAACTTGCTCGGCTCTGCCGCTAGACATTGAGGAAATATGCCATTTGACCAAGGCAATGGTGGGTGCAGGAGAACGGTTGTCTTGGGACGCTCCGATGATCTTGGACAAGCATTGTGTCGGCGGGTTGCCGGGCAACCGCACCACACCGATTGTCGTGGCGATAGTTGCCAGTCTGGGCTTCACAATGCCAAAAACGTCATCACGCGCTATTACATCTCCTGCGGGCACCGCCGACACGATGGAAACGCTTGCCCCTGTTGATCTCGATCTGAAACAAATGCGGCGAGTGGTGGAAGAGCAAGGGGCCTGTATTGCCTGGGGCGGCGCCGTCAATCTCAGCCCGGCAGATGATATTTTAATCCGCATCGAGCGGGCTCTTGATATTGATACCGAAGGACAGTTGATCGCATCCGTTTTATCTAAAAAAATTGCTGCCGGTGCCACCCATGTCGTCCTTGACTTGCCGGTTGGTCTGACTGCCAAAGTCCGTTCGCTGGACAAGGCTAAAACATTGGGCGCGCATCTTTCCGCTGTCGCGGCCAATTTTGGGTTGGAGACACGATGTGTTTTTACAGACGGCTCTCAACCTGTGGGACGCGGCATTGGCCCTGCCCTTGAGGCGCATGACGTCTTATCTGTCCTGCAAAACAATCCCGATGCACCGCAAGACTTAAAGGAACGGGCAATATTGATTGCCGCACAGGCTCTGGAGCTGGCAAATCACGTAGAGACCGGTGACGGACTTGCGGCGGCGCAGGCCGCCTTGGTTGATGGCCGGGCATGGAACAAATTTCAGGCGATTTGCGAGGCGCAAGGCGGCATGCGCACGCCCCCGGTCGCTCCATTGACCTGCCCCCTGTTGGCGCAGAGCAGCGGCAAGATATCCTCCATCGACAATCGTAAATTATCGCGATTAGCAAAATTGGCCGGAGCCCCGCGCCAAAAGGCTGCTGGTCTTGCGATACATTTCCGCCTGGGCGACCATGTTACAAACGGTCAGCCACTATTCACGGTCCATGCCGAAGCCAAGGGCGCCCTGGATTATGCGCTGGAATATGCTGCTGCCAATCCAGATATATTGAAAATAGAGGAGTGACCATGCGCATTTTTATCCCCTTGCCGGGCAATGAAACCTTGGCGGCCGATCTTGCCAGACTATCCTCCTCCGCGCTGGGTACATTGGAAACCCGTCACTTCCCTGACGGGGAATCTTATGTTCGTTTGACCGATGATGTGACGGGGAAAGATGTGGATTTTGTTTGCACCCTCGCTCGCCCCGATGATCAGATATTGCGGCTGATTTTTGCAGCGAAAACCGCGCGTGAACTGGGCGCAAAAACCGTGCGCCTCATTGCGCCCTATCTGGCCTATATGCGGCAGGACAAAAGATTTCAGGAGGGGGAATCGATATCATCCACGCATTTCGCCAAACTGCTTTCCGACTCGTTTGACCATTTGATCACGATTGATCCTCATCTGCACCGTATTTCAGATCTGGCAGAGATATTCACGATGCCCACCAAGGTCGTTCACGCTGCGCCGCTTCTTGCCGACTGGATCGGGGAGAATGTTAAGAAAGCTCTCGTGGTGGGGCCCGATTCTGAAAGTCAGCAATGGGTTGAGGCTGTGGCAGAACGCGCCGGAGCGCGCCATCTCATTCTCAATAAAAACCGCCTCGGTGATCACGAAGTCGAGATATTGGTGCCGGACTTGAGCGATTATGCAGGCTTGGCTCCGGTGCTTGTCGATGATATTATTTCATCAGGGCGAACAATGATCGAAACCGCCGAAGCCCTGATCGCGCGGGGTTTCCCTAAACCCTATATATTGACTGTGCATGCCCTGTTTACCGGCAGCACCTATTGGCAGCTAAACCAACTTGCTAAAGATATCATCTCGACAGACGCCGTTCCGCACGAAACATCCCGGATCGGGATTGCAGCACTGCTCTTGTAGCTCAAGGCATGGGCAACATTTTTAACTGGATTGGAAAGAGATAGAGAAATGGCAGACGATCATAAGATCAAAGTCGCAATTGTCGGATACGGTGTGATCGGCAGCCGTACGGCCACCGCAATCAGCCAACAGTCCGACATGATACTATCGGGCGTGGCTGATGTCGCGACAGATTGGCGCATTGCCCAGATTATAAGCCAGGGCATCGCGCTTTTCGCGGCCACAGCAGAAGCCAGCGCAGCTATGGAGGCGGCAGGCTTACCCACTAACGGACTATTGACCGATCTTGTGGAATCAAGCGACATCATTGTCGATTGTACGCCCAAGCACCGAGGCGCTGAGAATGCCGAATTATATCGCAAACTTGATCGGCCCTTCATCGTTCAAGGCGGTGAAAAACATGATGTAACCGGCCATTCCTTTGTCGCAGAAACAAGCTATTCCAGCACGATCGGACGCAGCGCAACGCGCGTGGTTAGCTGCAATACAACGTCCATCGTTCGCACATTGGGAACCCTCAAGAACGCGGGCCTTTTGAAAAAAGCGCGCGGAACACTGCTCCGCCGAGCAACCGACCCATGGGAAAGCCATCTTGGCGGCATCATGAATACGCTTGTTCCTGAGCGCGAAGTCCCGAGCCATCAGGGGCCTGATGCCAGACTTGTTGATCCGGATCTCGATGTCACAACGATAGCAGTCCGGGTGCCCGAAACGCTCGCTCATCTTCACACCTGGTACGTCGAAATGGCGAGAGCGGCCACAAAAGCGGATGTTCTTGACGCACTGTCCCAATCTTCGCGGATACTGCTAATCGACAGCCGCACGGGACTGTCGGCAATAAATGTGGTAAAGGAGTGGATGGCTGAAAATGGACGCCGGCATTCCAATCTCTATGAAGTGGCTATATGGCGTGATCTGCTGACAGTTGACGGAACCGATCTATATTTTAGCTATATGGTTGATAACCAGGCCATCGTGATCCCGGAGACTATTGATGCTATACGCGCACTTGCGGGCAATGAGCAGGACCCTGCCGTATCAATCGCCAAAACGAACGAAACTCTGGGGATTGGCGATCTTGTTATACCCCAATGGGCCGAACAACAAAGCTTGGGCCATGATGGCTGACATCGGTATGATCTCATCTGAGGAGCTGAAAGTGGTTAATAGCCGACGGAAAATAGCGTTACAGAAAAAGAGCGATATGGTTGATGAAGCGCTGCGTGAAAGCTTCCCTGCCAGCGACCCGCCGGCATGGACGCTCGGCATTGACCGGAACGATGACGTGCAAAGCAAACCCGGTCGCCGCGCGGGCACCAAAAAACCTGCAAAGAAATGATATCGTCATGACCTCTCTACGCCCCATAAGCAGTCTTGAAAGCCATGAGGTTACAAACCAACCGCCCACGCTAGAAGCATTTGACCGGTTTAGCTCGGATCAGGCGCTGGTCGATGCAGTCAAAATGGCGGGAGGGGAAGTTCACAAGCAACGACTTACCAGCTTTGGCATACGCACTGGTTCCAGCGAAGTCATTGGCTGGGGAGAAGCGGCCAACCGAAACCCGCCCGTGCTTGACACCCATGACCGTCAGGGAAGACGGATCGATGAAGTGCAATTCCACCCATCCTACCATCAACTGATGGCGCTTGGCCTCGGCGAAGGCGTGGCCGCCGCTGGTTGGGACGGAACCGAAGCAGGCCATGTTCTTCACGCAGCGTTGAGTTTCCTGCTCGGGCAAGTTGATGCTGGCACCGGTTGTCCCATGACCATGACCTACGCCGCCGTCGCCGCCTTGAAACGTGACCCAGATGTCGGATATGAGTGGATCGGGCGGATCACATCGTCACTTTACGATCCCGTTGTCCGACCAGCACCTGAAAAAAAAGGTGTCACAATCGGAATGGCGATGACCGAAAAACAGGGGGGATCGGACGTCCGGGCGAATACGACGCGTGCTGAATATGCAGATGGTGCCTATCATCTTACGGGGCATAAATGGTTCTGTTCTGCGCCCATGTGCGATGCGTTCCTGACGCTAGCCTACACAGGTAACGGTCTGACCTGCTTTATCGTTCCGCGCTGGACGCCTGATGGCAAGCGCAATGCAGGATTTCGCGTAATCCGGCTCAAGGACAAGCTTGGTGATCGCTCCAACGCGTCTTCCGAAATTGAATATCATCATGCATATGCGCAGCGGCTTGGCGAAGAGGGGAAAGGCGTAAAAACCATTATTCAGATGGTCCAGCATACCCGGTTTGATTGCATCGTGGGTTCAGCTTCCACAATGCGTGCCGCACTTACCGAAGCGCTGTGGCACACGGCTCATCGCACGGTCATGCAGCGCCGGTTGATCGAACAGCCTGCAATGATGTCCGTGCTTGCCGATCTTGCTCTAGAAAGTGAAGCCGCCACCGCTCTTGCCTTCCAGGTCGGAGCCGCATTTGATATGGCCGACCCGTTGTCCCGTCTGCTGACCCCCATCGCAAAATATTGGGTATGCAAGCGTGCGCCCGCGATGGTGTATGAAGCCATGGAATGTCTGGGCGGAACAGGCTATGTCGAAACTGGTTCGATGCCGCGTCTTTTCCGCCAGTCTCCTCTGAACGCGATCTGGGAGGGCTCGGGAAATGTGATCGCGCTGGATGTCTTGCGTGCAATGGAACGCGAACCCCAAGCGCTCGACAGTCTGCGGGAATTTCTGTTTTCTGCAAGCGGGGGCTATCCTTCCTATGACGATCACCTGAAAACTCTGGAATTTGGTAGCCTGGTGGAGCATGATGCCCGAAACATCGTCGAACGTCTTGCAATGACCGCTCAGGCAGCAGTGCTCATAAATGCGTACAACCCTGTCGCCGAAGCTTTTTGCAAGTTAAGATTTGATCGACCCAGTAATCTTTTTGGTGCTTCCACCGCGGTCATTGACACGCGGTCCATTATTGAAAGAGCCATGCCGACAACTTTGATGTAATTATCCAGAAATGATCATTTATTGGCGATTTTTCAAACATTATTGTCAATATTTTTCTACACGCCTAGCAAGGCTGAATCCCTGCTTCCGAGAACGTCCAGGTGAAGTTATGGGACCAATAATAACGGGAGTGGGCAACTTCGAAGCAAATTTCGAGTAACACCGCCGAATATATATTCATGGGTTCGGCTCCGCCCGAAAGCCCCGGC
>NVXM01000022.1 GCA_002733865.1 Sphingopyxis sp.
ACCAAGGATCGCAGCCGGGCCGAGCCCTACCTGCAGAGCCTGTTTCGCGAAATCGATCTGGTCAGTCAGCATGTAGGTGCCGATCAGCAGGTTCAGCAGTTGCATTTTGGTGGTGGCACGCCGACGTTTCTGGCGCACGATCAGCTGCGCGCCCTGATGGCCAAGCTGCGCTCCAGTTTCAATCTGCGTGATGACGATGTGGGGGATTACAGTATCGAGATCGATCCCCGGGAGGCTGACTGGGCCACCATGGGTCTGCTGCGCGAGCTGGGTTTCAACCGGGTCAGTTTCGGTGTGCAGGATCTGGACCTGGACGTACAACGGGCGGTCAACCGTCTGCAGACGCCGGAGCAGACGCAGACCGTCCTGGATGCCGCGCGTGCGCTGCAGTACCGCTCGATCAATATCGACCTGATCTACGGCCTGCCGAAACAGACGGTCGAGGGCTTCGCCAGAACGGTGGACGCCATTATCGCAATGAAGCCCGATCGTCTCTCGGTCTTCAACTATGCCCATCTGCCCGAACGCTTCCTGCCCCAGCGCCGTATCGAGACCAGCGATCTGCCCGCGCCCCAGGAGAAGCTGGCGATGCTGGAAAATACCATCAGACAATTGGTCGAAGCCGGTTATCGCTACATTGGCATGGACCATTTCGCGCTGCCCGATGACAGTCTCAGCAATGCCCAGGACAGTGGTGAGCTGCAACGCAACTTCCAGGGTTATACCACCCATGGGCACTGCGACCTGATCGGCCTGGGCGTGTCATCCATCAGCCAGGTGGGCGACCTGTTCAGCCAGAACAGCAGCGACATCAAGGTGTACCAGCACACTCTGGACAGCTGTCATCTGGCCACTCGGCGGGGTCTGGAGTGCCATACCGATGACCGGCTACGCCGCGCTGTGATCGGCCAGCTTATCTGCCATTTTGCGCTGGATTTTGCGGATATCGAGCGGCGCTTCGGCATCGTGTTTCAGGATTATTTTGCCGACTGCTGGCCCGTGCTGCGGCAGATGAGTCGTGACGGGCTGATCCAGCTGACCGATCGCGGCATACGCATTCTCCCCGCGGGCCGGCTGCTGGTGCGCTCGGTCTGCATGGTGTTCGATGCCTATCAGGTTCACGACAACAATCAGCGCTACTCGCGGATCATCTGAATCCGCGCGCCGGCAGGCAGCTGCTATGCTTGTGGTCCTGAAAACAAAAGAGGCCTGAGCCATGCAAGGCAGCTGTCTGTGCGGTTCCATCGTCTACCAGGCGGACAGCCTGGACACGCCCATTCGTCACTGTGGCTGCAGCACCTGCCGCAAGGCTCACGCAGCGGCCTTCAATAGCGGATGCGGGGTCAAGAAGGCGCATTTCCGTTGGCTGCAGGGCGAGTCCCTGCTGGCGCAATATGAATCCTCTCCGGGCAAGATCCGCTATTTCTGCAGTCGCTGTGGTACCCAGCTGGTCGCGGAAAAGGTCGGTGTGCCCTATATGGTGCTGCGGGTCGCCACGCTGGACGAGGATCCCGGCGTACGCCCCTCGGCGCATATCTGGACCAGTCACGAAGTGCCCTGGTTGGCCTATGGCGGTGCTCTGCCGCGCTGTGACGAGTGGCCCCCGGGTTACCCGGGCTGAGTCAGGACCTGCGGGCGCCGCCCGCCACACTGGCCAGCCATATGGTGTGGCGCGTGCCGCGGTTGCCGTGGGCATAGACCTTGACTTCTTCGGCGTCGAATCCGGCCTTGCGCAGGTCAGCGCTGAAGCGCTGGTCGGCACTGGCCGACCAGACCGCCAGAATGCCGCCCTTGCGCAGGGCCCGGGCGCAGCTGCCCAGCCCCGCAACGCTGTATAGCCAGCTGTTGGCCGACTGGGTCAGGCCTTCGGGGCCATTGTCGATATCGAGCATGATCGCGTCGAAACCGCCGGGCTCGTTGCGGATTACCTCGGCCACATCAGCGCAAACCACGTGCGCCCGGCTATCCCGGATCGGATAGTCTGCCTTGGCTCCGAGTGGGCCGCGGTTCCATTCGATGACAGCGGGCAGCAGCTCGGCGACCACCACCTCTGCGTTCTTGCCCATGTGCTCCAGCGCGGCGGCCAGGGTAAACCCCATGCCCAGCCCTCCGATCAGCACGCGGGGGGCTGGGCGCGAGGCCACCCTCTGACAGGGGATGCGGCCCAGTGCGTCCTCGGAGCCGTGGGTCCGGGTATTCATCAACTGGCCGCCTTTGCCGCCCTCCAGCTTGATGACGAAATCCTCGCCGTATTCGAACAGGCACAGTGCGCCGCCATCGGGCAGGGGAGTGGTATCCAGCAGAACGAAGCGTTTCATCGGCAGCCCAGGGTGGTGTCGGGCACCGCAGGATACAGACTATCAACCGAGCCTGGCCAGTCCCATGCGCCGCCGAGTCAGACGGTCGGTATCAGCCGAGCATCAGCTTGAGCTCGCCGGGGGAGCAACCGGTCCAGCGACGCAGGGACCGGCGGAAATTGGCCGGATCATTGAAGTTGAGGTACGCCGCGACTTCCTCGGTGCTGTACCCCTTGCTCAGGTAGAGCGCCAGGGCTTCATGGGTGCGCACCTGATCAAGCTGGGCCTGGAAATGGGTACCATGGCGTTTCATGTGTCGCTTCAGTGTGGCCGGACTCATGGCAAAGGCCTGGGCGACTCTTTCCAGGTTCAGGGGGTCGCGAATATGCAATTGGATATGCTCGAAGAGCACTTCCAGAAGGCTGCCCTGGCCCAGGGGCAAGCCCTCCAGTTCCGCCCGAGCCTGTTGCAGGGTGACCGCAGCGGTAATGGCCGAGGCCTGGGGCCAGCGTTGTACCAGGCAGGAACGTGGCAGGCGCATGGTATTGAGCGGGCAGCCAAAACGCAGGTCCTCGCCCATATGGACCCAGTACTGCTCGATATGCCGTGGTTTGGCGAAACCGAGCTGGTATTGCCATGGCCATGTCTCACCCGACAACCACCGGCACATGGCCGTCATCGCGGTCATGCTGGCCTCGACCAGAAAGGCCAGCTGCTCGCCGGCTCCATAGGTGTCTACCCAGGTAAGGTGCAGGTGCTGTTCGTCCACCCGGGTGCGCAGGTGCAGCAAGGGCGAAACCAGTGGTCTCAAGGCGATCAGCCGCTCCAAAGCCTGGTCCAGGCTGTCGGCATGGCTCAAGGCATGGCTGGCGGCGCCGCAGTGCCCCGGCAATTGCTGCTGGCCGAACAGAAAGCTGGTGTCGTCGGCACCGATCAGCTGCTGCGCATTGGCTATCAGGCGCAGGAATTGCCGGGGACTGATCAACCGTGTCCCGGTCAGCAGATCCTCGTAGAACATGCCAGTGCCGCGGAGCAGGCGATGGCTGTCGATACCGCGTGCCAGGGCATGGTCGATCAGCGTCGCCGGCTGATAATGGGTGGCAATGAACGGCGTCTCGCAGTCATGCCAGGCACGCACGGGATGGCCTTTGCTGTTCATGCGCTGCGAGCCAGGCGGGGCGGCTTGGCCTTGGCCATGGCCCGGTTGAGCTGTTCGAGCAGGTCATCACCGGCATCCAGGCGGGCCATCAGGGCAACCGCAGTCACGCTGAGCTCGATGCGTTCGCCCTGCTGCGAGCTCTTGTAGGCCAGATGTCCGATCGACAATCTGAGCTCCTCTGCGATCAATCGGGCCTGGCTCTCCGGGGTGTTGGGCAGCAGCAGAATGAAACGGTCCCCCGCCAGGCGACACAGGAGGTCGTGACCGCGCAGGTTCAACAGTATCTGCTGGGCGACCACCTGAAGCACCCGGTCACCCTCGCGCTGGCCATGGCGTCGGTTGATCCAGCTGAACTCATCCAGATCGAGCAGTACCAGCGACAGCGGCTGCTGTGCGGTGCGGGCCTCCGCCAGGGCCATGTCCAGCTGTGCCCGAAAATAGCCGGCATCGCCCAGGGGCGTGAGCTTGTCGAACTGGCGGTGCTCGCGGAAGACCCGCTCGGTATTGCGCATGCGGGCACTGATGGCCAGTTGCTCCCGGTGCCAGTGGAAGATGCCCTGCGTCAGCAGCACAAAGCCGATCGGCATCGGCCCCGATTCCAGCCAGCCGTCCCAGCGCACGGTTTCGGCCAGTTCAATGAACTCATCCACGGTATCCATCCACAGGGCAAAGAACAGACATGCCAGCCCCGCGTACAGCAGGTTTGTCACCATGCCAGCCGGGCGTCCCTTGAGCAGCAGATAGAGCCAGACCAGCACCAGTGCCGCCGAACCGCCTTCCCCGGCGATGTCCAGCCAGTTCCAGTCGCTGATCGGCTTCAGGGTGCCGGCCAGCAGGTGAATGATCAGGCCGGTATTGGCGAGCAGAAACAGTCCGAGCAGTTTGAATCGGTGAAGTTGCAACATGGAGTGCATATGGGGCCCTGTCTGGTGATCAGGCCCAGCACAACAGATGGGTATGACAGTCAGGTTGCAGTGACGGGGTCATTTCGGCTCAGGGGGAAAGGGCCTGACAGGCCACTTTTTTCCCTTGGACCGGCTCGTGCCGCCCGCCGCCGGCGGGTTCCAGGCCCAATTAGCCCGCAATGGACGTCATTTCGGCTCAAAAAATGCTCATCTGGCCTCTTGAAGGCCCGTTTCAGGCGGGATGCAGCCGGCACTGTAACCGAATTGACATCCACGCTCCCTAACGTCCGTCTGCAGAAACGGCGGGCTGAGTGCCCCTCGTCGGACCAACGGGGAGACAGGAAATGGACGGAGCAAAGAACACCAGGGTACAAACGGGCTTCAGAGTAAGCCTGGTTGCGATTGCCGTAGCGGCCTGCAGTCAGAGTTGGGCACAGGACATGCCGACCGAAGTGGTCGATGTGATCGGGCAGACCGTGCAGATGGAACAGGCTCTGGACGAGCAGCGCAAGGCCGATTCTATCAAGAGCGTGGTGCATGCCGACGGTATAGGGCAGTTGCCAGATGACAACGCCGCCGAGGCATTGCAGCGGGTCCCGGGCCTGTCGGTCGAGCGCGATCAGGGCGAGGGGCGCTTCGTGCGGATTCGCGGTCTGGGCTCGGATCTCAACAGTGTCACCATCAACGGTACCCTGGTGCCTGCTCCCGAGGACGATCGACGGGCCGTCGCTCTGGACGTGCTGCCCAGCGAACTGATCCAGTCGTTGTCGGTCGTCAAGACGCTGACCCCGGATATGGATGCCAACTCCCTGGGCGGCACGATTGAAATCGAAAGTCTGTCGGGCTTCGACCATGACGGCCTGTTTTCCAGCCTGAGCGTTGAAGGCAGTCATGATGCCAATACCAGTGAAAACAGCCCCAAGGTATCGGGTGCATTCAGCAACCGGTTCAGCCTGGGTGAGGGCGTCGACAACTTTGGCGTTGCCGCTGCATTGAGCTGGCAGGAACGCGATTTCGGCTCGGACAACGTCGAAACCGGCGGCGCCTGGGATTTTGAAAACGGCGCGCGGCTCGAAGAGCTCGAGCAGCGGCGTTACGACATCACCCGTGAGCGGACCGGTGCCGGTCTGAACTTCGATTATCGCCCCGACGGGGATACCGAACTGTATTTGCGCACCCTGTATAGCCGTTACAGCGACGATGAAGTGCGGCTGTCGAATACGGTCGAGTTTGCCGACCCGCAAGCGGTCGGTGAGACCGGTGACGCCGAAGCGGTACGTGGCCTGAAAGCCCGGGAAGAGACCCAGGAGGTCAAGAGCGTGGTCCTCGGTGGCGAGCGGCAGATGGGCGCCTGGAACCTGAGTGCGCAGGCGGGATACAGCCAGGCAGGTGAAGACAGCCCGGGCGGTATCGCCAACGCCGAATTCGAGGGTAACGATGATTTTGCCGACACGGGTTTCACTGACACTCGTAAACCGCAACTGCAGGCCGGAGAAGCCTTTTATGACCCGGCCAATTTCACGCTCACCGAGGTGGAGTGGGAAAAGCAGAACACCACCGATACCGAGCGGAACCTGCGCCTGGATCTGAGCCGGGAGTTCATGTGGGGCTACCACCCCTCCGAAGTCCAGTTCGGCGCCAAGGCCAGCCGCCGTACCAAGGACAATGATCTGGATGTCTGGGTGTTCGAGGACTTCGACCAGCTCGGCTTTACCGACGCCCAGTTGAATCAGACCCGCTTCAGCAACGGCGTTGTCGATTACGGCCTGGGTCGATTCGGGCCGAACATTTCTGCCGGTGCAGTCGAGGGACTGGTCGCCGGGCTCAATCGCGCGGACTTCTATGATGAAGAGGAGTCGCGGATCAATGATTTCGAGATCGACGAAGACATCAATGCCGCCTATGTGATGAATACGCTGGATATCGACAACCTGCGCGTCATCGCCGGCCTGCGTTACGAGCAGACCCGCTTGCAGGCAAGTGGTACCAGCCTGACTGACGGTGTATTTGCCGCTACCCGCGAGCGCAACCGCTATGACCACTGGCTGCCTGGCCTGCATGCCATATACCAGGCGAGCGCACAGACTCAGGTGCGCGCTGCCTGGACCAACACCGTGGTCCGGCCCACCTTCGGCCAGCTGTTCCCCGGCTTCGTGCTGGATGGCGACGAAGCCGAATTCGGCAATCCCAACCTCAAGGCGCTGGAGTCGAGCAATCTGGATCTGGGCGTCGAACATTACATGGGGCGCGCCGGAGCGATCTCCGCCTTCGTGTTCTACAAGGACATCAAGCACTTTGCCTATCAGACCGATCTGGCCGGCACAGGCGCCTATGTCGGCTTTGACGAAGCCATCACCACGGTGAACGGTGACAAGGCCGAGGTCTACGGGCTCGAACTGGCCTACGCCCAGAAATTCAGCTGGCTGGCCGGCCCCTGGAGTGGGCTGCTGCTGAGCGCCAACACCACCTTCACCCACTCCGATGCCGAGATAGAGCAGTTCGATCCCGACATTGGTGCCCTGCGCAGCCGCAGCATCAGCCTGCCCGGACAATCCGACCTGACCGGCAACCTGACCCTGGGCTGGGAGAACGACAAGCTGAGCCTGCGCCTGTCGGGCAACTACAAGTCCGACTATCTGGACGAAGTGGGCGACGTGCTGGATGAACGCTACGACCTCGAGGTGGACGACCAGTTGTTCGTTGACTTCAGCGCCAGCTATTTCCTGACCGAGAGCCTGCAAGTGTTCTTCGAGGCGCAGAACCTGACGGACGAGTCCTATTACGTCTATACCGGCAGCCGTCGCTACAACGCCCAGTACGAAGAGTACGGCCCGACCTACAAGCTCGGCCTGACGCTGACCCATTTCTGATGTGCCAACCTGAACGCGAGATGATCATGCCTTACCTTTTCATGCGCACCCGGCTTGCCGTGGCGCTCCTTTCAAGTCTGTTAATCAGCGCCTGTGATGTGCAGGCGACCCTTCCGGCGGCCGATGCTACGCCGGAAAAACTGGCCCTGGCGAGCGCCGCGCCAGGGCCCGCCGAGCGGGCCGAGGACTGGCGTCTGGTGCCGGCTGGCAATCCTGCTACGGGCGATCGGGTGGCAGCCGACGGCAACGGCCTGTGGTTGCTGGATGCCGCCGGGGCATCCCTGGCGCACCTGCCCGGGCAGTACGAGACCCTGGACCTCAAGCCGTTTGCCGATGGCCTGTTGCTGGCGTCGGTGGATACGGCCACGGCCCAACCCATGCTGGTGCATCTGGAGCAGGGGCTGGTTTTCGGTGACCCGCTGCGCCTGCCGGCCAGCGATTTCCGTGTCGAGAGTCTGTGCCTGTATCAGGACGATGGACGCAATCTCTTTGTCTTCCTGCTGGGTGAAGAGGGGCTGGGCGAACAATGGTTGGTGGCCAGCGAACAGGGCCTGCTGGCCCAGGCGCACCGGGTACGCAGGCTGAGCATGCCACCCCAGGCGGAGCACTGCGCGGTGGATGATGCGCAGCAGACGCTGTTCGTCAGCGAGGAGAATGTTGGCGTCTGGGCCTATGGGGCCCACCCCGAAGCGGATCTGCTGCGCCATCCGGTTGATCTGGTCGCGCCCTTTGGCGGCATTGCCCGGAGTGTTGCCGGTATTGCAGCGGTACCCGGCGGCTTGCTGGTGCTGGACGCGCAGGCCGCCCAGCTGCACGCCTATCGGGAAACCGATGAAGGTTGGCAATTGCAGCGCACTGAGGCCCTGAAAGGGCTGGAAGAGCCGGAAGACATCAGTGCCCGCACAGTGTCCGATGGCCTTGAGGTGCTGCTGGTCAACGATGGCGATACCTTGCTGCACCGGGGGCGTTTTGCCTGGCAGCCCGAGCAGGCGCCAGTGGCCGAAACGCTGCCGGTATTGCAATCACGGGTGCAGACCGATCCGGTCCCCAGCGTAGGGGATGCTGCTGACGATCCGGCGATCTGGCTGAATAAGGGCGATCCGTCGCAGAGTCTTGTTCTGGGCACCGACAAGCGCAGCGGGCTGGGGGTGTATGACCTGCAGGGCCGCGAGGTGCAATTTCTGCCGGTCGGTCGGCTGAACAATGTCGATCTGCGCAGCGGCTTCATTCTGGGTGAACGCCGGGTGGATCTGGCGGTCGCCAGCAACCGCGATGCCAACAGTCTGCACCTGTTCAGCGTGGACCCGGACACTGGCCACGTGGCCGAGCTGGGCCAGGTGGCGACGCCCTTGAGCGAGATATATGGCCTGTGCATGAGCCAGTCGCCGGAGGGCACCCTGTACGCCGTTGCCAATGACAAGGATGGGCGCTTCCTGCAGTACCAGCTTGGGGCTGGTGAGAGCGGCGTGACCGGTGAACTGGTGCGCGAATTCCGGGTCGCCAGCCAGCCCGAGGGCTGCGTCTCGGATGATCTGCGTCAGCGCCTGTTTATCGGCGAAGAGGGGGCTGCCGTCTGGACCCTGGCCGCTGGCGCCGAAGCGGCAACCGATATGCAGCAGGTGATTGGCGTCGGTGGCCCGGTGGCGGCGGACATCGAGGGTCTGGGCTTCTTTCAGCATGCCACATCGCCCTATCTGGTGATCTCCAGCCAGGGGAATGACAGCTACGTGGTACTTGACGGTGTTGCGCCCTATGCCCAGCGGGGTGCCTTCCGTATCGGGCTGAATGCCCAGCGCGGTATCGACGGGGTGTCGGAAACCGATGGCCTGGAGGTGACGTCCGCCAATCTCGGCGGCGCCTGGAGCCAGGGCCTGCTGGTGGTACAGGACGGGCGCAAGCGCATGCCGGAGAACAACCAGAATTACAAGCTGGTGCCCTGGCAAGCCGTCGCCGACGCCCTGGATCTTGACTGAACCGGCGTCATCAAACTGCAACGCAATCATCCGTCAATACACAAGGGGCTCCCTTCCGGGCCCCAATGGAGACATACAACATGCCTGTCGCAGTCGACACAATGAGTATCTGGGGTCTGATCGAGGAGGCCAGCCTGCTGGTCAAGCTGGTGATGCTGGTGCTGGTCGCCGCCTCGCTCGCCTCCTGGTTCGTGATCATTCAGCGCTGCCTGGTCCTGGCCGGCGCCCGCCGGGATATGCGTCTGTTCGAACGCCAGTTTGCCAGTGGCGGCAGTCTGGAGGAGCTGGCTGCCCGCGCTGATCTGCAGGGTCACGGTGCCGGGCAGATCTTCCGGGTGGGGCAGCAGGAATATGCCCTCTTGGCACAGCATCCGCACACCGAGGCGGATGCGGTCATGGCGGGCGCCCAGCGCGCCATGACGGCCGCAATCGCCCGGGAGGAAAAGCGCCTTGATCGGAATCTGCCGTTTCTCGCCACCGTCGGGTCAGTCAGCCCCTATGTCGGCCTGTTCGGTACGGTCTGGGGAATCATGAACTCCTTTATCGGCCTGTCGCAGGTACAGCAGGCCACCCTGGCGGCGGTAGCGCCGGGCATTGCCGAAGCCCTGATTGCCACGGCCATGGGTCTGTTTGCGGCGATTCCGGCGGTCATTGCCTACAACCGCTTTGCTGCTGGCAGTGAGGACCTGATCAACAGTTATTACACCTTCGCCGAGGATTTCTCCACATTGCTGCATCGTCGCCTGCACATCCCGGGCCGGAGGTAACCCATGCGACCAGCCCGACACAAGCGCAAGCCCAAGGCCGAAATGAACGTGGTGCCCTACATCGATGTGATGCTGGTGCTGCTGGTGATCTTCATGGTCACCGCGCCGATGCTGACCCAGGGCATCCAGATCGAGTTGCCCAAGGTCGCAAGCGAGGCGCTGGCCACGGATGATCCGCAGTCGATAGTCACGCTGTCAGTCGAGACCGACGGTACCTACCACTGGAACCAGGGCGACACCGTCGAGACCGAGGAGTACGCCCATCAGGCTGACAGCCTGGAAGACATGACCGCGCGCATCACCGCCCTGGTAGCCGCTCGGCCCGAGACCCAGGTGTTCATCCGCGCCGACAGCCAGGCCGGATACGGTCTTGTGGTGGCGGGCATGGCGGCGCTGCAACAGGGCGGGGTCACGCAGCTGGGCCTGATTACAGAGGCGCCCTGAGCGATGACAGCAATGATCAAACTGACCCAGCATGAGCAGCATCTCACCGGATTGTGCGGTCCGCCAACCAGGGCCGCCAGCTACCTGCTTCCGGCCCTGGCCACCCTGCTGATCCACGGCGCGTTGGCGGCATTGCTGCTGTCCGACTGGCAGCCAGGCCTCACCGCAGCGCCGGTTGCGAACACTGTGCAGACGCGGCTGGTAACCCTTCCCCGGTTAGCGCCCTCCGAGCCGATCGTCGAGCCCATGGTCGAACCGATAGTCGAGCCGATAGTCGAGCCGACAGTCGAGCCGCCTGCGCCACCGATTGAAGCGCCGGTCGAACCGCCCCCCATCGCTGAGCGGGTTCCGGCACCCGAGCCCGACCAGGCAGCCATAGCGCGCAAACGGGCGCAGGAACGCGAGCGCGAGAAGCAAGCCGAACAGCGCAGGTTGCAGGAGCAGCGCCAGGCTGAGCAGGCGCGCCTCGAACAGCAGCGCGCGGAACAGGCCAGGGCCGAGCAGCAGCGAATCGAGCAGGAACGTGTCGCGGCAGAGCACGCGGCAGCCCAGCGCGCATTGCAGGCGCAGCGCGAAGCCGCGCAGAGAGAACGTCAGGCCGCTGCGGCCGACAGCGCGCAGTACCTGCCGATCAGCAAGCAGGCCCCGGACTATCCACGGCGGGCGCTGGACCAGCAGAAGGAAGGCGACTGTGTTGTAGAGTACACCGTGACCGCGAGCGGTACGGTGGCCAACCCGACGGTGGTGGACGGTGCCTGCGATCCGATCTTTGCCAGGCCATCGATCGCCTCGGCCAGCCGGTTTCGCTACCAGCCACGTATCATCGACGGCAAGGCGGTCGCCGTGCCGGGGGTACGTAACACCTTCCGTTTCCGTATAGAGAACGCACAATGAACCAGGACCATACCGACTACCACGCCAGGCTGCAGGCAATGGATGATCACAGCGTCAATCCCAGTCAGGCCGAATCATTATCCTCGCTGGTCAATCGCAGCCGACGCAATGTGCTCAAGGGTGGCCTGGCACTGGCGGCACTGGGACTGTTTGGCGGTTCACTGGCGGCCTGTCAGCGCGCTGCCGCCACGCCGGCCAGCGCCCTGCTGGGTTTCAGCGGGGTTGCGGCGCAGACCGCCAGCGATTTTGATCGCGTGATAGTCGCGCCGGGCTACACGGCACGGCCCTTCTTCAGCTGGGGTGATGGGGTGCTGCCCGGCGCACCGCAGTGGCAGGCGGACGCGTCCGACGACTGGCAGGCGCAGTTGCAGCAGGCGGGGGATAATCACGACGGCATGCACTATTTTCCGCTGCCCGATGCCCCCAATGATCATGGGCTGCTGGTCATCAATCATGAATACATCAACCCGACCCTGCACACCGCAGGGCTGACCTGGTTCGAGGGTCCCGACGGCAGCCGCCAGCGGCCCCTGGACGAGGTGCGCAAGGAGCAGGCGGCCCACGGGCTCAGCATCATCGAAGTGCGCCGCGACCGGAATGGTACCTGGGAGCGGGTCAGTGGGCGTTACAACCGGCGCATCAGCGCGCTGACGCCGATGGCCATCGGCGGCCCGCTGGCCGGCGATGCGCGGATGAAGACGCTCAGCGATCCCGCGGGCGACCGGGTGCTGGGCACCCTGAACAATTGCTCGATGGGTGTCACGCCCTGGGGTACCTATCTCGCCTGCGAGGAAAATTTCCATAACTATTTCTTCAACCGGGATCCGGCCGACTACGCCGAGCGTCCCACCCATCGACGCTATGCCATCGGCAACGGGCGCAACAGCAAATACTACGCCTGGGAGTCGGCGGACCGCCGCTTCGATGCCACCCCCTACATCGACCAGCCCCATGCCGGCTATGTCAATGAGCCGCATCGCTTTGGCTGGGTCGTCGAGATCGATCCCTTCGACCCGCACAGTACGCCGGTCAAGCGCACGGCGATGGGCCGTCTGGGCCGGGAATGCTCGGTGGTCAGCATGGGAGAGGGCGGCCGGATGGCGGTCTATTCCGGCGATGACAGCCGGGGCGAGTATGTCTACAAGTTTGTTCCGGCAGGGCGCTTCGATCCGGCCAGCCCGGTAGCCAACCGGCGCCTGCTGGATGAGGGCACACTCTATGTTGCGCGGTTCGATGCCGATGGCAGCGGCGTCTGGTTGCCCCTGATCTGGGGGCAGGGCGGGTTGAACGCGGCCAACGGCTTTGTCGACCAGCAGGCGGTGCTGCTCAATGCCCGCGGCGCAGCTGACCAATTGGGCGCCACCCCCATGGATCGCCCGGAATGGGTCGCAGTGCACCCACAGACGCGTGAGGTCTACGTTACCCTGACCAACAACAGTGAACGCGGCCACGTCTATCCGGTCGATGCCGCCAACCCGCGCCCGGATAACCTGCATGGCCAGATACTGCGCTGGAACGAGCACAATGCCGACCCCGCTGCGACCACCTTTACCTGGGATATCTTCCTTCTCGCCGGCGATCAGCCGGGAGCGCTCGACGCCGCAGGCAATCCGGTGCCCGCGCATCTGACCGGAACCATTCAGGGCGATATCTTTTCATCACCTGATGGCCTGGCCTTCGATGGCGCCGGGCGCCTGTGGATCCAGACCGACTCCGACGAGACGGCTGCGCACACCAGCAACACCGGGTGCAACCAGCTGCTCTGCGCGGATCCGGTGACCCGCGAGGTCAGACGTTTTCTGGTCGGGCCCTGGGGCGCGGAAATCACCGGCATCACCTGGACACCCGATTACCGGTCAATGTGGATCAACGTTCAGCACCCGGGCATCAGTTATCCGGTGAGCGATGGCGTCTCCCGGCCGCGCTCGACCACGGTACTGGTCACGCGGGACGATGGGGGCGTAGTGGGGGCCTGAAGGGCGGAAACTGGAGCGGGTGAAGGGAATCGAACCCTCGTCGTAAGCTTGGGAAGCTTCTGCTCTACCATTGAGCTACACCCGCATGCTGCGCATTCTATGCAGTTGCT